>JANLFN010000064.1 GCA_024655885.1 Eubacteriales bacterium | reverse complement strand
TTCATAATCTGTAATTCACTATTAGAATTGTTACTCGGCGTAAAGAACGATTTAAACAAAGAAACCAATCTTTTGTATGTTGCGCTAACAAGGACAAAACGTCGGTTGCTACTTATTATTGACGACGATGACGGACTAAAGAGAAATTTTCAGAAGCGTAAAATTGACATCAATGCGGCAATGAATGAATTGGGGATACAAAAGGCGGTTATAAGGGATTGGTTTGCAGTTACGGATCAGCAGATTGGATAAACGAATTTATACTACCTTACGAACAACCAGCGGTCGCGGGTTCAAATCCCGCCACCAGCTCCAGTTTTTAGACAGTTACAAGCCAAATGTCCACAAAAAGTTCACAAAATAAAATTTAAAATAAGGTGGCCAGTACCACCTTTATAATTTCTCTTGCGATAATTTACAACTCGCTTCCTGGATTACCTTTGAATACACCAAGGAAAACATAAATTGTACTATACATTATTTACCCGGCAATAGACCTTAAGGGCAACACTAGTGGCGGCGGACACCAATGTCAAGGTAGGCTTCAGCCGGCAAAGCGAAACCTTGACATTGATGCGGCCGGAGCCAGTATAATTTAGTAAACGATGGTTGCCAGAAAATAACATTTTTATGGAGGTGCAGTATAGCTTAATATTTTTGAAAAAATGTCTTGACAACGGGGTGCACTACACTAATCCCTCTGTCAGAAGTGGAGATAGCAGTTATTTAACTCCAGTCTATCTCAACATGATCAACTATTTCACCATTTTTTATTTCCTTATCAGCCCTGTTAAGTCGTTCCCTTTCAAAAGGTGTCAACTTGGTAAAATCACTATCCCATGCCAGTACCATTCTCTTAATAAATTCAAATGCCAATTGCTGCTCCTGCTCCGGCAACATATCAATCATATCCACTATCTGCTTTGTAACTGGTGACATATTATCATCTCCTTTATTTATAAATATCGCCACGAGAACCTATATCTTTTACCATTAAAACTTGTTCCCCATTAATATTAGTATACTCATACAATACACGATATTTTCCTATTCGTAAACGGTATAATGGTGGTTCATCAGGGATT
>JANLFN010000063.1 GCA_024655885.1 Eubacteriales bacterium | reverse complement strand
TTTACCTATCGGATACCATCAAAGTTTATATGCCTGTAATAAAAACTTTTTCTTGCCGCTGTGTATTCTTCCATATCAAAATTACCAATAGTAAGCTCGAACGATATAATTTTCATCAGCTTGTCCTTTAACTGCTTCAAATCATTTTTTATGATATCAAACACCATAAAAGTATCAATATTCACATAGTCGTGTACTACTCTATTCCGAAACCCTTTAATCTGTTTCCAGTCAATATCCGGATATTTCCGCTTTAACTCATCGCTGACCTTGCCGATGTTCTCACCGATGTTGGCAAATAAGTTTAACGATGCGTTAAAGTTCAACTGGTCGTTTAATTCGTAGAATGTTTCAGCGTCGTTACAATCCTTGGAGTACAGTAAGATTTTCTCTATGGACTCAAGGATGTTGAGCAGATACATCAAGTCATTTCTAATGCCTGGTAACATACACAATCTCCTTCATGGCCCTATGAAGCACAATAGGATTAGCATATTTGGCTATCACAATGTCAATCCGTTTACCCATTAGCTTTTGCAGCTCGTCCCTGAAAGCCGAAAGGAGCCGGTAATCTGTGTTATCTTCTATTAGTATATCAATGTCATTGGACTGTTCTCCTCTGGCTGCAGATCCGAATACACCAACTCTGCTCAGGTTGAATCTCTCAAATAGTTTATTATCAACCATAACATTCTCAATCTGTTCTATCTGGTTATTCTTTTCAAACATGCTTATCACCACCTGCTTATAGAATAATTATACTCTACTTTGCCAAAGAATAAAATAAATATTCAATACCTTTTACATCTACTCAAACACATAATCCAATGCCTTTACCGCTTCACTCTTCATGTCCGGCATTACATGGGTATAAACATCCAGCGTATGGCTGATATTCCTGTGCCCGAGCAATTCACTGACCGTCTTTGCCGGGACTCCCTTTTCAAAGAGCCTGGTAGCATAAGTATGTCTTAATGTATGAACACTGACCCCTTCAATATCGGCTTTCTTGGCAAGCCTTACAAAGGAACGCGCTACATTTCTTGGAATCAAGCGATTCCCAAGTACTGTGCAAAAAACCAAATCGTTATCCTCATATAAACCTTTGGACGTTTTCTTTTCCTCATTCTGCTGCTTCTTATGCTCTTCCAGCATCTTTACCGCAGCTTTAGGAATAGGTATCTGCCTGCGCCCGCTGGCTGTTTTGGTAGTATTCTCAACGATATACTTGTTTTTCTTTTCTGGATTGGGACTTCTGTCTTTCAACCGCGCCAACGTTGCTCTTACCTTGATAATCCCGCTTTCAAGGTCAACATTCTTCCAGCTTA
>JANLFN010000065.1 GCA_024655885.1 Eubacteriales bacterium | reverse complement strand
TGTGCTATAATCCCAAGGGTAAAGGGGGTCATAACACATGATAAAGATAGAACTTACGTCAGAAGAAAAATATCGTTTGGAAAGAGTGAGTAAGGCCGGGAAAGGACAAATTTCATTCCGCGCGAATATCATTCTTCTAAACAATGCAGGCATGAGTGCTCCTGCAATTGCAAAAATGTTGGGAATCACCCACCAGACCGCTCTTTCATGGATAAACAAATACCAAAAGGACGGCTTGGATGGGTTGAATGATAAAGAGCATCAGGTTGGTAGGCTGGCAACTCTTAGAGATAAGACCCGTGAGGCTTTGTGCGAATTCATGTGTAAAAGCCCGGAAGAGTTCGAGTACCTCCAGACGTGCTGGACCATCCGCCTCATTCTTTATCACTTGAAAGCCGAATATGACTTGAAACCCAGTTATGCTACCGTAAAGCGACAACTTAAAAAACTTGGATACCGATGGGGACGCCCCAGGCATACGGTTTTAAACGCTGAGGATCCAGAAGCTGAAGCAAAAGTTGCGGTAATCCGGCAAGCCATTCAGGATGCAGGCCCCGATGATTTGGTTGTATTCATGGATGAGTCGGATGTCCACTTGCTGCCTCCTTTGAGAGCTATGTGGATGCCACCTGGAAAACAGGTGCGCATCCCTACTCCAGGGACAAATAAGAAGAAGGCTATTTTTGGAGGTATGGATGTGCTTAATGGAGAATGGTTTTATTATATCTATGATAAAAAACGGACCGCAGAATTTACGGAATACCTGTCACAGATTGAACAAGCTTATCCTGTGGGTGCCATTACCATTGTAGCCGATAATGGCCCAGCGCATCTCTCCAAAGGTACTGCAAAGTGGTTTGAAAAGCATCCACGAATGAAACTATTATTTTTGCCAAAGTACAGTCCTCAACTCAATCCGGTTGAGAAAGTATGGTGGTTCCTTAAAAACAGGTTGTTTGCCAATAGGTGCTATCCTTGCTTTAAGAATATTGAGGCTGTTATACATAGGTTTTTTGTAAAATTACAGCCTGCTAATATTCTGC
>JANLFN010000001.1 GCA_024655885.1 Eubacteriales bacterium | reverse complement strand
ATTTAATTGGAATACCAAAAAACCAAATTGTCCTTGACAAAGGGTACACATTAATGTGACTGTATGGAACAAGTCTGCTGAGAATTTAGAGAACGACGAGGTTCTGCAAAACCTTTGGATGCTGTCCGACAGCCCTGTGATTTTAAGCGAGCTTCTTGAATTGCTTCTCTATAATCTAAACCGCATCGACCTGGTCGATGAGTCGGTGGATGTGAGCTTCGATTTCGCGTTGGATCTATATTGTACATATTCAATGCGACAGATTGCTACGGCTATGGGCTATTTCAATTATGACGCCCTGCAGGGAATCGGCGTAAAATACTTTCCAGAGAAGAAAACAGATGTATTCTTTATCACACTAAACAAGGCGGAAAAGGACTACTCGCCGACGACGATGTACAAAGACTACTCCATTAATGAATGGTTGTTCCATTGGCAAAGCCAGAGCACCACAGCGGACACCTCGCCCACCGGCCAGCGGTATGAAACCTCCATAAATACACAAGTTAGTCTCGTTTATCCCGTCATAGTCACCTCCTTTTGAACATGAAAAAACGCCACCAATTAAGCTCGGAAGCGTCAGATTTTTGAATGTAAATTTTTATTGAACTAAATTCTTGTAAAATGTATATAATAATGCTATAATAATGTACATGAAAGGAGGCGTAAGTCATGCCCCAAATCAGACCAATAACTGATTTAAGAAACACCAATGAGATCTCCGACTTGTGCCACGCAAAGAAAGAACCGATATTCATAACGAAAAACGGCTATGGCGATTTAGTTGTTATGAGCATCGAGACGTTTGACGCCATGCTGGAAGATCGTGAGCTCGACGCGGCTATCGCGGAAGCCGAAGCCGAGTATACTTCCGATAATCAGCTTGTTGATGCAAGAGAAGCTCTAGCGAAATTAAAGAGGAAACATTTTGGGAAATAAATACGCCGTAAAATTACTGCCCCGTGCATACCGCGATTTGGACGGCATATATTACTATATTGCCGAAACGCTGACAGAGCCGGTTATCGCTTCAAAATTGGTGGATTCCTTGGAGGAAGCCATTTTCAGCCTGGAGAGCATGCCTCAACGAGGAGCGTTGAGAAAAACGGGTGCTTATGCCAACAGGGGATATCGCCAGCTTTTCGTGGGTAATTTTACAGTTTTATACCGCATTGAGGAAGCAAAAAAGCATGTCCTCATAGTCACAGTACGGTATTCAAAAAGCCAATTTTAAGAATATGCTAACACCCTGCTCACAATTATCCGAAAAATGTGCTTTTATTAGCATTTTGTCGGCAGACTTTTTTCATATCTCTTGGATGTATCAAAAAATAATTTCTGTGTGTTCAGTAAAACACTTGACAGAGAGCATTTGGTATGCTATATATGAATGAACAAAATATTATTCATTCATATATAGTAAGCTGATACATGTAGTTAAATTTGCAGGCAACCGCTAAGAAGTTATATATCATAGAAAATATACACGATGTAAGGGTTGATAGAATGGAAGACAAAAAAACAATGTTATTTAATTGCGCGAAGGAACTGTTCGCGACGAGAGGCTTTAAGGATACAAATGTTGCCGATATTACCAAACAGGCAGGCTTTAGTGTGGGTACGTTTTACAACTACTACCCTTCCAAAGACAAGCTTTTTGTGGAGATACTTGAACAGGAAACGGCTGTTTTAATGAAACACATTATGAAATCCGTCGATCTTGATGACGACCCTGTAAAGCTAATCAAGCAGCTTTTGGCTTTAAATATGGAGGGTATGCTCTCCAACCCCATCCTGAGCCAGTGGTATAACCCTGATGTTTACAATAAAATTGAAAAGCTTTTCCGGGAAGAAGACGGACTTCAGGCGATTGACTTCCTATATCGGGACTTTTTGAGACTGGTTCAAAAATGGCAGGCAGAAGGAAAAATGAGATCGGATATCAGCAGCGAAATGATTATGGCCATATTCGGGGCCATTATCCGGATCGGTTACCACAAGGAAGAAATCGGACTGCAGTATTTCCCTGAGCTGCAGGATCATTTGACGGATTTTGTTTTGAAGGGTCTTACCGATTGTCCGAAATAAGAAGCTGCCTGAGCCGTACATGTGAAAGTAACAGCTTTAAGAAGGAGGGAGAGTTATTGGATAACAGCGCTGCGGTTGAAGCCACGCATACCGGTATGGACACGGAAATGGCTCACAAGGCTTTCGGCAGGCACTCGGTAAAAGCTCTGCGAGCCGTTGAAAACGAAGCTCAAAGACTGGAATGTTTGCTCAGCCGTTTTCTGCCGGAAAGTGATATCAGCCGAATCAACCATTCTGCGGGCGTAAAGCGTGAAAAAATCAGCCCTGAAACCTATGAAATCCTTTCACGTGCAATGGAATGCTCAGCCATTTCTCAGGGGTTATTCGATATTACCGTCGGCCCGCTGGCAGACTTGTGGGACTATAAGCACGCGTTGGAACCTCCTGCAAACAACAAGATAGAGCTGGTTCTCCCTCTTGTCAGTTACAAAGATTTGGAACTGGATGCCGTCCAAAAAACAGCGGGACTGAAAAATTCCGGACAGTCTGTCGATTTGGGCGGCATCGGCAAGGGCTTTGCCGGCGACCGTTTCATGGAGATATTTCAGGAATATGGCGTCACATCCGCCTTTTCCAATATTGGAGGGAATGTGTCCACACTTGGCAATAAGCCCGACGGCTCGCCATGGCGTGTGGGTATCCGTCATCCCCGGCTGAACGGCCTGATCGGCGCGGTCGCGGTAACCGGAAAGGCGGTGGTCACCTCCGGAGACTATGAGCGGTATTTTCTCGACAAGGAAGGCAGGCGGTTCCATCATATTCTGAATCCGATTACCGGGTATCCGGCAGAGTCCGGACTTGTCAGCGTGACCGTTGTGGCGGACAGCGCCATGACCGCCGACGCGTTGTCTACTGTCGTCTTTGTTGCCGGTTTGGAAAGAGGGCTTGCCTTGATAGAAAAATATCCGCGGGCGGAGGCGGTTCTAGTGGACGCGAAGCTGCGGGTATACGTCACGCGGGGCTTGCGGAAGTACTTCCAGGCTTCTGCCGAAATCAATGTAACCTATATATAGGAAAGGAAAGATTGTATCATGCAAACTGTCAAAAAGAGAAAGGGGAAAATCAGAATGTGGATTGTAATACTGTCAATTGTCGGTGTGATTGCATTGGGAATGGCAGGAGCGATTGTCATGACCGCTCCGGGGCGCAACGAGCTTCAAAATATGGTCATCGCTGATGTGGATTTTAAAAAACTGCGCGACGGGGTCTATACGGGTGCATACCGCGGGACAAAGGACAGTTTCAGAAACGCCGCGGTTGAGGTAACCGTAGCCTCGGGAGCTGTTACGGAAATCAGGGTGACAGAGGGAGCGCTGGCCAATGAAAAGCAAACGACTGAAATCAGAAAGGGTCTTACGATTAACAACCTGTTTGACGAGGTGATCAAATCTCAGTCCCTGAAGGTGGACGTTATCAGCGGCGCGACCCTGACATCCAAAGCACATCTCAAGGCGGTGGAAAACGCGCTGGAGCAGGCGGAGATCAAATGATGTGAATCAGGAGCGTATGATTTATGGAGAAAAGAATGTCTGTAATGGGTGTCGGGCATAAAGCAGGATATTGAAGGAAAAAGGCGTGGAGGTGCTGGAAGAAATCACTTGTCCGGGAAGTTTCCTGTTTATTAAGCTCGGACATCCCAACACTGCGGATGTGAAAAAGGCGGCAGAGCGCGCAAAACAAATTGCGGCGCAAATATGAGATGGAAGGTCTATCATCATGAGCATTGCAGTTGTCTCTTATTCGCTCACCAGCAATAACGGAGCTTTGGCGGCCGCCGTGGCAAAGGCGCTTTCGGCTGAGCATGTTAAAATTTTAGAGGAAAAACCCCGGAAGACGGGCGCCATCATACTGGATATGATTTTGAACCGTACGCGCCGGGTGCAGCCCCTCGCTTCCGAGCTGGAGAAGTATGAGCGGATTCTCTTTATCGCTCCGGTATGGATGGGCAAGGTTGCGTCGCCGCTTCGCGCTTATTTGAAACATCTGAAAGCGCATCCGCAACCTTATGCGTTTGCTTCCATCAGCGGCGGCGCTCTGAACACGAATCCTGAGCTTGCGGATGATCTGGAAAAAAGAGCCGGAGCAAAGCCGATTGCATTTGTCGATCTGCATATCGCCGATTTGCTGCCGCCCGAGCCGAAACCAACGATGAAGGACACAAGCGCTTACCGGCTGAGTGACGCAGAGCTATCAAAGCTGGCCGGGGTCATTGCAGCTTCTGTGAAAAACGCAATGGGGCTTTGAAACATTCAACGAGAACTGTATAGGCGGGGATCGGGCAGGTATGTGTTGGACATATATTTTATTATGGCATCTATATTCACCTAACTTGCCAAAAATTTGTCCGAAAACCCTTGAATTTAGAGACTGCTGAAAAAGTGCTATTTTTCCAAAAATCAAACCTTGAAACCAGCATGGTTTCGTTGTGATTTTTCTAAAAAAGTGACTTTTTCAGTGCCCTTGATATTCAAGAGTTTTCGGCGTTTTATGACAAGAAAAATGGCACTGCACTTGCCGGGAAAATTGCAAATTCAGTGCCGTTTTTGGTATTTTTTGAGAAGCAATAGGGGAGATACCCTACATTGCGGCTATCAACTTCTTAATCCTCACCATATGGATGACTCTTTTCAGATTGTAGGCAAGAAAACTAAGCCCCAGCTTCTTTGCCCTGCATAACAGATAGTGTGCCCGTGATCCGGTGGACATCTTTTCTCTATAAAATTAGCCAAGAATATGATATATATATATTATCATATTAAATAATGGAAGGGAGTATGAATATGGGGTCAAAGTATGAACATGTGTTCCAACCCATCAGGATCAGGGGGGTTGATTTCAAAAACCGTCTGGAAATGGCTCCGCCGTCCCCCAATCTGGCTGACCGGGAAGGAAAGGTTACGCCGGAGTTTGTGGAGTTTTTCAGACCCATGGCGCAGGGCGGAGTGGCGGTAATCCACGTCGGCAATTCAGTGGTTGATATCAGAGAGGCATGTGATGAGGAACGTCAGCTGGACCTGGGCAGCGACGCTTGTATCCTTCCCCTTACCCGCTTTGTCGAGATGTGCCAGGGCTATGGAGTGCAGCCCTCCCTGGAGATCAACCACAACGGCAAGGATTCCCAGTTCGAGAAGACCGGAAAACCAGCATACAGCGCTTCATCCATTATTGCATCCAATGAGCTGTGGAGAGCAAGGATGCAGGGAAGGGAACCCATCCCCACCATAGCGATGGATCACGCAAAGATAAAGGAAACGGTGGAAATGTATGCCGCCGCTGCGTACCGCTGCAAAAGGGCGGGCTTTAAAATGTGTATGATCCATGGAGGGCATGGAAACCTGATTTCCCAGTTTTCAAGTCCCCTTTACAACAAGCGTACCGACGAATATGGCGGATCCCTTGAAAACAGGGCGCGGTTTACCATTGAGGTATTAGACAGGGTCCGCGAACGGTGCGGAGAGGATTTTGTCATCGAGTTCCGCATTTCCGCCGACGAGATCCATCCAGACGGCATGCACTTTGAAGAGACCCTCAAGTACATCGAACTTATTCAGCACAAGATCGACATACTCCATGTTTCAGCAGGTCTTCATGGAGAGTTTGAATATATGCGCAACTGGTGGCAGAACTACATGATGGACAGGATGTACAACGTACATTACGCCGCGGACATCAAGAAAGCGTTCCCGAACCTTCTGGTATGCACCGTAGGGTCGATTATGAACATCAAGGATGCGGAGGAGATCATAGCCACCGGCAAGGCCGATTTTGTAGCAATGTGCCGCCCCATACTGGCGGATCCCGAGATGCCGCGCAAGTATGCCCTGGGCAGAGAAGAGGATCACCGTCCCTGCATCCGCTGTCAATACTGCGGAGGGCGTCTGATGGTTCCTGCGGTTATCAACTGCGCCGTCAACCCGTTCCTGGGAGAAGAGACCGAGTTCCGGGAGGGCAGGATTAAAAAGGCGGAAAAGAAAAAAAGAGTTGCGGTCATCGGCGGAGGCCCGGCAGGCATCCAAGCCTTGATGACGCTTTGTGAACGCGGGCATGATGTCACCCTTTACGAGAAGAGCGGCCGTCTCGGAGGAAGCCTGGTCTATGCCACTGTACCCCGGTTTAAGCGGGATTTAAAGGATTATCTCAACTACCTGGTATGTCAGGCCAATAAGGCTCCTGCCCGCATACTCCTCAATACAGAGGCTACAAAGGAGATGCTGGACGCGGAAGGCTACGATGCGGTTATTATCGCTGTCGGTGCAAAACCAACAGTTCCCCCGCTCCCCGGTATCAATAAGCCCCATGTCCACTGGGCTCCCGAGGCCGATGCCGGTGAGGTAGAGGTGGGCAACAAGATCGTTGTCGTCGGTGCCGGCGCTGTCGGCATTGAGGCTGCCATTGATCTCAAGCGCGAGGGCAAGGATGTGACCGTGGTGGAAATGGCACCGGATATGTCAAACCTCATGGCTTCCTCCGGCGGCGTTGCCATGGAGTTTATGGAGCTGATTAAAGAGCTTGATATACCCATACATCTCAACTGCAAGCTTGAGGAAGTAACCGATAACAGCATAATCTGCAGGAATACGAAGACCTCTGAAAGAATGGAGCTCCCTGCCGACACGGTGCTGTTAGCCTTAGGTGTGTCCCCGAGGCACGATGTGGTCGATTCCCTGCGCCACAGCGCCCCCGAAACCGAAGTGTTTGTTGTAGGCGATGCAGTGTATGCCGGAAATCTTGGCCCGGCCATCAAGTCCGCTTTCAAAGCTGCTGCATATATTTGATGGCGCAGGTTTCCCGAGGGAACCGTTGGCAATGGAATGACCCTTTAAGTATGATACTTAAATACAGGATATTTAATATTATTTTAAGCAGGCTGGCTTCAGCCTGCTTTTCAACTATGAAACCCCGCCGACGGCACTGCCATGGAATTCTGCCGAGACTTCCGGATTGCACCAAGTCCTGTTTCAGCAGTGGTCAGTCATCGCAGGCCGGGCCTGTGCAGCCCCAGAAAAGAAGTAAGAATACGAGGATGAAAAACAGTACCGCTGCATTGCTGCCAAAGAAGCTGGTTATTCCTCCTCTATCTTCGTCCATAATGGCACCTCCAGAGTTTTTATTAAACGATAAAAGTCCAATAGGGCGTAAACCGCCGTTAAAGGTGAATAACGTCACTTAGCAGGAAATCTTTTTGGACTTTTATTATTCTAATTCCAGCATATGCAAAATTGATTTAATTGTGATTTTTAAATTGAAGCAAAGGGTAGGATGTGATATAATGACGACAAAATTTTGCATGGAGAATTTTGAAAACGGGAAATAAAAGGGCTATGATATTTATTGTAACGGCATTGCACTGTGAAGCCAAACCTATAATAAGACATTTCAAACTAAAAAAGGATGCCAGGTCAACAAGGTTTGACCTGTACTCAAATGGGGAAATATATCTTATAGTGTGCGGCACGGGAATACTGCGGTGTGCTGTAGCAACGGCACATATCCTTTCGATTATACCGCATAAAAATGGTGCGTCGGCTTTAAATACGGGAATATGCGGGGCTGTATCCCCTGATATTGAAGAAGGTACGCCCTTGCTGTTCCATAAAATTATTCACAGTGAGACCGGAAGGGAATACTACCCGGATATTCTATTAAAGCACGGCCTTAGGGAGGTTGCCTTAAACAGCTTTGCATCTCCTGTAACTAAAGAATATGCTGGTACGCATGCTTTTGAGTTTGCCGATATGGAGGCGGCAGGGTTTATGGAAGCCGCTTCCATGTTTTTGCCGGCCCATGCTATTTTTTGCCTGAAAGTGGTTTCCGACCATTTGGAAGGCACCAGGATGGAACCGGAATTTGTCACCCAGCTGATGCAGAAAAACCTGGAACATATTGAGCATATTGTAGTGTCTTCCAGGGAACTGCCGGGCTGCAGGGAGAGGGAGTTATTGACTTCATCGGACTATAGGGTTCTGGAGTTGATAGGGGAAAGGCTCAGGCTTACGGCAACCATGAGGCACCAGTTGAAGGAAACGGCAAGACTGTATAAAATCAGGCACAAAAACAGCCTTGAGGGCCTTGAAGCTTTTTTGAATCTGCCTGTAGACTCAAAAAAGGAAGGAAAGATAGTATTTGAAAGGATCAAACAATACCTTATTCACTGAAAGATTTTCCCATATTTATATTGAAGAAAAAGCGGTGGATTATCCAATGACCCAAAAGGTGCTGGCTAGATTCAAGGATGCCGTAAAGATCGAGATAAAACACTATAAGGACGTATTTTGCCGTCCCAACCAGGACTTCCAGCTTCAAAAAAGCGCGCAAAAGCTTATTTTGGCGGTGAAAAAGGACAATTTTATATATAAAGGGCCGGAAATTTGCCAGAACTTCGGCAGTAACAATTTCTACTACACCTCTTCCATCCTGAACTGCATCTACCATTGCGACTACTGCTACTTGCAGGGAATGTACCCTTCCGCCAATATTACAGCCTTTGTAAACATAGATGATTTTTTCGAGGCGGTCTCACGAGAACAGAGAAGCCGCAGCGTATACCTTACGGTGTCCTACGATACGGATTTGCTGGCTTTTGAAAACATTATCCCCTTTTCCTCAATGTGGATAGAGTTTGCGAAGAGACACAGGAATACTACAATTGAGATACGCACCAAGAGCGCAAACTATTCTTCCATATCCCACTTGGACTGTGTGGATAATGTGATTTTGGCATGGACACTATCGCCTGAGGCGGTCATTGAACAATATGAAAAATGGACTCCAACCTTAAAGGCTCGACTTTTTTCCATTGAAAAAGCACTCTCGGACGGATGGAAGGTGAGGCTTTGCTTTGATCCCGTAATTAAAACTGAAAATTACAGGGAAACCTATGGTGAGTGCATCCGGCAGGTTTTTTCCAGGCTGCCGGGGGGAAAAATCCATGATGTGAGCATAGGCGCATTTAGGATGAGTGCCGAGTATCTGAAAAGGATTAGAAAATCAAGAATTGACTTAGAACTTGTGCACTATCCCTTTGAATGCCGCAACGGTGTCGCCAGGTATCCGGAGGCTTTAGAAAAAGAGCTGGTAAATTGGGTTTATGAATGCATTGGTCAATACATTGCAAAGAAGAGGATATTTTTGTGAAGACAGCGTAAAAAATGTTTTATGCCAGCGCGGGGCACCGCCATCACCGGAGTCACAATAAGACCTCAACGGCATACCATTCACCGGAAAAAAGTTTAAATCCTCTGGAATGGGATGCCGATTTAACTGGTAACGGTATAGGAGGTAATAAAGGTTTTGCCGCCGCCGGAAATTATAATAGGATAAGTGCCGGGAGCCGTATCCCGCTTAACAAGCCAGTTCCATGTGACCCGCCCGTCGGAGCCGGCTGGATGGGACTCAACGACGGTAACCATCTTGTCTCCCTGCTTGAAAGTAACGGCAGCGCTATAAGTCACACCCGGTTGGCCTTTTATTGTCAGGTTCCCTGCACCTCCCTGCCTGATGGAATTTGCTATACCGACAAGCTGTATGCCGGCGTCACCTGCCGTATTTGTCTGTTCAGCTTTTAATTGGGAGAGCCGGACTCCTGGAGGAAGCTGGGATTGAAAAGTGGCGGAACAGGCTGTTAGAAGGATCAGTATAAAAACTAAAAATAGCACCTTGTGTTTCATAAATTCACCTCGTTGACGGTTTGTTTAAAAATATGTTACCCGATTTTTATTTTTTATATAAAATTATTTATTTCAGCTTTTTAAAAAGCCCTTTTCTTCAAATTTTGCTTAATTAGTGGTATACTACTGGAAGGCAAATGGTTTTTTGCACGGTAAAAGAGCTTTGCCACTACAAATGTTACCCAAAAAAGGAGAGTTTTTGTGAGAAAAAAAACGTGGCCTGTATTGGCGATATCCGCTATACTTATTTGCAGTCTGAGGGGACAACCTGCTTTGGCACAGGATTTCCCCCTCCAGTCGGAAGGGACAACGGCAATTCCTATAACCATTCCGAATTCCGGCCCAAAGGACACGGCGCCCGAAGACACGGAAAACCAGGATTATTTGAAAAGCGTACTGGATATGATAAAGCAAAAATACAAAGGGGATGTGAATGACAAGGAGCTGATGGAAGGTGCGCTTAAAGGAATGCTGAGCCAAATGGACTCCTATACCACCTATCTGACAAAAGATGAAGCCAGCCGGTTTTTCGTGAGTGCAAACGGGAAGCTGGAGGGCATTGGTGTAGAACTTGGAAAAGTGGAGAACCATGTGGTGGTGCTGAAGGTCATTTCCGGTTCTCCTGCGGAAGAGGCAGGCATTGTGCCCGGGGATAAAATTGTGGATATTAATGGGAAAAACGTGGAAGGCGCTTCTGCGGGGGATGTTTCGAACATTATCAAAAACAGCAGCAGCCGGAGAATTTTACTTGGCCTTATCAAGAACGGAGATATCGACGTTACAGCCATAGAGGTTTCCAAGAGGTATATTACGGTAAATCCTGTTGCTTATGACATCAGAAAGGATATCGCATATATAAAAATCGACTCTTTCAACTCAAATACCATGGATTTTATGACCCGGGCCCTTAACGGCATCAATGCCGCCCATATAAACAAGGTCGTCCTGGACCTGCGCGACAATCCGGGAGGGGAAGTGGCCCAGGTGGTTCAGGTGGCGAGAAAGTTTGTACCTCAAGGTTTAATTACAAAATTGGACTTCAAATCTGAAAAAGATGCCGATATTGAGTACTATTCTCCGTTAACGGAACCCAAATACAGGCTGGCGGTTTTAGTGAACCAAAACAGCGCCAGTGCGGCGGAAATCCTTGCAGGGGCTATACAGGACACAAAAGCAGGTACTTTGATAGGGACCAAAACCTTTGGCAAAGCAAAGGTGCAAACCCTGGTACCCCTATTGACACCGGAAGCCTATGAGAAATATTCCGGGAAATTTGGCGTAAAATATGTGGATGCAAATGCTTTAGTGAACCAGCAGCATGTATCCCCATTGCCGGAGGAGATATTAGGTTACATAAAAATGACCACAGGGAAGTATACTACCCCCAAAGGAAGAATGATCGACGGAGTGGGGCTGACTCCCGATATACAGGTAGAAAACCCGCTTCCAGTTTCAAATATTGACATAAACAGCGTTAAGAAGCTCAAAAAAACACTTAAGCCTGACATGAACAGCATCACGCCCGATGTGTATTCCGCGGAACAAATTTTGAAAATATGCGGCTATGATATCGGTACGCCGGATGCCAAATTGGATTCCACAACCTTTGCCGCCATTATGGAATTTCAAAAGGATAACGGGCTGTATCCATATGGAGTATTGGATTTCGCGACACAGCAAGCCTTAAATGATAAGCTTGAGGCTAAAATTCTGGAAGTGGACAAGCAGTATGCGGAAGCCGTAAGGGTGCTGGAAAGCGACAACAGCGGCGGAAAGAATTAGCTCATATTATTTTTAATAAAAATAATATGAGTATGTATAGAGTGAGTATCACAATTGCTCTAAGGAGTAAGCGAGTGGTTTTCTTTAACACCACATATAAGATTCCCGGTGCTAATTTCAAAAAATTCCTTACTCCTATATTTTCTATTCTATAATCCTTCAAAACCATCACCTTAAATCGGACAAACTAAATTCTCATTTTTCATAATGCCTTGGTAAGCCTTAATTGAAAACCTCACAGTTTAAACCTGGTCATTTGAAAACTTTGCTTTATAATATGCAGGGAGCCGCTATCATGCAACATGTCCGGCAAGGCATTACATCTCATTTTATTATAAAAATTTACCAAGTACATATGTTTAGTTTTTTCAGCCATAATAAATAATAAGATTGGAAGCATGGAGGTTGCTTTATGGAGTTGAACAATGTGAAAAGCTTTAGTGATTGGGATAGCTGGAAGCAAACGATGGCAAAAGCCATTAATTTAGGAGAGACCGTAGGCTTTTCGGAAGAAACAATCAAAAAAATCGGTTTCAGAATCGGTAATTTTCTATCGGCGAATGTTGATCCGGAAAACCGTGAACACAGGCTTTTGCATGAGCTTTGGAAGGTGGGGGACGATAGTGAACGGATGGTTCTTACAAAGATGCTGGTAAAGATGGTCCAAGCGGAGGATATGAAACCTCACTGAATAAATTATAACAGCAAAAAATCTGTGAAAAATCGTAAGAAAAGGAGAATAAACATGAAGACAAAGTTAATTTCAACACTTATTTTTTCAATCCTGACCATTTCCTTATGCGCATGTACCCCGACGAATACAACTCAACCGGGTACCACCCGGAATTTAACGCTGCCTGGCACAACCATACCCGGCACTATAGCACCCGGAACGACAGCGGGAACGGTATCTTATAAGGATGGTACCTATACGGGGGCGGCAGACCCATGGCAGTATGGCAGCGAGGATGCTACTGTAACAATCCTTGACGGAAAAATCAAGAGTATATCCTTAAGAAGATTGGACACCAGTGGAAAAGAAGTAAACTATGACGAGTATGCAGGGCAGACAAAAGATGGAAAGACTTATCCAAACCTGAAAAAATTCAGGCAGGATATGGCGGACAGAATGGTGGCAAAGCAGACATACGAGGTTGATACCATCAGCGGTGCTACCACCAGCACCACCAACTGGAAACTGGCGGTAAAAAGGGCATTGGAAAAAGCAAAGCGATAGAGACAGCACACCTGAAGCTGTGAAATAATCGGTTGGAAAACGGCCGGTTTCATGGGCGCCGGAGCAACTGGAAAAATCCGATTTTTATTTACGTTCCTTGCAGGAAGTTCGATGCTTTTTGCTCCCTTGCGGTCCATTGTGCTGATCCTGCAAGGGTTGAATGCTTTGGACAACATCTCTTACGAAAGAGGAAGGAAAAAAAGCCATATATCCTTGGTGAAGTGCAGGCAGACAAAATGCGGTTAACCGAGTTTATACTCCTTCAAGGGGGTATATACCCGGTTTTTCCTTATTTGTTCGCTTTTAAACAGGGATAAATGGTCTGCCTTAATTTCCGAAAAGCTCTGCACGGCTGCCAGTTTTTTAATTTTTTCAAAATCCCGGTCAAAGATCACATCCTGTGCAATGGTTATGTGGGGGATGAATTTTCGCCTCTCTTTTTCAAAACCTATAGGCGCAAGTCCGGTTTCTATATGATTTTGAAGAGCGCTCAACTGCTGGAGGTCTCCCGACACACTGAGCCACAGTACTCTTAAACACCCTTTCCCGGGAAAGCTGCCGAGATGGGATATGTTCAAACAAAATTCTTTTGTACCCCACGATATTCTTTTTAAAACGGCATCAATGGCTTGAACCTGCGCATCACTTATTTCATCTAAAAATTTCAGGGTCAGGTGAAAATTATCTGCACGCTTCCATCTTCCCGAAACAGCAAATTCTTTTAATAATTCCTGAAAATCAGCGACTTCTCTTTTCAACCTGCTGGAAAAATCAATTCCGATAAATGAGCGCATATAAAATCCTTTCCGCTGTGAAATTCAAAGTATTACTATTTTACCATACCCATGCCCTGGATGACAATCCCAGTGATGCGCTGTGTTTTTTAATACTTTCGAATGAAAATTTTACCCATGCCGCTTTTGACACTAATCCTTGTGGAAAACGGTCCCGGGGTAAATTCATTTGTTTCCACAGCCCCCATACATTCCAGATTGACATTTTGGCCGGAAGGGATTGAGAGGTTGATATTCCCCATCCCTGTTTCAAAATTATACTTTCCGTTTTCTTCAAACTGGGCTTTCAGCTCAATGCTGCCCACATTCACCGTGACGTTTGACCCGCCTTTTAGAACTCCGCTTCCCATTCTCAGGCTGCACATATCTCCTTTTATATTCATGAGCCCGTCGAATCTGTTGATGTCTATGCTGGCCATGTCTATATCCGCATCCAACCGGCACTTTATATCATCGTAAAATTTAATACAGCCTGTGTCCAGCTTGAGTTTAATTGATTGGACCTGTTTGGGAATGTACACCTTCAGGTCGATCCTCTTATCGCCGGGGTTTTTAATACCCCCTTTGCAGGACGCCCTGTATGTGATGCTGTTTTTGCTCTGGGTGATAGCTGTGCTGAAGCCGTTTAGCTTCTTTTCCAGGAAGTCCTTTTTTTGCGCTCCTTTGATTGCTTTGGTCATTTCGAATTTTGCCGCATTCCTGTCCCAGGTATATATTTCCATATTTCCGGAATCGCCTGACAAATCAAGATTCAGCGGTGGCTTCACCTCAATCAGTTTTTCACTGTAAGATGTAACCTCTATTTTGGGTTCCCCATTTATATTTGCTTTACTGCATCCCGGAACCGTAAGAATATATAGTATCATTCCAAACAGCGCAATTTTATATTTCATCAAGTCCTCCCGTATTTATTGCAGTTGTGGAAAATGATACCATACAGGGAGGCTTGGCTCAAATATTTCCGGGGTATAATTTTCGTATAATTCCATCCTGATTGACATATTATAGAGATAATGAGGATTATTCAGAAAATATAAAGGGCCATCTCTTTTGGCAGTAAGGGTAAGGACGGGTATATGACCAGGATATTAAGAGTTACTGTCCACACTATTTTACTTTTTTTTTGATTTTTTTTATCGGCGGCACATTTTATTTTAGGGCAGAGTATAACCTGATTCTATATGGGGATATGCCCGCAATTTCCATTCAAAACACCCTGCTGCTGATAACTACCGCCATAGGCTTGTTCGCAGCCTTTATGCTGGCCGTATTGATTTGCAGCAAGCTTGAAAGATATAACCCCCGGTCTGTAGTCCCTATCCTGTTGTTTATTTCGGTACTAACCAGGACCATTTTCATTTTACTGTTTCCTACGGTTCCCACTGCCGATATGAGTATAGTTAATACAGCGGCGCACAAATTATTAAAGGGAAGCTATGAAGCCTTCTTCAAAGGCCATTATCTATATATGCATCCCCAGAATATAGGCATCAGCCTGTTTCTTTTTTTACTTTACTTAATTTTACCTCACAGTTTCATGGTACCCAAGATGGTCAATGTTATATTTTCTACCTTGACCTCCTTTATGATTTTTTTACTCTATAAAGAATTAAACAAAAACAGGAAGAGAAATGAATATGGACTGCTTGTTCTGTCCTGCCTGTTCCTTCCGTCGGTATTCATGAATAATATTGTATATAATGACGTTATTTCAACAAGCTTGTTGATTTGCGCTGTGTTTTTCGCTATTAAATATGTCAGATGCGGAAAGTGCGTTTATTGGTTTCTATTCAGCGCATTTCTTTCTATAGGAAATTATTTCCGCAGTATCGGTATGATTTTTTTAGTGGCCATTGCGTTTTATATCCTCTTTAATACGAGAAATATTAAGAATACCGCGGCTGCATTGTTAATGACCGTACTTGTTTTTATGATGCCTTCCTTTGCCATAAACAAAATGATTGAGTATAAGGGAAATTTAACAGAGCCTATAGGGAAAAATTCCGCGCCGGTGCTCATGTGGATCAATATGGGGATGTGCAGGGATACCCTGGGCTTTTGGGATGGAGGGAAAAGCTATGACATCTATTTCAGATCAGACTGGAATAAGGAGGCCAGCCAAAAATTGTATATAGAAGAAATACGGAACAATATCCAAACGCAACCTGTAATGAATTTGCTTTCACATTACAGCGTAAAAACCTTCTGGGTTTGGACCGAAGGCACCTATCAATATGAGCTTTACGGTTTAGGTTACCACAGCCTGGGAGGCTATATGTATAATACCCCGGCAAATCAGTTTTTAGACGACCAATTTCCATACAGGGAAAATATACGATGGATTGTCTATGTATTCAATTTTGTGATGTATTGCCTGATTGCTGTCTCAGTGCTTGTTTCCATAAGGGAAGGCGATTTCAAAGAAGAACTGCTTCTTTTAATCATTCTCGGCTTTATTGCATTTTACATCCTATGGGAAATAAAATCCCGGTATTTATATCCCTGCTTTCCTTACATATTAATTTTGTCCTACACAGGTATGAGAAGAATTATCGATGCCTTATACAAAATCAAGGATCAATATTTTTAAAGTCTTCTTAAAAATTCTACGCTATAAGTTTTTTATAAAATTTATAAAATGGGAAAAGACGATTCCCGGTTCCTCCAGGTCAATATACCAGCGTTTTACCCACTCAAGGGATACATACCCGCTGTAGCCGTTGTCCTTTAATAATGAAACCGCAGTTTTTACGGGAATATCTCCATGGCCCAGCATCCTGTACCGTATTTTCCCGTTTTCAACAATTGAATCCTTGATGTGCACAAAGGATATATAAGGCTTTAATGAATTATATGTGGTTTCAACGGGCTCCTTCATAAAGCGGAAAGGATGGTGGATATCCCATAGTATGCCCACATTGGGATGGCTGGCTTTTTTTAAAAGCTCAAGAATGTTGTGGGAGCTTGAAAATACGCCGTTGGTTTCTACCAGCACCTTCACATTCCTTTCCTCTGCATATTCTGCCAGTAGGGAAAGGTTCTGAGCTGTGAAATCAATATCAACAGGATTCCCGGGTTGGGGAGAAGCATCGCCAAGCACTCTGATAAAAGGAGTTCCCAACCGGCTGGCCGTATCAATGTACTCCTTCCCTTCCTTTAAATAGCTGTCAATGTTCGCCTTATCAAATAAAAAGCATGACGAAGTAAGGCATGGAATTTCAAGATTAAGCCTGGAAAGGCGGGCTTTTGTGTTTTTCATATTGGATTCCAAAAACGGCTTGGCCATTGGAACATATAGCTCATTTTCAATTCCGCGGATTTCTATACCGTCAAAGCCAAGATCCTTTGCAGTCGATACCATATCATCCCAAGACCAACTGGGACAACCAAGGGTAGAAAATGATATTTTCAAGCTATTCCCTCCCTGCGTTTGCTATTAGAATTGAGAATTTGTTACACATTGCGCTATTTAAAATATATCATAACATTTTTAGCCTTCCATGTCATCAAAGAAATTATAAAGACTAGGCAGCCGTTCTGCAATTTTATAAATTTAGTATACATAACAGTCACACTTGCAGCGTTTTATGTATATTAATATAGTAGATGTATTTAAAAACAGGAGGAGGCTCCACAAATGTATAATGATTACCCTTATATGCAGCCATACATGAATAATGACATGTATGGAACAGGAAACTATGACAATATGGATGATGCCGAAAATAAGGATTACATGTCCAACGCCGAAGAATATATGCCCCAGTATTATATGCCTTCGTACTATATGCCGCAAAAGTACATGCCGCAGAGCTATATGCCCATGGGTTATATGAAAACCTTTCCCATGGAAACCGAGAGGTATAAAAAGTGTGTTAAAGTACCGGAAGTTATAGGCAAAAACTCCTGCCAGATTTTACTGGAAACCGAGATACCCTTTCCGGCGGGAGCTCCGGCATTGGAAGTAAAGGACATAGTAAAAGAGGTAAAGGAACTGGTTTTGTCCGTATGCAAGGATAAAGTATTAATTAACGGAAAACTTCACAAAAATATAAACTACAAGACCCTGCAGAGCACAGGGAAGATAAAATGCAACTGCAATGACCTGGATGTGGCATACGGTGAATTAAAGCACGTTTCTATCTGGATACCGTTCAGCGGGTATATGGATGTCCCGGGGGCGATGCCGGGGGATACGGTTGAGGTCGAATATGCGGGAGCGGAGGACTGCTGCGAAATTGATATACTCAAAGACCCGTGCCATATTAAAGGCTGTGAATATCCGGTATACAGGAAACTTAAGGAGAAAGTCATTGTAAAAATTGAGGTTAAGGTATTAAGGCCGGTACAGATTACTGTTGATCCGGAAAGACCCAATATTTGTCCTTGATTTTGGTTTTTTGCGTGTCTGAACCAATCTGCTCGTGTTTTCTGGCAAAAAAACTTTTACTTCAAACAAAGGTTCATGTTTCCGGTTAATGAAAGAAGGCGGATTAATGACGATCCCCCTTCTTTTCTATCCCGCCCATATTTGTACAATCCAATAGGAGTAAATGTGGTATAATAAAAAAGGATTACAGCATGAAAAGGATGATTTTATGGATAATTTTGTCCATCTGCATGTTCATACTGAATACAGCCTGCTTGACGGCGGAAACCGGATTAAGGATCTCATAAGGCATACGGCGGATATGGGGATGAGCAGTATCGCCATCACGGACCACGGCGTTATGTATGGGGTAATTGATTTTTATAAGGAAGCCGTACGCAACGGTATAAAGCCAATCATCGGATGCGAGGTATATACCTCGCGCAGGACCAGGTTCGACAAGCAGGCGAATATCGATTCGGACCAGGGACACCTGGTGCTGCTGGCAAGAGACAATACAGGGTATAAAAACCTTATGAAAATTGTATCTATCGGTTTTACCGAAGGCTTTTATTATAAACCCAGGATTGACGATGAGGTGCTGTCAAGGTACGGCGAAGGGCTGATTGCGCTTAGTGCCTGCCTTTCCGGGGATGTACCCGCTGCGCTGCTCCAAAATGACTATGAAAAGGCGAAAAACACGGCATTGAAATATAACCGGATATTTGGACAGGGTAACTTTTACCTTGAAATGCAGATAAACGGGGTTGAAGGCCAAAACCTTGTAAACCAGGGTATCCTGAAATTAAGCAGGGAAACCGGCATACCCCTTGTTGCCACCAATGACGCACATTACCTCAGAAAGAGCGACGCCAAGGCCCACGAAATTCTGCTCTGCATACAGACGGGAAAAACTGTAAATGATGAAGACCGGATGCGGTTTTCTTCCGAGGAGCTGTATGTCAAGTCGCCTGAGGAAATGTGCCGTCTTTTCGGCAGTATTCCCGAAGCGGCTGAAAACACGGTAAAGATTGCGGAGAGGTGCAATGTGGAGATTGAGTTTAACAAACTGCACCTCCCGGCCTTCAAATTGCCTGAGGAAACCGACCCTTTCGAATACCTTAAGGGATTGTGCTATAGAGGAGTGAAGAAAAGATACGGGGAGGCCCCGGGTAAATCCATAATGGACAGGCTTGACTTCGAGCTGTCTGTAATACGGCAGATGGGTTATGTGGATTATTTCCTGATTGTATGGGATTTTATAAAATATGCAAAGGACAACGGCATCATGGTGGGCCCGGGAAGGGGTTCTGCCGCCGGGAGCCTTGTAGCTTACTGCCTTGAGATAACAAACATTGATCCCTTGAAATACAACCTGCTTTTTGAACGTTTTCTCAATCCGGAGAGAATAAGCATGCCGGATATTGACATCGACTTTTGTTTCGAAAGAAGGCAGGAGGTCATTGATTATGTGGTCAAAAAATATGGAGAGGACAGGGTAGCACAGATCATAACCTTCGGAACTATGGCGGCAAGGGCTGCCATCAGGGATGTGGGAAGAGCCTTGGACATGCCTTATAATGAAGTGGATGTGGTGGCGAAGATGATACCGCTTCAAATCGGAATGAGCATAGAAAAGGCCATGGAACTGAATGCGGAAATGAAAAAGAGGTATGAGGAGGATGAAAGGGTCCGGACTTTGATTGATACGGCAAAACTTTTGGAGGGAATGCCGAGGCACGCCTCCACCCATGCGGCTGGTGTCGTTATTTCCAAGGACCCCATTACCGAATATGTCCCCCTCCAAAAAAATGAAGACAGCATAACCACCCAGTTCACCATGGGCCTGCTGGAGGAGCTGGGGCTTCTTAAAATGGACTTTTTGGGCCTTAGAACCCTGACGGTCATAAGGGATGCCGTGGAAATGATTGAAAAAATTCATAATAAACATATTGACATAGACCATGTGCCCATGGATGACCCCAATGTGTATAAACTCATAGGGGAAGGCAGAACGTCGGGGATATTCCAGTTTGAAAGCGGCGGTATGACACAGTTTATGAAGGAACTTCAGCCTGCTTCCTTCGAGGACCTCATTGCGGGAGTAGCCCTTTACCGTCCGGGTCCCATGGACCAGATTCCCCGCTATATAAAATATAAAAACAACCCTGGACAAACTCAATATGACCATCCCCTCCTTGAAAACATTTTGAAGGTAACCTATGGCTGTATGGTTTACCAGGAACAGGTCATGCAGATTGTACGGGAGGTCGCGGGGTACTCCATGGGAAGGGCGGACCTGGTAAGGCGGGCCATGGCAAAAAAGAAAATGAATGTAATGGTGCAGGAAAGGCAAAATTTTGTTTACGGTATTACCGACAATGAGGGAAATATCGTCGTCAACGGTGCAGTGAGAAACGGCGTAGATGAAAAGACCGCCAACAAAATTTTTGACGAGATGGTGGATTTTGCAAGCTATGCCTTCAATAAGTCTCATGCTGCCGCCTATGCGGTTGTGGCCTATCAAACGGCATGGCTTAAATGCTATTATCCCACAGAGTATATGGCAGCCCTTTTAAACAGCTTTCTTGGAAGCAGTGAAAAAGTTTCTGAGTATGTCCATGAGTGCAAGGCAATGAATATTGAAGTACTACCTCCGGATATCAATGAAAGCAGCGCCAGATTTACTGTTGTAAACGAAAAAATCAGGATCGGACTGGCTGCGGTAAAGAATGTCGGTGAAAACGCCGTAAAATCCATTATTGAGGAGAGAAATAAACACGGCGTTTTCAAGAACTTCAGGGATTTTTGCCAGAGAATGGACGGCGGAGAGTTGAATAAAAGGTGTATTGAAAGCCTTATTAAAAGCGGGGCTTTTGATTCCATGAAGGTCTACAGGTCCAAGCTCATCGCCTCCTTTGAAAAAATCATTGACGGCATACAGGCAAGCAAAAAGCGCAATATGGACGGGCAGATGTCCATGTTTGAACTTTCGAAAAGCGGCATTAAGGCGGAGAACATGGAGGAGGAATATCCGGACATAAAAGAATATCCGGCAAAAACCCTTTTGTCAATGGAAAAGGAAATGCTGGGGCTCTATGTTTCAGGACATCCCTTAAGTGAATTTGAGGATGAAATAAATTCCCAGGTTACCTTACTGAGCTCGGACTTGAATGCGGAAGGCTTTGGAGAAGACGGGGAGGCCGCTGCAAGCCGGTCAAAGGAATTGGAGGATGGAATGTATGTGACGGTGGGCGGAATAATAACGGGCAAAAAAACAAAGACTACCAAAAGCAATAAATTAATGGCGTTTGTTACTCTGGAGGATATGTGCGGAACCATGGAGGTTATCGTTTTTCCTGCCGTACTTGAAAAATATTCGGGATTCATTGAAGAAGAGAATATTATATTAATAAGGGGAAGAATCAGCGTAAAGGAGGAAGAAAACCCCAAAGTTATATGTGAAGAGATCAGACCGTTGAAAAGCGTACCGCAGGGGGGCGTCCCGGCACCGGTTGAAGGTAAGAAAGCTCCCAAACTGTACTTGAAAGTGGGAAAGTGCAACGATGAGGTGTTTATGCTTTCACTGCTGTCGTTGATGGAATACTTCAGCGGTTTTACTCCTGTGGTTTTATGCGATGAGGAAAAAAATATTATCGAAACAGGAAACAAACAGTATAGGGTCAATATAAATGAAACCCTCTTATCCGAGCTTAAGCTCCGTCTTGGCGAGGAGAACGTGAAGGTGGTATAAGGAAATATAGCATGAAGCGGCGGTATGAAAAGGACCGGGTACCCTTTATATACGCCTTATCCGCCAATATTATGTTGTAAAAATATTGATTTTTATTATTAAATAATATATAGTTATGTCGAGGTGGTTTATTTGGATTGGGAATTAGAAAAAATCTTGGGTGATTATGTTGCGATAAAGGCCGAGGAAAATGGCGTAAATATAATCGGACTTACAAGAGGAAAGGATACCAAGTTTCACCATACTGAAAAGCTGGACCGCGGGGAGGTATTGCTGGCCCAGTTTACCGAGAATACCTCTGCAATTAAAATCAGAGGAAAGGCAAGAATATTTTGCCGCCATGGCGAGATACATTCGGGTGAATAAACTAGGCCTTTGCGTAAATTTCGAGGTAGCTTCTATGTGAAATGCATCACGGGAATGAAAATACCCATGTAAGGCTATAATTTCCGAATGCATTATAAAAAAAAGGGGCGTGTTTTTATGTGGACTGTAGTATATATGGCTCAAAGCAAGGATATTGCCACAAAGCTTCAAGATTTGCTTTCACAGGACGGTATACTGGTAAAAATCAGACCAATTAGCAAAAACCACGAAAACAATGACAATTATTATGAGGTGTTGGTTCCTGAAGCTGAGGTTGAAGAAGCCCACAGCGTAATTATAGAAAAAGGTTTTTGACAGCAAAACAACAGAAATATTGACATTAAATATTCCCGTGTCTAAAACAGGTACACGGGTTTAATGTTGTATATGGGTAACGGACGGTGCTGAAAATGTTTATTTCTGAAACATCATTTATTGTAAGGTATGCGGAAACAGATCAGATGGGGATCGTTCACCATTCAAATTATCCCGTTTGGTTTGAAGCCGGGAGGACGGATTTCGTAAAAAAAATGGGGATGCCGTATTCAAAAATTGAAGAAAAAGGCTGTTTGCTCCCTCTGGTAGAATTAAAGTGCTTTTTTAAGGGAGCGGCAAGATATGAGGATGAAATTATTGTAAAAACATGGATAAAGTCTATGACTGTTGTGAGAATAACATTTTATTATGAGGTATATATTAAAGGGAAGCCTGATTTAATAACCTGGGGAGAAACAACTCATGCATGGACAAACAGGGATTTGAAGCCGGTCAATATAAAGAAGTTTTGCCCGGATGTTTATCAGCTAATGCTCAGAGCCATGGAAGATCAAAAGCCTTAATGGTAAGGAATTGGAGTTGTGCATATTTGATTGCCAATAAAACATAAAATATGGTAAACTATACGTAAAAATCAGATCAGGTGGTGAAGCAGTGAATATACCGAATGTTTTGACAGCCATAAGGTTTATCCTAATACCTTTTTTTGCGTATTTTCTCTACATAGAGTATTATTCGGTGGCATTGGTCTTCTTTCTATCGGGGGGAATTACGGATGTGATGGACGGATATATTGCGAGAAAATACAACATGGTGACTTCCTTTGGGAAGCTTGCCGACCCTGTGGCGGACAAACTCATGCAAATAACGGCACTGGTGCTTTTAACCCTTCATAACCGGATCCCGGTCTTTGTTTTGATCATAGTGGTTGCCAAGGAGTCCTTTATGGGCCTGGGCAGCATTTTACTGTATAGAAAGGAAAAACACGTAGTCTCGGCAAACTGGTACGGAAAGCTGGCAACCGTAGTTTTTTATTTTGCAATCATAGCGGTCATAGTGTTTGACCTAAAAGAGCCCCTTAGCGGAATCCTTGTGGGAGTGGCCGTTCTGCCCACTTTATTCGCATTCGTCATGTATTCTTTTACTTACAGACAAATCAGAAGCGACTCCCAAAAGTAAAGGGGAGTATTCTCACTGTCCTTCCAGCCAATCAATAAACTGACGCGCTGTTCTGGGAGAGCGTCCGTTGTACCATAGCTCCCATTTTAAAGCCTGCTGATGAAGCAGTTCTCTGTCAATAGTCAACCCTCTCCTGGAGGCGATGCCTTCTGCGATCTCAAGGTATGTAGATTTGTCCGGAGAAGGGAAAACAACGGTTATTCCAAACCGGTCGGAGAGAGAGAGCTTTTCCTGCATGGTATCGGCAGACCGTATTTCATCGTCCCCATTCCCGGAAAGCAAACCTGCCCTGTCGCTGAAATTTTCCTTTATCAAATGACGGCGGTTGGAGGTGGCATAAATAACAACGTTTGCAGGCTTGGACTCCAGACCTCCTTCAAGCACCGATTTCAGCGCGGTATAATTTTCTTCGCTGTCTTCAAAGGACAGGTCATCGACAAAAATAATAAACTTTTGTTTTCTTCCCCTCAATTGCCTGGAGAGTACCTGAAAATCAACAAGCCGGTTTTTGGGAATTTCAATGATACGCAGGCCGAGATCATGATACTCGTTTAACACAGCTTTTACGGTAGAAGATTTCCCGGTCCCTCTGTCGCCGTACAACAGCATGTTGTTTGCACGGAAACCTTTCAGGAATTGGAGAGTGTTGCTTATTACCTCTTTCCGCTGGGTTTCATATCCCACCAGGTCGGACAGCCTGATGGGGTCGTAAGCGGTTATCGGCACAATCCTTCCTTCCTTTCCGGAACCCTCCCAGCTGAAAGCCCTGTACTGTGAGAAAAGCCCGCAACCGTACTGCCGGTAATAATTTGAAACTGCTTCAATGCATTCCCTCCAGTCCCTGCTCGCCTTTAGCACGGCCTTCAGCTCCTTGGCATTTTCACTGCCGTTGGAGGATTCGCCCGTGTCCGCGGGGCCGGAATCCCATGAAGGCAGCTCTTCAACCATCTTCCTTTCAAACGGGAAACCGCACAGGGAACTTTTTAAAAGGCCTTCTTTCACCCGGGAAGCGGAGACGTCCGAAATCAACTGCAGGTAGAACAGGTCCTGGGACGCGGCCTGGAGCATCCTGCTGTCCATACTGTCCCGCCCCTTGTTCTCCGCAGTCCGTGTATAGGGATTTTCATCGTATAGAATCTTATCTATGATGTAATCCTTAAAGGATACAATGGGGCTATGATTTACCAGGTCAAAATAAAATGAGCCGTACCGGTCTACAATGGTGTACAGACATGGATTACTGCTGCAGAGGCTGTCGATCAGTGCCGCAAAGCTATTGACAACCTTGTCTTTCAAGATATTTCTGAAAACCGATATGGAACGGAGAGCCAGGTTAATTTCCCTGAAACCGTATTTCGTGCTATTATTGCCGGACATATGTAAGTCTCCTTTATTAGTGATGAAACGATGATCATTAAAAAAATTATATAATGGTGAAGTTTTGGTATTGAGAGGCGAAACTTTTTTTTAAATAGTTTCGCCACCGGCGGTTAATTGATATTATAACTCAGTGGCTTTAAAAATCAATATCTTTCAATTTTTACGATCCTATGGTAAGATTTTAATATTATATGCGGCAAGCCGTGCATTCCGCTTGAAGCTTAGATGGGAAGATGGATGGAGGCTGGGGTAATGAAAAAGGTGATAGGGTGTTTGGATATATTGTGCCGGAAAAACCGGAATTGAAAATAAAGGAATTTGAACTGTTCAGGGCATATTACTGCAGTGTATGCAAATCCATAGGGAAAAGGTACGGACAGGTTCCGCGCCTTACTTTAAACTACGATTCCGCTTTTCTCGCCCTCCTCATTTCTTCCATAAACGATAAGGAACTGAGGGTGTGCAGGGAAAGGTGTGTTGCCCATCCCGCAAAGAAAAAAAATGTAATAATAAATGACGAAATTATTGATTATGCTTCAGACATGAATGTTCTGCTGGCGTATTATAATTTGATGGATAAAAGAAATGACGGGGATTCAAAACTGTCGGCCGCTGCTGTTATGGTATTGAAACCCGCCTACAAAAAGCTGAAAAAAAAGTATAAGGAAAAATGTGATATAATTGAGAGTAAATTAGAGCAGCTGTCCTTGCTTGAAAAAGAGGGATGCTGTTCTATGGATGAGGCGGCAGAGCCCTTTGCGGGCATTATGGAAATCATCCTGGCCTTTGAGCCCCTGTGCCGGGACAGCAAAAACGAACGGATACTCAAATGGATGGGGTATAATCTTGGAAAATGGATTTATATCCTGGATGCCTATGACGATGTGGAAAAGGATATAAGGAAGAAAACGTATAACTCTTTGGTTCGGCAGTTCTGCTACAAGGACGAAAATGTGGATGATTTTAAAAACCGTATTAAAGACAAGGTGGAGTTCGTCTTGACCTATACTTTAAGTGAAGTTGGAAAAGCCTATGAATTGTTGGATATTAAAAAGAATGCGGGGATCGTTGAAAATATAATTTTTATGGGAATGCTAAGAAAGACGGAGCAAATTCTAAAGATAGGGGTTGTAAAAAATTGAAAAATCCGTATGAGGTTTTAGGTATTAAAGAGGGAGCAAGTGAGGAAGAAATAAAAAAAGCGTACAGGGAGCTGGTAAAAAAATACCACCCGGACCAGTACCAGAGTAATCCCTTATCTGAGCTTGCCGAGGAAAAACTCAGAGAAGTGAACGAGGCCTATGATTATCTGATGAAAAATGGGAATCCAAGGAGGGATTACGGCGCCGGGAGCAGGACGGGACAGTGGAACGGGAATGGCCAGGGAGATAATGAATTTTACAGACAGGTAAGGGTATATGTAAACAGCGGTAATCTGGGAGTGGCGGAGGAAATGCTGAATGGAGCAAATGACCGCACGGCACAGTGGTACTATCTGAAGGGCCTGATATTCCTGCGCAAAGGCTGGTATGATGAGGCCTATTCCCATATACAGACCGCTGTAAACATGGATCCTGTAAATTTTGAATACAGGGATGCCTTAAACCGTATGGGCATGTCAAACAGGGCTTACAGAGGCAGCGCCTTCGGCAGGGGCTACCGGACCGGCCCTGACCTATGCACGGTATGCCAGTGTCTGTGGTGTACCGACTGCTGCTGTGAATGCGGCGGCGGAGATTTTATCGATTGCTGCTGAAGGCGGTTCAATGCTTATGGTTTAAGGCTTATAGGCTCATATTGGCTTGGAAAGCAAAGCTTTTAATGTGCCTTAGCCACTAAAAAGAGGTAGGTATGACTGATAACAAATCCTTTACTGCCAGAAAAATTGCTCTGGGAGGAATACTGCTTGCGCTTACATCCCTGACTCTCTTTGCTGCGGCTGTATCCCCTACCGGCAAATTGTCCCTTTATGTTTTGAGCTCCTTTTATATAGCCGTCGTTCTCATGGAATTCGGCATAAAAGCGGGCTGGGTTTTTTATCCGGCTTCCTGTATGCTGGCGTTTTTGGCCTTGAGGGGGAATGTGGGCGGCTTGTTTTCTTATATAGCCTTTTTTGGGATCTACGGAATAGTAAAGTTCTATGCAGAAAAAATAAAAAATCCGGTGGTTGAATATATTTTCAAAGCGGCATATTTTAATGCCGTACTGGTGGCGGCAATATTTTTTGCCCGGCAGGTTCTTTCCTTTGACCCTATCCGGTTGGAGATATTCCCCGTCTGGGCTGTCATACTGGCCTCCGAGGTGGTTTTTTTCCTGTATGATTATGTCTATTCCCTTTTTATTCAATATTATTATCAAAAAATCAGAAAGAGGATTAAACTGTAATAGAGAATTCTTACAAAACAGTTTAAAAAAATAACAAATATATGTTTTTACTAAATAACAATGAATATGATATAATAACCTTAAATGCGGTTGAAAAACTGCCGGAGGATTGATGCATTTAAAATGTGAAATGTGTGGGCTCATTTTTGATGTAAATCAAAGCAAAGGCGGATGTGCAGGCTGTCCTATGAGCAGGTCCTGTAAAAAAATAAAATACCCTAATTGCAACCATGAGATGTACCCCAAGCCGGAACTAAAAATAGCCGGCCTTATAAAAGGGTAGGCAAAAAAATATTTATTGGATAAAGCAGCGGCTTGTGCTTGAACTTATATTCTATTTATGGAATAAGGGAGGAATTGAATGAAGATTGCGGTTATTGACGGACAGGGCGGGGGTATAGGCAAAGCCATAGTCGAAAAACTGCGCAGGGAATTGGCTGAAGACGTGGAAATCATTGCCCTGGGTACCAATGCAGCTGCAACCGCCTTGATGTTAAAAGCCGGAGCGAATGAAGGGGCTTCCGGAGAAAACGCAATTGTCTATAATGCGGGTAAGGTAGATGTGATTCTGGGGGGAATCGGCATTATTGTCACAAACTCCATGATGGGCGAGCTTACCCCTTTAATGGCCCAGGCCATTTCCGAAAGTCCGGCCAAAAAGGTATTGATACCGTTGAACAGGTGCAATATTGAAGTTGTGGGCGTGAAAAACGAACCTTTACCCCATCACATTGATGGGGCGGTTTCAATCGTAAAAAGCCTTTTGTAAGCCTTTGGAAGATATATGGCTGTTTTTTGCGGTTATATATTTTTGAAAAACAATAAGTTAACAAATTCTGTGGATGAGGTGAAATATCATGTGTGAAGCAAATGCATATTTAGTTGATGAAAACGGGAGCATGTCATTGCTGATCGAAGGAGTTGACAAGGTAATCCCGGAGGATGACAAGCTGATACTGGAAAATATTTTTGGACAGAGGAAAATAGTGAAAGCCAGGATAAAGGAACTGGCCCTGGTAGATCATCGAATTATTCTAGCAAAGTAAGAAAGAGGACTTCCTATTAATGTTCGAAAAAGCAATAAGGGTCTTGGAATTCGACAAAATCGTAATGAGGGTAATGAATCTGGCCGCTTCGGAGCTTGGAAAAGAAATGGCGGCTTCACTCCTGCCCGAAAGAGATTTTTCAAAAATTCTAAACCTCCTTAAGGAGACAAGCGACGGAGTAAGCTTCATCTCCAGGAAAGGCAGCCCGCCTTTAGGGGGTGTCCATGATATCAGGGACAGCCTGAAACGGGTGAAGGTAGGGGCTGTTCTAAGTCCCGGAGAACTGCTGAAGGTGGCGGATACACTCAGGGCAAGCAGAAACCTGAAAAGCTATGCACTGGACGGTGCGGCCATGGAAGACGGCAATGCCGTAAGTGAGCTCATTAACTGCCTTGTGCCCCATAGGCGGATTGAGGAAAAAATCAGGCTTTCAATTTTAAGTGAAGAGGAAATTTCGGATAATGCCAGCCCCGCATTGGCCAGCATAAGAAGACAGGTGCTGAATCTCCAAAACTCTATAAGGGATAGGCTCAACGATATAATAAAATCAACAAAATACCAGAAGTACATGCAGGAATCCATTGTCACCATCCGAGACGGCAGGTATGTTGTGCCCGTAAAGCAGGAGCACCGGAGCGAAATCCCAGGTCTTGTCCATGATTCCTCCTCCAGCGGGGCCACAATTTTTATTGAGCCCATGGCCGTGGTGGAAGCCAATAATGAAATAAAGCAGCTGAAGATTAAAGAACAGCTGGAAATAGAGCGGATTCTCAGGGAACTGACGGCAGATGTTGAAAGTATATTGAACGAGCTTATGTCCAATATTGCCATTTTGGCGAAGCTTGACTTTATTTTTGCCAAGGCCAGGTTCAGTTTGGATTTGAACTGCATATGCCCCGGGATCAACGACTGTGGATTTACGGTTATAAAGAAAGGCAGGCATCCTCTCCTGGACCCAAAAACCGTGGTGCCTATCGATTTCTGGATAGGAGATGAGTTTAAAACTCTTGTGGTCACAGGCCCCAATACAGGCGGCAAGACGGTGACCTTGAAAACCGTGGGCCTGTTTACGCTCATGACCCAGGCAGGGTTGCACATTCCTGCCAGCGAAGGGACGCAGATAAGCCTGTACGACAGAATATTTGCGGATATAGGGGACGAGCAGAGCATCGAGCAGAGCCTGAGCACTTTTTCCTCCCACATGAAAAACATCGTGGAAATTTTAGAGAATGCGGGTCACCGGTCTCTGGTCCTTTTTGATGAGCTGGGGGCGGGCACCGACCCTACCGAGGGCGCGGCTCTGGCGATGGCCATCCTTGAGAACCTCCATGAAGCAGGTGCCATTACCGTGGCCACCACCCACTACAGTGAGCTGAAGGTGTATGCCCTGTCCACGAAGGGTGTTGAAAACGCGTGCTGCGAGTTTGACGTGGATACTTTGAAGCCGACCTACAAGCTTCTTATAGGGGTTCCCGGGAAAAGCAACGCTTTTGCCATCTCAAGAAGGCTTGGCTTGAAAGAATCTGTTTTGGATAAGGCAAAAGAGTTCCTCACCCAGGAGGATATAAGGTTTGAAGACCTGCTGATGAATATTGAAAAGAACCGCAGCGAAGCGGAAAAAGAGAAAATCAAAGCAGAAAGTTACCGGCTTGAAATAGAGAAAATAAAAAGGGCGCTTGAAGAGGAAAAAAGCAAAATTGAGTCCAATAGGGCTAAAATACTCAAAGAAGCCAGAGAGGAAGCCCGGAGGATCCTGCAGGAAACAAAGGCCGAATCGGAAAGCATGCTTGCCAGAATAAGACAGCTTGAAAAGGAACAGGAGGCTTCCGAGAGGAATAAAGCGGCGGAAGAAGTGAGGGCAGCCCTGCGGAATAAAATAAACGGGATAGAGGAAACACTTTCGGAGACTCTTGTGCCGAGGCAGGGATTGACACAGCCTCCGAATAATCTGAAGCCCGGAGACGATGTCTTGATTGTCAACCTGAATCAGAAGGGCGTGGTCCTGAACCCGCCGGATAAGGATGGCGAAACGTTGGTCCAGGCCGGGATAATGAAAATTAATGTTCACATATCGAATTTAAGAAAAATCCAAGAGCAAAGGAACGAGATACAAAAAACAGGGCTGGGCAGAATAAGCGTTTCCAAGTCAAGCCATATCTCTGCTGAAATAGATTTACGGGGTTCTACCTTAGACGATGCCATGGAGAGTGTGGATAAGTACCTGGATGATGCAAGTATTGCCGGACTGCGCGAGATTATGATCATACACGGCAAGGGCACGGGAGTGCTGAGGAACGGCATACACCAGCTTTTAAGGTCAAATCCTCATGTAAAGTCCTTCAGATTGGGTAAATACGGGGAAGGGGAATGGGGTGTGACCATCGCAGAGTTGAAATGAAATGATGGTGGCAAATGCGCGTCCGTTAAGTGCCAGATGCTTGCGGAAGCGCTTTTTTCATTTAACCCCCTCGCCACTGCGAACATAAAATTTACAGCTCCCGGCTTTCTGATCACAGTTGACAATACCTTAGCCATAATTTAGAATAGTTATGTTCATTATAGGACATAATAATTATTCATTAAATTGACATAATAAAGGGGAATTTTAGTGGAACAGGCCAGAGAAAACATAAGAAATATAGCCATTATCGCCCATGTTGACCACGGTAAGACAACCCTGGTGGACGGAATGTTGAAGCAGAGCGGAATTTTTAGGGAAAATGAACAGGTGCAGGAGAGGGTAATGGACTCCAACGACCTGGAAAGAGAGAGGGGCATTACCATTCTTGCTAAAAATACGGCTGTCACCTATCAAGGAATAAAGATCAACATAGTGGATACTCCCGGACACGCGGATTTCGGCGGGGAAGTGGAACGTGTTTTAAAAATGGTGGACGGGGTTCTTCTTCTTGTAGATGCTTTTGAGGGTCCCATGCCGCAAACGCGTTTTGTATTGAGAAAGGCACTGCAGTTCAATTTAAAGCCCGTTGTTGTGGTGAATAAGATTGACAGGCCTGAAGCAAGGCCCCATGAGGTTATCGACGAGATTTTAGAGCTTTTTATTGAATTGGGAGCGAACGACGAGCAGCTGGACTTCCCTATTGTTTACGCGTCTTCAAAGGATGGGGTGGCGGTCCTTGACCTGGAGGACCAACCCAAAGACCTGAAGCCCTTGTTCGACACCATTGTTGAAAAGGTGCCCGCCCCGAAAGGCTTTATGGATAAGCCCCTGCAGCTTCTGGTTTCCAGCATCGACTACGATGATTACGTGGGCAGGATAGCCATCGGAAGAGTGGAAAGGGGAATTATCAGGACAGGACAGCAAGCAGTCATATGCAGAAAAGACGGTACGTTCCAAAATATAAAAATCGGCAGGCTGTATATGTTTGAAGGGCTGAAAAGGGTGGATTCATTGGAGGCGGCCCTGGGAGACATCGTTGCGGTATCGGGCGTAGGGGACATAACCATCGGTGAAACCATCTGTGACCCCGACAGCCCTGAACCTCTCCCCTTTGTGGACATAGACGAGCCTACCATTTCAATGAACTTCAGCGTAAACAACAGTCCCTTTGCAGGCCGGGAGGGAACTTATGTGACGTCGAGGCACTTGAGGGACAGACTTTTTAAAGAACTGGAAACAAATTTAAGCCTTAGAGTGGAGGAGACCGATTCGGCGGATACCTTCAAGGTTTCCGGAAGAGGAGAGCTTCACCTGTCCATCCTTATCGAGACCATGAGAAGGCAGGGCTATGAATTCCAGGTGTCAAAGCCCAAGGTTATTTTAAAAGAAGTGAACGGTACCGTATATGAGCCTGTAGAGTACCTCATTATCGATGTGCCCGAGGAGTTTATGGGAGTTGTGATGGAGAAGCTGGGAGTGAGGAAGGCTGAGATGGTCAACATGCACTCGGCTGCCCAGGGCTATGTGAGGCTTGAGTTTAAAATTCCCGCCCGGGGGCTCATCGGCTACAGGTCTGAATTTTTGACGGATACCAAGGGAAATGGTATAATGAATCATATCTTCCATGGCTTTGAACCCTACAAAGGGGATATTTCGGATAGAACCAGGGGGTCCATCATTGCGTGGGAGGATGGAGAGGCGGTTACTTACGGCCTGTATAATGCCCAGGAAAGAGGCTCACTGTTTATTTCTCCCGGAGTAAGGGTATATGAGGGGATGATTGTGGGTGAGAACTCCAGACAGGAGGATATTGTGGTGAATGTCTGCAAGAAAAAGCACGTCACCAATTTGAGGGCCTCAGGATCGGATGAGGCTTTGAGGCTGACTCCTCCCGTCATATTGAGCCTTGAACAGGCCCTGGAGTTTATAGCGGAGGATGAGCTGGTTGAGGTAACCCCTAAAAATATCCGATTGAGGAAAAGGATACTGGACACCGAACAAAGGGCGAAGGCGGAAGCAAAGAACCGCAAATTGGGATAAAAGGCTGTTTTTTATCTTAACCTTTCCCTGTACCGGATGAGTGGAGTGAAAGCCTGCTTGGGAAAAAAACACGGGCCTGGAACAAAGAGAAGGAAAAAAGGCGTTTTATGGCTGGTCATCCTTGTTGTAGGTCTTGCCGCCGGATTGTGCGCAATAGCATCTTATAATTATATTACAGGGCTTAACAGGAGTAATGCGAAGGAAGCGGCTGCAGAGGCCAATCTGCAGAACGGAATTCCTATAGAAATACCTGTTAATTCCAATACGGCTTCTATTGCCAATTTGTTAAAGGAAAAGGGAATCGTCCAATATCCCTACCTGTTTAAAATACTTTCCCGGATCTACGGTTATGACGGCATGTACCAGTCAGGGATACATATCCTGGATAGGGACCCTGACCGCAACAAACCCACCCATGTGGTGTCGAGCTATAACAGGATCATGAGAATACTGGCCGGTAAGCCGCAAAGTATCAGGGTTACAATAGTGGAAGGAAAAACTTACGGCCAGATTGTGGACCTGCTGGTTCAAAAAAAGCTTGTGGACAGGGAAAAATTCGACAAAGCGGCTGAGTCTATGGACTTAAAGGACTTTGCGGTTTTGAAGGATATCCCCCAAAGGGAAAACAGGCTGGAGGGATATCTGTTCCCCGATACATATGAGTTCAGCCTTGCCGCAGGAGAAGAGGAAATTGTTAGAAAAATGCTTGAGAATTTTGCTGTAAGGCTGGGACCCCAATACCAGGATGAAATAAATAAATTAAACGATAGGTTTAAAAAATACGGTTTGAATATGAATGTGGATATGGTTATAACCCTTGCCTCCATCATTGAAAGGGAAGCAAAAAACGACGCTGAAAGGGCAAAAATAGCGGGGGTGTTTTATAACCGTTTAACGGGCAGGTACGGTGCGCCAAGAAGATTGGAGTCCTGTGCCACCATCCAATATATATACCTGTACAAAAACACGGATACCTCCGATGAAAACAAAAAAAGGATTCAGAAGGGCATTATAACCGACAAGGATACGGCAATCAACGACCCGTACAACACATATAAGTTTACGGGGCTGCCGCCGGGTCCCATATGCTGCCCCGGGAAGGCATCCATTGAAGCGGCTTTGCACCCGGAAGAAACGAAAGCGGTGTATTTTGTTGCCAACAAGGACCAAAGCGGAAACCATGTTTTTTCCGAGACCCTGAGAGACCATAACAGGGCTGTGCGGCAAAACGCACTGCATTAAAAGTGCAAAGTCTTTGTAATGCAAAAGTTGTGAGGGCAAAACCTCACAATTTTTATAAGTTTGGCTTTTTAATATAATGCATTTAAGTGTGATGTCTATAAGGAGACGGACATGATTTGTTATGATTATATAAATGAATATATCAGGAAAACTATAAAAGAAAGCGGCGGGATACTCAAAGAGCTTGAAAGCTTTGCGGCGGAAAATCATGTACCCATTGTGCAACCGGAGGTAGCCAGACTGCTGCTTGTCCTGGGGAGGCTGCTGAAACCCGGGCGCATCCTGGAACTGGGTACAGCTATCGGATACTCGGCTATTTTGCTGTCCGGGGTTTTAAAGCCCGGAGGGAAAATCGACACAATAGACCGGTATGAAATCATGGTCGACATAGCTAAACAAAACATCAAAAAAGCGGGATTGGAAGACGTTATCCATGTTATCACCGGGGATGCCATAGAGGTTTTGAGATGTCTGGACAAAAAATACGATATGATTTTTCTTGATGCCGCCAAAGGACAATACGGAGAATTTCTTCCGGAGTGCCTTCGAATGCTGAACCAGGGCGGATTGCTGGTTTCAGATAATGTGCTGTACAAGGGTATGGTGGCCAGCGACCGCCTGGTGGTGCGGCGACAAAAAACCATTGTTCAAAGGATGAGAAGTTATCTGGAGCTAATTAACAAAAATGAGGACCTTGAGACAAGCCTTATCCCTATCGGAGACGGAGTGGCCATAAGCTACAAAAAATGAGGTGGGTCTATGAATAAAGTGGAACTGCTTGCTCCCGCAGGCAGCCTGGAAAAACTGAAAATGGCGGTCATCTATGGGGCCGATGCGGTGTACATAGGCGGAGAAGAGTATAGTTTACGGGCCTATGCGGATAATTTTGACCGGCAGGACATGAGAGAAGGCATAAAATTTGCTCATTTGCATGGGAAGAAAGTATATGTCACCCTCAATATCATCCCGCATAACGAAGATTTAAAAGCTATGCCGGCCTATGTGAAGGAAATTGAAGAATTAGGGGCGGATGCAGTCATATTGTCGGATCCCGGCGTATATTCCTTAGTCAAGGAAAATGCGGCCGGAATGGAAATTCACCTCAGCACCCAGGCCAATAATACCAACTGGAAAAGTGCGGAGTTCTGGTACAGGCATGGGATAAAGCGAGTTATTCTGGCGAGAGAGCTTTCATTAAAGGAAATTGGGGAGATCAGAGAAAATACACCGGAGGGGCTTGAACTTGAGATATTTGTCCATGGTGCCATGTGTATTTCATATTCAGGCCGCTGCCTTTTAAGCAACTATATGGCGGGACGGGATTCAAACCGGGGTCTCTGTGCTCACCCCTGCAGGTGGAAATACTACTTGATGGAAGAAAAAAGGCCCGGTGAATACATGTCGGTGTATGAAAATGAAAGGGGAACTTTTATATATAACTCTAAAGACCTTTGCATGATTGAATATATTCCCCAGATCATTGAAAGCGGCGTTTCCAGCTTAAAAATTGAAGGCAGGATGAAGAGCTCATTTTACGTGGCCACTGTTGTTAAAGCCTATAGGGAGGCCATCGACGCATATTATGACAACCCTGGCAACTATCGTTTCAACAGGAATTGGCTTGAGGAGATATCCAAAGCCAGCCACAGGGAATATACAACGGGATTTTACCTGGGCAAACCCACGGGAGAGGATCAAATTTACCACACCAGTTCCTATATAAGGGAGTATGACTTTATCGGACTGGTTAAGGCCTATGATGAGGCTACCGGGATCGCAGAGGTTGAACAGAGGAACAGGATGTTTTGCGGAGAGGAGATGGAGGTAGTCAGACCGAAAGGTCCCTTTTATGTACAAAAAATAAAATGGATGAAAAACGCGGAAAATGAGGATATCCGTGTTGCACCCCACCCTCAAATGACGGTTTATATGCCTATGGATAGACCTGTGGAGGAATATACCATGTTAAGGCGCAAAGCGGATGAGAAGGAAAAAGGTTAAATCTCAGCAACAACTTTTTGCCATTTTGAATAGGATTGCCGGCCCGTGAATAAAAACCCTCTTATGTTGGGAGAATTTATTAACATGAGAGGGGTTTTTCATGTTGGAAAAAAGAAATAAAATTGTCTTTACAGTTATCTTAATTATATTTTCCTGCTTATGCACACGTTTCTTGTATCTTCAGGTTTATTCCGGGAAAAACCTATTTAAGGCGGCAGCCTCTCAAAGGACAGCCAGTTCTGAAATCGAACCCCTCAGGGGGGATTTACTCGACAGAAATGATATCCGGTTTACCAACAGGAGCACAAAATTTATTGCTGTCATAAAGCCTTTGCTGCTGAGAGGAAGAGATGAGGAGATACGAAAGGTAAGCGATATTCTCGGCCTGGATTTTTATAAACTGAAAAGGGAAATAGGATTTAAATCGGAACCCATTCTTGAGGAAGTGAGTGAAGAGACAAAGAATTTATTGACTGAGCTCAGTGACCCGGGAATTTCCATCATCAATTCCCTGAGCAGGTACGACAAAAATTCGGTGGCAAAACATGTTTTAGGGTATCTGAACAAGGTTGACAAGGTTGGGGAAGCGGGGATAGAGAAATATTATAATAATATTTTGCATATGGGGGAGGACGAGTCGGTAGGTGCGGTAAAAGATGCAAAAAACAATCTTATTAAAGGCATTGGCTACACAATCAACAAAAGCGGAGACACAAGCGCAAAACTTAATGTCAAACTGACACTGGACTACCACATACAGCAAATTGTTGAAAAATCAATGGAGAAAAACAGGATTACCGGGGCTGTGGTTGTGGAGGATGTTTGTACCGGAGATATCGTTGCGATGGCCAGCAAACCGGATTTTGACCAAAACGACGTAGGACGCTATTTGAACAGCACGGGAAATGAATTGTTCAACCGTGCTGTTGCCTCCTATAATATAGGGTCCATATTTAAAATTGTCGATGCTGCCGCAATACTCCAGTCTAGGGAACACAGTGAGGAGATATTCTATTGCCCGGGGTATGCAAAAATAGGAAATATGGAATTCAAGTGCACTTCTTACAGCAAAGGAGGACATGGCTGGGTCAATCTGGACGAAGCCTTTGCCTACTCTTGTAATACCTACTTTATTAACAGCGGCATAAAACTGGGATCTGAAATTTTGCTGGGGACGGCGGAAAAGTTCGGGTTGGGAAGTTATACAGGGATCAACCGGCAGGGGGTTGATGAATCATCCGGAAAACTTCCCGGTATAAATAAAAAATACACAACAGGGGATGTGGCGAATATCGCCATCGGACAGGGGGATGTGCTGGCCACTCCCTTGCAGGTGGCGGATATGGTTGCCACAGTGGCCAACGGCGGCATAAAGAACCAGGTCAATTTAGTGGACAGCATTGTGGACGGAGAGGGGAATGAAATAAAGAAGATCCGTGTTAAAAAGGGGGAGCGCATCCTGCCTAAGGAGGTGGCGGACAGAATAAAATTTTTAATGGAGGAGGTGACCGTAAGGGGGACAGGGACAAACGCAAGCCTTAAAGAGTACGGAGGTGCGGGGGGAAAAACGGGCAGTGCGGAAACAGGCCAATACATCGACGGAAATAAGGTGGTTCATGCCTGGTTTGCCGGCTACTTTCCCCTAAGAGACCCCAAATACTCTATTGCGGTATTCGTCGAAAACGGAAAGAACGGAGGACAGACTGCGGCTCCGGTTTTTGAAGAAATTGCGGAGGAGATCATGAAAAAGGGATACTAAAAATTTTTTTGTACAGGCAATATTTAATACTATCTATCATAAACTTATAAGGTATCCTATTTTAGGAGGGGATCTTACTTGCTGCCAGTCTTTTTTTCAGCAATATTGGATGCCATAAACAACATTTTTTTCCTTCTTGGCTACGTATCTAGTTCAAATTCGTTTCCCCAGCCTCTTTCCTCCGAGGAAGAGTTAAGATATATAGAAATGTACAAAAACGGCAGCGATGATGCAAGAAATGTACTGGTAGAAAGGAATTTAAGGCTTGTCGCACACATCGTAAAAAAGTATAATGCAGGCAGAAATGATTGCGACGATTTGATTTCTGTAGGGACCATCGGCTTGATAAAAGCCATTTCCACCTTCGACCAGCATAAAGGGACCAGACTGGCTACCTATGCGGCCAGGTGCATTGAGAACGAGATTCTTATGCAGATACGGTCAACGAAAAAAATGCAGTCCGAGGTGTCCTTGCAGGATCCTATCGGGACTGACCGGGAAGGCAATGAAATCACCCTTATCGATGTAATCGGAAATGAAACCGAATCCATTGTGGATGAAGTGGAACTTAAAATGCAGGTTAAAAAGCTGTATAACAAAATGAAGGCGGTATTGAAAAAACGTGAAAAGACTGTGCTGGAACTAAGATATGGGTTGCTGAACGGATCTGTAAAAACCCAGAGGGAAATAGCAAAAATGTTGGGAATTTCAAGGTCTTATGTTTCAAGGATTGAAAAAAAGGCGATAAAAAAACTGAGCCGGGCACTTAAAGCGGAAAATTGCCATTGACACGTGCATCCCAAAGGAATTCATCCGAAAATGCCAAGTGCTGTTCAAGAGAGTATATTACACGTTCCCTATAAAGGGGAGAGCAAATGTTCTCCCCTTTATTATGCTGCAGCTATGCAACTATTTTAATGACTTTGATTTAAAATTCTTGATAAAAAAATTTTCATGTGTTATACTACTACACGGAAAATACACACGCTGTTGGATTTGCAGGAGTGTGCCCGCGTTGGGTGTTCTGTGAAAATGAAAGCGGCGGAGGTATAAAACTAATGGAGGTGTAATTTAATGTCAGTGATTTCAATGAAACAGTTGCTGGAAGCTGGTGTCCATTTTGGCCATCAGACCAGAAGATGGAACCCTAAAATGGCCGAGTACATTTTTACAGAGAGAAACGGTATTTATATCATTGATCTTCAGAAGACTGTAAAAAAAGTAGAAGAGGCCTATTATTTTGTCAGGGAAGTTTCCATGAACGGTGAGGACGTTCTTTTTGTAGGGACTAAAAAGCAGGCTCAGGATTCCATCAGGGAGGAAGCTGAAAGAAGCGGGCAGTTTTTTGTAAATGCAAGGTGGCTGGGCGGTATGCTGACCAACTTTAAAACCATCCGCAGAAGAATTGACAGGCTTAATCAGCTCATTGAAATGGAACAAAACGGAACTTTTGACGTACTGCCTAAAAAAGAGGTTATTAAGCTGAGAGGGGAAATGGAGAAGCTTGAAAAATATCTTGGCGGAATCAAGAACATGAAAAGGCTTCCCGGCGCGCTGTTTGTTGTTGACCCCCGGAAAGAAAGGATTGCCATTTTAGAAGCGAGGAAGCTGGGTATACCCGTGGTGGCCATAGTGGATACCAACTGTGATCCGGATGAAGTGGACTACGTCATTCCAGGGAATGATGATGCAATAAGGGCGGTTAAGTTAATAGCCGCAAAAATGGCGGACGCTATTATTGAAGGAAAGCAGGGCGAACAGTTGACGACGGCTGAAGAACCTGCCGGAGTGGAAGCTGAAATAGAAGGAGAAGAAGAGAAAGCCCTTTAAAAAAGCCGGTCTTTGGTCTAAACAGGGCTGAAGACCGTTTTTTACTTATGTATAAAAACAGTCAATGAGAGTAAATAATAAGAATAATTTTAGAGTTGGAGGAATTGCCATGGTTACTGCCGATATGGTAAAAGAGCTTCGCGAGAGAACAGGGGCCGGGATGATGGATTGCAAGAAGGCTCTTACCGAAACGAATGGAGATGTGGAAAAAGCCATAGAGTATTTACGGGAAAAAGGCTTGGCTGCTGCGGCCAAGAAAGCGGGAAGGATTGCCGCAGAAGGTATTGTGGATGCTTATATCCATGGGAATGGAAGGATAGGAGTTCTGGTTGAGGTCAATATTGAAACGGATTTTGCGGCACAAAACGAAGAGTTTAAAGCTTTTGTAAAAGATATTGCTCTCCAAATAGCCGCAAGCAAGCCTGAATACATAAGGAGAGAAGAAGTGCCTGCCAGTGTTTTGGAAAAAGAAAGGGAAATTTTAAGGGCACAGGCTTTAAATGAAGGCAAACCCGAAAAGATCGTCGAAAAAATGGTTGAAGGGAGAATTGAAAAATTCTATAAGGAGATCTGCCTTTTGGAACAGCCGTTTATCAAGGATCCGGATAAGACGGTAGGCCAGCTTCTAACCGAAAAGGTTGCAAAAATTGGCGAAAACATTAACATCAGAAGATTTGCAAGGTTTGAGAGGGGCGAGGGATTGACGAAAAAGGAAGAGAATTTTGCGGAGGAAGTAATGAAGCAGATAGGTGGTTAATTGAGGAGGGAACATAGATATGTTCCCTTTTTTACGGCTTAGTAGGGCGAAGAAAAATTTGAAAATCAGCAGGATTTTTTATCTGGATGTAGAAAAATTATCATAAGGATTAAGGGGGATACAATTTCAATGCACGAGCCTAAATATAAAAGGGTAATGATCAAAATCAGCGGAGAAGCTCTGGCCGGCAGCAAAGAAAGCGGAATAGATTCGGAGACACTGAATGAGATATCGGATAAGATCGGTGAAGTTTATAACATGGGTGTTGAAATTGCCATTGTTGTGGGAGGAGGGAATTTTTGGAGAGGAAGAAGCGGCAAAGGGATGGACCGTACAACGGCCGACCATATGGGGATGCTGGCTACGGTTATCAATGCTCTTGCGCTGCAGGATTCCTTTGAAGCAAGAGGAATTCCTACCAGAGTGCAAACAGCTATAGAAATGAGGCAGATTGCGGAGCCCTATATCCGGAGAAGGGCTGTCAGGCATCTTGAAAAGAAAAGAATCGTCATATTCGCGTGCGGGACGGGGAACCCTTATTTTTCTACAGATACCACTGCGGCGCTGAGGGCGGCGGAAATCGATGCGGAAGTAATTTTACTCGCCAAAAAGGTTGACGGTGTTTATGACAGAGATCCTAAGACCAATCCCGATGCCAAGAAATTCGACAGGCTTACCTACATTGATGTGTTGAACAAGGGGCTGGGGGTGATGGATTCCACAGCAACATCCCTTTGCATGGACAATAAAATACCTATTCTTGTCTTTGGGCTTGATGAGCCGGAAAATATCAAAAAGGCCGTACTCGGAGAGGTTATAGGGACTTCAATTATGTAGCAGGGAGGATTTATATGGATAAAGATATGTATAAACCTATTGAAGAAAAGATGAAGAAAACCATTGGCGCTCTAAAAGAAAAACTGGTGGGGTTAAGGGCCGGAAGAGCCAATCCCGCAATTCTGGATAAGGTGACTGTTGACTACTACGGGGTTCCCACCCCTATCAACCAGTTGGGGAACATATCTGTTCCCGAGGCCAGGGTGATCGTAATTCAGCCTTGGGATGCAAAGATGTTAAAGGAAATTGAAAAGGCCATACAAAAGTCAGACATCGGAATCAACCCCAATAACGACGGAAAAGTAATAAGGCTTGTATTTCCCATATTGACCGAAGAGAGAAGAAAAGAGCTGACCAAGATAGTAAAAAAGGACGGGGAGGAGGCCAAGGTTGCCATCCGCTCTATCCGCAGGGATGCCATCGAGCGTTTCAAGGCTCAGAAAAAGACCGGGGAGTTAACAGAGGATGACATTAAGGATGCGGAAAAGGATGTGCAAAACCTAACGGACAAGTACATAGCCGAAGTGGATAAAATTGTCGAGGCTAAGGATAAAGAGATTCTTGAGATGTAATGCTTTAACGGCAGATATTCGGGATGGAAGGCGGGAGAACGGAGAGAGTATTTATATGGGAATTCCTGATGTGATTGGGTTTACAGTGGATGAGGCTGTTCAAGTCTTGGACACCGTCGGCATCATCCATTATGAGGTTGAGGTTTTAAGCCCTCCCGGGCATACAGAAAGCGGCTATGACAAGCACTACAGGGTAATAAGGATAAATGCCGTTGAGAGTTCTAAAGTTAAACTGCTGGTGTGCAAACCCCTCAAATTATGAGGGGCTATATTTTTGTAAAAAGCTTTTGTTCTTTTCATATTCTAATTATTATATTATAATTATTTAGATAATATTTTTCGGTGCAAAGCAAATTTGGAGGCATAAATGTCGTTTTTTGAAAAGTTGTTTGCAAATAAAGAGACGGAAACGGGTATGGACAGCAGGAACATACCGCAGCATGTAGCAATCATTGTGGACGGAAACGGACGGTGGGCCAACAGGAGAGGAATGCCCAGGAACTATGGGCATAGGGAAGGTTCTAAAAACCTGAAAAAAATTGTAAAGATTTGCAGTGAAATAGGAGTCCGGTATCTGACGGTCTATGCCTTTTCCACAGAGAATTGGAAAAGGCCTAAAACTGAAGTCGACGCTTTAATGGCTTTGCTGCTGGAGTATTTAAAAAATGCGGACGTGGAGCTGGAAGGCGAAAATATAAAAATCCGGGTTATTGGTGAAAAAAAAGAGCTTTCGGAGGAAATAAAAAAGGAAATTCACAAAGTAGAGGAGTCTACAAAGAACAACAGCGGCTTAACCCTGACTATAGCGCTGAACTATGGCGGCAGGGATGAGATTGTATCTGCCGTAAGAGCCATTGGCAGGGAGATAAAAAAAGGTGTAATAAACCCGGAGGATATAGATGAGAAATATATATCCCAGAGGTTATACACCGCGGATATTCCGGACCCCGATTTAATCATACGGACCAGTGGGGAGAAAAGAATAAGCAATTTTCTTTTGTGGCAGTCCGCATATAGTGAGTTATGGTATTCGGATGTCCTGTGGCCGGATTTCAGACGTGAACATTTGATCCAGGCCATCCGGGATTATCAGAAGAGGAACAGGAGATATGGAGGTATTTAGTTGCTAAAAACTAGAGTGATAAGTTCGGTTGTCGGATTGGTTTTACTTGGATTGGTAGTATGGTTTGGTGAACTGGTTTTTGGGATGGCGGTTTTTTTGCTGGCGCTTGTAGGCATGCATGAATTTTACAATTCCCTTTCGAAAGGTGGCTACAGACCTGTGAAAGCGGTGGGATACATGTCATGCCTTCTTATACTGTTTATCGGATTGTATGGGAAAATAGAGCCTATAGCCGAAATAGTCAAAGAGTTCAGGTATGCCAGCAACTTCTTCTTTTTTATATTTGTAATTTTTATTCTTCTTTTTTTGCTTATCATTTTCTCCTATGAAAGGTATAATCTTTCGGATATATCCCTTACGCTGTTCGGAATATTCTATATCGCGTTTTCCTTCTCTTTTTTGGTGATGACGAGAAACCTTGATAACGGTTTTTATTACATATGGCTGGCCTTTATCGGGGCATGGGGCACCGACACCGCTGCTTTTTTTACGGGTATGGGCTTGGGGAAAAAAAAGATTTTACCGGTAATCAGCCCTAAAAAAACCCTTGAGGGGGCTATCGGCGGGGTAGCAGGATGCGTGCTGCTGACCGTTTTGTATGGGCTGTTTTTAAATTATAACCATTTTATCGGTTATACACCCCTTTATCATTTTGTCATACTCGGGGCTTTAAACGGATTTATTTCCCAGATTGGGGATTGGGGCGCCTCCGCCGTCAAGCGGTATGTAAATATTAAGGACTACGGAAATATAATGCCCGGGCACGGGGGTGTACTGGACAGGTTTGACAGCATACTTTTTGTTTCACCGCTGGTATACTACTATATCCGATTTATCATCAGCGCGGCTTAAAAAAACCATAACCGGAAGTGTGCTGATTTCATAAATACACAGATGACTTTTACATCAAGGAGCTTAAAACATGGCTAAAAACATATCCATACTGGGTTCGACAGGCTCAATAGGCACGCAAACCCTTGAAGTAGCACGCAGCCTGGGCTTGCGGGTGTGTGGATTAAGCGCGAATACGAATATAGACCTGCTTGAAAAACAAGCGTTGGAATTTAGACCCCAGGTTGTCGCCGTAGGGGATGAATTCCTGGCAAACAAGTTAAAAACAAGGCTTGCAGGGATTGACGTCCAGGTTCTGTACGGAATGGATGGGCTAAAGGAAGTAGCGGCTGTTGAGGAGGCAGATACGGTGGTGACTTCTGTTGTGGGTATTGCAGGGCTGATACCCACCATGGAGGCCATAAAAAAAGGCAAGCACATTGCTCTTGCAAACAAGGAGACCCTGGTTACCGCAGGGCAATTGGTGATGGCTGAAGCTAAAAAGCGGCAGGTTGAAATTTTGCCTGTGGACAGCGAACACTCCGCAATTTTTCAGAGCTTAATGGGGAATAATAGGGAGGATGTGTCCAAAATAATTTTGACGGCCTCAGGAGGACCCTTCAGAGGAAAAAGCGGGGCCGAGCTTGAAAAGGTATCGCTGGAACAAGCCTTGAGGCATCCCAACTGGACAATGGGAAGCAAGATTACCATTGATTCGGCCACGCTTATGAATAAAGGATTGGAAGTTATTGAAGCGAAATGGCTGTTCGGCATCGAAAAGGAGCAGATTCAGGTGGTAGTCCATCCGCAGAGCGTCATCCATTCCATGGTGGAATACAGGGACGGCTCTGTGATTGCGCAAATGGGTCCGGCGGATATGAAAATTCCCATCCAGTTTGCCCTTACTTACCCCAAAAGGGCTTTAAATCATTTTTCCAGGCTCAATTTTTTGGAGACAGGTGCTTTAACGTTCGAAGAGCCGGATACTAAAGCTTTTCCCTGCTTGAGACTTGCTTTTGAGGCTTTGGAGGCGGGAGGCACAATGCCGACGGTGATGAACGGCGCAAACGAAATAGCCGTCAGCCTTTTTCTAAAAAAGGAAATAGGTTTTTTAGAAATTCCAAGGATTATTGAAAAGGTAATGAGCAAACATGTGCCGAATAATCAGCCGGGCCTGGACGATATAATGCAAATAGACAACTGGGCCAGGAGGGAAGCATATAATCAATATTCAAAGAACAAATAATGGAGGTAATTTATGCGACTGCTATTGGCGCTTATTGCATTTAATTTAATTGTGATCGTACATGAACTAGGCCATTTTATTGTTGCCAGGCTGGCAGGAATAAAGGTGCTTGAGTTTTCACTCTTTATCGGTCCCAGGCTGTTCGGCTTCAAACGGGGGGAGACGGAATATTCCCTCAGGCTTATTCCTGCCCTTGCCTATGTGAAGCTGGAAGGAGAGGATGAAGCATCTGAAAGCGAAAGGTCCTTCAGCAAAAAGTCGGTACCGGCTAGAATGGCCACAATAGTTGCAGGACCGCTGGCCAATATTGTTGTGGCGGTACTGGTGCTGCTGGTCGGCTATTCCATAGCGGGGTACGATACCACCAGAATCAATACCGTTGTAAAGGATTCACCTGCTTACTCCGCAGGGCTCAGACCAGGGGACGAGATCATAAGCTATGACCAAAAGAGAATTTACCAGCCCATGGATATAAGCATGTTTTTATATTCCTCCGATGGAAACCCTGCCACAGTGGAAGTGCTCCGGGACAATCAAAAAATCCGGATGGAGATCACGCCGCAGAAAATACCTGCGCAAAACAGGTATATCCTTGGATTTACGGCCAAGGCGGCAGACGGCCCGGACTCCAATATTGTTGCTGCCGTAGACCCCAATTCTCCTGCCGGCAAGGGAGGGCTGCTTCCAGATGACAGGATTGTGGAAATAAACGGAGGGAAAGTTGCAAGCAGACAGGAAATAAGCAGCTTGCTGAATGAAAATAAAGATAAACCTGTGGAAGTAACGGTTGTGAGAGACGGCAGCAATCAGGTGTTGACCATGACGCCCATGCTGCAGAAAACGCCTGAACAGTACTATCTAGGTTTTGACTTTACATCGGAGAAGGGGAATATATTCCAGGTGATAGGCAGGTCTATAACCAATTCCTATTCCATAACAAGAATGGAGATCTATTCTATCGGGTGGCTGATAAGAGGGAAGGTTCCTTTAGATCAAATGGCGGGACCTGTCGGCATAGTCTCGGCCATCAATACTGTCGTGCAGCAGAGTCCGACCGCTTTGATGGTGGTGCTTGACCTGCTGAAAATGGTTGCGTTAATCAGCATAGGCCTTGGCATTACAAACCTTTTACCCATTCCGCCGGCGGATGGGAGCAAACTGGTGCTTCTTATGGTGGAGGGCATAAGAAAAAAGCCTTTGCCCATGGAGAAGGAAGGGCTTATCATGATGATAGGCTTTGTGGTCATGCTCACCCTTTTTGTGCTGCTGACTTTTAATGATATTATGCGTCTGCTTACAGGAGGCTGATGATCATGGACAATATTATAAGACGAAGGGAAACCAAAAAAATAAGGGTTGGAGACCGGTTCATCGGGGGAGATGCGCCGGTTACCGTGCAGTCCATGACAAACACGGATACCAGGGATGTAAACGCCACGGTAGAGCAGATAAAGCGCCTGGAAGAGGCGGGGTGTGATATTGTCAGGGTTGCCGTACCCGATAACCAGGCCGCTGAAGCGGTGGGAAAAATTAAAAAATCAATTAAGATTCCCCTGGTGGCGGACATCCACTTTGATTACCGGCTGGCACTGGCCTGTATGAAAAACGGAGCCGACAAAATAAGGTTGAACCCGGGAAATATCGGAGGCATAGATAGGGTTAAAGCCGTGGCGGACATGGCAAAGTCACGGGGGATACCCATAAGAATCGGGGTTAACTCAGGGTCTGTTGAAAAACATATATTGGAAAAATATGGCCGGGTTACCCCCGAGGGGATGGTGGAAAGCGCGCTAAACCATTCAAAAATACTGGAGGACCTGGATTTTGACCTTATCCTGTTCTCACTAAAAGCATCCAGTGTCCCACTGACCATCGCCGCTTACAGGCTAATGTCCGAGAAAACCCAATACCCCCTGCACATAGGGGTTACGGAGGCAGGAACAATTTTTGGAGGAACGGTCAAATCCTCGGTAGGCTTGGGCTGCCTCCTGGCGGAGGGGATCGGGGATACCCTCCGGGTGTCGCTGACAGGGGACCCGGTGGAGGAGGTAAAAGTGGGACTGGAAATTTTGAAATCCCTGGGAATGCGGAAGAACGGCATTGAGCTGATTTCCTGTCCTACCTGCGGGAGATGCGGGATTGACCTGGTCAGGATTGCACGGCAGGTGGAGGACAGGCTGAGAGGCAGCCCTAAGAACATCAAGGTGGCGATTATGGGATGCGTCGTAAACGGCCCGGGTGAAGCCAGAGAGGCGGATATCGGCATCGCCGGCGGCAAGGGAGAGGCCCTTTTGTTTAAAAAAGGGGAAATCTTAAGAAAGGTGCCCGAGGATAAGGTTGTGGAGGAGCTGTTGATGGAGATCGACAGGCTTTGAACTTAACAGAATGTTTGGGTATTGGCTGCATTAAAGGGAAGACTGCACGGTATAATATACATTAGTGAATTTGTAGGAGAGGACTGTTTTGTTCATAAGTGCGATTATACCTGCATACAATGAGGAAAAAACGATTGTCCAGGTGATATCTGTACTGAAAAGGATGGGCAAAATCGGAGAAATCATCGTTGTGAGCGACGGTTCAACCGATAGAACCGCCTGTATTTCTCAAATGGCCGGGGCAAAGGTGATACAGCAGCCGAAAAATATGGGGAAAGGGGCTGCGGTTAAAGCAGGCCTGGAGTGGAGCAGGGGGGATGTAATCCTGCTGCTGGACGCGGATTTGATCGGATTAAGGGAAGAACATGTAAACCGGCTGCTGGAACCCATTGTGCAAAACCGTGCCGACATGACTCTTGGAGTATTCAGCAGCGGCAGAATTCCCACCCATCTGGCCCATAAGATTTCGCCCTGCCTCTCGGGGCAGAGGGCTGTGAGGAAATCCATCCTTGAGGGTATTTCCAATCTGGAGCTGCTGGGATACGGCATGGAAATCGCTTTGACAAAGTATGCGGAGACTGAAAACATCAGGCTGTGTGAGGTTGAACTGGGGGATTTGACCCATGTGATGAAGGAGGAAAAGCTTGGGCTTGTCAGGGGATTCATAGAGAGGATAAAAATGTACCGGCAAATACTTAGAGAGATGAAGCTTGCAAGAAGATAAAGAAGTTGAGGTTAAGGCTGAGGCTAAGGATAAGGTTTGAGCTTGAGGTTAAGATAAAAGCGTTGAAATTCAGGCATTTTGCTTTTTCAGCAATCAATCGTGTCCCCGGCCTCAACCTCAAATGAAGAGGGGAATACAAATGCAAAACGTTACATACCATGAGCAGAAGTTTATGAATTTATTTCCGGAAACAAATGTTGGCGGTGAAATCTCCGGACTTATGCAGAATGCAACCATACAGAAAATTAATGTCTATAAAAAATCCAGACGCCTTGAAATATTTATTTTGTCAAAGAAGTTGATTCCTTCCATATCTCTGTTCAATATAGAAGAGAAGCTTGCGGCTCTGTTCAAATTGAAGTCGGTGGATATAAGAGCGAAATTTGATTTGTCAATGCCCCTTGAAAAAATACTGGAAGAGTACTGGGACAGCCTGGTGTACCGTGTGAACAGAAGAGTGGCATTAAGCCGGGGAATTCTTTCCGGATGCACGTGGGACCTGTGTGAAAAAAAATTGATGGTAAACCTGAAAACCAAGGGGAAGAGTATCCTCAGATCCCAGGAATGCCACCGGCTGCTGGAAAATATGATAGAGGAGTTCTTCTCTTGCAGAGTCAAGGTGGAATTTGTTGATCCTGTAATGGATGACGCTGCCATAGACAGCTATCTTGAGCTCAAAGAGCATGAAGAAGCCGGAATTTTAAGCATGGTGGAAGCTTCGGCCCCAAGGGGGGGTTCGGGCACAAAGGAACGTAAAGGGGAGGACAGGGATTGTGAAAAAAAATGGTCCCTTTCGCCCGTTATTGTGGGCAGGGAATTCAGCGACGACATCATGAAAATGTGCGATGTTACCCAGGACTCGGGAAGGGTAGCGGTGTGCGGCGATATATTCAGCGTGGACTTTAAGGAAATTCGGGGGGGAAAGTATATATGCATATTTGATGTGACGGATACCACCAGTTCCCTCACGGTAAAATACTTTGCGAATAAAGAAATCACCGGAAATCTCAAGGAGAGGATTAAGGAGGGAGTTTGCGTCAAGCTGCGCGGGGAGGCGCAGTACGACAAATTTTCCAAGGAACTGGCCATCATGGCCTCGGACATCATAGAGGTGGAGAAGGCAGTCAGGACCGACGAGGCGGAAGTGAAGCGTGTAGAGCTTCACCTGCACACCCAGATGAGCTCAATGGACGGTGTCACACCGGTGGGGGAGCTAATCAAAAGAGCCGCCCAGTGGGGACACAGGGCCGTGGCCATTACCGACCACGGTGTGGTACAGGCTTTTCCCGATGCGGCCCAGGCTGCGGCAAAACATAAAATCAAGGTGATTTACGGGGTGGAATGCTACCTTTTGGACGACAGGATTCCCGTGGTATATAATCCCAACGGCCAGCCGCTGGATGAGGAGTTCGTGGTGCTTGACATTGAGACGACAGGTCTGAATTATGACAGGGACAGGATAACCGAAATAGGTGCTGTGAAAGTAAAAGGCGGGAAAATAACCGGGGAATTTAGCTCCCTTGTGAATCCGCAAATTCCGATTCCAAGCTTTATAGTGAAGCTTACAGGGATTACCGACGATATGGTCCGGGAGGCCCCCACCATTGAGGAAGTTCTTCCCGGGTTTATCGAGTTTTTGGGAAACTCTGCGGTTGTAGCGCACAATGCACCCTTTGACATGGGGTTTATCAAATATAATGCCAGGACCATGGGAATAAACGTGGACAACCCCATTGTGGACACTCTCCAGCTATGCCGCAATCTGTTTCCCAACCTAAAAAAACACAAATTGAATATCGTAGCGCACCACCTTGGAATAAAAATGGATAACCACCACCGGGCGGTGGACGACTCAAAGACAACCGCCGAGATTTTTGTAAAATGCCTTGAAATGCTGGAGCCCAAGTCCATAAAGACCATTGATGATATAGAGGGCTGTTTTGAAGAAAATGAGGATTTCAAGAAGGCCGCTTCCTATCATGCCATAATCCTTGCGGCGAATTATACCGGATTAAGAAACCTGTACCGGATCATATCCTATTCTCATTTGAAGTACTACTATAAAAAACCCCGGGTACCCAAAAACTTGCTGATGCAATACCGTGACGGGCTTATACTGGGAAGCGCGTGTGAATCGGGAGAGCTTTACAGGGCTATTCTGGACGGGAAAAAAGACGATGAGATCATAAAAATTGCAAGGTTTTACGATTACCTTGAGATTCAGCCGCTGGGAAACAACCAGTTCCTCATAAACAGCGGCAGGGTAAAAAGCCAGGAAGAATTAAAAAATATAAACAGGAAAATTGTTGAACTGGGTGAGAAGCTTAAAAAACCTGTGGTGGCCACCTGTGATGTACATTTTATGGATCCCTGGGATGAGGTGTTCCGGAGGATCCTGATGGCAGGACAAGGCTTTGAAGATGCGGACAACCAGGCCCCTCTGTTTTTAAGAACTACGGATGAAATGCTGCAGGAGTTTGATTACCTAGGCAGTGAAAAGGCCTATGAGGTGGTGGTCGAAAATACCAACCGGATTGCGGATAGGATAGAGGAAATTATCCCCATTCCGGAAGGGACATTTCCTCCTAAAATAGAAGGGGCGGAGGAGGAGGTAGAAGGCCTTGCGAAAACCAGGGCCAAAGAAATCTACGGGGACCCTCTCCCCGAAATCGTTGGAAATCGTTTGGAGAAGGAACTTAACTCCATCATCAAGAACGGCTTCTCGGTGATGTACATTATAGCGCAAAAGCTTGTGGCCAAGTCTTTAAGCGACGGCTACCTGGTGGGCTCCAGGGGTTCGGTAGGATCTTCCTTTGTGGCCAACATGATCGGGATAACGGAGGTTAACTCCCTGCCGCCCCATTATGTCTGTGACCGGTGCAAGTACTCCGAATTTATCACCGACGGCAGCGTGGGATGCGGTTTTGACCTGCCTGACAAGGAGTGCCCCAAATGTGGGAATCCATTGAAAAAAGACGGATACGACATCCCTTTTGAGACATTTCTCGGGTTTGACGGGGACAAGGAACCCGATATAGACTTGAACTTCTCGGGAGAGTACCAGTCAAGGGCCCATAAGTATACTGAAGAGCTTTTCGGAGAGGGAAAAGTGTTCAGGGCGGGCACCATCGGTACCATTGCGGATAAAACGGCATACGGCTTTATAAAAAATTACCTGGATGAAAGAGGCATTGTTGTGCCCAATGCGGAAATAAACAGGCTGGTGAAAGGCTGTACAGGGGTGAAAAGGACCACAGGGCAGCATCCGGGAGGTGTCATGATCGTTCCGAGGGACAGGGATATTTTCGAGTTTTGTCCTATACAGCACCCCGCGGATGATATGGATTCCGGAATTATTACAACCCATTTCGACTACCATTCCATCAGCGGAAGGCTGCTGAAACTGGATATTCTGGGCCATGACGACCCAACGGTGATAAAGATGCTGGAGGATCTCACAGGCGTAAAAGCCACCACCATTCCCATAGGAGAGAAAAACACCATGGGCATTTTCAGCGGCACCGAACCCCTGGGAATAAAGCCTGAGGATATAAACAGCGAGGTTGGCACTCTTGCCGTGCCCGAATTCGGGACCAAGTTTGTGAGACAGATGCTGGTTGAAACCAAGCCTACCACCTTTTATGAGCTGATAAGGATCGCCGGATTGGCCCATGGTACCGATGTGTGGATCAACAATGCCCAGGAGCTCATAAAGTCGGAGACATGCACTCTTTCCGAGGCCATATGCTGCAGGGACGATATCATGCTTTACCTTATTCGTGCCGGCCTCCCTTCCAAAACTGCGTTCAAGATCATGGAAGATGTGAGGAAGGGCAAGGGATTAAAGGAAGAATACGAGCAGGTCATGAAGGAAAACAAAGTGCCTGGATGGTACATCGAATCTTGCAAAAAAATAAAATACATGTTTCCTAAAGCCCATGCGGCGGCCTATGTAATGATGTCTTACAGGGTGGCCTGGTACAAGGTATATTACCCTGAAGCTTTTTATGTGGCCTATTTTACGGTAAGGGCGGATGAATTTGATGCGGAGCTGATGACCCATGGCCCGGACAAGATAAAAAACAAAATCAATGAGCTTGAGAAAAAAGGCAACAGCATGACCCAGAAGGAAAAGAACGTGCTTACCATCCTGGAAGTAGCCAATGAAATGTATGCGCGGGGGATACGGTTCCTTCCCGTAGACCTCTATGAGTCGGATGCTCTAAAATTCCAGATAACCCCTAAGGGCATCCGGCCTCCCCTCAATGCGCTGCAGGGGCTGGGAACTGCTGCGGCCCAGAATATAGTGGAGGCCAGGGAGAACGGAGAATTCATGTCGGTGGATGACCTGCGGATCAGGGCTAAAATAAGCAAGGCTGTCATTGAAATCCTGCAGCAGCACGGCTGCCTGGACGGGCTTCCCCAGAGCAACCAGCTGAGTTTGTTTTAAGTTGGAGAGAGTCAAGGGGGACGGTTCTCTGTTGACTCATTTTTCTTTTTCAATTGAATGGCTTGAGAATTTTTATTGACACATGTGTCCATAAAAATTATAATTAGAATAGTGGGGATAGGAGAAGATAGGATCGGGGGGGAGAAATGCTGTGCCAAAGGTTGTGGATGTCCAGAAAAAAAAGGAAGAAATTATTCAAAAAGCAATAGATATCTTTTCAAAACTCGGCTATCGCAGGACAAATCTTGGACATATTGCCAAGAAATGCAATATGGGGAGGACCACCATGTATCAATATTTCAAGAACAAGGACCAGTTGTTCGAGAGTTATGTGGTCTATCTCATATCCTGCCTTCAAAAAGACGTAGGCTTAGTCTTCAGCGATAAATCCAGTTCTTCATTTAAAAAAATTAAAAGTATTATAGAAATCCTGCTCACAAAGAATGAGTACAAGAACCTGATTCTATCCCTCTTCGAATACCTGAATCATACGGACAAGGCGAAAAGGAGCACAAAAACAAGAGAAATGGAAAACAAGGCTTTAGAGTTGAAATACATATTTGAAAAGCTCCTGGAGGAGGGGATGCAGAATAGGGAGTTTAAGAATATAGACACAAAGGCAACCTCCTTAGCACTCTTCAATATCATCGAGGGAGCCGTCCTGTATGTGGTCAACAGGAAAATTGCCGATTTTAATGAATATATTAAAAGCAGTCTGTTGCTATTGGATGGCTTGAAAATATAATTTTTTTTAATTTTTTATAGACATATATGTCTATAAAGACATTAAAGTCAAATAAATTATAATTGAGAAAGGGGTATTGTCGCATATGAAAGCAAGTTTAAAAAGCAAAGCTGTCACCATAGTTCTTGATAAGATTATGGATTACCTTGACCGTGAACCGATGAAAAACCTGTCAAAAGCATTGGAAGTCGGAAGAAAACTGGATTTAAAAAACGATTATAAACCACAGATTGAAGCTATATCCGATGCCATCCGAAATGAAGAGTCCAGCGGATACAAGATTATTCAAAGGCTGGTCTCGGATATAGACAAAAATGTGAGGAACAAGTTTATATCAAATTTTTTGGTGTATAATTCCTTTGTTTCAACCGAAAAAAGAAGAGAAACTGAAGCACGGACAGGGGTACATATCCCGTGGGCAGTACTGATGGATCCGACGACCGCTTGTAATCTGAAGTGCAAAGGGTGCTGGGCCGCCGAATATGATAAACAGTGTTCCATGGACATGGAGACACTGGATCGGATTGTTCAAGAGGGAAAGGAATTGGGAATATATATGTACATATTTTCCGGGGGAGAGCCTCTGATACGGAAAAAAGACTTGATCAAACTGGCGGAAAAACATGGTGAATGCATGTTTCTGGCATTTACAAATGCAACTCTTGTAGACCAGGAATTTGCAAGGGAAATGAAGAGAGTCGGCAATTTTGCGCTTGCAATCAGCGTCGAAGGATTTGAGGCGGAAACAGACATGCGGCGGGGAGAAGGGACTTTTAGAAAAGTCATAGAAGCCATGGACCTGCTGAAAAAGGAAAAACTTATTTACGGTTTTTCTACCTGTTACCACAGCAAGAATGTGAATGTAATTGGCTCGGACGCATATCTGGACCTGATGGTTGAAAAGGGTTGTTCCTTCGGCTGGTATTTCACCTATGTCCCTATAGGCAAGGATGCCGTACCCGAGCTTATTGCCTCACCGGAGCAGAGGGAGTTCATGTATCGTTTCATCCGGGATGTCCGATCCAGGAAGCCCATTTTTGTCCTGGATTTCTGGAATGACGGGGAATATGTGCAAGGATGCATTGCTGGAGGAAAACAGTACTTGCATATCAATGCCAATGGAGATGTGGAGCCTTGCGCCTTCATTCATTTTTCCGACATCAATATTAAAGAAAACTCTCTGCTTGACTGCCTGAAATCTCCTCTGCTTCACGGATACCAAAAGCGCCAGCCCTTTAATGAAAACCACCTTAGGCCTTGCCCAATGCTTGATAATCCGGAGATCCTAAGAGCTATTGTGAAAGAATCGGGTGCAAGGCCTACCCAGCAGATGGACGAGGAAACGGTGGAAGAACTGACGGCAAAGTGCGAAAATGCGGCAAAAAAGTGGGCTCCGGTTGCAGAGAAGCTGTGGAACAAATCAAAGGGTGTAAATGCGGGAGATAAAGAATATGCTCAGGCGGTTAACAAATAAGTGACAAATTTGCGTAAAAAAGCATTTTACATAAAAATTATAGAAAATACTAATAAATTGTTGATATGTACAAATAATAGTGATATAATACTACTTGGCTAAAGCAAATAGTATTTAACGGAAAAGAGTGGGCTAATCCCACTCTTTCGCATTATTTTACCAACTTTGGCTTTATTGGACGGAGGTTTGGGATGACGGGAAAAAAAGTTGAAGATATAGTTACAGAGATAGCCTTACCCATCATTGAAAAAAATTCATTGGAACTGGTAGAGGTGGAATTCATCAAAGAGGGTGCCAACTGGTACCTGCGCATTTATATCGACAAGCCTGGGGGAGTCAGTATAGATGACTGCCAGGCAGTAAGCGAGGCTGTGAGTGAAGAGCTGGACAAGGTAGACCCCATAGAGCAGAGCTATTTTTTAGAGGTATCCTCACCGGGACTGGATAGGCCTCTCAAAAAAGAAAAGGACTTTGAAAAGTTCAGGGGAGAGCTTATAGAAATAAGGCTTTTTCAGCCTATAGACGGGAAAAAAGTGTTTGAGGGAGAACTGCTCGGTTTAACGGAAAATAAGATAAATATACGGTTAAATACGGGGGAAATTTTTTCAATAGACAAAAATAAGGCGGCAACCGTAAGGAGGGCCATAAAATTTTAATAGTCAGGAGGTTATGACAAAAAATGAGCGCAGAATTAATACACGCATTGGAACAGCTGCAAAAGGAGAAGGGGATAAATAAGGAAGTTTTAATAGAGGCAATTGAAGCGGCTCTTATTTCCGCTTATAAGAGGAATTTCGGCACCTCACAGAATGTTAAAATTATAATTGACAGGGTGTCCGGCGATGTGAAGGTATTTGCTCTCAAAAAGGTTACGGCCAATCCGGAGAATGAGTTTCTGGATATATCCCTGGAAGAAGCCAAAAAGATTGACAGCCGGTACGAAGAGGATGACATGGCAGAAATAGAAGTAACTCCTAAAAAATTCGGAAGAATAGCCGCCCAGACAGCCAAGCAAGTGGTTGTTCAGAGAATCCGCGAAGCTGAACGGGGGATTATTTTTGATGAGTTTATGAATAAGGAAAGCGATATTGTTACAGGCATTATTCAGAGATCTGAAAGAAAAAACGTAATTATTGACCTGGGTAAAACAGAGGCGGTACTTGCTCCTACCGAACAAACTCCGGGAGAGGAATACCGATTTAACGACAGGATTAAAACCTACATCATTGAAGTAAAAAAGACCACTAAAGGGCCTCAGATCATGGTGTCAAGGACTCACCCCGGTTTGGTCAAAAGACTGTTCGAACTGGAGGTGCCGGAAATTCATGAAGGCATCGTGGAAATTAAAAGTATTGCGAGAGAACCCGGATCCCGGACGAAAATAGCCGTTTTTTCAAAGGATGACAATGTGGATCCGGTGGGGGCCTGTGTAGGCCAGAAAGGCACAAGGGTACAGGCAATCGTAGATGAACTTAAAGGTGAAAAAATCGATATAATAAAATGGAGCAGTAATCCCGAAGAGTTTATTTCCAGCAGCCTGAGTCCGGCAAAAGTTATAAGGGTGGACATAAATGAAGAATCAAAATCCGCCAAGGTAACGGTACCGGATTTTCAATTGTCTCTGGCCATCGGAAAGGAAGGTCAGAATGCAAGACTGGCTGCAAAACTTACCGGATGGAAAATCGATATAAAGAGTGAATCCCAGCTAAGAGCGACTATCGAGCAGCAGCTGCTGAATTACGATGAAAATTTCCGGTATGAGGATGAAAACAAAGATGAAGGTGAAGATGCCGAGAGTTAAGGGCTGAGTTGTAAAATGGCTGCTTACGGCGGACTGGAAGACTGATTTAAACAATAAGGGCTGGTGGCTTTAGATGAAACAAAAAAAGATCCCTATGCGAATGTGCGTTGGGTGCCAGGAGATGAAGCCAAAAAAGGAATTGACAAGAATTGTAAGAAATAATGAAGGTATGGTGAGTGTGGATTTTACCGGTAAAAAGCCTGGCAGAGGTGCATATATCTGCAAAAGTGTTCTTTGTATGGACAAAGCGAGAAAGGGTAAAAAATTGGAGAAAGCGTTTGAAACATCCATCAGTGAAGAAATATATGATATTTTGAAGCAACAGTTGGAGGGAGAGAATGACCAATAGGATATATTCTTTCCTCGGATTGGCCATGAAAGCCGGAAAGGCGATTTCAGGCGAGGAGACATGTGAGAGGGCCGTGAAGGCCGGAAAGGTGGAATTGGTTATTGTAGCTGAAGATGCTTCGCTGAATACGAAAAAGAAATTTGAGGATATGTGCAGTTTTAGAAATTTAGAAATAAGGGTATTTGGCAATAAAGAGGACATGGGCAGATCTATGGGAAAAGATGTGCGTTCGGTAGCTGCCATCGTCGAAAAAGGGTTTGCAAAGAAAATGATGGAAATGATCGATAATAAATCTTCAGAATTCGGGGGTGAGTATTATGGAAAAGTATAGAATTTATGAACTGGCAAAGGAACTGAACACAACAAGTAAAAGACTGATGGAAAAGCTAGCTGAGATTAATATTGTTGTAAAAAATCACATGAGCCTTTTAAATGAGGATGAGTTAAATGCTTTATATAATCATATAGGAATTATCAGACACGATGACAGCCAGAAACCTGAGCAGGAAGAAAAGAAACCGGCTGTTTCCATGCAGCCTAAAGCAGAGCAGAAAAAGGAAGGGGCAAAGGATGTCAAGCATTCACCTAGGATAATCAGAACCACAGAGATTGTTATTGATACAAAAAACGAGTCCAACGGTGTAAATACAGCTGTAAGGTCTGATTCCCCCAACAATGAGGCGAGGGGGGAAAGGGGTAATCTCAGGAACAACCAGAGGCACGATTTGGTCAAGGTAGCCGAAGCCAATGCAGGATTGCGGTTCGGCTATGTCAGGGATGACAGGAATGATTACAGAAGAGACGCTCACGGGACTGTGAAGCAGGAGCCTAAAAACGAACCTGTGAAAGAATCGGCTAAGGTTGAGACTAAGCACGGATCTGTGAATGCGGATACGCAAAAGAAAGAGAATATTTCCCACAATGAAGTAAAACAGAAAATAAGGCATGAGACCAAGACGGAATTTAAACACGACGACAAACAAAATTTAAAGAACGGCACTGCAGTTGATTCTACAGTGCAGACCAGGCAGGCTGCACGTCCGGGGGACACTCAAACGCCCAAAATGGCAACCGAAAAAGTTGAGGACAAAGGTGTGCCGAAAATGGAGGCCAACATTGTTAATAAGCCTAGTAATCCTGCAGAGCAAATGAAAAACAGACCTTCCTTCAAGCAGCATACGGGGATCAGGCATGAACAGGGAATGGAAAGCGGCAGGAAAACCGAGCATGAACAAAAAGCCGCCGGTGGATTTAAAGGTCCCAATGAGCAGAGACAGGCGGGGAGACCTGTTGCCAATGAACAAGCCCAGGGCAGTAATAGGGGGACAAACGACCGTAACCAGGGCGGAAGCAGAGGCCCGGGTGAGCGGACAAACAGCGGGAGTTTTGCTAACAGGCAGGGGCAAAGGCCTGCAGGAGACAGATCGAAGGAAGGATTCAGATCTGGAGGAAAGTCTCTGGAAATTCCTAAGCCTGAGCTTTCGGAGGCACAAAAGGAAGCCTTAAACTCGCAAAGGACTGAAGTGAGGCGTGAATTCCAGAATAAAGATGTGGATAAAGACGTAAAACGTGAACAGAAAAAGGATGTGGTGAAAGCACAGCCTGCAGAAAAAGGTAAAAAGTTCAAGCCCCAGAAGCTTCTTGTAGGAGTGAAAAAGGGGATTACCGAAGCACTGTCCGAAGATTATATACTGGATGAGTTCTACGATGACGATGGCGCCAAGAGAACCAGGAAGGCGGTTAAGCCCAAGAAAGATACAAAAGCGGAGCATTCCGCAAAGCATATACCGCAAAGAGCCGTTTTAACATCCATAACCATCCCTGAAACCATTAGTGTAAAAGAACTCGCGGAGGCGTTAAAAAAGACGGCAACCGAGGTAATCAAAAAACTGATGGGGCTGGGGGTAATGGCTACGTTAAACCATGAACTGGATTTTGAGACTTCCGCCATTGTGGCGGAGGAGTTCGGGGTTAAAGCTGAAAAAGAAGTTGTTGTAAATGAAGAGGATATATTGTTTGATGATTCGGAAGACAAGGAAGAAGAGCTTGAACCGAGACCGCCGGTTGTTGTTGTCATGGGGCACGTTGACCACGGAAAGACATCCCTCTTGGACGCCATAAGGAAAACGCATGTGATAGACAGTGAGGCGGGAGGAATTACGCAGCATATAGGGGCCTATATGGTTAAAATCAACAACAGGAATATTACATTTCTGGATACCCCGGGCCATGAGGCATTTACCGCCATGAGGGCCAGGGGAGCCCAGGTTACCGATATAGCCATCCTTGTTGTGGCGGCGGATGACGGTGTTATGCCCCAGACCGTAGAGGCGATCAACCATGCAAAGGCAGCCAATGTATCCATTATCGTCGCCATCAACAAGATTGACAAACCCGGCGCAAACCCTGAAAGGGTCAAGCAGGAATTGACGGAATACGGGCTTGTTCCTGAAGAATGGGGCGGAGATGTCATATGCGTTCCCATATCTGCAAAGAAGCATGAAAATATTGACCATTTATTGGAAATGGTTCTGCTCACGGCAGATATTTTGGAACTGAAGGCCAACCCCAACAGGCAGGCGAAAGGCACGGTGATTGAGGCAAAGCTGGACAAGGACAGAGGCCCTCTCGCCACCATACTTGTCCAGAGGGGCACTCTCAATACGGGAGATTCAATAGTTACCGGAACCACTGTGGGTAGAATCAGGGCCATGACGGACGACAAGGGGCATAAGATAAAGAAGGCGGGACCGTCTACCCCCGTGGAAATACTGGGATTGCCTGAAGTGCCCGAGGCGGGAGAAATATTTTATGCCATAGAAGATGAGAAGGTTGCAAAGCATCTGGCGGAAAAGCGCAAGCAGAAGCAAAAGGAACAGAACCTTAAGGCCACGGCAAAGGTTTCACTGGACGATTTGTTTAACCAGATTAAGGAAGGAAAGGTAAAAGACCTTAATATTATTGTTAAAGCGGATGTTCAGGGTTCTGTGGAGGCGGTTAAACAGTCCCTTGAAAAATTAAGCAATGAAGAAGTCAGGATTAAAATAATCCATGACGGTGTTGGAGCTGTTACAGAATCCGACGTTACGCTGGCGGAAGTTTCAAATGCCATTATTATAGGCTTTAATGTAAGACCCACAACCAATGTGATGGAGGCGGCAAAAAGTGCCGGAGTCGATATAAGGCTGTACAGAGTAATTTATAATGCCATTGAAGACATCAAGGCAGCTATGAAGGGGATGCTGGAGCCTACGTTTAAAGAAGTTGTGCAGGGACACACCGAAGTACGGCAAATATTTAAGGTTTCCGGCGTAGGTACCATCGGAGGCGGCTATGTAATAGACGGCAAAATATCCAGGAACTCGGACATCAGGGTTGTCAGAAACGGAATTGTCATCCATGAAGGCAAGCTTGCGTCTTTAAAGAGGTTTAAGGATGATGCTAAGGAAGTTGTGCAGGGATATGAGTGTGGATTGTCGGTAGAGAAGTTTAACGACATTAAAGAAGGGGATGTGATTGAGTCCTATGTAATGGAGGAAATAGTAAGATAAACAGTTTGGTGTGAGAGTTGAAAGCTGAGGTCGGGGGGTTAAATGGATTGCTTTTAACCCTTAATTCTTAAATTTTAACTCTCAACTATATGTAAGGAGTGTTGCCGGATGATGGAAAGAACGAGCAGGATATCCGAAGAGATGAAAAAGGAAATAAGCAATATTATTCAAAATGAACTGAAAGACCCCAGACTGCCTAAGCTAATAAGCATTGTTGACGTGAATGTTACCAAGGATTTAAGATATGCCAAGGTTTACACCAGTGTAATGGGTACCGACGAAGAAAAAAGAAATGCCATTGAAGGCTTGAAAAGTGCGGCAGGGTTTATTAGAAGGGAAATAGGGCGCAGAATTCAGCTGAGGTATACACCTGAAATTCACTTTGAACTTGACAATTCCATAGAGCATGGGGTGTACCTGTCAAAACTTATCGATGAAACCGTAAAGCAAAAATAGCCGGACAGAATGGGGAGAGTGAGCTTTTTATGGTACTTAACCATATTATTTCCAAAATAAAAGGGGCAAAAAGCATTGCCATTTTGCCGCACGTTTCGGCGGACGGCGATGCCCTGGGGTCAAGCCTGGCACTTTTGCTGGCACTTAAAAAGCTCAATAAGGATGCCGCTGTTTATCTGGAAGAGGAAATACCCTTTATTTACAGCTTTTTACCGGGAAAACAGCATGCGGAGGTCTACTCGGGGAGAGCAAAAGAATTTGACTTGGTTATAGCCCTTGATACGGGCGACATGGAAAGACTGGGGGAGAGGTCCCGCATATTCCGCGAGGCGCTGATCACAGTGAATCTGGACCACCATAACACCAATACCGAGTTTGCCTTTTACAACCATGTGCAAACCAGGGCCTCTGCCGTGGGGGAAATTGTATACCAGCTGATTAAAATGCTGGGCGTCAGCCTGGACGCGGATATTGCCACCTGCCTGTATGTGGCTGTTGCAACGGATACAGGCGGTTTCAGGTATGGCAATACGACGGCTGTTACCCATCAAATTGCCGGGGATCTGGTCAATAACGGAGTCAATGTAAGCGACATAAACCAAAAAATATTTGAGTCCGTTTCCCTGCAAAAAGTGAAGCTCATGGGGATGGCTATCAACTCCATGGAACTTTTTGAGAATAACAAGATTGCTTTCATAACATTAACGGACGAGATGGTCCGGAAGGCTGGGGCAAAGGAAGAAGACTGCGATGGAATTGTCAACCTGGGGAGAAATATTTACAGCGTCGAGGTTGCGGCAATGCTGAGGATGAAAGGCACTGACCTGATTAAAGTGAATCTGAGATCGAAAAACTATGTGGATGTGTCCGCAATTGCGGGAATGTATTCGGGAGGAGGGCACAAGCGGGCGGCCGGATGTATAGTGACGGGGAAAATAGAGGATTTGAAAGAGAAACTGCTGGAAGATATTAAGGAAGCTTTGAAAAATTCTGTGATAAGGGGCTGAAAAAGGTGCCTTGGATATGGATGGAATCTTGAATGTACTGAAGCCACCCGGGATGACATCCTTTGATGTGGTGGGGTATTTAAGGAAGGTACTGAAAATTAGAAAAATTGGCCACACTGGGACCTTAGACCCGGAAGTTGCCGGTGTTTTGCCCATATGCATAGGAAAGGCCACAAAGGCAATGGAGTTTATGGTGGAAAAGGACAAGGTTTACAGGGCGGAACTGACCTTGGGGACGGTTACCGACACCCAGGATTCTACCGGTAAAGCAATTCAAACCTTTGCCGTAACGGCGTCTGAGGAGAGCATAAGGGAGGCGGTGAATAGTTTTACCGGAAAATACAGGCAGGTCCCTCCCATGTATTCTGCCGTAAAAGTCAACGGGAAAAAACTGTATGAGCTTGCGCGCAGCGGAATTACCATTGAGCGGGAGCCCCGGGAGGTTGAAATATACTCCATAAATATTTTATATGTGGGAAGAGACCCTGATAAAGACATCGGTGGAAAAAACAGGGTGTTGTTTGACGTCCATTGCTCAAAAGGCACGTATGTGAGGACCTTATGTGCCGATATCGGCGAGAAGCTGGGCTGTGGAGGACATATGTCCTTCCTTTTGAGGCTGAAGTCCGGCATATTCGATATATCAGACGCAATCACTCTGGATGAAATCCGGTCCCTTGCGGAAAATGGATTGCTTAATGAGAAACTGATCAATGCGGAAGCTGTTTTTGAGAATCTCCGGAGAATAGAATTGGATCAACAGAGTGAAAGGAAATTTTTGAACGGACAGTATGTAAAATGCCCCAAGAACTGCACGGCGGGCGAAACTGTACGTGTGTACGACAGCAGGGGCACATTCCTGGCTTTAGGAGAAATTAAACAGGTTGAGGACCATATGCGGCTAAAATCGAAAAAATTATTTATCTAACTATATTATTTAATGTAAGGGTGAAGTCTATGAGAGTTATACATAAATCGGATGAACTGGATGGAACCGAAGGGGCTGTGGGAGTAGGACTGGGAAACTTTGACGGGCTCCATATCGGGCATATGGCTCTAATCAATGTATTGATAAGGGAATCAAAGCTAAACGGACTTAAATCGCTGGTTTATACATTTACCAAGCATCCCGAAAACATCATCCGGAAAAAGCTTTTTACCACCATTTTAACTTCCGTCGATAAAAAAGTGGAGCTTTTAGGCGAGACAGCCCTGGATTACCTCTATTTCGACGAGTTTGATGAGAGCTATTCCAGGGTCAAGCCGGAGGATTTCATTAAGAACATTCTTGTGGACAGGCTTCAGGTAAAGCTTGCCGTTGCGGGTTTTAATTACAGGTTCGGCTACAGGGGCGAGGGTGATGTAGACCTTTTGAAGGAGTTTGGAAGAAAATATGGCTTCAGGGTCATAATCATTCCCAAAATCATCATAGGAGAGGACATTGTCAGCAGCACGCTGATAAGGCAGAGTGTGGCCAGAGGGGATATGGACAGGGTTTTCAATCTGATGGGAAGGCATTATTCCCTAAGCGGAAGGGTGGAAAAAGGAAAACAGCTGGGGAATACCTTGGGCTTTCCAACCGCAAACATATACCCGGAAGACTATCTTACGCTGCCCGGCCACGGTGTCTATGTGACAAAAACCCTGATCAACGGCGTTTTGCACAACAGTGTCACAAATATCGGAAAAAATCCCACTTTTGAAGGGCAGGACAGGGTCAGCATAGAAACTCACATTTTAGACTTTGATGGGGATATTTACGGCCAATGGATGGAAGTCTTTTTCATTTTAAAGCTGCGCGGAGAAAAGAAGTTTAAAGGCAAGGACGAGCTGGTAAGGCAAATAAGGCTTGACGCTGAAAAGACAAGGGAGTATTTGGGTATCCATGGAGTCAGTTAGGTATTTAATAAAAATCACCGGAATCGTACAGGGGGTCGGGTTCAGGCCTTTTGTTTACAACCTGGCGAAATCCCAGGGATTAAGGGGCTGGGTGAGAAATGAAAGCGGCGGAGTGATTATAGACATAGAAGGAGAAAAAGACTCCATTGAGGTTTTCAAGCGGAAATTGAAGGAGGAAGCACCTCCTCTTTCCCATATAAAAAGGATGGATGTCAGCAAAGAAGACTTCATAGGCTATGGCGATTTTATAATCAGGCACAGCGATAGAACGGAAGCGGATAACATCTATATATCGCCGGATATAGGCGTATGTCCCGACTGCCGGAGGGAATTGTTCGAAAAAACTGACCGCCGGTATCTTTATCCTTTCATCAATTGCACCAATTGTGGCCCCAGGTTCACCATTGTAACGGGGATTCCTTACGACAGGGTCAATACAACCATGAGGAAGTTCCCCATGTGCCCAAAATGCGCTTCGGAATACAATGACCCTCAAAACAGGAGGTATCATGCCCAGCCCGTTTCATGCCAAGACTGCGGACCCAGGTTAATGCTGCTGGACAATAAAGGAAATGAACTGGTGAAGGAGGATCTATTGGAATACACCTGCCGTTTGCTTCAAAAAGGGAGCATTGTTGCCATAAAGGGATTGGGCGGCTATCACCTGGCATGCAATGCTTATGACGAAAGGGCCGTTGCCCGGCTGAGGCGGAGGAAAATACGGGATGATAAGCCCTTTGCGGTTATGGTGAGGGATTATGAAACCGCGGTCAAACATTGTTACGTAGATGCTCATGAAAAGGTCCTGCTGGAATCGGAAAAAAAGCCTATAGTGCTATTAAAAAAGAGGGAATCTCTGGCGCTTTCAAGAGAGGTGGCCCCAATGAATCCCTGCCTTGGATTGATGCTGCCCTATACGCCGGTACATCTGCTTTTGTTCCACTATTTGCCCTGTGATCTGGATACCATTGTCATGACCAGTGCCAACAGGAGCAGTGAACCCATCTATTATAAGGATGATGAGGCTGTTGAGAACCTCCGGGATATTGCGGATTACTTTCTGACCAATGACCGGGACATCCATATAAGGACGGATGACTCGGTGACAAGAGTTTATGAAGGCAGGGAATATATCATAAGACGTGCAAGAGGCTATGCACCCAGGCCCATCACCTGCGACTTTTTGCATGCGTCCGGGAAAAAGCGCAGGATTCCGCCGGTTCTTGCCTGTGGGGGAGAGCTGAAAAACACCTTTTGCCTCGGCAAAAACGGGGAATTCTATATGAGCCATCACATCGGAGACCTGGAAAACGCCGAAACACTGGCTTCATTTGAACAGGGCATCCAACACTATAAAAGATTGTTCGGCGTAGACTGTGATATCATAGCCTATGATCTTCATCCCGAGTATTTGTCCACAAAATATGCGGTTTCCACAAATATAGGCAGAAAAATGGCAATCCAGCACCATCATGCGCATATTGCGTCCTGCATGGCGGAGAACAATGTGGAGGAGGATGTGATCGGCGTCGCCTTTGACGGTACCGGATACGGTGAGGACGGACATATATGGGGGGGAGAATTTTTTACCGGAGGCTATACTGGGTTTAAAAGGATGGGGCACCTGGCCTATGTGGGGATGCCCGGCGGCGACTTTGCCGTAAAAGAGCCCTGGAGGATGGCTATAAGCTATCTTTACAATACGGTGGGAAACTTGAAAAGTCTTGTTCATGAGGATGGAGGGATAAAACTGGGGGACCTGAAGGTCCTAAACGGTGTGGGCCCGGAAAAAATATCCGCTGTTATTGGAATGCTGGAAAAAAACATAAATACCCACAGGACTTCCAGTATGGGAAGACTGTTTGACGGAGTTTCCGCCCTTTTAGGCATCCGGGATAGCATCAACTATGAAGGACAGGCGGCCATAGAGTTGGAGTTTGCCGCTGAAGCCGGCGATTTCGGGGAGTACGGGTTTGATATTGAAGAGGAAAAGGGAGTCTTCATTATTCACCCCAACAGCGTCATTGACGGGATCATCGGCGATTTAAAGGCCGGTATCCCCAGAGGAATTATTTCTTCCAGGTTCCATGAAACTGTGGCAACCATGATAAAAGCGATGTGCATGCTCATCAGGGAGGAGCAAGGCCTGGACAGGGTGGCCTTAAGCGGGGGAGTGTTCCAGAATATGACTTTACTGGAGAAAAGCATAACAAGGCTCAGAAAAGAGGGGTTTAAGGTGTACATCCACAGCAGGGTGCCGTCAAACGACGGCGGAATAGCGCTTGGACAAGCCGTGATGGCCGTGTGCAGGGCAATGAAGGAAGAGGGAAAAAAATTCTGATGATTTATGTTTCTATTTCTGTTAAAATAAATACTTAGATGTTGAATAACAACCAATTGTGTTTTTGAAAGGGGTACGGCTATGTGTCTGGGTTTACCGGGTAAGGTGCTGAGTGTGGACGGAAAAAATGGTTTAGTGGAAATTTTAGGGGTGACAAGGGAGATTTCCCTGGAGCTGCTCCGCAGGGTTAAACCGGGCGACTACGTGCTTATCCATGCAGGTTCCGCCATAGAGGTAATTGATGAGGAAGAAGCACAAAATACCATCCAACTATTTCAGGAATTAAAGGAAATATCCAATGGCTAGATATATTGATGAGTATAGAAATTCTGATTTGGCAAGACAGATGGCAGGGATTCTGTCTTCTTACAAGGGACGACCCGTTAAATTAATGGAGGTCTGCGGCACGCATACCATGTCCATCTTCAAGTATGGAATACGGGACATACTGCCCGAAAATATCCGGCTGGTGTCAGGCCCCGGGTGCCCGGTTTGCGTAACACCCGTGAATTATATTGATCATGCGGTCAGGCTTTCACGGATGGATAATGTGGTTATTACAACCTTTGGCGATTTAATGAGGGTGCCGGGAAGTGAATCCAGCCTGCTGAAGGAAAAAGCGCAGGGAAGGGATATCCGAATGGTCTATTCCCCATTGGATGCCGTTAAGCTGGCCGCCGACAACCCGGACAAGAAGGTGGTTTTCCTGTCCATCGGCTTTGAAACCACTACGCCTGTGATTGCGGTTTCTGTTCTCAGGGCCTTTAGCGAGGGAATCAAAAACTTTTATGTCCTTGCAGCCAATAAAACCATGCCCGAAGCGCTGAAACTCCTGGCCCTGGACCGGGATGTGAATATAGACGGCTATTTATATCCGGGGCATGTAAGTGCCATTACCGGCATAAGCGGCTATGAGGAAATGGCAAAAACATATAAAATCCCCGGGGTGGTCACCGGGTTTGAGCCTTTGGATATCCTCCATGCCATTATTACTCTGGTGACCAACATCAATGACGGGAAATACGTGGTAGAAAACCAGTATTCAAGGGTTGTAAGAAATCATGGGAATCCCGTTGCCCTGGAAAAAATGAATGAGGTCTTCGAACCCGTGGATGCAATCTGGAGAGGCATGGGAACCATCCCGGGGTCGGGGCTGAAGTTAAGGGATAAATATGCCGCCCATGATGCCTGGAGGGAATTCGGCATGCCTGCTCAAGAGTATAGAGAGCCGAAAGGCTGCCTGTGCGGTGAAATATTGAAAGGCAGGAAGATACCCAAAGAGTGCGGGCTGTTCGGCGTAACCTGTACGCCTGAGAACCCGGTGGGAGCCTGCATGGTATCTTCCGAGGGGACCTGCGCGGCGTATTACAAGTATAATGTGTAGCAAGCTGGGCATTATGCGCTGAGAGGCTGAGAGCTGAGGTTGTAGAAGGGCTCTGGAGAAAGGCAAGGCTAAGGTTGCAGAAAGGTTCCGGAGAAGAGCAAGGTTAAAGGTTTTTTATTAATGTTGCTGCTATAAAGCGTTACTGAAATTTAACCTTGACTATGCTTAATATTCAAGCTGCAACCTTAACCTTGAGCTACCTCATAGCAATACTTCAGACTTTATACGCTCAGCTTCTCAGCCCTCAGCTCGCCCGCGCTGCGCAGTCTTTCTTCCTCAGCAGTATAATGCGGCGCACTTTACATAAACTGGAGGTCTTACGAATGACAGAAGTTATAACCCTGGCTCACGGAAGCGGGGGAAAAATGACCCATGACTTGATTGACAGCATTTTTTTTAAATATTTTTCAAATGACATCCTGATGCAGGGAAATGACTCGGCCCTGCTGGACCTGCCCGGCGGCAAAGCGGCGTTTACCACCGATTCCTTTGTGATCAGCCCTGTTTTTTTCAGGGGCGGCAACATAGGAAAGCTGGCGGTATGCGGTACGGTAAATGATCTGGCTTCCAGCGGAGCCATTCCCATGTACTTGAGCTGCGGCTTTATTATTGAAGAGGGCCTTCCTGTGGGTGACCTTGAAAAAATCGTGCGTTCCATGGGGGAAACGGCTATGGAATGCGGTGTAAAGATTGTGACCGGGGATACGAAGGTGGTGCAAAAAGGGGCTGCGGATAAAGTATTTATTAATACGTCGGGAATAGGGTTTATTCCGGAAGGAGTGTGCCTGTCCGGCGCCTATGCCAAGCCGGGTGACAGCATTATTGTTACGGGTACCATAGGAGAACACGGCTGCTCCATTCTGCTGGAGCGGGAGATGCTGGAAATAAATTCTGAAATATCCAGCGACTGCGCCTCCCTGAATAAAATGGTGGAGAGGGTATTGGGGGTCACAAAGGATATCCATGTGCTGCGGGACCCTACCCGGGGAGGCCTTGCCACCACCTTGAACGAGATTGCAAAGCAGAGTGGGGTAGGAATCCGGCTGTATGATGAAAAAGTGCCTGTAAGAGAGGATGTAAGAGGAATTTGTGAATTGCTGGGGCTGGACCCCATGTATATGGCCAATGAGGGAAAAATGATCATCATTCTGCCCCAGTCTTCGGTTGAACCGGTGATGAATGTATTAAAACGCGAAAAGCAAGGCGCAAACGCCTGTGTGATCGGTGAAGTGATCGCAGAGCCTGCAGGAAGGGTTTTGATGAAAACCGTGACCGGAGGAAACAGAATTGTGGATATGCTTGTGGGAGACCAGCTGCCGAGAATTTGCTGATCTCCAGCCGGGTAAATTTCTAAATGTTTCTTGACTTTGAATAAACTTTTTGTGATATTTATCGTATATATTTCCTGGGTGGCTTTGAGGGGTATGGATATATAAAATAAAGGGGAAGGCATGTGACGAAAGTTGATTATCAGGATGAACGATTTGGGCAAAATCTATAAAAACGGAAGCATTGAGGTTGTGGCGTTGAAGAATGTAAACCTCTCGGTTGACAGGGGAGAGTTTGTTGCGATTATGGGTCCTTCGGGCTCGGGAAAATCTACGCTGATGAACATCATAGGGTGCCTGGACCGGTCAACCTCAGGCAGTTATGAACTGGACGGCGTTAATATTTCCCGCCTCAGCGACATAGAATTGGCCAGGATACGCAACTTAAAGATAGGGTTTGTCTTTCAGTCCTTCAATCTTCTCCCCAGGATCAATGCCTTGAATAATGTGGAGCTTCCCATGATCTACGCATCCGTAAGCGCAAAAGAAAGAAGGAAAAGGGCGACCGAGGCCATGGAAAGGGTGGGCCTGAAAGAAAGGATGCACCACAGGCCCAATGAACTGTCGGGAGGGCAGAAGCAAAGGGTTGCCATTGCCAGGGCTCTGGTCAACAGACCGTCCATTCTTCTGGCCGATGAGCCTACGGGAAACCTTGACAGCTCCTCGGGAGAGGAAATTATGGCCTTATTCCAGGAACTGAACAGAGAAGGGGTTACCATCGTCCTGGTTACCCACGAACCGGATATTGCCCAGCACACCAAACGCATCGTGAGTTTCAGGGACGGTTTGCTGATGAAGGATGTTGAAGTGCCGCAGCCCCTGGATGCGAGAGAGGTTATGAATATGCAAAAGGCCCAGGGAATGCAGTAAGGGTAAAAAAGTGTAGAGGAGTGATTTTTATGGATGATCCGGTAATGATAAGTGCGGATAGCGGAAATCCGGGAGGAAATCCGGAGATAAAGGGTCTAAATCCTTTTCAAAGGGTGATAGGGGTTATTACTTCCCCTGCCGAGACCATGAAGGACCTGGCCGGGAAGCCGAGGATCCTGTTTCCCCTGCTTGCCAATGCTTTGGGGGTGGTGGGACTGTATCTTGTAAGATTTCCCCTGTACCAGGATTTTTTGAGAAGGACCATGGAAATGGGCGGGGCTCAAAGCAACACCCCCATGTCCCCCGAACAGATAGAAGCAGGTGTGAAGATGGCCTCTACCTTCGGATTGATTGCGACTCCCATCACTTCTTTAATCATGCTGGTGGTGGCTTCAGCCATTATATTCGGAGCCGCCAAATTGCTGAAGGGACAGGGCAGCTTTAAGCAGACCATGTCGGTGATAGGCTATTCTTATGTGGTAACCCTTTTGTACCTGGTATTGTGTGCGGTCACGTCCTTTATCACGGGAAACCTGATGCTGGACGCATCTTTAGCAAATCTGACCAATCTGTTTTTGCCTGATTTGAGGGGCAGCTTTGCCTATGGGATTATAAGAGGGATAGACCTGTTTTCTATTTGGTATTATATCGTTATGGGAATAGGCATAGCGGAGGTCAACAAGTTCAGCAAGACAAAGGCGTATTCCATCGTGGCTGTGATCTATATTGCATCCATATTGCTGGGAGCAGGCAACAACAGGTTCATGTAATCTTAGTTTGGGGGAAGGCATATGAAAAAGAAAATAATTATTGGAAGTGTGGTAGCCGTTTTAGTTATAGTGATCATTGCGGCGAATATTTTGAAAGGCGGAGGTGCTGTTTCGGTCTTTGCTTCAGGCCCTGTGCATAATGTGACGGTAAAAAAGATTGAAAGAGGGGATATTACTTCTACCATTTCCGCAAGCGGAGTGATTGAGGAAATGGAGAAGGCGGAAATCTATTTCGATACTCCTTTAAAGGTAAAAGAGCTTCTGGTTGAAAAAAACCAGAAGGTTGTAAAAGGACAAAAGCTTGTGGAGCTGGATATGGATTCCCTTCAATCCGAGCTTGAACAGCTGAAGATAAGCAGGAATGTCCAGGTCCTCTCAGCGAAAACGGCCTCAACCCAATCGGATGTCATACAGGCGGAAAATGCGGTGAAAAGCGCCGAAAGAGCCTATGAGGACAGCAAAAAGAAGTATGAGGACAGCAAGACGCTGTTTGCTACCAATGCCATTTCCAAAAGCGAGCTGGATGCGGCGGAAAAGGCCATGACGGATGCCCAGATGGCATTGGACAATGCAAAGGCAAGCTATCAGGATGTGGTCACCAGCAAAAGCGTAAATGTGGATACACAGAACCTCAATTTGAAAGCAACAGATTTGAAAATAGCGGATTTGGAGAAAAAAATCCAAAACATCCGCGAGGGTATGGTAAGCCCCATCGACGGTGTGGTGGCTGAGGTAAACCTCACCCGGGGCGGCTATACCAGCAATGTGCAGTCCGCCTTCAAGATTGTAAACCCGGAAAAGCTTCAGGTAAGAGCGGATGTAAAGGAATTCGACATCAAGCATGTGGCGGTGGGCCAAAGTGTGAGCATCACCGGGGATGCCATTTCAAAAGAGGATGGAATTGTTGGAAAGGTGCAGAGTATTTCTTCGGTAGCTAAAAAGAACAAGACCACCAGCGGGGATGAAACCCTGATTGAAGTGGTGGTATCGGTGGATAAATCCAATCCCGTATTAAAGCCGGGCTTGAGCGTCACCTGCGATATCACCACCAGTGAGAAGAAGAATGTGCTTTTGGCAGACTTCCAGATGCTCAAGGATGACAAGGACGGCAACAAGATGGTATATGTTGCGGAGGGTAAAGACAACGCCATGGTCATGAGAGAACGCAGAGTGAAGCTCGGCATATCCTCCGAACTGAATGCCGAGGTATTGGAGGGCTTAAAGGAAGGAGATACCGTTATCCTTGACCCTCAGCCCAGCTTCAAGGACGGTGCGAGGATAAAAATAAGCAAGAACGAGGAGAAGTGAGGTCAGCCATATGAGTTTCTCGGAAAGTATTAAACAGGCTTTAACCAGCTTGAGATCCAATAAGCTCCGCTCCGTACTCACAATGCTGGGAATCGTCATGGGTGTGTTCTCGGTCATAACCATCGTGGCCATAGGCAATGCCGCACAGGCCTATATGAACGCACAGTTTGAAAAGCTTGGCGCCAACATCATCCAGATTACCCATAAGTCGAAAACCTACAACCCCAATGACTGGCTCACCCTTAAAGACCTTGAAATGGTAAAAAAGGCGGTGCCGAATGTAAAGGATGTAACCGCTCAAAACCAGGTTATGGGCGGGGAAATTCGCATAGGCTCAAAGGTAAGAAGCACAAATGTGGTTGGCGTCATTTCCAATACAAGGAATTTTACCGTCACGGAAATGCTGCACGGCAGATTTATCACGGATACGGATGTTTCTTCAAATGCAAATGTCACCTTGGTGGAGGAAAGCTTTGCAAAGAAATACTTCGGAAAAAGCGAGATTCTGGGAGAGACCTTGAATATCAGGAATATAAATGGAGATTATCTCAAGGTAAAGGTGGTGGGAGTGACCAAGAGTGAGGGCAACATGTTTGAAGACATGATGGGGGATGATTACCCGGTAATCCTGATCATGCCCATAACAACCGTCCAGAAGTTTTACAATCTTAAAAAGCTTGACTCCATCAATGTGTCTGTGGTTGAAAAGGACCAACTGAAGGAAATAGGCAACCGGATAGTAAAGGCGCTGGAGTTCAAGCACGGAAATGTGGACAAATATGTTGCCACAAATACCGCGGACATGCAGAAAGCCATGTCGGACATCCTTGGGGTTATCTCCTCCGTTCTGCTTGTCATAGCGGTTATAACCCTTATTGTGGGCGGAATAGGAATCGTGAACATACTTCTGGTTTCGGTTACCGAGAGAATAAGAGAAATCGGTGTAAGAAAAGCTCTTGGCGCTCAGAAGAAGGATATTATATTCCAGTTCCTTACAGAATCCATTATCATGACCGCATCCAGCGGCATCATAGGAATCATCCTGGGGATAGTAGCCGGAAGCGTCATATCGTCGCTTATAAAGATCCCTCCGGTCATAGACGTGAAGGTGATCATACTTTCCTTCCTGGGTTCGGTGGCCCTGGGGCTGATATTCGGCGTATATCCCGCAAAACGGGCTGCGGACCTGGACCCCATAGAGTCGCTGAGATACGAGTAAAGAGGCAAAGAACTATTTGGCAGAAAAGGTGGGAGGGACTTCCTGTAAATTTCCCTCCCCTTTATCTTGTTCTGTCATTTGCCATTTATTTCACTAAATCCATTCCCATAATAGCACGGTAGTGGGATGCAAGGCAGTCAGGGTGTACTTTTGTGAGATACTGCATTTTTCCCTTTGGACTTTGAAATATAAAGCTCTTCATCCGCTACGGCTACCAGGCCTTTGACGGTATCCGCATCCCGGGGGCAGGAAGCTACTCCTATTTATTTAAAGCTTTAGTTAATGAAATTGTGTTTGAAAATAAATATAATTTTCTTGAACATAATATTACTGCCGATGAATAAAAAGGGAAATTCCCGGATTATACAAACCCAAGATCAACGGAGTGGTTTCTATGAAAAGGGTCGTCAGTGTAAGTATTGGTTCCGATACCAGGAACAAGCGTGTGGAATCTTATATCCTGGGTGAAAAATTCAGGATTGAGAGAATAGGGACAAACGGTGATATAAATAAGGCCATTGAATGGATAAAGAACCTTGACGGAAAGGTGGATGCCTTCGGGATGGGAGGGATAGACCTTTTCCTCACCTGCGGTACCCGGAAGAGGTATGTGCTCAAAGAAGCCGTGCCTATCATGAAGGCGGCGAGAATATCGCCCATTGTGGACGGAACCGGCGTTAAAAATACTCTGGAAGGCAGAATAGTCAATTACCTTAAGAATAATAAGCTGGTGGAATTTGAAGGAAAGAAGGTGCTTGTCACTTCTGCCATGGACAGGTACAAAATGACCGAAGCTTTTGTTCAAGGCGGATGTGACGTCTTAATTGGCGATTTGATATTCGCCCTGGGAATCCCTGTCCCTATAAGAAGATTGGAAACATTGCGCAAACTGGCGGGTCTGACCATGCCCCTGATTTCCCGGATGCCTTTTAAAATGCTTTATCCTACCGGAGAAAAACAGCTTCAGGCAAACCCGGACAGGTTTGGAAAGTTTTATGAGGAATGTGACATTATCGCGGGGGATTATCATTACATCAAAAAGTATATGCCGGAAAATCTGAAGAATAAAACCATTGTTACCAACACCATAACCGAGGATGACGTTGCCGTTCTTAAATCAAAAGGCGCAAGCCTTCTTGTAACAACAACACCCCAATGGGAGGGCCGTTCTTTTGGAACAAATGTCATTGAAGCGATTTTAGTCAGCCTTGCACGCAAAAAGCCGGAAGAACTTTCCGAAAGCGACTATTACCGCATGCTGGACGAATTGGATTTTAAGCCCAGGATAGAGCAGTTAAATTAGGAAAAGGAAATCTAGGGGATAATATTATACTGAAAAAGCTTTTATTCGGTAAGCATTATCCTCCTTCACCTGTTGGACATAAATTGTAAATTCTATGGGAAGCTGTCGGCATTTGAAATTTGCAGCGGATAATCCTTTGTCCCTTATTCCAAAGCCTTCTTAAGCATGAATCCTGCCAGTAAACCGTTTAGAAATGTAAATGCAAGGATTCCTGCGGCGGCTGTAGCACTTAAATTCACCACTGCTTCCTCCTCTGCGATTTTTTTATTTGAATAGGGCCGTGCATATTTTCTATCCTTGAAATAATTCAATAGAATCTCTCCTCAGCGCGGAAATATATAGATTATTATTTTCATTTCCACGTAATTTATAAAGGTATTTATAAAAGTTTTTGAAATGTACTTCTTCCATATATTGAATAATATAGGCCATATTTATTATACTAATACTATGAAAACCCTGATAGCGCTTTTTATCAGGAATAAATGCTTAAAAAAGGGGAAGGATGGATTCAATGCAGGACACAGTTGCAAGGGAACAGGTATCCAGAGTTGCTTCATTTAACGGAATCAATGTCTATAAAATGTGGACCGACAGGTTTAAGACCAATACAATCAATATTTTCTTTCATGACAGGCTAAGTGCCGAGAATGCCGCTAGAAACGCCATAGTGCCGGCAGTGCTGCGAAGGGGATGCGAAAGATTTAAAACTTTTCAGGATATAGCACTATACCTGGAAGAACTGTACGGGGCTTCCTTTGATTGCGGTGTGGCTAAAAAGGGAGAACGCCAGATCATGCAGTTCTATATTGAGTATGTATCCGACAGGTATACAGGGGAGGATACCAGCCTGTTTGAAAAAGCCTTCGACCTCTTGCATGAAATAGTAACCCGGCCTTTTCTGGAAAACGGGATGTTCAGGAATGACTACATAGAGCAGGAAAAGGAGAACCTTAAAAAACTCATCGAGAGCAGGATAAACGACAAGGTGCAGTATGCGGTGGACAAATGCTTTGAAGAAATGTGCAGCGACGAGCCCTTTGGTGTCTACGAGTACGGTTCGGTAAAGGATTTGAGCGGCATAAACTGCAAAGACCTTTACAGTCACTACCTGAAAATGCTTGAGACCTATCCTGTGGATGTTTTTATAGCAGGGGACGTGGAGGATGAAAAAATACAATACGCTGTAAACAAATTGGCTCAAATAAGGCGTGGGGATATAAAACAGGTTGACCCAGGGACTGTGGACAAGGAAGTAGACCAGGTGAAAAATGTGGTGGAAAAAATGAGCGTCAGCCAGGGAAAACTGTCTTTAGGGTTCAGGACCAACACCTCTCCCAGCCATAGGGATTACTATCCTCTTTTGGTTTTTAACGTTATCCTGGGAGGGGGAATGCATTCCAAGCTGTTTCAGAATGTCCGCGAAAAGGAAAGTCTGGCCTATTACGCCTTTTCCCGCCTTGAAAAGTTTAAAGGCCTTATGGTGGTCAGCAGCGGAATAGAAATAAAAAATAAGGACAGGGCTCAAGAAATCATATTAAAGCAGATAGAAGACATAAAAAACGGAAATATATCCGACTATGAATATGACGCCACGCTAAAAACCATTGAAACAGGGCTGAAATCACTAAGAGACAGCCAGCTTCAAATGGTTGACTTCTTTTTAAGCCAGGATGTTGCAGGATCCAGCGATGACCTGGACAGCCTTATAGAAAAGTCTAAAAAGGTCTCCAAGCAGGATGTGGTCAATATTGCTAAAAAAATCAAGCTGGATACGGTTTATTTCCTTACGGCGAAATAGCCATGAAGGAGAGGGGCACCGGCAGGCACGGGCAGGTGCGGACGGACACCGGCGGAGCTATGGAGAACTGCCTGTTTACCCCATGATGGCTCAGATTCATTCAGGTTTACCCAATCAATTGTAAAGGAGCAAGTAGGATGAACTTTACCACTATCGAGTATAAAAAAGTAAATGAAGTTATGCATGTGTATGAGCATAAAAGCGGACTGAAGGCTTATGTTATCCCTAAGAAAGGCTATTTCAAAAAGTATGGGACATTTTCCACCCATTACGGCTCAATAAACAATGAATTTGTAGTTCCGGGTGAAAAGGAGGCTACAAGGGTGCCGGACGGCATTGCCCACTTTTTGGAGCATAAGCTGTTTGACCAAAAGGACGGGAGCGTTATGGACAAGTTTGCGGACCTGGGTTCAAGCCCCAATGCCTATACCGGATTTAACAAGACGGTATACCTGTTTTCCTGCACCGATAAATTTGAGGACAACTTCAAACTGCTGCTTGATTTTGTCCAAAATCCCTATATTACTGAGGAAAGCGTAGAAAAGGAAAAGGGGATCATAGGCCAGGAAATCAGGATGTATGAGGATGATCCCAGCTGGAGGTCTTTTTTCAACCTGCTGGGTGCTTTTTATAAAAATAATCCTGTCCGTACCGATATTGCAGGGACAGTTGAGAGCATCGGCAAAATCAACAAGGATGTCCTCTATACCTGCTACAATACATTTTACCACCCTTCAAACATGGTGGTGCTTGTGGTGGGAGATGTGGACCCACAGAGCGTTTTTGAGCAACTGGAAGCAAGCATTAAAGAAACCCGAAGCAAGCAGGAAATTAAAAGAATTTTTCCCGAAGAGGAGAAAGGCGTCAACACTCATTATATCGAACAATCCCTTGAGGTTTCAACGCCTCTGTTCCAGATGGGTTTTAAGGATCACATGTTTGAACTCAAGGGGACAGACCTTTTAAAACATGAAGTGGCTGTCAAGCTGCTGCTGGAAATGATCATGGGAAAAAGCTCCGGGCTTTACAACCGGCTTTATGGGGAAGGACTGATAAACAGCACCTTTGAATTTGATTACACCATCGAGGAAAACTACGCATTCTCCATGTTCGGGGGCGAATCTGCGCACCCTGACAGGGTAAGGGAAAGGATTTTAGATGAAATTGAGCATTTAAGAAAGAACAACCTGGACAAAAGCAGCTATGAGAGAATTAAAAAGGCCATGGTAGGAAGGCTTTTAAGACAGTTGAATTCAGTGGAACGCATATCCCATTTGTTTATATCCGTATATTTTAAGGACGTTAATCTATTTGACTATTTTGACGTATATGATAAAATTACTTTTGAATATATATCCGAAGTGTTTAGAGAACATTTTAACCGGGAGCATATGGCGCTGTCTGTTGTTAAGCCGGTAAAAGGGGGAGGAAAATGAATGTTATCGAATTTCCGGGCCTGTGGGGCTTGAAATTTTATGTGAACAGGTCTTTTCCGGTATTCGGGATAGATATTTACTGGTATGGAGTCATCATTGCGGCAGGCTTTTTGCTGGCCGTACTCCTTGGTTTGAAGGACAGCCGGAAATTTGGATTTGAATCGGAGAATATCATAGACTTAGTGCTGTTTGCGGCACCCGTGGCCATCATCTGTGCCAGATTATACTATGTAGTATTCAATTTTGACCTGTACAGGGACAACCTTCTTAACATACTCAACACCAGAGAGGGCGGTCTGGCTATCCTGGGAGGACTTATAGGCGCTCTTGGGACCGCGTGCATCTATGCGAGGGTAAAAAAAATTCCGCTGATGAAGCTCTTTGACTTTGCTATGCCTTATTTTGCTCTTGCGCAGGCTATTGGAAGATGGGGAAATTTTGTCAACCAGGAGGCTTTCGGAACCAATACAACCCTGCCTTGGGGAATGACGGGAAATGAAATAAGGGATTATCTGTCAAGAGAACAGTTTAACCTCACCGAACATAACATATTTGTAAACCCCAATATACCGGTACATCCCACATTTTTATACGAATCCCTGTGGGACCTGGGTGTTTTTTTGATCCTGATATGGTACCGCAAAAGGAAAAAAAGCGACGGGGAAGTATTTTTCCTCTACATGGTGCTGTACGGATTGGGCAGGTCATGGATTGAAGGCTTGAGGACCGACAGCCTATGGCTGGGAAATTTGAGGGTCTCTCAGGTTCTATCTGTTGTGTTCGTCATTTTCTTCGGGACAATTTTTGTTTTGCGCAGGAGAAAAATTGCTCTCAGCCTGTCGGAGAATGTGGCCGTCGGCACAAGCGAATACGGCTCTGTTCTGGAAAAGCTGAAAGAAGAGGACAGGGCGCATGATACCGACTCGGACGGTGCGGCCGTTGAAATTGAGAACCCCGGGGATGCAAGGGCAGAGAACAAAGGGACGGCTGAGGACGGGCGTGATGAAAGTCCGACGGATTTTACCGGGAATGAGGGGGAGCATGGACCGGACGAGGACAATAAATACAGCAGTTAATTATTTCATATGAATTTGGGGCCTTTTATGGACTTGGCCGGCCAAAAGGTGATTTATTATGTATTCTGTTGAGAAGACCAAAAGCTACAATTATGTTAAACAATTCGACTATGCCTTGTTTGTTGCGGTTCTTATACTTTCCATTATCGGATTATTTGTATTGAATAGCGCCACCAGGGTGATGCCGGGAAACATAAACGGTGACCGGATTATGCTTATGCAGAGCCTGGGGTTTGCCATCGGAGTGAGCCTGTCCATTATTATCAGTACCATAGATTACAAGGATTTTAAAATAATAGGGATCGTCCTCTATATCTTCAGCATTATCCTTCTGGTCCTTGTGCTGTTTATAGGCACAGGAGCCCAGCAGGGAAGCCAAAGCTGGCTTAGAGTGCCTCTTATCGGGAGCTTTCAGCCCTCCGAACTGGCTAAAATAACCATGGTGGTGTTTGTTTCCACTTTTTTGGAGAGGATCAAGGAAGGGCAAAAAAACAAGAATGGGAATATCGCAAAGTTCGCCGTCTATTGCATGCTTCCCATAGGCCTGGTATTATTAGAGCCTGACTTCGGAACCGCCATGGTATTTATATTCATAATCGTGGTCATGGTTTATATATGCGGCCTGGAATACAAGTACTTTTGGGGATGCCTGCTGGCATCCATACCGGTGATCATTTTATCCTGGTTTTTTGTTTTGCAGGACTACCAGAAAAGCAGGATTCTTGCGTTTTTAGCACCTGAGAAGTATAAACAGGGTGCGTCCTTTAACGTCACCCATTCAATCACCGCCATCGGCTCAGGGCAAATTTTCGGCAAAGGCTTATACCAGGGAATTCAGACCCAGAATGCGGGTGTTCCGGTCAAAGAATCGGACTTCATTTTTTCTGTAATCGGCGAAGAACTTGGATTTATAGGTGCCATGGTGGTCCTGGTCCTGATCTTCTTTATTCTCATAAGGTGTGTGTATATTGCGAAGAAAGCCAGGGATTCCTACGGCTCCTTTCTGGTCATAGGCTTAACAGGAATGCTGAGCATCCATTTTATAGAGAACATCGGCATGTGTATAGGAATTTTGCCTGTTACGGGGATACCCCTTCCTTTTATCAGTTCAGGGGGCAGCGCCATGGTTACGAATTATATAGCGGTAGGCATTATACTGAGCGTCTCCATGCGGCGGCAGAGGACCATATTCAATAATACGCAGTAGGAGGACAGGCTGGAAGTATATATAAAAGGTAGGTAAAAAGTCCTATCTTTTATTTTTTTTTACTAAAAATTTTAAATTTATCTTGATTATTGGACAAATTTAAAATAAAATAATCAATAAGGTGGTAGAAAGTGGTGCAAAGTGGTGGACAGTACCAAATGTGTGAGGTGAAATAATTGTTTTACGGTGAATACCAGCACACGGTTGACCCAAAAGGGAGGGTTATTATCCCGGCCAAATTTAGAGAAGGACTGGGAGAGAACTTCATTATAACCAAAGGTTTGGACAACTGTTTGTTTGCGTATTCAATGGAGGAGTGGAAGAATTTCGAAGCCAAGCTCAGGACGCTTCCACTGGCAGACAGAGATGCACGGGCATTTATGAGATTCTTTTTTGCAGGGGCTACCGAATGTGAAGTGGACAAGCAGGGAAGAATATTAATACCACAAAATTTAAGAGAACATGCCGGACTGGACAAGGATGTCTATATTATCGGCATGTCCAGCAGGGTTGAAATTTGGGACAAATCTAAGTGGGAAGAATACAGCAGTGCAGATAATTTGAGTGCGGACAAGGTTGCGGAAAAGTTTGCCATGTTGGGAATTTGAGGTGTTAAATGGAATTTATGCACAAACCTGTTTTACTGAAGGAGTGTATTGAGCACCTGGAGGTAAAACCGGACGCCATATATGTGGACGGAACGGTGGGTGGAGCGGGACATTCGGTTGAAATACTGAAAAGGCTTGGGAAAAACGGAATTTTAATAGGCATTGATCAGGATCCCTTTGCCATAAAAACCTCACAGGAAAGATTGAGCCGCATGGGAGGAGAAGCCAGGTTTATTCTGGAAAGGGGCAATTTTAAAAAGATTAAAAGCCTGTGCTTAAAAAACGGCATATCGGCAGTGAACGGAATACTATTGGACCTCGGAGTGTCCTCGCACCAGCTGGATGAGGCGGATAGAGGTTTCAGCTATCAAAAGGACGCACCGCTGGATATGCGGATGGATACAAGTCTCCGGTTCACTGCGGAAACCATTGTGAATGAATATCCGGAAAATCAAATAAAAGAAATCATACAAAATTACGGTGAAGAAAAATGGGCCGGCCGGATAGCTGCATTTATAGTGAAGGCAAGGAAGGAAAACAGAATAAAGACCACAATGCAGCTGGTAGATATTATAAAGGCGGCAATCCCAAGTGCTGCAAGGCGAGAGGGACCGCATCCGGCAAAGAGGACATTTCAGGCATTGAGAATAGCGGTCAACGATGAACTGGGGATATTAAAACAGGCCATAGACGATTCGGTGTCGCTCTTAAAGAGCGGAGGAAAGCTTTGCATCATAACCTTCCATTCGCTGGAGGACAGGATAGTAAAGAACGAGTTTGCCAGGAAGACCCATCCGTGCACGTGTCCCAAGAATTTTCCCATATGTGTGTGCGGCAAAAAGCCTGAAGCGGAGAATGTTACTAAAAAGCCTATCATTCCATCCGCAAAGGAAGTGGAGGAAAATCCCAGATCACGAAGTGCCAAACTAAGGGTTTTAAAAAAAATTTAATTTTTATAAATACCAAAGATAAAGATTCAGTAGACAAAAGAAGAATTACGGATATACAAAAGAGAAATTTTAAAAGTTACAAGAGGAAAAAGAAAGAACGTACAAAAGGCTAAATTGTGGAACAACAAAAGAAAAAATTAAGTAAAAAAACAAAGGATAAGGTACAATAAAAGTTTAATTGTTTTCCCGAGGACTGGTTTTTTGGCCAGTCCCCGGATTTATTGTCCTATCGGACCGGGAAATATTCCAAAACACAAACCCACAGCGCAAGTTTACCGCACTAAGGAAGAAAACGGGAATAAAAACCGCCAGAGGTGAATACAATTGATAAAAAAGGGCGAAAATTACGTCTATGGTTCAACGGCAGAGAAGATAAAGTACGATGTATATGAGGAAAATAAGGTCCTGAAGGAAAAAAAGAAACACAGGACAAACAACAGGGCAAAGCTTAGGACGGTATGTGCCATTTTAATTGTTTTTGCGGCGTGTTTTACCATTATTTACAGGTATGCCGCAATCACAGAATTAAACTATAAAGTAGTTAAACAGAATAAAATCTATGAAAGTATTAAAGATGAAAATACGAGATTAAGGGTTGAAATAAGTAAGGAAACCGATTTAAACAAGATCAGGGCTGTGGCGGAGAGTAAACTGGGCATGCAGCGACCGGACAAGTACCAAATTGTTTATATGAATGTGGCAAAAAATGATTATACTGAAGCCGCGAGTGCCGAGCCCAAGGGAAAAAAGACGGAAAACAATATTCTTGCCGGTGTGTGGGAAAAACTGGACAGATTTACAAGCTTGCTTTATTAAGCAGTAACGGATTCAATGCATGGAAATGCGTTTTAACACGGGAAGGAATTTTATAAATATGTAGACTGTGGATGGGAATAAAATTTATTTTTATGGAGTCTACAGTCTTTTTTGCTGTAATGTGGAGAAGCTGTTTGCCCGAAAAAAACACTGTATTTTAAAAGGGTGTCCTATTTGCACATAAAACCGTAGGGGGGGCAAATATTGGCTGGAGCAAGTTTGCAGGTAAAGAAAAGATTAATAGCCGTTATGATGATTTTTACGGCATTGATTATGGCATTGCTGGTGAGGATAGGCTGGATACAACTGGTTCAAGGAGAATGGTACCAGAAAATGGCCTTTATTCAACAGAATCAGAACAGGGTAATCAGCCCGAAAAGAGGAACCATCTATGACAGGAACGGCATAGAGCTTGCGGTAAGCGCTTCCGTCGAAACCATTTCCGTCAATCCTCAAGCCCTAAAAAAGTCGGGTGCGGATCTGGATATGATAGCGCAAAGCCTTTCTGAAATCCTGGGAATGTCAAAAGACGATGTGGCGAAAAAGCTGAACAAGTCCAGCCGCTACGAAGTCATTAAGAAAAAGGTGGATAAGGAAGTAGGGGACAAAGTAAGAAAGTGGAGGCAGGATAAAAATATTGACGGCATATATATTGACGAGGATACGAAACGCTTTTACCCTTACAGGAATCTGGCCGCACACGTTATAGGCTTTACGGGGACCGACAACCAGGGCCTGGACGGCATTGAAGCCGTCATGGAGCAGTACCTGAAAGGCACTCCCGGCAAAATTCTCAGTGAAGTGGATGCAGGAGGAAATGAAGTTCCGTTCAAGGAAGAAAAGCATATAGACCCCCAGGACGGGCTCAATGTGGTTCTGACCATCGATGAGACAATACAGCACCTTGCGGAAAAGGTCATTGAAAATGCCATAGCGGATAACAAGGTCCTGAACGGGGCCACAGCCATTGTCATGGACCCAAGGACAGGCGACATACTGGCGCTGAGTTCCAAGCCCGATTTTGACCTGAACAACCCCTATGCATGTCCTCCCGGGGAGGATGCGAGTACGTGGAAGGGAAATACGCAGGAGGATATAAAGAAGCTTCAAGAAACGGTGTGGAGGGATAAAGCGGTTGCCGACACCTATGAACCGGGCTCCACCTTTAAGGCCATTACCACCTCCGCGGGTATTGAAGAGAATGTGGTGACACCCGACACACCCGTAAACGACTTTCCCGTCACTGTGGGAGGCTGGAAAATCAACTGCTGGAGGGCAACACCCCATGGAAATGAGACCTTTGCGGAGGGGGTGTACAATTCGTGCAATCCCGTTTTTGTCCGTGTGGCGCAGAGCCTGGGAGTGGATAAGTTCTATAAATACTTGAAGGCATTTGGGTTTTACGATAAGACACAGATAGAGCTGCCCGGTGAGACGAAGAGCATTATCCACTCCAAACCCACCGAAGTGAATATGGCTACCGCTTCCTTCGGCCAGAGGTTTCAAATAACGCCCATACAGCTTATAACAGCCTACGGGGCCATCGCCAACGGGGGAAAGCTTATGAAACCCAGGCTGGTGAAGGAGCTCACCGACCAGGACGGCAACATAGTGAAGAAATTTGAGCCGGAGGTGGTCCGGAATGTCATTTCCAAGCAAACTTCGGATACGGTCAAAAACATCCTGGAAGGCGTTGTAACCTATGGCACCGGGAGAAATGCCTACGTCAAGGGATACAGGGTTGCGGGAAAAACAGGTACGGCTGAAACGCTGGAGAGCAAGACAAAGGGGAGATACATTGCTTCCTTCTCCGCTTTTGCGCCGGCGGATAATCCGGTGATATGCGTCCTTGTGGTACTGGATTTCCCCACCGGACCATACGGGCACCAGGGAGGCGCCATTGCGGCCCCGGTTGCCGGAAAGCTGGTGGAGGATGTGCTGAGCTACCTGGAAGTGGACAGGAGATATACCGAAAAGGATAAGGAAATGATGGCCCAAGAGGTCAATGTACCGGATGTGAGGAATATAACTGTTGAAGAGGCCAAGAAAACCCTCAAGCAGTTTTCACTGGAATACAAGATTGAAGGGAGCGGCAGTGTGATTGTGGACCAGATGCCTAAACCGAATGCCAGTGTTCCACAAAAGTCCGTTGTGGTACTCTACACTACCAAATCCGGCCAGCAGGCCATGGTAAAGGTGCCCGACGTTTTGAACAAAACCATAGGGGAAGCGACACAGGCTTTGAACGATGCCGGGCTTAATATAAAGGTGATTGGTATGGGTACTGCCGTCAAGCAGAGTGCGGCGCCGGGCTCCAATGTCGCCAAAGGGGATATCATTCAGGTGGAGTTCAGGTCTTTGGATACCGAATAGAGACCGGGGATTGATTAAAAATAGTAGTATTTTTAGTAAACGTTTTGGGATATAATTCAACATAGATAGTATGCTTAGAATACGGAGGTTACATATGCTATTAAAAGACTTGATCAAGGGTATGGAAACAGTGGCATGCAAAGGCAATATGGACATAGAAGTGGACAGCATAGCTTATGACTCCAGGAATGCCAGGAGGGGTTCTCTGTTTGTTTGCATTGAGGGGTTTAAATTTGATGCCCACAATTATATACTCGCGGCTTTGGAAAACGGGGCTGTAGCCTTGCTGGTCCAAAAGGAAGTGGATGTTCCGGAGGGTATTGCCGTAGTGCGTGTCAAAGATACCCGGTATGCCCTGGCTTTTGTATCCGATGTTTTTTTCGGCCACCCTTCCTCTAAATTCAATCTGATTGGCGTTACGGGGACCAAGGGAAAAACAACGACCACATTTATGATTAAATCCATACTGGAATGTGCAGGACAAAAGGTGGGATTGATAGGGACAATTGCAAACTATATCGGGAACGAGGCTCTTCCCGCGCAAAGGACAACACCCGAATCCTATGATTTGCAGTTCCTGTTTTCCGAGATGGTTGAAAAGAAGGTTGACGCCGTTGTGATGGAAGTGTCATCCCATGCGCTTGAACTGCACCGGGTAAGCTGCAGCGATTATGACATAGGGATATTTACCAACCTTTCCAGGGACCATATGGATTTTCATGAAACCTTTGAAAACTATCTCAACGCCAAAATGAAGCTCTTTAAAAAGAGCAAAAAAGGCCTGGTAAACATAGATAACGAATACGGGAAAACAATACTCGAAAGGGCGGATTGTGAGCTGTACACCTTTTCCATCGAGAAAGATGCGGACATAAGGGCAGTGGACATAAAAAAGCATCCGGGGGGTGTTGAATTCAAGATTTTGACGCCCTGGGGCAGTGAAAACATTAGGGTGAACATACCCGGCACATTCAGTGTGTACAATGCCATTGCCGCCGCCGGAGCATGCGGCCTTTCCGGCATTTCCCTTGAATATATAAAAGCCGGGCTTGAAAAAGTAAGCGTGCCGGGCAGGGCGGAAATAGCGTATTCAGGCAAGGATTTTACCATAATCATAGACTATGCCCATTCACCCGACAGTCTGGAGAACATATTGACCACCGTGAAGGATTACTGCCCCGGAAGGCTGATTTCGGTTTTTGGATGCGGTGGTGACCGGGACAGGACAAAAAGGCCGATTATGGGTGAAATTTCGGGAAGAATTGCCGATTTTACCATAATAACGTCGGATAATCCCAGGACCGAAGCTCCGGAAGCTATTATTAAGGATATTGAGGAAGGGATAAAGGGCGTTAACGCAGAATATATAACTATCGTGGAAAGACGCGACGCAATCAAATATGCGATAGCGAATGCCGCTGCCGGAGACATTATAGTGCTGGCAGGAAAAGGACATGAAACCTATCAGATTTTTAAGGATAAAACCATTCATTTTGATGAACGGGAAGTTGTAAGGGAAATTTTAGAAGAATTAAAACTGGAGGGTGGTTAATGCGGCCGTTGAAATGTCAAGAAGTAATCCAAGCTACAAACGGGGTCCTGGTTTCGGGAGAGATAAAAACAGAATTCGGCAGCATTTCAACCGATTCCAGAAAAATGAGAGAAGGGTCGCTATTTATTCCCATTATCGGTGAAAAGTTTGACGGCCACGATTTTATCAGGAACTCCTTTGAAGCCGGAGCCCTGGGAACTTTGACGCAAAAAGAGAGTGTTCCCGCCGGAGGCAGGGTTGTTATAAAGGTAGAAAGTACTATGAAGGCAATGCATGACCTTGCCAGGTATTACAGGCAGAAGTTCAGGATACCGTTTGTAGGCGTCACGGGAAGTGTAGGCAAGACATCTACCAAAGATATGATCGCCGGTGTCTTGGGACAAAAGTTCAATGTACTCAAAACGGCGGGGAACTATAACAACGAGGTAGGACTGCCTCTCACCATTTTTAATCTTGACAGTTTTCACGAGGCGGCGGTAATTGAAATGGGAATGAGCGGCTTTGGAGAGATCCGCCGCCTTACGTCCATTGCAAAGCCGGATATTGCGGTGATTACCAACATCGGACTTTCCCATATCGAAAAGCTGGGCTCAAGGCAGAATATTTTGAAAGCGAAAATGGAAATTTTGGAGGGATTGGACAGGAGCGGACTTGTAGTTTTAAATGGTGACGATAAGCTCCTGTACGGACTGAAGGACCTGCTTAAATTCAGGACCGTTTTTTTCGGTATGGAGGATGGACTGGATTATCAAGCTTATAATATTAAGAACCTGGGAGAAAACGGGATCTCCTTCGAGACAGCGGTGGGGAATAAAGAGTATAAAGTACATATACCCGTACCCGGCCTGCACAATGTGCATAATGCTCTTGCTGCAATCGCCGTAGGGATTGAACTGGGCATGAGTATGGAGAAGGTGATAAGCGGCATTGGGGAATTCAGCCAGGGGAATATGAGACTGAATATAGTCAACTGCGGTAAGATCAAGATCATTAACGACACATATAATGCAAGCCCCCAATCCATGGAAGCGGCTATCAGCGTATTAAAGGATCTGGGTGGAAAAAGCAGGACCATAGCGGTTCTGGGAGACATGCTGGAAATGGGGGACTGGGCTTATAAGGCCCACCTGGATGTAGGAAGATTTGCCGTGTCCAAAGAGGTCAACTATATTGTCACCGTAGGGCAACACGGGAAAAATATTGCAGAAGGAGCCATGGAAGCGGGCGCATCAAAAAGCAATGTTTTTTTCTTTGAAAACAATGATGAAGCGGTTCAGTTCCTGCAGGGCTTTGTAAAAGACGGGGATGTCATACTGGTAAAAGGGTCCCGGGGGATGAAAATGGAACAGGTTGTGGAAGGGTTGACAAAACACAATTGCTAAAATTGTCTCCTCAACGGAGAAGTGGGAGTGGGGATACTTTGAATTTGTCTTATTATGCTTCAATTCAGGTTATCGCTTTTATTGCAACATTTGTACTGACCTTGATTCTTGGCCCGGTTTTGATTCCTATACTGGCAAGGTTTAAATTCGGTCAGACCGTAAGGGACGACGGACCGGCAACACATTTTAAAAAAACCGGAACCCCCACCATGGGAGGTATTATTTTCCTAATCTCTATTTTATTTATGTCCTTTTACTTTGTGGCTAAAACGGGACACTTTAAACTGCTTCCCCTCCTCTTCGTAACCATTGGTTTCGGACTGATCGGCTTTATAGACGATTTTTTAAAGGTTAAAAAGAAAAGCAAGGACGGACTGTATGCCCATCAAAAAATGCTGGGCCTGTTGTTTATTGCAACCGCTTTTGCATTTTATGTTTCCTTTACCGACCTGGGGACGGATATAATAGTGCCTTTTGTGGGGAAGAATATTACTTTTGACCTGGCGTGGGCTTTTATACCCTTTACCATTTTTGTGCTGCTCTCGGTTACCAATGCGGTGAATATCACCGACGGACTTGACGGCCTGGCATCCGGAGTTACATTAATTGTAATGGTATTTTTTACGCTGGTGGCAATGACTTCGGCAGAATGGGATTATGTGAAAATTTTTACGGCCATGGTCGCAGGAGGATGTCTGGGATTTCTTGTATTTAATATCCATCCGGCAAGGGTTTTCATGGGGGATACGGGCGCACTGGCCCTAGGGGGGGCTGTGGGAGCTGTTGCGGTAATAATGAAAATGCCCTTGATACTTTTGATTGTCGGTGCCGTTTATGTTGTGGAAACTTTGTCGGTAATCATTCAGGTTGTATCCTATAAAACAAGGAGAAAAAGAGTTTTCAAAATGGCGCCTTTGCATCACCATTTTGAGCTTTCAGGATGGACCGAAACCAAGGTTGTATACGTATTCTGGAGTATAACCGCTTTACTTTGCTTTATAGGCTTTTTTGCACTGGGCATAAGATTTTTTTAATGGGCGGAGGTAATATATGAAGGTAAAGAAACCCATTGATTTTTGGATATTCATTACGGTTTTGATTCTTCTATCTATGGGACTGATTATGGTATTTAGTGCCAGCGCGCCTTATGCTTATAATAATACGAAGAACCATGACGTATACTTCTTTTTAAAGGGTCAGTTGAGGTATGCGTTGATAGGCCTGGCCGCAATGTTCGTGTGTATAAATATCGATTATAAAAAACTTGGGAAATGGTCTTCCCTATTTCTTATCTTTAGCATCATTTTGTTAATCCTTGTACTCATTCCGGGAATAGGACATGAGGAGAACGGGTCCCAACGATGGATCTACATAGGGGCCATCCATTTTCAGCCTTCCGAGTTCGCAAAACTTTCCATTATCCTGTTTTTTGCATACAGCCTCTCCAGGAGGAGGGACCAGTTGCAGTCTTTTTTTAAAGGCCTGCTGCCGTATTTGGTGATATTGGGAATATTTTCCGGAATTCTTTTGCTGGAGCCCCATTTCAGCTGTACCATCGTTATTATCTCAGTTGCCATAGTTATGCTGTTTAGTGCGGGAGCGAGAATCAAACACTTTGTGCTGCTGGCTTTACCGGCCGTTGTAGGGCTGGGTGCCTTAGCCATGTTTTCGGAGTACAGGCGCGCCAGGCTTTTATCGTTTTTAGATCCCTGGAAGGATTTACACGGAAACGGATGGCAGGTGGTTCAATCCCTTTATGCCATCGGGTCCGGAGGCCTTTTCGGCAGGGGACTGGGGAAAAGCCTTCAAAAGTTTCTATACATCCCTGAACCGCAAAACGATTTTATTCTTGCCGTATTAGCGGAAGAATTGGGGTTTATAGGAGTATTGGCAGTGCTGCTGCTGTTTTTAATTTTTATCTGGAGGGGCATAAAGGTTGCAATCAATGCTCCGGATGTCTTTGGAAGCTTGGTTGCCGTAGGCATTACTTCCCTTGTGGCTGTTCAGGTCATTATTAATGTGGCTGTTGTAACTTCCTCCATGCCTGTGACCGGTATGCCCTTGCCTTTTTTCAGCGCCGGTGGAACAGCCCTGCTGTTTTTGATGTGCGGCATCGGTATACTGCTGAATATTTCCAGGCAATCAAATTATGAGAGGGTGTAAGGAAAGGGGACATTCCTCCCTGAACAGGAAGCATGGCTTTGAAGATGAGGGATGTCCCCTTTGGAAAGGTGAGGGGACACACCTCCCAGGACAGGGAGCATTGCTCCGGCGATGAGGGGTGTCTCCGCATGAAAGGTGTTGAGTGAATGAAGGTAGTGATAGCCGGTGGGGGTACGGCCGGGCATATAAACCCGGGACTTGCCATAGCCAAATTTATTACACAGAAAAATCCCCGGGCCCAGATTATTTTTGTGGGCACCGAAAATGGGCTGGAAACAAGGCTTGTGCCCAGGGAAGGCTTTGAATTGAGGTTGATCAAGGTAAGGGGATTCAAAAGAAAACTTTCCTTCGACACTTTGAGGACGGTAAAGGAGCTGTTCCGGGGAATGCTGGAAGCCCGCAGGGTATTGAAGGAATTTAAGCCCGATATCGTTATCGGTACGGGAGGATATGTCTGCGGACCCGTACTCATGAACGCCGCCATGATGAAGATACCCACGCTGATCCATGAGCAAAATGCCTTTCCTGGAATAACAAACCGCATTCTTTCAAAATTTGTGGATGCCGTCGCCATCAGCTTCAAGGAGTCAAAAAAGTACTTCAAGACCGGTGAAAAGCTGTTTTTGACAGGCAATCCCATAAGAAGCGAAATGCTGGATATGGACAGGGTGAGTGCACGGCAAAAGCTTGGGATAGCCCAGGAGAGCAACCTGGTTGTTATCTTCGGCGGAAGCAGGGGGGCTGAAAAAATGAATGAGACGGTTTGCGAGATGGCCCTTAAATATTATAGGGAAAGCGACTGCCAAATTCTATTTGCGACGGGTGAAGCCCAGTATGACGAAGTCAGGAATAAGCTGAAAGGGTTGAATTACAGTTCATTCAATGTGGTGCCCTATATATACAATATGGCGGAAGCAATGGCTTCGGCGGATTTAATGGTATGCAGGGCCGGAGCTATTACAATAAGCGAATTGACGGCCCTGGGGATTCCTTCCGTAATAATACCCTCGCCCAACGTAACCGCCAATCACCAGGAGTATAATGCAAGGGCATTGGAGGAACAGGGCGCGGCGGTAGTCATTCTAGAAAAGGACCTGAACGGCAGCATCCTGTACCAGCAGATAACGGACCTCTTAAAGGACAGGGAACAGCTGGCAAAAATGGCGCGGAATGCAAAGAAAGCCGGCATTACAAACGCATCGGAAAAAATATATTCTAAAATGCAGGAACTGCTAAAAGAAAGAAAAAAGTAGTTTTTGTGGCAGGAGAGGGTTTCCTGCCCTCAGGACCGTCTATTTGGCGGACAAGCAATGCTTTGCGGTAAAGTAACAATTTTGACGCCTCCACATAAAATAGTAGTATGGATGCACATGTCGGTTTTTCTACCGGGGTTTACGGAGGTGTTTGTGATGAACAGGTTGCTTATAACTGGAGGACAAAAAATAAAAGGGGAATTGGCTGTGGAAGGAGCAAAAAATGCTGTTCTGCCCATTCTGGCAGCAACGATATTAAACGGCGGCATGAATGTTATCCACAACTGTCCCAGATTAAGAGATGTTGAAACTACTCTGGAAATATTAAAAATCATAGGCTGTGATGTTTCTTTTGAAAACGGTACTATTACTGTTGACTCATCAAAGGTGAGCCAGACGGAAATCCCGGAAACCCTTGCCATTGAAATGAGGTCATCCATCATATTTCTAGGTTCCATGCTGTCAAGGCTAAAAAAAGTGACTATAAGCTACCCGGGTGAATGTGTTATGCTGTGGGCACTTTCAGAGTCTAATAAAGAGGACGGCTCAACTCCTGCCCGTTCCTATTATTCACAATTTATTAATATTTTCTTCACTGATTTGATACATTTTATGGCTACAATGACAATATGGGATAATTATGTTGAATAACGGTATAAATCTAATTGCCGGATATTTTAGTGCATATATGAACAAGGAGGTAAAAAAGTGACGGCGGAAATCATATCTAAGACAAGGACATTTATTGGCAAGAAAACTGGAAAAATAGTAGTGGTGGGAATTCTACTGGTTGTGATCGTCGGGGTTTTTCTTCTATTGAACGGCTTCAAAATATTGGGGGCCTCCGGTAAAAACGCAGTCACACAGCGGACGGCAAAGGTCGCAAGGGGTGATTTGACCGTGACGGTAACCGGTTCAGGAGCCATTGAATCCTCCAACAAGGATGAACTTTTCTCCAGTGTAAACAGTACGGTAACAAAGGCTTATTTCAAGGAAGGCGACAGGGTCAAGGCCGGGGATTTAATGTTTGAACTGGATGATTCCGACGCGAATTTGAACCTTGAACAGGCGAAGAACAATATGGAACAAGCCCTTTTATCGTATAATAACGCGGTTTCGGACGTAGAGAACCTTAATGTAAAGGCTCCTTTCAGCGGCCATGTCACAGGCATTCAGGTCAAGGTGGGGGATGTCTTGAACAAGGGTACAGCCATACTCACCCTCACCGACAATTCCACACTCACACTGCTGGTACCCTTTAACAGCGGCGGAATCACAAACATCGTGACCGGCCAGCCGGCAACCGTGTACCTGCCGAGCCTTATGCAGTCTGTAAGCGGAAAGGTATCCTACATAAGCAATAAGCCCTATTCCACATCTTCCGGAGGACAGCTGTATAACGTGGAAATTACTATTGAAAATCCCGGCTCACTGCAGGAGGGCATGACGGCCAATGCGGAAATTGCGACCCCTGCCGGTACCATTTCCAGCGCCGGCAGCAGCACCCTGAAGGTAGCGGAAAGCAGGGTGATTAAAAGTGCTACGTCAGGGACCGTCAAAAAAATCAATGTGATGGAAAACCAGTATGTGGATAAGGGAGCGATCATGGTTGAACTGGAAGATGACAGCGTTTTACTTAACAAGGAGACCGCAAGCATAAAAATCACTGATTTGCAGGTGCAGGTGGATACGGCTAAAAAGCAGCTTACCTATTATAAAATCTACGCCCCTATGGACGGCGTGATCGTAGACCAAAAGGTAGGTACCGGAGATTCGGTGGAGAAGGGGCAATCCCTTGCCGTGCTCATAGACAGCGACCACATGCAGTTCCCCATTCCCGTCGACGAGCTTGACATTGCAAAGATAAAGCTGGGCCAAAAGGTGAACGTCACCATAGACGCACTTCCGGAAACAACAAGCAAGCCCCTCACGGGCGTTGTATCCTATATAGAATCCCAGGGCACCTCTTCCAACGGGGTTACGACCTATCCTGTTACCATATCCATCGATAATCCGGAAAACCTCAAGGTGGGGATGAATGCCAACGCGGAAATCATGGTGGAAAACAAGACAAATGTGCTGTATGTTCCTATTGAAGCCGTTCAGAAGCAAAACAACAAGACCATAGTTTGGGTAAAGTCAGACGGAAAGAGCGGCGGCGGGCAAAAAGCCCAGAGCCAGAATAATCCCACAACCGGCAGTAATACTGCAAAGGCAGGTACCAATAATGCCTCCGGTGCCAATTCGTTTAGCCGGCAGGGCGGCGGTAATGCGACGGGAGCAAATCAGACGGGGAGCAGCGGCCAGAGGTCCAATAATGCCAGAACCGGCACTGCATCCGGCAGGAATTATGCCAATGCCGTACCAAGAGAGGTGGAAGTAGGGATCAATACAACCGATTATATTGAAATCGTGAGCGGATTGAAGGAAGGAGAGGAAGTCATTCTTCCGGCACAAACCCAGACGACGAGGAGCACCAGCACCCAGCGGCAGACCATGATGATGGGCGGCGGCCCGGGTGATGGCGGCCCAAGGTAATATTCCATGGATGAAGGGATGGGGTGAACGAGTGATAGAAATATCCAACATGTGCAAAAAGTATACTATGGGAAATAATGTGGTAAACGCCTTGAATAATATAAGCCTGAGCATCAGGCAGCACGAATTTGTGGCCATAACAGGTCCTTCCGGTTCAGGGAAATCCACGCTGATGAATATGCTGGGATGCCTTGATACTCCCACTTCGGGCACTTACATCCTGGATGGGAAAGAAGTCAGCAAGCTCAATGACGACGAGCTCGCGCATATAAGGAATTACAAGATAGGCTTCATATTTCAAGGGTTCAATTTGCTGCAAAAACTTACGGCCATTGAAAATGTGGAGCTTCCCCTCATATACCAGGGCGTTCACGCAAAGGAGAGGCATAAGAAGGCAAAGGCCGCACTGGAGAGCGTAGGCCTTGGGGAAAGACTGGACCATAAGCCTTCGGAGCTGTCGGGAGGACAGCAGCAGAGGGTTGCAATTGCAAGAGCCCTTGTAAGCGCTCCCCCCATAATCCTGGCCGATGAGCCCACCGGCAACCTGGATACAAAATCCGGCGTCGAAATCATGAAAATTTTGAAGGAGCTGCACAGCAAGGGGAATACCATTATTCTCATAACCCATGACAATAATGTGGCCCTGCAGTCCCAAAGAATCATCCGGATCCAGGACGGAGAAGTCATAGAGGACAGGGAGGTGAGCTGAATGGGGTTTATTCAAGCATATAAAATGGCTATTAAAAGTATTTTGGGCAACAAGGGAAGGTCTTTTTTAACCATGCTTGGGGTTATCATCGGTGTAGGTGCGGTCATAGCGGCCGTTTCCTTTGCACAGGGGAGCACAAAAAACATCACCGATTCGGTACAGGGAATGGGGACCAACCTGATTCAAATCATGATTACAGGGAGAAACAGCAACAGGAATGTTACATACAGCCAGCTGCAGAAGCTGGCGGAAGAAAACAGCGATATCATCAGCGCCATTTCACCCACCATCAGCAGCAGCGTCAAGGTTAAAGTGGGAAATAAGACGGGAGATACCACTTTGCTGGGGACAAATGCGGAATATGAGTCGGTAAAGAATATGCACGTCCAAAGAGGAAGATTTCTGATGAGTTTTGACGTGGATTATATGCAGAAGGTAGCCCTGGTGGGAACAGCCCTGGTTAGCGAGGTTTTTGAAGGTTCCGACCCATTGGGGAAAACAATAAAGATCAACGGCCAGGAGTTTACGGTGGTGGGGGTGCTGGAAGAAACGGACAACGGGCAGGACCAATCCGCCGATGACACTGTGGTCATCCCTGTGACCGTGGCTCAAAGACTCACAAAGAATGCGGTGATCCGGAGCTTTGCGGTCCAGGCTGCAACGCCTGAGACGGTGGATGCCGCCATGGAAAAGTTGAATACTTTTCTTACGGCCATATACAAGGACACCAAGACCTTCCGCGTATTTAACCAGGCCCAGATGCTGCAGACCCTTTCTACGGTCACCGGGACAATGACCTTTGTCCTGGCGGGAATCGCCGCTATTTCGCTGATTGTGGGCGGCATCGGAATTATGAACATCATGCTGGTTTCGGTAACCGAAAGAACGCGGGAAATTGGAATCAGGAAGGCTATTGGGGCAAAAAGGAAAAGCATTCTTGTGCAGTTTTTAATTGAGGCGCTGGTGGTTACGGGAATAGGCGGAATTATGGGAATCCTGTTTGGCGTCGCAGTCGTAAAAATTGTTGCCGGCGGTCTTAAGATCATACCAGAGGTGTATTCCATACCGTGGATTGTCATGTCCTTCGTGATTTCCCTGGCCATCGGAGTGGTGTTTGGAATGTTTCCCGCCTATAAGGCCGCAAAGCTGAACCCGATAGAGGCATTAAGATTTGAATAAAAGGGCTGTAACCTATCATAAATAATTCTAATGGGGGATTGACATGAAAAAATACATATCACTTGCTTTAATTGCAGCAATACTATGCATTGCCACCGGTGCATATGCAGGAGGGTTTACGGACGTACCCGGCAACGCCGTATATGCGGACGCACTGGAGCGTTTGAGCTCGCTGGGGATTGTGAGCGGAGACGGGAGCGGCCAGTTCAGGCCCGATGAAATAATTACAAGGGAGCAGTTTGCCAAGGGCATGGTGATTGCCTCGGGTCTTGAGACGGTGGCGGATTCCATGAAAGGGTCCACGATTTTTCCCGATGTAGAGCTGAACGGCTGGTCAAGCGGATATATCAACGCAGCTTTGAATAAAGGACTGATTTCCGGCATGCCGGACGGAAAATTTCACCCGGGTGAGAGCATAACCTTTGCGCAGGCCTGTACGGTATTGGTAAGGGCATTGGGATATACCGACGACGATGTACAGGGACTATGGCCCAAAAACTACGTGGGAAAAGCGGCAGAGCTTGGACTGACGGCAGGTATCAATCTCGGTGCAAACGACGGTCTGCCAAGATGGGCCTTTGTACTGATGGTGGACAGACTTTTGGATACTAATGTGAAAAAGGCCAGCGCAGGGGATGCGGACCAGACTTACGCGGCAAAAGTGGGCATGACCAGGGACAATATTTACTCGGTTTACAGCAAGCCCGAGGTGGTGAAAAATTTCAACCCGGCCACGAAAAAGCTGGGGTCCATCGATCTTAGCGGGAATCCTCCCATCGTGCGCAACACCATTGACAAAAGCACCAGCCCACAGACCAACAATATAGGGGAATCCATCAAGATATCGCAGATCAAGGACTATGACGTGGTATACCAGGTGTCGGACGCCGCCAACAAAAACAGGTATATCCTTGTGGTGGACAACAAGGTGACAGGGAATATCACCGGCATACTCCCCAATAAATTTTCTCCAACGACAATTCAGATCGACGGCACCGACTATGAGCTGGGCAAATATTTTGACTTGAATAAAATTAACAGCACGGCAGGGTCCTTTAAGATTAATGAGAACGTAACCATCCTTCTGGGCTATGACGGCAAGGTTGTGGACATATACTACCCTGACAGCAGCGACAATACGAATTTTGCCTTTGTGGTCAACTGGGGCACAACCACGTCCACCGACCTGTCCGACTACGGGAAGAGGGTGTACACCGTTAAGCTCCTGCTGACCAGCGGAGCCACCCAGACATTCAAAGTGGATTCGGATCCTTGGGACAAAAAGGGCAAGGTAGTCAAGTATCAAAAGGTATATGACCCCAATACGTCAACCCAGGAGACCTCGGAAAACCAACTGCAAAAGGTTGTCCTGGAGGATGTCCCCTACATGAACATCGGAGAGGTGACGGTGGACAAGGATGACAGACAGATTAATTCTACAGATGTCACAGAGAACGTGAAAATATTCAACCTGATATCCAATGACCAGGGAAAAGATTGCGACGTGAGCCTCATAGACTGGTCGGATATGCCTACGGGCAACCTGGAGGAGGGAAAAATTGCGTTCTGGAACAGGACCGGTCCTTTCTCGGACATCAATGTGCTGGTGCTCAATGATGCTTTCTATGACCACTACAGGTTTGGTGTGGTTGAGAAAATTGCAAATGACAGAAATTCAAGGTATGAGTATACGCTGATGATTGACGGAAATGAATATCTGTACACCACTTATCCCCAGATAAAAGATACCAAAGCGGGAGATGTGGTGAAGGTGGAAATGGCAAATAATTCTGTAAATAAAATTGTTGAAATTCCTAATGCCGATGCCAAGGGCGTCGCCGTGGGGGCCATAGATGAAAAGAGGATTATGGTTAACGGCAATGTATACCGCTTCAGGGATGATGTTAAAATTTACTTCAAGTATTATAACGGAGTTTGCGCCGAAAAAGGTATCAATGATGTTAAAACCAACTGGGTATACGGACAGGTGGATGTATACCTTGACAGGCCGGGAGGGAAGGCGGAGCTGGTAGTAATATCCATACAGTAGATGAAAAAATAATCCAGCGATTAAATTATAAAAATAATAAAAGTCCGGCGTTCCGGGCTTTTATTATTGGCTTGTGCTGTAAAAATGAGAAAAATCGTTAGGGCTTTCCCATTAAATGCCTGGGGATTCCGTACAGCATCTTATCAACGCTGAAGGAATTATATGAAAAAAATGGCCAGTAGGAATAAAATTGTTTACTTTGCCTTTTACTTTACCTAAAAAATTGGTATAATAAAAGCATATAAATTTTAGGAATTTATTGTGTGAATAAGTACATAACCAGGGTATGATATGGAAAAGGAAACAAGGGTTGCGGTTATAGGAATCGTGATCAGCAACCGTGAAGAGACAGCGGGAAAAGTAAATGAAATACTGAGCAGTTATGGGAGGATTATTGTAGGCCGGATGGGGATACCGTATAGGGAACGGGGTATATCGGTTATTTCGGTTATAGCCGACGGTACCGGCGACGAAATCGGCGCCTTAACCGGTAAGCTGGGTAACTTAAAGGGGGTAAGAGTAAAGGTGGCCCTGACATATTAGAATTGCATATTCCGAGATGGTGAGGAGAAAATCTTACATTGAAGGAAAATCCAGGTGTATTATGCCTAACGGGAAAGAGTATTCTAAACGAAGGGTGAGCCGAGATGCTTGTTGTGTCTTTGCCCTTTGTGACGTGAATAGTCATGAGGGGCTTTTTTGTTGTATTTTTACGTATTTGAATTTTGGACTAGAAAGTATTCTTTATGGAGGTCGTTAGTATGAAGAGTGTAAAGGTTAGATTTATTGCCAGAACAGCCATTTTGGCGGCATTGACCCTTGTATTTCAATCCTTGGGGCGCTTTGTCCCCTTGGGACCCAACAGCAATTTTATTGTGGGACCCCTGGTCAATGCATGTCTTCTTATTGCCACTGCCACAGTAGGAGTGTGGGGAGGAATCATCATAGCGGCCATAGCGCCTGTGGGTTCTCTGCTTACAACCCATTCACCCATTGCATCCTTTCTTCTGCCTTTTTCGCCTTTTGTAGCAGCCGGCAATATTGTACTGGTGCTGTGCTTCTATTTTCTGCTTAAAAAGAGCAAAATTGCCGGAATAATCCTGGGTGCGGTTTTAAAATTCGGGGTGCTTTTCGGCTCGGTATCCTTTTTCCTGGTGGTGCTGAAAATGGCTCCCAAACTGGCTGGCACCCTGTATTTCCTTTTCGGTTGGCCTCAACTGGTTACGGCTTTGGTGGGAGGAGCCATTGCGTTGATTGTGTTGAGGGCCCTTGGAAAAAGTGTTGAGATGAACGGATAGGGGATATTTAAAGCTATACTTGGAAATTAGCGCCTGAACTTTTTTCCAAAACAAAATGTTCAGCGCCAGGAAACTTAAGAGGAGAAACGACATATGCTGTGGTTAGACTATAAAATCACAGCTTTTTTGTACCCATAAAGATCATGAGACGGAGGCGGTATGCGATGATATACTTGGATAACGCGGCAACTTCATATCCCAAGCCCGACAGGGTGATGGAGGAGATGACCCGGTGTATGAGGGAATATTGTGCCAATCCGGGGCGCGGCGGGCATGCCATGTCCATAGAATCCGGCAAGGCGGTTATTGAGGCGAGAGAAGTCATAAGCAGTTTTTTTAATTTCAGCAATCCGCTGCAGCTGTGTTTTACTAAAAATGCTACCGAGGCTTTAAATATTGCGATAAAAGGCTGCCTCAAACCGGGGGACCATGTTATCACCACGTGTATGGAACACAACTCCGTGGCCAGACCTTTAAAAACCCTTGAAAGGGATATGGGGATGCAGGTCTCAATTATTGAGGGAAATGAGTTTGGAGAGATTGACCCCCAGGATATTAAAAAAAGTATCCGGCAAAATACCAGGCTTATCATCTGCACACTGTCATCAAACGTGAACGGCATAGTAATGCCAGTGAAGGAGATCGGAAAAATTGCCAGAGAAAATGGGATTCTTTTTCTGGTGGATGCTGCCCAGGGAGCCGGCACCGTTAAAATCGACGTGGATGAAATAAACGCGGATATGATGGCGTTCCCAGGACACAAAGGGCTTTTGGGGCCTCAGGGCACCGGGGGGCTGTACGTCAGGGAAGGACTGAAAATCAATCCCCTTTTACAGGGAGGTACGGGAAGCAACTCCGAAAACCTGTATCAGCCTGAGTTTATGCCCGACGTGCTGGAAAGCGGGACGCTAAATACCCCGGGAATTGTGGGGCTGAGTCACGGTATCCGGTTTATAGAAAACTTCGGCCTGGAAAATATGGAGTTGTATAAGTACATGCTGGTAAAAAGACTGCATGAGGGAGTGGAAGAGATCCGAGGGGTGAAGGTTTACAGCAAGAACGACATGAAAAAAAATACAGGAATCGTAGCTTTAAATTTTATTGGTACCGATTCCACGCAAATAAGCTATACGCTTGATAAAGTCTATCATATAGCCACAAGGGCAGGATTTCACTGTGCGCCTCTGGCGCACAGGACATTAGGGACAGTTGAAACGGGAGTGGTCAGGTTCAGCGTGGGATGCTTCAACACATTGGAAGATATAGACCGGACCCTTGACGCTTTAAGAGAAATTTCCCGCAAACTGTAATATTATTTATAATAAAAACATTTAATGTTTTTAAGACATTTAATTAATATATCCGTATTATTAATTAAAATACTTAAAAAGGGGAATAGAATTATGAATAATAACCTTGTGAAAAGCATCGTTGCCATAGCCGTGTTTATAATACTTTTTGTGGTTGCTCTTAAAGTGGTCAGGCTCGCGCTGGCGGTGCTTTTACCTGTGGCTGTAGTTGTTGTAATAGCCTATGTTCTATACCTGCTGTTTTCTAAAAAAAGGTGAACGGCCTAAAAAATCGGTTTTGCTTCATTGAATGGAAATAGTTAATAACACTTTGGGAAGCAAGGGTTTATACCGGGCTTCTTTTTTTTTCGACATTTAGTAATAATTAGCCGCCGGTTTTGCGGTATAAGTTTTTTTATATGTAAAAAACTATTACTGGCCTTATGTGGACAATGGATGATCCGCATAATGGCCTGTTCAGTATTGAAGACCCTATGAATTTGAGGTGAGCGAATGGCATCCTGGAATACATTATTGCGGAAGAAACCTGTGAATATATCCATGCTTGAGGCTAAAGGCGAAAAAAAACGGGCGCTCTCCAGGAGTATGGGAGCCCTTGACCTGACCGCACTGGGTGTGGGAGCCATTATAGGGACGGGTATTTTTGTCCTCACAGGGGTGGCGGCAGCGACATACGCAGGACCTGCGGTGATCCTGTCGTTTATTATCTCAGGCATTGCAGCGGGACTTGCTGCGCTTTGCTATGCGGAACTTTCGGCGATGGTTCCTGTGGCCGGCAGCGCTTATTCCTATGCTTATGCTTCCCTGGGTGAAATTGTGGCATGGCTGATCGGATGGAACCTGGTCCTTGAATATCTGGTAGCGGCGGGGGCGGTTTCGGTAGGATGGAGTTCATACTTTGCAGATCTTCTAAGGTCGGCGGGTATCCATATACCCGGAGCTTTTGCCCTATCCCCCTTTGAAGGAGGGATAATCAATATCCCCGCGGTTCTTATTACTTTGATAGTCACATGGATTGCCGTACGGGGAACAAAGGACAGTGCAAAGGCCACCAAGTTTATTGTGCTGGTGAAACTGCTGGTTATCCTGCTTTTCATCCTTGTGGGAGCCTTCAGGGTAAATCCGGGAAACTGGACACCTTTTGCGCCTTTTGGAGTATCGGGGATCATGCAGGGTGCCGCCATAGTTTTTTTCGCTTATATAGGCTTTGACGCTGTAGCTACGGCCGCAGAGGAGGTCAGAAATCCCAAGAGGGATCTGCCCTTAGGCATTGTAAGTTCCCTCGTTATATCCACTGTTTTATATATCCTGGTGGCAGGGATACTGACAGGGATGATAAACTACACCCGGCTGAATACGCCTTCACCTATTGCCGCGGCCCTTCTCAGCACAGGAATCCGATGGGCCACATCTTTTGTTTCAATAGGAGCCCTGGCCGGGCTTACAAGCGTGCTTATTGCGGTAATTTTCGCCCAGAGCAGGATATTTTTTGCAATGGCGAGGGATGGGCTGCTGCCTCCGGTTTTTGCCGTAATACACAAAAAGTATGAAACGCCCTATATCGATACCCTGCTTGTAGGAACTGCCATAAGCCTCATAGGAGCATTCTTCCCTGTGGGCATTATTGCAGAAATGGCCAATATCGGGACATTGTCCGCTTTAACGGTGGTGTCTTTAGGGGTGATCATATTGAGGCGGACACAGCCCGATGCGGAAAGGCCTTTTAAAGTGCCCTGGACACCTTACCTGCCCATATTGTCGGTAATATTTTGCGTTTACCTTATGCTGAACCTGCCTTTGGCCACCTGGATCCGATTTGTGGTATGGATGGCCATAGGTATAGCCATATACTACTTTTACAGTGCCAAACACAGTGTACTGGCAAGCTCGGATGAAAGCAGGGCCGGGGTCGTATTGGACAATCTGGTCCCCTTTGCGGCAAGACGAAAGACAAAACATTTGATGCCGAAAAAGGCCCGTTGAAACTATGCAACGCCCTCCACACAGTTTCTATCATGCAAAGGAGGATGTGAAAAACCTATAGAACCTCTTTTTTCACATCCTTTCATCGAACACGATCACGCTCTTTATAAACCGAAAAACACCTTTCACGGCTTAATTCTACAATGATCTATTGGTAAGAGAAGACATATCTGAAGGAAGATTTTCACTTGACCCGTCTAATGTAAGGAGATACACCTTTAGGCTTACGCGGGTTTTCCAATCAAACAAAATAGTATTAAACCTGGGTATAACCAGATTTTTCACTTTATCTTTTGGTTTAATTTTATTACACTAGAATATAAAGGTTAACATAATATCAATGTCACACAGGTAGTGAAAGGCTGTATGAAAGAGAAAAATATGGTCAATGTCATCAATAAGATTGGTTCAGACCAGATTTATTTTATTGGCGCAAATCTTTTGACTGAAAGATCTATATATAAAATTAAAAAAATTTTTCAACCTGCCATAGCTGCCTTTATTGCTTCAGTACTCTTTTTCAGTTCATGGCTGCCCGCTTTTGCAGCGCCCCCCGGCACAATCTCAACAGACGCCGCAATATGCAGGGACATAGGCATGCTGCTGGGGGCGGGGGGAGGCGTTACTCCCGAATACATGGCCACATCGCTGACCAGGGTGCAGGCGGCCATCATGTTTTTAAGGCTCAAGGGATTGGCAGAGGAAGCGGCGGGTTTTCAAGGACAGCAGAATTTTGCGGACGCAGGAAAAGTGGGCTGGGCAAAACCCTATATGGCTTATCTCAAGTCCAGACCCGACCTGGGCTGGCTGGGGGACGGCACCAACTTTTCGCCCGCAGACCCCATCACGGCCCAGGGATATTACAAGGTAATGCTGGAAGCCCTGGGCTATAAGTGCGGAGTTGATTTTGAGTATAAAGATACCCTATCCTACGCAGCAGGCAAAGGTTTACATAAGGCCGCCTTAGCCAGCCCCTTCACTGTGGAGAACCTGGCGCAGGCCACTGTGGAGGCGTTAAAAACCACGGGAAAAGGAGGGGATAAAACTCTTGCCGCCGTCCTGGTGGAAACGGGAAAAATCGATAAAGACAAGGCGGTTGCGGCAGGAATTTACAGTGATCCCGTTTCTAACACACTGGATGTAAAAAGTGTTACAGCGGCGGCGAGCAGGGTGATTGAGGTTAAGCTGAATACGCCGTTAAGTGAAGAGGATGAGCCCGGCCTGTCTGTTTCGGTCAGGGACCCGGCGGGAAATGCCCTGGATGTGGCCTTTTGCAAGGTTGCCGGATATGACGCGAAGAGAAAAACGGTTTTGGTATACCTGGCATCCGATACCGTACCCGGAACAGCATACACCATGACAAGCGGCACAAAAACCTATGGATTTAACGGTAGGCCGGCGGATACAAGGAAACCGGAGATTATGAGCATATCCTCGGCGGATTATAACAAAGTGAGAATTGAATTTTCAGAAACCGTAAACATCGACGGCGCCAGTTTTTCAATCGCTGAAACTTATTTTACCGGCACACCCCTGACCATATACAGCGTGGGCTACGAGTCGGACAGGGTTGTCCTGCTTACCACCTCGGAGCAGAAGGGCGCGACCCTTTACAGTATTTCGGTGTCCGGTGCGGCGGATTTGTCCGGCAACGTAATGGATAAGGATGAGGGCAGGACTTTTGCGGGCACAAAGAAAAATACCGACAGCTTAAAAGCCGTCAATGCGAGGGCCGTGGACTTCAATAAGGTGGCGGTGGAGTTCAATACGGGAATTGACTGGAGCACATTAAAAGACGCGTCCTTTACCTTGACGGAGGCATACAGCAGTACAGAGGTGCCGGTGACCGCAGCGGAAAAGCCCGATGCGGAAAATTCATTTTCGGGCACCGAGGCTTCCGCCTGGGTGTCTGTGCTGCTGACCCTGGGAGGGGCTATGAAGGATTCAACGGTGTATAGGGTTTCGGTGCAGGGCGGGCTTATGAATATCTACGGCAAAAGCCTGTCCACCACAGCTTCGGACACGCAGAAAACTTTTGTGGGCATGAAGAAGCCGGACACTGCCCTTGAGTTCGATACGCCCGCGGTGGAGGTTGTCAGCAGCACCGAGGTCGTGCTGCACTTTGCAAGAAAGCTGGAGCTGCTGTCGGCTGAGACTGCATCCAATTACACAATGCAAGAGGCCTATGGGAGCGGCACCACGGTGCCGGTGCAAAAAGTGGAGGTGCAGGAGGACGGGAAGTCGGTCAGGCTGACCACCTCCCCTATGAAGAGTGTCCCGTACAAATTGACCGCAGTCAACGTTAAAGACATATACGGCAATTCCATCAATGTTTCGGACGGCAAAAACACCACGGCGTTCGCAGGAAGTGCGGCCGCAGAGAAGATCAACGGCGTCGTCTCTATCACACGTCCCCGAGACAATGACAGGGTCATCCTGGTGCAGTTCGACAAAAACCTGGGAGCCAACGCGGAAGATGTGTCCTGCTACACCATCGACAACGGCATCGGGTATCCTGACCATGCGGAGATGGCCGCACGCGGCGACGGCCCCGATTTTAGAAAAACCGTCAGGCTCACCATTCCCACCACCTTAAACGGGGCTGTGTACACCCTGACCGTCAGGGGCCTTGAAAACTCCGACGGGGTCCCCATGGGAAAAGAGGATGAAATAAGGTACCCCTTTACCGGCCGGGGAGTGGACCCCACAAAGTCCAGAATTCTGGGAGCCGCTGCCCAGGACAGCCAAACCCTCAAGATATACTTTGACAGAACGGTGGAGGACCGTACAATTAAGGGCAGGATATGGAGCGGCACCGACACGGCCAACAATCTTATTCCCGGCGCATTGGGCGTTTCCACCGACGGGGACAATGGGAAGGAGTATAATTTGGACAGCAAGGCCCACAGGGCATGGATGGACCCGGAGGATCCCAATACCCTGATTGTGAGGTTTTCGGAAGTCTTGTTTGATAGTGCCCATTCCAAAGCGGCGGGAGGCATCTTTAGAATTGTGGGGAACACCGGGATAGTCCAGGCGGACAATTGGGCCAATATCATCCAGTTTTACGGCAACGACGGCCAGGCCCGCCAGCCCCAATTGGTGAACGCATACGCTGAAAACAACAGGGTAATTACATTGAATTTCAGTGAAGCAGTCAAGATGGACACCGACCCTGCCGGTATATTCCTCTATAGTGATGAGGACGGAGTTACTCCCCTGCTGAATAATGGGGCCGGTGTAAACGTTGTACAAGCAGTCAGGGTCAACGATACCATGTACAGGCTGGTCCTGGACAGGAAGCTTTTAACCACCTGTACCAATGTTCCTGCCAACAAGACGGTGTATTTGTATATTCCCACATCGGGCAGCGATATCACCGATACCTCCGGCTTTATAAAACTTGCGCCGAATCCTGGAAAAAACTATCGTTCGGTCCCCATTACAATAAACAATACGGATGCCGATAAGGACCCCATTACACCCGCAGGAGTGTATATGCCTGACAGAAGGACCATTGTGGTCAGCTATCCGGAAAGAATGGACCCGGAGGATGCAAGGGATATTACAAAATACAGGCTTGTGTCCAACAGCAGCGGCACCGGCGATTGTGTCCAGATATTGGCTCAGGGTGCGGCGGAGTATGACGAGGAGGAGCATAAAGCCGTGCTGTATCTTTCGGAGGACATCGATATGTTGAGGACCAGCCCGGAAAATACGCCCCTCAGCCGGTACTATCTGGCCATCTCCCACACCGTCCGGAATGAGACGGGCACAAATTGGGTGGCAGACAGCAGGACGGCCATAGCCGTACTGGGCACAGGTACGGTTATGGAGTTCGCTCCTGGCATAGAAAAAGTCCCGGCACCGGAGATCTCCTGTGCAACCGTATCCGATGACCAGCTGAGCATGGAAATTCAGATGGATTCGGCCGTCAGGTTCCCGGGAGCTTCGGATGCCGGTGCGTCCGGCGGCTTCAGCCTGCAAGGAGCCTTGCAGCCGGAGGAACTGCTGTCCGCCTTTGCCGTGACGGCACAGTTTGAAGGGGAGATGCAGGCGAGACCTGTGGACGCTAATGATGTGGCATCCGCCTTTATCAATGAAGAACATGACGTTATAACCGTTGTGTTCAAGTCCAGGCTTGCCACAGGCACTTCAGGCACAGTAAGCTTGAAGGAGGCGGCGCAGGATGGGGTGGTCAACCGCAAAGGCGTGGGCGCCCAGGCTTCGGGGGGAAATGGCCCCGGATGGGTGCTGTTCGGCGTACCGCCGTCCCTGTTCTAATAAATTCAATTAATAAAAAAACCCCGGCTATTTCCGGGGAATGTTTATCTTTTTTATCTCATTTTTACAACTGGGACAAATATTCTTCCCTTTAAACTCCTCCACATTTCCTGCATTACCACAAAAAACACATTCCGGGGCATACTTCTTTATAATGATCATTTTTCCTTCGGTGTAAATTTCCAAAGGATCGCCTACATTTACTTCATAGGTTCTTCTAAGTTCTATAGGCAATACAATTCTTCCGAGCTCGTCTATTTTTCTTACAATCCCCAATGATTTCATTTTAATCCCACCTTTACCATAATGTGATTATATTATACATAATATGTTATAAATTGTCAATATTTCTAGCATATAGTCGATATAATTATTTTACAATATTTTAAATGTTAAAATTTTATAAGTAAATTTTTTATTTTCCCATGGTTGAGATTTGCTCCCAGGGTGGTATAATAAAAAAGGTGGTTGCTGATGTTCAAACTAAAAAATATAATCCATTGGTTTAAGAAAAAACCTAAGATTGAAGATCATGTATTCCTGCAGGTAGGTATCTATGAAAATAGCCGGAAAAGTATTTTTCGCAGCAGGCGCAATACTTTCAGGATAGACTCCATGTTTAGGAAGTTATAATGGCTAATGTCATATCTATGGGTAGAAAATAAAAGAATGGCATTATTTCAGAGACGTATTTTTTATCCGTTTTTTGGAAAACAAAAGCCTTGGCGTACCGCCCAGGCTTTCTGGATTTTAGGGGAAAAAAATGAAAAATTGTTCATGATATCCCCAAGGATTTTTCACACCCAAAGGTCACCAGCATGGAATCCTGACAGGGTTTGTTAGAAAACAGTGCTTTCAACATAACCCTTACCTTCTTTTACCAGATATACATCCCATTCCCTGGAACCAAGGGCTTTGGCAAATTTCTTATCAAATACGGCAAAATCAAACCTGTACTTTCCTTTGATAGCACTGCCCGTATCCATGGCAACGGCATAACCCAATCCTTTTATATAGAACACGGTTCCAAAAGGCCAGTACTTGTTGTCGATGGCGATAGAAATGCCCGGTATGATAGGTTCCCCTGAATTGGTGATTCCCTTGCTGTTGCCGCATTCCTCCTTGCTGGGCGTGTAGGCGGTTCCCAAAAATTTGCCCAGGTATGTTCCTCTCTGAAGTTCTCCCCGTGAACTAATCCCTTGGAACTTGCTGTAATTTTGCGGCTTGATTCCCACCGAAGCCGCCATTTTAACAGAATTCTGCAGCGCAATGTTGTCTTCTACCAATTCACGGTTTCTCTTTACAAGTTCGTCGTTCTTCTTTTGAATTGCTTCTATCTGCTTTATGATCTCTTCATTCCGGCTAATAATCCTGTTGTAATTCTGCTTCAATTCTTCGTTTTCTTTTTTCAGTCTGGAATTTTCCACGTTTAAATCGGTATTATTCACAGTTAATGATTTATATTTGGATGTTGTAATCTCAAATTGATTTTTTAATTCCCTATAGGATTTATATACCAGAAAGTTATTCGCGTACAGTGCCGCTGTCACTATGAATAGAATGCATACAGTGAAAAAATAACCCTTGTTGTTTTTCTTTAAAGAAGTGTATTCGTTTCCTATTGTGTTGCGAGGCTCAGGACTGCTTGCCGCCTCATGGTTATACATAGATTACCTCCTATCTTTTGTCTTTTTATTTAGAACCGTATATTACTGGATTATTTACATTTTTTATCGCTTTATTCATGTTACATGATTTTTCAAAGAAATATATCCCAGATCAGAAAAAATCACACCAGATCAGAAAAAATACTTGTGCTTTATCCGATTATGTTTTATAATATAAAATGTTCTTCAGAATGGATGTCGGGGTGTGGCTCAGTTTGGCTAGAGTGCTTGCTTGGGGTGCAAGAGGTCGCTGGTTCAAGTCCAGTCACTCCGACCATTGAAAATGGCGGGTTTCAGCAATCTGGAATCCGCTATTTTCTTTATGGAATATGGATATATACCTTGAAAGCAACATCAGGATAATTTGTTGTAAAATTAAGTTTGACAGGAGCAAGCAGTGGTATTATAATATGTAATGCAAAGAAAAATAGGGGCAATTAACTCAGCTGGTAGAGTGTCATCTTGACGTGGTGAAAGTCGGGGGTTCGAGCCCCTCATTGCCCACCAATATGCAGTAAATAGCATGAAGATAGAATGTAATTTTTTAAAGCAGCCTGGAATTGAAAATTTTCCAGGATGTTTTTTTTGCAAATTTACAGTTTTGCCATACCGGCATCAAAGCGCCTTTCATTTCGGATTTCCCGCTGGAACACGGACCAGGCGGTCACCCGTAATGTGAATCCCCACTGAATCCTTCGGTTACGCATATTGCATTAAAAATGGACATATAGATATATAGGTGAAAAATCTAAACCCCACGAAAAAAGGGGCATGGGTCAGACGGCAGAGGGAAGAAGCCACCGGATATATCCGTGATAATATTCAAATAAAGGAGAGGGGTCTAAATGAAAATGAAAAGAATTAATTCCAAAGTCATTCTCTGCTTAATGCTCAGCGCCATCATGGCGCTGACGACGGGCTGCTCAGGCGGCGCGGCCGGGACTCCGGCCGGCGGCGACGCCGGCAAAGCGGCAGCCGGCAGCACAGGTGCGGCGATTAACAAGACGGCTGACGTAATTGTAGTCGGCGGCGGCGGTGCAGGACTTGCTGCAGCTACTTCCGCAGCGGAAAACGGTGCCAGCGTGATCCTGATTGAAAAAGCGGCTATTCTTGGCGGAAATACCGCTCGCTCGGGTGGAGTGTTCAATGCTGTAGACCCGGAGCGTCAAAAAAATGTGAAGATGACAAAACCGCTTCTTGAAGATCTCACGGCACTGCTGGATGCAAAAGAAAGTGATTTCGGCGATTTCGGGCCTACACTCACGGTATTGAAGGGCCAGATCAGGGAATATCTCAAGTCCGGCGATAAAAATGTACTGTTCGATTCGGTGGAACTGCATATGATCCACACCTACCTGGGCGGCAAGAGAGTTTCCCTTGACGGGAAAACCACCATTACCGGAAAACTGGACCTGGTCCGTACACTGTGCACCAATGCCCTGGGGTCCATCCAGTGGCTGGAAGGCTACGGCCTCAAGTGGAATGACAATATCAGCACCGTTCTGGGCGCACTTTGGCCAAGGACCCACAGCAATACTATGCCTGTGGGCAGCGGATACATCAAAACGCTTTCTGATGCGGCAGTCAAGCTGGGCGCCGAAATTATGCTGGAGACGAAGGCCAATGAATTAATTGTTGAAAACGGCAAAGTGGTAGGCGTTAAAGCCACAAAGACCGACGGCACGCCCGTCACCCTCAGGGCAAATAAGGGCGTTGTTATGGCCACCGGCGGCTTTGGTGCGAATCCCGAAATGCGGGCGAAGTATAATATTTATTGGGAGAAAATGCCTCTGGATATGCCGACCACCAATTCCCCCACGGCCACGGGAGACGGAATCATAATGGGCGAAGCTGTGGGTGCGAACCTGGTAGGCATGGGATTCATCCAGCTGATGCCAAGTTCTCAACCGGTTACGGGCTTGCTCTCGGGGGGCTTGTGGAGCAGTGCCGAATCTCAGGTATTTGTGAACAAAGAAGGGAAACGCTTTGTGAATGAATATGCCGAGCGCGACGTATTGTCAAAGGCAGCATTGAAGCAGACCGACAGCATGTTCTACATCATCTGCGACCAGGTTACGGCCGGTAATCCCCAGCCGGGCGGGAAAAACGGATGGGGAGACAATATCGACGACCTTATAAAGACCAAGAGCGTCTACAAGGCGGATACCCTTGAAGACCTTGAGAAGCAGCTTGGAATGCCTTCGGGTGCGCTGGTCGCCGAGATCAGGAAATACAACTCCTACATAGACAATCAAAAGGATCCGGATTTCGGCAAAAAGAACTTTGGACCAAAGCTGGAGAAACCTCCTTTCTATGCCACCCCGCGCACTTCCTCCGTCCATCACACCATGGGAGGGCTTGAAATTGATTCATATGCGCGGGTACTGGACAAAAGCGGCAAAGTAATTCCCGGCTTCTATGCAGCAGGCGAGGTTACCGGCGGCATCCATGCCGGCAACCGTCTCGGAGGCAATGCCGTGGCCGATATCATAACGTTCGGCCGCATTGCGGGAAAAAGTGCGGCAAAGGCACAGTAGCCAAAACCGGATATGGTTTATATAGAGAGAGCTTATTCAGAAAACCAGCCTGTCGACAAGGTATCGGCAGGCTGGTTTTTTAGTGCTTCAACAAAGTTTTCCGTATGGAAAACCGGGGAGGACAATCCCTGCTGGTGAAAAATATTGGTGCAAAATATTTTTAAAAGTATAATCAAATGGAAAGAAATAAGCTATAATCTCATATAGATTTTGTTTAAAGGAGGTGTTTTCACCATGGCAATCCTGGTTACAGGAGGGGCAGGGTATATAGGGAGCCATACGGTTGCCGAACTGATTGACTCGAAGGAAGATGTAGTGGTACTGGATAACCTTCAAAAGGGGCACCGGGAAGCTATTCTGGGAGGTAAGTTCTACAATGGGGATTTGAGGGATTCGGATTTTTTGGACAGGGTATTCCGAGAGAACAGCATCGAGGCGGTAATCCATTTTGCTGCGGATTCCCTTGTAGGTGAGAGCGTTTCGGACCCGCTGAAATACTATAACAATAATGTGGCTTCTTCCCTGAACCTTTTCACCAAAATGAAGGAACACGGCGTCAATAAAATTGTTTTTTCCTCTACTGCCGCAGTCTATGGGGAACCGGAAAGCATACCTATTCTTGAAACGGACAGGACAATGCCCACCAACCCCTATGGTGAGACCAAGCTGACGGTGGAAAAGGCGTTAAAATGGGTGGATAATGCCTATGGAATACGGTATATATCTCTGAGGTACTTCAATGCGGCCGGTGCCCATACCAGCGGTAAAATAGGGGAAGATCACAGTCCTGAAAGCCACCTGATTCCCATAGTCCTCCGGACGGCCCTTGGACAGCGCGAAGCTATAAGCATTTTTGGAGAGGATTATAACACACCGGATGGGACATGCATCCGGGATTACATTCATGTGATGGACCTTGCCCGGGCTCATATCCTGGCTCTGAATAAGTTGAGAAGCGGAGGTAAAAGCGATGTGTTCAACCTCGGAAACGGGGAGGGCTTTTCGGTTAAGGAGGTGGTCGAAATTGCCCGAGAAGTTACGGGAGCGGCGATAAAGGCGGTTGTTTCCGGAAGAAGACCGGGAGACCCGGCGGTGCTGGTGGCATCCTCCGAAAAAATTCAAAGGGAGCTGGGGTGGAGCCCCCGGTATCATGAACTGAAAACCATCATTGAAACTGCCTGGAACTGGCATAAGAATAATCCGGAGGGCTTCAGGAAGTAAAAATTAAACGAAGGTTTAAGCCAATAGCGTTTTGTGCATAATAAGTATAATACACAGCATTATATGGCTGAGGAAGAAAGGTTGCGCAGCGCGGGCGGGCTGAGGGCTGAGAAGCTGAGATTAATATAATGCGTGTGCATTTAAGGCTGAAGAATGACTCTTTAGCAATAGCAAGGTTGAGGTTGAAGAAATGCTCTGTAGCAGGTACAAGGTTAAGTTTCAGTAACGCTTTATAGCAGCAACGATATTAATAAAAAAAGCCTTTAACCTGGAACAGCTCGTGAGGATCACCTCAACCTTAATTTTCAGCTCTCAGCAAGGCAGCAGCCCTGCTCAGCCTCTCAGCGTATAATGCGCTGCCGCGCATTATACAGATTTAATGGTTGTATGGCGGCTGTTTTTATGGTATAATTATTGAAAAATATTGCTAAAAGCTGTGAAAGAGTAAAGTAGACGGCAAGTTGATACAGAGAAAGGATGCCGCAGGCTGGAAGCATCCTTAAATGACAAACCGTTGAAGTTCCCTCTGGAGCTGCATCCTGAACTCAAAAGTAGGAGATGCCGGAGCAAAACCGTTAGAATAATGAGGATAATGAAGCTTTTGAGGTAAAAAGCGAGTTATCTTGTTGAGTGTTTATCTTTTTGATAAGAACATGGGTGGTAACGCGGAGAAAACCTTCGTCCTTTGCTAGGGACGAAGGTTTTTATGATACAGGGGTAAGCATCATTCTCCCTTAACCATTTTACTCTGCAAACCAGAGAAATATTTTATCAAACACAAAATTTACCATTTAGGAAAGGAAGGAGTCAATGGAATGAAAGACCAATTGAATGCCATTAAAATCCGGGCTGAAAAAGAGCTTTCCCAGGTGACGGCGGTTCAGGAGCTGGAGAATATCAGGGTTAAATACCTTGGGAAAAAGGGAGAGCTTACTTCCGTTTTGAGAGGAATGGGAGCCTTAACGGCGGAGGAAAGGCCTGCCATAGGACAGCTTGCAAATGGGGTGAGGGCTTTTCTTGAAAGCAGGATAGAAGAAACGAAAAGGAAACTTGTGAGGCACGAAAGGTCCCTGCTGCTCCAAAAGGAAGCCATCGACGTGACTATACCGGGAAAGAGCAGAGCTTTGGGCCACAGACACCCTTTAAGCATGGTCATGAATGAAATAGAGGAGGTCTTCCTGGGGATGGGATATGAAATTGCGGAAGGGCCAGAGGTTGAGCTGGATTACTATAATTTCGAGGCGCTGAACATACCTAAAAACCACCCCTCCAGGGATGTACAGGATACGTTTTATGTTGATGACAATATCGTTTTAAGGACCCACACCTCTCCGGTGCAAATCAGGGTGATGGAGAGTAAAAAGCCCCCCATAAAGGTCATATGCCCGGGAAGGACCTACCGCTCGGACGAGGTGGATGCAACCCACTCTCCTATATTCCACCAGGTAGAGGGACTGGTTGTGGACAAGGGCATAACCATGGGAGACCTTATAGGCACGCTGCAGGTATTTGCGAAAAGCCTGTTCGGGGAGAAGACCAAGGTCCGTTTGAGACCCCATCATTTTCCCTTCACCGAACCCAGCGCCGAGGTGGATGTGTCCTGCTGGGTCTGTGGGGGCACAGGCTGCCGGGTGTGTAAAAATGAGGGGTGGATTGAGATACTGGGATCCGGAATGGTGCACCCCAAGGTCCTGGAGGTGTGCGGAATTGACCCCGAGGTGTACAGCGGGTTTGCCTTTGGCCTGGGAGTAGAGAGGGTTGCCTTGGGCAAGTTTAATATTGACGATTCGAGGCTGTTTTATGAAAATGATATAAGGTTTTTAAAGCAGTTTTAAAGGGATGGATTCTTTGGACCCAATGCTTTCTTTGGGAATTTTGCCCATGAAGTTTAACAGTGAAAGGAGTATTGACGATGAAGGTACCGCTGAATTGGCTTAGAGATTATGTGGATATAAACGTCAGCCCTAAAGAGTTTGCAAATGCATTGACTATGTCGGGTTCCAAGGTAGAGGGGCTTGAGACGCTGGGAGAAGAGATCTCCAGGGTTGTTGTGGGGAAAATCCTATCCCTGGAAAAGCATCCGCAGGCGGATAAGCTCCAGGTATCCAAGGTGGATGTGGGAAATGAAGTCCTGCAGATCGTGACCGGCGCACAAAATATCCGGGTCGGGGACTACATTCCGGTAGCTCTGGACGGGTCTACACTTCCGGGAGGGAAGAAAATCGAAAAAAGCATGTTAAGGGGGGTAGAGTCCAATGGCATGATGTGTTCCATACAGGAGCTGGGGCTTTCCCTTGAGGACTATCCCAACGCTGCGGAACACGGGATTTTCATTCTGGAGAAGGATTTGCCCCTGGGTAAGGATATCCGAGAGGTTATTGGCTTGAACGACACGGTTGTGGAGTTCGAAATCACTCCCAACAGGCCGGACTGCCTCAGTATGACCGGTATCGCCAGGGAAGCGGCGGTTGCACTGAATACCAGATTTACAAAACCTGAAATCGCAGTTAAGGAAGAAGGAGGTCCTGTGGATGAGTATGCCTCCGTTGAGGTCAAGGACAGGGATTTATGCTTAAGATATGCCGCCAGGGTGGTCAGGGGTGTCAAAATCGCACCCTCACCCAAATGGATGAGAGAGAGGCTGAGGGCTGCGGGCGTGAGACCCATCAACAACATTGTGGATATTACAAATTATGTGATGCTGGAGATGGGCCAGCCCATGCACGCTTTTGACATGGATTACCTGCAGGAAAAGAGAATTGTAGTAAGAAGGGCCTCGGAAGGAGAAACCATAAAAACCCTTGACGGGCAGGAGAGGAAGCTTGATTCCTCCATGCTTGTCATCGCGGACGCAAAGAGGCCTGTGGGGGTAGCGGGAGTCATGGGAGGAGAAAATTCGGAGATCACCGAAAAAACCCGTGATATTCTGTTTGAATCCGCTGTGTTTGACGGCACCTCCATCCGGCTTACCTCAAAAAAACTGGGGCTTCGGACCGAAGCGTCAAGCCGTTATGAAAAAGGGCTTGATGTGGAAAATGCCATTGCGGCGGTCAACAGGGCGGCCCAGCTGGTAGAGGAGCTTGGGGCGGGTACGGTCTGCAAGGGGGTCATCGACTGCTACGGGAAAAAGTGGGAGCAGAGAAGCATCAAGTTCAGGCCTGAAAGGATAAACAGCTTGCTGGGCACATCCATAAAAGCCGCAGATATGCTGAATATTTTAAAGGCATTGGAGTTCGAGTATGATGAAGCAAACATGTTGCTGAAAGTGCCAAGCTTCAGGGCAGATGTGGAAAGGGAGGCAGACCTGGCGGAGGAAGTTGCCAGGTTCTATGGATATAACAACATTGAGCCCACTCTCTTGCCCGGCAAGACGACCACCGTAGGAAAGAAAACCTTTAAGCAGAAAGTAGAGGACATTATAAAAAATACCATGGCCGCCTGCGGGCTTTATGAGATCTACACCTTTTCTTTTACAAGCCCCAAGGTTTTCGACAGGATTAATCTTCCAGCCGACAGTCCGCTGAGAAATGCGGTGGTTATATCCAATCCCCTGGGTGAAGACTTCAGCATCATGAGGACCACAACCATTCCGAACATGCTTGAGGTTATAGCTACTAACTATAACAGGCGTATGGAATCGGTAAAACTGTTCGAATTATCCCATGTATACCTGCCTCAAGGGACAGATCACAGCAAACTGCCTCATGAAAAGCAGGTATTGACTTTGGGGATGTACGGAAATGTGGATTTCTACGATTTAAAGGGTATCGTTGAAGACCTTTTGAGTGCCCTTGGCATAAAAGACTTTGAGTTCGGACCTGAAAAGGACTTCCCGGCATTCCATCCGGGGAGGACGGCCAGGCTTGTTGTGAATCAACAGGGTATCGGTGTCCTGGGAGAGATTCATCCTGAAGTGGCAGAAAACTTCGAGGGGCCTGAGCGTACCTACATTGGGGTAATAGAAGTGGAGCCCCTCATCCGGGCCGCATCCCTGACCGCCCAATATAAGCCACTGCCAAAATTCCCTGCGGTTTCAAGGGATATTGCCATGCTTGTGAGGGATGGAATTCTTGTGAAGCAGATTGAGAGCGTCATCCGGGAGAAGGGCGGGGAAATCGTTGAAGCGGTGAAGCTTTTCGATGTCTATAAGGGGAAGCAGGTTCCCGAGGGAATGAAAAGCGTGGCCTATTCCATCACTTTCAGGACAAGGGAAAGAACCCTGACGGATGAAGAAGTGAACCGGGCGGTCCATGAAATACTGGAAGGGCTGAAAAACAACTTTGGAGCTCAGTTGAGAGAATAAGAGGCAAAAAGTTAGACCCAGAAAAAGTGCCGGGTTACATAATAACCAGGCACTTTTTCGCCGGGTCGCGCTTACAACTGTTTTTCAGCCATTTCAATCATCCTTTTAACCATTTGACCGCCGATTGGGCCTCCCTGCTGCCCATTCACCCTGGAAGGCACGTCACCCTTATAGTGGTCGTTGTTTTCCTTTACGTACTGCAAACGTCCTATCTCCTGAGCGCACTCCATCTTAAACCTGTCCAGAGCCTCTCTGCTTCCGGGGACCAGTATCTTATTCCTGTTGGACATGTAAAATCACCTTCTTTCGCAAACAGCAATTTGATATTTATAACACACAGAGGGTATTTCAACTGTCTGGTCGAAATTAGTTTTAGCAGAAATATAAAATTATTGCGTTAAAAATAATTCTAAAAGTGGTTAAAATATTACGTTTTTGTATTAAATTTTAAGAAATAATAGAATAAAACGAATACAGGGCAATAAATTCTTTTTAAAGAAAAACATTCATGTTATACTAATACAAAGGTGTTGGGAGGTTGTAATGATGGAGAGCCTTATATTTGATTTTTCAAAATCGGCAGGTTTTATCAAAGAAAGTGAAATTCATTATTTCGATAGCTTTATAAAATCCGCCCATGAAATGCTTCACAACAGGACAGGACCGGGCAGCGATTTTACCGGATGGGTGGATCTGCCTTTGAACTATGATAAAGCCGAGTTTTCCAGGATAAAAGAGGCGGCAGGGAAAATACGGTCGGACACCGAGGCGCTGGTTGTCATAGGCATAGGAGGATCTTATCTGGGAGCCCGTGCGGCCATAGAGGCCCTAGGCCATTCTTTCCACAATGTGCTTCCCAGGGACAAAAGGAAAGCCCCTGAAGTTTATTTTGCAGGCAATAATCTCAGTTCCACTTATATGCATGACCTGATGGAGCTGCTGGAAGGAAAGGAAATTTCCGTCAACGTCATATCCAAATCGGGTACTACCATGGAACCTGCCATTGCCTTCAGGATTTTCAAGGAGTACATGGAGAAAAAGTACGGAAGAAAAAAGGCTGCCGGGAGAATCTTTGTCACCACCGACAGGGAAAGAGGGGCCCTGAAGAAGCTGGCATCGGAAGAGAAATATGAAAGCTTTGTCATCCCGGATGACGTAGGCGGCAGGTATTCGGTTCTAACGGCGGTTGGGCTTCTGCCTATTGCCGTTAGCGGCGCGGATATCGATAGAATAATGGAAGGGGCCGCCGACGCCTGTCATAAATATAACTGCCACAATTTGTGGACGAATGACTGCTACATGTACGCAGCCATAAGGAATGCCCTGTACAGAAAGGGCAGGACCACTGAAATTCTGGTTAACTATGAGGCTTCTCTGCACTTTTTCACCGAGTGGTGGAAACAGCTCTACGGGGAGAGCGAGGGAAAGGACCAAAAAGGCATTTTTCCTGCGGGCCTTGATTTTACTACGGATTTGCACTCCTTGGGACAGTATGTGCAGGATGGGCTGAGGAACATTTTCGAGACCGTTTTAAAGATTGAGAAACCCCGCAGGACTGTTGCGATAAAAGCAAGTGAGGATAATACGGACGGGCTGAATTTTTTGGAAGGGAAGGAAATGGACTACATTAACAAAAAGGCGCTGGAAGGAACCCTGCTGGCCCATACGGACGGCGGAGTGCCCAACCTTCTTGTGAGCATTCCCCAAATGGATGAATATTATTTCGGGAGTCTGGTCTATTTTTTCGAAAAGGCCTGTGCCATCAGCGGATACCTGTTGGGAGTGAATCCCTTTGACCAGCCGGGTGTAGAGGCATATAAGCGGAATATGTTCGCCCTTCTTGGGAAACCCGGATTTGAGGCGGAAAAGGAAAGACTGGAAAAGCGTTTGAGAGAATAGAAAATACAATCAGGATGTCGTGACAATAGGACTTCTTTCCAACATAGGGCAGGGGTATTGCAAGGACAGGCTTAAGGCAAACGGATAACGGTGATTTCCGGTCTGGAGAGAAACCTCAAAGGCACGCATACATTTCCCAGGCCTCTATTAATATAGAGGTTTATGCCGTTTATTTTGTGAAGCCCGCGTTTCACCCCCATCTTGCAGAGCTTTTCGTACCGGAGGACCTTAAACTCAAGGTTGAAGGGAGCCCATATCTGTCCGCCGTGAAAATGGCCGCAGAAAAGGTAATCTACCTTGCCCCGGGGAATCTCCAGCGCAATGTCGGGATTGTGGGATAGGGCGATATTCATAAAGGCGCCGGGGCTGCATGAGCTCAATGCTTTTTCAAAGTCCACGTTTTTTGACCTCAGGTCTTCAAGCCCGATGAGGTTGTATTTTTTATTGTTTTTGTCAAAACACACCGTCTCATTCCGTAAAACATGAACCCCTGTTTCCCGGATGCTCCGGACAAAAGCCGCAAGGCCTTTAAGGTCCCCCTGGAAGGCCGTGTAATCATGGTTCCCAAGGCAGAGATAGGTCCGGTAACCCTTTGTAATGTATGCAAGAACATTTAAAAAAAGAGGTATATGGGCCGGTTTATCTATATAATCCCCGGTGATGAAGAGCAAATCCGGGTTTTCCTTTTCTATTACCTGTCTTATTTTTTGGGGACGGACTTTCAGATAGCGGACGTGGATGTCCGAGAGCTGTATTATTTTTACTCCCTTTTTGTCCTTTGTAAAGTCAATCCTGTCCACTTTGACGAAGCCGGCTTCAAAACGCATATAGACTAAGGCCGATAACAGCAATGCAAGAAAAATATACAAATACGGCACAGGCGTTCCTCCAAACTGCTTAATTCGGTTATCACGGCACATTGACCTTCATTGTGTGAATATACTTGTGATAACGCGCTTTAAAATCGGGTTATCCTTGAAATTGGCACAGCTTACCCTATGGAAATACTGTATTTTAAACTGCGCTCATTATAACAGTTGCCGCTGAAAAAGGCAACTGTTTGACTTATGGCCTATATAAAAATATAATGGTATTAGAAGAATGGAATGGAGACAGTGCGATGATCATCGAGAATTGTGAAGACTGCTGTCGGGAATTTAAGATTAACATTGACCATGTGAACTGCTTGAGGCAGTGCATGCCGGAAGACGACGAAATAACAAGGCTTTCGGAAGTATTCAAGGCGCTGGGGGATCCAACCCGGCTCAAAATAATCTATGCCCTTTCAAAGTTTGAAATGTGCGTGTGTGATATTGCCGAGGTGCTGGACATGTCCCAATCGGCCATATCCCACCAGCTCAGGCTTTTGCGGACGTTGAAGCTTGTAAAGCACAGGAAGGAAGGGAAGTCGGTGATTTATTCACTGGACGACGACCATATCTTGCAGCTGTTCAATCAGGGAATGGAGCACGTAAGGCACAGCTGAAAACCGGTGCGGTTTCTTGCGCCCGGTGGCCCAGGGTTCTGGGGCGGGCGGGCGTGTTTCGCCTGGAGCCCGTCAGCCTGGGAGTTCAGGGCCGGAAAGGGTTATAAAGCCGAAAGGAGGGGGTCTTGCCATGTTTGACAGGGATGAGGATTTATTGCCCAAAACATATTCTATCAAGGGCTATAGGACAAAAAACAAAATCAGCTTAAAAAGGTTTGTTGTCTGCATCCTATGGTTCCTTTTAGCCGCCTTTGTCTTGGGCATAGCATTCCTTACCATCTTCTATGCTGCATGAGGCTGCGGCGTTGGAATTTAAGCAACCTGAAACGCAGAAGGATTCAGGCTTCCTGTCTATCCAATGCCTCTATAATTGCCAGCGCAAGCTGGTCGGGACAGGACGTGTCTTTAAAACCGCATTTGATATCTTTTAGCTTATTCGCCACTTCTTCGGCTTTCATGCCGGTAACCAGTTTTTCAATGCCCTGCAGATTGCCGTGGCACCCCCCTACAAACTTGATTCCCTTGATGATGCCGCCTTCAATGGTCAAATGGATGGAGCTTGAACATACGCCCTTTGCTTTGAACATGTATTCCATGGGCTCTGAGACCTCACTTTCGGTGGGATTTTTACCGGGACCGTTTATTTTCCCGCTATGGCTTCGATTTCGACGAGGGCGTCCTTGGGCAGCCTGGAGACTTCCGCAGCAGCGCGGGCAGGATAGTCTTTTTGGAAAAAGGTGGCGTAGACCTCATTCATTTTAGAAAAATTCTCCATATCCGATAAATACACGGTTACCTTTACAAGATCGTCCATGGTCATTCCCGAGGCTTCAACGATGGATTTTACATTCTTTAACGCCTGCTGCGTCTGGGACGCAATGTCATTTCCAGCCAATACCCCTGTGGCGGGGTCAATGGGAAGCTGGCCGGATATAAACAGCAGGTTGCCGACCTTCACTGCCTGTGAATAAGGACCGACGGCTTGGGGAGCGGATTTTGTACTGATAGGGTTCTTCATTTTATTCTCCTTTTCGTCCAATTTTTATTAATATGTGAAAAGAATTCAGGTTGACTTTTCTTGTTATAATATTAATTGTTATAAAACCAAATGGCTATAATAAAATTCTATTTTACTTTATTATAAGATTCAATAGGGTAAGAATACAATGAATAATTTTATTAAAATTAAAGATTAAATTATTTGTTAGAGCATGAATCTTTATGTATAATATAAACGAGTGGCAAAATTATTTTATTACACAAAAATAGCTTTACCACAAACAGCTTCACCACGTTGTGCTGGAGCTTGTTGTATTTGCAATAAATAAAATCCTGTGAATCTTGAGTTTTGGCGCAGGGTGTACAAAAATTTTATGAGAATAAAGAGCAGGGGCCGGAATTATATGCTGCATGAATTTTCAAGAACTGAATTGCTGATCGGAGCGGATGCTTTAAAAAAACTAGCGGGAAGCAAGGTGGCCGTTTTCGGCATAGGCGGAGTGGGGACCTTTGTTGTGGAAGGGCTTGTACGCGCAGGGGTGGGTAAGTTCGTACTTGTTGATGACGACTGTATTTGCCTTACCAATATTAACAGGCAGCTTCATGCCACAAGGAGAACCGTGGGCAGGCCCAAGGTGGAAGTCATGAGGGACAGGGTACTGGATATCAACCCGAAGGCGGAAGTGACGGTTTACCAGAAATTTTACATGCCTGATACGGCAGATGAGCTTATTCATGAGGATTACGACTATATCGTGGACGCCATAGACACGGTAACGGGAAAAATCGGCCTTATCGTGAAAGCCCAGGAAAAGGGGATACCTGTCATAAGCAGCATGGGGGCCGGCAACAAGCTGGACCCTACAAAATTTGAGGTTGCGGATATTTACGACACTTCGGTGGACCCCCTTGCCAAGGTTATGAGAAAGGAATTGAGGCAGAGGGGAGTGAAGTCCCTCAAGGTGGTCTATTCCCGGGAAGAGCCGCTTAAACCGGTAGAAACCGAGAATTCAAGCTGCAGCGAAGGGTGTATTTGCCCCAAGGGCACCACCCGCAAGTGTACCATACGCCGTCAAATCCCCGGCAGCATTTCCTTCGTCCCATCGGTTGCAGGCCTGATTATTGCGGGAGAAGTGGTAAAGGACCTGATAAAGACGGTTTAGCGTTTAGGATCTAATGCCTGAGGTTTAAAGTTTGGGGCCTATTTGGCTGTTTTGCCCCGCTTCAGAACCGGATCCTGTTGCAGGACAAAAGGATACAGTGAAGTTTCGAAAGGACAGGAAGGACTCGCCTATGTTCAACAAAAGGATTAATATTTTTACAGGACATTTTGGCAGCGGAAAAACGGAGGTGGCAGTCAACTTTGCCATAAAGCTGTCCGAGTTGTATGATAAGACCGCCATTGTCGATTTTGACATAGTCAACCCTTATTTCCGTACGGCAGATGCCAAGTCGGAGCTTGAGAGGAGAGGAATCTTGGTAATACTTCCGCTGTATGCCAATACAAATGTGGATGTCCCTTCGCTTCCTCCCGAGATCAACGGAATTTTTGAGAGAAAGGAATACCGTGTGGTATTTGACGTAGGAGGGGACGATATAGGGGCAAAGGCACTGTCAAGATACAGGGACGAGATTTTAAAGGATGACTATGAGATGTTTTTTGTTGTCAACACCAGAAGGCCGATGACGGATACGGATGAAAAAATAGGACGGCTGATAGCGGAAATTGAATACAGTTCCAGACTCAAAGTGACGGGTATCGTGAACAATACCAATTTACTGGAGGACACAACGGCGGATGACTTGATTCAGGGGGGAAAAATCATTGAAGAGGTGTCGAAAAAGCTGAATATTCCGGTGGCTTTTACAAGCGGATTCAGTGAGTCTATAAGACATATGGCGGACAATGAAAAGAAGAGGTTTTTGGAACTTCAAAAGTTTATTAAGCTTCCCTGGGAATAAAAGATTTTTATACCCGGTGACGGAAGAAAGCCGTGTGCTTAAGGCGTGGCTATTTTTTTCTTGCAAATGCAGGCAAACAGCTTTATAATAGACCATGACGGATTGGTTCTAGAATGCAGTTTACAAAATTGTGAGGGATATTATGGCTAAAGTTATATTCTATGAAGAAAGATGTAAAGGCTGCAGGTTGTGTACTACGGTTTGTCCTAAAAAAATCGTTGAAATGGATACCGACAAGCTCAACCTCAAAGGGTTTCATCCGGCAGGAGTTAGGGACATGGACATGTGTACCGGTTGTGCGTTTTGTGCAACCATATGCCCTGACTGTGCAATCGAGGTAGAGAGGTAGTTAAGACAAAGGTTAAGGCTTGGCAGAGGATTGGCTCCTTATGGCCACTCACCGGATATTTAGGCAAAAAGTCCGGTGGCAGGTTGGGGCCTTAGCTTCAATATGGGAGGATTTAAAGCAATGGGAGAAAAATTATTGATGAAGGGGAATGAAGTAATTGCTGAAGCCGCATTGAGGGCTGGCTGCAGATATTATTTCGGTTATCCTATAACACCTCAGACGGAGATCGCTCATTATATGGCAAAGATGATGCCGAAGGTAAACGGAACTTTTATACAGGCGGAAAGCGAAGTGGCTGCTATCAATATGGTGTACGGTGCTGCCAGTGCGGGAGCAAGGGTTATGACCTCTTCCTCAAGCCCGGGTATCAGCTTGAAGCAGGAAGGGATATCCTACGCTTCCTGTGCGGAACTGCCGGCGGTTATAGTCAATATTGTCCGGTGCGGGCCCGGCCTGGGAGGAATTCTTCCCTCCCAGGGAGACTATTTCCAGGCAGTAAAAGGGGGCGGCCACGGGGACTATAAACTGGTGGTCCTGGCGCCGTACAGTGTTCAGGAACTCTATGAATTAACGGTAGAAGCTTTTAACATTGCCGATAGGTACAGGGTCTTAGCCATGATCATGGGCGACGGGACTTTGGGACAGATGATGGAAGCCGTAGAGTTCAGGGATAAGGAGGAGACCCCTGATTTCAAGAAGGATTGGGCGCTCACAGGGACGGGCATGAACCGGGAACACAACGTGGTCACCTCAATTTATATAAAGCCCGAGGAGCTTGAAGCCCATAACATAAAACTGCAGAAAAAATATGAGCAGATTGCCTTGAATGAGACCAGGGTGGAGGTTTACAACTGTGATGATGCGGATATTATTGTAGCGGCTTACGGCTCTGTGGCAAGAATTGTGAAAAATGTTATCAAAATGGCCCAAAAGGAAGGCATCAAGGTTGGACTCATAAGACCCATCACCCTTTGGCCCTTTCCTAGCAAGGCTTTTGAAAAGTATGCGCAGGTGCCGAAAGCTTTTCTGACGGTAGAATTAAGTGCGGGACAGATGGTGGAGGATGTAAGGCTTGCGGTCAATGGGAAAAATAACGTCCACTTCTATGGGAGAATGGGTGGAATGCTTCCCACCCAGAAGGAGATACTGGATAGGATAAAACAGATACTTAAATAGTTAAGATAAGGGTTAAGGTTTGGCTTTTGAAGGTTTAAAGTACTAAAAAGAACCATAACGCTAAACGTTATTTTGGAGGGAAGATAAATGGCTGTAGTATTTAAAAGGCCTCACGCGCTGAAAGATGTTTCACTGCCATACTGTCCCGGGTGTTCCCACGGGATAATACACAGGCTGGTGGCGGAGGTTATTGATGAATTGGGAGTAGAGGGTGAAGCCATCGGGGTTTCTTCGGTTGGTTGCACTTATAATAACTATTTGTTTTTCAACTGTGATATGGCGCAGGCTGCACACGGAAGGGCACCGGCCGTTGCTACGGGTATTAAGCGGGTGCACCCCGACCATGTGGTGTTTACCTATCAGGGGGACGGGGACCTGGCGGCCATAGGGACGGCGGAAATAGTTCACGCTGCCGCAAGGGGAGAAAAGATCACCACCATATTTGTAAATAATGCCATCTATGGCATGACTTCCGGCCAGATGGCTCCGACGACGCTATTGGGCCAGGTAACGCAGACAACCCCTTATGGAAGAAAACCTGAACTCCACGGTTACCCTATCAAGGTTTGCGAAATGCTTTCCACCCTTGAAGGCGCAGCCTTTGTTGAAAGGGTTTCGGTACATGACATAAAGAATATAATGAATGCGAAAAAAGCCATAAAGAAAGCCTTTCAGACACAGCTGGACAAAAAGGGCTTCTCAATAGTGGAAGTGCTGTCCACATGCCCCACAAACTGGGGACTGGAACCGGTTGAGGCGATTCAGTGGCTGCAGGAAAATATGCTTCCCGCCTACCCTCTGGGAAATTTTAAAGATAAGGATATGGAGGTGTAGGGGATATGACGCATCAGGAGATCATCATCGCCGGCTTCGGCGGTCAGGGCATATTGTCTGCAGGCAGGATCCTGGCCTATGCGGGTATGCTGGAAGGGAAGAACGTTTCATGGCTTCCTTCCTATGGCCCGGAAATGCGTGGCGGTACTGCCAACTGCCATGTAATCATCTCGGATGAACCTGTGGGTTCACCCATTTTAAACAGTGCCACAGCACTGATTGTTATGAACGGCCCATCCCTCGAAAAGTTTGAAAGCTTTGTTGTGCCGGGAGGCCTGATCCTCACCGACAGCTCACTGGTAACGAAAAGTCCTGCAAGGAAGGATATAGACGTCTGTGAAATTCCCGCCACAAAAATGGCTTCGGACATGGGAAATCTGACCTACGCCAATATCATCCTCATAGGGAAGCTCATCGCGAAAACGGGTGTGACAACAATACAAAACTTTACCGAGGCTTTAAAAAAGGTGCTGCCTGAAAAAAAACACTATCTTATACCGGAGGAGATTCAAGCACTTGAAGCCGGAATGAATTATTAATGCCTTGGGATAAAAAATATTGTTCCATATAAATATCACACTTTATTAATTTGATGAAAAAGAGTGATGAACTTTTGTATTCCCTTAGAGAGAAATTTTATGACGGACGGCAAACCTTACGGAACCCGGGAGAGAGCTATTATGATAGTGAAGGCATCATGCGTGACCCGGGGGAGGATTATTTTGACTATTTAGGCATATTAAGGAAGGCGGACGAAGAATTTTACGACAGCCAGGGTATTTTGCGCAAGCCGGATGAAAGCTTTTACGACGGTGCGGGAAATTTTTGTGAGAGATAATAAGTGCCCGTTTTTGCAGGGCACTTAAATTTATCGCTTCTGATCCGACAATTTAAAACATCTTTTTCTTATATAAAGTGAATCCGGTAATTAAGCACATGGCCAGTGCCATAACTACAATGATCCAAAAAGCGAACGGACCTGCCAACGGAATGTCCACATTCATTCCAAAAAAGCTTGAAATCATTGTAGGAATAGCCATTACTATGGTCACTGAGGTTAAAAACTTCATGACTATATTTAAATTATTTGAAATAACCGAGGCAAAAGCGTCCATGGTCCCGGAAAGAATGCTGCTGTATATATTTGCCATCTCTATGGCCTGCCTGTTCTCAATAATGACGTCTTCAAGCAATTCGGTATCCTCGGGATAACTCTTTATATGCTCAAACTTCATGAGCTTTTCTAAAACTACTTCATTGGATTTTAGCGCTGTTGAGAAATAAACAAGGCTTTTTTCAAGCTTCAGCATTTGTATGAGCTCCTTATTCCTCATGGATTTGTGCAAATCCTGCTCTATTCGGTTGCTTGTTTTATCAATGTGCTTCAGATACTGCAAATATCTCGTCGCATTTTTATAAAGTATTTGCAGTACAAACCTGGTTTTATATTGTGTAAAAAAGTCTTTTACCTTGTTGCTTCTAAAATCGTTAAGCAAGGTGTCTTCTTTTAAACAAACCGTAATAATAATATGCTTTATAAGGATAATGGCGAGAGGGATGGTAGTATACAGATTCATTTTACCCTCTTTCGCAATAATGGGTATGTCAACGATTATCAGTGTCTGCCCATTATCGCTTTCTATTCTCGCTCTTTCTTCTTCGTCTAATGCGGCCCTCAAAAAATCGGCTTCAACATTTAGAGCATTATTGACGCTGTTGATTTCATCCTCAGTCGGATCGACAAGATTTACCCATACACCGTCCTCAAAGGTATCTGAAAGGACTATTTCGTTGTTTACTGTTTTGAAAATTTCAAGCATAGAATCACCCTCCTTTTATGAAATATTCAGTCTTGAGGGTTTACCTGCGCAAACTGTTCTACCGCTATAGTGAACGGTACGGCAAATAAACCTATCAAAATTGGAAAATATCGTTTAGGGCCACTACCACCAGGGTCACAATCCATACCATTCACCTCCGTCTTGCAGTATAATATAAAACAAAAAACCGTCCACAACGAGTGACGGAATAGGACGCAAAAAGAACTCCATCATTCGTTGAGCTTTAGCACTGTACAGCTTTGGAATACCTCCATCCAGCTGCGTTAAGTAAAACCTTATTTCGGCAGTACTTGTTGACCCATTGGCATCTCTCGATGTTTCGGGGCAGCAGCGTATATCTGTATAGTAGCCTCACCTAACGATTTTTAATTGTAACAAGTCTATTATACACCTACATGAAGACTATTTCAATAATCAGTATACGATATTTTGTAAAATATGTGCATGATAAATCGAATTTTTTGGTTTGGTTAAGTTAGCTAATAAATACTATATCTTTTCTAGTTTTACTACATAATGCGGCATTTTGTACTTTGAATATTCTTAGGCCAATATAGCCTATTGGGTAACCGGTCCGGCTTCTGCGGCCATGTGGACAATTTCAACGGCTTTTCCCCAATTGAAAGGAACTTGACAGCGCCAAAAAGCCCGGAGGAAATTGCATTTTAAAAAGAGCTATATAATTTCCAGACATTTAAAGCTCCTTTTTGGAAAGAATAAAAATTGGCAGCTTATACTTAAGGAGGAGGTTTTACATGGAAAGAGAAGAAATGCAGGCTATGGTTGAAAGACTGGTAAGCAATGCCGTACAGGCCCAGGAGGAGTATAAGAACCTGGACCAGGAGTCGGTTGACCGCATCGTAAAGGAAATGACCTTTGCAGGAATCGACCGGCACATGGAGCTGGCAAAACTGGCTGTAGATGAGACGCAAATGGGAATTTACGAGGATAAGGTAACCAAAAACCTGTTTGCGACGGAATACGTTTACCACAGTATTAAATACGACAAGACCGTAGGAATCGTCAATGACAATGAGGCGGAGAATTATTTTGAAGTTGCGGAGCCCGTAGGGGTCATCGCAGGTGTGACTCCCGTAACAAATCCCACATCGACCACCCTTTTTAAAAGCCTGATATGTGTTAAAACCAGAAATCCCATTATTTTCAGCTTTCACCCAAGGGCACAGAGATGCTCGTCCAGGGCGGCGGAAATAGTCAGAGATGCCGCAGTTAAAGCAGGGGCACCCAAGTTCTGCATCCAGTGGATTGAACAGCCCACCATAGAAGCAACTAAAATGCTGATGAACCATCCCGATGTGTCCATGGTATTGGCGACAGGAGGGGCAAGCATGGTCCATGCCGCTTACAGCACGGGAAAGCCCGCTCTTGGGGTGGGACCCGGCAACGTGCCCTGCTATATTGAAAAAACGGCGAATATCAAGAGAGCGGTGGCGGATTTGATTTTGAGCAAAACTTTCGACAACGGGATGATTTGCGCTTCAGAACAGGCCCTGATTGTGGACAGGGAAATTGCAGACCAGGTAATATCCCTCATGAGGGATATGAGATGCTATTTTTTAAGCGAAAAAGAAATAAAGGCATTGGAAGAAACGGCCATTGATGAGGAAAAATGCGCCATGAATCCCAGAATCGTAGGGCAGCCGGCATATAAAATTGCTGAGATGAGCGGCTTTTCCGTTCCCAGGGATACCAAGATACTGGTGGCGCAGCTTGAAGGAGTGGGGCCGGCCTATCCCCTTTCCAGGGAAAAACTGAGCCCCATTATCGCACTGTATGTGGTCTCGGACTACAGGGAGGGTATCCGGAAATGCGAGGAGATGACCGAGTTCGGAGGATTGGGGCATACGGCGGTCATCCATTCGGAAGATGACCACATCATCCATGAGTTCAGCAGAAGAGTGCGTACAGGACGTCTTATCGTAAACTCGCCTTCGTCCCAGGGGGCCATAGGGGACCTGTACAACAACTACAGGCCGTCATTGACCCTGGGATGCGGCACAATGGGGAGGAATTCCACAACACAAAATGTCAGTACCTCCAACCTGATCAACATTAAAAGAGTGGCCAAGAGGACGGTAAATATGAAATGGTTTAAAATACCTCCTAAAATATATTTTGAACCCGGTTCCTTGGCTTACCTCTCCAAGATTAAAGGTAAAAAAGCCTTTGTTGTAACCGACAGCTCCATGGTAAAACTGGGACTGGTGGACCGGGTGTTCTACCACCTGGAAAAAGCGGGCATCAAATACGAGATATTTCAGGATGTGGAACCTGACCCTTCGGTGGAAACGGTATACCGGGGAGTCAAGGAGATGAACCTGTCCAATCCGGATATCATTATTGCTTTTGGAGGTGGGTCAGCCATTGATGCGGCAAAAGGGATGTGGCTTTTTTATGAATATCCGGATACCCAGTTTGAAATGCTGAGGCTAAAGTTCATGGATATACGAAAAAGGGCCGTCAGGTTTCCCGATCTGGGCAAAAAGGCAAGGCTTATCGCTATTCCTACCACAGCAGGAACAGGTTCTGAAATCACGGCCTTTGCCGTTATTACCGATAAAGTGAAAGGGATAAAATATCCCCTTGCGGATTATGAATTAACTCCCGACATTTCCATTATCGACCCCGAACTGACTTATACGGTGCCGCGCACGGTTACGGCAGATACGGGAATGGATGTGCTCACCCATTCCATTGAAGCCTATGTATCGGTAATGGCTTCAGATTATACTGATGCACTGGCAATCAAATCCATTCAGCTTGTGTTTGAATATCTTCCAAGAGCCTACAAAAATCCGGAGGATAAGGAAGCAAGGGAAAAAATGGCCAATGCTTCTACCATGGCAGGAATGGCATTTACAAATGCTTTTCTTGGAATTAACCACAGTATGGCGCATAACCTGGGGGCAAATTTTCACATACCCCATGGAAGGGCCAATGCCATACTGCTCCCCTATGTTATAGAGTATAACGCAAGCAGGCCCACCAAATTTATTGCATATCCAAAATATGAATATCCCCGTGCCGGCGAACGGTATGCGGAAATAGCGAGAGCTTTGGGGCTGAAAGCGTCCACAGCGGAAGAAGGGGTAAGATCCCTTATCGAAGCTGTGTATGGCCTGATGAGAGAGACAGATATTCCCTTCACCCTGAAAGACGCGGGTATAAAGAAGGAAGAGCTTGAGAGGAGTCTTGACTTTATGGCCAATAATGCCTTTGCAGACCAGTGCACGGGCACAAACCCCAGAATGCCCCTGGTGGACGAGTTGAAGGAAATATACCTCAAGGCATACGGCGACCGGCAGAGCAGCAGGATGAAGTTTGTTATTAAAAACGACGAATTAAACCCGCCGAATAAAAAAAGCAGGAAGGAAGAACCTGTCTTGAAGGACATATAATGCGTCTAATGGCGCATTATATGTCCTGAGGCAGAAAACCTGCGAGGGTTATTCAACGGAGGGCTGAGAAGCTGAAACTGCCGTAGCGCTCACCGGATGCTCGAGGTTAAGATCATGTTTTTTCCCGCAAGGTACGAAGCGTCCTCCGTCCGCTCTTTTACACAGCCTGACTTCCTCAGTCCGTATTACTTTCTTATTCTACCGCCTCAGCACAGAATGCATTATTGTATATCTCGGAAAATAATAATATAATAAAATAAAATAAAGGGTTTTTGGTATTTAATGTCGAATAAATCAATTTATATTTAAACGGTGAGGGAATAGTCGTGGCCAACTACAAGCTGGATGTTGCAAAGTTGGATAAAATCATAAAAAAGACAATTGAAGCCATTAGCAACAGCAAAAATGAAATCTGTGATATTGCCGAAAGTGCAAGAAAAGAGTATAAAAGGCTGGAGGAGGAGCTTACACAGTTGAAACAGCAGGTAACCGAGCTTATAGATACTGTGGAAGTACTTGAGGCTGAACTTAAGGATAGTAAAAGAAAATTGATGCTGGCGAATAAAAATTTTGAAAGGTTTAGCCAGGAAGAGCTAAAGAGAGCTTATGAAAGAGCCGACAACATTCGCATAGAGCTTGCAGTCAAGCGTGAACAGGAGCAGTATTACATCAAAAGAAGAAACGACCTGGAGGTAAGAATCAAAGAAGCCTACAGGACCATTGAAAGGGCGGATAATCTCATAGCCAATGTAGATGTGGCCATGGGATATCTAACCGGGGATCTCCAGGAGCTCAGCCTTCAGATTGAAGATTTGCAGCAGAGGCAGCTTTTGGGCCTTAGGATCATAAAGGCCCAGGAAGAAGAACGCAGGCGTGTAGCCCGTGAAATTCACGACGGACCTGCACAGTCCATGTCCAATGTTGTTTTAAAGGCGGAAATATGCGAAAGGCTCATTGATGTGGATTTTTTCAAAGCGAAACAGGAACTGCAAAATTTGAAGGCAATTGTAAGAGAAAGCCTGCAGGACGTAAGGAAAATCATATACAATTTAAGGCCCATGTCTTTAGACGACCTGGGTCTGGTTCCCACTCTGGAGCGTTTCATAATGACGTTCCAAGAAGAGTCGGGAATATCGGTATCCTTTAAAACAAGAGGACTTTGCACGGATATCCGGCCTGTGATATCCCTGACGGTTTACCGGATTATCCAGGAAGCCATAAGCAATATCAACAAGCATTCCCAGGCCCAGAATGTTGTAATTAATCTTGAATTTATGGATAAGGAATTAAAGCTTTACATATATGACGACGGCAAAGGGTTCAATGTGGATGACCTGAAAGCAAGAAGCAATGATATGGACAGCGGATTCGGCCTTTTCAGTATGAGGGAGAGGGTTGAGCTTTTAAGCGGAGAACTGGAAATCAGTTCAAAGCCGGGGAAAGGTACCCGGTTGATTATTGCTATACCTTTAATGCAGAAGGAGGGGCTTTAGTTAGATGGAAAAAATAAAAGTAATGATCGCAGATGACCACTCGATGTTCAGACAGGGGCTAAAACAGATATTGGAACTGGAAAACGATATTGTGGTGATAGCGCAGGCGTCAAATGGAGATGAAGCTGTCAAGCTTGCCCGGGAAAAAAAGCCCGATGTGATCCTGATGGACATTAATATGCCAAGCACCAACGGGCTTCAGGCCATAAAGGAACTGAGGCAGGAAAACAGTGGGTCAAAAATAATCGTATTGACCATTCACCAGGATAGGGAATATCTGTTTAAAACGCTTCAAATGGGGGCAGAAGGCTATTTGCTGAAGGATGCGGAGCCTGCGGTTTTAATTGAAGCCATAAGAAATGTAGTCAAAGGACAATCCTATATCCAGCCCAATATGACAAAAGAGCTGGTCAAGGAATTCAATAGGGTTACTTTGCGGGAAAGGGAGAAAAACGATGAGAACTGCCTGACCATGAGAGAAGTGGAAGTGCTGGAGCTCATTGCCGAAGGTATGATCAACAAAGAAATTGCCAGGCAGCTTTACATAAGTGAAAAGACCGTAAAAAACCATGTTTCCAATATCTTTAAAAAGCTCAATGTCTCAGATAGGACCCAGGCGGCCATTTATGCATTTAAACACAATTTAAAAGTATAATGCTCGTATACACTTAACAACCATATTGACATCATGTGCGTTTACATAGTAATATATTGTTAATCTCTATTACTGGTGCTGAAACTCGCTGTACCTACAGTAGATGAAGTGCTGAAAATATTGAGTTTTGGAATAGAGAGACAAAACTATTTTTGTGTAATAAATAGTTTTGCTGCTATATGATAAATTTAATAAAGCAATGCGGCGATGACAGGGAGTAATAGTCGGAACAAGCCTTAAGAGAGCTGCCGGGTGGTGCAAGGCAGAGGTGGATTTGATGAATCTCGCCCTTGAGTTTGCTACCGAATGTAAATTTTTTTACGAGTAGGCTGGCACGGTTTCTTCCGTTAAAAAGAAATGTACGGTTTTGTACATGAGTGGATGCGGCACGCCGCATCAATTGGAGTGGTACCGCGGAAGAAATACCTTTCGTCTCTTTAACCGGAGGCGTGAGGTTTTTTTGTTATAAAGAAAAAATACGAGAACTTAAGGCAAGGCAAAGCAAATTGTGAAAGCTGTACGGGTTTTCAACCTTGGACTCAACCTGTTACTATGAATGGAGGGCATAAAAAAATGGATCGCTTATTAGAAATTACAGTGGGAGATTTGCTTGACCAGATGGCGGACAGGTATCCCGACCATGACGCTGTTTTATATACCGACAGGCCTTTTAGAAAAACTTACTCGGAATTTAGGGACATATGCAATACTGTTGCCAAGGGTTTTATGGCCATGGGGGTGAAAAAGGGGGATCATGTGGCCATATGGGCTACAAATTATCCGGAGTGGCTCATCACCATGTTTGCAGCCGCAAAAATTGGAGCAGTTCTGGTCACGGTCAATACCAATTATAAAATATTTGAACTGGAATATCTTTTGAGGCAGTCCGATTCCCATACCCTTGTTTTGATAGATGGGTTTAAAGACTGCAATTATGTGGAGATATTGAATGAGCTGTGTCCTGAGCTGAAGAATTCCAAACCCGGCGAACTGAACAATCCTTCACTTCCTTTTTTAAAAAACGTGGTTTATATAGGAGACAGTGTTCAACCCGGAATGTTCAATTGGCGCGATTTATATGAAATGGCGCAGGAAGTTTCGGATGAAGAGCTGAGAAGGGTACAGTCCAGCCTGAACGTACACGAGGTCGTTAACATGCAGTACACCTCCGGGACAACAGGTTTCCCAAAGGGCGTAATGCTTACCCATTACAATATTGTAAACAACGGGAAATGTATCGGCGATTGTATGAATTTTACCCATGAGGATAAGCTGTGCATTCCGGTCCCGTTTTTTCACTGCTTTGGTTGTGTGCTCGCTGTAATGGCCTGTGTGACCCATGGCACCACAATGGTACCTGTGGATTATTTCCAGCCGCTCAAAGTAATGGAGGCAATCCAGAATGAAAACTGTACGGCCGTGCACGGAGTGCCCACCATGTTTATTGCCATGCTGGAGCATCCGGATTTTAAAAAATTCGCCTTTCCCAGGCTGAGGACAGGGATCATGGCAGGTTCACCCTGTCCTATAAAGGTTATGAAACAGGTTGTAGACCTGATGGGGATGAAGGAAATCACCATTGCTTACGGACAGACCGAAGCTTCTCCGGTATGCACCCAGACGAGAGTACATGACAGCATAGAACTGCGTGTTTCCACTGTGGGCAGGGCGCTTCCTTTTATTGAAACAAAAGTTGTTGACCCTAACACCAACCAGGAAGTGCCCTGCGGAGTCCCGGGAGAATTTGTCGTAAGGGGCTATAATGTAATGAAAGGCTATTATAAAATGCCTGAAGCCACGGCTCAAGCCATTGATGAGGATGGGTGGCTGCACACCGGGGACCTGGCTACGGTGGATGAAAACGGCTACTACAAGATCACGGGCCGGATAAAGGATATGATCATAAGGGGTGGAGAAAACATCTATCCAAAGGAAATAGAGGAATTTTTGTATACCCATCCTGCGGTAAAAGACGTACAGGTGATCGGCGTTCCCAGCAAGCAGTACGGAGAAGAGGTGATGGCCTGCATTATCCTGAAGGAGGGTGCTTGCACAACCGAAGAGGAAATAAAGGAGTATGTAAAAAGCCATATGGCGAGACATAAAACTCCTAAATACGTGAAGTTTATGGAGAGCTTTCCCATGACAGCCAGCGGCAAAATACAGAAGTATAAGATGAGAGAGGCGGCCATTGAGGAATTGAACCTGCAGGATGCGGCATCTATAGAAACGGCATAATTCCTTTGGCACCTTTTGCTTTTTATTCACGGGCCATGTTTAAAAAGCCACGATGTAAAAGATTATAATAAATGGTAATAATTAATTGAAATCATATTGAACAACTGATATAATAAAGAAAAATAAATGGTGGAGGTAATCATGTCCCGTCAAGCAGCCCCACATGAGAAGGTAATTTTTGAAATTCTAAAAGACTATAGCACCAGGTTTTATTATGAAGAAATATCTAAAGTAATAGAAGATGAGCAGTATAAAATTGTTCTGGAAAAAGAAAAAGAAGAAATGGTCGGATGCGCATATGTTATTTTGCATACCGGTGAGAGGATAGACTATGAAATCAGGTACAACAGAATTGTTAACACCAACGAAGGATATACACTGCTGGTACCCGGTTCAAAAACCGGCTGACAAATCCTATTCCGCCTTTTGCTTATTCCTTTAGTAATATTTATGATATATATTCTGTATTGCCAAGTGGTAAACCTGAAAAAATAATGTTTCTGTTTATCACTTTTGCTTTATTTAAAAAATTTTAAAGTCCACCGGGAGGAAGAATCCATTGAGGAATTTTCTTAAAGAGATCAAGAAAAAGGTATTAATATATGACGGTTCAAAAGGCGTTATGCTCCAGAAGGCAGGCCTAAAAGGAGGAGAATGCCCTGAGGAATGGAACCTGAAATACCCCGAGAAGGTTAGAAACATTTACAGGCAGTACAAGGAAGCCGGCTCGGATGTCATACAGACAAATACATTCCAGGCTAACCGTATTGCACTGGAGATGTACTCCCTTGGAGAAAAAGTATATGAGCTGAATTACGAGGGAGCCAGACTTGCCAGAGAAGTCATGGGCGAGGACGGCTTTGTGGCCGCATCCATAGGACCCATAGGAGAGCTTTTCGAGCCTTCGGGGGAATTAACCTTTGATTTGGCCTATGAAACCTTTAAGGAACAGGTTCGGGCCGTGGTGGACGGTGGGGTGGACATCATCAATTTTGAGACGTTCACCGACCTGGCCCAGATGCGCGCGGCGCTTCTTGCGGCAAAAGATGTTTCAAACCTGCCCGTAATATGCTCATTGACCTTTCAGGCAAACGGCAGAACCTTAATGGGCTCCGACCCTTACCTGGCGGCTGCTGTACTAAAATCTCTGGGGGCCGACATGATCGGTACCAACTGTTCTCTCGGACCCCGTCACATGCTGGAGATTGCCAGGAGGATGTGGGAGGTTGGGGGTATCCATCTGAGCATAAAGCCCAATGCCGGTTTGCCCCAGCTTGTCAATGGGGAGCTTGTCTACCAGGAACCAGTGGAGGCCTTTTCAGCGCTGACCGGGGAGTTTATCCGGTATGGGGCGAGGCTCATCGGCGGATGCTGCGGCACCACCCCCGAATACATCCGCTCCATCAAAGCCGCGGCGGAGGCATCCGAAGTGCCCGAAGAGGCCCGAAAGTGCGGCCGGCTGATAACCTCCGACGTTAGAGTTGTCCACGAGGACCAATTTCAGGGCCTGAACCTGGGCTTCATCCATGCGGAGAAGGACCGGGAACTGCTGGATGAGCTTAAAAACGGCAACCTGGCCTTTGTGGCGGATAAAGCCCTGGATATGGCCACCGGGGACTATGAGGCCGTCTATGTGAATGTGGATGCGGTCAAAGGGGATCCCGGCCTGCTGGCTAAAGTTGTGAATGCGGCCCAGGCTTATTTGAAGGCTCCCCTGGTTTTTGAAACCAAGAGTCCGGCCGCCCTGGAGAAGGCGCTGAGGTTGTATAAGGGGAAGGCCGGAGTGGTTATTGGCGATTTTTCGGACGGTATTATGCAGGAGCTCCTTGCCGCAGCGAGCAAGTACGGGAGTACCGTTATCGAAAAGAGGGAAATTATTTAATACAACAGTTCTAAAGTGGGATACCTATATTGTGCAGGGCTACACCACCTGCAGTATGGCGCATTTTAAGTACTGGGTTTCCTCTGAGGCGAGAAGGACGGGGTGGTCCTTGGCCTGGCCCCTGTACTCTACAAGCCTTACCTTTCTTTTGGCATCAATGGCTGAGCTGTAAATGATGTCCATAAAAAGGTCGGGGTCCACATGGTGTGAGCATGAACAGGTCACAAGGAAGCCGCCGCTGCTTATAATTTTCATAGCCCTTAAATTGATCTCCTTATAGCCTCTCACCGCCCCTTCAACGGCACTTCGGGTTTTTGCAAAAGCAGGGGGATCCAGGATGACAACATCAAACTTTTGGCCTTGGTCATCCAGTTCCCTCAATTTATCAAAAGCATTTGCCGTTTCAAAGCGGCAGATGTGCTCCAGGCCGTTTTGTCTCGCATTATGTGCGGCAAATTCCACTGCATGGGCTGAAATATCTATGCCAAGGACATCCTGTGCCCCATAATACGCCGCATGCAGCGCAAAAGAACCTGTATGGCTGAAGCAGTCCAGCACCTTTGCGCCTTTAACCAGGGGTTTTATGGCGGCACGGTTTTCCTTTTGATCCAGGAAAAACCCGGTCTTTTGGCCATTTTCCACATCAACCGTAAATTTTATGCCGTTCTCCACCATTTGGACTTTTGTGTCAAAATGGCCTTTCAGGTAGCCCTTCTTCTGCTCCAGTCCCTCCAGTTCCCGTACAGGGACATCGTTTCTTTCAAAGATTCCGGCCGGCTTTATGATTTCGTCCAGTATTTCCACAACTTCTTCCTTATGCCTGTCCATGCCCATGGCAAGGGTTTGCACCACCAGGTAATCTCCAAATTTATCAACGATGAGGGCAGGGAGGAAATCGGACTCGGCAAAGACCACCCTGCAGCTCTGAGTGTCGGCGATTTTTTTTCTGTAATCCCAGGCGGAGGATATACGCCTGTAAAAGAAATCGCCGTTGATTTCTTCATGCTCGGGGGACAGCATCCTCACGGTAATTTGAGACTTTGGGTTTATATAACCCATGCCCAAAAACCTGTTTCCCCTGCTGTACACTTCTATGGCATCGCCGGGCCTGAAGCTTCCGCTGATGCTTTCTATATCGCTTTTGAATATCCATGGGTGCCCATATTCCACCCTCTTTTCCTTACCCTTGAACAAAAATACCTTTGCCATAGCTGCAATTAATGTCCTCTTTTCTTTTCCTATTTTTCAAAATCATAACAGCCTTTCAACCATAGAATTGTGGGCCAGGTTTTCAAGATCGTCGTTTAAATGAAGCAGGGATACAAAGTCCTTGTATTTTTGTTTGAGGGAAAGTGTGAGAAGAAAGTCTGTAAAGGCGGGGTTTTTAGGAAGCAAGCTTCCATGGGAATAAGAGCAGTATACGTTTTTATATATGGCGCCTTCCAATTTGTCTTCTCCATTATTGCCGTTTCCTTTGAGCATCCTTCCCAGGGGTTTAACGCCTGTGCCAAGGTAGGTCCGGCCTGAATGGTTTTCAAAGCCCACGATTTTTCCGTCACAGGCCTCGGTTTTCAAGAAATCGCATTCAAAAACCATATTGCCGATCATGCGTTTTTGACCGCCGATAGTCCACAGGTCGAGGGCTCCTAAGAATTCTATTTCCTTCCCTTCCCAGGTCTTGTAGTACTTGCCGAGCAACTGGTATCCCCCACAGATGCACAGAAAAACCTTGCTGTTCTCAATGGCGTTTTTTATTTCATTTCCTTTTTCCTTCAATAAATCCTCCTGGATAATTTCCTGTTCATAGTCCTGTCCCCCGCCAAGGAAAACAATATCATAATTCTCGGGTATAAAGCTCTCCCCCAAACTCAGGTTTGTTACGGTTACCTTTATACCGCGCCACTCTGCACGCTTTTGAAGAGCGATGATATTTCCCCTGTCCCCGTAAAGGTTAAGCAGATCAGGATATAGGTGACATAGGTTCAGTTCATACATATTATTTCCAGAACTCCTTTAAACCAAACTTCTTTTTCAGTATTTTTCTAATGTCAAGCATAGCCGTATAGGTGGGCAGGATAAAAAAACTGTGTCCCGGTTTTGTGCGGGATAGACCCGTATTTATCAGCTGGTTGTAATCTTTGAGTATGTGGATTTTGTCTGTGTACACTCCCGCGTACTTCAGCCTCACCGCCATATCTTCCGCTCTCAAACCCGACGCGTAGATATTATCCAGCTTGTCCTGCATGTCCTCGAGTTTTTCGAACTCTACGTCCCAAAGCCAGGAAATATCGGTTCCATCTGCCGCGTTGTCATTGATGAGGAAAGCCAACTGCATGTTTTTTTCTTCGGTCAACAGATAGCTTAGAACCTGGTTGAATCCTGTAGGGTTTTTTACCAGGATAACCTTGATTAACTTTCCCTCCGCAACAATGGTTTCCATCCTTCCAAATCCGCACTCAAAGCTCTTAAGGGCTTTTATCGTATTCTCCACGGGCAGCCCCAGCATACTGCCACAAGCGGCTGCTGCAAGAGCGTTATAGATATTGTATAGGCCGGGCAGGTTTATTTTTGCCTCATATTCCTGTGGATTTCCGCTTTTGTCTCCCGCGTCCGCTGAAAAACGTATTAACGAATATGTGCTGTTCAATTCAAGGATATGGGTGCAGGTGATATGGGTTTGAGGCCTGCCGTAACCGCACCTGGGGCAGCTAAAACCTCCAAGGTGCCCGTATATACGGTATGAATACTCGTATTTGCCCTTACAATAGACGCAAAACAGGGCATCGGAATTTATCAGTTCTTTCTTTCCACTGTAGGCACTTCTGCTAAAGCCGTAATATAAGGTAGGCCTGTTTTCATTCCTGCCGAGGGATGCACAGAGTGAATCGTCTGCATTTAAGACAAGTTTTGTTTTTTCGCACCTCTCAATTCCCGACAAGACTCCTTTTAAGGTCGCATACAGCTCTCCATAGCGATCAAGCTGGTCTCTGAAGAAATTGGTGACTACCAGCATATGGGGTTCCATAAATTTGGTCAGCGAACTAAAAGCGGCTTCGTCTATTTCTATCAGGGCCGTGGTGATAGAATTTCCGCCTTTAAGGTCGGCGGCTTCAATAAAAGTTGAGATAACTCCGTACACCAGGTTAGCACCGGATTTATTCGAGATGAAATCAATGCCGTTTTCCTTCAGTATCTGCCCAATAATGCGGGCTGTCGTGGTTTTTCCGTTAGTGCCTGTAATCATAATGGTTTTATAGCCCTGGGTTATTTTGCTGATAATGCCCGGGTACAGCCTCAGGGCGATTTTCCCCGGAAGAGTTGTCCCTCCCTGGTTTATCAGCCTGCACGCTTTAATCAATACTTTGCATACGGCTATTGTCAAAGTAAGTCTTAAGTTCATATGTACTCCTACAAATTTATTTGCCTTTGGTCCATTATAACGCGTAGGAAAATAGCATTCTTCCATAATATTGTATTTTCCGTAAAGCGTGTTTCAATGAATCATCCTTATAATAAAATAAAATTATTTCTGTTGATTCATTATAACACAACGGGGAATGTCAATGAATAACTATTTTCACAAGTAAGTATTTCCCACCAGGCAGAATAAATTAGCATTAAATAAATTAGCATTAAATAATTGAAAGGTTGTTTCACCAGTGGTAAAATAAAATGGATTAATCTGTTAAAGGTTGGGGTTAAGGTTAAACGTAACGGCGTTTTGGCTCAAGTTGAACGCAGAGAAGGGGTTAAGCCTTTTAGAGAGATAAAGTGTTTACGGCAACCTCAACCTTAAGCAGTACCTGTGCCATAACGCACCCGGGTGGGTGTGAAATAGGCCCAAGGCCCATTGACCTTCACCTTAAAGCAATAAGAAGTATGGGGGCAAGGATACAGGAGGTCAACAACGGTTTTATAAGCTGTGAGGCGGATAAACTTAAGGGTTGTGACATTCAACTGGACTACCCCAGTGTGGGTGCAACGGAGCAAATCATGCTTGCTTCTGTTTTTGCCGAAGGGGAAACATGCATACGCAATGCCGCGAAGGAGCCGGAAATTGTAGATCTGCAGAATTTCCTCATTTCGCTTGGGGTTAATATGTCAGGAGCGGGCACCAGTGTTATTCGCATTAAGGGCGGCAACAAAAGGTTAAGGGATGTGGAACATACCGTTATTCCCGATAGAATTGTAGCAGGAACATATTTGGTGGCGGCAGCAATAACGGGAGGGGATCTTAGAATCAAGAATGTGGTACCTGAGCACTTAAGCTCCGTTATATCCAGTCTCAGGGAAAGTGGAAGCCATATTAACATTAAAAAGAATATGATATATATTTCAGGCCCTGCAAGGCCTAAAGCCGTTGAAATTGTCAGGACTTTGCCGTATCCGGGATTCCCGACGGATATGCAGGCTCAAATGGTGGCCCTTCTGTCCGTTGCAAGAGGCACCAGCATAGTGGTGGAAACGGTTTTTGAAAATAGATACAAGCATGTGGAAGAACTGCTGAGAATGGGGGCCAATATTAAATTAGAAGGGCGTCTTGCTGTTATCAAAGGGGTTAAAAAATTAAAGGGAGCCAATGTTACTGCCAGGGATTTAAGAGGGGGAGCCGCATTGGTTTTGGCGGGACTGGCGGCAGAAGGCGAAACCGTTGTAAATGGGGTCAAGCTTATCGAGAGAGGCTATGAAAGAATTGACGAGAAACTTTCTCAAGTGGGTGCAAAAATAGAAAAAATGGATTAAGAAGGAAAAAACAATTGAAGGTACAAGAGATAAATAGGAATATCAATTCAAAGAAAGCGGGTAGGAATAAAAAACACAATAAAAAAAGGCTGTTATGGCTAAAATTCCTATTAGCCATAATTGCATTTTTGTCCGCACTAATTTTGCTTGCCCTGTCTCCTTTATTCAATATCAACCGGATTGATGTAGAAGGTAACCAGCATTATAAAAGCGAGGATATTGCCAGTGCTGCCAATATTGTTATTGGCAGCAACGGGTTTAAGACCATAGGAAATGATGTTAAAAGCCTCCTTTTATTAAGGGATGGAAAAGCGGAAAAAAATATTTTGGACAGCCATCCCTATATTAAAGAGGTAAAGGTAAAGTTTAACCTTCCCGATAAGATTTTGATTTCTATATGGGAAAGAACCCCTGTCTGTCTTGTCCCATATCACGGGACTTATTTAATTCTGGACAGAGAAGGCTATGTTCTGGATGCTTCGGATAATGTGGACAAGAATGGGCTGCCGCAGGTTAAAGGTTTTAAATTTGACCGGTACGAACTGGGAAAGGAGCTTAAGGTTGACAACCCCGACAAGTTTGATGCATTATTTAAGGTGATTGACACGGTTGAAAGCTCGGATAAGGAAAGCAGCTTCAAAATGGCCGGTATTATCAACTATATAGATGTCAGCGATCTGTCAAAGGTCTATTTGCTTTTGGATTCCAGAATAATGGTAAACCTGGGAGGATTGGATGACTTGAATTATAAGGTGACTTTTTTGAAACAGATTTATCAGATGAATCTAAAAAAGAGTGATAAGGGTTTACTGGATTTTACCATGGGAAAAAACCCCAGATTTATGCCTGAAAACGAACATGGAAATTAATGTGTTATATAAGCTTCCATGTATCAAACTGGAAATATGTTATAAAATATTATAAAAATTGGTTTTACTTTTACGGAAAGAGGGGGAATCATAATTGATAATACCTATTTTAGGCTTGATTGTCGGAGTTGTAATCGGACTTTTGATACCTTACAATATCCCGTTCCAATACTCCAATTATGTGGCTGTCGCAATACTGGCATCCATGGACTCCGTTTTTGGGGGAATAGCGGCTACGGTGCAGGGAAAGTTTGACATGAAGATATTTTTGTCGGGCTTTTTCGGAAACGCTTTATTAGCAGCGATTCTTGCCTATATCGGCGATAAATTGGGCATCCCTATTTATCTGGCTGCCGTATTTGCTTTTGGCAACCGGATGTTTTTAAATTTTGCAATTATTCGAAGATTTTTGTTGAACAAATATTCAAAAAAAGATAATATATTATAGAAATATGCCTATCTTGCAGGGGGGTGGCTTGATTGGGAGATATTGTAGTAGGGATTGACATAGGCACGTCTAAGGTATGTACTTTAATCGGGAGATTAAATAAGTCAAATGAAATAGAAGTCCTCGGTGAGGGGATGGACTCTTGCAGCGGTATAAAAAAGGGTGTAATTGTAGATATTGAAAGTACGGCCCGGTCCATAAGAAAATCGGTGGAACAGGCGGAAGAAATGGCGGATATTAAAGTAGGTTCCGCCTATGTAAATATAATGGGTGCACACGTTTCAATCATGGATAATAGGGGCTGGATAAACATATCCAGTGAAGACCGTGAGATTACAAAAAAAGATGTGGAAAAATTGCTGTATGCCGTAAAGGATGTCACCATTCCTGACGATAGACAAATTATTGATATTATACCCAGACAGTTTATCATCGACGGTTACGACGAAATTATTGACCCTGTTGGAATGGTTGGCGTAAAGCTGGAAGTGGAAGCGGATATTATTGCGGGAAAGATCACATCGGTTCAAAATATTGTTAAAAGTATGGAAAAAGCAAATTTAAAAATTGACGGGCTTGTTGTTGAAACCTTTGCCACAAGCGAAATGCTTTTAACTCCGGACGAAAAGGATATAGGTGTTGTACTGCTGGATGTGGGGGGCTGCGTAACAGATGTGTCGGTTTATAAAAATAAAAGGCTCTTGTTTTATGATTCCATACCTGTGGGAGGGGACCACATCACCAATGACATTTCTATAGGACTTAAGATTTCCCATGCAGATGCTGAAAGGCTTAAAAGGCAATATGAACTGGCACTTACTTCTTTGATAAAAAATGACCAGGAAATTACCCTGACGGAATTGAATGAGAACAAAAAGAAAAATGTTAAAGTTTCCGAGGTTGTTGAAATTATTGAAGCCAGGGTCTATGAGATTTTTTCCCTGTGCGCCGAAATGCTTCAGAAATCGAATATCGGAGGAAATTTCAGTGCCGGAGTGGTGCTTACGGGAGGAGGCATATCCTATGTAGAAGGCGCAAAGCAACTGGCTGCCGAAGTTTTCGAACTGCCGGCAAGAGTTGCTTCTATTAAGCTTGGCAGCATATCGAAACCGGAATATATCACCGCATCAGGATTAATAAAGTATGTGTCCAGCGTAAGAAAAGGAAATAACCTGGGCAGTGAAGTAAAAATGATGACTCCTAAAAACAAGGGAGAAGAGGCAACTTTAATTGAAAAAATTACCAGTTTTTTTAAAAAATTGTTCTAGTCCAACCTTATTTTGCCGTACTTGCAAGCTTTTTGATATTAATCATTAAAAGATAGCAAAAATACAAACTTGCGTTTATTCCAATTATAAGATATATTTAAATATAGATAGTAATAATGGGAATGATGAAAGGCAATACGGAAGGTATTGTGTGATTGCCTGTAGTGAAGGTATACGAATGATAAGTGAGGATTATACAAAGGGGGATTAACATTGCTGGAATTTGATATCGATATGGAGCAATTTGCGCAGATAAAGGTCATAGGCGTTGGCGGCGGTGGCAGCAATGCCGTTAACAGGATGATAACGGCAGGACTTCGAGGAATTGAATTTATTGCAATAAATACCGATAAACAGGCGTTGTTCCTTTCAAAAGCAAATACAAAAATTCAGATAGGGGACAAGCTTACAAAAGGGCTGGGAGCCGGTGCTAATCCTGAAATTGGAGAGAAGGCCGCCAATGAAAGCAAAGATGAGATTGCACAGGCCATTAAAGGTGCGGATATGGTTTTTGTTACCGCAGGAATGGGCGGCGGTACAGGGACGGGAGCAGCTCCGGTAGTTGCGCAGATTGCTAAGGAAATGGGAATCCTTACTGTAGGTGTTGTAACAAAACCCTTTATGTTCGAAGGAAGAAAACGAATGCAGCACGCCGAAGAGGGCATTGAAAATTTAAAAAGCACTGTAGATACGCTTGTTACCATTCCCAATGACAGGCTGCTGCAGGTGGCGGAGAAAAAAACATCCATTGTGGATGCCTTCAGGATTGCTGACGACGTATTACGCCAGGGTGTGCAGGGGATATCGGATTTGATAGCCGTTCCGGGACTTGTAAACCTGGATTTCGCCGATGTGAAGACCATCATGCTCAACACGGGGCTTGCCCACATGGGAATCGGCAGGGCAGCCGGAGAAAACAGGGCGGAAGAGGCTGCGAAACAGGCGATTCACAGTCCGCTTCTTGAAACCTCTATCGAAGGTGCAAGAGGTGTTCTTTTAAATATCACCGGGGGTGCGGACCTTGGGTTGTTTGAAGTGAATACGGCCGCAGAACTGGTACAAAAATCCGCGGACCCTGATGCAAATATAATTTTCGGTGCGGTCATCGACGAGAACCTGAAGGATGAGATTTTAATTACCGTCATAGCCACCGGCTTTGATAAAGGACCTATTGCAAAAAAACCCATGGAGAAGGTTGCAGACAAGTTCCCATCCGGCAGCAGCAATGAAAAACTCCAAATGAATCCTCTGGCAATGGATGAACTGGATATTCCAACATTTCTCAGGAGAAACAGGTCAAAATGATGCATGTTCAGGACCTATGCAAAATGCACTAATTCCTTTGCGTTAAATATTCAACAACGGGAGGAAATTAGTGCGTTTTATTAGGTATTTTTGTCATACGATTTTTCTTTTTCAACATTCCCTTTTGACAAATTATTACTAATACGGGTTATATAATAATCATAAAGATACAAGCACCTGAATATAAGTAAAAATAGGGGATTGTCTGTTAGAGGGGTAATACCTGTGGATATATACCTTGATGTTCTTTTTTTAGAAAACATAGTAATGAACTATTTGATTCTCTTGGTAACGGCAAAGTTTTCTAAAACAAAAACATCTAATTTGCGTTTGTTCCTTGGGGCCCTCATTGGAGCAGCCTATGTTGTTGTGCTGGTAGTATTTCCCGGCATGAAGGTATATTACTCAACAATTGCCAAAGTAGTCCTATCCATTGCAATTGTTGCGGTAGTATTTTCACCCGAGAAAATAAAAGCTTTTTTAAAGACCCTGGCTATTTTTTATATTTCCACATTTATTTTTGCAGGGGCCGCACTGACATTCCTCTACTTCTTCCAAAGCGGAGGCTTTATAAAAAACGGGATCATCTATGTGTACTGGCAGTCCAAATGGATTTTGCTTTTTTTATCCATCGTTACTGTCGCAATTATCATAAGAGCTTTTTGGGATGTGATTCAATACAGGTTTATCAGGGAAAAACTCCTGATACCGCTAAAAATCATAGTTGAAAACAAAAAAATAGATTTATCTGCATTGGTTGATACGGGCAATTCTCTGCATGACCCTTTGACGGATATGCCCGTTGTAATCGTAGAATTCAACGCAATCAGGGAGGTACTGCCTCAGGAGATCCAGAATATTTTCGACCAGTCAAAGGACAACGACCTGGTCAGTGTAACGGATGTTATTTCCAACTCCAGGTGGCTTTCGAGATTCAGATTGATTCCCTATACTTCCCTGGGAAAAGAAAATGGTATGCTGATAGGTTTTAAGCCTGATTATATTGAGATCGGAGAAAACCGGGAAAAGAAGGGGGTAAGCGATGTAATCGTCGGAATTTACAACAGGGCACTTTCCAAGAATGAAAGGTATAAAGCGCTATTGGGACCGGAGTTGGTTGGATAAGCAGTTCCAGTTGCCACAAAATTATTTACGGAATTTTTCGAAAGGGGATTTGAAAATTGCAAGCATTCAAAAAATTGAAGCTACTACTTCGGATAAAATATATTAATCTTCTCAGAAGATTTAACCTACACAGCAGCCTGTTTGTCCATTATATCGGCGGCAGCGAAGCACTACCCCCGCCTTTGAGCAATGATGAGGAAAACTATCTTTTAAACAAGCTGGAGGAAAGTGACTATGGAGTAAAGTCAATCCTGATCGAGAGAAATCTGAGACTGGTCGTCTATATAGCCCGTAAATTTGAGAATACCGGAGTAGGTGTGGAAGATTTGATCTCTATAGGGACCATCGGCCTTATAAAGGCCATTAATACATTTAATCCGGCAAAAAACATAAAACTTGCGACTTATGCTTCCCGCTGCATTGAAAATGAAATACTTATGTACCTGAGAAGAAATAACAGAGTGAAAACGGAGATTTCTATCGACGAACCCTTGAATATCGATTGGGAGGGAAATGAACTGCTCTTGTCCGATATACTGGGGACCGACAACGACCTTATACACCGCAGCATTGAGGATGAAGTGGACAAAGAGCTTTTAAGCATGGCAATGAAAAAACTCTCTGTCCGGGAGAAAAAAATCATGGAGCTCAGGTTCGGATTGTCCAACGGGATAGAAAAAACTCAGAAGGAAGTAGCCGATATGCTTGGAATTTCACAGTCTTATATATCGCGTCTGGAAAAAAGAATTATCAGCAGGTTGAAAAAGGAAATCAACAGGATGATATAACCCGTGAACGTCAAACTGCTTTTAGAGGTTAAATAACCGTTCTGTCAAGGTGTTTGTGAAAAATTTTTTGCTTTGTTTAACAGTATAAAAAGAACTTCCATGGTAATAATGATATTGACGTAATTTTGATTGCCGGGAGGTTTTTTCTATGCTGATCAATAAGGTTGAAATTTGCGGCGTTAACACATCTAAACTACCTGTACTAACAAACGAACAAAAAAAGGAACTCTTTGAAAGGATGCATAAAGGGGATACCTCTGCAAGAGAGGAGTTTATTAAAGGCAATCTCAGACTTGTCTTAAGTGTCATTCAAAGGTTTAACAACCGGGGAGAGTACGTGGATGACCTTTTTCAGGTGGGCTGTATAGGACTGATAAAAGCCATCGACAATTTTGATGTTGGACAAAATGTGAAGTTTTCCACCTATGCGGTTCCGATGATCATCGGTGAAATAAGAAGGTATTTGAGAGATAACAATTCCATCCGGGTAAGCCGGTCATTAAGGGACATAGCGTATAAAGCGCTGCAGGCCAAAGAAAAATTGACCAACAAGAATTCAAAGGAACCAACCATATCCGAAATAGCACAGGAGCTGAAAATACCCAAGGAAGATATTGTGTTTGCACTGGATGCCATTCAAGATCCCATATCCCTGTTTGAATCGGTTTATCATGACGGAGGAGACGCCATTTTCGTTATGGACCAGGTGAGCGATGAAAAAAATCACGATGACAACTGGCTGGAGGGAATAGCCCTTAAGGAAGCGATGCGAAAGCTGAACGACCGGGAAAAGTTGATATTGAACCTGAGGTTTTTTGAGGGGAGAACTCAAATGGAGGTAGCGGAAGAGATAGGAATCTCCCAGGCCCAGGTATCAAGACTTGAAAAGACGGCACTGATGCATATGAAGAAATTCATCTGAGCAAAAGCGCAAAATCCATTTTAACTTCCGCTGTGACACGTGCCTTATCCCATTGGCATAACGGAAAAAAGACAGCACACTCCTAAAGTGTGACGCCTATAGGTTAGAAAATTGCATGCCGACACCGAAAGGTGTTTTTTTCATATGAAAATATGAAGGGGCATATATTTATAAAAGGCAATGGGTTGGGAAAAGTCAGGGCAAGCCTTAAGGCGAAGCTTACCGGGGAAGAGAATATATTGAAATAAACGGTATTTAATAATAAAATATTGTATGTATCTTTTCCTTAATAATCTGACATAAAAGCCATGGGTTGCCCTTTGAGGGAGGAAAAACTGTGAACCGGTCGGCGGATTTTAAACAAAAAGAGGTAATAAATATATCGGATGGAAGAAGGCTTGGATTTGTAAGCGATATAGAAATAAACCTGGAGGACGGAAGGATTGAGTCCATTATTATCCCGGGGGGCGGAAAATTTTTCGGTATTATAGGGAAGGACAGTGAAGTGGTTATTCCCTGGGACAGAATTAAAAAGATCGGTGAAGACATTATCCTTGTGGACATGGATGAAAGATTAATAAGGAAATACTTTGAGTAGGATCTTTTCCTATTAAAGAGGCAACGCTATATTCCGATATAAGACTTTGAGAAATTATAATGCGTGCGGTCATATATTCCTCCTTGGTTGCTTCTTTGACCGCAGTGGCGCGTTTCATACTCCGCAGCCTATGCCGTTTTATTTCCGCGCGGAGTAGTAGCCATACCGTACAAAAGACAAGGCTGTACGGTGCCCGAGACTGATTGGAGGACCGTTTATGAAATGCCCGTATTGCGGTTTTGTGGAAGATAGGGTGATAGACTCCCGGCCTACCGACGAAGGCTCTGCTATACGAAGACGCCGAGAGTGTTTAAAGTGCTTAAAAAGGTTCACCACCTATGAAAAGATAGAAAGCTTACCTTTAATCGTCATTAAAAAGGATAAGACCCGGCAGCCTTTTGACAGGGAAAAACTGTTGAACGGGTTGCTGAGGGCCTGTGAGAAAAGGCCCGTTTCCATCGACGACCTTGAAAAGCTGGTGGAGGAAATAGAAAGCCAGATTTATAACACACTTCAAAGGGAAATAACTTCCCAGTCTATCGGGGAAATGGTAATGGCCAGACTTAAAAATTTGGATGAGGTCGCCTATGTCAGATTTGCATCGGTGTACAGGCAGTTCAAGGATATCAACACCTTCATGGATGAACTGCGAAAGCTTTTAAAAGAAAAATAGAAATAGAAAAATATCTCTCAACTGAATGGAATAGATTATGGATGTTTTGGAAAGTAACCTCAAATTATTGGAAAGGTATCAGCCGCAGGTCTATCAGAAGATTGTAAGCTATCGTGAAGGCAGGTATTCCCGAAGGAATAACCAGGTTGAGCGTATCCTTGTTGCGCGGTGCGACGACCTTGTAGTGAATATGCTTGTTGAATGCAACCGGTCGCAGTATTTGATCTGTGACCATGAAAATCCCATTGCCCAGGCCTATGCCTGGATAGATAAATATATCCACCCTTCAAACAAGGTGGAAATTGTCTTCGGAATGGGATTTGGCTTTCACCTGGAAGTTTTGCTGACCACTTTTAGAGATAAAAGGGTCATTGTGATAGAACCGAATGTCGAACTGTTCTATAATGTGCTTAAAGTGCGGAATCTTGCACTGATTATTGAAAAGTCCCAAATTTTTGTGGATGAAGACACAGATGCCATATTGAGGATGTTGAATCCCATATTCTGGGATGCAAGAGAGGGCGGAATACAATGCCAGCCCTTTGAGGTCTATGCAGAGATGTTCACAGAGGTTTGGGACGAGCTGCGGGAAAAGCTTATCAAAAAGGTGGAAAGCTTTTCGGTTGATATTGCCACCCGCAGGCATTTCGGAAGACTTTGGGTATACAACAACGTTAAAAATGCGGAAAAAATGGGCGAGGCTGCCAACGCTGACGGCCTTAAGGGCAGTTTTAGGGGCATTCCGGGAATCCTTGTATCCGCCGGGCCATCCCTTGCAAAAAATGTGCATTGCTTGAACGGGCTAAAGGACAAATGCGTCATTATGGCTGCCGGTACGGCCGTCAATATTCTTGAAAAATACGGGGTCACACCTCATTTCATGGTAGGAATAGATGCCGCGGAAGGAGAGGCTGAAATACATAAAAAGGTTATAAGCAGAGATATCGCTTTTATATATTCAAACCAGGTTGCGACAGGTTCTGTGAATTACTATGACGGGCGAAAGTTCCTGATGAATTATTCATCGGACATGTATTTCTCAGAATTTGTGAAATTTGCCGGAATTCAATCGGAAAGCTTTTTGAGCGGACCTTCTGTTTCCAACACGTGTTTTGACCTGTTGTATAAAATGGGCTGCAACCCCATCATATTATTGGGACAAGACCTCGCTTATACGGGAGGAAGCCTCTATGCCGGCGAAAACGCCAATTCGGTCGTTGGAAACGCAGAGGACTTTGAAAAACAGGGCTATATCTTAAGAAAAGATATCTATGGAAGGGATGTTTATACCCGCAGAAGTTTTGAGGTGATGGGGTATTGGTTTGAGGGCTATTTCTCCAGGGTAAAGGACAATGTGGAAATAATCAATGCCACCGAAGGAGGATTGAACATAAAGCATGCCAGGAATGAACCGCTGGCTGAGGTGATAAAAAAATATAACTTTAAGCCTTGTGACGTTACCGGAAGAATAAAGAGCATATACGAAAACAGCCGTTTTGATAAAGAGATTTTATACAAGCTGGATGAATATAAAAAGATGTTGAAATCTGAAATAAAAGAGCTTGAAGAGAATTCCAGAAAGCAGCTGAATATTGCGGACCTTTTAAGGAGGGGGGTGTACCACCCGGCCAAGGACAAGCGTGGATTTGACAAAATGGTTGCACGCTTGAATGGGCTTTCATCCCAAGTTTTAAATACCACTGTCTATAAAACGCTGCTGATCAACCTGCTTACCGTTGATTTTTTTCTGATAAAAGCGGAGATTGAGAGAGCTACCCAAAACAGGAACACATACGAAGATGTAAAGGATTTTTATATGGATGCGGTGCGTAAGCAGGCAGAGCTATTAAACAGCAGCCTGGAAATGATAAAAAAATTTTTGGATTGATTTATATTGGATGCCCTGACCTGTTTGCTTCATCCACTTACGAATGGGATATGGCGCCAGCACGGTAGTTGTATTCCCTGACACACTCTCAGAATGCTGTTCATTGGACTGCTCAACAGATTTGTCATCATTAATAATAGCTTCTTTGGCAGGTTGATTTTCGTCCGCCTGTTTAAGTGCAGCTTCTTTATTTCCGCAGGCAGTTTGGAAAATATAAGATGACAATATCGTCAGTAAAATTATAACCTTCTTCATGTGTTCACTCCAAAGTAATCCCTTTCACATTATGTGAACATTTTAGTTTTAGCACAAAAAATTAAAAAAACTATGTTTCACAAAAAAGAAAATTTTACTGAATTTTTCTGAATGTGAAACTTGAAGGTAGTCAAAGGCCGGTTAGTTTAGCAGAAGCAGGAATATCAAAAGAAAAAATACAAGAAGAAATGGCTGGAGGATATCAGGAATTGGAGTATCTACTTACAATACGTATGAAAATGGGCAGCGTTAAGAAGGCCGGGTATTCCCGGCTTAATCACTTACCAGCAGGTATATGCAACGGTAAGGGAAGGGGGGCTATCTTGCGATAGCCTACAGAGGTTCTTGAGTCTTGTAATCGTCGCATCTGAATTACCATAATTTACCAAACAAAATAAGGAATACAATAATGAAAAATAAAATTAGCGAGCTATCGCCATGTATGTCTCCTTTATCAAAGCCCATATGTATACCACCTCAATAACTTATGCTATATATTACGATCTGGAGGCCGGAATGGTTACAAACTTATAAAAATGACGACAGCCGACTTGCATGAATTCTGGAAAGGCGTGGGAGTGTCAACCTATATGTGAAATCTTTGATAACCTAAAGTCATACAAAATTTAAAAAAAATGTATACATTTTTACAAAATTATTGTAGTATTATGTTGTAATAAATAACATAATTTGTTAAAAAGGGGTTTGCATATGTTGTCCAAGGTAAAAAGCTGCGGTTTAATGGGAATCGACGGTTATGTGATCGAGGTGGAAACGGATATAAGCAGCGGGATTCCGGCATTTGAAATTGTAGGATTGGGTGATGTGGCTGTAAAGGAGTCAAAGGAGCGGGTGAGGGCGTCCATTCACAACACGGGCCTGGATTTTCCCGTAAGGAGGATAACCGTAAATCTGGCACCTGCGAACATGAAAAAAGAAGGATCTGCCCTGGACCTTCCCATAGCATTGGGAATTTTGGCAGCAACACAGCAGATAAGTACGGAACAACTGGGAAAATACATGTTTGTGGGAGAGCTGTCGCTGGACGGGGAAGTAAAGCCTGTCAACGGGATACTGTCGATGGCGGTATGCGCCCTGCAGTCAGAGGTGGAGTACTTTGTACTGCCGGAAGCCAATGCGGACGAAGCGGCGGTGGTCAAGGGGCTGAATGTACTGCCTGTAAGGAATATGTCCGAAATAGTGGAACACCTTAACGGAAAAAAACAGATCGAAACCCATAGGATAGATATCGATGGCATATTTAAGAACAGTATATCGCATGAACTGGATTTTGCCGATGTAAAAGGCCAGGAAAACGTAAAGCGCGCCCTGGAGGTGGCGGCCTCGGGAGCACATAACTGTCTCATGATCGGGTCCCCGGGTTCTGGAAAAACCATGCTTGCAAAGAGGCTTCCCACCATACTGCCCACCATGACTTTCGAGGAGGCTCTTGAGGTGACAAAAATCCACAGTATTGCAGGGCTGCTTCCTCCTAAAACCTCGCTGATTACCAGCAGGCCTTTCCGTTCACCCCATCATACCGTAAGCAACGTGAGCCTGGTGGGAGGAGGCAGGTATCCCAAGCCCGGTGAAATAAGCCTTGCTCATTACGGGGTACTTTTCCTGGACGAGCTTCCGGAGTTTGCGAAAGATGCGCTGGAAGTGCTGAGACAGCCGCTTGAAGACGGAATGGTCACTATTTCAAGAGTTAACGCCAGCCTGAGTTATCCCGCAAAGGCCACTCTCATATGTGCGGCCAATCCGTGTAAATGTGGGAATCTATTGGACCCCGCAAGACAGTGCAGCTGCACTCCCAAACAGGTACAGGCGTATCTGGGAAGACTCAGCGGTCCCCTGCTGGACAGGATAGACATCCATATCGAGGTGGCATCGGTGAAATACAAGGAGCTTGAAAGTACCAAAGAGGAAGAAAACTCCGCAGTGATCAGGGAAAGGGTGAATAAGGCGAGGAGGATTCAATTGGAGAGGTATAAGGGTATGGAAATTTATTCCAATTCCCAGCTCACGCCATCCATGATAAACAAATACTGCAGGCTGGATGAAAAAGGAAGGGAACTTTTGAAAAACTCCTTTGAAAAATTGGGCCTCAGTGCAAGAGCCCACAGCAGGATATTAAAGGTGGCGAGAACCATTGCCGACATGGAAGAAAGCGAAGAGATTAAAACTTCCCATCTGGCGGAGGCCATTCAGTACAGAAGCCTGGACCGCAAATTCTGGTGCGGTTGAATCATTGTAAAGTGGGGTATAAAATGTTTGACAGTATGTTTTATTGGGTGTGGCTGAGCTCTATACCCGGTATGGGCTCGAGGAAAAAGAACCGGCTGCTGGAGTATTTCAAAGACCCGGCAGGCCTGTGGGATGCTTCTGAAGAAGAGCTCAGGAAAATTTCATTTTTGAATGGCGGCTCTGTATGCCGTCTGTTGGATAAAAACCTCAGGGAGGATGTAAGCAGGCACATAGAGAATATTAACAAATACGGAATCAAAGTAATAAATATACAGGAGGAGATATACCCTGAGTGTCTTAAAAATATATATGACCCTCCTGTGGCCTTATATGTCCGGGGAAGTCTTCTAAAAGATGAAAAAGCGGTGGCAGTGGTGGGGTCAAGGAATGCGTCTTTATACGGGCTGACTATGGCGGAAAGGCTAAGCTATGACTTGGCGGGTTATGGCATTACAATTGTCAGCGGCATGGCCAGGGGCATAGACGCCAGTGCGCAAAAGGGGGCTCTGAAGGCGGGAGGCAGAACCATTGCCGTATTAGGCTGCGGTCTTGACAAGGCATACCCTGCCGAAAATAAAGAGCTCATGGAAAGAATTGCCCAAACAGGTGCGGTCATATCCGAGTACTTACCCGGAGTTCCTCCCCTACCTCAAAACTTTCCGGCAAGAAATAGAATTATAAGCGGGCTTTCAATGGGGACTGTCATAATAGAGGCAAACGAGAAAAGCGGCTCCTTGATTACGGCTAATTTTGCCCTTGAGCAGGGAAGAGAGGTGTTTGCGGTACCGGGCAATATTACCAGTCCCGTCAGCAGGGGAACAAACAAGCTGATTAAGGACGGCGCGAAAATTGTAACCTGCGCGGAAGATATTCTTGAGGAATTTATTTTTTATCAAAGGACATATAATACTAATTGCCAAGGCATTAAAGAAAAGAAAGAAGAAAATATTTTCAAGGGGTTGGATGAGAATGAAAGGAGGCTGGTAGAGCATTTGCGAAACGAGCCCTTGCATATTGATGTGCTGTCAAAGCAGAGCGGTTTGGGCATACAGCTTGTAAATTCGGCGCTTGTTATGCTGGAGCTGAAAGGTGTGGTTGAACAGATGCCGGGGAAGGTGTATAAGATAAAAGTGTAAAAAAATATAGATTTTATTAAAAAATATTGCTAATATATATAATCAAGTGATAAGCAGCAAAAGGGTGTTTCAGTTTTGATCGTGGTTAGTTGCTGGTCCATAGAGGAGAGATAAAAGACCATGGCTTCAAAAACAAGCTGACAGCCAGCAGACAATAATTTATGGAGGAATAAAATGGCGGAAAATTTAGTAATAGTTGAATCACCTGCAAAGGCAAAGACCATAGGGAAATTTTTGGGCAAGGGATATACAATTGTTGCATCCATGGGGCATGTAAGGGATTTGCCTAAAAGCCAAATGGGCGTGGACATTGAAAATAATTTTGAGCCGAAGTACATTACCATCCGTGGGAAAGGCGATTTGATCAGCAAGCTGAAAAAGAAGGCAAAGAGCGCCGACAAGGTATACCTTGCTACAGACCCTGACCGTGAAGGAGAGGCAATTTCGTGGCATCTTGCCAATTTGCTGAATATCGGTGAAAATGAAAAATGCAGGATAACTTTCAATGAAATAACTAAGAATGCTGTAAAAAATGCAATAAAATCCCCCAGGGAAATTGACCGGGACCTGGTGGACGCGCAACAGGCAAGGAGAATTCTGGATCGAATTGTAGGCTATAAAATAAGTCCCATATTGTGGAAAAAAGTAAGAAAAGGCCTGAGTGCGGGGAGGGTGCAATCGGTGGCAGCCAGGCTGATTTGCGACAGGGAGGAAGAGATTGAGAAGTTTGTGCCTGAAGAATATTGGACCATTGAGGCAAAACTTGTACAGAAGAAAACAAAAGCTTCTTTTGACGCAAAATTCTACGGCACGGCTACAGAAAAAATCGACCTAAAGAATGAAGAACAGGTCCAAACAATATTGAAGGAAATTGAAAAAGATACCTACACCGTTAAAAAAGTAAAGACAGGTGAAAAAAGAAAATCTCCGGCTCCTCCTTTTATTACAAGCACTTTACAGCAGGAAGCGTCAAGAAAACTGGGCTTTACCACAAAGAAGACCATGATGGTGGCCCAGCAGTTGTATGAAGGCATTGAAGTCAAAGGGCAAGGCCCGTTGGGCTTGATTACCTATATCCGTACCGATTCGACCAGAATTTCTTCGGAAGCACAGCAGGAAGCCAGGGCTTTTATAAAAAACAAGTACGGTGAAAAATATGTTCCCGAAGAAGTGAGGGTTTATAAGAATAAGAGCGCCTCCCAGGATGCCCACGAAGCCATCAGGCCTACCCATATAACACTGGAGCCCGAGTCTATAAGGGAATCCCTAAGCAATGAGCAGTTTAAGCTGTATAAGCTGGTGTGGGATAGGTTTGTTGCAAGTCAGATGGCATCTGCAGTTTATGACACGGTCGCCGTGGATATTGGCGTTTCCAAATACCTGTTCAAGGCAAACGGCTCCAAGATCAAATTTCCCGGATTTATTGTGGTATACATTGAAGGCAGGGATGAGGAAACAGAGGATGGAAATGAAAACATTCCTGTACTGATGGAGGGTGAAGTGCTGGGACTGAAAAAGCTGGATTCCAAACAGCATTTTACTCAGCCCCCCCCGAGGTATACCGAAGCCACACTGGTTAAAGCTCTTGAGGAAAAAGGAATCGGGAGGCCCAGTACCTATGCCCCCACCATTACAACTATACTTGCCAGAGGGTATGTGGAGAAGGAAAAGAAATTTTTAATTCCCACCGAATTGGGTAAGATCGTTACCGATATAATGAAAAATTATTTTAAAGATATTGTGGATGTTAAATTTACTGCGCAGTTGGAGGATAAACTGGATGGCATAGAGGAAGGCGATAAAAAATGGGTGGAGGTCATGAAAGATTTTTACGGGCCGTTTATGGATGTGCTCCAGGAAGCGGACTCCAAAATAGGCCATGTGGAAGTCCCTGATGAGGTGACGGATATCAAATGTGAGAAGTGCGGCAGAAACATGGTTATAAAAAACGGTCGTTTTGGGAAATTTCTTGCCTGTCCGGGCTTTCCCGAGTGCAGAAATGCGAGGCCTATATTGGAAGAAGCCGGTGTCCATTGTCCTAAGTGCGGGGGGAAGGTGTTGATTAAAAAGACAAAAAAGGGTAGGAAGTACCTTGGGTGTGAAAACAACCCCACGTGCAGTTTCATGACCTGGGATAAACCTACCAAAGAAAGCTGTCCTAACTGCGGCAACTTCCTGGTAAGAAAGCTTTCCGGGGAAAAGGCACTGCTGAAGTGCAGCAATGACAGCTGCCAGTATTCCAGGAGACAATAGGAGATTTAGGCTCAGATTTATTCCGATTTATAGAATGAGGTATGTATGTCAGGACATGTCAATGTAATAGGGGCCGGACTTGCAGGCTGCGAAGCGGCCTGGCAAATTGCGACCAGGGGAATAAAAGTCAATCTTTATGAAATGAAGCCGCTGGTATTTTCACCAGCGCACCACTTGAATAGTTTTGCTGAGCTTGTTTGCAGCAATTCACTTCGTTCGGACCGACTGGAGAATGCTGTGGGCCTTTTAAAAGAAGAAATGCGCCGGCTGAATTCAATTATCATGAAATGTGCCGATGCAACAAGAATTCCTGCAGGAGGTGCACTGGCTGTTGACCGTGAAAAATTTTCACGCATGGTAACTGAATTGATATCCGGCAGAGAAAATATAACTGTGATCCGCAAGGAAGTTGCTGAAATTACGGATGACGGCATTACAATCGTGGCCACGGGGCCACTGACGTCGGATAGTCTTTTTGAACATATCCGACGGAATATCAGTGGGGAGTACCTGTATTTTTTTGACGCGGCTGCGCCTATAATAACGTACGATTCAATCAACATGGAAAAAGCTTTCAAAGCTTCCCGGTATGGCAAAGGCGGGGAGGACTATATCAACTGCCCTATGAATAAGGAACAGTACGAGCAGTTTTGGGACGAACTGGTCAAAGCACCGCTGGCGGATGTAAAGGATTTTGACAGGGAGGTTCTGTTCGAGGGGTGTATGCCTGTGGAAAGTATTGCCAAAAGGGGAAAAGATACTCTCCGGTTCGGCCCTTTAAAGCCTGTCGGTTTAATTGACCCCGCCACAGGAAAAGAGCCCTACGCGGTGGTGCAATTGCGGCAGGACAATGGTGAAAAAACCTTATATAATATCGTAGGCTTCCAGACAAGACTGAAATGGGACGAGCAAAGACGGGTATTCAGGCTCATCCCTGGACTTGAAAAGGCTGAATTTGTCAGGTTTGGCGTCATGCACAGGAACACGTTTATCAATTCGCCTCAATTGCTTGAGCCCACATACAGGGTGAGAAACAAGCCGGGTTTATTTTTTGCAGGACAAATTACGGGAGTGGAGGGCTATATGGAGTCAACCTCATCCGGCATGGTGGCCGGGATTAATGCGGCCATGTGCATTCTTGGGAGAAAAGAGGTGTGCTTTCCTCCAAATACCGCTATCGGCGCACTGAGTAATTACATTTCCAATCCTCATGTAAAAAATTTTCAGCCCATGAATATAAATTTCGGGCTGATGGAAAACCCGGGAATAAAAATTAAAGACAAAAGGAAGAAAAATTATGAGATTGCCCGGTTGGCCCTTGAAACAATAGGGAGAATAGCAGAAGAAATAAATGTGTAAATCTCTTTCATAAAAAACCTTTTCCAGAAGCGAATTCTGTTACACGCCACCATATGGTGGTTATTTTTTATTTATAATACGTTATATTGTTGTATTATTTGAGAAAATATGCTAATATGTATTCAAATGTATGTCAGTTTTTGGGTTGCCGTATTGTTATACACAAAAAATGGTAAAATTGCATAAATATTTTTTGCCATATGTCGAAATAAATAGTATGTGAAAATAAAATACCGGTAAAAAATGGAGATGTAGTTGACATAAAGGATGAAAGGGCTGGGAATTGAAGCGAGTGATCCGGATTAAGGCGCAAAAACAATATTTCCAAGGAGGTTTCATATTGTGATAGACAGGTTGTTTAACCAGACAAAGCTGTTGGAAAAAGCACTTGATGCCACATGGCTAAGAAATGAAGCAATTTCGCAGAATATTGCCAATGTAGACACACCCGGATATAAAAGAAAATCGGTCGCCTTCGAGGAGTATCTGAGTGAGGCTGAAAGCGGGTTAAAAGGGATTAGGACGGACAAAAGACACATACCTATCGGTGAAAGGGATGTGGACAGCATTGAACTGAAAGTTTCTGAGGACAATCAATCCCTGAGCATGCGCCTTGACGGGAATAGCGTGGATATAGACAGTGAAATGGCCTCTATGGCCAAAAATACCATCCAGTACAATACCCTGATTCAAGGTTTGGACGCGGAGTTCAAAAAGATAAAATCAGCTATTTATGAAGGGAGAAGATGATAAATGGGTTACTTCACTTCACTTGATATCAGCGCCTCCGGTTTAACAGCCCAAAGGCTGCGGATGGATATCTTATCCCAGAATATTGCAAATGCTAATACCACAAGGACGGAAAAGGGAACGCCGTACAGAAGAAAAACGGTTGTTTTTGAGGAAAGGTCTGCAACAGCCCCTTTTTCTGATTATTTAGCTGAAGCCGACGGGGAAAAGCTTGTGGGGAGCGGGGTAAGGGTTGTAAAAATTACGGAAGATCCTACACCATTTAAAAAGGTTTATGATCCGGGACACCCCGATGCCGACAAGGACGGCTATGTGGAGATGCCCAATGTGGATATCATTACGGAGATGGTGGACATGATTTCCGCCACCAGGGCCTACGAAGCGAATGTTACATCCATAAACACCACAAAAGGCATGGCAATGAAAGCCCTTGACATAGGCCGTTAGGAACAGGTTAAGGCCGGGAAAATATAAGATTACATAAAATAAACAATTCCATAAAAAATTCGTTCTATGATTAAAGGGTGGGACAAAAGGGTAAAAATCTTGTGGAGGATTCATAAAATTCTACGGGCAGAGGTTTATCCAAAGCTTGAATCCCGGTTGCCTGTCCTTTGGGAAATAAGGGGGGAAAAATATGACGACCAGCGGGATAAGCGGTATCAGCAATTTGAACCCGGTATCCGCGGCAGCTTCGGCCATCGAAGATACGGGGGGAAATGAAAAAGAGGCCAAGAGTTTTGCGGAATTTTTAAATGATGCCATTAATAGGACCAATGACTTGCTGTTGCAGTCCCAACAGATAAACGACGATTTCGCGGCGGGAAAGACGGATAATATCCATGATGTCATGATTGCATCTGAGAAAGCCGATATTGCTCTTCAGTTTACAATGCAAATCAGAAATAAAATACTCGATGCCTATACAGAAATCATGAGGATGCAGATCTAATATAAAGCTAATGTTCAAAATATACACTAATGATGAAGCCATACAACAGAGGTGGTGATTCTATAAATGCCTGAAGTAATTTCAAGGCTTCAACGGAAGCTTCTTGAATTTTGGGGAAATTTGGATAAATCACAGAAGACACGGATTTACATAATATCAGCCATTCTGGTTGTGGCCATAGCAGCGGGAATTATTTTGTTAACCAGGCCTAATTATGTCCCTTTGATCCGCAATGCGGACCCTAAGGATATCGGCGAAATGGCAAAAATCTTGGACAATCAAAAGATCAAGTATTCTTTGCGTGATAACGGAAGCAGCATATATATCAATGCAAAGGACAACAACAAAGCGCAAGTCTTGCTTTTCCAAAACGGATATCCCAAATCCGGGATGAGTTTCGAAGATGCTTTTAAAATGATACAAATCAATACCACCGAAAGCGACAAGAAAAAGCTGTGGGAGAATTACAAGAAGACCACTCTTATTGCAAAGCTCAAGATGTTTGATAATGTGGCGGATGCCGACGTTGACCTGGCGCTGCCCGAGCAGTCTATGTTTATTGGGGACGCCAATAACGACAAGAGACCCACGGCATACGTTAGAATAACACCGAAAGGAGAACTTACCCAGGAACAGGTAAAAGGTATTGTCATGGTGGTTTCCAGGAGTGTGGAAAACCTGAATCCCAAAGATGTCACAGTAGTTGACAATAATTTAAACGTCTTGAACAGTGATTCTGAGGACGATGGGGTGACTGCCGCCAATACCCAGGAAAAACTGCGCATACAAAAGAAAAAAGAGCTGGAGAAGAATGTGTACGATATGTTCAATGGCCAGTTTGATAACTTTGACAGTATCCGGGTGGTTGCAAATCCTGTATTGGACTTTAACAAATTAAAATCCGTTACCCAGGGAGTTGCCAGGCCGGAAGGCTATCAAGACGGAGGAGCGCTTATTAGCAGCAGAAAAATTACCGAGGATTTACAAAACGGCCAAATGAATGGTCAACCGGGAATCAATTCAAACCCGGGGACTACGGGAACGCCCTCCTATCCTACAGTGACTCAAGGAAATTCTACCTATAAAAAGACGGATGTTACGGAAAATTATGATTATACCAGGTCCACTACCGAAGCCGAAAAGGCCTTGGGTGATCTGGTGCCCGACAAATCCACAATGACGGTTACACTCTGCTATGGGAAAAGGGTCACAGATGAAGCTAAGCTTTCACAGGCGTTTTTAGACCAGTTTAAGGAAGATGTCAGCAAAGCCACAGGAATTCCGGTTGCCAATATTGCTGTCAACAAATACAAGCTGGCCCCTGCCGAGGCGGTAAACATACCCCTTTCGGACAGGATTAAAAATCTTATCAACGATTACGGCTTTTTTGCCCTGATACTGTTGCTTATTGTCGGACTTATGCTGGCGATGCTTCCAAGAAGAAAACCTGCGGCTGTGACGGAACAAATTCCTGTACAGGAAGTGGCGGCGGTGGAAGAGGCCGGCCCGAGATTTATTGTTCCTGAGAAAGAGGAAGAACTGCCTGAAATCGATTTGGAAGAGAAATCCGAGGTTAAGAAGCAGATTGACAAATTTGTCAGGCAAAAACCGGAAGCTGTTGCTCAGCTTTTAAGAAATTGGCTGTCAGACGAATGGGACTGAAATGAGTGGAAAGTGGAGGTAGATTGGTGTGGCGCGAAGCACTTCAACAAAAACCGAATTGACGGGCAAGGAAAAAGCCGCAATGCTCCTGATTACTCTCGGACCTGAACGTTCGGCGGAGATATTCAAGCATCTGAAGGAAGAAGAAATTGAGCAGTTAACTCTGGAGATTGCCAATATCAGGACCGTAACCCCGGAGGAGAAGGAGAGAGTACTGGAGGAATTCTACCAGATTTGCCTTGCACAGGAATATATAGCCGAGGGCGGTATCAACTATGCCAAGGAGATCCTGGAAAAAGCCCTGGGCACCCAGAAGGCTTTGGATATAATCAATAAGCTCACCGTATCCCTGCAGGTAAGGCCCTTCGATTTCGTCAGGAAAGCAGATCCTGCACAGCTTTTAAACTTCATACAAAATGAACACCCGCAAACAATAGCCCTGATACTGGCATACTTAAAGCCCCAGCAGTCGTCCGTTGTGCTTTCCGCACTGCCCCAGGACAAACAGGCGGATGTGGCAAGAAGAATTGCAACAATGGACAGGACGTCGCCGGAGGTGATCAAGGAAGTTGAAAGAGTGCTGGAAAAGAAACTGTCGTCACTGGTTACGGAGGATTATACGGCGGCCGGCGGTATCCAGGCTATTGTTGACATCCTTAACTCTGTAGACCGGGGTACCGAAAAATATATTATGGAAACTCTTGAAATTGAAGATACGGACCTGGCGGAAGAAATAAAGAAGCGGATGTTTGTCTTTGAGGATATACTTACTCTGGACAACCGTTCTATCCAACGGTTCCTCAGAGAGGTGGACAACAACCAGCTGGCAATAGCGCTAAAGGGTTCCACCGAAGAAGTGCAGAAAGTTATATTCTCCAATATGTCCAAGCGTCTTGTAGAAATGATAAAAGAGGATATAGAATTTATGGGCCCTGTCCGGTTGAAAGATGTTGAAGAAGCACAGCAGAAAATCGTCAATGTAATCCGTAAGCTTGAAGATGCGGGTGAAATCGTCATTTCCCGTGGCGGAGGGGATGAAGTCATTGTCTAATAGAATTTTTAAAAATTATCAAGTTAATTTAGGTACACCGTTTCAGGTTAAAACCCCCCTTAATTTCGATGCAATTAAAAAGGTTGTGGATTTTGAAGAAAATGAAGAGATAGACCGGGAACCTTTATCCAAGGAGGAACCTGAAGACATACTGGAGAAAGCCAGGGAGGAAGCCCGGTATATAATCGAGGAGGCCCGGCTGGAGGCCCAGCGCCTTGTTGCAGACGCCGAAACAAAGGCTGCCGACAGGGTGCGGTCAATGGAGGAGGAAGCCTGGAAGAAAGGGTTTGAAGAGGGCTATGGTGAAGCGAAAAAACAATATGAGGATTTGCTCCAGGAAGCCGAACGGACCAAGGAACATGCCAAGGCTGAATACAGGGAAGTTATGGAAAGCATGGAGGCTGATATAGTGGAAACCATCCTGGACATTGCCAAAAAAGTCATAGGGGATGAGGTGGGCATTAACAAGGAGAATCTTTTATATGTCATCAAACACGCATTTGAAAAGTGTACAAACAGAGAGAACATAATTTTGAAGGTATCCCCTGAGGATTACGAATTTGTTGAAAAGCATAGAAACAGGCTTCTATCCATGGTAGAAGGAGTGGGAACCCTGGAAATTAAAAAGGATTCATCCCTGAAAACAGGCGCATGTATTGTTGAAACACTTTACGGATGCATAGATGCAGGGGTGCAGACCAAGATGAAGCGCATCGAGGAAGCGTTTAGACAGACTGTGGGAAAGCGTTGAGAGCGAGAGTTAAAAATTGAGAGCTGAAAGTGGAAAACTTTAATTTTTTATAAAACCAAGTTTGTTTCGGCTAAACCTGGTTTTATTCATAAGGGAATGAGAGAGAAAATTCACATGTTAAGCATTGATTTTCACAAGTATAGGAGCTTACTGAAGCAATCCGATTTTATAGAATATAAGGGCAAGGTTACCAAGGTGGTAGGACTGACCATAGAATCCAGCGGGCCTGAAGTAAATATAGGGGAGTTGTGCCTGCTGCACACCACAAGGGGCAGAGAAACGATTCAAGCGGAAGTGGTGGGCTTCCGGGATAATACAGTACTGCTGATGCCGCTGGGGGAAATGAGCGGGATAGGTCCCGGAAGCTCGGTTACAGCGGCGGGAAGCCATTTGAAAGTTGCCGTGGGAAAGGGACTTGTTGGAAGGGTTATTGACGGAATGGGAAATCCATATGACGGCAAGGGGGAAATAGAGATAGAGGGCTATTATCCCGTAAATAACCAGCCGCCTCACCCCTTGTCAAGAAACAGGATCAATGAGCCGCTGTGCCTGGGCGTAAAGGCGATTGACGGGCTTTTAACCATTGGGAAAGGCCAGAGGGTCGGTATTTTTGCGGGAAGCGGTGTGGGCAAGAGCACGCTGATAGGCATGATAGCCAGAAATACAAAAGCGGATATAAATGTAATCGCATTGATAGGTGAGCGTGGAAGAGAAGTCAGAGAGTTTATTGAAAAGGATTTGAGAGAGGAAGGATTAAGCCGGTCCGTCGTAGTGGTCGCCACGTCCGATCAACCGGCCCTGGTAAGGCTTAAGGGAGCACAGCTTGCAACAGCGGTGGCCGAATATTTCCGGGACAAGGGAAAGGATGTGCTGCTGCTGATGGATTCCTTAACGCGGTTTGCCATGGCGCAAAGGGAAATAGGACTGGCCATAGGAGAGCCTCCCGTTTCAAAGGGCTATACCCCGTCGGTTTACTCGGTAATGCCCAAACTGCTGGAGCGGTCCGGAAATTCGGAAAAGGGTTCAATTACAGGACTTTATACGGTGCTTGTAGACGGTGACGATTTGACGGAGCCCGTAACCGATACGGCCAGGGGCATACTGGACGGACATATTGTCCTTTCCAGGTCCTTAGCCAATAGAAACATGTTTCCTGCCATAGATATTCTTGCCAGCATCAGCAGGGTTATGCCCGACGTAGTTTCGCCCGAACACAAAAGGCTAGCCGATGAAATAAAAGACGTCATGGCAGTATACAAGGATGCGGAAGATTTGATCAATATCGGAGCTTATGTGAAAGGGAGCAGCGATAAAATCGATTACGCCATTGACGTCATAGAAAACATCAATGACTTCATAAAGCAGGGTGTCTATGAGAGCTATACCTTTGAGGAGATGCTGGAGATATTAAACCGGGTGCTGAAATGAGGGCCGGGGCTGAAGAGCGGGTGTGAATAAAATTGTTTTACATTTCCTGAAAAAAGAAAATGAGGTAACCGGATGGCTAAATTTGAATTTAAGCTGCAGCCTCTTCTCAATGTTAAAACCCAGATGGAAGACGGCTTAAAAAACGAACTGGGAAAAGCAATAAAAAATCTGGAAAAGGAAAAATCCTTGCTTAAATGCATTGAGGATGAAATGGGCAACTGCATTCACAGGATTAATTCCGAATCCGCCCATGGAATCAAGGTGGAAAAACTCAGGGAATATAATGTGTTTATTTCTTGTTTGAAAGAGAAAGCTGAAAAGCAGAAAGATAATGTTAATATCACCCAGAAGATTGTCGATAACATTAGAGAGCGGTTGATTAAAATCATGCAGGAAAAGGAAATGCTGGAAAAGCTGAAAGAGCGGAAATACTCGCAATTTATGCAAGAATGTCTTAAAGAAGAGCAGAGAGTTAACGATGAAGTTATCAGTTTTAAGTATATGAACAGTTTAGCAGGGGATAGAAATGGCTAAGAAAAAAGAGTTGAAAAAGGAAGAAACAAGCGAAAAAGTTTCCAAGCCGCAGGAGAAAGCAGATGAAAAAGGAAAAAGGCACGGGCTGCTGATGGGTCTGCTGGCTTTTCTGGTTTCACTGGTCATAATGCTGGGAGTTTTCGGGGGGGCCTTTTACGTCATTATTCATAACAATGTAAACGGTTTGGGTGAAAGATACCGCAAAAATATACAGGCTATACCCGTACTTAAACTGGCGCTTCCGGCAGTGCCTGACCCGGAAGACCCAAAATATTTGACGGAGGATGAAATAAAAAGCAAATACCAGGAGCTGCGGAAAGTGAAAAGCGATTTAACCAGGCAGCTTGAAGAGGCAAATAAACAAATAGCCGAGCTTAAAAACGCCATGGCAGAACGGGACCAGTTAAAAGCGGAGAATGAAAAACTGGCAAATGAAATGCAGACACAACGGGATCAATTGAATCTGGAAAAAAAGACATTGGCAGAGGATCAAAAGAAGTTGAATGAAATGATAGCAAAGGGCGACAAGGCCGGATTTAAGGATTATTTTGAAAAAGTGGACCAGGAAACCGCCAAGGAGGTCTATACGCAGATCATGCAGGAGCAAAAGGCCAGTGATGAAGAAAAGAAGTTTGCCCAGATGTATGAATCCATGGATGCGTCGGCAGCGGCGGCTATATTTGAGGCCATGGGGACTTCAAAAATAGATCAGGTGGTTAATATTTTGAAGAATATGAACAAGAATGCCACAGCCCAGGTGCTGGCCGCTATGACTCCGGCATTTGCCTCCCAGGTTACGGAAAAGCTTCACAATCAATTCGTTACAACCGGTAATAATGCCGCGACTGCAGCGGCAACACAATAGGTATAAACCCTTTCGGGCTTATATAAAAATTTTACGAATGAAGGAGGTGAGAAAATGATAATGCAGAACAGCATGGTGGAGCTTACATCGAAGGTTTCGCCTGTAGCCTTTAAACTGAAAAAGGATTCGGGCTATGGCGGGGTTTCTTCTACGCAGTTCAAGGATGTCTTCAATGAAACTGTGGCAAAGCAGCGGGACAGTGCGGCTGATACGAATGGTTTGAATAGTGGGGCGAAAGAGGCTTGCGTTCAGGACAATGCCGGGAAAAACCCGGTTAAAAGCTATAGGGAAGCAGAAAGGAACAATTCTAAGGAAAATAAAACCGCAAAGGCCGATACAGATACTGCTGGTGCAACAAAAACCGACAATTCGCCGGAGGAAACCTCGGGGGAAAAAGGGAAAGCAAACCATAATGACGGCAGGGTGAAAGCAGAAGCTTTCCTGGACGCGTTAGCCGGCGTTTTATGCATGAATTCGGGGGACCTTGAAAAAGTTCTGAAAAGTTTGAATATAAAAGCCGAGGATCTTGAAGACAGCTCAAAGCTGTCCGAAGTGGCGGACAGGCTGGCAGCGGCCATGGGGCTGAGCGAGGGAAAGAAAAATGTGCTAAATGACATTCTTAACCAGGTAAAAACCCAGGTGAATCTTCATTTCGCCCAAACAGGCATTATTAAACAGGAGGACCAGACGGGCAGGACCGTGAAAGAACAGCTGGAGGGTGAGAAGGACTGGGTGAAAGTTGAAAATGTGGATGTAAAGATCATAAAAACCGGTGAAGCACCCGTCAGCCTTCAGGAACTGTTGTCCCAGCTGAATGAAAGGCTTGGAGAACTGGAGGATGAAGCCCTTCAAAACAGGCAGGAGCTTTTAGAGAAGATTTTGGATAAGGCTGCCAAGGAATTAAAACGGTATGAACTCCCTACGAACGCTCAAAACCTTTCAAGCGATGCCGGGAAAGACAAAATCCAGGGAAATACTGCGGTACAGGAACCCTCTGATGCCCTAAATGCCGTGAAAGCCGTAGATGGCAAAGGCCAAGAGAATGTGCAGCCCCATAAGGATACTTCTCGAGAGAGGGACAGCGGGAGCGAAGATTCCCAGGACAACCCCCCGGGTGAGATAAAGCCTTCGAGCCCTCAGAGGGTGCAGACTTCAAAGGAGCTGGCGGAGGACCGCACAAGCCTGCAAGCCGGTAATGCTTTAAGCAGTCCGGTGCAAAATGACGATGCGGTATATGAACCGTCTAAATTGCAGAAAATTCCGCAGCTGACGAAGGACGATATTCTTTCTCAGGTTATTGACAAAGCCAAGGTTGTAATCGGCAGGGAAAAAGCGGAAATGGTCATGGATTTGAAACCCGATTATCTGGGAAAACTGTCGTTAAAAGTCGTCACCGAACACGGAATAGTCATGGCGAAGTTTGTTGCCGAAAGCCAGCAGGTAAAAGAAATCCTGGAAGCCAATATGCAGCTTTTAAAAGATACTCTTGAAAAGCAAGGACTGTCGGTACAGGGCTTCAGCGTTTCGGTAGGGCAGGATTCGGGCAGGCAGTTTAACCAGAACAGGGATGTTGATGAACCGGGAAATCGCAGGATACTCCGGGTGGGGTCGGCTGCGGCTGGAATTTACAGTTTGAAGGAAGCGTCAGATATAGGAGAAAAAGTAAATCCATACAGCTGGAACGATAATAAAATAAATCTGACGGCGTAGTTCGGCTTATTTTTAGGATAGGAGGTGTATAAATGGCTGTAAATAGTGTAAGCAACCAGAAAACCATAGAGGATATCATTGACAGCACTTCTCAAAAAACAAATGAAAGGAAAACAGGAGAGCTTGGGAAGGATGATTTTTTGAACCTTTTGGTTACACAGCTAAGATACCAGGATCCTTTAAACCCCACGGACGATAAGGAGTTTATCGGCCAGATGGCCCAATTCAGCTCACTTGAACAGATGCAGAACGTGAGCACCACCCTCGTTCAATCCCAGGCCTTTGCACTTATCGGAAAGCATGTGACTGCCAGTATCGTTGATGAAAAAACGAAAGAAACCAGCACGGTGGAAGGGGATGTATCCAGTGTAAAAGTTTCTGAGGGCAAGACCTATGTGGTGGTAAACGGAAAAGATGTGCCGGTGGAGAAGATCACGGATGTGACTGAAGGGTTGAGGACTTCTTCCTCCAACATTTCGAATTATACCAACTTAATCGGCTACTTGGTTCAAGGCAGCGTATATGACCCTTCCACATCAGAGCTGGTGGGGGTGAGTGGAACGGTAAAAGCCATGCAGAAAGGTCTTTATGAGGACTATGCCGTTATGGACGGGGTTAAAGTCGAAATATCGGATATCGTTTCAAATATTCATTCTACAGACCCTGACTACATTAAAAATTACCTGTCTGCCCATGACCCGAACAGCGGCAGCACCGATAATGAAGTTTCGGTGGTGATTGTGGACAGGAAAAACAACCAGAAGGTTCCTGTAACGGCAGTACTGAAAGATTACAAGATAGAGGATGGAAAAATCACAGCGACGCTGGACCAGTTGAATGTACCGGTAGAAAGCATAAGCAATATAAAGCCCCAGTGACAGGTTAAACTAAAAAAATGGAGTAAAGCCGGAATGCAGGGGCAGAACCCCGGGCAAATAGCAAATTCCGGCATCAGGTGGTGAGGATATGGTAATTGACAGCAGGTATCTGAATAGTGTGGGCAGTGTGACCGGCAGCAAAGCAGAGAATCCTATAAGGCCCGGACAGGTGAAATCTCAAGGCGGTTTTGATTCCATTCTGCAGGAAAAGATAGAGCAGAACTCCGGACTAAAGTTTTCCAAGCATGCCGAACTGAGGCTTCAGAGCAGAAATATCCACCTTACTGAAAATCAAAAGGATAAAATAAGCCAGGCTGTGAAAAAGGCTGAGGCCAAAGGGGTTAAGGATTCACTGGTGCTCATGGAAAATATGGCATTTGTGGTCAATGTAAAAAATAAAACCGTCATAACCGCTGTCAACAGGGATGAATTAAAAGACAATGTTTTTACAAATATTGACGGTGCTGTGATCGCTTAAAAGCGTATGTAAAAAAGTACAATTTTTAATTGTTGAATTTAAGCTGTAGCCGGACCCTTTCGGGAGGCTACCTATTCCGGAATGACTGAAGGAATAGCAAACTGAAGGAGGTTATGACCTATGATGAGGTCGATGTTTTCGGGGGTTTCAGGTTTAAGGGCCCACCAGACCCGGATGGATGTCATCGGTAATAACGTGGCAAACGTAAATACCGTTGGTTTTAAATCGGGGAGAGTTACTTTCCAGGAAGTTTTCAGCGAGACGCTAAAGGGGGCTACGGCCCCTGACGCCGCCACCGGCAGGGGAGGCTCCAACCCCATGCAGGTAGGTCTGGGCATAGGGATTGGCGCTGTAGATACCATTACAACGAGAGGAAGCGTTCAAAGGACCGACAACCCCACAGACTTGTCCATTGAAGGTGAAGGTTTCTTTATAGTGAAAGGCGGAGAGGGCGATACGTATAGGTTCACGAGAGCCGGCAATTTTGGCATTGACAAGCTGGGAAACCTTGTGACCGGAGGCGGACTGAACGTATACGGATGGCAGCAGTATACCAGGAATCCGGACGGTTCTTACACTTTTGATACCGAACAGCCCATTGAACCTGTCAACCTGTACTCGGATGCCTACAACAAGAATAAGCGCATGATTGCTGCCAAAGCCACGACTTCCGCCGTGTTCGCCGGCAACCTGGATGCTTCAAAGAAGGTAATTACGGCGCCCGACTCCAGCAATGTGGAATTCACTATTCCCGTGACGGTTTATGACTCCATCGGCAACGACTACAAAATCAATATTAATTTCTGGAAAACAGATGTGGTCGAAGGCTCAAGCAGCACATGGACATGGCAGATAGGTAGCGGTTCCGCTTCGGGACTGGGCCTGTCGGTAGCAAGCGGAACCATCACGTTTGATAATAACGGGCAGATCATGATCAGCAGCGGCGGGTCCGGGGCCAGTTTCAACGTCACCTTTACCCCTGTGGGCTCAGGAGCCAGCGCAGGTCCCTTTACGGTGAATCTTGATTTCAGCAAGCTGACCATGTATGCGGCGGACAGCTCTGCAAAGCCTACAAATGTAGACGGTTACCCTACGGGAAATCTGGTGACATTCAATATCGGTTCGGACGGTATGATCACGGGTATATACAGCAACGGACAGCAGCAGCCCCTTGGCATGATAGCCCTGGCGAGTTTTGAAAATCCGGCGGGCTTGCAGAAGGTGGGAGATAACCTGTATATCCCCACGACGAATTCGGGGGATTTTAAAAAAGGACTGAAAGCGGGCTCTGAAGGCGTGGGTACCCTGAATCCGGGAACCCTGGAAATGTCCAATGTGGACCTTTCCAAAGAGTTTACCGATATGATCATAACCCAGAGAGGATTCCAGGCAAACAGCAGGATCATAACAACTTCCGACGAAATGCTGCAGGAACTGGTCAATCTGAAGAGATAAAGCGGATGCCAACGTATAATGCGCGGCTGCCCATTATACGGCTGAGGAAGAAGGGCTGTGCAGTGTGGGCACGCTGAGGGTATTCATGCTTGGCTGAGGATGCTTAGCATGTGGCTGAGTGTTTAAATCTTAAATCTCAGCTAGACACGAAGTGTCCTCAACCTGGCCTTCTTACACAGCCCGACGTCCTCAGCGGATATTACTCCGCGGCTTATACTACCTCAGCGTATAATGCACTTATGGCATGTTATACTTATTTACGGAAATACAGATAAATACAAAAAAATACAAAATTTAACGAAAAGTGAAAATTTCTATTGTGTTTTTGAGGTAAAAATATTATGATAAAACTAACGAGGTTGAATGGGTCAGAATTTGTATTGAACTGTGAACTCATTGAAACAGTGGAATCCACACCTGACACCGTAATATCGACAATAAACGGAAAAAAGCTGGTGGTGGCTGAAACGATTGAAGAAATAGTCGAAAGAGTGATACAATATAAAGGTAAAATCAATTTAGCCGGTAAAATTACATAAAATGCTCTTTAATTTTATTTAATATGATTTTAAATGCTAACAGTTACTCTAAAGATAAGGGGGGCATAAGATTTTGGGGGGAAAAGGAAGTTTTTTTATTCTTTTGATTATCGTTGCAGTTCTAACTTTAGCCCTTGCTGTATTAGCAGGTTATCTTTTCTTTGTTGCGGGTTCACCGAATGCTGTAACCGAAGTTTCAGCGAAAGAAACAACTGTCAGGCCTAGCGATGAGAATCTAGGTGTATATAAGCTGTACGAAAGTAAGGAATATTTCAATTTAAAAAACGAGGATGAGAGCAAAATCGCCGTTATACGGGTCAATGTCCAGCTTGTCTATTATAAAAAAGTAAAAGGCATCAAAGATGTGGCAAAAAAGATTGAAACTTATGACGGGCAGTTAAAGGAAATTGTAGGTACATATTTTCAAAGCCTGACCCTGGAGGAAGTTAAAAAGCCCGAAACAAAGGAAAAGGCTAAAACGGATCTGGCCAAAAGAATGAATGAGCTGTTGACCGCTTCGGAAAAGGAGAAAAGGGATATAATTTACACCATTAATTTTGACGACTGGTTTTACCAATGATAGAGGGAGGTGGCCGTAAATGGGAGATATTCTGTCACAGAGCGAAATAGATGACCTCCTTAAAGCACTGAATACCGGTGAGATAGACGTCCAGCAAATGCAGACCACCACTCAGGAAAGGAAGATAAGAAACCATGACTTCCGCAGGCCTAGCAAGTTTGCTAAGGATCATCTGAAAACCTTGCACATCATTCATGAAAATTATGCCCGGTTGGTTACAAACTTCCTTTCAGGTTATTTGCGCACCCTGGTTCAAGTGGAAGTTATTTCGGTAGAACCTTTGTCTTATCATGAATTCAACAACTCCATATCCAATCCGGTAATCCTGGCGGTAGTAGATTTTTCACCCTTAACCGGGTCCATAATACTGGAAATCGCCCCTAATATAGCTTATGCGCTTATAGACCGGATTTTGGGCGGAAAGGGCACTTCCATTGAAAGAATTAGAGGCTTTACCGAAGTAGAATTGGCGATTATTGAGAGGATTGTAATACAAATTTTGAACTTGATGCGCGAACCTTGGGAAAATGTGATCGCCATTAGGCCAAGATTGGAAAAAATAGAGACCAATGCGCAATTTGCCCAGATTATCTCTCCAAATGAAATTGTTGCGCTTGTAACTTTAAGTGCAAAGGTGGGAGAGGTGGAAGGGATGATAAACATATGCATCCCTCATATGGTTGTTGAACCTATTGCTTCAAAGTTAAGCACAAGGTTTTGGTTTTCAACTGCTGAGATAGAGAGGACAAAGGAATCCAAAGAGTCCATTGAAAGGAAAATTCAAAACACCAGAGTACCTGTCAAGGCTATACTGGGAAGGACAACCATAACGGTAAGCGACTTGGTGGATTTACTTCCAGGGGATGTAATTTCACTTGACTCACACGTAAGCGGCGACCTTGAGATTCTTGTAGGAGATTTGCTGAAGTTCTACGGAAAGCCTGGAGTAAAGAAAAATAAAGTTTCCGTTAAGATTACCGACGTTGTTCGAAAGGAGGAAGAAGAATATGGGTGATATGTTATCCCAGGCTGAAATAGATGCTTTGTTGAATGGGACCGGTTTTGACAACTTGAGTGCCAGCACTCCAGCACCTCATTTAGAGCTTACTTCGCAGGAAGTTGATGCTTTAGGCGAAATAGGCAATATAAGCATGGGGACGTCTGCCACTACATTATTTACACTATTAGGACAAAAGGTTTTAATTACTACTCCCGCAGTGACAATAACATCCTGGGAGGAAATGGCAAAGGAATATGTTTTGCCCCTTGTAGCCGTTAGGGTTGAATATACACACGGGCTGATGGGAAGCAATCTGCTGTTAATGAAGGAAAGGGATGTAAAGATTATTACCGACCTGATGATGGGCGGTGAGGGAAAAGTGGCGGAAGGGGAATTGACGGATTTACACCTCAGCGCCATCAGCGAGGCCATGAATCAAATGGTGGGTTCTTCCGCAACCTCCATGTCTTCCATGTTTAATAAGAGAATAGATATATCTCCGCCCAAGGCATTTCTGATGCAATTTGACGCGAAGCAGCCCTATAGCGATTTTGACAGTTCGCAGAAAATCGTGAAGATAGCTTTTAAAATGGTTGTAGGCGATTTGATTGACAGTGAGATCATGCAGCTTCTGCCCATATCCTTTGCTAAAAACCTTGTTGAAAATTTGTTGAATATGGAAACGGCCAATCAGGTGCAAACGCCGCCTGCCGGAGCATCTGGGACGGCTTCATCTCAGCCTGCCGGACAGCAGTTTGTGCCGCCGCCTATGCAGCCACAAGCACAGGGGAGGCATTATCAGGAACAGTCCTATGGAGGATTTCAACAGCCCCAGCAAAATTATAACGCCATGGGGAATACACCGCAGGGGTATTTGCCGCAGGAAATGCACGCGAACAGTCCGAATGTGAATGTCCAACCGGCTCAATTCCAGTCTTTTGACGATAGCAGGGTAGAAATTGAAAGAAAAAATATCGGCATGATCATGGATGTTCCTTTACAGGTTACTGTGGAACTGGGAAGGACAAACAAGCTTATAAAGGATGTATTGGAGTTTGGCCCTGGGTCCATCATAGAGCTTGACAAACTGGCCGGCGAACCGGTGGATATTCTGGTTAACGGTAAAATCATTGCCAAAGGGGAAGTTGTAGTAATTGATGAAAGTTTTGGTGTTAGAATCACTGACATCATACACCCGTCAAAAAGGCTGTAAATTGTAGTTTTTGATTATTAACTGCTTATTTATTACTTTGGTAAGGAGAGGAATAGAATGGGGAAAAAAATTCTTATAGTTGATGATGCAGCTTTTATGAGGATGATGATTAAGGATATTTTAAGTAAAAACGGATATGAAGTTGCCGGTGAAGCTGAGAACGGAGCCAGGGCAGTAGAGAAGTATAAGGAATTGATTCCCGATCTGGTCATTATGGATATTACTATGCCTGAAGTAGACGGTATACAGGCAGTAAAGGAAATTAAAAAAATAAACAGTGACTCCAAGATCATTATGTGCTCGGCCATGGGCCAACAGGCAATGGTTATAGAATCTATACAGGCAGGAGCAAAGGATTTTATTGTAAAACCCTTCCAGGCAGAAAGGGTTGTGGAAGCAGTCAAGAAAGTGCTTGGATAATCTGAGAATCGGGGTCTTATAATGTCCATTTTTCAGGTGTTATGGGTATTTACCATACTCGGATCGATTTTATTTTTAGTGGTAATCACTACCAAATATATTGGAAATAAAACAAAAAAGGCAATGAAAGGACAGTACATAAGTATTATAGAATCGGTCAATATCGGTTTGGATAAGCAAATCCTCCTGCTAAAGGCAGGTGATGAGTTTGTATTAATCGCTTCTGCCGGTAAGAGTATTCAGTATTTGACTACTGTAAAATTGAATGAATATGAAGAAAATGAATCCTTGCAGCAAAATAATGTTTTTGTTTTTAAGGATTTTTTTGAGAAGTATTTGAAAAACTTTAATGCAAAAAAAAATGAGAAGGCGGATTTAAATATAGGGAAAAAAGAGTATGACGGACAGTCCGGAAAAAGTGCAGTCAAGGAAAATTTAAATAGACTCAGGGCTATTACCTCCAAACTTGACGGTACAGATAAGAAAAATCCAGTTGGAAATGGGGTCGAAGATACGAATGAAAAGTAGCAAGATATGCCTTGAGATTTTAATAATAGTTGCAATTGCTCTAATGGTTACTTCCTGTGCTTACGCGGAGCCTGCATTTCCCATCCCCAAAATAGGAGTTAATGTGGAGCCTGCAAAAAACCCGCAGGATGTTGCTGCAAGTATTCAAATCTTGCTGCTGCTGACCGTCTTATCCATTGCCCCGTCCATACTGATTATGATGACCTCCTTTACCAGAATAATCATTATTCTTTCTTTCCTGAGAAATGCACTGGGGACTCAACAAATGCCGCCAAATCAAGTTTTGATCGGGCTGGCTTTGTTTTTGACCTTATTTATTATGGCGCCGGTGGGGACTCAAATCAATGAGCAGGCGTTTCAACCTTTTGTTAAGGGAGAGATAACGCAGGAGGTGGCATTTGAGAAATCCTCCCATGTCATCAAGGATTTTATGTATAAATATACAAGGGATAAGGACTTGGCACTGTTTGTCTCGCTGTCGGGACAAAAACTTCCTGTGGACAAGGAGAAGCTGTCCCTCACTGTGGTTATACCGGCGTTTTTGATCAGCGAGTTGAAAACCGCTTTTCAAATCGGCTTTTTAATATTTTTACCGTTTTTAATCATCGATATGGTGGTTTCCAGTACATTGATGTCCATGGGTATGATGATGCTGCCGCCGGTGATGATATCACTGCCCTTTAAAATACTGCTTTTTATCATGGTTGACGGCTGGAACCTGGTAACGCAATCCATCGTAAGAGGTTTTATAAAATAATTGAGACATGAGGAAGAAGTATGGCATAGGGAAGAGAGGTATATGGAAGGATGGATCAGGGAACTGTAATTGATCTGGCGCGGAATGCTCTAAAAGTAGCGCTTTACGTATCGGCTCCCATGCTGGGATTAAGCCTTATCGTGGGATTGGCTGTCAGCATATTCCAGGCGACCACACAGATTCAAGAGCAGACGCTGACGTTCATACCCAAGATTTTGGCCGTCATAGGAAGTATAGCGGTATTTGGTGTATGGATGCTGAGAGTAATGGTTGAATATACGCAAAACCTGTTCTTGAATATGAACCAGTATATAAAATAGGTGATAGGCCGGAAAAGGGCTGAGATTAAGGCTAACACTCACATAAGCTGTTAAATAATGGGGGAGATTGCTTGGAAATACCGCTTGGCGTGGTGTTTAACAGTATAGAGGCTTTTTTACTGATATTTGTCCGAATGACCGGTTTGTTTGTGGTGACACCCATTTTCGGCCGGAGGAATATACCCGTTTACTTCAAGGTAGGATTTTCATTTTTACTCGCACTGATATTAATGAACACCATCCCGGCCAAGGAGATTGAGTACGGCAACAGCATTTACGGATATGCTTTGCTGGTGGCTAAGGAGTTTTTGACAGGCATTGTTTTAGGCTATGTGGCGTATCTGGTTTTTACTGCGGTATACCTGGCAGGACAGATTATAGACATGCAAATCGGGTTCGGTGTGGTTAATGTGGTAGACCCCATGAGCAATATCCAGGTGCCCATAACCTCAAACTTTTATTTTATTTTGAGCATGATGGTTTTTCTGATGGGAAACGGTCATCACGCATTGATCCGGGCGTTATTCGAGAGCTATAAATTTATTCCTCTGGGAGGAGCGGTATTCAATAATAATCTATTGAATGATATTTTAAGAGTTTTTGCAGACACATTCACCATAGGTTTTAAAATATGTGCTCCCATTGTTGCGACAACATTGATAACGGATGTAGCTTTAGGAGTGATTTCCAGGACCATACCCCAGCTGAATGTGTTTATTGTGGGAATGCCTGCCAAAATCGTATTCGGGCTGGCAATTATGCTGATAACCATACCGGTGTTTTTATCACTGACAGGTGTGCTTATGAACGAAATGAACACCGAGATGGCTAATTTTATGAAAGATATGGGAATGGTGAAATGACAGGGTACTTCCAAAAACTGCTTGTGACTGTAAATTTTTTTCTACTTAAGCCATGGGCTGCTTTTAAATCCCGAAGGATAAACCTGCAGCTGTTTGCAGGTGACGACAAAACCGAAAAGGCTACGCCGAAGAAAAGAAAGGATGCAAGGAAAAAAGGACAGGTGCTGCAAAGCAGAGAGGTTACAGCAGCCCTTGTTCTGGTATTTATCTTTATCGCAGTGAGAATATTTGGAGGGAATGCATACAAAGAGATTACTGCATTTACAAAAAGAATTTTCTCTGATTACAGCACAGTGGATGACATGTATACGGTCAGCAGGCTTGTCTCATTATTCGGAGACATTATGGGCGTGCTTGTGAAAACTATTGGGCCGATTTTTGCAATTGCGCTGATCATGGGATTAGCTGCAGAGTATGCACAGGTGGGCTTCCTGTTTACTGTAGAAACTCTGGGCCTCAAACTCGACAGGATCAACCCATTGAACGGGATGAAAAGAATTTTTTCCATGCGCGCGGCGGTAGAACTGCTGAAATCAACAATAAAAATAGCTATTGTAGGGTTAATTGCATATTCCTATTTAAAAAATGAAGCGGTAAACATTCTGAATTTGATGAGCATGGATTTGGTAAACATAGCCGCGTACATAGGGATAACAACCATCAATGTGGCAATAAGAATCTGTGTGGCGCTGTTGATCCTTGGAGTTCTTGATTACGGATACCAATGGTTTGAGTATGAAAAGAGCTTGAAAATGACCAAACAGGAGATCAAGGAAGAGTATAAACAAACGGAAGGCAACCCCGAGATAAAGTCCAAAATCAAGCAGAAGCAGAGACAGATTTCCATGCGGCGGATGCTCCAGGATGTCCCTAAAGCGGATGTAGTAATAACAAACCCTACGCATTTCGCAGTAGCAGTGAAATATGACGGAAAAGCAGCCGATGCGCCGGTTGTGCTTGCTAAAGGACAGGATTTTATTGCCTTAAGGATAAAGGAAATCGCAAGGGAAAATGGCGTTGAGATTGTGGAAAACAAACCGCTGGCCAGAAGTCTATACGAAACGGTTGAAATCGGGCAGTCCATACCTCCCGACCTTTACCAAGCAGTAGCAGAGGTGCTTGCATTCGTATACAGCCTTAAAGGCAAAGGCAGAGCAGGGTAGGCGGAAAAGTGAAAGCTGACAGTGGAAAGTTAATAGATGAAGTTTAATGTATCAACTTTCCACTCTCAACTTATTAAAGAAAGGAGGTCAAATACAATATTATGAAAATAGGAGATATTGCAGTTGGTGTGCTTATTGTAGCCATTGTTCTCATCATTATACTGCCCATTCCCAGTATTGTGCTTGATGTCCTTCTTGCCATCAATATATCGGTAGCCGTGGTAATACTGCTGAATACCATTTATACCAAAGGAGCACTGGAATTATCGATTTTTCCGTCCCTGCTTCTGGTAACTACCCTGTACAGGCTTTCATTGAATATTACCGCCGCCAAGCTGATCCTGTTGAACGGTGAAGCAGGTGGAGTAATAAACGGCTTTGGGAGCTTTGTGGCACAGGGGAATGTGGTTGTGGGATTTATTATATTCCTGATTATTATGATTGTCCAGTTTCTGGTCATCACCAGAGGATCGGAGAGGGTGGCCGAGGTGGCGGCAAGGTTTACCCTGGACGCTATGCCCGGCAAGCAGATGGCTATCGATGCCGATCTGAATGCGGGGCTGATCAGTGAATCGGAGGCGAAGGAAAGACGGCGTAACATACAGCGGGAAGCCGATTTTTACGGAGCAATGGACGGTGCCAGTAAATTTGTTAAAGGAGATGCTATTGCGGGTATAATAATAACCATTATCAACATTATCGGCGGCTTGATCATCGGAATTGTCATGAGAGGCGAAGATATAACCGAAGCCCTTACAAACTATACCATAATGACTATAGGCGACGGCCTGGTAAGCCAGATACCTGCCTTGCTGATCTCTACCGCAACGGGTATCATTGTTACCAGGGCGGCGTCAGATTCCAACCTCAGCAACGACATGCTGAGGCAGATTTTCAACAACCCGAAGGTGTTGTTCATAGCGGCCGGAATGTGCGTGCTGATGTCGCTGTTTCTGCCGACGGGTCCCTTCCTGTTCCTTGCGGCGATTTTGGCTTTTTTGGGCTATATGCTGATAAAGCAGGAAAAGGTTGTGCAAAAACAGGAAGAGGTGCAGATACAGGAGAACGAGGTGGAGGAAATCCGCAAGCCGGAGAATGTGGTAGCCTTGTTACAGGTTGATCCTATAGAACTGGAATTCGGCTATGGAATTATACCCCTGGCCGATGTCAACCAGGGGGGAGACCTCCTGGATCGGGTGGTCATGATCCGAAGGCAGCTTGCCTTGGAGCTGGGAATGATCGTTCCCGTAATAAGGCTTAGGGATAATATCCAATTAAACCCTAACGAATATGTCATAAAAATAAAAGGGACAGAGGTAGCAAGGGGTGAGTTGCTTCTGGATCAATTCCTGGCTATGAGCCCTGGAATAGTGGAAGAAGAACTGGATGGAATAAAAACAACCGAACCTGCTTTCGGCCTGCCGGCCATGTGGGTGAACGAGAGTCAGAGAGACAGGGCGGAGATGCTGGGATATACGGTTGTGGATCCGCCGTCCATTATTGCTACTCACTTGACTGAAATTATCAAAAGATATGCCCATGAACTGACAGGAAGGCAAGAAGTGCAAACATTGATTGACAATGTAAAGCAGAACTACCCTGCGGTTGTGGAAGAACTAGTGCCGAAGCTTATGACGGTAGGAGAAATACAAAAAGTTATTTCCAATCTTTTAAGGGAGGGTGTATCCATCAGGGATATGGTAACTATACTGGAAACACTGGCGGATTATGCCGTGGTCACTCATGATCCGGATATGCTGACGGAATATGTGCGGCAGGCTCTGGGAAGAGCGATTTCACAAAAATTTATAAATGACAGGAAATCCAACGTTATCACATTGGACCCTAAGCTGGAGCAGGTAATTATGGATTCGGTGCAAAGAACCGAACACGGGGCGTTTCTGGCCCTTGAGCCGAGCATTACCAATTCCATATTGAACAACCTTTCGAAGCAGATACAAAAACTGACCCAGAGAGGGCAGCAGCCCATTGTGCTTGCATCACCGGTTGTAAGGCTATATTTTAAAAGGCTTTCAGAACAAGCGGCGCCAGGACTTGTAGTACTATCTTATAATGAGATTGACCCCGGCATAGAGGTTCAGTCGGTAGGGATGGTGAGTATGTGAAATGAAAATCAGGAGATATATAGGGAAAAATGCGCAGGAAGCCATTCTGAAGGTAAAAATGGACCTTGGCAATGATGCGGTTATTTTAAATACAAGGAAAGTAAGACAAAAAGGGCTGCTGAAATTATTTTCCAAGCCTATGGTTGAGGTTCTGGCAGCCATTGATGACGATTACGCCGTTTCAAGGGCAAAAAATACGGTTAAGCCCGAAAGGCCTGTTCAGGCTACTGAAAGGGAAACTTCCGTCAAAAGCGGCCCTGATGTAAAAGGTGAGAAACTCTCTGAACTGGAAAACAAAGTGAGAAATATGGAGTCCCTTCTTCAAAAAATATATAATAAGATGCAGGCTCCTTTTCAAACAGAAGGCATGCCGGCAGATGGGATAAGACAAACCTATCCGAAGGTATACCAGCTCTTTTACGACAACCTTATTAAGTGTGAAGTAGAGAAGACTATAGCAAAAAGCATTGTGGACCAGACATGGGAAAAGCTTGGAGAGAGTGCAGGTGTTAATGATGTGGCGTCTTATATGGGGAATCTGATTTCCGGTATGCTGGGAAAGCCTGAAACCATTAAACTGAGGGAGGACGGGAAACCGACCGTTGCAATTTTTTTAGGTCCTACAGGAGTTGGAAAGACAACGACCCTGGCTAAAATTGCTGCAAATTATGCTTTAAACTACGGAAAAAATGTGGGGTTGATAACGGCAGACACTTACAGGATAGCCGCCGTAGAGCAACTGAAAACTTATGCCGAAATATTGGGAATGCCGGTCTCGGTCATCTATTCTCCCGATGAAATAAAGGATGCCATCCGCTCCTTTTCGGATAAAGATATGATCTTTATCGATACGGCAGGCAGGAGCAGTAAAAATAGAGCACAGTTTGAGGAATTAAAGTCTTTACTGCTTGCGGCGGAAGCGGATGTGGTTTACCTGGTATTGAGTGTAACCACCAGTGTGCGGAATTGCAGGGAGATCTTAAAGGACTACAGTTTTTTGCAGGAATATAAGCTGATATTTACAAAGCTGGATGAAACTCCTGTAACAGGGGTGATTTTAAATGCAAAATTCCATACAGGGAAAGACTTGTGTTATATAACAACAGGCCAAAGTGTACCCGACGACATAGAGATAGCAAATGTGGACAAACTGGCAAAAAAAATGTTAGGGAGCATTTTATAAAATGAAAGATCAGGCGGAAAGGTTAAGACAAATAATAGACGGGTTGAAACTGCATCAAGCCGCAAGCCAGATAAATATGCTTAATTCAGAGAGTGCACAGAACAAATCCGCAAGGGTTATTGCCGTAACAAGCGGTAAGGGCGGCGTCGGAAAAACAAATGTGACCATCAATCTGGCTATTGCTTTAAGTGAACTGGGAAAGAGAGTTATAATACTGGATGCGGATTTTGGACTGGCAAATGTAGACGTGTTATTTGGAATCACGCCGAAATTCACCCTGGTTGACGTAATTTACAACAGGAAAAGCCTGTTTGAAGTGTTGGCCGATGGTCCAAGAAATATTAAATTCATATCGGGCGGGTCCGGAGTGGAGGATTTGGTCAAGCTGGAAAGCACCCATAGGGAAAGGTTTATCGAAAACATCGGACTGCTGGACAAGCTGGCGGATATTATTCTGATTGACACGGGCGCAGGACTTTCTGAAAATGTTATGAGCTTTGTCATGGCGGCAGATGAGATTTTACTTGTGACGACACCGGAGCCTACTTCCATTACAGATGCATATGTTTTAATTAAAATGGTGTCCAAGAGGGATAAGGATAAGGTCATTAAGGTTGTTATCAACAGGGCTGAAAACGCAAATGAGGCGAATGATATTTTAAACAAGCTGTGTGTGGTTGCTGAGAAGTTTTTGGCCTTAAAGCTCAATCCCCTGGGGTATATCCTGCAGGATGAAGCCGTTCCCAGAGCGGTTAAGCTTCAGCAGCCGTTTTCATTGAGCTTCCCTAAAAGCCAGGCTTCAAAGCATATTATGGATATATCGAGAAAACTGGTGGATTCAAAGGGAAACCGGTTGCAGTCGGAGGATACAGGTATTAGGAACTTTGTTAAAAGATTTTTTAATTCTATTACTATGTAGTGCTGAAACTATAAGAGATAAATATTTGAATGAATGGGGTTATTATGAAGCTTGCTGATTTAGCTATTGGAACCAAGATGGAACTGGAGCTGTACGACAGCCTGGGAGAAAAGATAAGACCGCCTCTCATCAGCGAATTTGAGTGGGCTGAAGGTGAGAGCACGGCCTTTATTGCCGCACCGATTCATGAGGGGAACATCTATCCTGTTAGAATCGGTACGGTAATGGACATCTGTTTTCTGACCAAGGGGGACCTGATGACGTTTAAAGCCAGGGTATTGGACAGGGACCAGAAGGATAATATCGCCCTGCTGAAAATTGAGGCTGTAAGTGAGTTCGAAAAGATTCAAAGGCGACAGTTCTTCAGATTTGAATGGTCCATACCGGTTCAGTACCGGATTGTATCTTCCTATCATTCTGAGCAAAACGGGGATGAACCTTTTATAAATGCGGTTACAAAGGATTTGAGCGGCGGCGGTTTGTGTATTGTATCGAAAGATAAGATTGAACTGGATAAGATTCTGGAGTGCCAGTTGACATTGGGAAGTGATGAAACAATCAAGTTTTTTGGAAAGGTCATAAGAGTGGTAAGGCGGGAAGATAAGGGGAATTGCAAGTATGAAGTGGGCGTGGCCTTCAGGAAAATTGATCAAAAGGATCGGGAATCAGTGATAAAGCATATTTTTGAGGAACAGAGAAAATTACGAAAAAAAGGGCTGATTTAAGCAGATGGTGAATATGCCTGAGGAAATAACAAGGGTACTGGTGGTTGATGATTCCGCGTTTATGAGAAAGGTTATCTCGGATATATTAAGGGCCGATAATACTATAGAAGTGGTGGATACGGCCAAAAACGGCGCGGAAGCGCTTGAGAAAGTAAAGGTTTTAAAGCCCGATGTGGTGACTCTGGATGTTGAAATGCCGGTGATGGACGGGCTCACATGCCTGAAAAAGCTTCTGGATACTTCCTATACACCCGTAATTATGTTGAGCAGCCTCACAAAAGACGGCGAAGAAGCGACAATCCAGGCTCTGGGGTATGGAGCCGTTGATTTTATAACAAAACCCACAAATATATTTGGTATGTCTGATCAAGCAAAAAAGCGGGAATTAATAGAAAAAGTTAAAGTTGCAAAAAACGCCGCAAAGCCTAAGAAATACGTTTTTGAAAAACCGAAAATAAGGCCCAAAAGCCAGATTGCAAAGAGCGAAAGCCTCAAATATATAGTTGCGATAGGCACTTCAACAGGTGGTCCTAAGGCTTTGCAGGATGTAATACCGCTGATACCGGGAGATGTTCCGGCAGCATTTCTAGTGGTTCAGCATATGCCGCCGGGGTTTACGAAATCTCTAGGGGACAGGCTGAACTCATTGAGTGAGGTAGTGGTGAAGGAAGCGGAGGATGGGGAGAACGTGAAGCCCGGATATGTTTACATAGCACCTGGGAATTACCATTTGCTTGTAGAGAGACATAAGGGTACCAACCTTAAGCTCAAACTCAATCAAGGTCCGTCTGTAGGAGGGCATAGACCCTCTGTAGATGTGATGATGAATTCCCTTTCGGATACAGGTTTGAAAAATATCATAGGAGTAATAATGACAGGAATGGGTGGAGATGGAAGTGAGGGAATTGTTAAAATAAAAAGAATAAACAATGGGCATATCATTGCCCAGGACGAAAAATCATGCGTTGTTTACGGAATGCCAAGGGCAGCGGTTCAAACTGGAGTAGTGGACGCTGTAGTACCGCTCAAAGAAATAGCCGGAGAGATTATGAAATTTATGGGGGTGCATTTATAATGGATATGAGTCAATACATTGAAATTTTTATTGAGGAATCAAAAGAGCATTTGCAAGCCTTAAATCAATCGCTGCTGCAGTTGGAGCAGAATCCGAACGATACGGCAATGATTAATGAGATATTCAGGGTTGCACATACTTTAAAAGGAATGGCGGGGACCATGGGATTCAATAAAATGGCCAGGTTTACCCATGATATGGAAGATGTGCTGCAGGCATTAAGAAATGACGAGATAAAGGCAAACTCCAATCTTGTGGACGTGCTTTTCAAGTGTCTGGACGCCCTGGAGAGTTACCTGGACAACATTGTCAACAGCGGCAGCGAGGGGGATGAACAATATGATGACATCCTGCAGGTGCTTAAAAACTTAAAGGGCAATAATTCCACCGAGCTTGAGTTCCAGTTGAAGAATGCGTCTGAAGAAACGGCGGCGGCATCTTCGGCTTTGCTGGCAGAACCGGCGAAAGATGTTGTAATAAATCAATACGAGCAGAATGTAATTAACAAAGCTCTTGAAATGAGGATGAATGTCTATACGATAACGGTTGTACTTAATAAAGGCTGTCTGCTGAAAGCAGCCAGGGCATTTATTATATTCCAGGCCCTTGAAAAGTACGGTGAAATTATTAAATCGGAACCCAAGGTGGAGGACATAGAAGATGAAAAGTTTGACTTTAGGTTTACGGTTATAGTCATATCAAAGGAAAGCAAGGAGTTGTTTGCCAAAGAACTAAACTCCATAGCAGAAATTGATGAAGTAATTATAAATCCGTTGGAGTCAGACACAATTTCCGGTGAAACCCGCAGCAAAACCGATAACACTCTCATTAAACCGATGGGACAAGTTACAAATAATGAGGATGCGGATGAGGGTAAAAAGGATTCCAAAGACATAAAACCCGGCACGGTTTCTAAGCCTAAAACAGGAAAAACTGTGAGGGTGGATATTGACAGGCTGGACATGCTGATGAACCTGGTAAGCGAATTGATCATAATAAAGACCCGCCTGGAAGAATTGGAGGGTGTGGAAAGGTCCCAGCGATATAATGAAGCGGTTGAATACCTGGAAAGAATTACGACTAACATGCACGATGCGGTAATGAAGGTCAGAATGGTACCCATTGAAACCGTGTTCAACAGGTTTCCAAGAATGATAAGGGATATATCCAAGGAACTGGGGAAGGAAATCATACTTACTATGTCCGGCGAGGAAACGGAACTTGATAGGACTGTCATTGACGAAATCGGCGATCCGCTGATCCATCTATTGAGGAATTCCGCAGATCACGGGATAGAATCTTCCGAAAAGAGAAAGCGCGCTGGAAAACCGGAAGCGGGAAATATATCCTTGAGAGCATACCAGGCAGGAAACAACGTAATTATTGAAGTTGAGGACGACGGACAGGGCCTCAATCTTGAACAAATAAAGCACAAGGCGATAGAGAGGGGGTTGGTAAGTCAAGACATGGCGGGAACCCTTTCCCAAAAAGATATCATTGACTTTATTTTCAGGCCCAGCTTCAGTACAGCCGATAAAATAACCGATATCTCGGGCAGAGGTGTAGGCCTTGATGTAGTAAAAACGAAGATTGAAGCTTTAGGAGGAATGGTAGAGGTCGAAACTGAACCAGGTAAGGGAAGCAAATTTATTATCCGGCTGCCTCTGACGCTTGCAATTATACAAGCTCTGCTTGTCTTGATCAATAAGGAAAAATACGCCATTCCTTTAAATGCGATTAAAGAGATTATCAATATTGTGCCGGAGGATATAAAGATGGTGCAAAAACAGGAGGTAATCCTGTTAAGAAACATGGTGGTCCCTATTGTACGACTTGACAAGGTGCTGGCAGTACCGCAAGAGGAAGAAAAAGTGCAGAAGCAGCTAACAGCCGTAATTGTGAAAAAAGGCGATAAATTATCAGGTTTTCTGGTAGACTCACTGATCGGCCAGCAGGAGATTGTAATCAAATCCCTTGGCAAGCTTCTGGTAGGCATTAAGTGCATTGCGGGAGCCACAATTTTAGGAGACGGTAATGTTGCCTTGATTTTGGATGTAAATTCCCTGGCATAAAGGACCGGGATTGGTATAGGGAAAAACACAGGGATGGAACAGGATGTTCCAATAGAGAGAAATCCAGTAAATAGTACGGGAGGGAGTTAATATATATGGATGGAATAGCAAGCTCCGATGCAAAGCAGTTTGTGGTATTTAAACTTGGGAAAGAAGAATACGGCCTGGATATTCAAAAAGTTACCACCATTGAAAAAATGATGACCATAGCAAGAGTCCCTAAAACTGTAAACTACATAAAAGGAGTCATAAACCTAAGGGGTGAGATAATACCCATTATGGATCTAAGGACCAGGTTCAAAATGGCTGGCATTGAAGAAACCGATGAAACCAGAATCATCATTATAAAAATAGATGACATCGTGGTGGGAATGATTGTGGATGCTGTCGTGGAGGTTGTACAGCTGCAGGAGGATTCGATAGAAGGCGTCAACAATTTCAGCAGTGACATTTCTATGGACTACATTCATGGGGTTGGGAAAGCGGATGGCAGAATTATTACACTTTTGAATCTTGAAAAGCTTATCAAGATAGGAGAATAGGTATCAGGCAACCGACAGCCAATAACCGGAAGAGGGGTATATTTATGACAATTCATATTGATGATTTAAACAATATGCAGCTAGATGTACTCAGGGAAATCGGCAACATAGGTGCGGGTAATGCCGCCACCGCCCTGGCAAAAATGTTGAATAAAAAAGTTAATATGGATGTGCCAAAGGTAAAAATCCTTGAGTTCAAGTATGTAAACGATATACTGGGCGGGGCAGACCAATTGGTGGTAGGCATTTTGCTGAGGGTTAACGGTGATTTGACCGGGAATATAATGTTTATGCTTGATATCAATGCGGCCCATGCCTTAGTGGACATGCTTATGGGAGATTTCGCTTCCAATGCCTCAGAATCCGCCGAATTTTCAGAGATAGAAATTTCTGCTCTGAAGGAAATAGGAAACATTCTTGCCAGTTCATATCTGACGTCCATGTCTGCGCTTACAAACCTAAAAATAATGCCGTCAGTTCCTGATATAGCCATTGATATGGCCGGAGCTATCCTGAGCGTACCCGCCATTGAATTTGGAAAAATTGGAGATACGGTATTGTACATAGAAACCGAGTTTTTGGAAGGGAATTCGAGAGTTGTCGGTGATTTTTTCCTAGTTCCGGATATGGAATCCTATGAGGTATTATTAAGAGCATTAGGAGTAATTAGCTAATGGATAGACTTATTAAAGTAGGCATGGCGGATTTGCAGGCTTCTTGCCATCCATGCGTGATAACAACTTTGGGGCTGGGGTCTTGTGTGGGTATTGCTTTATACGATCGTTATACGAAAATTGCAGGATTAGCTCATATAATGTTGCCTTCCAGTTTGCAGGCCAGAAACAATTCAAACATTGCAAAGTTTGCGGATACTGCTATTGTCAAGCTGGTAGAAGACATGATTAAACTGGGGGCGCACCGGGAAAAAATTACGGCGAAAATCGCCGGCGGTGCCCAGATGTTTGCATTTAACCAATCTTCCGACGTTATAAGAATTGGGGCCAGGAATGTGTTGGCAACAAAGGACGTACTGGCTGAATTGAAAATACCTCTATTGTCTGAAGATACCGGAGGAAATTATGGACGTACAGTTGAACTTTATTCGGACGACGGGAGGTTCTTGATAAAAACCATTGGGCATGGTATAACACAAATATAATATTGTATTTTTTAATGAAAACAGAAAAGCACAGCAATGCTATGTATAATTTTTTCAGAGGGGAAAACATATGGAATATATCCAAAAACTGCCGTTTATTTTTGGGGCTTTGATGGCATTGATCATTGGAATTATCAGTTATCGAGACGGTGTTCCCAGGCAAACGGTATACATAAGAATGGCAGAGGGCTTGGTTGTGTTTTTTATTCTGGGAATCCTTGTGAGGAATACACTTGAAGGCATAATCGAAGAAATCAACCTCAAAAAACTAAAAGACCTGGCAGAGCAGCCGTCAGGAAACGAAGACAGCGGAGAAAGGCCGGGAATGGCTGAGGTGGGGAGAGAAGGGGAAGGCAATACTATAGATCACAAAGTAGGTGATAGCTTAGAGACTGATGATTTTCAACCTTTAATTTTAGATAGAATTTCCAAAAAAACATAAAGCATAAATGGGATAAATATGTGTATGAGTACAATGTATTAAAATGATTTATTAACAACAATCAAAAGATAAACTTCGGCAATGGGGGGGGGAGGGTTAGATGTCATCCGCTAACAATAGACAACATGAATTATGGAAGCAGTATAGTGACACTAAAGACCCTGCTGTAAAAGAAAAGCTAATCATAGAGTATTCACACCTCGTAAAATATGTTGCAGGCCGATTAAATATTTATTTCGGTTCAAACGTTGAATATGACGATTTGGTCGGATTTGGGGTGTTTGGACTGATCGATGCAATTGAGAAGTATGACGTTAATAAAGGGGTTAAGTTTGAGACTTACGCTTCTTTGCGCATAAAAGGCTCAATCATTGACAGCATAAGGGAAATGGATTGGGTTCCCAGATCGCTGCGGCAAAAAAGCAAAGAACTGGAAAAGGTATACTGGGAAATTGAGAATGAACTGGGACATTCCGCCTCGGACAAGGAAGTGGCGGACAAGCTGGGAATTTCTTTGGAAGAGTTCTATAAGCTATTGAATGATGTGAACGTTTCCTCAATGGTTTCACTCGAAGAATTCCTGGAACAAAACTATGAGGTGGGAACAGACCTGCCCAGCTTAAATAAAGAGGATAAACCTGAAAATTATGTTGAAATAGTAGAACTCAAAGAAATTCTAGCGGATGCGATCAATAAACTTCCTGAAAAGGAAAAAATGGTTATAAACCTTTATTACTTTGAAGAACTTACTCTTAAAGAAATCAGCGCTATAATGAACGTTTCGGAATCAAGGATATCACAATTACACACCAAGTCAATCCTGAGGCTTCGCGGAAAATTAGGCAGGCATAAGTCCTTATTAAATGAGCAGTAACTTATAGATAGATGTGTTGCACCAAAGAATTATTGTGCAAAATAGGAATTAAGAAAGATAGCTTTGCAATATCCAAATAAATGGTGTGAAAGGATTATTGCGGAAGATAAGATATGGATGGAAATGGAAGCCTTGTACAAACAGGCGGAAATTTCAAGCAGGGGGTGAAAAAAATGTTAAAAGTCTCCCACAGGAATTCTGAAGGTGTAAATGACGGTTTTTTCAATCTGGATTTCAGACAGGATGGGCTGTACCTTACCGTTTACCCTCCCATCGGGAAGGGCAGAAAGGTGAGGACGGAGGAGGTTATTGAAAAATTAACCTGCAAGATGGTTAAAAACTTTTATAAGGATATAGTGGAGCTTGCAGTGGCAAGAGCCGATAAAAATCCTGTCCGGATTGCGGAAGCTCAAGAGGAAGTTAAAATTGATGCTTCTGCGTCAATAGCAATAGCACCCGATAAGATGAAAGCCTATATAACCTTTACGGAACCTGAGGGCGGTAAAATGCTTTCTGCCGAAGAAATCCTAAATTTATTGAACAATAATGGTGTTCTATACGGGATCAATAAGGCTACATTGGAAACTATTTCTAAATACCCTGTGTTTAATGAAATGGTTTGCGTAGCGGAAGGAACTCCGCCGGTCAACGGGCAAAACGGTAAAGTTGAGTTTCACTTCAACATAAGTAAGGAGAACAAACCCAAAATACTTGAAGATGGAAGAGTGGATTTCAAGGAATTGAACCTGATTGAAAGTGTTAAGAAGGGGCAGGTACTCTGTACATTGATTCCTCCTATCAAGGGAACAAACGGTAGAAATGTAAACGGGATGGATGTGCCTGCTCTAGACGGCAAACCAGCCTTGCTTCCCAGAGGGAAAAATGTCGAGGCGGATGAAAACGGACAAGCATTGATAGCCAGTATAGACGGCCAGGTCACTTACATTGACGGCAAAGTGAATGTGTATGCCAACTATGAAGTTCCTGCGGATGTGGACAACAGCACCGGAAACATATATTTTGTGGGGAATGTCAGTATAAGGGGGAATGTACTTTCGGGATTCACTGTAGAAGCAGGTGGGAATATTGAAGTATGGGGCGTTGTTGAAGGAGCTGTCCTTAAAGCCGAGGGAGATATAATTTTAAGAAGAGGCATGCAGGGGCTTGGAAAAGGCATCCTCTTGAGTGGTGGCGATATAGTTGCAAGGTATATAGAGCACAGCAATGTAGAAGCCAAAAACGACATCAAATCGGAAGCCATTATGCACAGCAATGTCAAATGCGGAAACAGACTTGAACTGGGAGGGAAAAAAGGGCTTTTGGTAGGCGGCACGTGCAAGGTAGGAAAGGAAATTTCTGCAAAAGTAATAGGATCTCATATGGCAACCGTTACCGACATTGAAGTAGGAGTGGATCCCACTTTGCGTGAACGCTACAAATCTCTGAAAGGCGAAGCTGTGAAACTGGAAGGTGATATCAAAAAAGCGGAACAGGCTGTTGCCATCTTGACAAAAATGGAAGCGGCCGGCGCATTGACCCCTGACAAACAGGAAATGCTGGCTAAAATCGTCAGGACAAAAGTATTCCTAAGCAATAAATTGAATGAAATCAGGAACGAAATACCGCTGCTGGAGGCAAAGCTCCAACAGGATGACGGGGGAAAGGTAAGGGTATACAATTGTATTTACCCGGGAACCAAGGTCACTATAGGAACTTCTATGATATTCATTAAGGAAACACTGCAGTATTGCACTTTATATAGGGATGGAGCAGATATCAGAATAGGAGCTTTAGACAGATGACTATGATGAGAGGCTGAAAAAAGACATAGGTTAAAGATGAAGTTGGCTTTGAAGCCGGTCAAGGTTGAGGCTAACGTAGAGCTTTGAGGCAGAGTAAGGTAAAGGTCTAAAAATTTTAACCTTGAGTGGCTCAAAAATAATACTCCAACCTGAGCCCTGAGCGGCCAATGAGCATATCTTCAACCCGAGAGGAGATGATTTTGTGTCCATAAAGCCTGTTGATTTTCAAGTGATGTTTCCAAAGATAATGGAGGTGTCTAAACTGTCGAATGATGAGCAGCAAAAAAACCAGGTGTTACAGCAGCAGCAATCTTCTTTAGTCGAGCAAAAAGCAGATAATGACACAAAACAGGTACATACCCGGGAAAAATTACAGGAGGCCAGAATACGAGATAAACAGGAAAAGGAACAGCAGGAAAGAAAAAAGGAAGAAAAGAAGAGAGACAAAAATGATAACAGTAAAAACAAGGATTTGAAATTGGAAAATAAAACAGGTACAATTGATATTAGACTTTGAATCATTACATTATAATCTTTTAACTCTGATATTTCGCAACTTGAGCAGAAGATTACAACGAAAGATAAAATGAGGTGTTTGAATGAATCAGTTTTATATGAGTATTATCCTTTTGGGCATGGCTTTAGTTGTGACAACTTTTGTGTGGATTATCTATGACAAAAAGAAATCATTGGATTATGTAAAAAAAGTAGATGAAAAAAGGGAAGAGCTAATCAACATTATTTCCGATTCCGAACAAATGATTGACGAATTGAATAAGTTTTCCGACTATATAGTCAATCAGGTTGACTTAAAAAAAGAAGAGCTATGTTTATGCCTGCAGAATATAAGTCAGCAGGTGGAGCAAGTAAAAGCAAAGACGGACAAAAGCGAGACTGGGCAGCCGGTTCCTATTGAAAAGGCAGCCATTGAGAGCGCAGAGGATATTTGTGGAGACGGTGCCGAAATCTTGCCGAGCAAAAAAAGCGACCTCATCATTGAAAACATGGAACTCCGGGAGGAGGCCGCCGCACGGGTTAAAAGATATAGGCTGCACACAGGGGCAAAAGTAAAGGTTGTACCTGCTGAGAAAAAAATCATTGCGGCGGAAAAAATCATACCCATCAACAGCAAATATAAAGATGTAATCCGCTTGGCGAATGAGGGACTTTCAGATACCAGCATAGCAAAACAGCTGGATATGGGAAAAGGTGAAGTACAGCTGATCCTGGGAATAAACAGGTAAAAAAGTCACTTAAAAAGGCGTATGAGCGCTTTTTTGGCAACAGGGAGCGAATATGAGGAATTTTCATGTAAAGAGCTTATTATTAGGGATTGGTATCGGTGTTATATTGACGTCGGTCTTAAGTATGATATACATTGCAGGAACTGACCCCTATGCAAATCTTGACAGGGGCCAAATTATCCGAAAGGCTAAAGAATATGGGATGATTGAGAGCAGTGATATCATTAAGGAACAGAATTCCAGGACCGGAAAGATAAAAGACAGTGATAAGGCTTCCGCTGGTGAAACCACCGCAGATCAGGCAAAAGCAAGCCCGAATAATGAAACCGGCGGTGAAGTTAATAGCCAGACGGCCGATCAAGCGCCGGCTTTACAAGAGGGAGATGCTGAACAGGAGGTCACTATTACGATCAATCCCGGGGACACGTCTGAAATGGTTGCGGAGAGGTTGTTTAAAGCCGGCTTGATCGGCAGTGAGGACGAATTTAATAAGCAGTTGGAGACTATGGGGCTGGAGAGGGAAATCGCTGTCGGTGAGTTTAAGCTTAAAAAGAATTCCGATATGCTGACAATCATAAAAATGATAGCAAATCACACAATGGGGAATTAGGGGGGTAAGCCCAAAATCCTGTAGTTTTAAGCAGCCGGAGTAATATTTGCTATAATAAATTTAATAAAAATACTTGAAAAAAAGCCGGTGAGATGTTATACTATTCTAGCGTTCGGTAAATAATCGGATTCTAGAGCCGAATGGATATGCACATAACATGAAATACATGCCGAAGTGGTGAAATTGGCAGACGCACTGGACTCAAAATCCAGCGGTAGCGATACCATGTCGGTTCGAGTCCGACCTTCGGCACCAAAGCACAAGTACCAAGCCTTACAGGGTTTTGGTACTTTTTATGCAAAAATCAGCCTTCCTTTTGGCTTTGGAATTGGCCTACCTAATAATTTTGCTGTCTCTATCCATTCTTCGATAACCGTTTCTATGTTTTTTAACGCTTCAAGATAGGTTTTGCCGTCAGAAGCACAGCCTGGCAATTCGGGCGCTTCGGGGCAATATATGCTTCGTCTTCTTCGCTCCAATAAATAATAATTTCGTACTTATGCATCAATGGCAGTAACTATTTTAAATTGAGAGATATAGGCATGGCTATAAACGGGACAGCTAAGCAATTTGAAGTAAGCTGGGATGAAACTAAAAACGCTATAAATCTGATACCAAGTAAGGCATATACTCCCACAGGTGGAGAACTTGAAGCATGGAAAAATCCAACCTCAAAGGAAGCAACGATTATCACTTTCAAAATTTACCTAAGCAAGCAAGAGGTTCAACTTACTGCACATAATATTGGTGGTAGTAACTATTTCAAGCTCGGGATATTGCAAAAGTTCTTAATTTTAATGTGACATGGGATAGAACTACAAATACAATAGGTATTGATACTTCTACTGCCTATACCTATAACTAATAAGTAGAGGACAAATATAAAAGCTCCGTTAAGGGGCTTTTATCACAGAAAATTAAAGCGGGGTATTTATGAGAAACAATTTGTATTCATAGATGCGATTTTATCGAAAGCTTTTTAAAATATTCACAATTTAATTCTGTCTCTCATACAATCCCAAAAAACGGATATACTATGTATAAAATGCAACACTGCGCGCTTTATAGTATGCAACAATATAGTTATTTTGTTGCATAAAAAATTATTCGACATTATACGAGAAATTCCTTCATGATCTTAAAAAAAAACAAAAATTATTAAATATTTCCAATAGAAATAAAAATCTTTCAGGGTCCGTATTTTTATTAAAATTGTACCAGTGAATATAACTCATCCTTTTGGTCTTGGTTAACACCAATATACCTAAGGGTTATATTTGGAGAACTGTGATTGAAAGTATCCATAATTAGGCCTATATTATATCGGGATACCTTATAGGTCCAATAGCCCCAGGTTTTACGAAGGCTATGCGTGCCAAAATTCTCAATTCCTATAACTTCTGCGGCCTCTTTCAGGACCCGGTAGGCTTGTATTCTGCCCAGATATTTGCCTTTTTTGCTTGAAAACAGATAACTGTCGGGTGTTAAATTTTCATCCTTTGCATAGGCCTCAATAGCCTTGCGTAAGGCTTTATTAAGCTTAATTTTTTTTTCCTTTCCTGTCTTTTTCTCGGCTAAAATAAAATAATCCCGGAATTCGCCGTATTCATTGCAGATATCTTTAAATTTAACCGGCAGAATATCACTTATTCTAAGACCTGTATTGAGCCCAAATTTGAAAAGCAAGCCATATCTTGAATCCTTTCCGGCTAAGTAATGGTACATTTGTTTAATCTTTACCTTGTTTCTGATAGGTTCAACAGTCATAAATACCACCTTCCTATGTAATTAATTAATAATAATTTGAAAAAATGTTACATAAATGAATAACACCTGTTTATCTTTCATTACTATTATACTTCTTATTTTGGTGAATTACATCCGTTTTCTCTTGCAAATAATGCAACAAAATAACTATATTGTTACATTATTTTACAATAATTTAGAAATTGATAAAACCATATGCAATAAAATGAGAAGGGATAAAGGAAACCTATAAAAAAGAAAAACATCAGTTTAATGGAGGTCCTACCTAACAGCTTAATGGGAAGTCGATTAAGGCATATGAGGTATTAACGGGATTTTACATCTAATCAGGAGGGGGGGTTATATGACAACGGTATTAATTGTAGATGATGCTGTTTTTATAAGAAAGCAGCTTAAGCAGTTGCTTGAAAGGAACGGTTTTGAGGTTGTGGGGGAAGCCGAAAACGGCAAGGCGGCACTGAAGAAAATCCAGGAAGTGAAGCCGGATATTGTTACCCTTGACATAACGATGCCTGAAATGGACGGTATTGAATGTATGATGGAGCTTAAAAAAATGGATTACATGCCAACGGTAATTATGGTATCAGCCATGGGTCAGGAATCCTATGTGCAGAAGGCCGTGCTGAACGGAGCAAAAGGCTTTATTGTGAAGCCGTACAAAGAAGAGGTGGTGATAAAGAATCTGAACAAATTTAAAAAATAAAAATTTAAATCTCAGGCATGAGAGGTTAATCTTTCAAGGGGGTAAGGGGAATGCTTCAATTGACTGATGAAGAACTCTTAAGGTACATAAAAAGCAGTGAGTCCGAGTTTAATACCCTGGCGGAAATTCACAGGCTTTTAATTCAAAACAACATCCTCTGCGGTATAGAAGATCTCCGCCAGAAAATTCTCACATTATACCGGGATGGCTATTTAGGGAATGAGCCTGCCGGGGATGGGGTGAATATGTATTATATGATTTTTATTCCGGAGTATAAGACAGGGAGTATGTAGCTTTTAAATATGGCTTCAAAGTCGCTGCTTATAGTGCGTGGACCGTCAACAGTGGGATTGAAAAAATGTTAGGACTGCAATAGCGTCAAAAAATCAGGATGGTGATGTGAAGAATATGGAAAGGAACCAGGTCTGTATTCTGTACATTTATCAGATAGATTCATTTCAACTAAAACAGTATGAATTTTGAGGAGGTCGAATGTTATGGAAAAAAAGCTTGCAAAGCCTTTAAGCGACAGAACTGAGCAGGGAGCGGCACATGCGTCAGTACCTGCCACGGATGAAATGGAGAAAAAGCGGGAGCTGGCCAGAAAGCAGGCACAGGACAAGGTGAAAGCCAGGACGCTGGCAAAGCAGCAGCAGTTAGCCGAAAGGATTGCGGTAGCTACAGAACAGTTGGCTTCAGGAATAGAAGAAGCCAGCAGCGCCGCTGAAGAATTGGGCGCAACCATGCAGCAGATAGCCAAGGGAGCAAACGAGGCATCTTCTGCCGCAGAAGAATCAAGGGCCGCCATCAACCAGATAGACAAGGCTTCGGTTGTGGCCGACAAGAATGCGAAGGAGTCTCTGGAAAGGGTGGACATTGCAAAGGAGCTCATAGAAAACACCTCAAACGATATTGAGCTAATGATCAAGGGTATTAAGGAATCGGCAGATACCAATATCGAATCAGTGAAGCTGGTAGGAGAGCTTGAGAAGCAGTCCAATGAGATCGGGGAAATTGTGCAGGCGGTGGTCCGGATTGCGGACCAGACAAACCTGCTTGCGCTGAATGCGGCCATAGAAGCTGCCAGGGCGGGGGAACACGGAAAAGGCTTTGCGGTTGTGGCGGATGAAGTCAGGAACCTTGCGGAAACCTCTGAAAAGTCGGCCAGGAATATCCGGGAGCTGGTAAATGAAATACAGAATAATGTAAAGGTGGTGGTGGTAGATATTGAAAATGCGGGTAAGGCTGCCAATGATGAGGTTGAGAAAGCAAAGAAAACTACTGCGGACCTCATAAAAATTAATGAAGAGATTGTATTGGTGCAAAAGGGTGTTGCAGAGGTATCCCAAAATGCAGTGGATGCAAACAAAGGAGCGGGCGAGTTCCTGGCCATCGCCGAACAGATTGCGGCGGCTGCCGAGCAGCAGAGCAGTGCCGCGGAGGAAGTGGAGAAGTCCATCCAGATGCAGAACAAGGCTTTCAATGAGTTGAATGCGAGTGCGGCGGATTTAGCTCAGATGGCCGAAGACCTGAAGATGTCTACCGACGCACAGAAATCTTCCGAGTCCCTTGCGGCCGCTTCCGAAGAATTGTCCGCCAATGTGGAGGAGGCCAACTCAACGGCAGGCGAAATATTAAAAGCTATGCAGCAGATATCTTCGGGAGCCCAGGCTCAGGCTGAACTTACCAATAAAGCTGCGGTTCTGGCGGAAAGGCTTGCCGTAGCTGCAAAGCAGATGAGTGAAAGGGCAAGCTTCTCCGCAGATAAGATCGCCGAACTCCAGAATCTGTTAGAGGCCAATAAAGTTGCGGTCGATAACATGATTGCCGGCATTTCGTCCTCGGCTGAAGCCAGTGTGGTGGCCGCCAGGAATATCAAGAGCCTTGAGGAGACCACCAGGAGAATTGACAAAATCGTCGATGCCATTGTGAATGTCACCATACAGACAAATATGCTGGCTGTAAACGGCTCCATAGAAGCGGCAAGAGCAGGGGAATTCGGAAGGGGCTTCTCTGTTGTTGCCGGGGATATAAGAGCACTTGCCAATGAATCCGCAGAAAATACAGATAAGATAAAAGACCTTGTAAGGGGCATACAGAACCAGATTCAAAGGGTCGCGGCCGACATTGACCTTTCCAGCAGGACCTCCTTCGCAGAGGTGGAAAAGGCAAAGAAGACGACACACAACCTGAATGTAATTGAGGACAGCATGATAAAGATACTTTCAGGCGCCAAGGAAATTCAGAAGGGTTCGGATGAATCTTTAGTGGCGCTGGAACAGGCGAGAAAGGGCGTTGAGCAGATTGCCGCCGCGGCTCAGGAAGCCAGCAGCGGAGCACAACAGGCTGCAACGGCGGCTGCCGAACAGGCAAAAGGGATGCAGGAGCTGGCTGAGGCAATTGAAGAAATATCGGGATTGGCTGATGAGCTTCAAAACATGTAAAGAATGGAGGGAATAGTTATGGCTTTTGGTATAAACAATACCAGCCTTACAGAGCGCCAGCTAGTTACCTTCCTGCTTGGAGAAGATGAGTTTGGGGCTGATATCATGGATGTCAAAGAAATCATCCGAGTTCCTGATATCACGAAGGTGCCGAATGCTCCCAGCTATGTGGAAGGTGCCTGCAACTTGAGGGGGAACGTCCTGCCTATTATTGATGGAAGAACCCGGTTTAATCTGGAAAGAAAAACCAAGGATGAAAACAGCAGGGTCCTTGTCATTGACGTTGAAGGTAAGGCGACCGGAGTGGTTGTGGATAAGGTGTCGGAGGTAATGAGGGTCAATATCGCAGATATTGAGGACCCGCCGCAGATTGTCAAAAATGTGGATTCCGACTATTTGAACGGGGTTGTGAAGCTGGACAATGGAAACAGGCTTGTCATGCTTTTGGATGTTGTAAAGGCTTTGAGCGTCGGCAGTACTGAGAAAGACCGGCTAAATGAACACCATGAAGGCATGCAGGAGAACAGCGCCGTGGAAAATAGCACCAGCGTTGAAGCTATTGATGAGGAACAATTGGTTTCATTCCTTCTGGACAAAGAGGAATATGCCATCGGCATCATGAAGGTGAAAGAAATCATCAGGGTGCCTCAGATCGTAAAGGTTCCAAACTGCGAAGCCTACATTGAAGGGGTAGTTTCCATACGTAACAACTTGCTCCCTATCATCAACTTAAGGACTTATTTCGGAATGGAGTATAAGGAGATCAATGACCACACCAGAATACTTGTGGTGGATATGGGAAAATTCACTGCCGGAATCATGGTGGACAAGATCTCGGAGGTCTTGAGGGTGCCCACGAGTATTATCCAGCCTCCGCCTAAATTCTCCACACAGAGCGGAGAGCAGCTTAGGGGTGTGGCAAAGCTCAATAGCGGCAAAAGAATGATTCTGATGCTTGAGCCCTCAAAGCTGATTTCTGCTGATGAAATCAGCACAATCACAGGCAACGCGGATACCTATGAACAGCAGGCAGAGGAGAAGAGCATTACAAGTCAGATGCTTGACGAAGAGCAGTTGGTGACGTTCAAAATTGATATGGAAGAGTATGGCATTAAAATAGACAATGTGCAGGAAATCAACAGGATGACAGAGGTTACCAAAATACCCAGGGCTCCCTATTACATAGAGGGGATTGTAAACCTTAGAGGAAATGTCATCCCGGCCCTGGATTTGAGAAGGCTTTTTAAACTCCCTGAAAAGCAGGTAACGGATGCCACAAGGATTATTATTGTTGATTTCAACCGAAAGAGAACAGGAATTGTGGTAGATTCGGTTTCAGAAGTGCTCCGGTTCGAGAAAACGTTGATCGAGGCCCCTCCCGACATTTTAAGCAGTGGAGTGGACAGTGACTATGTGGAGAGCGTTGCCAAGCTAGACGGTGGCAAGAGAATGATTTTGATTCTGGATATCAGTAAGATATTGAGTTTCAGTTAGGTTTTCGATTTTAGGGATATTGCTCCGGAACCATGCAAAAACTCTGCTCTGGGGTATAGCCCTGTTTATCCGATAATTGCGGCAGGTGATGTTTGTGACCCACAGAATAAGAGTATTGATTGTAGATGATTCAGCCCTGATGCGAAAATCGCTGAAGGAAATCATCATGACCGACTCAAGTCTTGAAGTGGCTGGGACTGCCAGGGACGGACAGGATGCTATTGAAAAGGTACGTGACCTGAAGCCGGATGTGGTTACGATGGATATCAACATGCCGGTGATGGATGGTTTGACATCCCTGCAATATATACTGGGCGAGTATCCGGAAACGCCTGTTTTAATGGTAAGCTCCCTTACTGCCGAAGGGGCGCTGACTACATTTGAAGCCTTGGAGCTCGGAGCTTTTGACTATGTCACAAAGCCTTCGGGGACCGTATCCTGCAACCTGCATGCGGTCGGAAGGGAAATCATTCAAAAAGTGAAGCTGGCTTATAAAAGTGTAAACAAAAAAAATATAAGAGACAGGGTAGCAAGATACCGCAGCACCTCATTGCCAAAGAAAACGGCACCGGCGGAAAAAACGGTTTTACCGGCAGGCAGGGAGCTGACGAAGGTAGTGGTCATTGGTATTTCCACCGGCGGTCCGGGTACTCTTATGGAGGTGCTGCCCATGCTCCCGCAGGACCTCAGAGCGGCTGTAATTATCATACAACACATGCCCCCCTCTTTTACCGCTTCCTTTGCCAAAAGGTTGAATGACGCATGCCGGATTCCGGTCAAGGAAGCGGAAGCCGGAGATGTGCTGCAAAACGGCAGAGGGTACCTTGCCCCGGGCGGATACCAGATGCTGGTGCGGGGAGAAGGGGGAATCATTAGGCTCACCAGCAGCCCCAAAACGGTTTTTATGCCTGCGGTTAATGTGACCATGGAATCGGTGCTGGATGCTTTTGGGGGTGAGAATGTAATCGGAGTTCTTATGACAGGAATGGGAGACGACGGAGCGGACGCCATGGTAAAGATAAGAAAGGCCGGAGGCGTGACTATAGCTGAGGATGAGTCTACAGCAGTGGTTTTCGGGATGCCGAGGGAAGCAATAGAAAGAGGTGGGGCTGAAGTGGTAGTGCCATCTTATAAAATACCCGATGCAATAATTAAAGCTGTAAATAAAAGATAAATAATGAAATAAAGGCTTGGAGTGGTCATATGAAAAAGGTACCTATACTTGTCATAAGAAATACACTGATTATCTGCATTCAGAATGATTTGACGGATACGGCCATATTGGAATTGCAGAACGATATTTTAGATAAAACATATAAAACAAGAGTCAATGGGGTCATCATTGATATCTCTTCACTGGATATGATAGACGTATTCCTTGGAAAGGTTATTTCGGATACCACAAAAATGGTGCGCTTGCTTGGTGCTCAGGCAATACTGGTCGGTATGAAGCCCAATATAGCCATAACGCTAATTGAATTAGGCTTTGAGATGCCGAATGTAAAAACGGCAATCGATGTAGATAACGGACTGAAGATATTGAATAAATATGAAAAATATAATGCCACAAAAGTGCTGGAGGTAACAGAATTGTCTGGAGAGGACTAAATGATATTAGGTGTAGTTGAGATATTCCATGAAAAGGATATAGTGATTGCAAGGCAAACAGCTAGAGAACTTACAAAGGACATGGGCTTTGGACTTGTGGATCAGACCCGCATTGTTACGGCTGTGAGTGAACTTTCCAGAAATATATTCAAATATGCAAAGAGCGGAAGGGTCATTTTTGAATCTGTGGAAAGCGGTAAAAGCCGTGGCATCTCCATATCGTTTATCGATAAAGGGCCTGGAATCGAAAGCATTGAAAACGCCATGAAGGAAGGCTTTTCCACAGACAAGGGTATGGGGCTTGGGCTACCGGGCGTTAAAAAGCTCATGGATTATTTTAAGATTTCTTCCGAGCTGGAGAAGGGGACTACGGTTGTCATTATAAAATGGAAGTAGGCAGCCCTGACCGGATATTCCATAAAGAATCTTTCCATTTTTATTTTGGGGGTTGTTGAATTATTGACATGGGAACAAGATCAATTCATAGTTTGGTGGTATTTGCTGGCTGAATATCTGATGAAGGAAAACATGAGGCTGCAGGGTGAACTGGAACGGTTGGTCCATGAGCTGGCTGAAACAGACCATGGTGTCATGGCATTGATGATTGAAAACCTTCAAAAGAAGAATGAGGAGCAAAAAGAGAAAATCATAGAGCAGGAGAAAGCTTTGCTCCAAGCTGAAAAACTGGCTTCTTTGGGCCTTTTGGTGGCAGGTGTGGCTCACGAGATCAACAACCCTACCACCTATATCAGGGCAAATATTGAGCTTTTGCAAAAATACTGGAAGAGAATAGCAGAAAAAATCGGCTCTGTGGACAGTGAAGGCATAAATGCTTACACCGCTGATTTTGAGAAGGTTTTGGAGTCCATGTATAAGGGGACGGACAGAATCATTGATATCGTCAGGGGTTTGAAAATTTTTGCCAGACAGGAAAAGGCAACCTATGAAGTCTTTGACCTGAACGGATGCATTACTGAAGCTTATAAGCTTGTGAAAAACGAATTTGTCGAAAATAAGATAAATTACTTGAACAGAACCGAAAAAGAAAGATTTTTCATCCATGGCTCCCGGCAGCAGATGGAGCAAGTTTTCGTCAATCTGCTTTTAAATTCTATAACAGCCGTCAAAGCATCTAAATTTCAGGGAGACGGGCTTGTGGAGATAAGGGTGAAGAGCGCTGGTGATGACAGGCTGCTAATCACGGTGAAGGATAATGGCTGCGGAATAGCGGAAAAGAATATGAACAAAATATTCAGCCCCTTTTTTACAACGAATCAGGCCTCTGGAGGTACGGGGCTTGGGTTGTCCATTGTATACGGAATCATCAAGGACCATGGAGGGAATATAGAGGTTCGAAGTGAAGGAAATCAGGGAACAGAGTTTATGATTACTTTGCCGGAACATCATAAAGCGTGATGAAAAGGCGACGGAAGCATTTCAGCGGAGGGTTGTTATGAAGGAAAAATATAAGATTTTGGTAGTGGATGATGAAGAAGGTATTGTCTGTACGCTGAAAAACCATCTGAAGATGGAGGGCTATGCGGTGGATACGGCGCAAAGCGCGGCAGAGGCCTTTGAAAAGGTGAAAAAGGACAAATACCATATTGTGTTGACGGATATTGTCATGCCTGAAATGGATGGCATTGACCTGCTGAGGGAAATAAAAGCCTATGATGCCCTTACCCAGGTGATTATGATGACCGGATACTCTACAATGGATAAAACCCTAAGCTCCCTTGAGCTTGGTGCCAACGATTATATACTTAAGCCTTTTAAAAGTGTGGAACATGTGATACAGGTCGTCGAGTATTCGGTACAAAAGCTGGAAAGATGGAGAGAGTCCATTGTTCAAATAGTCAAATGATTCGCCTGAATATAGCCGTTTGTCCATGGCACGGTGAAAATTTGAGTACATTATATATGATGCCAGGTGGTGATTTTAATGGATACAATGCTGGAAACCTATTTGGAGGAAACGGAAGAATTGATGCAAAGAGCGGAGGAGTGCGTCATAAGGCTTGAAATGGAATATTCTGCTGCCGATATAAACGAACTATTCAGAATAGCCCATACCATTAAAGGATCTTCACACATGGCCGGATTTGAGGATATAGGAAATCTGATGCATAAGATGGAGGATATGCTGGACTATGCAAGGAAGGACGCCATACAGTTCGACCAGAGCGTAGTATCCCTCTGCTTCCAGGCCCTGGATACCGTTAAGCAGATGCTCGGGTACAAGAGAGACCCGGGCACGCCGGAGGACATGTCCCGTCTGGTTGATGCCGCATCCAGAATTGATGAAATGGTGGGGGCTTTTATCAGGGCGAATAAAAAGGATGAGAAAAAAGCGGTTGTCCAGCAGCCTGACACCGGAATCATTTCTTCCCTCTTAAATAAAAAACCAAAAGGGAAAAATAGGTACTACATAACCTTCTTCATTGAGGAGGATGCCCCTATGGTATCCCCTGTATTCATGATGATTTTGAAAAGTGTTGGGGACATCGGGTCCCTTGTGTATTCCAGCGTACCGGACGAATATTTTTCAGGGGGCTCCGTTGCCGACGGAGTTAAAACTCTCGAAATCATCCTTGATACGGATATTGATGAGGTGGAATTATACACATACTTTGCCATAAACTACGTAGACAGAATCAATGTGGTGGATTTGTCCCGGAGCAGGCTTCTGGAAAACGACGTTTATTTTAATCATACGCACAGCATTTCGCACGTAATCATATTAAAAGCATTGTTGAAGCTATACCCCCTGTTTTTAAAGGCAAGCCCATATGAGACCACAAAGGAAGCGCTGGCCGTCATACAGGACTTCCAGCGTGAAGCTGACAGGGCATTTGACAGAATAGAAAACCATAAAAGGATTGATGCATTTGTACAGGATTTTAATCAGCTTAACTTGCTTATAACCAAAATTCACCAGGATAATTTCGGCCTGGATGAAAGGCAGTGCTCCAATATTCGGACACAAATAGCGAAACTAACCGAACGGGCCTATGCCCGCATAAGAGGCAAATATTTATTCACCACATTCAAACCGGAAAAGGACGGCTTTATCAATAGGTTAAAAACTTTTGTTGAATTCATGGACAAGCCGTCCACCTTAATGGTCTTTATTGATACCAGGGAATTGTCCATAATCCGTGAAAAGGAGATAAAAGAGTTGATCGGGATCAAGAGGCGGCTGGAAGCCCAGGATGTTGAACTGGCCGTTATAGTGGATGGCCCTTATACAAGGAGAATCATGAATATTTTTGATTCCATAGGATCCCTTCAGGAGTTCAAGGTGTATGGAAATGAGCTGGATGCAGTTCTGGCCATGTCCCAGTCCGAAGAATTTTCCCACAAGCTTAGCAGGGTTGTAAAGGAAGTGTACTATGAATAACGGTGAAAGCAGATTCAACGAGCAGGAGCTCACTGGTCTCATCCACAGCCTGCGGATGGAAAAGGAAAGATATAAGCAAGAGGAGCTTGCCCAAAAAATCGGGAGCATGAAGTGCGAACGCACGGCGGAACTTGTGGCCCACCTCCTCTATTCAGAAGACGCCTATATACGGAATATGGCCATTGAATTGCTCATCTGCCTGGAGGAAAAGGCATTGCCGGTTTTAAAAGAAAAAATGCGGGACAGGGATCGGAACATTCGAAAGTTTGCAATGGATGCCCTAAAGCACATCAAGGGAAAGCATAGCTGTGAAATTGCTCTGGCGGCACTGGAGGACCCGGACCAGAATGTTGTGGAAGCCGCACTGGAGGTTATTGGAGAACAGTCCTATAAAGAGGCCACGGGCAAGCTTTTGCATGTCCTGGAAGAGACAAACAGCCTTTGGATTATCAATGCTCTTTTAGGAACCTTTGAAAAACTGAAGGTAAAAGAGCTTTCAGGGGTCATTGGGGAAAAAATACTGTCCATGGATATTTCCGCCATGGAAAAGAACATTTTAATGAACACCTACGTAAGGGCTCTTGGAACCATAGGCTCATATCCTGATGTTGAGTTGATCCTGTATAAATACTCAAGGGATTTCCTCATCGAGGATTCAAATCTGGTTTTTGGGCTGTGCGGCCTTATTGTCAATAATGAGATCCTCAGGCTTCCTGAGGAGGTGGCTCTGGAGCTTGAGAGAGTTTTCAAAGAGCACTGGGACTATAGAGATTCAGATCAGTTGCTTGTTTCATTGACTGCCTTTGTCCAGCTGCAGATGGGTTTTTTTCTCTGCCATATCAAGGAAATATATGATTTTTATAAGGGACAGGAGTTCTTCACAGAAAACCTCCATGATCTGGTACAAAAACTTGACGGATTCCCTGCCGGATTTTTAAATGAAATCCTGGCATGCCAGGAACCGGAGCTGGTGATGTTGGGGCTAAAGCTGATACGTGCAAAACAGATCCGGGGCTTTAACGGCATTGTGGAGGATTTGTGCCGTTCCCAATACCGGGACATATCTGAACTGGCCATTTCCATTATAGCTGAGATGGATTCATACAGGAATGCGGTGCTGCTTGAAAAACTGACGGATTTTAGTGATGAAGCAGAGGTGGCGTCCGTCAAAAGCAAATGGGCCATTGAGCCTCAGGACATGAATTTCCTTTTGCCGAAACTGGAGCATCAGAGCAAGAAAGTCAGAAGGGTTGTGGCTCAAAAGCTGACTTTGCATCCTGGGAAAGTAAACCTGGAGCTGCTTGAAGAAATTGTAAGGCGTAATTCGGGCGAGGCGGGTATAGAAGCCCTGGAAGTCCTATTCAGATTCAATCCCGATATCGGATGGAGGCACATAACTTCCAGGATGGACTGCATGGATGAGAATGTCAGGGCAGGGTTGATAGGCATTGTTGAATGTTCTTCCGAGAGCCTGTTTTACAGTTTTATGAATACCATGATAAACGATCCATCCCCGGTGGTGAGAAAAAGGGCTATTAAAGCATTGTATAAAAGAATAGATGATCGCAGCTTACGCCTGCTGGAAAGGCTGTATGAAGATGAATGGGACGTGGTAAACAGGATGGAAATCATTCTAAATTTATGCAAATTCAAAAATGATAACGCGTTTCGTATGGCCATTGCTGCTGCCGGCAGCAGTGACACCTTAACCAGAATAGCAGCCGTAAAATCCTTGAGCCTGTTTCATACCAACGGGGCAAATGATGTCCTGAAAAGCTTGCTGGATGACCGGAGCGATGAGGTGAGAGAAGCGGCCAGAGAGGCTTTGCTTGGGACAGAGGTGATGAAATGGTATTGACAGATGAGCTGTTTGATAAGTTTACAAAATTGATATACAAAAAAACGGGAATCTATTATGAATATAATAAAAAATATTATGTGCAGAAGAGGCTTGAAAAGCGCGCCGAACTGCTTGAAATGGAAAGCCTGAACGAGTACTTCATTATGTTGAAATTTGCAGAGGATTCGACGGAATTTGACCGGTTGATCAACGACCTTACGGTAAATGAAACCTATTTTTTCCGTGATTTCCCACAGCTGCGCAACTTCGCGGAGGATGTCCTTCCCATATTTGAAAGGGAAAATGAAAGCAGAAAAAAAATTAAAATATGGTGTGCGGCTTGCTCTACCGGTGAAGAGCCTTATACCTTATCCATTATCCTTCAGGAAATGCTGGAAAACTATGAAAAATGGGAAATCCAAATACTCGCTTCCGACATCAACACAGAGGTATTGCAATATGCAAAAATCGGGCTTTATGAGAGCAGAACCCTGAAGGACGTGCCTCCTGAATATCTGGAGAAATATTTCACAAGGCGCCATGACAAGTACCTGATTAATCTGAATGTAAGAAAACCGGTGACATTCAAGCGGATTAACCTTATGGATGAAAATGAAATGGGCAGCATCAACGGATGTGATTTCATATTCTGCCGGAATTGCCTGATATATTTCAATGATGAGTCCAGAAGAAGCGTCTTATCCAGCTTTTATAAATCCTTGAATCCCGGTGGTTTTATATTCCTCGGCCACTCGGAATCTGTGGGGAGAATATCATCGGCCTACAGGGTTCAAAGAATAGGGGATACCATCGTATATTCCAGGCCAAAGTGAGGGGAGGGGGAGGAACCGGAATGAAGCAGAACGGCAAAAAGAAAATCTTGGTTGTTGACGACTCTGAAATGGTCAGAAATTTTCACAGCTATATTATAAAAATGTTTGGCTATCAGGTAGGAACGGCGGAAAATGGCGCGGTTGCACTGGAAAAATTGCTTGCCGGAGACTACCAGCTGCTTGTGACGGATATAAATATGCCCAAAATGGATGGCTATGAATTAATAAGAAATGTGCAAGAACAGGGAATCCATATTCCCATTATCATAGTCTCTACCGAAGAAGAGTATAAACCCGGCTGCGCCGGAGCAGAACTGGGTTCCGGCATCCATATGGTAAAACCCACCGACCCCGGAAAACTGGTTGCAACCATCAAAATGCTTCTTTAGGGCTAAGGAGTGAAAATTATGTGCAGTAGGATTTATATAGAAGATATGGATGTAGTGAAAATGTTTATCGATGAGTGGATGGAATGCCTGGAAGGGCTGGAGAAAGAAATTTTGAAGCTTGAAGTCCACTCGGAAGATGCTGAATTATTAAATAACATTTTTAGAAGAGTTCACAGCATTAAAGGGGGATCTTCATTTGTAGGGCTGTCAAGTATAACAAGACTCAGCCATGAGGTGGAGTTTACGCTGGATGCCATAAGGAAGAGAAAGGTAAAGGTAAATGCCGAGCTTATTGACAGCCTGCTTTTGTCTGTGGACTTTTTAAATGGCTATATAGTCCAACTGTTTAATAAATTAAAGGAAGGGAACTTTACTGAGGAAAACGGCGCCATATACCTGGACTTCGATAGTGAGCAGAATGAAGAGCCGGTTCTGGACAGCCTGAAGCAGGCGCGTGAAAAGTGTGAAGAGAAGGAGGTTGAAGACAGTAACCCGGGAGAAGCCTCACAGGAGGAAATTGAACTGGATGTGCTCCAGACAGAGGAGTTTAGGAGAGGCCTGGCCGAAGGAATGAAGGAGCAGTTCCTGCTTGAATGCACCGAACATATTGAGCAGATAGAAAATCACTTGCTGATAGAACTTGACCGGAATGGGGATGACAGGGAAGTAATCAATGAGGTGTTCAGGGCTGTTCACAGCATTAAAGGCGGAACGGGAATATATCTGGCGGCATTATCCCCTCAAAGTCCTGCTTATTCGGGCTTGAAGAAATTTTCAGAGATTGTCCATACCTTTGAAAGCTTATTGGCCCTGATCAGAGACAGGGGCTGCAAGTTTGAAAAAAGCCTGGTGGATCTGAGCTATACGGTAATGGACTATTCAAGACTGTTTATAAACTCCGTTTCTTCGGAAGAATTCAATGAATCCCTTGACAGTGGTGTCCTTGACAAGATTACGGAACATATGGCGCTGGTTCAATCCCTGCCCGGCAATGTTGTGCAAAAGCCTGAGGAAGCGGTAAAGCAGGAAGCAGGCAGAAAAGATGAAGCAAAACCGAAAAGTAGCGTGACCCAAAGCATCCGAGTGAACCAGGAAAAAATCGACAAAATGATGAATATGATTTCAGAGCTCTTAATTGCTAAAAATTCATTTATGCATATTTCCACAAAGTTGAATGTTGAGTATGATCTGCCTGAAATTTCCAAGGAGGTAAAACGGGTTGGAGATTACGTTAACAGAATTTCCGATGAACTTCAGAACGCCATTATGTCCATAAGGATGGTGGAAATAAAGACCATATTTCAAAAGATGCCCAGGATTGTAAGAGATATCGCCCAGAGCACCCGCAAAAAGATAGACCTGGTTATGGAGGGTGAGAGTACCGAAATTGATAAAACCATCGTTGAACAGGTTAGCGACCCCCTGGTGCATTTGGTACGCAATGCCGCAGATCACGGTATTGAGAGCCCGGAGGAGCGCCTGGCAAAAGGGAAGCCTGAGACAGGGAGGCTTGTATTGAGAGCGTATAACAAAAACAAGTATGTATACATTGAAATTGAGGACGACGGGAAGGGGATAGACCCTGAGAAAATAAAGAGAAAGGCCATAGAAAAGGGCTTCATCAGCAGCGCAGAGGCTGAAAGGCTGAACCGTAACCAGTTAATAAATCTCATCTTCCTTCCGGGCTTCAGCACGGCCAAACAAATTACCGAGGTGTCCGGCCGGGGAGTAGGCATGGATATTGTGAAAAGCAATATAGCAAAGATTGGCGGAAATATTGCCGTTGAGAGTGAAGTGGACAAGGGGACAAAAATGGTTATTCAATTGCCTCTGACGCTTGCGGTTTCCCGGGGACTGATTGTGGAAGCATCGGGGGACAGCTACATTTTCCCATTGGAATACATTTCTGAAACTGTGAAAATTCAAAAAAGCCATATTCACGAGTTCAACGGAAAATATTTTACATATCTAAGAGGGGATGTTATCGGTGCCGAATGGCTTTGCAGGATTTTTCTCACAGGTGAGAGAGATGATGCGAAGGAGGAACTCAATGCCGTTATAATCACGAGCGGCGCAGAAAAATATGCAATTATTGTAGACAAGCTTAAAAGTGAACAGGAGTTTGTGGTGAAAACATTAGAGGGTCAGCTGGCGTCTATTCCGGGGATTTCCGGCTCAACACTGCTGGGCAACGGGAAGGTGGTCCTCATCGTTAACCCCATAGACATACTGCAGTTCCTCCGCAATTAGCGGGAGAGAAGGACAGTGGATTTTTCATGGGCAATGGGGGCTTGAGAAACAATTTTTTACCCTGATAGCATATTAAATATTTTTAGAAAGGAAGAAGTGGGAATGAGCAACAAGAGATTAATGATTGTGGATGATTCTCCCGCCGTTCATGTGATTATTGAAAAGGCGGCAAGGGCAAATGGGATTGAGGTTTGTGCCCATGCAAAGAATGGAGATGAAGCGGTGAAACAATTTGAATTGACCATACCCGATGTTATAACCATGGATATTACAATGCCTATCAAGGACGGCTTGGCTGCTTCAAAAGAGATACTTGCCAAATATCCCGGCGCAAGAATACTTATGCTTAGCGCCATGGGAGATGAGGAATTGGTAAATGAAGCGAGAAGTATTGGGATATCCCACTTTATGCAGAAGCCCTTCAAGGGCGAAGATGTCATAAAAGAAATAAACAGCATGATAACAGCATGATGGGGAGGTTAATATGGAGTATATCAATATATTTAATAATTCCATAAGAGAAGCATTCCAGGGCATGTTTGATAAGACAATCACTTTGGAGAGCGAGACTTCGGCCCCGGGATGGATTTTATCAAAGGGTGTTGCTGTTATTATTGGGATAACAGGGGAAAAAAAGGGCAGGGTCCTCCTTGATATGCCTTTTCACACTGCCATGGAGCTGGCGGCAAGACTTGATCCTGACCTGAACGACGAGGATTTTGCGCTTTTCACAGCTGCCGAATTTTGCAATGTTGCATCGGGAGGGGCTATAACCGCAATCAATAACAAGTTTGGGGGCATTGGTTTAAGGTTGGCAACTCCCAGTATTTTTACAGGAACAAATTCCAAGATTTTTTCTCCGAATTTGAAGGCAGTACGGATGTCTTACAATACCCGTTTCGGGGAGATTGATTTTCATATCGCTTTGGAAGGAGTGTGAATATGGACGAAAAATATGTCAGTGCTTTTATTCATTCGATAACCGGGGTTTTTGCCAGCTTTGGAGCCGGAGAAACCGTCAGTGGAAGTATTTGCAAGAAGGATTCCTTTATTTGCAGGTACAATCTCACTACAATTATTGGCTTATCAGGGAATATCAAGGGAAATGTGGCATTGAGCATGCCCTATGATACTGCCCGGAAAATTGCTTCGGTTATGATGATGGGGATGGAGGTCGCCGAGATAGACGAGATGTCCGTCAGTGCTTTGGGAGAAATGACAAACATGGTTTGCGGACAGGCTGTCATGGAATTATCCTCTCGAAATCTTGCTATAGATATTACGCCTCCTACAGTTATACATGGCGATAACATGAAGGCTTATATCAGCCAGGTTGAGACAATAGTGGTTGAGATCAGTTCATCCCTGGGGAGTATTGAATTGAATCTTGGCCTTGAAATATGACTTGGGGCACATAGCAGGAGGTTAAACAATATGGCTGTAAGGCTTTTAAAATATGCGGTACTGAATAACAAGGGGGGAGTGGGAAAAAGCACCATTGCCGTACATGTTGCCCATGGCCTTGCTATCAAAGGGAAAAGGGTATTGCTCATAGATATGGACGGCCAGAACGATGCAAGCCTTTTCCTCGGATTTACTTCCGAAGATTACAAAAAGAGTCTTTATGACCTGGTCCTCAGCCCTGAGAGCACAGCTCTTTTTGAGTGTATCCTCAATGCCAGAGAGAATCTGGATCTGCTGCCTTCCCAAAATATTGAGCAAATCAATGCTGTACTTCAGAAAGAACCAAATGTGAAATCCTATTTGAATAGTAAGCTTAAAGATCTGGAAGGCATGGGCTATGACTACGTCATAGTGGATTGCGGTCCCCAAAGGAGCAGAATTAATGATGCCGCGTTGTATTATGTGGACGGGATTATCGTGCCCGTTCAGGTAGAGGCTGCTTCGGTAAGAGCCATAGGAAATATTTATGAGTACCTGGCGGATTTAGGCCTGGATTCGCAGATGATTTCACTGGTGGTACCCAACATGTATGACCAGAGAACCAGTGACAGCAAGGAAAATCTTGAGTTCGTCAAGGAATTCTTTTCGGATGCGGATGTATTGGCAGAGCCCATTCACCGGAGAGTGAGAATTGCAGAGGCAGGCAAGCTTGGAAGAACGGTTTATGAAAGTGATGGGGAAGCTTCAAAACAATTTGATCCTATCGTTGAAAGGCTGGTGAGAATCAATGCCGGGAAGGAGCAGTAAGAAGAGGAATGAACATTTTGAAAAGATAAAAAAGGAGATGACGGTAAAGAAGCAGAAGGCAAAAAAGCAGGAGAATGCGGAGCTTTCAGCAATAAAGACTGAGAATATGGAGTCCGGGATACCCTTAGATATAAAAATGGAAGTAAAGAAAATGGAGATGGTAATCTTTCGGATTGGTGAAGAGGAATTTGCATTCGGAATATCCCAGGTTAAAGAAATTATCCGGCTGCCTTCCATGACCAGGGTTCCCAATGCCCCATTTTTTGTCACGGGCTTATGCAGCTTGAGGGGTGAGCTGCTGCCTGTGATTGACAGCCGAAAACTGTTTAATATGGCTGATACGGAGTATAACGAGGGGAGCAGGATTATAGTTACCGACATTGAGGGGAAAAAGGTGGGGTTGGTTGCTGACAGGGTTTCGGAAGTGATCAGTGTGGAAGAATCCATGGTCAAAGATCCGCCTGGAAGTATCAGAGGAATGGACGGGGGAGTGATCAACGGCATTTTATTGCTAAACCATGGAAAAAGGCTCATCATGATACTGGATGCCCATAAGATTGTTCATGCAGGCAACCTTGAAGCATATTCCAAGCAGCAGGCGCCGCATAAAAATTTTCAGGATTTAATTAAAAGGCCTTTGGAAGAAGAACAGATTGTCATATTCAATATCGGAATGGAGGAATATGCCTTCCGTATTAGCTGTGTCAAAGAAATCATCAGGCTTCCTGAAATCATGAAGGTTCCCAACACGGCCGGTTATATTGAAGGTGTGCTTTCCATCAGAAACCAGCTGCTTGCTGTTATCCATTTGGGGAGACTGCTGGGCATGAATTGTGAGCAGACCGAGGAATACAGCCGTGTTGTAATTATCAACAGCGGGAGCTTAACCTTTGGCGTTATTGTTGATAAAGTGTCACAGGTAATGAGGGTGCGGAAGGATTCATTTAAAAGCAGCAGTTTCGGTGAAAGGGGCTCAGGAACCGGGTATGCCAAAGGATTTTTTAGCCTGAATAGCGGAAAAAGGCTTGTAATGGTACTGGAGCCGCTCAACCTGGTTTCACATGAAGATGTAAGCAGTGTTTTAAGTTTAGATAGCAAAATGGATACAGAGGGCATGTCTCCAAACATGGGTGAAATAGAAAACAGCCAGGAGCATGTTGTTATTTTTAAGCTGGGTAAGGAGGAGTTCGGAATAAGGATCAATTATGTGAAGGAGGTCAATAGAATAAGTGATATTGTTCATTTCCCCGGCGCTCCGGCCTTCATTGACGGAATGGTTAATCTTCGGGGAGAGGTGCTGCCTGTGCTGAATTTAAAAATACTGTTCAATGAGAATTCATCAGCTTATGAATCATCCAAGTTCTTGGTTGTAGAGTTCGGAAGCAAGAGAATAGGTATCCGGATAGATTCGGTTTCCGAAGTTTTAAAGTTTCCGAAGAGTTGTCTTGAAGAAGCTTCGGAAGTGCTGGATGGAAATGATAATATTAGGTATATAGATGCCATCGCCAAACTCAATGGCGGGGAAAAAATAGTTCTGATTTTAAATCTTCCCGCCGTACTAAGCTTTATGTAAACGAAAAACCGGCACTGCTTTCAATCCATAGAGTATGGATTAATTTCCCGGATGTTTGGGCAAGGACGTAAGATTTGCAAATTCATCAGTATTTTCTATCCCGCATTATGAATGGAACCGGTTTTGAAAAGCGGTAAGGAAGTGAAACTATTTTCGGTTTTTTACAGTCATAATTAGTATAAAATAACTGTTTCATGGCGGTGATGCACGTGCCCTCGAAAAAACTATAAGCTGGGGATATTCACCCGGCAGGCTTAGCTTGCTTCTGCAAGAAGGATATACTAAATCTATGACAGTCGAAAAATCGTATGTAGGGAGTATAAATACCATGATGAAAAGGATTTTTATTATTGGAGCCGTTATTTTGCTCATTTTGTCTGTAAACGTCTATGGTTTGGAAGCAGTTGACAATCAATCGGACAATTTTGGCCTTAAAATCCTATGGGATAGGGAAAATGGAAAGGTCAAACTTGAAAGCGTAAAGGAGAACCCCATTTCCATAAGAACGGTGAGGGAAGCCAGCGAAACGGATAAAATCAAAATAACCCTGCAGTTTCCACAAATTGAGGGATTGAATGACAAAACGGTGCAGGAGGGCATAAACTCCATCTTAAGGAAAGCGGCCGAGGCTGCCAGGGATGAGGGACTGAAAAATGCGGATGATATTGCGGAAAATCCTGACGGGTATGCCGGAAGCCCAAATAAATATGAGACATATTTCGATTACAGGCTGAAATACAATCAAAACGGACTGCTGAGCGTAATATTCATGAATTACCAGTATACCGGAGGGGCACACGGAATAACGGTGCAAAGCTCGCACACCTTTAATTTGAAAACAGGTGAAGAATACAAGCTTAAGGACCTGATGCAGAGGGATGCGGATTATATTTCGTTTATAAGCGGTATTGTCAAGAATCAGATTGATGAAAGGGTAAAGGAAGGATTACTGCCGGATTATTCAATTACACCCTTCAAGGCCATCAAGGATGAACAGGATTTCTACCTGTCCAATCATGCGGTGGTGGTTTATTTCCAGCAGTACGAATATTTTCCGTACGCCGCCGGCATACAGAAATTCGCCGTTGATTTCTCTGAATTGAAGGATATGTTGAAGCCGGATTTCAGCTTTTTAAATGAAGAATCCAAATCGCCGGAGTTCTCAAAACTGCCGGCGGTTGAAGTGGCGGAAAACAACAGGTTCATTCCTGAAGGCGGTATTTCACTGTTGAAAGCGAAAGAACTGATAGCCGATTATCTTGCGAAAAACGGAACAAAGGGGGATATACTTTCCAGTATGCAGCTTTCAGAGATCACAGTTAAAGAGGCATGGGAAAATGCCGGTGTCCAGCTGTACCGTGTTAATGTTGATTATGCCTGGCTGTATGGAGTAGCCGCCATCAAGGATGGGAGGGTTTTATGCGTCCTTGACGGCATGCCTACAAAGAGTGTATTTCTAGCTGATTTGGATAATGACGGGTGCTATGAAATCTATACGAATGCCGCTTTTGGATCGGGCATTGCCAGCATGGAAATAAGAGGGTATAACATTGCTTCAGATACGAAATACTCCCTTTCGATGCGGATGGAGAAGGACCTGTATTTATTTGTTCAGGACCAGGCTCTCTGGGTGAAGGAATATCTTCCGGCAAGTCCGCCCACCAAGGAGGGCAGTGGGCCGGTTTCCTCAGGCCGGCTTGTCCTTAAGGAAAGCGGAGGAGAAAAAGAGCTTTCGGTGGAATATCCGGACAATGCCGGTAAAAACGCGCCCTTTTACGGCAGCAAGGTGGCGTATGCGGCGGAGGATGGGCTTTACTGCGCCGGTGTGGACGACGGCAAAGCGGCTTTGCTTGTGGGGGGAACCGGCATCTCAACTCCCGTGTTTTCTCGTGACGGCAAGGCTGTTGCTTACACGAAGGACGGCGCTTTGTATGCTTATGATTTTGCTGCATCCAAAGCGCGGTTGCTGCTCGAAGGGGTGGACTCCTACTGTCCGGGTCAAAATGGCGGGTTCTACGCTTCGTCGCAAAAAGCCGGGATAGTGGCTGTAAATCCTCAAACGGCTGAAAGTTCAATACTTGTTCCTGCCGAAGAAAAAACTTCCTATATGCACTTGAAGCCGTCGCCGGATTTCAGGTACCTTGCCTATGACTCTGTTGTATCCGGCGCGGATAACCAGGACCAGGGAGGCACGTGGCTGTATGACGTTGCAGCCAAAAGGGCGAGGATGATTATAAAAGCTCAAAAGATAGAGGATGCTTCCATGGGTATGCTCCCCAGGGTGGGCAAGTGGTCGCCGGATTCGGGAAAAATCCTCATATGGCTGATGCCGCAGTCTGCATCGCTGTCTGCCGACGGCGTGGGGGCGGCTATTTATGATATGGCCGACGGGAAGCTGACCGAGTTGAAGACCCGAGCCCTTGCCTATGATGAAAATGTAAGCTTTGCAGACTCAAACACCTTTGCCATGATTACCGGCGGCGGAAGAATGATGGCCGAAGAAAAGAGCTTAAGCCAATTTGACCTTGGAAGCAGTCCGACTGCCAAAACTCTGGAAACATCCGGCATGGTTCCCACAACGCCCTGTTATTCCGCAGACGGGAAAAGTCTTGCCTTTGCCGCGTCACCTGTTGCCAAAGCCGGTGATGACTATACAAGTCAAATGGATGCAATTTCAAAGCGTCAAATCTACATGTACACCGGCGGAAAACTGTTTCCCCTGACGCAAGACCCTGTGTACCGCTCGGAAGCGCCGGTATTCGTGAAGAACAGCCATTATATCGTCTTTGCCCGTGTAAACGCCGATGGAGAGAAAAGCGTCTGGCTGACCGGCAATGACGGCAGCTATGAGAAACTTCTTGCCAGTTGGAAATACAGCGATCCGGAGGATAACAGGGCTATGGACTTTTACGGGCGCATTGACTGGAGAGTTATGTTTGGTGTGTTTGACGACACCCGAGAGGTCAAATGATCTACCTTGTGTGAACACACGGTGCGGGGAGTGGTATTCGCCGGTACAAAACCTGCTAAAAATTATATCCGGCTGGTTTTTAATAACCACAGCCTATTTAACCGTTTTCCTGATTTTTGGAATGTTTGTGACCTAATAAACAGCGGCGGTGACCAGACAGCACCGTTTTTTACGTACGGGTATATCACCCTGAGCACTGTGTTGGGCAATTTGATCTGCATGGGATTGGCTTCCCTTTCAAAGAGAGAGGAGAAAGCGACGTAATTTGAGGAAATAACTTCGCGTTTTGCAATTTCAGTTTTCCATTAATTAAATGGAGTGAGGTTACACTAAAAATCAATGACTATATCTCTGAAACCAGAATGAATAATCTGGAAATTATTTTCGAAACCAGGCATAAGTGCTTTATCGGCAGAAGATATAAGGAAGCTCTGTTGGATTAACGAAGTAAACGGCTTAATTGTCAACCTAACTACCGTTTTTCACAATTTATTTTTGGTTGGGAGCAGTCATTCTCGCAAAAAGCACCAGTAACAAAAAGCACCAGTAACAAAATAAGAAGCTTGTGACCTTACAAGGAGTTGTTGTTCATTAAATATTTCCCGAATGTTTTTTTATTGTTATACAAGGCCTTTCGGGCTATATCCATATATTTCCTCTAGAATAGTTGACATAACTTTGTTAAAATAACAGACACATAAACGCCGAATCTCTTATAAGGAGTACGGGGGACGCAAGCATTAAGCGGACAGCGACAGCCGCTGTTCATGGGTGAATTCAGCAATGATAGGGTGCCTCGACCCGAACCCGTCAGCTAACCTCGGAGGCGGAAAGGAGGAAATACTGATGTTAAATTTTAAGAGGACGGCAGCCTTTTTAATAGGTCTGTCAGCTATGCTGCTCATGGGGGTAACAGCGCATGCAGCCACCTACACCGTGGTATCGGGAGATACGCTTTATAAAATCGGAAAGCTGTTCGGCACTTCTTCCAGTGTGATTATGGAAACCAACGGCCTTTCCAGCGATAGGATCTATCCTGGACAGAAACTGAGTGTTCCATCCCAGGATTATACGGTAAAAAGCGGTGACACATTATACCTCATTGCTAAGAAATACAATATAACGCTTGCTTCACTGCGAAAAGTAAACAACAAATGGGATGACTACCTTTCCGTAGGGCAAAAGCTTATCATTCCCGCTGCTGTTTCCAGCAGTCCGTCCACATCGTTAGGTACAATTTCCTACAGTACTGCTGATGTGGACCTTCTGGCAAGGCTTGTAACAGCAGAGGCGGCTGGTGAGCCATATGATGCAAAAGTAGGAGTGGCGGCTGTAGTAATCAACAGGGTGAAAGACCCGCAGTTTCCAAATACCATCAGCTCAGTGATTTACCAGAAATCCGGCGGTTTCTACCAGTTTACTCCAGTACAGAACGGCTGGATCAACAAGCCGGCTTCAGAGGATGCGAGAAAAGCAGCTCTTGAAGCGCTGAACGGCAGGGATCCATCCAACGGGGCTCTGTATTATTTTGACGACAGCGCAACCAACCGGTGGCTGTGGTCCAAACCCATCACGGCTCGAATTGGCCGAATGGTATTTGTATATTAATATATAGAATAAGGTTTCTGCATAATGTTTGCAGAAACCTTATTCTATATAAATAAAATAATTACCATGGGGTCAGGCACAAATTTCGTGTCCAATTTCTTGGCACCATTATAGTGAATCAATGGATGCCTTCCCTAAGTCTCCCCCAAAATCTTAACAAGAACCCTCTTTTGGCGTTTACCGTCATACTCTCCGTAGAATATCTGTTCCCATGTCCCAAAATCCAGCTTTCCGTCGGTAATGGCGGCGACCACCTCACGTCCCATAATTTGACGCTTCAGATGGGCATCCGCATTATCTTCATACCCGTTATGCTTATATTGGCTATGCGGTTTTTCCGGCGCCAGAGTTTCCAGCCATTTTTCAAAATCCTGGTGCAATCCCGGTTCATCATCATTTACAAAAACGCTGGAGGTAATATTCATGGCATTAATTAAAACAAATCCTTCTTTAACTCCGCTTTCGTCAATGCAGGCCTGAACTTGCGGGGTTATGTTCACATATCCTCTGCGCGTAGGCAGATTGAAAATAAGTTCTTTGCGGTATGATCTCATTTTCAAGCACCTCAATTCTATTAAGTATGTTTCAACCACTCATGGTGATGTATTTATTAACGGAGATTACGGATAATGCACTTAATATACGCTATCTGTAATTATTATATCACATGGAGATTTATTTTCTTTACCAGATTAGCCTTAGATATCTCATATAAGACGGATTCGGAAAATAAAATGAATATATGCAGTATAAAAAATAGGTTGGGATCTATTCCTTGAAAAGCCTGAAAATCATTGTGTTAAGTAAAAAAGTGATAAATTTTGCTGCTTTAATAGCGATCCTTTTGGTTCTGTTATCGGTGTTTGTATACATCCGTTTATCCAATATGCCTGCCAATACCTTCATAGACCCAAAAAGCGGAATAATCGTTATTGATCCCGGACACGGGGGAATTGACGGAGGGACGAATAAAGACGGGATATTGGAAAAAGAAATTAACCTGGGGATATCCAAAAAGCTGAAAGTATTTTTAGAGCAAAGAGGTTATAAAGTGATTATGACCCGGGAGGAAGATATCTCGCTGGAGAATCTTGATAATTCCGGTCAAAGCAGGCACCGAAGGGATTTAAACGCAAGAGTAAATATTATTAACAAGAACAATGCACAATTATTTCTCAGTATCCACGTAAATTGTAATTTTAAAAAAACGTCCACGGATGGAGCTATTGTATTTTATAACGATAAATTCCAGGAAAGCAAAGTGTTGGCTTACTGCATCCAGAGGTCGCTAAATGCTATGGTTGTAAGCGGAAAGAAGCGGACGGTACATGACCCCGTACAGGCAAACTATTTCCTTCTAAGCTATTCCGAGATACCCGGCGTGATTGTTGAAACCGCATTTATTTCAAATGAGGTAGAACGGCGGTTATTGACCCAGGATGAGTTCAGGGAGCAGCTGGCAAAGGCTATAGCGGACGGCGTGGAACAATACTTGAACGATAAAGCAGAGCCTTTGCTCAAGAACGGCAATCCCATAACCGGCGGCTGACTCTATAAGCTGTTTGCCAAGTCCATTTTTTTATGATAAATTATTTATAAGTTTGACATAAATTTACGGCATCTTAACTTATATGGAAATTTAGATAAAGTTACGGGAAAATACAATATGAATGTTTTAATGAGAAAGTTTGGGGGGGTCGTTGCTTTAGCATTTCTTACAGCTGCTTGCTTGGGTTCATCCGCTATAAGCAACAGTGCTGGAAGCAGCCTTCAAAATAAAAAAATAGAGAAAGTTGTGGAAGAAATTCAAAAGGACCTGGTAAAAGGAACCCCGGACATTAGAGCAAGCGACAACGGCTATTTTAAATCCAACATAGATAATATCGAAGAAACAATAAAAAATTATACAAGGCTGTGGGCCGAGGCAGTGAATGAGAATAAATTTTCTATTGTTGAGCCGTACCTGATTCCGGGAAGTGAACTGTATAAATCCCAGAAAAAATTGCTGGAGTTTTTGTACAGGCACCAGATCAAAGAGGAATTCATTGCATCCAGGATAACCGAATGCCTGCCCGACGGGAAAGGGATATATAAAGTGGGTGTTTATGAAGAATACGCCATTTTCTATGAAAACGGCAAAAAAGAATACAAGGGGTATAACTGGATTTACACGGTGAAATCGTACCCCTTCTGGGGGTTGTCCGATATAGAGAGCACTACCAAAAATGAACTCATAGAAAAAACCGGTACACAAAGTAGCAAAAGGGATACCTCTACCATTAACCAAACCCTGTTGGGACATTGGACAAGCGATGATTACTACATAGAAACCGTTTCAAGCCTTATTGAAGGTGGCACTAAAAATGAAAGCCGGCATAAGCTGAGTACCATAGAACTTTTCATCAATGAAAAAAGCCTGACGCTTGTGCAGGGAGGGGCTAAATCAGTAAATACCTATAACCTGGCCAGATTGAGGGGAAATGCCTTTCTACTTAGTTTAAACGACGGTACACGTTATATCATGTACTTTTCCAGTGATAAAAACACTTTGAACACCATTCGGACACAGTCGGACACCCTGGAAAACCCGGACTGCATACATACTTTTAAAATAAAATTTTCATATACTGATGAAAAACAGAATCCGTGAGCTAAGGCTTATCCACTATGGTTTACATAATTTTCATGAATGGAGAAAACCTCATAAGTTAATGAAAAAAACAGAGAAAAAATGAGGAAAAGTATAATAATTTAAGTTAAGGAAGGAATATAAAAATATTTAATAAAAACTATTGACATTCTGCGGCAATCTGCTAAAATATGATTTGTTGAAATTTTAAATTTCAGATTAAAGAAAGGTTGTTGATATTTATTTAAACTGAAGGAGGCAATGAAATATGAACGCTTTGGGCCGTCATATTCTGGCAGAAATTTATGAATGCGATTCGGAAATTTTAAACAATTGCAGCTTAATTGAAAAAATAATGGTTGAATCTGCACTGGAAGCTGGAGCTGAAGTAAGAGAAGTAGCATTTCATAAGTTCAGTCCGCAGGGTGTTAGCGGTGTTGTGGTTATCTCAGAGTCTCACTTGGCTATTCATACGTGGCCTGAGTTGGGATACGCAGCAGTAGATGTATTTACTTGTGGAGAAAGGGTAAACCCTTGGGATGCTTGCAATTATTTAACTGAAAAGTTTAATGCCAAGCATATGACTGCAACCGAGGTGAAGCGAGGGATCTTCGAAGAACCTGTCAAAGTTGCAAATTTATAGTAGTTCAATATAGATGTTGAGTTGCAAAAGCGCGTATTTTCTAATACACGCTTTTTATAATGTCCCAATATCCATATTTTCCATAAATGAGTTTTAACTAATCCTATATTTCGACTTTTTTTATGGACTTGGATATGCATCCACTTTTATTCAGTGCATAATTATGATAAAATTTTGTAAAATAGTTATTACTTATCTTATTTAACTGTAAAGGAGAAAACAATGGAAAAGACCTTAGTCATATTAAAACCGGACGCTGTGAAAAGAAAGCTGGTAGGAGAAATTGTTTCAAGATTTGAAAAAAAGAACATGGACATTGTCCGGATGAAAATGTGTGTGCTTGAGAGGTCAATTGTAGAGGAGCACTATTCGCATGTCAAACATTTACCCTTTTATAGCGATATGGTTACCTATATGATATCAGGCCCCGTCGTACTCATGGTTCTGGAGGGAGAAGGCGTGATAAGGATGGTAAGAAGCATGATGGGGAAAACCAGCGTCTACGACTCACTTCCGGGCACTATCCGGGGGGATTACGGCTTCCACGAGTTTGAAAACCTTATTCATGCATCCGATTCGCCTGAAAATGCAGAAATAGAAATAAAAAGATTTTTTGCATAAATGAGTGATTAGGGGGCTCTGCAGAAGATGATGGATTATGAGGGCTTTAAGAGTGAAATCTATAAAATGACGAGCATCAATTTGAGTTTCTATAAAGAAAAGCAAATGAAAAGAAGAATTGATTCACTTATAAAGAAAAACAATTTTGAACTGTACAGTGATTACATAAAAGCCCTTAAAGAAAACAAAAATCTGTTCAACGAATTTATTAACTATCTGACAATCAATGTTTCAGAATTCTATCGGAACCCGGAACAGTGGAACGTGCTGGAAAAGGAAATTATACCTTTACTTATGAAAAAAAGCAGGAATTTAAAGATATGGAGCACGGCCTGTTCTACGGGAGATGAGCCATATACGCTGGTTATGGTTCTCAATAAATTTTTGCCCCTGGAAAGCATTAAAATTCTGGCAACGGATATCGATAAGGAAGCCATTGAAAAGGCAAAGGCCGGTGTCTATCATGCCAAAAGTGTTGAAAATCTGCCGGTTTCTTATTTGGAGAAGTTCTTTATTCAGTCGGGGGATTCGTATAAAATTAAAGATTCCATAAAAAAATGTGTGGAATTCAGGCAGCACAATCTATTAGAGGATGAATATCCATCCGACTGTGATTTGATCGTGTGCCGGAATGTTTTAATATATTTTACCGAAGAGGCGAAACATGAAATTTACATGAAGTTTAACAGGTCCTTGAGGGAAGAAGGCATACTGTTTGTAGGAAGCACCGAACAAATAATTCTTGCCGGCAAGTACAACTTAAAGCCGATAAAGACTTTTTTCTATGCAAAGGAGAGCAAGAAGTAACCCCTGCTGTTTAGCGGGAAGACGGAATTTGAGATATTTCGCGGAAAAACCGGGGAAAAAGTGCAGCCTTGATACCCCTGTCAATTCTATGCTGTTTAGGATGATACCCACGCCGGAAAATATGTATCTTTAAAATGAGTTCAATTGCATGATTCTTATATGGACATTCTGTAGTAAAAAAAGTCCCCGCACGGCTGCGGGGGCTTCGTATATTGAAAGGGCGGAAAATATAAAAGGTTGTTAGCTCTTTGCTCACTTATATTAAATAGTAAAGGTTGACATTCCTTTTGATTTTGTGTGAATAAAAATTTAACGTATTCTAAATAAAGCTATATAGAAGTTAAGAGAAAAAGTATTTTCCTATTGAATTTGAACAGATAAAAAAGCATAATAGAAGTGTTGAATGTAAAGGTTAAAGAAATCATGCAAGCTGCGTGAAAGTGTGCATATTATAAAAAAGGCTTTTAAAGATAATCTCTAAAAGCCCTTGGTGCGAGAGACAGGACTTGAACCTGCATGTCCTTGCGGACACTAGAACCTGAATCTAGCGCGTCTGCCAATTCCACCACTCTCGCATACATATTTTACACTTGCAATTTTCTAGCGCAATAAATATTGTACTAGAAAACTTTAATAAATGCAAGTGGTAAATTAATTTATTTCCGTTTTTGCGGCAGGAGGATTTGCAATGAAGCACGATTGGATGGTTAATGATAAGGTAATTAACCATGTGGGTGAGATCATAGACAGGTGTGCACAGCCTTTGAAACTGGAAGTGATGAGTATTGTGTTGTACGGTGCTAGGGCAAAAGGGAATCACAGCTCTCAAAGCTCCTACGATATTTTGATTTTACTCAGTGACAATACCTGCCTTAAAACCTATATTAAATTCATTGAAACCATAAGACTTGAGCTTTTAAAAGAAAAGCTTTTCAATGTCAAAATTATTTGTTATACACCGGAAACTTTTGAAGAAATACTGTATAATGATAATATGGCTGGTGCCTTTTTATATATGATTTGCAGAGAGAACATCATTCTCTTGGATAAGAAGGGCACATTTGCCTTGATAAAAGAAAGACTTGCCTCAGGTGCTCTGAAGGATGAAGAAATATTTATGAAGCAGTGTATTGAATTTTGCAGGATATTCGGCTCTGAAAAATGGGAAAGAAAATGGGAAAAAATTTTAATGCAGTATAAATACCTCAAGAACAGAAGAGAGCCTTAAACCTTGCAGTTTTGCTGCGAAGGCCCACAGTAAATAAGGAGCGTGAAATACTTGAACACCAGGCTTGAAGAATTTAAAAGAAGTATTGAAGGTAAAAGAATTGCGGTTTTGGGTATGGGAATAAGCAACAGGCCGTTGATAAAATTTCTATTGCAAACAGATGTACAAATAACCGCTTTTGACAGGAGAACTGCAGAAGAGCTGGAGCAGGAACTGGAAGAATTAGAAGGCCTTAATATACAATACAGCCTTGGCAAAGATTATCTATGCAATTTAAAAGGGTTTGACATTGTTTTTAGAACACCGGGGATGCGGTACGACCTTCCCGAACTGCTCCGTGCCAGGGAAGAGGGGGCGGAGATAACCTCCGAAATGGAAGTTTTTTTTGAATTGTGCCCTGCCAAAATCATTGCGGTAACCGGCAGCGACGGAAAAACCACCACCACCACATTGATTTATAAAATGTTGGAGGAATCGGGTTATCATTGCTGGCTGGGAGGGAATATCGGAACTCCGCTTTTAAACAGGATTGAGGAAATAAAGGAAACCGATCTGGTTGTGCTTGAATTGAGCAGCTTTCAGTTGCAAACCATGAAAAGAAGCCCCCACATTGCTGTTGTAACAAATGTTTCACCCAATCATCTGGATGTGCACAAATCCATGGAGGAATATGTAGAAGCCAAGAAAAATATTTTTAAATTTCAATCCCAGTCCGATAAGGTAATCCTCAATTACGACAACCCCGTCACCAGGGAATTTGCCTCCCAGACAGCGGGGCAGGTTCTGTTTTTCAGCAGGAAAAATGCCCTGGACCGGGGCCTGGTTTTAAAAGACGGGTGGCTGACAAACAAAGACCGGGACAGGGAACTAAAGCTTGTCAAGTCTGAAGAAATAGCAATCCCCGGAGAGCACAATGTGGAAAATTATCTGGCTGCGGCAGCGGCTGTTTCAGATTACGTGAAGCTTGAAGCTGTTGCGCGGGTGGCTAAAACATTTAAGGGCGTGGAACATAGAATAGAATTTGTTAGGGAAATCGGGGGCGTTCGGTTTTACAACGATTCCATTGCCAGCAGCCCCACAAGGGCCATAGCGGGGCTGAATTCCTTTAACCAAAAGGTCATTCTCATCGCAGGAGGAAAAGACAAGAATATTCCTTACGATATCCTGGGGCAGGCCATTGCGGAAAAGGTCAAGGTTTTGATTTTAATCGGACAGACGGCGCTTAAAATTAAAGCGGCCCTGAAGGCCGAAATAGAAAAAACCGGAAAGGGAAAAGATATTCCCGTTGTAGAATGCAATTCTTACGAGGAAATAGTAAGTACGGCCTACAGGTTGGCGGAGCCGGGGGATGTTGTGCTGTTCTCTCCGGCCAGCACAAGCTTTGACATGTTTAAGAATTTCGAGGAAAGGGGCAACAGGTTTAAAGAGCTGGTAAACAAATTATAAAAACGCACAGTCCCAATACATAGGAAAAGGTTAGCCGGCAAAGGCTAACCTTTTTGGTGGAGGGGGATGGATTTGAACCATCGAAGTCAGCGACAACAGATTTACAGTCTGCCCCCTTTGGCCACTCGGGAACCCCTCCGTCTAATATAAAATTCAGATGTGAAAAACCGGCGCAATTCCAAAAACTTGCGTTTTTTCATCAAATCCTTGTGTTCTAATATAGCATGGGAAATAGATTAATGCAATACTTTTCACCAAAATATTTTTCGAAGAAATTCATCAAAAAATAAGTGGTTGAGCAAGCAATTTTATGGGTAAATAAAGAGGGAAAAGACAAGTTCTTGTCGAATTTGTAATCCATAGATAAAAAGCTGTTCACGTATATTTATTTTACAATTTGTGAGGTGCCCGTATGAAGATTACTTTTTTAGGTGCGGCAAAGACCGTTACCGGTTCCTGCTACCTGATCGAAACCCAAAACCGAAAATTTCTCGTAGATTGCGGTATGTACCAGGGACATGCCAAGGAAGATGCCCTCAATGAGGAGCCCTTTCCTTTTGACCCTGCAGGATTGGACTTTATTTTACTGACCCATGCCCATATCGACCACAGCGGCAGAATACCTAAAATATACCTGGACGGTTTTAAGGGGGAGATCATAGCCACCAAAGCCACCGTCGAGCTGTGCGGAATCATGCTTCCCGACTGTGGGCACATACAGGAGATGGAGACCGAATGGACCAACCGGAAAAGGCTGAGGGCAGGCAAATCCCCCGTTAATCCCCTTTATACCTTCCAGGATGCTGTTGACTGCCTTAAACTGTTTCGAAGTGTCCGCTATGGAGAAATTGTCCGGCTGAATGAAAACATCCGGGTAAAATTCAATGATGCCGGGCATATTCTCGGTTCTGCTATCATCGAGGTATGGGTGAGGGAAAATAATGAAGAAACAAAGATCGTATTTTCAGGGGACCTTGGAAACAAAGACATTCCTATACTGAGGGATCCGTCCATCATTGAGAGCACCGATTACCTTGTTGTTGAATCTACCTATGGAAACAGGCTGCATAAAATGAATGAAAACAAGGTTGAACGCTTTTTGAATATCATCAACGAAACCGTGGATAAGGGAGGAAATGTGATTATTCCTTCCTTTGCCGTGGGAAGAACGCAGGAAATTATTTATGACCTTCATAAAAGGGAAAAAATGTACAGCGAGAAACTGAAAAATATTATGAACATCCCGGTTTTCGTAGACAGCCCTCTTGCTATATCCGCTACCGAGATTTTCAGAAACAACCTGGATTGCTACGACGAAGAAGCAAGGGCATATATTGAAAACGGGGACAATCCCCTGGATTTCCCGGGACTGCAGTTTACAAAAACCCCTGACGAGTCAAAGGCGCTTAACGAGAGAAAAGACAGCGTGATTATCATTTCGGCCAGCGGTATGTGTGAAGCCGGAAGAATCAAGCACCACCTCAAACATAACCTCTGGAGAGAGGAATCAACCATACTGTTTGTGGGATACCAGGCTCCGGGGACCCTGGGCAGAAATCTGGTGGACGGGGCAAAAAAAGTCAGACTTTTTGGAGAGGAAATAACCGTAAACGCCAGAATTGAGATGATCGACGGCTTTTCCGGCCATGCGGACAAGCAGGGGCTTATGGAATGGATAGGCAAGTTTAAGAAGAAGCCTCAAAAGATCTTTATCGTCCACGGGGAAGAGGAAGTGATGGAAGAGTTCTCCGGACTTGTCAATGAGCAGTTTCACGTTGAGACCATCATTCCGTCAAGGGGGGAAAGCTATCAAATCAAGGCAGGAAGTATTGTGGGTCAGATTGAAGCACCTGCGGATGTGGTCCAGAAGTATAAGAGGCTGGCATTGGTCGAATTGATGGAAACCCTTAAAGAAGAGCTGGAAGAATTGTCCGAACAGATAAAAGCGGATTTGAAGCAGGAAAAGGAAGACGCTGAAATCGACACGCTGGGTGCCAAGCTTAAAGGGCTTGAGAAGCAAATGGTTGAAATATTGAAATAATCGGGTATTCCGGGTAAAATTCCTATAATTTGTGGAGTGCGGTTGACTGTTTTTTATAAAGATTTATAAAGAAGTGGAAAAACTTCTTTATTTTTTTGGCCTTTTATTGTAAAATGTTTAGTAATAATTTTTTCTGTAGAATCCAAGCAGTACGGCAGGTATGAAAATTGAACGGACGGAAGGATGGTAGGAATGTCAGTGGGATCTCTATTATTAACCTTGCTGCCCATCGCTGTAATCTTATGTATGCTCATCGTTTTAAAAAAACCGGCAGACATAAGCGGCATCGTGGGGTGGCTTGCGGTTTCAATCGTCGCTTTTTTTGCATTTCAAACTTCAATCGAAGTGATTTTACGTTCAACAGCGGCAGGTCTTATTAAATCGTTTGCCGTATCTTTAATCGTTGCAACATCACTGCTTCAGATGGCTTATATGGAAAAAACCGGAGCCCTTAAAAGGATTATTATCTTTATCAAGACTATTGCCAGTGAAAACAGGCCGGTACAGATCATGATGATCAACATAGGGTTCGGCACCCTTATGGTGGCCGTAGGGGCAACTCCCGTATCCCTTCTCCCGCCCATCCTGTTGGCCATGGGCTATTCAACCTATGTAGCCATTGCGCTTCCCGCCATAGGCTATGATTCCCTGTGTACATACGCTTTACTGGGAGCTCCCATTGTTGTGTTTGTGGATGTGGCCAACGGCTTTCTGGGAAAGGGACATGAAATTACCCTGGCACAAGCCGGCAGCATATTTTTTATGCTTTTACCCCTGGTGTCAACACTGATAGGTTTTTGCATGCTGTGGATCGTAGGGAAATGGAAGAGCATCAGGGAAGGGTGGATGCCCTGTATTTTGACGGGTTGCGTTATTGGAGTGGTATCCTATTTTACAAACAGAATAGAGAATCTGGTGGTACTGACAGGCATCCTCTGCGGAATTGCAGTCATTATCGTAATGTCCCTTTACCTCCTGGTGACCGGTAAAAAGGTGATTGACAAGAGTAAACTAACCGAGGAAGAACTGGAATATGAAAAAAAATATCCCTTATGGAGGGCGTTGATGCCCTGGATCATTCTTATTGTGGTGATCCTGGCCCTGAATGTGCCCAAGGACGTGTTTAATTACCTTTACAGGACACTGAGGCTTCCGGTGGAAGGACTGTCGGCCGACGGGAAAAGCATCGACACCAGGGCGCTGTGGAATGCATACACCTGGATATTTGCCAGCATAATCCTATCCATCCCTTTTATAAGGCCTACTTCCATGCAGTTGAAGGAAACGGTAAAGGCCTGGTGGAAACGGGCTCCAAGGCCTGTGTTTTCGGCGGCGATTTTCTTTGCGATAGGCGAAATTATGAACATGTCGGGCTATGATATGGTTGCCAAAAAAAATGTAACCGACAGTATGGTTAAAGTGCTGGCCGATTATTCCTCCCTGTTTTTCCACAATGCCTATGGGGCCGTTGTGGGATTCATCGGCCTGTTCGGGGGATTTATCACCGGAAGTGAGGCCTCCACCATAGGCATGTTTGCCAAATATACCATGATGACTGCAAAAAACCTGGATCTGGGAATCACAGGCATAATTGTCATCACCGCCGGGCTGGCGTTTGGAAGCGGGCTGGCAAGCGTTATTTCGCCGGCAAAGCTTCAAAATGCCGCAGCATCTATAGATAAGCTGGGAGAGGAAAACCAGGTTATCCGGATTGCTTTTGTTTTTTCACTGGTTTTAACCGCTTTAACATCGGCGTTTGTTGTTTTGCTGCTAAATATCAAATGGTAAACACAGATCACAGGTTTACCCGAAGGGATATAAAAAACTGGTCGGAACAGATAGCAAGGATTATCGTTGCAGCCGGAGGATGTGAGGAGGATATAGCGCTGGTTGTCTTCGGATATGGGCTGTTTACGGGAGGATTCGGCCTGCATTGCGGACTTGAAAAAGTAGGGATAACAGTTGTTCCGGCTTCCAGCGGCAACTCCGAACGGCAGTTGATGCTGACGGGGGACTTCGGGACCATTATACTGGTAGGCACCCCTTCCTATGCGCTGTACCTTTCAGAGATCGCCGAAGAAATGGGAATGGGGAAAAATAGGTTTAAACTCCGGCTGGGGCTTTTGGCGGAGAAGGGCATACCCCCCAAATGAGGTCTGAAATAGAAAAACGCTGGGGAATCCTTGCCACTGAGAATTATGGCTTAAGTGAGGTCGCAGGCCCTGGAGTTTCAGGGGAATGTATCTACCAGTGCGGGATGCATATCAATGAAGACCATTTTTACCCCGAAATTATCAACAGCGAAAGTGGAGAAACCCTTTGATCCGTGGTCGACAATGGGGAAAATCCGCTATATTTAAACCCTGGATAAATGGCGCAGGAGGGCTTGAATCACCAAACCCTCTATAGTTTTTTTGAGTACTTAGTATATTTTGTACACAAAGTAATAATATTGCATAAAATATAAAAATTTATTTGACAGTGTTCCTTTTAAACTGGACTTTAATTTATACTATGTGTTAAAATTATAATTATGTGACCGTATATTAAATTGTATTGGTTGTAATAAGCTTTTATATTCCAATAGTCGATTAATAAAGATAATGCACTTTTACCAGTTGGAAAACGGCCGGCATGGAGAGGGCGTTGGAACAATTGGAAATATCCGATTCTAAAGTGCGATATCTGTAAGTGGGGGATTAAAATGAAAAAACTAATGCTTGGGAATGAGGCGGTTGCCAGGGGTGCGTATGAAGCCGGAGCAAGTGTGGCTGCCGCATATCCGGGTACTCCCAGTACCGAGATTACGGAAAATATGGCAAAGTACGACGATATTTATTCCGAGTGGTCGCCTAACGAGAAGGTGGCTCTGGAGGTTGCTGTCGGTGCATCCATCGCGGGAGCCAGGGCTATTTGTTCTATGAAACAAGTGGGGTTGAATGTGGCGGCGGATCCACTCTTTACCGCATCCTACACAGGAGTTAACGGCGGCCTGGTTATAATGGTGGCGGACGACCCGGGAATGCACAGCTCTCAAAATGAGCAGGACAGCAGATTCTATGCCAGGGCTTCCAAGGTGCCGATGCTGGAACCGTCAGATAGCCAGGAGTGCAAAGATTTTGTCAAGGAAGCCTTTAAACTCAGCGAAGAATACGACTGTCCGGTTCTGGTAAGGCTGACGACAAGAATTGCCCATTCTCAGAGCATCGTTGAGATGGGTGAAAGGGAAGCATACGACCTAAAGGAATACAGTAAAGATCCCAATAAATATGTAATGATGCCTGCCATGGCAAAAAAAAGGCATGTGGAAGTGGAAAAGAGAATGGGTGCCTTAAAGGAATACTCCAGCAGCACACCCTTGAACAGGATCGAATGGGGCAGTAAGGAAGTGGGTGTGATTACCAGCGGCATTGCATACCAGTACGCCAGAGAGGCTTTAGGAAATGTTTCCTATTTGAAATTGGGCATGGTCTATCCCCTGCCTGAAAAGCTGATTGCAAACTTTGCAAAGGAAGTCAAAAGACTTTATGTAATTGAAGAACTGGAACCTTTTATCGAAGACTATGTGAGAAAAATGGGAATCAAGGTGGTGGGCAAGGAACAACTGCCCGTAATAGGAGAACTTAGCGCTGAAATAATCAGGGAAAGGCTTTTGAATCAATTTTTAGAAACCTCCATCATATTAAATGAATCGGTACCTGCAAGACCTCCGGTAATGTGTCCCGGATGTCCTCACAGGGGAACGTTTTATGTGCTTAAAAAACTTAAATTGAATGTGAGCGGAGATATAGGCTGCTATACCCTTGGAGCATTGGCTCCCATAGAGGCCATGGATACCTGTGTATGCATGGGCGCCAGCATCGGCATGACACATGGGATGGAAAAAGCGAGGGGCGCGAGCTTCAGCCGTAAAACGGTTGCCGTGCTTGGGGACTCCACTTTTATTCATTCGGGTATAACAGGACTGATTGATATAGTGTATAACAAAGGAAATTCTACGGTAATCATTCTGGACAATTCAATTACGGGAATGACAGGACACCAGCATAATCCTGCCACAGGATATACCATAAAAGGCGAGCCTACAAAGCAGGTTGACCTGGTGAAGCTGGCAAATGCGGTGGGCGTAGAGAGAGTTAGGGTTGTAGACCCGTTTAACTTAAAAGAGCTTGAAGAGGCGGTCAGCGAGGAAATCAATGCGGCTGAACCGTCGGTTATCATCGCCCGGAGACCCTGTGCACTGTTGAAGCATGTAAAATATGAAGGGCCTTTAAGGATTAATGCGGAAAAATGCAGGAAATGCAAGCGATGCATGTCCATCGGTTGTCCCTCCATTGTTGATAGGGGGGAATGTATTGAGATCAATGAAACACTGTGTGTGGGATGCAGGCTGTGTACCAATGTCTGCAGCTTTGATGCCATAGAAAAGGCTGGTGGGAATGATGAAGAATCTTAATATAATGCTTGTGGGAGTAGGCGGGCAGGGGACACTGCTGGCCAGCCGGGTTTTAGGAGCCGTTGCTATGAAGGAGTCCTATGATGTAAAGGTTTCCGAAGTCCATGGGATGTCCCAGAGGGGAGGCAGCGTAGTGACTTATGTCAAATTTGGGGATAAAGTGTATTCACCTCTGATTGAAAAGGGTGAGGCCGACATTATCATAGCCTTTGAAAAACTGGAAGCTCTGCGCTGGTTTGATTATTTAAAAGAAGGCGGGAAAATGTTGGTGAATGAGCAGAAAATTAACCCCATGCCGGTCATTACCGGAAAAGCCAAATATCCCGAAAGGATACTGGAAAAGCTCAAAAGTGTTTTTAAAAACACGGTTTCTATTGATGCTTTAAGCATTGCAAAGCAGTGCGGAAATATAAAAACCGTCAACATGGTATTGATCGGACTGATGGCCAAATCAACAGATATTGAAAAGAGTATCTGGATGGATACCATAAGGGATACGGTTCCCCAAAAACTGGTGGACGTAAACCTAAGAGCCTTTGAAGCAGGCTATTGTGCCGGCTAAAAAGGCCTACGGAGGGATGTCGGAGGCAGGTTTGATATTTGGCATGCCTTATAATACCTGATTTAGTGAAGGAAAACATATCTGAAGGAAGATTTTCACTTGACCCGTCTAAGGGAAGGGGACACACCTTTAGGCTTACGCGGGTCATCCTTGCCAAGGAATGTCCCCTTCGGATAGCCATCTGAGGAAAGGACATTTGTGTTCATACTCCTATGTTCATCCCCTCCAAATGGCCTTTTCGATGCTATTGAAAATCCTTCCGAAAGATATTGTTTTCCAATCAGACAAAGTAGTATTAAACGGAAATCAAAATGAGGCCTATAGTAGCTTTTGTGTGGGGCGGTCCGGCCGTAATCCCTGAAAGCCATTCCCCAGGGGAAGAAGTGGGCTTGTTATATATAATGCGGAGCTTCCTCCATCCATGGGAGGAATTTTCTGCGTTCCACATTCTTCATTAATGACAGGGAGGTAGCATTTTCATGCAGTACTGGAATCAGACATACGAGTGTATGTCAAGAGAAGAAATGACAAGGGTGCAGACAGACCGGCTTATTAACACCGTGAAAAGGGTTTACCACAATGTCCCCTTTTACCGTGAAAAAATGCAGAAAGCCGGCATTGAACCCAGTGATATCCGATCCTTGGAGGATTTGCAAAAATTGCCTTTCACCTACAAACAGGATTTGAGAGACACCTATCCTTACGGCCTGTTTGCCGTTCCACTGAGTGAAATAGTGAGAATTCATGCCTCTTCGGGGACCACAGGGCGGCAAACGGTGGTAGGCTATACAAGAAGGGATTTGGACACGTGGGCCGAAGTAATGGCAAGGACCCTTACCTGTGCGGGCGGAGATAAAAACTCTTTTATCCAGATTGCTTACGGCTACGGACTTTTTACCGGAGGCCTTGGAGTTCACTACGGAGCTGAAAGAATCGGCGCATCGGTCATCCCTATTTCCGGGGGCAACACCAAAAGACAGCTGCAAATCATGAAGGACTTCGGCACTACCATCCTTGCCTGTACCCCTTCCTACGCCTTATATATGGCGGAAGAGATGGAGGAGCTGGGGATATCCAGGAGTGATTTAAAGCTCAAAGCGGGGGTCTTCGGTGCAGAGCCCTGGTCCAACGGCATGAGGAAGCAAATTGAAGAGCGGCTTGGAATCATGGCCATCGACATATACGGTTTGAGTGAAGTCATTGGTCCGGGCGTAGCCAGTGAATGCCCGTATCAATGCGGAATGCACATAGCGGAAGACCATTTTATACCTGAAATTATAAACCCTGAAACAAAGGAGGTTTTGCCTCCGGGGTCTGTAGGAGAACTGGTTTTTACAACAATAACCAAGGAGGGCCTCCCGTTAATACGGTACAGGACCCGGGATCTGTCAAGCCTTAATTATGAAAAATGCGAGTGCGGAAGAACCGAAGTCCGAATGAGCAAGGTGACCGGAAGAACGGATGACATGCTGATTATAAGAGGGGTGAATGTATTTCCGTCCCAGATTGAAAGTGTACTTCTCGAATTGGGAGAGACAGCTCCCCATTACCTCTTGATTATCGACAGGGTGGGTAATCTGGATACTCTGGAAGTTTGGGTTGAAATGACACAGAACATGTTCTCCGACGAGGTGAAATGTATCGAGGATATCGAAAGGAAAATAAGAAAAGAGCTGGAAGGAACTCTGGGCATTAGCGCCAAGGTTAAGCTTGTGGAACCTAAGACCATTGAAAGAAGCGAGGGAAAGGCAAAGAGAGTAATTGACAAAAGGAATATATAGAGTAAACCTTAAATCCCTGCAGAAAGAGGAGGATGGGTATATGTTAGTAAAGCAAATTTCCGTATTCCTGGAAAACAAGTCCGGAAGACTTGCCGAGGTTACAAGAGTGCTTGGAGACAACAACATCGACATCAGCGCTTTGTCCATTGCGGACACCACAGATTTCGGAATATTAAGGCTCATAGTGAACCAGCCGGAAAAAGCGGAGGAAATACTGAAAAACAATGATTTTACAGTCAGCTGCACCAGTGTTATAGCCATCGCAGTCCCCGACAGGCCGGGAGGTCTTGCCGGTGCGTTGGACGTACTGGACAGGGAATCCATAGGGATTGAATACATGTATGCTTTTGTGGGGAAACATTCACAAGAGGCGCTGGTCATATTAAGAGTGGAAAACCCGGATAAAGCTATAGCCGCTTTACAAAACAGCCGCATTCGAGTTTTGTCCTCCGAGGAAGTGTATGATCTATAATATTCCCGTTCAGACATTTTATTTTATCGGCCGTATATATAAACAAAGAGGATGCATACTGCAATAAAAACTAGTAAATGAGGAGTATTTATGGGAAGAAGACTATATCTTTCTGATACGGATAAAAAAATCGGCGGCGTTTGTGGAGGGATTGGAGAATACCTTGGGGTGGATCCCACTTTGGTCCGGCTGTTGTGGGTGGTGTTCGCTCTTATGGGAGGCAGCGGTATTCTGGCCTACATTATTGCTTGGGCAATCATTCCTCAAAAGCCAAGGTTTTAAAATTTAGCCCAATGAAATGGATATAGTGTTTATGAGCCTTTCAATTCGAAAGGCTTTTTGTCTTTTCCCGTGCTTTCAAAAAACGATGGCGCGGATGGGCAGGTCTATTTCTGCTTTTCAAGTCTTATTGATTAATGGGGCAATAAATTGATATAATAATGAAAGTAATGGAAAACAGACAATCTATTACTATTAAGCGCGCATTGAGCGCATTTGGGAGTGAAAAAATGAATGCTGAAATTCTAGCTGTTGGTACCGAACTGTTAATGGGTCAAATTGCGAATACCAACGCGCAGTACATATCCAAAAGACTTCCTGAGGTGGGAGTCAATGTGTATTATCACAGTGTGGTGGGGGATAACCCTAACAGATTGAAAGAGTGCCTTAACCTGGCCCTGCAGAGGTCTGACGCGGTGATCATGACCGGAGGGCTGGGGCCTACCCAGGACGATTTGACAAAAGAGACCGTTGCGGAAATTTTCAATAGAAAACTGGTGCTGCACCAGGAAAGCCTTGAAAAAATCAAAGGTTTTTTTGCCCGGCTGCACAGGGAAATGACGCCAAACAATGTTAAACAGGCATATTTGCCTGAGCACTGCAAGGTAATAGAGAACAGCAACGGCACGGCACCCGGGTGTATTATCGAGGAAGGAAAAAAAGTGGTCATAATGCTGCCCGGCCCCCCGTCCGAAATGATACCCATGTTTGAAAATACGGTGATGCCCTATTTTTTGCAAAAATCTTCCTATAGGATAGAATCCAGGTACCTAAGGGTTTTTGGCATAGGAGAGTCCGCTCTTGAGGACATGCTGTTGGACCTGATTGAAAAGCAGTCCAACCCTACCATAGCACCTTATGCCAAGGACGGCGAGGTTACTTTGCGCATAACGGCGAAATGTGAAAAAAACGCCGATGCACATTCCCTCCTCATGCCCGTGGTAGAAGAAATAAGCCGCAGGATAGGGAACGCTTTATACAGTATTGAGGACAAGAACCTTGAAGAAGTGGTAGGAAACATGCTTATTGAAAACAATGTCAGCCTGTCTATAGCCGAATCCTGTACCGGCGGATTGATTTCAGGCAAAATAACCGGTATACCGGGGATATCCAGAGTTTTTAAAAGCGGTGTGGTATCCTACAGCAATGAAGCCAAAGTGAATATTTTGGGCGTCCGGCAGGAAACCCTGGATAGGTATGGCGCCGTAAGCAAGGAAACAGCCGTGGAAATGGCCAGGGGGATAAGGGAACTGGCCAAATCCGATCTAGGCCTATCGGTAACAGGAATAGCGGGACCGGGGGGCGGTACCGTGAAAAAGCCGGTGGGACTGGTGTATGTTGCCCTTGCGTGGGAGGATGGTGTGAAGTACAAGGAATTGAAACTGTGGGGTAATAGAGAAAGAATCAGGAATGTAACTTCCCTTCACGCTTTTGACATGATAAGACTTCATATGATTTCAAAAAACAATTAACAGGAGGCCTTGCCTTGGATGCTTCACAGAAAAAAAACCTTACAGGAGCTGCCGTCATCGTTATGTCCTCCATTGTACTGAGCAGGATTACAGGGTTTTTAAGGACCGTATTGATCAATAACCTGCTGCATAACGAGATGAGTAAGGATGCCCTTTTTATGGCTTTTACCATTACCGACCTCCTGTATTTCCTTCTTGTGGGCGGAGCGATTTCTGCCGCCTTGATACCCGTGCTTTCGGGGTATCTGGCAAGGAATGAGGAAGAGGAAGGCTGGAAGGCGGTAAGCACTTTTATAAATATTACGTTTATAGCCATTACCGTGTTGGGCCTGCTGGGGATCCTGTTTTCTCCCCAACTGGTAAAAATACTGGCTTCCGGTTTTGATGGGGAAAAGGCCGCATTGACCGTCCGGCTTATGAGAATCCTTTTTCCCTCCGTTTCTTTTTTGATGCTTGCCGGCCTGACTAACGGCGTGCTGAATTCATACCAGAGATTTGCCGCCGCTGCTTACGGCCCCATTCTTTACAACATTGGAAGCATCTTCAGCCTCCTGGTTTTCCATAAATCAGGGGTTGACAGGGTTGCGGCAGGAATTATGGGCAGTGCCGTATTCTATTTCCTATTCCAGATTTCCTTCGCCTTCCGGAATTTCAAATTCTACAGGTTCAAAATATACTTGAAGCATCCGGGCTTTATCAAGCTCTTCAAGCTGGCTGTCCCATCGCTCCTGGCTTCCTCCATTACCCAGATCAACGTGCTGATTTCACAGTCCTACAATTCAAATTTCCAGGAGGGCAGCGTTACGGCTTTAAAGAATGCCACGGATATATGGCAGCTGCCCTACGGGATCTTTGCCATGGGAATAGGAATGGCCATACTGCCTACACTGTCCGAAAGGTTTGCTTTAAACGAACTGGAATCCTTTAAAGACATAATGATTAAATCCCTGAAAACCACATTTCTGCTGATCATTCCCTCCACCATAGGATTAATTGTGCTGGGCGACCAGGTGATCAGCGCAATATACAAATGGTCTGCCAAAATCGACGCGCCCACCATCGGGATTACATATAAAATACTTGTCTTTTTTACCATCGCCCTGCTTTCCCAATCGGTGGTGGCTATTGCAAACCGGGCCTTTTATGCCAATAATGATACCAAGACCCCCCTGTTTGTGGGCGCAGGAACCATTGCAGTCAATGGGGGACTGTGCTTTCTGTTTTTCCATTATACGTCCCTGGGCGCAGCGGGAATGGCCTTTTCTTACTCGGTTTCAAGCGCTGTCTATGCTGTAGTGCTTCTCTCCATCCTGGAGAAAAAATTGAATGGAGTGGGGCTGGAAAAGCTCACCCTTTTTTTCCTCAAGGTATTTTTTGCTTCCATGGCTATGGGAGTGGTGCTTTTCCTGATAAAAAAAGAGGTACCCTTGGATTTTGCCCGTGTGTTTTCTGTGAGGCTCAAGATGGAAGAAATCCTCTGGCTGTTTTTTGAACTGGCGGCAGGAGTGGCGGTTTATTTTGGGGCCGTATTGGCTATGAAGGTGGAAGAGGCGGTTTACATCCAAAAAGTCACGGTGGGAAAAATTAAAAACATAATTGCAAGACTTTCAAGAAAGGCATAAAAAATGGAATATTCTACAAAAAAACGTTGACTATGATAAGAATATGCTATATAATAAAGAACAGATGTTCGATAACTGATGAGGGAGGAAACCAATCCTATGATCGAAAAGAAAAAAGCTCTGGAAATGGCTTTAGGACAAATAGAGAAGCAGTTTGGAAAAGGGGCCGTAATGAAGCTGGGGGAAAACACGAATATGAATGTGGAAACCATTCCCACAGGTGCTTTGGGGCTTGACATCGCACTTGGCGTCGGCGGCGTACCCAGGGGCAGAATCGTTGAAATTTTCGGACCCGAATCCTCGGGTAAGACAACCGTAGCCCTGCATATCGTGGCGGAAGCCCAGAAAGCCGGTGGAGAAGCGGCATATATTGATGCGGAGCATGCATTGGACCCCGTATATGCGAAAAAACTTGGAGTGGATATAGACAACCTCATCGTATCGCAGCCCGATACCGGGGAGCAGGCTCTTGAAATCGCGGAGGCGCTGGTAAGAAGCGGTGCCATTGATGTCATTGTGGTCGACTCGGTGGCGGCTCTTGTACCAAAGGCTGAAATTGACGGCGAAATGGGGGATGCCCATGTGGGCTTGCAGGCCAGGTTGATGTCCCAGGCCCTGAGGAAGCTGGCAGGTGTTATAAGCAAATCAAGGACAACGGCCATATTTATAAACCAGCTGAGAGAGAAAGTTGGCGTCATGTTCGGAAATCCGGAAACTACGCCGGGAGGAAGGGCCTTGAAGTTTTATGCCACCGTGAGGCTTGATATCCGGAGGGTAGAATCTATCAAGCAGGGCAATGATGTGATAGGAAACAGGACCAAGGTCAGGGTGGTTAAAAATAAAGTAGCACCTCCTTTTAAGGAAGCGGAATTTGACATAATCTATGGAGAGGGCATTTCCAAGGAGGGGAATATCCTGGATGTGGGTGTCAATCTGGATATCATCAATAAAAGCGGCGCTTGGTTCTCTTACAACGGGCAGCGAATAGGCCAGGGCAGGGAAAATGCAAAGCAGTTCCTGAAGGAAAATAAAGACATCCGGGATGATATCGAGAAGAAGATAAGAGAAAATTACAACCAGGCTTTTATCAAAAGCATTGAGGCACACGTCGCAGTTGATGAGGAAGAGGATGTGGATCTGTGAAGAAAGACTTCACGGTATGCTATATTTATTAAGAGGGCTGTAAAATATCTTAAGCTTATGGTATAATAAGGTGAAATGATGGTCATAACGTCGGTTGAAAGAAAGAGAAAAGCCAAGGGCATGCTGTCCGTGTATATTGACGGCAAATATGGTTTTTCCCTTCGAGAAGAAGATTTTATCGCTTTAAGCCTATACGAACTGCAGGAAATAACTGAGGAGAAACTTGCATATATAAAGGAAACCGTCAATTTCCGTGCTGCAAAATTGGCGGCGGTCAAGTTTTTGTCCCTAAAAGTCCGGTGCGAAAAGGAAGTGCGTGACAAGCTTGGTTCGGAAGGGTTTGAAGACTGTGTGATAGAAAAGGTGATTGAAGAATTAAAATCTCTAGGCTACATTAATGATAAAATTTATGCACAGAAGTTTATTTTTGATAGGAATAAGCTAAAACCCATATCCAAAAAGTTATTGAAGCTGGAACTTCAAAAAAGGGGAATTAGCGATGATATTAGCGATGAGGTCCTGTCCGATCTGGAAATCGATGATTTTACCGTCGCTGAAAACTTAGTGAGAAGAAAATTTGGAAAGTATGACATTCATGATGAGACAATAGTTAAAAAAATCTATTCATTCCTTCATCATAGGGGCTACAGCTACAGCTTGATTGATGATCTGGTCGGCAAATTGACACATTCATAGTTTAAAGGACAGGGAAACGGATCCGAGAAATGGCAGCGAATATATTGAAGCGGACCTTTCTATTGGTATTATCATGTGTTTTTGTATTCATTTTTAATGCAAGCACAGCGGATAAAAGCATTGCAGTTAGAAATGCATATTTGTCGCGCAATCAGGATGTAACCCGCTGGGTTCCTTTTCAAGTCTTCCCTGCGGAAATGGAAAAGAAAAACAGGAAGATGGATTTTTCGGAGAAAATTCCAGAAAATACAGGCGCCTTGCAAGAATTCAATGCTCCTCCGGATAAAGACGGCAAACCGGTGCCTGGACCTGAAAAGAAGGAAGGCATCCCTATTTTATATTACCACTCTGTTACTGACAATATTTTTGGAATTGAAGAACTGTCGGTTGCCCCGGCTGAATTTGAAAAGCAGATGAATTATCTGAAAAAAAACAATTATACCGTAATAACTTTTAATGAGCTGAAAAATGCGGATTCCATGGAAAAACCCATTATAATTACATTTGACGACGGGTATGAGGACAATTTTACCTACGCATACCCCATCTTGAAAAAGTTTGGCTTTAAGGCCACTATTTTTCTTTGTGTGAGCGTCATTGACAAGTCCCAGTTTCTTAAGAGCGGTCAAATCCTACAGATGAAGGATTTGATCAATATTCAAAGCCATACCATGACCCACGACTATCTTTCCAAATTGACGGAAGAAAAAATCGACACCGAACTTGGTGAGTCCAAAAAGATTTTAGAAGATCTTACAGGAAAGGAAGTGGATGTGCTTGCCTATCCTTACGGAGATTATGACAGCCGGGTAATAAAAATCGCTAAAAAATACTACAAATACGCCGTAGTAAGCGGTGGAGGCTTTTACCACAGAGGGGACAGCGCATATGAAATAAAAAGGATTTATGTGCCGAGGAGCCTTGATCTGGACGGCTTCAAAAATAAATTGCAACAATAAATCCGCAGGGCCGGTTTTTATTTACCGGCCTTTATAATGCTGTGGTTCCGTTCTACCCGCCCAGGCGCTTCTTGAATTCATTGGTTAAAAGCGGAACTATTTCCAGAACATCTCCTATGATCCCGAAGGTCGCTATTTTAAATATGGGAGCGTTCGGATTTTTATTTATGGCGACAATGATATCGGATGAGGACATGCCCGCCAGATGCTGCACGGCCCCTGAGATTCCGCATGCAAAATATACTTTTGGCCCCACGGTCTTGCCGGTCTGTCCCACCTGGTGGCTGTATTCCATCCAGCCTGCATCCACTACGGCACGGGAAGCGCCTACCGCTGCGCCAAGCACTTTTGCAAGTTCTTCTATAATCCTGATGTTTTTAGGATCACCGATACCCCGGCCCACAGAAACGATAATATCGGCTTCCGTCAGGTTCACCTTTTCACCCAGGGTGGTTACAACATCCAGGACCTTCACTCTGACATCCCGGGGAATAACAACTTCCGGCCTGATGATTTCTCCGGTTCTTGAAAAATCGGGTTCCAGGGCTTTCATGACCTTTGGCCTTACCGTGGACATTTGCGGCCTGTGGTTGGGACATAGAATGGTCGCCATAAGGTTGCCCCCAAAGGCCGGCCTGGTTTGAAGCAGCAGCCTGCGTTCAAGGTCAATATCCAGGCCCGTGCAGTCTGCCGTGAGCCCGGTGTTGAGACGGGATGCAATCCTGGGCGCAAGGGAGCGGCCATAAGTAGTCGCACCCATCAGGACAATTTCCGGTTTGTATCGATGAATCAACTGCACCAAAATATCCGCATAGGACTCATCATTAAAATTCTTCAGGGAGGGATCATCGACTAAGTATACATTATCTGCCCCGTAGGCGATCAAGTTTTGTGCGGTCCTTTCCACATTTTCCCCCAGGAGAACGACGGAAAGAGGCACCTGCAGCTGATCGGCCAGCTTTCTTCCTTCTCCGGTAAGCTCAAGCACCACATTGGCGACGGTTCCGCCCTTCTGCTCCCCAAAGACCCATACTCCCTTGTAGGCGGATATATCCACCGTGCTCACCGCTTTATCCTTTTGAAAATCAATGGCATTGTACTTGCAGGAAGATACACAGGCACCGCAGAGAGTACAGTTGTCAAGAATTTTTGCTTTTTTATCCTCCACTTGGATGGCCCCGAAAGGGCAGCCATCCACACAGACCTTACATCCATAACATTTATCTACAACGATTCGAATACTAGCCATTTTTATCTCTCCTCTTAAACCGGACCTCATATTCCTTATTCCTTCTATTCTTGCCTTTTCACGACCTGCGCATCAACCCTATTTGCAGGTCATAAACTGCATGGATACTAATTTTTCCACAAGCTTGGATGCCTGTTCCTCCGGTTTCCCCTCAATCATTTCACTCTGCACCTCGTGAAGGGGGACAAAAGTTTTTACAACCTGTGTCGGTGAGCCCTTTAAACCGCATAAATTTTTGTCCGCACCGATGTCGTCCGCGCTCCAGATGCTTACTACCGCTTTTTTGGCGCGCATCATTCCCTTAATGGAAGGAAGCCTGGGCTCGTTGATCTCCTTTACCACTGTTATCACCGCAGGCAAAGGCATTTCCACCACCTCATAGCCATCGTCCGTGAGCCTTTGGCAACGGATGAAGCCTTCGCTGATTTCCTCGATTTTTCGGACATAAGTGGTATGGGGAATGCCAAGCTTTTCGGCAAGGCTTGGACCCACCTGGGCGGTATCTCCGTCGATAGCCTGCTTGCCGCATATAACCAGGTCATAGCTGTTTATTTTTCTTATTCCCATAGAGAGCGCATAAGAGGTCGCAAGGGTATCTGATCCTGCAAAAGCCCTGTCGCTCAATAGAACGGCCTCATCCACACCCAGGGCAATGGTTTCTTTTAACAGGGCTGCCACCGAAGGGATGCCCATGCTCATTACGGTTACCTTTCCTCCGGTTTTATCCTTGATCCTGAGGGCTTCTTCGATGGCATAGGCGTCAAAAGGGTTAATTACAGCTTCCACCCCTTCACGGATAATGGTGTTGGTTTCCTTATTCATTTTGACTTCATTTGTCGCCGGTACCTGCTTAACACATACGATAATATTCAAATCTTTCACCTCACCGGTTAATTAGGTAAGGGGACATTCCTCCCTGGACAAGAGGCATTTCTTTTGCGCTGAGGGATGTCCCCTTTTGAAAGAGTTATTTCTTCCCTGATACTTCCTTGATCAATTCAAGTGCAATCACATTCCTCTGGATCTGGTTGGTGCCTTCGTATATCTGTGTAATTTTTGCATCACGCATCATTTTTTCTACAGGGTATTCTTTCATGTAGCCGTATCCGCCCAAAATCTGTACCGCGTCGGTGGTTACCTTCATAGCCGTATCCGAGGCCATTACCTTTGCCATGGCGGATTCTTTGGAAATGTCTTTAGCCCCGCTGTCGATGTGCCTGCATGTCTGGTACACCAGAGCCCTTGAAGCTTCTATCTGGATAGCCATGTCCGCAAGCATGTGCTGCACCGCCTGAAAGGAAGAAATAGCCTGGCCGAACTGCACTCTTTGCCTGGAATACTTGAGTGCGGCATCAAAAGCGCCCTGGGCTATGCCCAGCGCCTGGGCGGCAACCCCCGGCCTCGTTCTGTCCAGGGTTTTCATTGCCACAATAAAACCCATTCCCTCTCTTGCGAGGAGGTTTTGCTTCGGTATCCTGCAGTTGTCAAAGACAAGCTCTCTTGTGCAGGAAGCCCTGATCCCCATCTTATTTTCCTTTTTGCCGAAAGAGAAGCCGGGAGTACCCTTTTCTACAATGAAAGCAGAAAAACCTCTGGCCCCTTTTGCCCTGTTTGTACAAGCAATAACCGTATACACATCCGCCTCTCCGCCGTTGGTGATCCATTGTTTCGTTCCGTTCAGGACATATTCGTCCCCGTCCAGCACTGCCGTTGTCTGGATTCCTGCCGCATCGCTCCCTGCATTGGCCTCAGTCAAACCGAAAGCGGCAAGCTTTTTACCCGACGCGATATCCGGCAGGTATTTTTGCTTTTGCTCTTCGTTCCCGAAAAGTATTATGGGGAAGGTACCAAGGCCTGTTCCTGCAAAAGCCAGGGAAATTCCACCGCAGGCCCTGCTCAATTCCTCAACCACAAGGGCCATTTCCAGGATACCCCCGCCTAAACCGCCATACTCCTCGGGAATATAAACACCGCACAAGTCGGAATCAGCCAGGATCTTAACAATATCATGGGGAAACTTACCCTCTTCGTCATATTGAAGGGCGATAGGGCTGATTTTTTCATCCGCGATTCTAGCGGCCAATTCCTTGATCATCTTCTGTTCTTCGGTCAGAAAGTATTCCATTTCACACACTCCTTTTAAACTGTAGAGATGGGCTGAACATATCTGAACAATCAATGAATATTACTTTATTTTAGTAACGCATATTAATAGCTGGTAATAATTAATAATAAAAAGTATATTATAAATTGATTCGTATTGCAAGAATTTCCTGTAAAAAACATGTCCATACCCTTCCGGACAGCCGGTTCAATCCCGATAAAAGGCCTGCGCTTATGACCTGTCCTGTGCTTTTATCTGTTTAATTACAGGAAATGAATGTGTTATAATGATGTAGAAGCATTTTGGAGAGGGAGTTATATGAAACTTGTTTTTTTTACGGATAGCCATATTAGCACAGCAACACCTTTGCTCAGGAAAGACAACTTCTATGAAACCCTTAAAAATAAATTTCATGAGATTCAGCAGATCATTGAAAAGGAAAATGTGGATTATGTGCTTCACGGGGGAGACTGGTTTGACAGGCCGGACATATCTCTTGCCGTAGCCAGAGAATTTACCGTAATCATTCAAAGCTTCGGCAGGCCTGTGTATACCGTTGCCGGAAATCACGATGTTTTTGCCCACAATTCCCCCTCAGCCGGCCGGACAATGCTGGAGCTCCTTGGAGAAATGGGGGTTATGAAGATTCTAGGGAATGAAGACGTCGTTGTGCTTGAAAAGGATAAAATCAAACTGCAGTTGACAGGCAGGCCATACAGCTCTGAAATTGACGGCAAGAATTTCAAGCGGTACTACCTTGTAAAAAAGCAAAAAGGTGTGGACTACGCGGTGAATATTGTCCACGGAATGCTGCTGGACAGGCCCATCGAAAATGTACGGTTTACATTAATTGACGACATCCAGGATACCGAAGCCGACATCACCCTATCCGGACACTACCATACGGGTTTTGGAACTATAAAAATCAGATCGAAATATTTTATCAATCCGGGGAGTATTGTAAGGATCACCGGCTATTTGAGCGAGGTTGTACGAAGACCCCAGGTCGCGGTTATTGAACTTTCGGATAGGGTTACCGTAAATGTGGTAGAACTAAGCAGCGCACTTCCCGGGACGGATGTGCTGAATATGGAAGGCTTTTTACATTAAGTAAGAGCCCATTTCCGCTTTAATATTACAAGGATACATTGGCAAAGGAAAACATATCTGAAGGAAGATTTTCTAAGGTAATGAACACACCTTTAGGTTTATGCGGGTCATCCTTTGCCAAGGAATGTCCCCTTTCGATAGTCCCATTTGTGTTCGCGCTCTTATGTCTGTCGCCAAATGTTTTCAAAACCCGGAAAATCATGAGACTGTATGTAAAAAGTTTTGAGAATATGGTAAATTATATATCGTTGCAAGTGACGCAGCTATAAAATTATTTAACAGGGGTGTATCCATTTGAAAATGAAGATTGGCGTTGTTTCCTTGGGCTGTCCCAAAAATCTTGTAGATAGTGAAATCATGCTGGGAATGCTGGATAAGGACCGGTTTGAAATAACAAACAATGAAAAGGATGCGGAAATTATTATCGTGAATACCTGCGGTTTCATAGAGTCCGCCAAACAGGAGTCCATTGACGCCATCCTTGAAATGGCACAGTATAAAAAAGAGAACTGCAGGCTGTTGGTCGTTACAGGTTGCCTGGCGGAACGCTACAGGGAGCAAATCCTTCAGGAAATCCCCGAGGTGGATGCCGTAATCGGCACAGGCAATTATGATGAGATAGGCCATGTGATAGAAAAGGCCAAGGCGGGTGTAAAAACCGTCCTATACGGAAAGCTTGACCATATAGGGTATCTGGAGAATAGCCGGATAGTTTCATCTGAGAAGGGATGTGCCTACCTGAAAATTGCGGAAGGCTGCAACAACGGCTGCAGCTATTGTGTTATTCCATCCCTTCGCGGGCCGTACAGAAGCAGGAAAATGGAAAACATTCTGAAAGAGGCCGCGCATCTGGCGGAGCAGGGCGTGCGTGAACTGATCATCGTAGCCCAGGATATAACACGGTACGGTACAGATATTTATAAAGCAAGAAAGCTTGTAGACCTTATACGAGAATTGAGCGCTTTGGAGGGCATCCAATGGATAAGGCTGCTTTACTGCTATCCGGAGGAAATAGATGACAGGCTGATTGAAGAAATCGCCACCAACAGCAAAGTATGTAAATACATCGATGTTCCTATTCAGCACGCCAGTGATAAAATACTCAAGGCCATGGGGAGAAGAGGGAAAATCGAAGATGTGAGGAAATTACTGAAAAGGATGCGTGACAGGATTCCCGGTGTAATTATAAGGACGTCTTTAATTGTCGGATTTCCCGGGGAGGATGAGGAAGACTTTAAGGAATTATGCGGTTTTGTGAGGGAATTTATGTTTGACAGGCTGGGAGTTTTTATTTATTCTAGAGAGGAAGGAACTAAGGCTGCAAGGATAAGGCCCCAGGTGAAAAAGAGTATTAAGGAAAAAAGATACAATGACGTAATGGCTTTGCAGAAGGCGATAACGCAAGAAAACAATAAAAAAAGGCTAAATCGTACCTATGAGACTCTCGTAGAGGGTATTGCCGAAGACGGTATTTTCTATTATGGAAGGACGTATGCCGAAGCACCGGAGATAGACGGCAAGGTGTTTTTTACAAGCCGCGAGCCGTTGAAAGCAGGTGAGTTTGTAAACGTAAGGATTTTAGACACGGATGATTATGATTTGATAGGAGAGGTTATAAATGAATCTTCCCAATAAAATAACTTTGTCAAGAGTATTTCTCGTTCCCATATTTATGATTTTTGTCATTCCTCTTCCTGATTGGCTGCTAAACGGAGAGCTATTACGGTTTATCCATCCTCAGATGCTATCCATCAATCGTTTTATAGTTTATTATGGAAACTATATTGCGGCATTTATCTATATTATAGCAGCCATTACCGACGGCGTAGACGGATACATAGCGAGAAAGAGGAAAGAAATTACCCGTTTGGGCAAATTCCTTGATCCCATTGCCGACAAATTGCTGGTCACTGCAGCACTGATAGTGCTTTTGATCAGAAATGACGTAACCGGGTGGGCCGCAATGATCATTATCGGCAGGGAGTTCATAGTGACCGGTTTAAGGCTTGTGGCGGCCGGAGAAGGTATTGTCATTGCCGCGAGTAAAATGGGAAAACTGAAAACCATAACTCAATTGATTGCTGTTGTCGCTTCCCTCCTAGATAATTATCCCTTATCTCTTTTCACGTCCTTTCGCTTTGACCAGGTAGCCATGTTTATAGCCGTGATCATAACCATATATTCAGGTTATGATTATTACAAGAAAAATATTAACGTCATAAGTTCGAACCTATAATATAGAGACCACCCGGTTTAATATTATTTCCTTGCAAAAAGGTGGCAAGGCTGGCACTTCTCCGGTAATTTGTCCGTTTTAAGAGGATATTTTAAGGAAAATTAGAGGAAATTGTTGCATATCCCTGGGATATATGATATATAATATACTATTAATATTAGAAATTAGTATCTGGTAATAATTATACACCAGCTTTAAGCTGCGAAATGGGAATCAGCCCATGGATAGCTTCTGAATTTGCGCGAGGTGTGGCGGATGAGCAGGACTTCCTTTCTGAAAAAGGAAAGGCAAAGCATTCTTATGGATAAAATCAAAGAAGATCCGTTTTTAACCGATGAGGAGCTGGCAGAAATTTTTTCAGTCAGTGTTCCCACCATACGGCTGGACAGGCTGGAACTAGGCATACCTGAACTGCGTGAAAGAATAAAGACCGTGGCTGAAAAAAATTATGACAAGGTAAAAACCCTGCAAAGCAAAGAAATTGTCGGAGAACTTGTGGATATTTCTTTGGGGCAAAACGGCATATCCATTCTTGAGACGGATGAAGGCATGGTTTTCGAGAAAACTAGGATCGTTCGCGGGCATTTCATCTATTCTCTGGCGGAATCCCTGGCCATTGCAGTAATAGATGCACAGGTTGCGTTGGTGGGCGTAGCGAATATCAAGTATAAAACGCCCGTATATGCAGGCAGCAAGCTTATCGCAAGAGCGGAGGTAAGAAGAGTGAGGGGAAACAGCTACATGGTTTGGGTGAAAATAACCGAGAAACAGGTTGAAGTTTTCCGGGGCAAATTTATTTTGGTAACCCTTGAAAAAATTTAAATGGAATAGTATGGTATTTTAATAAAGATATTTATAGATAGCTTTATCTGTTATAATACTATATTAAAAAAAACTGTATAAAAATAATGGATTTCATTAAGCAGATTTTTGTGTGGGAGTGAATGCCTTGCGAATACTAGTTGATGCCATGGGCGGCGATTACGGTCCCAAAGAGATTGTAAACGGCTGCATAGACTCGCTTGATAAAACGGAAGATTTTGACATACTGCTGATAGGCGATCTAAAAAAGATTAAGGAAGTAATCGGAAACAGGAAATTTGATGAATCCAGGCTGGAAATTTTACATGCAGATGAGGTTATAACGAATGAAGACGTGCCTACCAAGGCAATAAAGACAAAAAAGAACTCCTCTATGGTAGTAGGGTTTAACCTTTTGAAGGAAAAAAAGGGGGATGCTTTCATATCCGCAGGGAACAGCGGGGCTTTGATGACCGGTGCGCTATTGATCCTTGGACGTATCAAGGGAGTTGACAGGCCGGCTTTCGCACCGATTCTTCCGACGAAAAACGGCGGCGCCATGTTGATCGACGCCGGCTTGAATACGGTTTGCAAACCCATTAATTATTTGCAGTTCGGGGTAATAGGTTCAATTTATATGAAGGAAATGTTCAACATAGAAAATCCTAAGGTCGGGCTTCTAAATGTAGGTTCGGAACAGCGAAAGGGTAATGAATTGCTAAAACAGGCTTATGAGATTCTTGCGAACTCCCACTTGAATTTTGTAGGAAACATCGAGGGAAACGACCTGCCTGAGGGGAAAGTGAATGTGGCAGTATGCGACGGGTTTGTGGGCAATGTACTGCTGAAGTTTTTGGAGGGGGTCGGAACATTCATCTTCGGTGCGCTGAAGAAAATGTATACTAAAAATGTGTTCTCCAAGCTGTCGGCATTGATTGTAAAGAAAGAGTTCAACGCTTTCAGAAAGGGTCTTGATGCCGATGAATATGGAGGCACTCCTATTTTGGGAGTGGACGGAATCGTCTTTAAATGCCATGGAAATTCAAAAGCCAAGGCAGTGAAGAACGCGATAATCAAGGCCCATGATTTTGCCACAACTTCGGTATTGAGGCAAATAAAAGAGGAATTTGAAAACATGGAGGTAGAAAATATTGAGCGCAGCAGTTGACGCAGTGGGAATACTGGGAATCGGAAGCAGTTTGCCTGAAAGAGTTCTAACCAATTTCGACCTGGAGAAAATGGTGGACACCTCCGATGAATGGATTACAAAAAGAACGGGTATTTCTGAGCGGAGAATTTTGGAGAAGGAAAAAGCTGCTTATGAATTGGGTGCCTGTGCGGCAATAAAAGCAATTGAGGACGCGGGGATCCGTCCCTCGGATATCGGTGTGGTGCTCGCTACTACCTCTACGCCGGATTATCTTGTACCTTCCACTGCGTGCCTTATACAAGAAAAAACAGGTGCGGCAAATGCCGCGGCCTTTGATTTGAATGCCGCATGTACCGGGTTCGTCTATGGCCTGACTGTTGCCAAGCAGTTTATTTTAACAGGTTTCTGCAAATATGTTCTTGTTGTGGCTTGTGAGGCCTTATCAAAAGTAGTGGACTGGAAAGACAGGAATACCTGTGTGCTTTTTGGCGACGGGGCCGGCGCCTTTGTGCTGGGGCCGGCGGAAAAGGGCTTCGGAATACTGGATTCATACCTGAAATCGGATGGCAGCCAGGGAAGGGTTATCACTTTACCCTGCTGCCATATGGAAGAAGAGGACATTGCGAAGAGGGCAGGAAAAGCAAAAAACGTATTATGGATGGATGGCTCCGAAGTTTTTAAATTTGCTGTGAAAGCGGTGACAGATGCCATCGACGGACTGCTGGAAAAGGCCCACATAAAGCTGGAGGAATTAAACCTAATCATACCCCACCAGGCCAATATCCGGATTATTGACGGGGCGGCCAAAAGGCTTAAATTGCCCGATGAAAAGATATATACAAACATCCACAAGTACGGAAATATTTCCTCGGCCTCCATTCCCGTCGCCGTTGAAGAAGTGGTGAGGGCCAAACGGGTAAAAAAAGGGGATTATCTCCTGTTTGTGGCATTTGGAGGCGGACTTACATGGGGGTCCACACTTGTAAGATGGAACAGGTAGGATGGATATATTCTTAAACAGTAATGAACACAATCGGATTATTAAGACTAAACCTGACACTATCGACATAAATATTGGAGGTAGGTTTGTGCATGGGTAAAATTGCATTTGTATTCCCAGGGCAGGGAGCGCAGTATGTGGGAATGGGCAGGGAAATAGCGGAAGAATACGGTAAAGCGGAAGAGATTTTTGAGCAGGCATCCGAAGCCCTGGGCTTGGATGTTAAAAAAATGGTTTTTGAAGGAGATGAGGAGTGCTTAAAAATCACTGAAAATACTCAGCCGGCCATATTGACAGCCAGTGTAGCCTGTTTGCAGCCTCTCATGGATAAGGGCATAAAAGCGGATGTGGTTGCGGGGCTAAGCCTTGGAGAATATACGGCTCATGTAGCGGCAGGTACCATGTCGTTTCAGGATGCGGTGGCACTGGTGAAAAAAAGAGGCAAATACATGCAGGAAGCCGTACCCTTTGGGGTGGGGACAATGGCGGCAATTCTCGGGCTGGATGCGGAGGATGTGATTGAATGCTGCAAGTCGGCGTCTTCCGAAGGAGTCGTAGAACCTGCCAATTTCAACTGCCCTGGTCAGGTTGTGGTGGCAGGTGAAGTGAGGGCGGTGGAAAAAGCGGTGGAAATTTCTCGAGAAAAGGGTGCCAAGAAGGCCATGATGCTTGCCGTAAGCGCTCCTTTTCACTGCAGCCTCTTAAGACCGGCAGGCCAAAAACTGGCTTCCGAACTGGAGCTTGTGCGTTTGAATGCGGTGGGCATTCCTGTGGTATCAAATGTAACGGCAGAATATATCCGGAACCAATCATTGGTGAAAGACCTTCTCATCAGGCAGGTAAGCAGTCCGGTGCTATGGGAAGGCAGTGTGCGCAACATGATTGCCAATGGTGTGGACACCTTTGTTGAAATAGGGCCTGGAAAAACACTAGGCGGATTTATTAAGAAAATCGACAGGGAAGTAAAAGTGCTTAATGTAGAGGATATGGAATCATTGGAGAAAACTATGGATCATTTGTTATAATACGGGAAAAGAAAAATTCTTTTAAAATGCGTAAAGACTGGTAAATATGGTAATAAAGTAAATTGTCTTGGATTTATCGCAAAAAAAAGCATTACGGCTAATTTACAATTTCTATTTACTTATTGTACAATGAATGAAACGGAGGGAATGCATATATGCTCTTAAAGGGAAAAACTGCTGTTGTAACCGGGTCCGGAAGAGGCCTAGGAAAAGCCATTGCATTAAAGCTGGCGAGTATGGGTGCAAATATCGTATTAAATGATATTGCATCGTCGGATGCGGTTGATGCGACAGCGGAGGAATTCAGGCGGGCAGGGTACAATGTGGCTGTTACAAAAGGCGATGTAAGAATCATAGAAGATATAAAGCAAATGGTCAAAACTGCCGTTGATACTTTTGAAAGAGTGGATATTTTAGTTAACAACGCAGGCATAACAAAGGATAAGCCTTTGGCTTTGATGTCTGAGGAGGACTGGGATGATGTGCTGGACATCAACCTGAAAGGCGCATTCCTTTGTACCAAGATGTTTGGAAAGATAATGATGAAGCAAAAAAGCGGAAAAATTATCAATATAGCATCCATTGCCGGAGTTATGGGCAATCCCGGTCAGGCGAATTATTCTGCGTCAAAAGCGGGCCTGATAGGGCTTACAAAATCTACGGCAAAAGAACTGGCTTCCAGGGGCATAACGTGTAATGCCGTTGCTCCGGGTCTCATCCAGAGTAAAATGACCGATGTATTGCCTGACAAGGTAAAGGAAAACTATTTGAACAGCATTCCCCTCGGCAGGTTCGGGACTCCTGACGATGTAGCGAATGTAGTGGGTTTTTTGGCATCGGATGACTCAAATTATGTTACCGGTCAGGTAATAAATATTGACGGCGGATTGGTTATGTAATAATATCTTAATGTAACATTTTGCTATACTGTTACATAGGAGTTATTGATACAGAAGATCCCCCCTTGGAAGGAGGTGAATGTATGATTTTTGAAAAAGTTAGAAAAATTATCGTTGAACAGTTAGGTGTTGAAGAAGATGATGTGACAATGGAATCTTCTTTTATAGACGATTTAGGGGCAGACTCTCTGGATATTGTTGAACTGATTATGGCACTGGAAGAGGAGTTTGATTTGGAAATTCCGGATAGTGAGGCTGAAAAAATTACAACAGTGGGAGATGCTGTTGAGTACATTAAAAACAATACATGAAAAAAGTCCCTCCAGAAGGGACTTTTTTATAGTCTTCTTAATTGTTTCCATTTTATAAAGGTTGCCTCGGAGGTTGAGCTATGAAGAAAAGGGTTGTTATAACAGGCATGGGGATAATTTCTTCATTAGGGAGTGAAGTAGATAAGTTCTGGGCTTCAATAAAGGCTGGAAGATCAGGCATCAGCAATGTAACCAAAATCGACGTTGCCAATCTTCCTACCAAAGTCGCAGCTGAAATAAAAAGTTTTGAACCCACGGACTATATCGATAGAAAAGAAGCTAAGAGAATGGATAGGTATACCCAATTTGCAGTGGCAGCTGCAAAAGCAGCCGTTGAAATGTCGGGTATTAAGCCGGAAGATGTTGATAAATACCGTGCCGGTGTTATCATCGGTTCAGGAATCGGAGGAATAGAAACACTGGAAGATCAGCACAGCATTCTGCTAAACAGAGGTTCTTCCAGGGTAAGCCCTTTTTTTATACCCATGATGATAGCCAATATGGCTTCTGCGCGTATTGCCATGGAGTATGGATTTAAAGGTTTTAATGAGTGTGTTGTAACAGCCTGTGCAACGTCCAATAATGCCATAGGAGATTCCTTCAAAGTTATTCAGCGAGGTGACGCGGATATAATGATCACCGGTGGAGCGGAAGCTTCCATTACGCCCCTGTCCTTTGCCGGTTTTTGTTCCATGGGAGCCATGACTTCAAATGAAGACCCCAATACCGCCTGCCGTCCTTTCGATGCACAGAGGGACGGATTTGTCATGGGAGAAGGCGCCGGAATACTTGTACTTGAAGAAATGGAGCATGCGCTGGAAAGAGGGGCACAAATATTTGCAGAAATTGTCGGATACGGCTGCACCTGTGATGCGTACCATGTTACCGCCCCCGATCCCCTGGGCGAGGGAGGCGCAATGTGCATGAAGCGGGCCATTGAAGATGCAGGCATTTGTCCCGAGGATATCGGCTATATTAACGCTCACGGCACGTCAACGCCTTTAAATGACCGGAGTGAGACCCTGGTTGTGAAAAAGGCATTTGGCGAACATGCCAGAAAGCTGGCAATAAGTTCTACAAAGTCCATGACCGGCCATCTTCTTGGCGCGGCAGGTTCTGTGGAGGCAATTATAACGGCACTCAGCTTGAAGGAAGGATTTTTGCCTCCTACAATAAATTACGGGACACCGGATCCTGAATGTGATCTCGACTATGTCCCCAATGTTGGACGGAAAGCGGATATCCGGTATGCGATTTCAAATGCGCTGGGCTTTGGGGGGCATAATGCGGCAATTCTTTTCAAAAAATATGTATAGGATTGACGGTATAATGGAATAAAGTTTATTGAAAGAGTGACCATCTGCTTGTTAAGATATTTTTATTAAGTGTAAATTGAGAGAATATGATGAAAAAGATTGAGATTCAAGTTTCGGTCCTGCCTTTACTTAAGCCTCAATCTTTTTGATCCTATTCACGGTTTGGAGGAATTATGCATAATAATCTTAATCATCTGCTATCAAGTATAAATGAGTATGAAAGAGCCATAGGTTATACTTTCAAGGATAAAAATAATGCCATACTGGCCTTGACCCACAGTTCCTATGCAAACGAAAACAGGCACGAAAAGCTCACCAGCAATGAAAGGCTTGAATTTCTCGGAGATGCCGTTTTAAACATCATTATCAGCGAAAGCATCTATAAAAGATATTCCGGCCTGGATGAGGGAGAAATGACCAAAATCAGGGCTAATATTGTTTGCGAGGCCTCCCTGGTGCAGTGTGCGAATAAAATCGAACTGGGCAAATACTTGCTGCTTGGGAAGGGGGAAGAAATGACCGGAGGGAGGAACAGGATTTCCATACTTTCAGATGCCTTTGAGGCTTTGATCGGGGCCATCTATTTGGATGGAGGAATGAAGAGCGCCAGAAAATTCATACACAGCCAAATGAAGCAGTTATTGGAAGATTCGTTGAAGGGAAATATTTTTATGGATTACAAATCCCAGTTGCAGGAGTATGTGCAAAAAGATGGCGAAAAAAAGATAACCTATGAAATCATTGAGCAAAAAGGCCCGGACCATAACAAGGTATTCGTTTCACAGGTCAAAATAGTGGACAAGGTTATGGGGCAGGGCGAGGGAAAAAGCAAAAAGGAAGCGGAGCAAAACGCAGCAAAATCTGCTATAGGTAAGTTCAACTGATGCCGGAGTATGCCGTCATTCCTATGGATTCTATGAATCCGAAAAATCATTTCCATATGCAGGAATTCAAAGGGAAATAAAGAATATAGAAGCAAGGGAAATTATAATCCACACCTATTCTATATAACACAAATTCATATTATGGGGGGACGTATATGGAAGTATTAAAGGTTTCAGCGAATTCTCAGCCAAAATCCGTCGCAGGCGCTCTGGCCGCAGTTTTAAGGGATAACAGCTGCGTGGAAATTCAAGCTGTAGGTGCAGGTGCAGTAAACCAGGCAGTAAAGGCAATTGCGATTACGCGAGGATTTGTAGCACCTAACGGCATAGACCTGATAGCGGTTCCGGCGTTTTCTGAAGTAAACATTGACGGGGAGGAAAGGACCGCAATAAAATTTCTTGTCCAGCCAAGATGACGAATAGGAGGCATAAAATCATGCCTCCTTTATTTTGCCCTGTCCCTATTATTTCCTTGCAAAGTGCATAAATTATGTTAAAATTAAAAAGTGTTGACATAGATAGAACTTGTATGTAATAACGGGGTGTAAAGAATTGTATCTTAAAAGACTTGAAATCCAGGGGTTTAAATCCTTTGCGGAAAAATTGTCGCTGGACTTTAACCCGGGAATTACCTCTATTGTGGGTCCCAACGGAAGCGGGAAAAGCAATATTGCGGATGCCGTGAGATGGGTTCTGGGAGAACAGAGCGTGAAGACCCTCCGGGGGAGTAAAATGGAGGACGTTATTTTTGCAGGAACCGAATACAGAAAACCCATGGGATTTGCTGAAGTTTCATTGACCATAGACAATACGGACAGCACACTTCCCGTAGCCTTTAGCGAAGTTACCGTTACCAGAAGGGTTTACCGCTCAGGTGAAAGCGAGTATTTCATAAATAAGATGTCATGTCGTCTTAAAGACATAAATGAGCTGTTCCTTGATACGGGTATCGGCAAGGACGGATATTCTATCATTGGGCAAGGCAGGGTAGATGAAATCTTAAGCAGCAAATCCGAAGACAGGCGGAATATTTTTGAAGAAGCCTCAGGCATAATGAAATATAAGCTGAGGAAGTTAGAAGCGGAAAAGAAACTTGAAATGACCAGGCAAAACCTGTTAAGGATCAATGACATCATTGGGGAACTGGAGAACCAGCTTGAGCCCTTAAGGCAGCAGTCCGAAACAGCCAAAAGATTTTTGGCGCTGAGGGATGAATTGAAGGAGCTGGAGATTAACGTGTATTTGGACAGTATATCGAAGATCCGGGAGAAATTAAAAGAGTTTGAGGCACAATACGCCACTATCAAGGATAACATAGAAAATGAAAACACAAGGCTTAAAAATATTACATCCGAAAATGAAAAAAAAAGCAGGCTGTTGAAGATGCTGGAGGAAAAGATCCAAACCTCCCGGAGTGAGTACTATAACCTGGAGGGCGGCCTTGAAAGGTGCAAAGCGGAAATCAGGCTGAATGAAGAGAAGATTAGCAACCTTTCTCAAAATATATCCCGTATTGAAAATGAAATATTGGAGATTCAACGGAAAGTTGATGGCATGGTGAAAGAAGAGGAAGCCAAGGTAAAGAAGGCAGAGTACCTTAAGAAACAGTATGACGACTATTCCGTCAAACTAATTGAACAGGAAAAGCAGATGGAAAACATACTCTCTACCCTTGATGAAAATGAGAGGCATATTGAGAATCTTAAAGCCGGTATCATGGACAAGCTGGACGTGTTATCGGATAAAAAAACCCAGATAAACAATATTAAGGTACATATCGAAAACCTGAGAAAGAGGCAGAAAAACGTTGAACGCGAGGCTTACCAGGCTGCCCTTGATAAAGACAAGCAGGGTATGAAACAGGAAGACCTGGTTGAAAGCCTTCGCAAAACCAGGGAGCGGATCCACCGGTCTGAGAGTAAAATAAGCGGCTTAAATAAACAGAAGGAGGATTTTGACGCCAGACTCGCGGATTTGAGCAAAAAGCAAAATAATTTAAAGTCTGATTTGCAGTTTAAAAGATCAAGATTAAAAATACTCCAAGATATGGAAAGAAATTTGGAGGGGTACAACAAAAGCGTCCGGAGTATTCTCCAGTCATGCCATTCTTCGGCTGAACTGGCCAAGGGTATCCATGGTGCTGTGGCACAGATTATTAAAGTGGAGAAAAAATTTGAGACCGCCATAGAAATGACCCTGGGCAGTGCTTTGCAGAACATAGTGACAACCTCGGAGGAAGATGCAAAAAGAGCTGTGGATTTTTTAAAACTGAATAAGCTGGGCAGAGCCACTTTTTTACCTATTAGCTCGGTAAAGGGGAAATATTTCGATGCCGCCACACTGGAAGAACTGAAAAAGCAGGAAGGCTTTTGCGGTGTCGCATCCGATTTGGTGAGCTGCAGCCAGGAATACAGGGGGATTGTGTTAAGCCTGCTGGGGAGAGTGGCCGTGGTGAATGACCTGGACGCAGGCATAAGAATTTCCAGAAAGTTTGGATACAGTTTCCGGATTACCACCCTTGAAGGGGATATTATAAGTACCGTAGGTTCCATAGCCGGAGGGAGCAGCGACAGCAGAGGCACGGGTATTTTAAGCAGAAACAGGGAAATACTAGAACTGGAGTCTTTTGTTGAGAGACTGGAAAATGAGGAGAAAAAATCCCAGCAGGACATACAGGAGGCCATGTCAAGCCTGAATGAGATTGTCAAGGAGATTGCCCTGGAGGAAGAGGCTTTAAAAGCAGACACCCTGGTATTGGTGCGGGATGAGAGCCAACTGGCACAGGTTGAAGAGAGTATCAGCAGGGCCGAGGCCAGGATGGAGATGCTAAAACAGGAAAAAGAGCAGTTGATAAAGCAGGAAAAAAGTACGGAGATTGAACTTGAAAAGTATCATAAGGAGCTTGCTGAGGTTGAAAGCGATATTTCCACCACTAAAGCGGTTATAGCCGAATACCAGGAAAAACACAAGGGGGACCAGTTGGTCCGGGATGCTTTGCACAGGGATATTACGGATTTTAAAATCTCGGTGAATTCAATTCTGGAGAGCATGGAGTCTGTTAAGGAAGCTTTGGAAAAGGTAAGAGAAGAAAGGGAATCCCTGTTAAAAGGCATTTCCAAAAGGAATCATGAGAAAAACAGAAGTTGTGAGGACATAAAGTCCTACAGGGAAAAAAACAAAGGCCTGCTTAAGACTGTCAGGGGCTATGAAGAGGAAAAGTCTGGTAAGACCTTTGAAATAGACAGGCTGTCCGAAGAAAAGAAGGTAGTGGAAGAGGAACTATCTGAAATTGTCAATAAGATCAATGATGTGAACAAGAACATCCTGCTGCTGCAGGAGGAATTCAACAGGGTAGAGGTGAGGAAGGCCAAAATAGAATCCGAAATGGAGGCTATTCAAAACCGTATGTGGGATGAATACGAGATGACCTATACGAATGCCCTTGCGCTGAAAAAGGATATAGGAAGCATTGCCCAGGCCCAGAAAAGGATCGCAGACCTAAAAAACCGAATAAAAGAACTGGGACCGGTGAATGTAAGCTCCATCGAAGAATATATAAAGACAAAAGAACGCCATGAGTTCATGAGATTTCAAAGGGATGATATGGAGAATGCCAAAGAAAAGCTGCGAAAGGTGATTAGCGAAATGACTTCTTTGATGAAAAAACAGTTTCTTGAGCAGTTCAAACGGATTAACGATAATTTCAATACCGTATTCAAGGAACTGTTTGAAGGGGGCAGGGCGGAATTAAAACTGACGGATATGGAAAATGTCCTTGAGTGCGGTATTGAGATTGAGGCCCAGCCGCCCGGAAAAAAGCTGCAAAATATGATGCTTCTTTCCGGCGGGGAAAGGGCTCTTACGGCCATAGCCCTGCTGTTTTCAATTTTGCGTTTGAGGCCTGCGCCCTTTTGCATACTGGACGAAATCGAAGCAGCCCTTGATGATGCCAATGTATACAGGTTTGCCCAGTATATAAGAAAATATTCCCAGGAAACCCAATTTATTATGGTTACCCACAGGAAAGGCACCATGGAGATGTCGGATACCCTGTATGGAGTGACCATGCAGGAACGGGGAGTTTCAAAAATTGTATCCGTCAAAATAGGAGAAAAGGCAAGTTAAAACGGTTGAAGGTTTGGCATCATTTAAAAGTTTTGAACATTCAACGCTGAACTTTATTGGATAAATACGGAGGAAGCATATGGGCTTTTTTGACAGACTTAAAGAGGGATTGGAGAAAACAAGAAAAGGCATTACCGAAAGGATAGACAAGGTGCTGGTATCCTTCGGGAAAATTGACGACGAGTTGTTTGAAGAACTGGAGGAAATACTGGTAACTTCCGATATAGGAATCGATACCTCCATGAAAATTATTGAGGACTTAAAGAAAAAGGTTAGAGAAAACAAGGTGATTCACCCCGCAGATGTGAAAGATCTGCTGAAGGAGGAACTGGTTCACGTCATGGAAGGGGAGTGCCGTTTAAATATAGGGACATCTCCCTCAGTAATTATTGTTATTGGTGTCAATGGAGTGGGCAAGACCACGTCCATTGGAAAAATTGCCAATTTGCTGAAGCAAAGCGGCAAGAAGGTGATTGTGGCGGCAGGAGACACCTTCCGGGCTGCGGCCATCGACCAGTTGGAGGTATGGGCGAACAGGGTGGGTGTAGACCTGATTAAGCACTCGGAAGGCTCCGATCCTGCGGCTGTAATATATGATGCCGTGCAGGCGGCGAAAGCGCGAAAAGCGGATGTACTTATCTGCGATACGGCAGGAAGGCTGCATACCAAGAAAAACCTTATGGAAGAGCTTAAAAAGGTATCAAAGGTGATAGACAGGGAGCTCCCCGGCGCGAGCCGCGAAACGCTGCTGGTATTGGACGCCACCACAGGGCAGAATGCTATTGCCCAGGCCAAAACCTTTAACGAATCGTCGGATATTACCGGTATTATCCTGACGAAGCTTGACGGAACGGCCAAGGGAGGAGTAATTATAGCAGTGAAATCGGAACTGAAAATTCCGGTCAAGCTTGTGGGAGTCGGTGAAAAGATGGAAGATCTGCAGGAGTTCAACGCAAGGGAATTCATAGAAGCGTTATTTGACTAAGGTAAGGGAAGGAGTGAGCGTGTGATTTACGACTACGATAAGCTTAAAAAAAGGGGTTTAACAGGTAAACTGATCATTGCCTGCATTGTCGCCACTCTGTTGGTCCTGGCTTTTATTGCAAACAACCTTTATCTGGAGTTTATACAGTATAGAGAAATAGGCAACCTGGAAAATGTTTTTATAACAAACTTTTTCTACAAGCTTTTGTTTTCAGCAGTGGCCTTTGTAATCATTTTTATTTCAATAAGCATGTCCAATATTTTTATTAAAAGGAATGTCAAAAAATATCTTGATGAAAACGGCCTTCCCCAAAGAAATCTGCCCAATTACCCTATTTCAGCCGTTTTTGCACTTCTAGGGGCCGTGTGGTGCAGAAATTTTTTTTACCTGAAGGCATTGGCCTTTATCCATGGGACGAGCTTTGGGAAGACGGACCCGATTTTTATGAAAGACATAGGCTATTATGTGTTTCAACGGCCTTTTTTGATGTCAATTTACGAGTTCATTTCCGCCTTATGGCTGTTTATTATCCTATACACCCTTATGTACTATGCAGTGGCGTTTTTCCTGACCTACAACGCCTTTTCAATCCGTGACCTCAAAGTGAGAAGCATCATCCGCCACAACCTTGTAAATATAGCCGTATATTTTCTTATTCGGACTTTTTCATACAAATTTTTAAAGGAGGGCATCTTATATTCCAAGGTGGATGTGGTCAATGTCACTGGTGCAAGCTATGTGGATGTAAACGTCTGGCTTAAATACTACACCGTAATCCCTTTCCTTCTCGCTGTCATTGTCGTGGCTGCCTTCTGGTTTATCTGGAAGGGGCAGCTGAAAAAATCGGCTTACACCATTGCCGTTTACCCGGCCCTATGGCTTCTGGTATCTATTATCTCCATCGTTGTTCAAATTCTCATCGTAAAGCCTAACGCCATAAGCGCAGAGAGCCCGTATTTGAAATACAACATGGAAAAAACCCGGGAAGCATACGGCATAGATAAAATAAAAAACATTGAATTCCCCGAAATGAAAGATCTGACACCGGAAATCATAAACAAAAACCTTGCTACAAAGGACAATATACGCGTTGTAGATTACAAGGCCACCCTGGACAGTGATACTCAGCTCCAGAGCAACACCAACTTTTACAGTTTTCAGGACGGCGACATCGTCAATTATACCATAAACGGAAAAGAGATCCCCGTCTTTATTACAGCAAGAGAGGTTGACAAAAACAGGCTTCCTGAAAAGTCCTATTTAAACACGGTTTACAAGTACACCCATGGATACGGTGTTGTGATCAACCCCATTAACAGGCTGACTTCAGGAGGACAGGTAGAATTCATACTAAGCGGACTGAGAATGGATTCCATAGATAAAAACCTTAAAATAAACGAGCCAAGGATTTATTATGGAGAGCTGACCAAGGACTATGTCATTGTCAATGCGGCAAACGGTTTGAATGAAATTGATTATGACGGAAACACCGAGACCAACTATAAGGGAAAAGGCGGAATAAAGCTCAGTTTTATCAACAGGCTTATGTTTGCCTTAAAGTACGGAGATATGAATATGATTGTTTCCGGGTATGTATCTCCCAATTCAAAGCTGCTTCTAAACCGGGAAATCATAAGCAGGGCCCAGAAAGCAGTGCCGTTCCTCACGGTTGACAAAGACCCGTACATCCTGCCCACGTCTGATGGAAGGCTCAAGTGGATACTGGACGCTTATACCACAACGGATTACTATCCTTATTCCCAGACGGCGGGAAATTTCGGCAGCTTCAATTATATACGCAACTCGGTCAAGATAGTTATTGACGCCTATGACGGAAATGTAAAGTATTATATCATTGATAAGAATGACCCCATTATAAATACCTATAAAAAGATTTATCCCGGCGTATTGAGTGATGAGCCCATACCCTCGGATATTGCACAGCACCTGAGGTACCCGGAACTGCTGTTTAGAATACAATCGGATGTGTTAAAAAGGTATCACCTTGACCCGGATGCAAATCCCCAGAATGTTACCACCTTCTATACCAACCAGGACCTGTGGGATGTGGCAAAACTTCCCACGGGGAATGATGCAAACGAGGTGCGTGAAATAGAGCCCTATTATAACATGATAAAGCTGCCGGGGAAGGTGGGGGAAAAGGAAGAACTGATTTTGATGAGGCCCTTTACCCCGTCAAATAAAAACAACATGATTTCCTGGCTGGCTGTGAGGAATTCAACCGACCACTACGGAGAAATGATCCTTTTCAGTTTTCCAAAAAACACGAATATATACGGGACTTACCAGGTAGAAGTAAAAATAAATCAGGTTGATGAAGTTTCAAAAGACATGACACTGTGGGGACAGAGCGGGTCAAGGGTATTCAAGGGAAACCTTCTGGTTATTCCCATAGAGGAAAGCGTTCTCTATGTGGAACCCATCTATATTCAGGCGGCAGGAGAATCTTCCATACCGGAGGTACGGGAGATCGTAGTGGGCTACCAAAAGGGTGAGGAGTTCAAATACGGTATCGGTACCAGTCTGGATGAAGCATTAAGCCAGCTGTTCAAAGGGGTCGTGCCCGCTCCTGCCGCCACAGCGCCTCCGCAGCCTGCAAAAAATGCGCAGGAAGCAGCCAGGGAAAAGCTCATCATGGATATCACAGAAAAATACAATTCATTAAAAAAACAGCTGGATGAACTGGGAGCCCTTTTAGACGGACTAAAGAAATAGGATGTCCTTCCATGCCCGAAACCTTCTCCCATGATGGGAGAAGGTTTTGAATTTGCCTCTTGACAAGGCAGGACAATTAAAATACAATAGGGTGTAAATGGATAATACTTTACAGGTGATGGTGCCTTGTATGGAAAAAGTGCTGGAAATAAGCCTTCTCTTGGATTTTTACGGTCAGCTGCTTACGCCAAGGCAGTTGGAAATACTGGACTTGCATTACAACAATGATTATTCCCTTGGGGAGATTGCACAGGAGTTCAATATCAGCAGGCAGGGGGTTCATGATAACATTAAAAGAGGTAAGGCAGCCTTAAATGAATTCGAGGAAAAGCTGAAACTGGTAAAAAAATTTATGCGGCAGAAAAAAAAAGCCGAGGAAATACTCCATTATATAGATAGTATAAATACCGACGGGATGAGTGAGTCGGACAGAATCAATTTGAAGAAGGTCAAGGACGGAATTTCCGATATCATTGAGAATATCTGACTTATGTTTTCAACGGATGCAAAGGGTTTAAGGAGGAAATTAAGCTATGGTGTTTGAAGGCCTATCGGCGAAACTCCAGGAGACCATGAAAAAGATTCGCGGCCAGGGCAGGGTCACTGAAAAAGATGTTAAGGAAATGATGCGTGAAATTAAGCTGGCCCTACTGGAAGCGGATGTTAATTTCAAAGTCGTGAAGGATTTTATAAATAAAGTGTCGGAACGGGCTGTGGGACAGGATGTGCTGGAGAGCTTGACCCCCGGCCAGCAGGTTGTCAAAATAGTCAACGAAGAGTTAATCGAACTGATGGGCAAAACACAGAGCAAGATTACTTTTGCTCCCAATCCTCCTACCGTATTGATGATGGTGGGCCTCCAGGGGTCGGGCAAGACCACCACATCAGGGAAGCTGGCAAACCTCTTGAGAAAACAGGGCAAAAACCCTTTGCTGGTAGCCTGTGACGTCTACAGGCCGGCAGCCATAAAGCAGCTCCAGGTTGTGGGAGACCAGCTCAACGTCCCCGTGTTTTCAATGGGAGACAAGGTAAACCCTGTGGATATCGCCAAAGCAGCTCTGGAGCATGCCCGTGCAAAGCTTCATGATCTGGTCATCATCGATACGGCGGGCCGGCTGCACATTAACGAGGAACTGATGGAGGAGCTGTCCAGAATCAAAAGCGCCGTAAAGCCCCATGAAATATTGCTGGTGGTGGATTCCATGACAGGACAGGATGCGGTAAATGTCGCGGAAAGCTTTAACGAAAAGCTGGGCATTGACGGCATAATCCTGACCAAACTGGACGGCGACACCAGGGGTGGGGCTGCATTGTCGGTGAGGACGGTAACAGGAAAGCCCATAAAGTATGTGGGTATGGGTGAAAAATTAAGTGATCTTGAACCCTTTTTCCCGGACAGGATGGCCTCAAGGATTCTTGGGATGGGGGATGTCCTGAGTTTGATTGAAAAGGCACAGGAATCCTTTGACGAGAAAAAGGCAATGGAACTGGAAAAGAAAATGCGCTCCCAGCAGTTTACCCTTGAGGATTTTTTGGACCAGATGCAGCAGGTAAAGAAAATGGGCCCGCTGAACCAGGTGCTCGGCATGATTCCGGGAATGAACAATAAAGCCCTTAAAAACGTAGAAGTGGATGAAAAGAAGATGGTGCATGTAGAAGCCATTATCAGGTCAATGACCAGGCAGGAAAGAATGGAACCGTCCATTATAAACGCCAATAGAAAAAAAAGAATCGCAGCCGGAAGCGGTACCACGATACAGGATGTAAACAGGCTTCTCAAAGAATTTGAAGAAATGAAAAAGCTGTTTAAAATGATGAGCGATATGGGAAGGCACCGCGGTAAAGGGCTGGGTAAATTTAAGATGCCGTTTTAAAAATATAGGCGAGTGTTAAAAAAACTGATATACTTAATTAATTGCTATATAGAATTAGGTATTGCTACATCAGCTTATAAGGTATAGGAGGTGACAAGAATGGCAGTTAAAATCAGGTTAAAGAGAATAGGTGCAAAAAAGAATCCGTTTTACAGGGTGGTAGTTGCAGACTCACGCTATCCCCGGGATGGCAGGTTTATAGAGGAAATCGGTACTTACAACCCTGTGGTTGATCCCGTACAGGTCAACATCGACGGCGAAAAAGCCCAGAAATGGTTAAAAAACGGGGCACAACCTACTGATACCGTACGTTCTTTATTGAAGAAACAAGGAATAATTCAGTAGTCGGAATACGGGAGGTAATAAGCAATGAAAGAACTTCTCGAATTAATAGCCAAATCCCTGGTTGATTTTCCTGACGAAGTTTCGGTCAACGAGGTGGAAGGGGAAAAGTCCATCATCCTGGAGCTGAGGGTCGCCAAGGATGACATGGGAAAAGTGATAGGTAGACAGGGAAGAATTGCAAAGGCCATCAGAACGGTAGTGAAAGCGGCTGCCGTAAAGGAAAACAAAAGAGTTGTAGTGGAAATTTTACAATAAAAAGGCGTACCCAAAGCGCCTTTTTATTACAATTAAGCGAATGGATATTTTGGCGGTGTGCGAGAATAATGGAGAAGTATTTGGAAATAGGAAAAATAGTGAATACTCACGGGGTGCGGGGAGAGTTGAAGGTCATTCCGTTAACAGACGACCCCAGAAGGTATGACGACCTGGAATGGGTCTTCGTCGGTGATGAAGGCTCCATGGTCAAATACCATATTGAAGGTGTGAAATATTTTAAAGGGACGGTTATTGTCAAGTTCAAAGGCATTGATGACATGAATGCGGCCGAAAAGCTTAAAAACCTGTATATCAAAGTAGACAGGGAAAACGCCGTCAAACTTCAGGAGGGGTCTTATTTTGTATGCGACCTGCTGGGCTGCGAGGTATATGAGGAAGAGGGCCATAAGCTGGGCATTTTAACGGATGTCCTTCAAACGGGAAGCAATGATGTGTATGTGGTAAGAAATGAGGATAATAACCGGGAAGTTCTTGTGCCTGCATTAAGGAGTGTAGTCAAGCAAATTTCCGTTGAAGATAGAAAAATAATTGTTAATCTTCCAGAAGGATTGTAGCGGTATGAGATTTGACATATTGACCCTTTTTCCCGAAATGATAAGATCTGTAATGAATGAGAGCATTATCGGCCGGGCGGTTGAAAACAGAATCATTGAAATCAATGCGGTAAATATCCGCGACTTTTCAAGGGACAAGCACCGAAAGGTGGACGATTACCCCTACGGAGGGGGAAACGGCATGGTCATGATGGCACAGCCCATATACGATGCTTACCTCTCTATTGTCCAAAACTTGGACTATAAGCCGAGGGTGATCTATATGAGCCCTCAGGGCAGGGTTTTAACCCAGAGCATAGCTAAAGAGCTAAAGGAGAACAACAGCCATTTGGTTCTTTTATGCGGGCATTACGAAGGAATAGACGAGAGGGTGATAGAGGAAATCGTAGATGAGGAGATTTCCATAGGGGATTTTGTTTTGACGGGAGGGGAGCTTCCTGCCATGGTACTGGTGGATTGTGTCAGCAGACTGATACCCGGAGTGCTTTCCAATGAGGAGTCGTCCATAGAGGAATCCCACTATAACGGACTCCTGGAGTATCCCCAGTACACCCGGCCCTATGAGTTCAACGGCAAAACAGTTCCTGAAGTGTTGATGTCAGGACATCATGCCAACATAAATAAATGGAGGCGTCAGCAGTCCCTGTTGAGGACCTGCCATAAGCGGCCGGATTTGTTCTCCAGGCTGGAGCTGAGCGAGGAGGATAAGAAGCTGTTGCAAAGCGGTTTTGACAGCTGATTTGTAAGCTATTCTTTATTAATGGAGTGCAACTGGAACTTTTTTAATAGGGGTACGTCTGCATTCATAGGATTAATGAGAATGAACGAATCATTTAATTAAACCATAAAATATGAAGAATCCATAGCATTTTGAAAGTATAGAAATGAAAAGGATTTTCATCTTTGCATCTTTGTTTACATTTTTAGCAGGTTGTTAATGAGATTATTTTCAACCGAAGATGGGGGAGTGACCTGGAGCAAACAAAAATTAATGTTCTCTTTATACAATAATAACTATTCAGATTATTGTAATTAATAAATATAATAATAAGTTAAAGGGTAATATCATTAATACTAAGTTTGTCTGTTATGGCTACAATGTTTATGAGTGTTGCATATGCAGCATCTAGCCAAGAGGAGTATGACAAAATCAATAGTAATCAGGCTGTTACACAACAAAGTCCGGAGGAAATTTCGGCGGCTGCTGAAAAAGCTAAAGATGCAGAAGAAGTACTTAAAGCCATAGAAAATTATAAAGCTAAAAAAGCTACTGAAAATGCGCCAAGTGCATCAACCCTTTTAGGTTATGCTTATTTGGATACTGTCTGCTCAGAGGGGGATATATATGATACTCATATGTCCGGCTCAAATCAGTTATATGGTTATGCACAAAATTCCGAAAGATATCATTATGTAGCTGGGGATGGCTACGACAATATAAACTCACAAGTACATTATTTAGATCCCAATAACTTAAGTGGAAGTTGGAAATAACAATGAGATTATATTATCTACTGGAACGGTTTCAGACAGCTTAAATATTATTGGTGTAAAAGACAATAAAAATTTTTACTGTTTAGAGAAAAAGGATAACAAGAATATTTTTATATTTAATACTGAAAAACAAACAAAGACACTTTTAAGGTCCTCTGTATCACCAAATAAATATATTAAAGCAATATCTTTTAATAATGATTGGATGGTATGGACTGAAGATGAAGTTGAAGTCGAAAAAGATACAACAATTGAAAAGGATTGGAATACATATGCCCAAAATCTCAAAACCGGAGAACTAATTGATGTCGATAAGTATAAGAATATCAAGCTAGATCCGGATTCTATATATAAAGCGTTGGAGCCGAAAGAAATTTCCATATATGATGATAAAGTTGTATATGATACCTATGATGTATTGGAAAATGGTACTACATGTGCTGTGATCAAAATGTATGACCTAAATAGCAAAAATATGCAAATCATCGATGCTAATCAAAATTACAAGAATGGATTCTATGGTCATCCAAAGATATTTGATAATTTTATTGTCTGGAGTTTATCTCAGTGTAATTTGTCTGATTATTTCGAAAAAGGAAGTACATACATTTACGATATTAAAAACAAGCAGAAAAAATTGATAACAACAGTTGATGAAATTCTATGGCCATATATTTATGGAGATTATATTGTTGCAAGAGTCAAACCAAGGGGCCAAAATGAAAATTCGAGCTTAGTATTATTTGATTTAAACAGAAAAAAAGAATGGACTACAGTATCTTAAGAACAGCCTGAGCCCGTACATTATCAGGAATAGCCTTCAAAGGTTTTCCTGTAATGGAATCCATAGATGGAAAGCATAATGGCCAGAGGAAATAATCTGGGCTTTTTGAACAGGGACCAGAGGAAGAGCTTCCAGTAGTGAACCCTCTCTTTCCCTATAATCCCCAGGTAAACCATGGATTTAAACAGCGCCGCAATGGAATTCAGGTTGATTTTTACTGTCTGCTTCGCAAAGGGCCTGTATTCTTTTAAGAAAACCTTTACCCTCTCGTAGTAGTGTTTGGGGGAGTATATGGTGCCTATAATTTTTTTGTAGCCCTCAATCAGGGCATTATAATCCATTTTGGGGATAAAGTTGATGGAAAAATCCGTGTTGTCCCCCGACATGTCCTTAAGGATCCTGCCTTCCTTTGCCAGACGCTGGTACAGCTTTGTGCCGCGGGGTGCGTTTAACAGGCCCACCATTGCCGACACAATGCCGCTTTCCTGAATGAAGCCGGTTATCCTGTCGAAAATGGACAGGGGGTCACTGTCAAAACCCACAATAAATCCTGCCTGCACCTGTAATCCATTGTGCTGGATCTTTTTTATGCAGGCCAGCAGGTCCCTGTTCTTATTTTGATACTTGTTGCATTCTACCAGGCTATCTTGATTAGGGGTTTCAATACCGATAAATACCGTATCGAATCCGGCTTTTATCATTAAGGACATTAGCTCCTCGTCATCGGAAAAGTCAATGGAAACCTCTGTAATAAAGCTGAAGGGACGATTTTTTTGCTCCATCCATGCAATGATGGCCGGCAAAATCTCTTTTTTCAGCTTGACCTTATTCCCGATGAAATTATCATCCACAAAGAATACTCCCCCTCTCCATCCCTGATTGTACAGAATATCCAGTTCGGAGAGGAGCTGTTCCTTTGTTTTCATCCTCGGGACCCTGCCGAAGAGTACGGTGATGTCGCAGAACTCGCAGTTGTAGGGACATCCGCGGGAGTACTGGAGGTTCATGGTGGCGTATTTATTCATGTCGATGAGTTCCCAGAGGGGAGCAGGGGTTGTGGTTATGTCGGCCCAGAGCCCGGTGGAATACACAGGCTTTAAATGGCCGGTTTTCAGGTCTTCAACAAATTGGGGAATGGTAATTTCTCCCTCGTTTAAAATGAAATGGTCTACATTGACAAAGCTCTGATATTCCGACGTAAAAAGAGGTCCTCCTGCAACAACCTTGGCGCCAAGCTTACGGCATCTCGCAATAATGCTCTCCGCCGATTTTCTTTGTACCGACATGGCGCTGATAAACACTAAATCCGCCCATAAAATGTCCCTGTCGGTCAGAGGAGCTACATTTAAATCCACCAGTTTCTTATTCCATTCTACAGGCAGCATGGCAGCTATTGTAAGCAGTCCGAGAGGCGGAAAGCTGGCTTTTTTTGATATAAACTTCAATGCGTGTTTGAAACTCCAGAAAGTGTCCGGGTATTCCGGATAAACCATTAAAATGTTCATACAACAAAACACCTTACCCTTTAAATATATTAACTTTGATAAAATTCCTTCTTATTATTCTCAAAGGTGAGCTAAAAATATTACAGTTAATAAAAAAGATTATTCATCCTCATCGGAAATATTGGCAAGAGGGTTGCTGTCCACGGCGTTTTTCAACTGCTGGCTGTCAACATGGGTATAAATTTCTGTAGTAGAAATGCTCTCATGCCCTAATATTTCCTGGAGAGCCCTGATATCGACTTTACCGTGCTTGTACATCAGCGTCGCCGCGGTGTGCCTGAGCTTATGGGTCGAATATCTCTCCGGGTCCAGCCCGGATGCCTTAATGTACTTTTTGACAATATACTGCACGGTTTTATGGCTTATACGCTGTTTCCTTTCACTCAGAAACAGCGCGTTTTTATCTTTTACTCCTTCTACAGGGCGGACCTTAAGATACGAGGCAATGGCTTTCTTACAGGCATTGTTCAGATATATGGTCCTTTCCTTGTCCCCCTTGCCTATCACTGTCAGTGTATCGTTTTTGATTTTATTGAGGTTAATGTGGACAAGTTCGGACAGCCTGAGCCCACAGTTTAAAAAAAGGGTTATCATTGCATAGTCCCTCTCCCGGTTCTTCCCTTCAATGGATGCCAGAAGCTTTTTGCTTTCTTCTATATTCAAGTACCTGGGCAGCCTTTTCAGTATCTTTGGGGACTCAAGCTCCTGTGCGGGGTTGTACTCCAGCAGCTTGGCCTTGTTTGTGAGATAATTAAAGAATGATTTTATACTGGCCACCTTTCTTGCACGGGAGTTGGCGTTATTGTCCCGCTCACGGCTTATAAAAGACATATAGGAATACAGGTCGCTTAATGTAATGGATTTTATGCTGTCGATGCTTATATCGGAAATATCTACTTCGTCAATGTCTCTGCATTCATTTCCCGTTTCTTTGAGTATTTTCATATAGCGAAGAAAAAGGCGCAGATCATAGTAATATTCCTTGACCGTATTTGCGGATTTGCCTTTTATGGTTTCCATATAGTTTAAAAAGTCTTTCAGTATAACAGGAGCACCATTGTCCTGAAGCATGTCCTAACCTCCATTATCCGTTGCAACAGGATCCTTTTCTTGACAAAAGCTGTATTTTAGCTGTATATCAATATTATAACATATTAAAGATGCTTTCGAAAAATATTTATAGAGTGGAGGAAAAGCACTTTTATAACCTTTTGCATTTTTTATGAAGAAAAATAGATTATGATTTCTTTGAGCAACAAGCTTTTGAACACGTAGTCCTATTGGCCGGGGGCGAGCCTCTGGTAAGACCCGAAATACTGGAAATAACAAGGGAGCATCCGGAGATAATCTTTCTTCTTTAAGATATGGTTTTCTAATCAAACAAAGTAGCAATGAAGAGGACTTCACCTATTGACAAGCTGGTAAACTTTATTGTATCATTTTATTGTTAAAAGGGAGTAGTTGTATCGCAAAGTCAACATACTGGCGCTTAAAGCCTGGCTTTACGACCTGATCAGGTAACGAGACTTTTAACATAATCCTGTCCGGCAGGGTTATGTTAAAAGTTTTTTGTTTATACTAAAAAACATGGTATCTATAAAGAGAGGATGGGTGCGATGTATTCAGATTTTCTTGCTCTGCTGCTGGCTGCCGGGGCGGTTACACTTGCCGAAATGGGGGACAAGACGCAGCTTTTGGCAATGGCTTTTGCTACGAAGTATAAAGCCTCCAAAGTACTGGCGGGAGTTTTTTTTGCGACGGTATTAAACCATGCCCTGGCTGTAGCCATAGGGAATTATATTACCAGGTTTCAAGCCGTACAGGCATGGATTCAAGGTATTGCCGCACTGTCCTTCATTCTTTTCGGATTGTGGACCATCCGGGGGGATAGGCTGGAGGGCGAAGAAAACAGGAAGACCCGGTTCGGACCGGTACTTACGGTTACAATTGCATTCTTTATTGCGGAACTGGGAGACAAAACACAACTGGCAACCATAGCCCTGGCGGCCAGCTATCCTCAAAGCCCACTGGCAATTTTAGCGGGAACTACAACGGGCATGCTCATCGCCGATACCATAGGTATTATTGTAGGTGTTGTGATGTGCAGGAAAATTCCTGAAAGGGTAATCAAGCTCATTTCTGCCGCCGTATTTATCCTCTTCGGTTTTATCGGAAGCTATCAGGTGGCCGTGGAGCGGCTTGGGCTGAGTATTGGGGTGACTGTGGGAATTTTAGCTGTAGTTGCTGCCATTACCGGGTTTGCCGCATACGGTCTCATAAGAAAAAGAGAAGAAGAAAAAAGCGAGCTTGAAAGCGCAAAATTGTGCGATATAAAAGACCGGAAACCTTCGCCTGAAAACAGGTAAATTAATGCTTACCCAGTAAAAATTGTTAATTTATAAAAAGTTACAGGATAAATTTATATATAGAAATTGTACCAATTAGGCTATTATTTTTTCCCTTGTGAAAATGTGGACAGGGTGTTATACTGTTTATAATAGCCCTATGGGGGTATATATAATTAGATGTAAATTTGCAGGATCTATCTTAGTACTATTAGGAATTCCAATCTTTTTTGATTTGTATGAAAGTCAACATTAAAAAGGGGGTATATGTATGAACAACTATACGGTCACATTTGACCCCGGCAATCATCAAATCGCTGTCCCTGAGGGGACTACGATCAAGGAGGCCATTGTCCAAGCGGGTCTGGATTTTGATTTTCCTTGCGGGGGAAGGGGGACATGCGGGAAGTGCAGAGTAACAATCCATGGTAAATTGTTAAATCCCACAGATAAAGACAAAAAGTATCTCAGCGAGAAAGAAATTTCAGAAGGAATACGTCTCGCCTGTCAGACAGAAATTCATGACACACTGACCGTGGAACTGAGTACAGGGAAAAGACATAATATATTGATGTCGTCTGTTGAAAGAGACGTTATGATTGAGCCCCTTGTTGAGAAAATCTATATGGAAGTGGACCTGCCCACCCTCCATGACCAGAAATCCGACTTAAAGCGGTTAAAAGAAAAACTGGCAACAAAAAACAGGGATTTCGGCAGCCTGGAGGTTAAAATGCCTGTGCTGCGGGATTTGCCTGATACCATACGTGAAGCTCAGCATAAAATTACTGTGATTACAGACGGAAAGGAAGTTCTGGGCATCGAAAAGGGGAACACCTCGGACAAAATGCTGGGTGTCGCTTTTGATATCGGGACTACAACCATTGTGGGATATCTCATGGACCTGCATACCGGGAAGGAACTGGCTGTCGCATCCTCCCTCAATCCTCAGGTCAAGTTCGGAGCCGACGTTATCTCACGGACCACTTATGCCAACCAGAACGAGGACGGCATAAAAATGATGCAATCCGCTGTCCTGGAGGCCCTTGACAAGTTAATTGGAGAAACTTTGGAAAAATCCGGCGCATCAAGGGATGAAGTCTATGCGGTTACTATTGTGGGGAACACCTGCATGCACCATCTTTTCCTGGGTTTAACCCCCCGGTATATTGCAGCCATACCCTTTGTGCCTGTGGTAAGCGAGCCTGTTGATTTAAATGCGGCGGATCTGCCGCTTCACATCAATCCGGCCGGCCGGGTTTTCGTGCTTCCCAACATTGCGGGATTTGTAGGAGCGGATACCGTTGGAGTCGTACTGGCAGCCGAGATGGACAAAAGCAAAGACATCAAGCTGGCCATTGACATCGGCACAAACGGGGAAATGGTGCTGGGATCGGCCGAGAGGCTTGTTTCATGCTCGACTGCAGCCGGACCTGCTTTTGAAGGAGCTCAAATCAGCAGTGGCATGAGGGGGGCTGCAGGAGCAATCGACCATGTCCACTTTGGAGAGACATTGACCTACTCGGTTATCGGCAATGAGAAACCCCAGGGTATCTGCGGCTCCGGGCTTATGGATGTCATTGCCGGATTTGTGACTATAGGCCTTATAAATAAGAGAGGAAAACTGTTATCTCCGGATCAGTTTACAAATCCTTCGGCTAAAGCATTTGAAAAGCATATCATCAGGTATGACGGGGCAAATGCCTTCCTATTGGTTCCTGAGACAGAGACGGCCCATGGACGGCCGATTATGATAACCCAGAATGATATTACCTCGCTGCAGCTGGCTAAGGGCGCTATTTCCGCCGGCATCAGGATACTGCTTGAAGAATGCGGCATTGCCGTGAGTGACATTCAGGAGGTACTCCTAGCAGGAGCTTTTGGAAACTATATGGATCCACACAGTGCCTGTGCTATCGGCCTGATCCCTGCAGAGCTTGAAAGCCGGGTAAAAGGGATAGGCAATGCAGCCGGTACGGGTTCAAAGCTGGCTTTACTTTCCCGGAGCGAATATAAACGTTCAGATGTCATCGCTTCAAAGATAAAATATGTGGAACTGGGTGCGCATAAACACTTCAACTCCAGGTTTGCGGAGGGAATGCAGTTTTAACAACGCCCTTGGGATCTGCAAATCATGGATGGGATGGGGCAAGGAGGTGTTTTGCATAGCTGGAATAAAGGAGAACAAGGAGAACATTTTAAAAAGGTTAAAGAGAATTGAAGGGCAGGTTAAAGGGATTGAAAAAATGATTGAAAACGATAAGAACTGCGTTGATATTTTAACCCAGGTGGCCGCAGTTCGCGCCGCCATCAACAAGGTGGGAGGCATTATCCTTGAAGATTATTCGATGGCCTGTATAAAAGACATTATTGACGCTGAAAATAAAGAACAAGCTCTTCAAGATCTTACTAAAACCATTCAGAGCTTTTTGAAATTTGTAGATTGATATAAAAAAATCAGGCAATGTCTTACATTCAACGATAAACTTATAATATAATCAGTTCTGTAAGCAAATCTATACAAGGTTTTGCATAAATGTTTGCAAAAACCTGTTTTTTTTTATTTCCGGGTCGGTTTCAATAAGACCAAGCAGGTTTCCTGAATCTCTGGGAAAAACCTCCCTCTGATTATACAAAATTTTTATTTTGTATAATAATATAAAAAAATTCACCCTCCTCTTCCTCCTGCAGCTGCCAATCCCTCATCCTCCATAACAAACAACAAAAGCGGTCGGGATGCCTCTAGAGCAAATTTATTTCTTTCAGTACATTCCCATCCAAATCTTTTATTTTAAAAGTGCTTTCCTCCAAAACGCCGTAGGAATTTGGGCTGTTTTCCTTAGGAAATGTGATTGAGCCAGGATTAATGATAAATATATCGCCTTTTTTTTCCGCTTTGGGCACATGGGTATGCCCGAAGACCATTATATCCCCTTTGCCCAGCATGGGCGGATTTTCCTCATTATAAATGTGTCCATGGGTTAAAAATATGCGTCTGCCGTTATACAAGACCGTGGAATAAGCCGCCATCATCGGGAAGCTGAGCACCGCTTCATCCACTTCGCTGTCACAGTTTCCCCTTACGGCGATGATTTTATCTGTAAACTCATTAAGCAGCTTGGCTACCTCCTTAGGGTCATATTCCAAAGGCAGCGGGTTTCTCGCACCGTGATACAGCTCATCGCCTAAAATTGCTATATAGTCGGCATCCTCTTTTTTAAAGCAGTCCAATGCCTTCTTTGTATAATAAAGCGAACCATGAATATCCGATATAAAAAATATCTTCATAATTTTTTCTCCATTTATTTCTCCTGCGCCCATATACTCTTTTACTAAAATCTTTAACTAATTTTAATAAAATAATCCCCTTTTTTTAGAAATGGCACTTTTTATTTTCATTTTCCAGTACCAGCTTGTATTGAGACATAATGAGGTAATTTATCAATTCACACAAGCCTGCGCTGTCTTCGATATGCATTTGCCCCGCTATGGAGCTGTCAAAAAGGATCTGGAATGCCCCGGGCACCTCTTCGTCCCCATCCCAGAATTGAACCCTTACGGGTATCCGCGGTGCATGCCAGGCCTGGGCCGTAATGTCGGCTTTTCCAGGAACCACGCTGAATCCCACCTGGGCCAGAGCAGTGAGCAGCGCCTCTTTATTGCAGGTATTGTAAAAATTTCCCATAGGGTCTATCTGGTTCTTTTTGATGGAAGGATAGAACACGCTGCCATTGGGCTGGTCCTTGTAGGATATCCATTGCCCGGCAAGAGGTATGTTTTTTGCCGCGGAAAGGTAATTAAGCAGCAGAAGGCGCCATCCTATGGGAGGCCGCAGGCCCTCATGCCCGGAAAATTGAACATCTCCATGGGGATAGAATATGTCAAAAAGCTGTCCGAAGCTTTCGACGCTAAAGCTCTTCTTAATGCTGTCGTACCTGCATAGAGTATTTTGGGAAATCTCCAGCGGGTCCAGCTGCCTCAGCCTCTCCCTGCTGGCTGTAAAAGCAGGACTGTATGCCCCTTCCTGGGAAGGTCCCTTCATATAGTCATACATAACTTCACCCCACCATAGAAATTCTTATAATATTATAAGGGATATAAAGAGAATGTTCAAATCTTAATTGTTGTATCCATGAAGCAGAGCATTTAAAAATAACACGGATATTGGGAAAATTTTCGGAACCTTTTGGGGATTCAATCCGTCTGAATTAAAAAAGGGGATTTCCCACCCGCTTGTCTCCGGATGGCTTGAAGGGTGAAATAAGCATAAATGTTAAAAATTGTTACATAAAAAGTTCAATCTTCTAATACACTATATTGTACGCTTGAGTGTATTAATGGTGCCCTTTCAAGAAAACGGGCTTTTCGGGTGGGAGGCTTTTAGTCGAAGGGCTTTTTACCCTTTTTCATAAAAAATTGAATATTCGCTGAATCCCAAGGTGGAGCGGGAGAACCAATACACGGGGTGAGTCCTGGCTGTTGCCGGGTAGGGTTAGCTTTCGACCCGAATCCGTCAGCTAATCTCGTAAGCGTTGAAAGAGAAGGTGATTGAAATGGCTTTCTAATTGTACCCTTTTCACTTTTTTTAACGCTGCGGCTTGAATGACGTGGCGTTTTTTAGTTTATCCATGAAAGGAAGGGTCTTGAATGATCAAAATATGTATGGTGGGGCTTGGAAGAACAGGTAAGGAAATTGCCAGAATGATATGGGAGCAAAATGACATGCAGATAGTAGCGGCTGTTTGCAGTCCAAACAGCAGTAAAATAGGGAAAGACCTGGGGCAAATCATAGGTTGTGACGAAACCGGCATCACTGTGGAAAGTTCCCAGCACATTGAGCAGATTGTCTTTAGAGTGCGCCCCGATGTGGTGGTGGATTTCTCAAATCCGGCTGCTACGGTAAGAAATGCCAAGATATTCGCAAAACTGAAGGTTAATATGGTCATAGGCACCACAGGTTTTTCAGACATGGCTCTGCGCAAGCTGCTTGTGCTTTCAAGGAAGTACCGTATCGGGATTCTCTATGCTCCCAACATAACGTTGGGGGTCAATGTGCTTATGCTCCTGACCAATCTTGCGGCCAGCCTTCTAAACAATTATGATTTCCGGATTACCGAAATGCACCACAAACACAAAAAAGACGCTCCTTCGGGCACTGCCTTGAAAATTTCCGAAGAAATCCAAAAGGGCCTGGTGTCTTCCGGCATAGACAGCAGTGAAATCAATGTACCGATCAATGCGGTCCGTGCAGGTGGAATCATAGGAAAACACGAGGTAATGATTATAGGTGAGGATGACAAAATAGAAATCTCCCACGAATCTTTTTCACGAAAGGCCTTTGCCCAGGGGACCATCAAAGGAATCCGATTTGTATACGGTAAATCCGGGTACTTTGAAATGAAGGATGTGCTGAATTTAAAAAAAGCCCTTGGGGATTACCTTGAGGAAGAAAATTGCCGGAAAAGAAAAAGGCACCTGTATTATTACAATTTTGGCGACTTGGAACATAAGGAAACCATGACCCAGTAATTTCATGTCCTTTGGGGTGGAAAACTCTATTGCAAGGTTTTCCACCCTTGCTGGACATCAATAGCCTGCAAACCAGTCTGTTCTGATATTCTCCTCTTGGATGCCCAGGCTTTTGAGGAGTTTTGTATTTGCCTCCACCATTGGGGGCGGACCTGAGACAAAATAAACCCCTTCATTGGCGTACCTGTTTGCAGTATCTACAATTTTACCGCTTAAGGCTTCCCTTTCGTTGAAATAATTTATCTTAAATAGACCGGCGCCTTTGGCTACTCTGTCAAATTCATCCCTGTACACAAAACTGCTCTTATCTTCAATGTAGAGCAATTCTACGGGCCCCTGGGGATGATTGGCCCAATCCAGTACCATAGGCCTGTAGGGAGTAATGCCGATGCCGCCGGCAATAAGAATTGCCGGTTTTTTTCCACTGTCAAGAAAAAAGCTGCCCATAGGTCCTTTCATCATAATGGCGTCGCCCGGGCCGAATCTTGCCATGACCGCTTTGAAGGCACTGGGCTTTTCAGGAATTCTGGTGGTTATCATGATTATTTCCTCCGCCGGCGTGGACGCTATGGTAAATACTTTCTGCGGACCATCCTCAGCGGCTATGCGGCTATTTATAAAAATCCCGTGCTGTCCCGGTTTCCATTCAAATTTCTCTATTGGTTTGAAAATAAAAGTCATTATATTGTCTACTTCTTTTCTTCTTTCAAGAAAAGCAAGCTTGTGTTCCTTTATGTCCATGAAAATATCCTCCCCTGGTCCTTGTCTTAAAAAATATATTACCGCTTTTGAAGGATGTCAAACACAAAAGTGACAAAAAAACTTTTAATTTTATCTTGAGATAAAACTAAAAGTTTAATAGAAATCCGGCATTTAGTGGAACTGGAGCAGAAAATTCACATCCGGGTTTACTTGATATTTTCAAAAACCAGCTTGCATTTATCCGCGCGGTATTTGGAAACTATAAACTCCACCACCTGTCCGCTTTTTGAGTAAAGTGTGTTTTCTATTTTAAAAAGCGCCTGACCCGGTTGTACCTGAAGATACTGGGTTTCTGCCTGGTCGGTATAAATGATTTCCAGAGTGCTTTTGCTTTTTACCGGTACCAGGGGGTACTTCCCTTTAAGAATGTCGTAGGAAGGCTTCTTTTCCTTAACCTTCTCTATTATTTCGGGAAAGAGGCTTAAGGGTATATAAGATGTGTTATAAGCGACTATATTGTCGTCTAAGACGCTCAGATACTGTATGCTCGCAAATTGAGGATTGTTGCCGCTATATAGGCCAAAAACATCTTCAAGTTTTTTGCACTGCGAACCGGTGTATACATTGGAAGCTATGATCTTTCGTTCTCCCGGCACCTGGCTGTCAAGTATGGAGTCGGTAAATCCGGAATAATTTTTTACATCGATTCTCATCTTGGATTGGGCCACAAAAGTTCCCTTGCCCTTTTCCTTGTACAAATATCCGCTGTTGGTGAGCTCGCTGATGGCCTGCCGGACAGTAGGCCGGCTTATGTTGTAAAACTCACACAGCTCCTGCTCAGAAGGTATTTTCGTGTTCTCAGGATATTCCCTGTTTTCGATTTTTTCTATAATTAAGCTTTTAAGTTGAGAATAAATGGGAATGTTACTGTATTTATTGATCAATTCCTTTTCCCCCTACGGCCAAGAAACATATCAATCCATGATTACTAATTCTACATGAAAAAATTTCATATTTCAACATAAATATGAGGCTGTTTTGCACAATTTTTCATATTTCAACATAAATATAAGGCTGTTTCACACAATTTTAGATAAATAAAGAGGAATAAAACCTTCAAGCTGTCCATTAAACATTGAGTTCCACTTTAATCCGGACGGAATTATTTTGTTCTAAAACAGGGTTTATATAACTACTGATGAAATCCTCCACCTGTTCAGGTGCTCTGCCCACATAGTTTTGAGGTTTGAGCAGCGACTTCAGGTCCTCCAGATCAAGCTTAAATACAGGATCAGAGGCAATCCTTTCCAGGAGGTCGTTTTTCTTCCCCTCTACTTTTACCTGTTTGCTTGCTTCCATGGAATGTATCCGGATCCTTTCATGCAGTTCCTGCCTGTCTCCTCCCCGCTTGACCGCTTCCATCAATATATTTTCTGTTGCCATAAAAGGAAGCTCTTCAAGGATGTGCTTTTCTATAACCATGGGATATACCACCAGGCCCTGCGAAATATTTATATAAATATTTAATATGGCGTCCACCGAAAGGAATGCTTCCGGTATGCTGATGCGCCTGTTTGCAGAATCATCCAGGGTTCTTTCGAACCACTGTGTGGAGGCGGTTATGGCGGGATTCATGGCATCCACAATCACATACCTGGCAAGGGACGAGATCCTTTCACTTCTCATGGGATTTCTTTTGTAGGCCATGGCGGAAGACCCTATTTGCTTTTCCTCAAAAGGTTCTTCCATTTCCTTCATGCTCTGGAGAAGCCTCAGATCATTGCTGAACTTATATGCGCTCTGTGCTATTCCGCTGAGCACGTTCAGTACCCTGCTGTCCAGTTTCCTTGTATAGGTTTGTCCGGATACGGGAAATACGTCCTTAAATCCCATTTTTTCCGCAATGATTCTGTCCAGCTTTTTCACTTTTTCATGGTCCCCTTCAAAAAGGCTCAAAAAGCTGGCTTGGGTGCCTGTGGTCCCCTTGGACCCCAGCAGCTTCATATTGGAAAGCACGTACTCCAGGTCCTCCAGGTCCATCAGCAGGTCCTGCATCCAGAGGCAGGCCCTCTTTCCCACGGTCACAAGCTGGGCAGGCTGATAATGGGTATAGCCCAGTGTGGGCATGTCCTTATACTTCAGGGCGAATTCCGAAAGCTCCTTGAGCACCGTGACAAGCTTGGCCTTTATAAGCCTGAGTGCCTCGGTCATAAGGATAATATCCGTGTTGTCCCCTACATAGCAGGAGGTGGCGCCGAGATGGATGATCCCCTTTGCCTTGGGGCACTGCATTCCATAAGCATGTATATGCGCCATGACGTCATGTCTGAATTCCTTTTCCATTTTTTCCGCCACATCATAGTTTATATCATCTTTATGCATTTTCAACTCATTGATTTGTTCCTCGGTAATGTTGAGCCCCAGTTCCCTTTCCGCCTCCGCCAAAGCGATCCACAGCCTTCTCCATGTCCGGAACTTCATGTCCGGAGAAAAAAGCTCCTGCATCTCCCTGCTGGCATACCTGGAATTCAACGGGCTTTCATAGGTATTTTTCAATCTGCACAACCTCCAATTATCAGCATACTGTACTTATAACAGAATTTATTATACCTTTTTTTCACTTTATGTTCTATAGATAAAAATAAATTGTTGAGCTGTCCATAAAAAATAAAAAATACGGGACGTTTCCGCCCCGCTCAGATATTTATGAATATGAGATTGATATTGAGGCCTTTTAACGGCTTGTACCCCGTTTCAAACCCAATGTCAATTATATTACTTAAAAAATAACAATTCAACAAAAATTTTTATGTACTATGTAAATCCTTCAGCTTATTGAGGACAGAATTTTTTTTGCACTGACCAGCTGAACACAGATGCACAGCAGTTCAATAGCCTTTCTTAACTCCTCCAGGGGCGGAAAGGTAGGAGCAATACGGATATTACGGTCGTGGGGGTCTTTTCCGTAAGGGAAGGTGGCTCCCGCTTTCGTAAAAATAACCCCTGCTTCTGCGGCCATGGCCACAACGTCTTTTGCACAGCCGTCCAGGGTGTTGAAACTGATAAAATAGCCGCCGTTGGGCTTGCTCCACCAGGCTATGTTTTTGTCTCCCAGCTCAGCCTCAAGGATTTCAAGGACAGCATCAAACTTGGGCTTTAATATGGCCGCATGCTTCTTCATATGTTCTTCTATGTTTTCAAAGCGTTGAAAATACCTGACATGGCGGAGCTGGTTGAGCTTATCGGGACCTATGGTCTGTATGGCAAGCTGTTTTTTAATAAAACCGATATTGGCTTCACTGGCCCCCATCATTGCAATGCCCCCGCCCGCAAAGCTTATTTTCGAAGTTGAACCGAAAATGTAGACCATATCGGGATTGCCAGCTTCTTTACAAGCACTCAATATATTCTTTAGACGGTCCGGTTGATCGGTTAAATGATGGACAGCGTAGGCATTATCCCAGAATATGCGGAAATCTTTGGCTTTTGGTCTTAAACGGGCAAACCTGTCAACAACTTCATCCGAATAGGTAATTCCATCCGGATTGCTGTATTTGGGAACGCACCATATTCCTTTGATGGATTCGTCACTGCTTACAAGTTTCTCAACAGCATCCATGTCGGGACCGTCCGCTCTCATTTCAACAGGGATCATTTCAATATTGAAAAACTCACATATCGAAAAATGCCTGTCGTATCCCGGACTTGGACAGATAAACTTTACCACAGGAAGCTTTCCCCAAGGGACTTTACTTCCCAGCACACCGTGGGTCATAGCCCTTGAGACCGTGTCGTACATCATACTGAGGCTGGAATTCCCCCCGATAATAATTTCCTTTGCATCCACGTCAATCATTTTTGAGAAGAGTTCCTTTGCCTCGGGAATACCGTCGATTCCTCCATAATTGCGGCTGTCGGCCCCATCTGCCGTTTTGAAGCTGCTGTCGCTTTTAAGCGCATCAAGGATTCCCGCAGACAGCTCCAGTTGGGCTGAGCACGGTTTTCCCCTGGACATGTCGTAATTGAGCTTTTGCGCTTTAAAATCCTCATACTTTTTCTGCAGCACCTCAACATAGCTCTGTAAATCCTCTGGTTTCATAGACCTTAAATCACTCATACACGGGCCTCCTAACTTCTTCTCTGAACAATTTATTTATTAAGGAATTCATTCATGCAAAACAATTCATCTATCTATTTTAATACATTTTAAGAGAATATGCAAGTTGCAGCAAATAATAATGCATATATTTAAAAAAAACATTTTGTCAAAACTCAAAAATGCAAGTTTTATTGGAACATAATGCATGAAAAGATGGAAGAATCTTCATTGAATATATTGAACGGACGGGGACACAATATTAACACAAGGGTTCGTGATGGTCGAGCCAAGAGTATTGCAGGGTCCTTGCAGGGCTTTGCAATATTCGGTCAAAGATTAATATCAGATCTCGCCTACGCCTGGCGATAAGGTTTGATATTAGTCGGCGAGCAGAACCTTACAATTACCGATGATGGCGATTGGATACTGTTTTAAGTTAATATCGTTTCGGTAGCTTCGTTTCGGTTTTAGCGGGTTTACGGTATTTATGTCCTGTAAGGCTGTACTGCAGTAACCAAATTATTGCAGTGCGGTCGAAAGGGATGTGTAAGGTTCGAGCTAAGATTATCAAGGGTTCCGCAGGTACGACGCCGAATCTGCATATAGCCTTCTGCCCGACTGGCAGATGTCCCTGTACGGATTGGCTGACCTACTGGAGGTCTGTTGCAGTCTAACGATTGCAGCAGGTTTCTAAGGTACTCTTGATAGTCGAGCAAAGGTTGGTATGGGTTCTGTAATGCTTGTGGGCAGTCGAAAGATTGTCTATAGGTATGCAGGGATCTATATCAGCTGTAGCGTAGATCATCACGGGCTCTTTTGTTTAAAAAACCTCTTTGATCACTCTCAAAAAATTGCCGCCTGCAATTTTTTCAATCCAATCTTCAGAATAGTTCCGTTTCAAAAGCTCATTAAAAACCTTCTCCATGTCCTGAACGCCGCCGATTCCCTCAGGAGTGCATTCAACCCCGTCAAAGTCTGCTCCTATGCCGATGCAGTCAATTCCAGCCAGTCCGACTATATGCTCAATGTGGTCTATGATCTCTGAGATAGAGGCGGCTCCCCTATCGTTCAAAAAAAAGGGATAGAGGTTGATGCCCATGACTCCCCTGTTTTTGCTCAGAGCCAGTATTTGCTCGTCCGTAAGGTTTCTTTTATGGCTGCAGAGCTTCCTTGCATTTGAATGGGAAGCAATTACGGGTGCTCTGGATATGTCCAGGACATCCCAGAAGCCTCTCTCCGAGATATGGGAAACATCTACCAGCATGCCAAGGGAATTCATATTTTTCACCACTTCCCTTCCAAAAGGAGTAAGCCCTCCTCCCGACTCCGAATCGGATACGCCGTCGGCGATTTCATTCCTGTGGTTCCATGTAAGGCAAATACTCCGGACGCCGAGCTTGTAAAACATTCTCAGCGCGGACAAATCGCCCTGGAGTGCTTCCCCTCCTTCGATGCTGAGGAGAGCGGCAACCTTGTGGCTTGAGGCGGTGGAAACAATTTCCTCATAGCTTGTGCACAGTGAAATGTCCTCACCGTATGCTTTTATTTCCTCGTAAAGCCTGTCTATGATTTGTATGGCCCGCTTCATTGCGTATGCGTGGCAGTATACCGGCTCAATAAATGCGGCAAAAAATTGTACATGGCTTCCGTATTTTTTAAGTCTTTTTAAATCTACATGGCAATTATTTTCATAAAGATTTGTATTAAGCTCCATGATTTTAGTCAGTGTATCGCAATGGGCATCCACATAGATCATATCGATTTTCCTCTCTTTCACATTTTAGGTAAGCACGGATAAACCCGGGTAAAACGGGAGCATTCCAGGAATAACCTCTCTAGAATGCATTGCGGATGAGATTGATGCTCTGTACGTCAACACCTTCCTGATTTCTGTTTCCGATAACCTCTACAACATCAAACCTTATGTTGTGCCAGTAAAGTTTATGCCGGCTGATGTAAATTGATGCCAGCCTGGTAATGCTCTGCTGTTTTCTTTTGTTTACGGCTTCGGAAGGTACGCCGTAATTGACACTGCTTCTTGTTTTAACCTCAATAAAACAGATATAGTCTTTCTCCCGTGCAATGATGTCTATTTCGCCCAGCTTTCCCACCCTAAAGTTGCGGTCAAGAATTGTGTAACCGCTTCTGGCCAGAAAATCTGAAGCGATGTTTTCTCCCTCATTTCCGAAACTTTTTTTATTTATACTGCTTGAGGCCATTTTTTTCACCGCAGCTTTTATCAATATGGCTTATAAACACGAGAATCTCCGCAACCACTTCATACAGTTCAGGAGGGATTTCGTCCCCGATCCTAAGCTTGTTTAATGTATGGGCCAGCTCAGGGTCCTTATAAACAGGCACGTTGTTGGATTTCGCCAGTTCCAGTATTTTTTCGGCGGTTTCTCCCCTTCCAAGGGCAACAATTTCAGGAGACTGGTTTTGCTGGGGTGAATAGCTGAGTGCCGCAACTTCCTTAACTTTTTTCTTATTTATTTTTTTATCTTTACCCTCACTTTTTATCTCCATTTACAGCCTCCGGTGGTAGATGAGTGAAATCGCTATATCCTGTAATCTATCGAGGTTTTCCCCGCCCAGTTCTCCTGTGCGATTTTAGTGATGTTCAGAATATTCACATCTTCCTCTATCACTTTATACTTTAAATCCACAAGCTTGTACCCGATCTTTTCCAGCCCGTCGTAAAGGACCTTATAATTGCTTTTTAAAAGGTCGAAAATGCTTTTATCTTCTACCCGCAGATTAATGGATATGTTCTTTTTATTAATATGCAGCAGGGAATCAATCCTTCCTAAATTATGGGTGTTTAAGGATAAAAAGATGGTGACATTCCCCGGATCAATCTTTTTTTTCGTCGAATCTCTTTTTAAAACGTACAGTTCCCCGGTAGTGTGGTTTCCCTGTATGTTTAACGGCAGTTGAATATAGACGGCATGGTTGTTGATTCCGTTCATAAACTTGATGCTGCTGTGCAGCTCATCAATTTTATTAAGTAAATCTTCCCTATTGGACAGGGATGAAGTCCGGATAGAATCCTTAATAATTTCTAACCTTTCCAAAGTTTGCCTATAAGAATTTTTAATATGGATGCTTTTATCAAAGTTCTCCTCATCCACCTTAAGAAATACCTTATCAAACACCTTTTTTAAAGCCTGTTTGTATTCTGCCTCACCAATGGCGGCATTTTTCCCAAGCTGCGCCGAGCCGTCTTCAAACAGGGACAGGTTACTGTTTTTGAGCCTTTGGGTATGCTCCCCCCGAAACTGAGAGACAGCCATACTTAAAGGTGTGTCGCCTGACCCGCTTATGTCCTGATCAGGTAGGCCGGTGCCCGCCTTTACGGTGCCTAAAACCTTTTTTGTGTCAGCCGGAGTGCCTGCATCTTGGGTGTCCAATTCCGGGACGTGGCCTCGAGTGCCGTCATCTGCGGTTAAATTTACTTGTTTTTCCGGTATTTCAGCTTCCAGATTGGTGGTCACATTGGCAGTCATCTTCTTAGTTTCGGCAAGCTTTTTACCGGTAGCCTGATTTGGACCTTGGATATTTTCGTCCCTCATTTTCATGGATTTCCCATCACCAAGCAGGTCCAGTTCGTTTTGAAGCCGGTCCAAAACAACCGTATCCCCTGTTTCGGCAAGGCTGTTCACCAGTTCGTCCAGTTTTGAGGCTATTTTAAACTTGTTTTCTACCAGCCGGTTCAGGAAGGCAATGTTCCCCTCCTGGGGTTCCAGGCCATTAGCCAGCAAAAAAGCCGCTTTTGACGGATTTAAGTCTTTAAACCGGGCCACCAGGTCTTTAATCCTTTCAAACACTTCTTTGCTGAGGGAAAGGTCAGCGTTCCTAATCTCCCTGGCAATTTCTTTATTATTTTCATCAGGCCTTATGTCCATGGATACAAGCATTTTTTCCATTTCACTGTCAATATCCTTTGACTTAATAGATCCACTATTTACTATTTCCAGAAAAATCTGACCTTTGGTTTTATTTTTTACGACGAAATCAACAAAATCGCCCTTTTTGGCGTCCAGGGGAACCATGGATGCAGCGGTAAAGGTGGTGCCGTCCATGAGCTTAAGCAGCACCTCCGAGGCAGTAAAATCAAGGATTTGTGCCCTGATCCCATCCCCTATTCCAAGCCTGCCCAGAATATCCGCTATATTTGCCGCTATGAGATTTTGAAGCCCAAAAGACCCGTCCACCCTCATTTAAATCTCCCCAGTCCTATGACAGATAGCCCGATTTAAATAAAATTTTTAGTAAAGCTTATTCTATGTATCGGACAAATCCCGTATTTTTTTATAGCTTCAATATGTTCCTTTGTTCCATAACCCTTGTGTTTTGAAAAACCGTATTGGGGATACAAAGAATCCATATTCTCAATCAGCCTGTCCCTGGTAACCTTGGCAATGATGGAAGCGGCCGCAATGGATATACTTAAGCTGTCACCCTTAATAATATTCATCTGTTTAATCCGTACCTTTTCCAGTTTAACGGCATCGGTCAGCAAAAGCTCGGGTTGAGGCTTTAGATGCCCAATGGCAATTTCCATTGCTTTTTTTGAAGCGTTTAAAATATTGATTTCATCGATGCACTTTTCGTCCACAACCCCGATTCCGTAGGCAACGGCACTGGAAGTGACGGCCTCGTAAAGCCTGTCTCTTTGCTTGGGGGTCAGCCGCTTTGAATCATTCAGCTTCTCTATGAAAATGCCTTGGGGCAGGATGACCGCAGCCGCAACCACAGGCCCTGCCAAAGGCCCCCGGCCGGCCTCGTCTACACCGGCGATGATCCTTATCCCCCTGGCATAGGCGTCCTTTTCATAAGTGCACATTTGGTCATACCGGCATTTTTCCCTTATCCTGTCCTCCCTTTTTTTCAGGTACCTCTCGATGAGCCTGTCAAGCTTCGACCCGTACTCTTTTTTTAAGCCGTACAACCGTTCAAGGGCGTCTTCGATTTCATACTCCCTTATTTCCTTTTCTATGTCCTTGAGCTTCAACCCGCCCTTCAACTCCCGTCGCCCCCTTCGGCTTTATTTTCCTCCCTGTCCGGGGGTTTTTCCAGGGATATCCTCCCTATTTTCCCTCCGCGGAATTCGTCCAGTACAATGGCCGATATCCTCATGAAATCAATTTCTCCGCCGGAGATTATGCATCCCCTGTTCCTTCCCGCCGCTTCCAGGAGTTCATGGCCCATGCCGTCCACATCCTTGAGCTTAAACCTTTCCCTCAGATTCTGGGGATAGGCTTTGCTTAAAAACTCTATCAAGGAGGAGGCGACCTCCACCGTATCCAGGATATCATCCTTGATGGCGCCTGTATACGCCAGGTTCATCCCCACCCGGGGGTCATCAAACTTAGGCCACAGGATCCCCGGCGTATCCAGCAGCTCGATTTCCTCATTTATCCGTATCCACTGCTTTCCGCGGGTCACCCCGGGCTTGTCCCCCGTGATGGCCGCCGCTTTTCCCGCTATTCTATTAATAAAAGAAGATTTTCCTACATTGGGGATACCTACCACCATGGTTTTGATAGACCGGAAAATCCTTCCTCTTTGCTTTTCCTTTTCAATTTTATCCCTCATCAGGCTGCGCATTTCATTTTTCAATTCATTGAAGCCCTTGCCCTGAATGGAATCTATAAACAGGCACTTCAAGCCCTTTTCTGCATACCACTGGGCCCATTCCTCCGATATTTTCCGGTCTGCAAGGTCCGATTTGTTTAATGCGATAATTCTGGGCCTGTTTTTTACTATTTCATCCAGGTCAGGGTTCTTACTGCTCCTGGGGATCCTGGCGTCCAGCAGTTCTATGACTACATCCACCAGCTTCAAGCTTTCCGCAACAATTCTTTTGGTTTTGGCCATATGGCCTGGAAACCACTGTATATTCATTTTTTTATTTTACCTCCGACGGCTGCATTCACGGCATATTAGCCCCGTGTGTAAATAGTATTGGCGGATGAAAAAAGGGACATACCGTCCCTTTTTATTCTGCAGCTATTTAACATCCAATTTTTCTTTCACTTTGGAGGCTTTACCCACTCTTTCACGCAGGTAGTAGAGCTTCGCCCTTCTTACTTTACCTTTTCTCACCACTTCAATATGGTCTATTTTCGGCGAATGCACCGGAAATATCCTTTCTACGCCTACACCATAGGAAATTCTTCTCACAGTGAAGGTTTCCTTCAAGCCTTCTCCTTTTTTTCCTATAATGGTCCCTTCAAATACCTGAAGTCTTTCCCTGTTGCCTTCTTTTACCTTAACATGGACCTTTACGTAACTTCCTATCTCCAGGGAGGGCAGGTTCGTTTTTAGCTGTTCCTGTTCAAGAGCTTTTATTATATCCACTTTTCTTCCTCCTTCCTTCCAAGACGTTCTTGTATTCAGCGGGAAACTCAAAACTTAATCTCTGTTCTTTTAAAGGTTTTCCCTTTTTGTCATCTATACAGCGGACCGTCCGTAATTCGCATAGCAAAAGAAATTATACCACAGGATTTGGATGTTGTAAATATTATTTACGGTATTAAACTGCTTTTCATTATTTGACAATAAATATTTCTCTATTATATACTTAACTAATGAAAAAGAATTATACGGGCTTCTTTTATTAAAGATAGCACACTTTAAACCTTACAATAACAAGCGGAGAAGCAACCAGCCTTAGGGGACATCGGAGCAACCGGGAAAATTCAATTCTAAAGTGTAATATCTATATCAAAGGTATCATACTGCCTTATGAAATTCAAGCCTTTGATTTTAGGAGCAGACCAATGAAAACCAGAAAATTTTATTTTATCATATGCTTGACAATGGCCGGTTTTTTGTTTGTAGCGGGGGTGGCGGCTCTCAGTTTTCTTAATTTAAATGATGGCGGTTTTGTAGGAGATTTATTCTCTCAGCTTATGCCGAATCAACCCGTGAACATCCTTGTGCTGGGAGGTGACAAAGTCAATAACAATACCGACACCATCATGCTTGTCAATTATAACCCCTCCAGCGCCCAAATGAATATTTTGTCCATTCCAAGAGATACAAAGGTGAATATTAAAGGAAAGGGTACCGAAAAAATAAATTTCGCTTTTCCTTACGGGGGTGCCAAACTGTCTGTTGAAACGGTCAGCAACCTGTTGGATGTAAACATAAAGTATTATGTTTTTGTTGATACTTCCGCTTTTAGGAAAATAGTGGACGAATTGGGAGGCGTAGATTATAATATTCCTGCAAATATGGACTATGATGACCCGTTGCAAAACCTGCATATTCATTTGAAAAAAGGACAGCAGCACCTGGATGGGGCAAAAGCCGAACAGTTCATGAGATTCCGTCAGGCATCCCACAGCAACAAGGAAATAAGCCGGTATTACGACGGCAGCGATTTAAAGAGGATTGATGCACAGCAGAATTTTATCAAAGAATTTATCCGGCAAAAAGTAAATATATTCTATATTACAAAGTTAAACAAAATAGCCGGTATAATCTTTAGTAATATTGAAACCAATATAAAATTGAACGATGCCCTTAAAATGTTACAGAATATCGGAAAATTAAAGGCGGATACGGTACAGTTCTTCAAGCTCCCGGGAAATTCAGATTATGAAGCCGGAGGATGGTATTATATTATGGACGGCAAGCAGGCGGAAGAGATTACAAAAAAATATTTTAATGCTGCCGGAAGCTTTGTGGATGGCTCCAATACTGCGGGAGCCGCGGATAAAAATGCCAATACCGGCAATCCTAAAAAGAAACCGAAGAACAATGATTCGGCAGCGAAGAATATGTCCAAAGACAATCCGTCCAATGCCGAGTCGTCCATTCAGGGCACAACAAGGGCAGATCCATAGATAGGAGAGTATTATGATTGGGTATATTGAAAAATTGCTGGGCTTTATAGTGGATACTATCAACTCCATGGGATATTTCGGCATATATGCCGGCATGCTCCTTGAAAGCGCCTGCATTCCGTTGCCTAGTGAAGTGGTGTTGCCTATAGCCGGCGGTATGGTATCAAAAGGTACGATAAGCCTGCTGGGTGCAAATGTGGCTGTTGCCTTAGGCAGCTTGACAGGTTCTTTGATAGCCTATGCAGTAGGCCATTATGGAGGAAGGCCTTTTATATTAAAATATGGAAAATATTTCTTTGTGTCGGCGGAACATTTTTATACGGCGGAAAGAACCTTTAACAAATACGGGGTGGTAGCCGTTTTCTTTGGAAGGCTGCTTCCCATTGTCCGGACATTCATATCCCTTCCCGCGGGCATTGCCAGAATGGACCTGAAAAAATTTGTCCTGTATTCGCTGCTGGGCATGGTTCCCTGGAACTTCCTGCTTATTTACCTGGGATACGTTTTCGGAGAAAAATATGCGCAGGTGATCAGGCCAATATTTCACAAATTTGAATACGTGGTTATCGCCGCGTTGGCTTTGGGCGTTCTGTTTGTAATTTTCAGGTTCAAATTCAAAAAGGCCAAATAGAAAAAACAGAAAAAATGAGAGGACAGTACTCATGAATTCCATTCCAGGGAACTGTCCTCCTCATCTTTCAAGTTTTTTCTACCTGCTTTTCATAAACTCCGTATAGGCTTTATAAATAATATATACATCCATCTTACTGGTAATTTCAAATGGTGAATGCATGGAAAGGAGGGCTACACCGCAGTCGATAACTTCTACTCCGAGGTTTGCCACGTACTGGGCTATGGTTCCTCCTCCTCCCAGGTCCACTTTCCCCAGTTCGCCGGTTTGCCACGGGATATTCTTCTCATTGAAAAGCTTTCTCAATTCCGCAATAAATTCGGGGTTTGCGTCGCTTCCTCCCGCTTTGCCCCGGCTCCCCGTATACTTTTGAAGCACAAGTCCTTTCCCTATGTATGAGGCATTCTTTTTATCCTGGACTCCTTCGTAGTTTGGATCTACACCGGCATTCACATCGGCGGAAAGCATCTTGGACCTGGAGAGGCAGTTTCTCAAAAGGATATCCGAATAGGTGTCCGAAGACAGGCTGCACAGGTTTGCCACAAAGTTTTCAAGGAGAACCGACTCCGCGCCCGTATTCCCCATGCTGCCTATTTCCTCCTTGTCGGTCAGGACGCACAGGGCCGTGTGCTCCACTTCCTTCAAGTCCAGGATGGCCTTTAAGGCCGTATAGGCGCAGACCCTGTCATCCTGCCCGTATGCCCCCACAAGACTTCTGTCCAGCCCCACGTCCCTCGCCTTGAATGCCGGCACAATCTCCAGCTCGGCAGAGGAGAAGTCCTCTTCAACAATGCCGTATTTTTCATTGAGTATCTTCAATATATTCAATTTGACCTTTTCTTTCACCTTTTCGTCATTGTACGGTATTGAACCGAACAGCAGGTTTAAAGCCTCTCCCGTAATCCCCTCGCTCATCTTTTTCTGCATCTGCTCCACGGCCAGATGGGGCAGCAGGTCTGTGATGGTAAAGACCATATCGTCCTCATTTTCTCCAAGCACAACTTTTACGGTTTCTCCGCTCTGTTTTACTATGACGCCGTGCAGCGCCATGGGAGTGGTGACCCACTGGTACTTTTTGATTCCGCCGTAATAGTGGGTTTTGAGAAGGGCCAGGCCTGTGTCCTCATAGAGAGGATTCTGCTTGAGGTCAATCCTGGGCGAGTCTATATGGGCACCTACCATTTTTATGCCCTCCTCCAGCCCTTTGGAGCCCACAACACATAGAACCGCCGATTTTTTCCTGTTTATGTGGTATATCTTCATGCCCTTGTGCAGCTTTTTTCTGTCTTTAATAACTTTGTCAAGGGCAATGAATCCATTCTGGAGAGCAAGCTTTTCTACTTCCTCGGCAAATTCCCTTTCGGTTTTGGCTTTATCCAGGAAGCTCTTGTACCCCTCACAAAACTCAAAGGCCTTATTTTTTTCGTCTTCAGAGGACTTTTCCCAGGCATTCTTGGCTGTAAAGCTCAAGCTTTCAAAAAGCACCTGACCCTGCGTTTTATTTTCTTCCATTATTTTTTCCTCCTTTTTCCGGTTTACGGAATATTATATACCTAAATCGGTGTTAAATAAATATCGAATTTATTTTATTCAAAAATAAAAATATATATTAGTATTAAGTTGTAAATATTCCAATTTAATGTTAAAATAATTGACGGGATTGGAGGAAGTAGCATGTTTGATTGTCATGTACACAGCAGCTTTTCGGGAGACAGCAACATGTCTGCCGCTGAGGCTTGCGAACGAGCTATTGAATTGGGATTGGAGGGGTTGGCTTTTACGGACCATCTGGATTACGACTTTCCGGAGTATGAGGAGGATTTCCTCATTGATTTTGAGAAATACTCCCTCTTTATGGACAGGCTGAAGGAGTCTTATTCCGAAAAGCTTAAGGTCATAAAAGGCTTGGAGGCCGGTGTTCAGCCTCATGTAATAGAAAAAACCGCCGAGGTAATAAAAAAGTATGACTTTGATTTTGTCATAGGCTCGGTCCACCTGATCAAAGGGCAGGACCCCTACAACAAGCAATTTTATACCGATTTGACCAGGTTTGAAGCCTACAAAGGCTATCTTGAAGAAATTGAACTCATGACCCGTAACTTCAATGAGTTTGATGTTTTAGCCCATTTTGACTATATAACAAGATATAACTACTATGAAGACAGGACATTAAGATATAAGGAACATAAGGATTTAATCGATTCCATTTTTACCACCATCATTTATAAGGGCAAGGGCATTGAATTGAATACCGGTTCCTTCAGATATACCCGCAATAATTCTACCTATGAATTAGATTTGGAAATCTTAAGGCGTTACAGAGAACTGGGAGGGGAAATCATTTGCCTGGGTTCGGACGCCCATTCCTTGAACACCATAGGATTTCAATTTGATTATTTTAAAAACATACTGCGGGAAACAGGATTCAAGTATTTTACCCATTTCGAAAACCGAAAGCCGGTATTCAGCCCTATTGACTGAAAACCGGCTTTTCGATAACTCCTCCCCCTACCACGGTATCGCCATGGTAGAATACCACCGACTGTCCCGGTGTTACAGCCCTTTGGGGAGTGTCAAAATCAACCCTTACTTTCCCCCCCGGTTCCGGGGTGACTACAGCATCCGCTTCCTTTGCCGAATACCTTATTTTGGCTTTCACCCTCAATGGCCGGATTAAATCATCGATAGAAATAAAATTTAAATCACCTGCAATTAACGATTTGGAAAAAACATCCTTCTCATCGCCAAGGACCACCGTATTGTTCTGGGCATCGATCCCCACAACAAACATGGATTTCCCCAAGGCTATGCCAAGCCCTTTTCTCTGTCCAATGGTGTAATGGACGATACCCTTGTGTTTTCCTAAAACATTTCCCTTTGTATCCACAAAATAACCTGGTGCAATTTTATATTCCGTGTTTTCGGTGATGAACCTCCCATAATCGTTGTCTTCAACAAAGCAAATTTCCTGGCTGTCAGGCTTTGCGGCAACAGGCAGTCCTTTCTCCCGTGCTATTTCCCTGACCCTTTCCTTTGTAAAATTGCCTATGGGCAGTAAAGTCCGGCTCATCTGCTCCTGGGTGAGGTTGTACAGGGCATAGGTCTGGTCCTTTTTCTCGGTGACGGATTTTTTCAACAGGTATCTGCCGCGGTCCCTGTCATACTCTATACGGGCATAATGGCCTGTGGCGATGTAGTCCACTCCCATGGATACCGCTTTGTTCAGCATGGCCTCGAATTTTACATGCCGGTTGCATGCAATACAGGGGTTTGGGGTCCGTCCCTTTAAGTATTCGTCTTTGAAATAACGGATGACCTTTTCTTCAAAAACAGACTTGAAATTCAGAACATAATAAGGGATTTCAAGCTGGTTGGCCACCCTTCTGGCGTCATCCACAGCAGAAAGGGAACAGCACCCTCCCTCTGTCTTTTGCCTTTCTTCATCCATATCCGGCCATATCTGCATGGTCACCCCGATAACCTCATAGCCGCTCTCCAATAACACAGCGGCAGCTACAGAACTGTCAACGCCGCCGCTCATTCCCAGCATTACTGTCCTTTTAGTCATAACAATTGATCCTAAACTTGAGATTATTCTTCCTCATGCATGTGATGTATGTCGTCGCATCTTCTTCCACAGGCGTTTTTTTCCGCGTTCTCATCCAGCAGTCCGTTCTTTGCTCTATAATCGTCGATAGCGGCCTTTATGGCTTCTTCGGCAAGATTGGAACAGTGCATTTTTATGGGAGGCAGTCCGTCCAAGGCTTCCGCCACAGCCTGGTTGGTTATTTTCAAGGCCTCTTCAACGGTCTTGCCTTTAACAAGTTCGGTAGCCATACTGCTTGTAGCCACTGCGGCACCACAGCCGAAGGTTTTAAATTTGGCATCTACAATGACATTGTTTTCAATCTTAAGATACATTTTCATTATATCCCCACATTTGGGGTTTCCAACCTGGCCTACTCCATCTGCATTTTCTATTTCTCCCACATTTCGCGGATTTGTAAAATGGTCCATCACTTTTTCACTGTACATGGCTATTCCTTCTTTCTACATTTTTTAACCCCTAAACAAAGGCTACTTTTTATTCTGTGCGAGATACGCCTCATAAAGGGGAGACATTTCTCTCAGCCTTTCCACAATCATAGGCAACACCTCTATCAAATAGTCTACGTCCTCCTGGGTGTTTTCCTCACCGAAGGTCAGTCTGAGGGAACCGTGAGCAATCTCATGAGGAAGGCCTATGGCCAGCAGCACATGGGACGGGTCAAGAGAGCCGGATGTGCAGGCTGAACCGCTTGAAGCCGCAATCCCTTTCATATCCAGCATCAATAGAAGGGATTCACCTTCAATGAATTCAAAGGAAAAGTTCACATTTCCCGGAAGCCTCCTGTACCTGTCGCCGTTGAGCCTGACAAAGGGTACTTTCTTTAAAACTTCTTCAATGGTCCTGTCCCTTAAAGCCACAAGCTTGCTGTTGTACTCGTCTATCCTTTGCGTGGCAATTTCAATTGCCTTTCCCAGGCCTACGATTCCTGCCACATTTTCGGTACTGGCCCTTCTTCCCCTTTCCTGGGCTCCTCCGTGGAGATAGGAAGTAATTTTCACACCCTTACGGATATATAAAGCGCCTACGCCCTTAGGCCCATAGAACTTATGGGCGGAGAGGGACAGCATGTCTATGTTCATATCCTCTACATTTATATGAATATTTCCAATGGCCTGGACAGCATCAGTGTGAAAGTATATGTTCTTTTCCCTGGCCACCTTTCCAATCTCGCTTATAGGCTGAATAACGCCGATTTCATTGTTGGCAAACATTATGGTAATGAGTATTGTATTGGGTTTTATGGCGTTCTTCACCTGTTCGGCGGAAACAAGACCGTTTTCATCTACGGGAAGGTAGGTGACCTCAAACCCCTCGCTTTCCAAATACTGGCACGTATGAAGAACCGCATGGTGTTCTATGGCCGTAGTTATAATATGGTTTCCTTTATCCCTGTTGGCATAGGCGATCCCTTTAATTGCCCAGTTATCAGACTCTGATCCGGAACCGGTAAAAAATATCTCTTTAGGCTGTGCACCCAGCGCGGCAGCGACTTTTTCCCTTGCCTCCTCTATAGCCTTTTTGCTTTCCCGGCCTATGGCATAGATGGAAGAAGGATTGCCGAACTTCTGAGTATAATATGGGATCATGGCCTCAAGGACTTCAGGTTTTACAGGGGTAGTGGCGGCATGGTCCAAATAAATCATTTTATCACCCATTGCTTTTTGCTCCTTACTTTATAATATCTTTATATATTTAAATCCATCTGCTAAATAATTTCCCGCAATAAGTGGATTTAAAACATGAATTAGGCAAAGAGTATCCGAATTAGAAGTTTTAAATATAGTCGAGACAATCGCTGCTTTTGGAATTATTATCATACTCTTCCAAAATACTCCCTATAGTAATGGAATCAACGGCATCATTTACGCTGTCTCTGATTTTTTCCCATATGATCTTTGCAACACAGGTGTCTGAGCGGGTACATTTTTCTTGAACATCCTCGTCCACACACGCTACAGGGGCCAGAGACCCTTCAAGCGCACGCAGTATGGAGCCTACCGTAATATCGTTGGGGCTTTTTGCAAGAATATAACCTCCATGAGATCCCCTGGTGCTCTTGACCAGATCCGCTTTTTTCAAGGACGCAAAGAGCTGCTCCAGATAATTTTCGGATATTTCCTGCCTTTGTGCGATGCTTTTTAATGTAATATACCCTTCCGAATTATGGATTGCAAGGTCAAGCATAGCTTTAATGCCATATCTGCCCTTTGTTGACAGCCTCATGAACCAACCCTCCAATTCCAAGTATATTACTAGGTATTTGCAATTTAAGATTAGCACTTTGAAACATAAATGTCAATGCATATCAAAAGGATTTACTAAAGAACATAAATAATTACAAATTCTACATTGATCACTACACCTCCGGTAATAAGTATTCTCAAGAGGCGGTATCAATATACGCATTTAAGGGTTGTCCATGTTTTTACGGTTTGAAGTGAAGATGAAATACAGTGCTATAAGGATATATATCATAAGACTTGTAGTCCTGTAAAAACCAATAAAAACAATATTGACTATAAGAAATATAAAGCCGACTAAAAGCACCCACGCCAGAATCCGTCTTTTCATCTTTCCTGACCCTTCCATTTATCCTTGCCTATATGCATATTATTTTATAAAAACATTGTTATTTAGGAAAATATAACCCAGAATATAATAATAAAAATATGTCCGTAAGTAAAACCCATTTTTGTTTATGTCCTGTTCCTGAACTTTTCCAGCCACTCCTTTATCCTGGCTTCATACCCGTTGGATGAAGGCTGATAGTAAACGGTGCCCCTCATCTCCTTGGGCAGGTACTCCTGTTTTACGATATTGCCCGGATAGGAATGGGCATATTTGTAGCCTTCGCCGTATCCCAGCTCCTTCATTCCCGGAGTTACGGCATTTCTTAAGTGCATGGGCACATCCCCCGTATTCTTTTTGGCAACATCGTCAAGGGCTTTGGATATGGCTGCGTAACATGAATTGGATTTAGGGCTTGTGGCCACCATAACCGCCGCGTGGGACAGGATGATCCTTCCCTCCGGCATTCCTATCATCCTGACGGCTTCCGCAGCCGCCACGGCCACCTGTAAGGCCGTTGGATTAGCCATTCCTACGTCTTCCGAAGCACATATGATGATCCGGCGGGCAAGAAACTCCGGGTCCTCCCCTGCATAAAGGGCCCTGGCAAGGTAGAAGACCGCCGCATCGGGGTCGCTGCCGCGCATGGATTTTATAAAAGCGCTGATATTGTCATAGTGGCCTTCCCCCGATTTATCAAAGGTGATCGCCTTTTTTTGCACACACTCTTCAATGGTTTTCAAATCAATGTGGATCTTACCATCTTTATCCAAATCTGAAGTAATAACGGCAATTTCCAGGGCATTCAAGGCGATCCTTGCATCTCCGCCGCATATTGCCGCCAGATGGCGGAGAGCCGCATCGTCCATAAGGATGTCGTGATTGCCCAGCCCCCTTTCCTTGTCCGCCAGCGCATTTTTAATTATTTTAATGATATCCTCTTCGGCCAGAGGTTTGAGCATAAATACCGAAGACCTTGATATCAACGCCTTGTTAACCTCAAAAAAAGGATTCTCCGTCGTTGCGCCGATCAGCACAATGGTGCCGTTTTCCACGTATGGCAGAAGGGCGTCCTGCTGGGCTTTGTTGAACCGGTGTATTTCATCTATAAACAATACCGTTCTTCCCGACGGGTTTAACAGCGGGTTTTGCGTATCCGACACAATTCTCTTAATGTCTGCGACTCCCGAGGTAACCGCATTCAACTTCTCAAAGTTGGATTTTGTCGCTGTGGCGATGATTCTTGCAAGGGATGTCTTGCCGGTTCCGGGAGGGCCATAGAGGATGATGGAGGTTATTCTGTCGGCCTTGATCATTCTGTAAAGGAGCTTTTCCTTCCCTATGATTTCCTCCTGTCCGACAAACTCTTCAATTGTCCTGGGGCACATTCTGTACGCCAGCGGTTCTTTTTTTTCCTGCATAAGCCTTTTTTACCTCTTTAAATTTCTAAACTATCCATATTGAAAAATTTGCGCCGCACTGGCGCTCATCCACCCTCAGCCTATGTTTTTCAGCCTTCCGGGTTAAAAGAGGTCCAGATATCCTTCATGTCTTTTAAATTCTTATCTGATTTCAAAAGGTCAGGCATGATCTGGAATACACAATAGGAATATTTTTCCCTGTCGAGGACATAAAATTTTATATCGGCGTAAATCTCATCCTCCGGGGATTCCCACCTGTAATTGTATACGCGCACCTGGGTTCCCTTGTCGGTGTCCGTCTCCTTACTTACAAGGCTTACACCGTCCTTATCGGCCACATACTTCATAATGATAAATCTATCTTTATCTTCGGATGCCTTGTTCTGGGAGTTGAGTTCCACAGCCTGAACGGTCGTCCCCAGGCCGAAAGCATCATCGGTAAAGGATAGGGTATCATTGCTGAACGAATTGCTTTTAATCCATTGGCCGGGTATCTTTATACTCCACTTGTACGGCTTGTTCTGGTATTCAGAAAGGCTGCCGTTTTTGCCTACCCTGTTCCTATCCTGCTGATAGTTGTAATTGTCTATATCCTTTTCCAGCTGTTCTATATTTTTATCGGTAAATTTGAACGTTTCAAGCATCTTACCGTAGATTTCCTTCCGGTCCTTGTATTTGTCCTGTGGAGCTTTTACTGCCAGGTCATAGAATAGGTTTCCCGCCTGGATAAAATATTCGGACACCGTATAGGTGGAATCCCCCAGTTTAATATCATACACCAGGTTAAAAGCTCTATTTCCTGCCACTGTGGTCATGCCTTTCTGGATGAAGGTATAAGCCTTGGGGTTAAATGCGGAACCGTAGATACCGCTTATGTATTCTCCATACTCTTCCACAGTCTTTTTCTCTCCGGGCTTGCTGATTTCAACGCTGATATTTTCGCTGATGGATGGTCCCAGTCTTGTAAAAAGAGGACTTAGAGTATTTGACTTAAGTACATCCCACTCGGGTAAAACATTTAACTCCCAGACAAAATACCTGTTGCTGTTGTCAAAAGTGATGTAGTTCTCATAGGTGGACATTCCGTATTTTACTTTTGAAAGGTCCTCTATTTCCTTGACCCCTCCCTTGTATCCAAGCTTGAAGGAGTCGAGTATACCGGCGTAATACGGGTTATCCTTCAATTCCTCAGGGTTGGTTTCGTTGTAGGAACTTAGCTTAACATTGTAAATAAAGGAGGAATTCATGTATATTCTTTGAATCACTGCTTCATCGTAGGAATCGTTGTAGAGCAGCTCAATATAGGCAGGGTCGTTTTTCGTATTTATGCTGGAGCTTCCCAGATTGTCGCTGTCCACAAAATCCGCCGGGTTTTCATTAATCTTTGCATAATAATCCGACAGTTTCATTTTCTCATTTTCATTCAGGCTTACGGATATCTCCAGGTTGATCCCCCTGTGTTCATTCTCTATGGAAACAAATTTTGAATTAAAGGAGGAAGCCGCTACCCTGGAACTCTTGGGAACACTTATGCTCCATTGGTAATAGCTGTTTCCCACCCGGTCCTTTCCGATGCTGTTGGTTAAAAAAGACAGGTCGGTCAGCGCACCGTCATCTTCCGACACCGCACTTACAGCTCCGGTCTTTGCGTCATAGCTGACAACGGCGCCAAACTTTTCCGCAATATATCGCAGGGGAACCATGGTTGTATTGTTTTTGACTGCAGGAGCTGCGGGGAGCTCCACCTCCTCTTGGTTTACATAGGCTTTTGTACTGCCGACGGACAAATCGATGGAGTTGTCCCTGTAGATAAGGCTTATTTTTCCCTGTTCCTTAAAATCCGCCTCAGCGCCAAAGCTTTTTACAATTGCATCCAACGGTACCAGAACGGTGTTGTTGGCAATAAACGGTTTTTCCTGGAAGTTCATACTTTGTCCGTTCACCTGGATGGCGGCGGAACCAAGCTTGAATTGGATAACAATCCTGTCATCGGCTGCCCCGGCCTGTTTGCAGGGTATAGCCGCGGCTATTGCGCATAATAGCAAAGATATCGTGAACCTTATGGATGGTTTCATATCAAATTATCCCTTCCCTCTGGTTTAAAAGCAGGCTTGAACACCCACTGTCAGCTCTTGCTTTCACCGAAAGTCACCATTATTTTTATTGTCTCCTCGTTTCTTTTTACGGTAAATTCAACCGTATCCCCCGGGAGGTAGTTCTTCATATATTCGTTGTAATCTATCATAGTAGTGGTTTTCACCCCGTTAACTGCCATAACCACATCGTCAATTTGAAGAGACGCCTTCTGTGCGGGAGAATCCTTTTCAATGTCCGTTATGGTAAGTCCTTCATCCGAGGGAAATCCGTACCTGGCCGCAACTCCTTCGGAAAATACGGCTCCAAGATAAGGCCTCCTTACTTTCCCGTACTTTTCAAAATGCTCCATCACATATTTTACCGTATCCACGGGTATGGAAAAATTCAGTCCTTCGACGCCAAAGCCCGTATATTTTACCGAATTTATTCCTATGACCTTTCCTTCCATGTTAATCAGAGGTCCTCCGCTGTTTCCCCCGTTGATGGCGGCATCCGATTGAATAAACCTGTACTCTCCTTCAGCAGTCCTGTTGATTCCACTGATTATGCCCTTCGTTGCCGAATTGCGCAGGGAAAAGGACAAAGGGGTACCAATGGCGATTACCGACTGCCCTACGCAGATATCGGAAGCGTCTCCGAAAACCGCCGGAGTGAGGCCGCCTTTATCTATTTTTACCAGTGCCAGGTCCGACTGCTCATCCATGGCTTTTAACCTTGCCGCATAGGCCTTGCCGTTGGAGAGCACCACTACCATTTTTTCCATATCCGAAACCACATGGGCATTTGTGATAATATAGCCCTCGGACTTGTAAATAACTCCGGAACCGAATTCAAGATTGTCGCTCTGGGAAATGAAATTCTGGCTTTCCTGTTTAATCTTGCCTATAATGCCCACGACGGACGGACTCACCTTCTTAATTACATCCGAAAGGTTGCTTTCGGCATTGCTGAGGGATACCGAGCTTTTACTTGAGTCCCATTGGACGTCAATGCCCAGCAGGCTCGAAACAGGGTCTGCGGGAATATAGAGCTTCCCGTCGATGATTTTTGCCAGTCCGTCCACGGGCTTTCCGTTGATATTTAAACCCACGCTTGAACTTGACCCCGCATTTGCCAAAGGACCGAAGCTCAGAGTGAAAACCACAAAAATAACTGCTGCGGCATACAAACGCTTTTTCTCCATAAGTAGTCCCCCGTTTTTATGTATTCCAGCCCACCGGCAATAATGAAAACCGAAAGTTATATAGAAAGTATATCATATTATAGCATAAATTTTTAAGAAATTGACAGGCATTTGGAAATAAAAGGGCCCTTTTGCAATAAAAAAATAAACAGCCGTGCATTCACACGGCCATCTGTTTATTCCGTTCCGCAGAAAAAATTCTACTGATACAGGGGGTATTTATCACATAAGGCGGAAACCCTGGAGACCACAGCATCCTTGGAATTGTTGAAATCGGTGAGGGTAAGCCTTATCAGCTCGGCAATTTCAGCCATATCCTCCTCCTTCATCCCCCGTGAGGTCACGGCAGGAGTACCTATCCTTATACCGCTGTTTACCGTGGGTTTTTGAGGATCAAAGGGAATTGAATTGGAATTGACTGTGATCCTTACCTCATCAAGCATTTTTTGCGCTTCTTTTCCTGTAAGCCCTTTATTTCTCAGGTCTAAAAGCATCAAGTGATTATCCGTGCCGTTGGACACAAGGTCAAATCCCTTTTCCATAAAAGAGGCTGCAAGGGCTGCAGCATTTTTTAAGATCTGGGACTGGTAAGCCTTAAATTCGTCGGATAAAACCTCCTTGAAGCTGACGGCTTTGGCTGCGATTACATGCATGAGGGGTCCTCCCTGGATGCCTGGAAAAACTGCCTTGTCTATGGCTTTGGCAAATTCTTTCTTGCACAGCACCATGCCCCCCCTGGGCCCCCTGAGGGTCTTATGGGTGGTGGTGGTGACAAAATGGGCGTAGGGCACCGGACTGGGATGAAGCCCTGCAGCCACCAGCCCGGCTATATGGGCCATATCTACCATTAAATAGGCGCCCACCTCATCCGCAATTTCCCTGAAGGCCTTAAAATCTATTGTCCGCGGATAGGCGCTTGCACCTGCCACAATCATATTGGGCCTGCTTTTCTTAGCAATTTTTCTAAGCTCATCGTAATCAATCCTACCGGTTTGTCCACTTACACCGTATGGAACAATCCTGAAATACTTTCCCGATAAATTTGCAGAACTTCCGTGGGTCAGGTGGCCCCCGTGGGCCAGGTCCATTCCAAGGATGGTATCACCGGGCTTAAGCATGGCAAAGTATACCGCTGTATTTGCCTGGGCTCCTGAATGAGGTTGAACATTCACGTGCTCTGCACCGAAAATTTTTTTAGCCCTTTCAATGGCGAGGGTTTCAACCACATCCACAAATTCGCACCCTCCATAATACCTTTTGCCGGGGTAGCCTTCGGCATATTTATTGGTCAAAGGAGTCCCTAGAGCCTCCATTACAGGTTCACTCACGAAATTCTCAGAAGCAATCAGTTCGATTTTGTTCCTCTGCCTGTTCACTTCCTGTTCTATTGCCTGTGCAATTTCCGGATCAAATTTTGAAATTTCCTTGATACTGTACATAGATAACCTCCTGTTATGGACACTGCGCTCAAAAAAGTGTACATATTATTATGAATAAAAAAAGCCAAATTACAAAATTTGACCCCTGAATAACACCAACAACAGTGTAACCCATCTCTGTCCTTTTGCCTGAGAGATTATTCCGATCCTTCGGAACTTGCCCCTTCGGCGCCTTGACGGTCTCTCCAGAGGTGCGTCCTGTTATAGTCATTTGACCTGAGAGTATAACTCCTTCGGTGTACCTTTAAGGTAACTCTTCCATAACATTCATCCGCTGCTTATCAACTTATATAAAAAATTATAATAATAAATAAAAACTATGTCAACCACATGAGTAAATTTTCTCAATGCCCTTATCCCTTATAATATGGGCATTAAGAGCTATTTAAAACTTTATGCATCTCGTCGGATTCCGGAGGCGTGATGAGCTCCTCACAATCCTCTCCAATAATCCGCTTTTCGGGGCTGCGCGTCATAACCCCTATGACGGATGCCCGGATATGGTTGGCTTCAAGCTTTTTTACAAGATCTTCACCGTTCTGACAGGTAATCAGCATACAGCCGCTGGATATCAGCCTTAGGGGATTGATTTTGTAAACCTCACATATTTTAGCAGTTTCGAAGGCCACAGGGATTTTTTCTTTATAGAGGCGGATACCCACACCGGATGCCTCACTGACCTCCCATGCCGCTCCGAGGATTCCGCCTTCAGTAACATCGTGCATGGAAGACACGCCGTATTCTCCAGCAATAATCCCTTCCTTTACGACGCTGATGCTGTTCATAAAGGCTTTGGCCTTTTCAACAAACTCCCCGCCAAAGCTGGAAGCCAGCTCATCCTCTCTGTCGTAAGCGATTATGGCGGTACCTTCAATGCCTGCGGTTTTAGTCAATACTACCTGATCACCCGGCAGTGCCCCCGATGTCCTGACCAATTTCCCCGCAGGAACTTTACCCAATGCCACGCCGCTTATCACAAACCTGCTTACTGCGTTCGTGACCTCCGTGTGCCCGCCCATCACATCTACATTCAATTCGCCCGCCGCCTCACTCACCTGTGCCATGATCTGTGCCAGTTCCGCTTCGGTAGCGCCGGGCGGGGCAAGAATAGTGATCATAATTCCAATAGGTTCTGCACCGCAGGAAGCAACGTCATTGCAGGATATATGTACGGCCAGACGGCCTATTTCCTTTGCCGTACCTGTGATGGGGTCTGTGGATATCACACAGAGGTTGTTCCTGAAGTCCACGGCGCTGCAGTCCTCACCAACTTTAGGACGTATGAGGAACTCATTTCTTCTGTATTCTATTTTATCCAGAATTAATTCCTGGAGGATATCATTCGGTATTTTTCCTATTTCCATATTCTAATGAAGACCTCCGGTTCAGCCCTTTATACAATATGACTTCGCGGGTTGCCATGGTTTTGGCAGACCGCTGTCCGTTTTTTGTACCCCTTCAGTTTTTCAAACGGTTGTAAAAGTTCTCGTTGACTTTTATCTGGGCGCGGGCGGGTTTGTAAAAGTCCTCTGATATAGTCTCCTTTTTTATAAGGTTGCCGGAACGGTCGTATGTCTCTCGAAAAACCACAACCTTAAGTCCCTTTTTAGCCTCCCGTACAGTAATCATTGTATTTTCGGGAACCGTATCATCCACTATATACTCCGGCTCCCCCGGTTGAAATTCCTCAACAATTTGGGATTTGAGCTTCACCACATTTCCCTCTCCCGTATCCCTGCCTAAAATTCTTATGATAAGCTTGTTGCCCGAAACCTCGGCCGCAATGCAGACGGGATAATCGGTGCTGTTTTTAAATTTCAAATCGATGTAATCCCCTGCGATGGTCGCATCCTGCCCGGGCTCCACATACCATGAAGGCATAGAATGGTGGGTTCTTTCCACAATCTTCAGCTTTGCTTTCAAAACCGCGTCGTACAATGTGGTTGTCACCTGGCATACTCCTCCTCCAGGACCCGGTACAAGCTCATCCTTATAGATTACCGGGGCATCTTTATAGCCGTTTTCAATGGTCCTTGGCCCCAGGGCTTTATTCATAGAAAAAATATCATTCTTGAGCAGAATGGTGCCGTTGATTTTGCTGCAGGCCAGGCCTATATTATAGCTCCTGTTTAAATCTCCGGGGTTAAATACCGTTGAAAAGGACGCAATGACGCTTCCTATTTCTTTAATATTGTCATAGAGCACCAAGGGAGGATTATCTTCTACAAAAAGCGCGATATTGTCGAATTTTCTTTCCCTTATGTAATTTTCTATCAATTTAATATTTTTGTCAATATCCAGTGACTTTCCCACCTCCTCTCTGGTGATTTCCACCTTTCCGTCCCTATAGGATGCGGCCGCATTTTTCGCCGGCAGGTCCACCTCGTTTTTTATGCCGGCCAGGAATTTATAAAGCTTTTCCCTGTCGTAATCCACCGGCGTTGAAAGGTCAATCCCATCAAAGCTTAAACGGATTATCCTGGAAAGCCGCGAGATGAGATTCCCCTTTCTGCCTATGGCAAAGGCCTTATTCAGGGTGTCGTCAATCAGGAACCTGAGAGAAATATCCTCAAAGCTGACTTCCCACTTTTGATTGTTCCAGCACAGAGAAAGCCTTCTGCTGCCAAAGGTGTCGTTTAGCCTTTTCTCCACAGCCGCAACCGCCTGTTCCCTGGAAAGACCGCCTAAAGCAAGGTCTTCCACCGAAATACCTTTATAAAAGGTCTTACTGTTCATCAACGCAGCCATGCTTATGTAGAATACTGTAAAAAAAATGCTCAACCCCAAAAGAACGGCAAGCATTTTTTTATGGGTTACAAAAAATTTAAGTAACATATATTAACACCTTAATCTGTTTTACTATATTAATATTGTTACTTATTACGTTAATATTACAATAAAGGCCAAAAATTAATTTTTGCCAGGTGTAATTTTAATCACCTCCGTATTTTCAACGGCCTTGCTGATTAGCAGTTCCATATCAAGGCGGGATTCGGAGAGCAGTATTTTTGCAAGCTGGGGTTTTGTTTTGGGGTGCTTGGCCACAAATACCGTACAGCAGTCCTCATAGGGCAGAATGGACGTCTCAAAGGTATCAATCCTCCGCGCTATAGCAATCACATCATTTTTGTCCATCCCTATCAAAGGGCGGAATACAGGCATGGAAACCGCCGCATTTGTAACCGCAAGGCTCTGGATTGTCTGGCTCGCCACCTGGCCCACGCTCTCCCCCGTGACCAAGGCGAGGGCTCCCACCGCCCTGGCAATCCGTTCTGAAATGACCATCATCGCCCTTCTCATAATAATAGTCAGCTGGTCCTGGGGGCACTTTTCATTGATTTCCAACTGAATATCGGTAAAAGGCACAATATGGAGGTTAATGGGCCCGCAGTAAGAGGAGAGAATTCGGGTCAGCTCTATTACCTTTTCTTTAGCCCTTTCACTGGTGTAAGGATAGCTGTAAAAGTGGACGGCCTCTATTTCAACCCCTCTTTTGGCGATCATCCATCCCGCCACCGGACTGTCTATTCCTCCTGAAAGGAGCAGCACCGCCTTGCCGTTGGTTCCGATGGGCATACCGCCGTTTGCGGGGATGATTTCTGAGTATATATAGGTGAATTCCCTTACCTCTACATATAATATAAAGTCGGGATGAATTACATCCACAGACAGGGAAGGTATGTTCTCCAGGATATGGGCCCCCAGCTCACGGCTGATTTCGGGTGATTCCATGGGGAACCTTTTATTGCCCCGTTTCGTTTCTACCTTGAAGGTTTTAAAGCGGTTCCTTTCCAGCAGGTCTTTGGCCACTTCCAGTGAATGGAATTTTATATCATCAAAACTGCTGTTTATTTTCCATACAGGACTGACCGAAACCACTCCGAACACCCTGGTCAGCTTTGCAATAGCCCTATCGAATTCATAATCCTCTCCTAAGGGCTCCACATAGATTCTTCCCTGGGACTTGACAACCTCCACCTTCCCCAGTCCATACAGGGATTTTTTTATGTTATTGACCAGCTTGCCTTCGAATACCGGCCTATTTAAGCCTTTCAGAATGATTTCGCCATATCTTACGAGAATAATCCTTTTCATCTTCAACCTCCGCTTATGGTCTCTTCATTTGTATTCTGGGTATAATATCTTTTAAAGCCTCTAAAGCAATAATGATATCCTCATGGTCATTCAGTTCGGAAAGGCTGAACCTCACCGCCCCTTCCATGTCACAGGCTTTCAGGCCCATGGCTTTCAATACATGGCTGTGGAGGTTCTTTCTGGAGGAACAGGCCGAGCCCGTTGAAACAAATATATTCCGCTCCTCCAGATGGTGCAGCAGCACCTCCGCCTTCACCCCCTCAAAGGACACGTTGATGATATAAGGAGAAGCCCTTTCCCCCGATAAAACCCTGCAGGCTATGCCGGTTTCTTTGAGCCCTTCCAGGAAACGGTTCTTTAGAAGCCTGACCTTATGATAGTTTTCCTCCAGGTTTTTAAAGACCATCTCGGAGGCAAGCCCGAAGCCGCATATGCCGGCGGTATTTTCGGTTCCCGACCTGAGAAGCGACTCCTGCCCTCCTCCAAAAAGAATGGGCTTGATTCTTACTCCGCTTCCCACATAAAGAGCGCCTGTCCCCTTGGGTCCGTGTATTTTGTGGGAGCTTATGGAGAGTAGGTCTATTCCCAACTTTTTAGGAAATATTTTTATTTTTCCGTAAGCCTGTACGGCATCCACATGGACCACACAGCTCTTGTTTATGGAATTTTTTATTTTTACGACTTTTTCTACCGGCTGAATGGAGCCTACCTCGTTGTTCACCATAATGACGCTGATCAGGGCTGTTTCGGGGGTTATTTTGCTTCTGAGCATATCAAGGTCTATCACCCCGTTTGAATCAACGCCTATATAATCCGGCCTATAGCCTTTTTCGGCCAGGTATTTAAAAACCTCAAGCACCGAAGGGTGCTCAATGGCTGTGGTTAATATATGTTTGCCTTTCCTGGGGTTCGCCTCCAGATACCCCCTTATGGCAAGGTTATTGGATTCTGTCCCTCCTGAAGTAAAATAGATTTCCTTGGCCGCCACGCCAAGGCTGTCCGCAATGAGTTCCCGGGCTTTCTTAACATGCCTTTCCGCCTCAATTCCTTTTTTATGGAGAGAGGACGGGTTTCCGTACTCATTCCTGTTTATATGGCTCATGTAATCGATAACCTCATCATAAGGCCTTGTTGTTGCGCTGTTGTCAAGATATACTTCCTTCTTCATTGAAACTATCCTCGCATAAAAAAATCAAATATCATCCATCCGTAAGGTTTAAAGTCCGTTATCTTTAGTTATTCTAACATATAATAAAAATTTTAACCATAAGGACAAATTTTTTTCAATGGCAGAATAACATTGATTGTACAAGGTTTTCTGGTATAATCATTAATATAGCTTTAATAACTGGAACATCGGTGGGACAGATGCTAGGAAAAATTGAAAGGCTTCTTGAAAACAAGTTGATATCTGTTGGCGTCATTGCGGTCCTAACTCTGACGGTTTATTCAAACAGCTTTACAGCTCCTTTTACATTGGATGATTACGGTTCCATCGTAAATAATTACGCCATCCGCAATCCCTTGGACTTAAGCGCCATATGGCACTTCTACTCCAACAGGTTTATACTGTATTTTACCTTGTCTGTCAACTATTTTATCCACGGAACCAATGTCATAGGGTACCATATAACCAATGTGGTCATCCATATTTTTAACGGAGCGCTGTTTTTTTTAATACTGCACCGCCTGTTAGGCCTGGAATATTTCAGTAAAAGACTGTGCGGCAGGTATCGGAGCCTCATTTCCCTGTTATGCGCCCTTGTTTTTATCAGCCATCCGGTTCAGGTCAATGCGGTTACATACCTGGTGCAGAGGACAGCGGCTCTGGCTGCCTCCTTTTATCTGCTGTCCATCCTGTTTTTCATCCAATACCGTATCCAGAACAAGGCAAGGTATTTTATCGCCACCATGCTTTTTACCCTTCTGGCTATGTTTACAAAAGAAAACACCATCACCATTCCTTTTATGCTGACTGTGCTGGAAATTATTTTCTTTATGAAGGACCCCAAAACCTCATGGGTGAAAAGGGGGGTGATGCTGTTCCTCCTCTTTCTCACCATTCCGGTGATACCGGGCACCAACCTGGTTTTGCACGGCTACAGCCAGAGCGACCCGGGCGTCAATTTCAAGGCCAGCACTTCCATGGACCGGTTTCACTACTTTTATACCGAACTGAATGTGCTGATGGTGTACATCAAGCTTTTACTCCTACCGGACAGGCTGAATTTTGATTACAGCAATGACTTTCCCATGTCTTACACCCTCTGGGACCACTATTCGTACATATCGTTAATGATTCTCGGCATCCTGTTTATCATCGGATTGTACAATATAAAAAGAAACAAGCTGGCAGCCTTGGGTATCCTGTGGTTCTTCATCACTATTTCGGTGGAGTCCTCCTTTATTTCCATAAAAGATGTCTATTTTGAACACAGGCTTTACCTGCCCCTAGCGGGCTTTATCCTCTGTATCGCGGGATTCCTGTTGGGTGAGCGGAAGCAAAAAGGGAAAAAATACCTTTTTCAAAAGCCGATTCTATTCTTTCTCTCCGTTTCCCTTGTCATGATCCTACAGAATTCAATCATTACACTGCAGAGAAACTTTATTTTTTCGGATGGAATAAGGCTGTGGTCCGATGTGGTGTCAAAAGCACCCAACAGTGACAGGGCCCACAGCATTTTAGGAGGCAATTACCTTGACTCTTATGAAAACAATCCCTCTGCAAACAAAGGACACCTGGCCTTGGCCGAAGCGGAATTGAAAAAAGCCATCCAGCTGAATGGTTCTAATGACACCGCTCTTTGCAACCTGGCCAAGGTATACCTGCTTAAAAATGAATACGCTCAATGTATCGATGAAGCGAAGAAGGCAAATAGGATACAGCCTTCAATATACGCATATAACAACATGGGGATGGCGTACAGGAAGATGGGCAGGACCGATGATGCCATACAGGCCTTTCTTTCCGGCCTGAACATCGACAAAAAAAGCACCTTCCTTCTGGAAAATCTGGGGGATGTCTATTTTGACATAAAAGATTTCGAAAACGCCAGGTATTATTATAATGAATACTTGAAAAACACCAGGTATCCAAGTGAAAATGTGAAAGAAAAGTTAAGCAAGATTGAATCGCAGGTTTCTAAGACCCAATAGGGATTACCAGCAAACTTCCTTGGTTAATACTGCTATCCTTCAAATTGTTTATTTTTTTCAGCTGATAAATATACTCCCGAATGTCTCCTCTTTGGTTATACTTCTCTGCGATGCCCCATAAGGTGTCTCCTTTTTTTACCTGGATTTTCTGATAGGATACGGTTTTGTCCCCGTAGGAAGCAGGGGCAAAAACAAGAGCAAAAACAAGAGTCAGAATTACTGCCGCAAAAAGCGTAAACCTTCTTTTATTTTTGAGAACATATCGCTTTTTCATATTTCACCTCAAATGGAACATTTGTTCTGTATATAGATTATATACGAACATATGTTCCACGTCAAGATGTTTTATTTGAAAAAATACAAACATGTATTTGATGCAGCGATAATCTTACCCATATTCTTCGAACATTCGTTTGATTTTTAATTTTTTTAATGGTATAATTGAGGCAGCAATATGGAAAATTCGCATAAAACAAATACGAGGTGTAACAGAATGCAAAAGAATCCTAACGAAAAGCAGCAGCAAATCCTGGACTTTTTAAGCAAGCAGGTAAATGAAAACGGCTATCCTCCCTCTGTAAGAGAGATTTGTAGAGCTGTAGGTTTAAAGTCCACGTCTACGGTCCATGCCTACCTTGAAAGGCTGAAAAAAGAAGGACTGATAAAGAAAGACCCGACGAAGCCAAGGGCACTGAAAGTAATCGGCAGTGCCAAAACGGGTGAGAAATCCCGGACAAATATAGAAGGTTATTATTCAAGGAAGGAATTGGTAGACGTGCCTGTTATCGGAAAGGTAACGGCGGGGCAGCCTATCCTTGCAGTGGAAAACATAGAAGACACCTTTCCTCTGCCTGTTGACTTCCTGCAAAACTCCACAGGTTTTATGCTGAGAGTACGCGGCGACAGCATGGTGGAAGCCGGAATACTGGATAAGGACCTGGTCCTTGTAAAACAGCAGGCAACGGCAATGAACGGGGATATCGTCGTTGCACTGTTAGGGGATGAAGCGACTGTTAAAACCTTTTACAAAGAGAAGGGATACATCAGGCTGCAGCCTGAAAATCAATACCTTGAGCCTATCATCGTCAAAGATAATATAACCATCCTGGGCAAGGTTGTGGGAGTATTCAGAAAGCTGTAAAATAACAGTAAAAAATAAGAAAGCTCCAAAGTCACTTTCTTATTTTTTGACCATTTATTATATTGACAGGGTTAAAAAAGTGTATTGTTTACTCTTTATTATCATTGAAAATCAGGTTTACCACCTTCATAGGACTTATGGTAGAAATGGCGTGTTTATAAACCAACTGTTGTTTCCCTTCACTGTCCAGAACCACCGTGAAATTGTCAAAGCCCTTAACCATACCCTTTAGCTGGAATCCGTTGGTTAGATATATGGTGACAGCAATATGCTCTTTTCTAACCTGGTTTAAAAAAACATCCTGAAGATTAATATTACTTTTATTCACAAAAATTTCCTCCTCTAAAATAATAATTTATATCTCTCTATCTTATCTTTTATCTTCATTTTCTGGCTTTATTTTTTACAAAAATCCTTTTCCCATTGGATTCACATTTCATAAAATAACCTTTTTTGACCGTTATCGAATATGTATTCCCAATATAAACTCCCTATGGTGTTCAAAGGTCCCCAAACAATGTTCTTTTACCTATTTCATATTCTACAAGATAATTCCAACTGATGCAATATTATATTTAATTTTTTTAAGTATTTCCTCCTGGGCTATCTCACCCACATTAAACCAGGTAACGTTTTCAATTCTTTTGAACCAGGTGAGCTGCCGTTTCGCATAATGCCTGGTATCCCTCTTAATTAAAAAAACCGCTTCATCCATGGTCGCAATGCCTTTCAAATAATACAGGATTTCCTTGTAGCCCAATCCTTGCATGGCAACGGTACTTTTATGATAGCCCATTCTTTTCAGGTTTTTAACCTCCTCCAGAAGTCCTTTCTCCATCATCCGGTCAACCCGTTTATTAATTCTGTCATATAAGAGGGAACGTTCCATGGTTAACCCTATGATTTTGAATCCATATTTAGGGGGAATGAGCCTGGAAGCTTCTTGATGGCTTGACATGGGCTTTTTTGTGTACTCAAACACTTCAAGAGCACGGATAATCCTTTTCAGATCATTGACATGAATTCTATCCGCAGCTTCACGGTCCACTCTTCTTAACCTGTCATGCAGATAAGCATTGCCTTTTTCCTCAGCCTCCCTTTTCAATCTCTCTCTTAGCTCCCAATCGCTGATAGTCTCGGAAAAATTGATATTGTAAATAAGAGAGTTTATATAGAGTCCCGTACCGCCTACTACAATGGGTACCTTTCCCTTTTTTAGAATTTGCTCAATGGAGTTCAATGCAAGTTCCTTGTATCTCGCAACACTGAACTCTTCATCCGGATAAACCACACTGATCAGGTGATGGGGTATCCCATCCATCTCCTCCGCATCGGGCTTGGCGGTTCCAATGTCCATAAATTTATAAACCTGCATGGAATCCGCAGAAACGATTTCCCCGTTGATCCGCTTGGCCAGTTCTATTGAAAGTCCGGTTTTTCCCGATGCCGTCGGGCCGATGATTACAATTACGTTTTCCATAGATATGCTACTTGCACCTCCAACCATTCATACAATCCTTTTAAACATTTTTTCAAGTTCGTTCCGGGTGATTTTTATTATGGTTGGACGCCCGTGGGGGCATGTGTATGGGTTTTCAATGTTCTCCAAGTTTTTTAATATATTTCGTATTTCAATGTCATCCAGTTTCTTATTGGCTTTTATTGCCGCCTTACATGCCAATGTATATAATATATCTTCCACGTTTTCAGTAAAATCGGATTTTTCAACACCTATAATGTGGTCAACAACCTGTAAAAAAACCTCCCTGACTGATTCGGTATCGCTTTTTACAGGTACGGATCTTAAGATAATAGAATTATTGCCAAAACTTTCAAATATAAAACCTAAACTCTCAAAAAAACTCTTGTGGTTAAAAACAAATCCATGCTCCTCGCTGGTAAGCTCTACAACCACAGGAGCCAGTAGAAATTGGGAAAGATGTTCCTTGTTTGAATACTTTTTTTTCAGCTCTTCAAAGGTTATCCTCTCATGGGCGGCATGCTGATCGATTACCAGAATTTCTCCCTCCCGCTGGAGAAAAATATAAGTGGAAAATGCCTGTCCGATAATTTTATAGCCCGTCAGCTTTTCTTTTACAGGTTCATCCCTTTGGAACTGTGTACGGTTATATTCAGCCCCATCTTTCTTTGCATCCTGAAATGCATCTGCGGCAGCAGCTGCATTTTTACGTGCCGCTTTTTCTTCCTCCTTCCCCCGTTTCTCTTCAGCGGAAATATTACCCATACTTTCCCGGGCCGGCCCTTCATTTCCTCTGTTTTTGCCAGAAACAACCTCCTCACCATTATTATTTTCCATTACAAGAAAATTATTCTTTTTTAACGGCCCTGAAGCCAGATTATCGGCGGCATCTCCTCTTTCCTGCTTGTCTACGGTAAAGCTGCCGCATGTATCAAGCTTTTGCTGTGCATAGTTCTGCCTGTCAAAGACGTTTTGATTCATTCTATAATTAAGCTTTTCCGGGCCGTCCAAGGAAGCCTCTTTAATTTGGGACCTGCTCAAAAGAGCATTATTAACCGCATGATAAATACTTCTAAATACGTCCTGCTCGTCCGAAAACCTTATTTCCATCTTGGTAGGGTGCACATTCACATCCACCAGCATGGGATTCACCTCTATATTCATGACAATAAAGGCGTACTTGTTTTTCATGAGCAAGGTTTTATAGGCCTCATCAATGGCGGAGGCGATCAATTTGCTTTTAACATACCTGCCGTTGACAAAAATAGACTGGTGATTGCGGTTGGACCTGGCTATTTCCGCTTTTCCCGCATACCCGGTGATCTTGAACTTATTATCCTTATAGTCCATTTTTATAGTGCTGCCTGCAACTTCGCGTCCATATAGACTGAAGATGGTGCTCAGTAAGTCATTGTTCCCGGGTGTATGAATAACGGAGGAATTATTGCTCACAAGCTTGAAGGAAATTCCCGGATTTCCCAGTGCCATACGGGTAATAAGATCAGCCACATAGCCTGCTTCGGTGCTGTCCTTTTTCAAAAATTTAAACCGGGCGGGGGTATTAAAAAAAAGATCCTTTACAGTAAACACCGTGCCTGCAGGACAGCCTTTCTGACCCGATTCCTTTACCCTTCCTCCCTCTATCTTTAAAAAAGTTCCATAGGGCTTCTTTGATACCCTTGAAACGACTTCTACCGAGGATACCGCCGCAATGCTTGCAAGCGCTTCTCCCCTGAACCCCAGGGTGGTTATTGATTCAAGGTCCCCGGAATTCCTGATTTTGCTTGTAGCATGCCTTTCAAACGCTATTTCCACATCATCTTCCTCAATGCCTGCCCCATTATCGGTTACTTTTATATAAGAGATACCCCCGTTTTTTATTTCAACCGAAATACTGTCCGCCCCGGCATCAATGGCATTTTCAACCAGTTCCTTCACCACAGAGGCGGGCCTTTCTATAACCTCACCGGCTGCAATTTTATTTGATGTGCTTTCATCCAGAATAACTATCTTACCCATATTCAACCCTTCTATATCCACCTTTTTCAGCAAGGATGCCCCGAGTAAACAGAAGTGTGTTTCTCATACCATTATCCCTTTTTCGCCTTTTGCTGCAGCCTGTATATAATATTCAGCGCCTCAAGGGGAGTTACTGCGGATATATCGATATTCTTTAATTCCTCCAGGATCTCGTTTTCTGTTTTTGAGACGTTTATATACGAGAAAAGTTCCAGCTGTCCCTCAATAGGCTTTTTGCCCCGCCTGGCTTTGATTTCCTTCTTGCTTATATCCGCGTCGTTGAGCTCATGGAGTATTTCCTTGGCCCTGTCTATCACGGGACCGGGCAGTCCGGCAAGCCGCGCCACCTGTATACCGTAGCTGTCGTCGGCTCCTCCCCGGATAATTTTTCTGAGAAAAATTATATCTTCCCCTTTTTCCTTCACAGATATGCAGTAATTCTTAATCCCTGTAATCTTGCCCTCCAGTTGGGTCAGCTCATGGTAATGTGTGGCAAACAAAGTCCTGCATCCCATTTTTTCCTTGTCGCTTATAAACTCAATGACCGACCAGGCAATGCTCAGCCCGTCGAAAGTGCTGGTTCCCCTGCCTATTTCGTCCAGGACCAGCAGGCTTCTTGAGGTGGCGTTATTCAATATGTTTGCTACCTCGGACATCTCGACCATAAAAGTGCTCTGTCCTGCCGCCAGGTCATCCGAGGCTCCTACCCTGGTAAATATCCTGTCCACAATGCCGATAACCGCCGATTTTGCAGGAACAAAGCTTCCAATTTGAGCCATAAGGACAATCAGGGCAACCTGGCGCATATAGGTGGACTTTCCTGCCATATTGGGCCCCGTAATAATTGCCAGGCGGTCCTCATCCATATTCAGTACCGTATCGTTGGGCACAAAACTGCCCTGGTCCACCATCTTCTCCACCACGGGATGACGTCCGTCCACGATGGATATCTCACCGTCTAATGTGACCCGGGGCATACAGTAGGATTCCCTGTCGGCAACTTCCGCCAAAGAGCAAATCACATCGATTTCACTTATACTTCTTGCAGTGTTTTTAATCCGGTGGACTTCCGATGCAATTTTATCTTTAATACTCAAAAACAGCCGGTATTCCAGTTCAATAACCTTTTCTTCCGCTCCCAGAATGGTATCCTCAATCTCTTTTAGTTCCTGGGTGATATATCTCTCACAGTTTGCCAGGGTCTGCTTCCTTATATAGCTGTCGGGCACCTGGGAATAATAGGACTTGGTCACTTCGATATAATATCCGAACACTCTGTTGTATCCCACTTTCAGGTTTTTTATGCCCGTCTTCTCCCTTTCAGCGCTCTCCAGTGCCGCAATCCAGTTTTTTCCTTCGGTGGTTGCGCTTCTAAGCTTGTCCACTTCCTGGTTAAAGCCCTTCTTGATGATTCCTCCCTCTTTTACGGCTACAGGAGGGTCATCCACAATGGCGTTTTCAATCAGTTCAAACACATCCTCCAGCGCATCAAGGCGGTTATAATTCATAACCAATAAGTCGGAAGTGCAGTCCTTTAAAATATTCATAATATAAGGTATTTGCCCCAGAGAGTTCTTTAATGCCACCAGATCCCTGCAGTTGACACTCCCGAGTATAACCTTTCCCATAAGCCTCTCTATGTCGTATACCTTCTTCAACAGTTCACGGATTTCCATTCTGGCCATGAATTTGTCTTTCATTTCATTGACCGCATTTAACCTGCTGTTAATATCCGGAACGCTGATGAGGGGCTGCTCTATCCATTTTCTGAGGGTTCTGCCGCCCATGGAAGTGACTGTGCGGTCAAGAACCCACAGGAGAGTCCCTTTTCTCGATTTTTCTCTGAGGGTTTCGGTCAATTCCAGATTCCGGCGGGTCGAAACATCCAGCACCATAAATTCTTCAATTTTGTATACGTTTAAACTCTGAATATGCTCCAGGTTGACTTTCTGCGTCTGTTCAAGGTATTCAAGCAGGGCTCCGGAAGCATTGGCCCAAAGACAGTATTCCCCGCCTGTAATTCCCTGGTCTTTAAACCTGTCCTTTACTTTACTGAATGCGTATTCTCCGGCAAAATACCTGTCATCGTACGGTGAAATATAGGTGTTAAACCTGTTGGCTATCCCGGCCAAAAGGGGTGAATCGTTATAGAATTCACTGTTTACAATCATCTCCGACGGCATAAACTTCGCAATTTCGTCCTTGAGTTTGTCGTAGGTATTGCCCCAATTGATCTGGGTGGTATTGAATTCTCCGGTGGAAAGGTCAACAGTCGCTATCCCGAAGAAAAAGCCGTTTTTATAGACCGCCATGAGATAATTGTTCTTTTTTTCCTCCAGCATGGTGGAATCTGTGACCGTCCCCGGGGTAACAACCCTGATCACATCCCTTTTTACAATCCCCTTTGCGAGGGACGGGTCTTCCACCTGTTCGCATATGGCCACTTTATAGCCTTTGCTGATTAATCTGGATATATAGGAATCAGCGGAATGAAAAGGAACTCCGCACATAGGAGCTCTCTCTTCCAAACCGCAGTCTCTGCCTGTCAATGTGATTTCCAGCTCTTTTGATGCGGTTTCCGCATCGTCAAAAAACATCTCATAGAAATCGCCAAGTCTGAAAAAAAGGATACAATCCCTGTATTGTTCCTTTATATCCAAATACTGTTGCATCATTGGTGTGACAGCTGCCATTACACTACCTCACGTTTTTTGTCAATATACGTGTTCTTGCTTTATTCCTCAGCTTCTCAGCTTCTCAGCCCCTCAGCCTTTTATTAACTCCTACTTGCTGCAGCCACCCCCGCAGGAGCTGCATTTACCGGAAGAACATGGTTCTTCTCCTGTGATCGAATATATTATAACATCGTTAATTTCCTTCATAAAGCCGTCAAAAATCTTTTTTGCGGTTAAATACCTTGCTGTAACATCATAGTGATTTATCTCCTCCTGTTTTGAAACAAGTCTTCCCTTAATTTCTTCTATAATCGCGCTGTCCCTTTTTTCCCGTGTGGCCTTTACCAGTTCCACCTGCAGCAGCTTGTAGTCGTTCATAAGCGTTCTGGCCCTGTCATCCTGCTCTATTTCCGCCTCGGATTCCTTCAGGTTCAGCATCTCTTCCGAATCACCGATCATTTGCCCAAGCTCTTTGGCTTTTTGAATAATATCCATGTTCGTCCTCCTCAAATTATTGTTCCTTCCAATGACCAGGTATGTATCTTCTCAATTCTCACTTTAACCAGCTTCCCCACCAGCTCATTGCTTCCCTTGAAGTTAACAATTTTGTTTGTCCTGGTCCTGCCGCTGTACTTCCTTGCGCTGTTTTTACTCAAGCCCTCCACCAGGACCTCCACTTCCTTATGCAAAAGTCCGTCGTTAATTTCCTTGCTTATCTTGTTCTGTACTTCCAAAAGCCTGTCAAACCTCTGCTTTTTTATTTCTTCAGGCACCTGCTCCGGACGCTTGGCTGCAGGAGTTCCTGTCCTTTTGGAGTAAAGGAAGGTATAGGCCATATCAAACCGGACCTGTTTTAGGACACTCAATGTGTCTTCAAAATCCTCCTCCGTCTCCCCGGGGAACCCGACGATAATATCGGTGGTCAGGGATATCCCGGGAATCCTTGCCCTTATTCTGGATACCAGGTCCAGATACTGTTCTTTTGTATACTTTCTGTTCATCTCTTTCAGGACTTTGCTGCTTCCTGCCTGTACCGGAAGATGGAGGTGCTCGCAGACCTTTTCACAGTTCCTCATAGCCTCAATCAGTTTGTCTGAAAGGTCCTTAGGGTGCGAGGTCATAAACCTTATCCTTGAAATGCCTTCAACTTCATTGACCTTCTCCAGCAGGTCTGCAAAGTCGGTACTATCCCCAAAGTCCTTGCCGTAGGAATTCACGTTTTGACCTAATAGGGTGATTTCTTTATAGCCCTGTCGTCCTAACGTCTTAACTTCATTAACAATGTCATCAACCCTGCGGCTGCGCTCCCTTCCGCGCACATAGGGCACGATACAGTACGAGCAGAAGTTGTTGCAGCCGTACATCACAGTTATCCATGCTTTCACCGATTCCTTCCGTGTAATAGGCATATTTTCCGCTATTACCCCGGACGACTCCCAAATATCAATGACCGTCTCCTTATGCACAAGGGCCTTGTGCAATAATTCCGGAAACCTGTAAAGGTTGTGGGTCCCGAAAATAAGATCCACGTGCCCGTATTTTTGCCTGATATGCTCCACCACTTCACTCTGCTGCATCATGCATCCGCATACGGCGATGACCAGGTCGGGATTTTCCCTTTTCAATTTCTTTAATGCTCCCAGGTGTCCATAAACCTTTAATTCCGCGTTTTCTCTTACACAACATGTATTATATAGGATTATATCACTTTGTTGAATATCTCCTGTCTCGGTGTAACCCATGGCATTCAGCATTCCGGCCAGTCTTTCCGAGTCATTTTCATTCATCTGGCAGCCGAAGGTGGAAATACTGTAGTGCTTCGGCTTTCCTTTTTGGGCGGCGGACAGAAAATTGAGTTCCTTAACCTTTTCTATATACTGCTGCTGCAAAGCAATGTCTTCGGCGCAGACCTCTCTGGTTTTTCTTCCTTCGGTATCGATGCTCAAATTCTAAAAACCTCCTGGATTGAAAAATAATATATGTAAGTAGTATTTCCCCTTTAATGGTAATATAATGCAAAGTAAATTTCAATACAGGGGAGAGAAGCTACAGGATTCCAAACAGGGCAAAAGCCAGAATAATGACTCCCACCAGTATCCTGTAAAGAGCAAAGCCTACCATGGGCTTTTTCTTTAAGAAGGATATAAACCGGTCTACCACGATCAGGGCTACCACAAAAGATACAATAAAGCCGATGACCAAAGAGGCCACCTCAATGCCGCTTAAAGCCATATCCGCTTTTAAAAGAGAATATCCCGACGCAATAATCATGGTGGGCAGCGCGAGAAAAAAGGAAAATTCCGCCGCAGCCCCGGTGGACAGGCCTACAATCCATCCGCCGATGATGGTTGAGGCCGACCTTGAAAAACCCGGCCACAGCAGGGATATGCATTGAAACAGCCCGATGATGAAAGCCTGCCTGTAACTTACATCTTCAATCTTTAAAGTTTTCTTATTCTTCCGGTATTTTTTTTCCGCGTAAATCATCCACAGACCACCGGCCAAAAGGGCCGCCGCCACGGTGACCGGCCCCATCAGCAGCTCTTTAATCTTGTCATAGAACAGCAGGGCGACAATGCCCGAAGGGATAAACGCAAGAATGATTCCGGACCACAGTTTGAACCCCATCCCTCCCGGATTTAAGCTCTTCAGGGAATTGAAAATTTTCTTTTTGTACAGGACAATAATGGCCAGAATGGCTCCCAGCTGGATTACTATCTCAAAAAGCTTGGCAAAATCGCCTTCGAATTTTATAAAATGCCCCACAAGAATCATATGTCCCGTGGAGGATATGGGCAAAAACTCGGTTATTCCCTCAACAATGCCGATAATGACCGCTTTTAATACCAGAATCAAATTTTCCATGATAAAAACCTTTCTACTTAAAATTCAGTTAAAATAAATGTATTCATGATGTTGCGCAAACTTGCCTGAAATCATATTCTATAATTATACACTAAAAGCAATGCAAGTACAAAGGTTAATTGTTTTTAAACTTTTCACCTTGCAGCACTTTTTTATAAAAATTGCTCAAAACTAAAACTGAGGCCTAAGGGGCGAAGCCCCTTTTAAACAAAATTCGCAGGATGAGCTGATAACATGATCATCCTGCGAATTTAAAAGCATCAATTTACATTACTTTTCACACAATCTGTCGTCCCCAAACTTACATTATTATGTTTCGGTAAAAGGCTCATACTCATCCAGTATTTCCTTGTAGCTGGCTTCAAAAACCGATTCACTGTCGTAATAGTGGATCTGTCTCGCCATTTTTTCAAGAATGCTCATGGAATTGGCCCCACTGGATTTGGACAGCCTGTCTTTTTTATTGGACATCAGTTTTAAGGAATTATTGTACCGCTCCCTGAATTTTCGTTCGAACTCGCTGCTGACATTTTTAAACGACACCTGGCTGATATCAAAATATGACTCAAAATCTTCATGCTTTGTATCCATATAAAAACTCCTTAAAATAATCATCAAGATATATTATTCCTGATTTAGAAAATAATATGATTAGAATAAGGAAAAAACAGCAAATAGAGTTCAGTTTAAAAGTTTTGGCCGTTAACCAGTTTTTCCGCATGCTCCACCACGTTCTCAACAGTAAACCCGAATTCTTTAAACAGCACGTCGCTGGGAGCGGATGCGCCAAAGTGGTCCAGGGAAATGATGCTCCCTTCAGGACCTGTGTATTTGTGCCAGCCAAAGGAGGAACCCGCTTCAATAGCCAGCCTCTTGGTCACGTTTTTGGGCAAAACGCTGTTCTTATACTCCTCTGTCTGCTCTTCAAACAGACTCATGGAAGGCATGCTTACCACCCGTGCATCAATTCCTTTTTCCTTCAGCACCTTGTGGGCCTCATAGGCCAGTTTTACTTCCGACCCGGTGGCTATCAGGATAATATCCGGCGTCTGTTTTTCAGAGTGCAGCAAAACGTAAGCCCCTTTTAACGCTCCGGCACCTGTCTCTTTCAACTGGGGCAAATTCTGCCTTGTTAACATGATTGCCGTGGGGCTGTTCCTTCTCGTAACGGCAAAATACCATGCTGCAGCGGTTTCTTTGGAATCTGCAGGGCGAAAATCAATAAAATTGGGGGTGCTCCGTATGGAGGCAAGCTGCTCCACAGGCTGGTGAGTAGGTCCATCCTCTCCTACGCCGATGCTGTCGTGGGTCAGTACGTACACCACAGGCAGGCCCATCAGCGCGGACAGGCGCATAGCCGGCTTCATATAGTCGCTGAATACGAAAAAGGTGGCCACATACGGCACCAGTCCTCCGTGTACGCACATCCCGTTGGCGATGGCCGCCATCGCATGTTCGCGGACACCGAAGTGTAGGTTTGAACCTAAATAATCCTCCGCGGAAAAATCTCCTTTTCCTTTTAGCTGTGTTTTATTTGAAGGCGCAAGGTCGGCAGATCCTCCGATGAGGTTGGGAATATACTTGGCAAGGCGGTTTAATACTTCACCGGAAGCATTTCTGGTAGCATTGGGCTTTTCTTCAAACGTCCAGAACTCCCCGTTCTTTAAGAAATCGGCGGAAAGCTCCTTGCGGTGCCACTTTTCCCATTCGGCTGCCAGTGCGGGGTATTCCCTGCTGTAGCCTTCCCACTTTTCCTTCCACTCCGCTTCATATTTTTCCAACCGGTTCCTTATTTCAGCCATATGGTCCCTGACCTGCGGCGGCACGTAAAAAGAGTCCTCATGGCCGCAGCCCAGGGTTTCTTTCAACAACTTTATGTTTTCCTCACCCAAGGGCTCGCCGTGGGCCGACGCCTTGCCCTGCTTCGGAGGACAGCCGTATCCTATTTCGGTGGTTATTTTTATCAAAGAGGGTTTTTCCGTTTCGGCCTTCGCCTCATCAATGGCTTTGCTTATGGCCTCCATGTCGTTTCCGTCCTGTACATGGATTACCTGCCAGCCGCATGCTTCAAAACGCTTCCCCACATCTTCCCGGAAAGCAATATCCGTATTTCCCTCAATGGTTATGGAATTGGAATCGTACAGCAGGATCAATTTCCCCAGCCCAAGTGTTCCCGCCAGTGAGACGGCTTCCGATGCCACGCCTTCCATCATGCATCCGTCTCCGCAAAGCACATAGGTGTAATGGTCTACCACAGGATACCCGGGACGGTTGAATTTTGCCGAAAGATAGGCTTCGGCAACCGCCATTCCCACACCGTTGGCCACTCCCTGTCCCAGAGGTCCGGTAGTGGTCTCAATCCCTACCGTATGGCCAAATTCGGGATGTCCGGGGGTTCTGCTCTTCCACTGCCGGAAATTCTTCAAATCATCTATAGTAAGGCCGTATCCGAATAAATGAAGCAGAGAGTATATCAACATGGATCCATGACCGGCGGACAGAATAAACCTGTCACGGTTTACCCATTCCGGGTTTGACGGATTGTGCCTCATGTGTTTTGCCCACAGCGTATATGCCATTGGAGCAGCTCCCAGGGGGAGGCCAGGATGTCCTGAATTTGCTTTTTGCACTCCTTCCGCAGACAAAACCCGAATGGTGTTAACGGTCAGTTGATCAAGGTGATTCATAATAAAACCTCCTGTATGTTTTGTAGCTTATATTATAACATTATAAAAATTTTTTTCCAAACACAGTGTGGCACGTTCCTTTGTTTTTTCATCTGAATTCAATGCATCTCTGAGAAAGTGGGGATGCTCTAAAAGAAATTTTTTCATGGACTCCTTCGGGTTTTTAATATACTCTGAAATCAGAAGATATTGGTCATCGTTTATCAGGCCCAACGACAGGGCGTGATCAAACAGGCTCTCATCCACCTGGATCATGGAAAAAAGATGGATGTCCCTGCTTCGAAGATATTCTTCTCCCCCCTGCTTCCTGTCCACCACAACCGCACTCCAGCAGATTTTGCCGTTCAAGGCCTCAATGGCCGGGATCCAGGCCCGTTCATAGCTTGAAGCTTCAGTGATCAGGTCTGCAATGTGCAGCACCCTTTTTCCCTCTAAATCGGGCATGCCTTTTTCTACTTCCTTCCCTGTCGACACTACCGCAGACAAATCCTTATATAGGGTTATATGAGGCTTGCCCAGCCTGTCGGCAAGAATAAGGGAAAAGAACCAGTCTCTTCTCTCGCCCCCGGAAATATAATCGATATCGCCCACAGGAAGGGCCTCGGTTATAAAACCGTACATCTCATCGATCAATCCCCTGTAAATTTCATCCCTGCCGTAATTTTCCCTGACAAGCTCCAAAAGCTTCAAAGGGCAGCCGTATTTGTCGGTTTTAATGGAGTCAATGAGGTTCAACAGTTCATTCGCCTTTTCTTCACTGCCGTACAGGAAATGGGTATTAATATAGTATGGTCCGATGGTGCCCGAGGTATACCAGTAAGGCTTATCCTGGGGGCACACTTTTACGGCCTTTGTGGAAAAAAGCCACTTAACCAGTTTTTCAACCCTTGTACCCAATTTAGTCGCCCTCCCTTTTTCTTTTCGCAAGGGACTTTTTGTACTCCACCCACCATTCCTGGTTTTCAATGGTGCTGGAATCCTTATCCAGGTGAGAGGTGTCGCCCTGCATGACTATAGTAAACTTACCTTCCTCATAATCCAGGATGGACACCGCCGTGTTGTCATACCATACCACATGGATGACCTCCTCCAGCCTGCAGCCGTAAAAGTAGCACATCAAGACCCTTATGGCGGTCCCATGGGTGACAATGCACACATCCTTCCCGGGGTTTTGGGCTATGATGTGTTTCACTTCGTCTATAAGCCTGCCCTGGAACTCCTCCATGGATTCCCCGTTAGGCATTTTATGCTCGTGGGGCCTGTTTTCCCAGGTGTCGTATTGTTCGGGCCATACCTCGGGAAGCTCGTCCCACCTCATGTTTTCCCAATCTCCTCCGTTGATTTCCTTCAGTTTATCCGTTCTTATGATGGGGAGATTTTTAATCTTTGCAATATACCCGGCAGTCTGCAGGGCCCGTTTAAGGCTGCTGGAATAGAGCACATCGATATTTACATCCTTTAACCTCTCAGCCAGCCGTTCAGCCTGAATGTGGCCTTTTTCAGTGAGTTCGCTGTCCGTCCATCCGTGAAAGACTCTTCCGATGTTTCCCTGGGCTTCGGCATGTCGTACAAAAATAAGTCTGGTTCGCATCCTATTCTACCTCTTCTAAATAACAGATTCTTTCCAAACCGGCGTTGAATTTCATTTTATTGGTTTACTACCAGCTTCCCTATAATATCATAAATACAATGATTATTATACATCTTTAAATAATTTTCAATTCCTTTAAGAACATCCATGCAGGCGTGAGGATTTGTAAAATTGGCGGTACCCACCATAACGGCGCTTGCACCTGCCAGCAGAAACTCAACAGCATCCTCTCCGCAGGTAATGCCTCCCATACCGATGACAGGTATTTTTACGGTGTTTGCCGCTTCATAGACCATTCTCAAAGCCACGGGCTTTACCGCAGGCCCTGAAAGGCCTCCCGTATTGTTGGCAAGTACGGGCTTTCTCCGGTGGATATCGATGGCCATTCCCAGCAGGGTGTTGATCAGGGAAATGGCATCCGCACCGCTTGCCTCTGCCGCTGCGGCGATCTCCTTTATATCGGTGACGTTGGGAGTAAGTTTGACGATCATTGTCTTTTTGCAGCAGGGCCTTACCCGGCCAACGATCTCCGAAACTCCGGCCGCCGTATTGCCGAAGGACACTCCCCCCTGCTTTACATTGGGACAGGACACGTTAAGCTCCACTGCATCGATGTCCGAAGCGCTTAACAGTTCCGCCATTTCACAGTATTCTTCAATGGTGTTGCCCGCAATATTGGCGATGACCGCCGTGTTATACTGCTTTAGGAAGGGCAGCTCATCCCGTAAAAACGCATGTACCCCGGGATTCTGGAGCCCTACGCTGTTCAATATGCCTGCCGGCGTTTCCGCGATCCGGGGCGGTTTATTCCCCTGCCTTGGAGCCAGGGTCAAACCCTTTACCGAAATGCCGCCCAACCGGTTCAAATCAATGAATTCACTGTATTCCCTTCCAAACCCGAATGTGCCTGAAGCGGCTATGACAGGGTTTTTAAGCTTTAGTGCCCCGATGCTTACCTTTAAATCTATTCCTTTCACCCGAAATCCTCCACCTGTTCATCAAATATTACCCTGTCGCACCAGAAGACAGGTCCGTCCTTGCAGACATGGCTGTACTCCCAACCGTCCCCGTATTTTGTTTTGCAGGCACAAACCAGACAGGCCCCGATGCCGCAGCCCATCCTCTGTTCAAGGGACACCTGGCACGGAACCTTATAAAGTCCGGCTGTCTCTGCCACCTTTTTCATCATGGCCGTGGGGCCGCAGGTATAAATAATATCATAGTGCTTACGGGAAAGTTCTTCCTCCAGCAAACCGGTGACGAACCCCCTGCAGCCTGCGGAACCGTCCTCGGTGGATATACGGCAGGTATCGCATGCCTTTTCAAACTCATCCTTTAAAACAATACTGTCCTTATCCCTGAAACCGATAAAGGCGGATAAATCAAAGGCCTTGAGGTTATCCTCCCGGTGCTTCCCATATTCGTCCAGAATGAATAGCAGTGGAAATATCCCTATCCCTCCGCCCACCACCGCAATTTTTTTATAATGTGCGGAAATTTCAAAGGGATTGCCCAGGGGGCCCAGGATATCCACGGAGTCTCCCGCTTTTTTCCGCGAGAGCAGTTCTGTTCCCCTTCCCCTCACCTGGAAAACAAGTTCAAAGGTCTTCTGTTCCCTGTTCACTCTGCAAATACTGATAGGCCTTCTTAAAACCGGCTCTATCCCGTCGCTGCACTTAAGATTCACAAACTGTCCCGGCCGGGCCGTCTGGGATATATATTCCGATTCAACGGTCATCCTGTAAATGGACCGAGCCAGAGCTTCACTGCGTAAGATTTTTTCTTTTAACACCTTCGGCATGATTTCCTCCAGACAAATTAGTGTGCTTCCTCCAATACGCTCAAATTCACCACCTCAAGGTCCGCTCCGTTCTTTCCCAGCTTCAGGCACTCCAGGACTGCTTTTGCGGTGTCCAGCGATGTCAGGCAGGGTATGGAGGTCTCCACCGCTTTGCGCCTGATTTTGAATCCGTCCCTTTCAGGCTCCCTCCCTTTGGTAGGTGTATTGATCACCAGTCCGATGCTCCCGGATTGGATCAAATCCAGGATGTCAGGATGTCCCTCGCCTATCTTCCTGACCGCATTGGTGGCTATCCCATAAGTATTGAGCATATTGGCCGTTTTGCCTGTAGCCCAGAGTTTAAAGCCAAGCCTTTCAAAGCCCTCGGCAATAGGAATCAGCTCCGGCTTGTCGGAATCCCTCACCGTCATCAGTATCCCGGACCCCTTTTGGGGCAGTTTGATGCCGGAGGCAGTAATTCCCTTGTATAAGGCCTCCGGAAAGTTTTTGGCTATTCCCAGTACCTCCCCTGTGGATTTCATTTCTGGTCCAAGGCTTATTTCCACATCCTGAAGTTTTTCAAAAGAGAATACCGGAACCTTGACAGCCGTATAACCGGCTTCCCTGTACAATCCCGTCCCGAAGGGGAAATCCCTCAGCTTTTTCCCCATCATCAGCTTTGTTGCAATATTTACCATGGGTATTCCCGTGACCTTGCTTATATAAGGCACTGTACGGCTGGAGCGCGGGTTCACCTCAATGACATAGACGGTGTTGTTGTAAAGGATGTACTGTATATTGATCAGCCCCACCACATGCAAGGCCTTGGCCAGCTTTTCAGTGTATTCCGCCACGGTCCTTTTTGTTTTTTCATCGATGGTGCGGGTGGGATAAACGGATATGCTGTCCCCCGAGTGAACCCCGGCCCTTTCCAGGTGTTCCATGATGCCGGGGATTAAAATGTCTTCACCGTCGCATATGGCGTCTACTTCCAACTCCTTGCCCATCATGTACTTGTCAATGAGAATGGGGTGTTCCTGTTTTACACGGTTTATAATATCCATAAATTCCCTGATGTCCCTGTCACTGTATGCGATCTCCATGCCCTGGCCTCCCAGGACATAGGAGGGGCGCACAAGAACGGGATATTTCAGCTCATTGGCTGCTTCCAGAGCCTGTTCAAGAGTAAAAACGGTCCTTCCTTTAGGCCTCGGTATATTTAATTCCTCCAAAAGAGCGTCAAATTTCTCCCTGTCTTCAGCGATGTCTATAGATTCGGCATCCGTTCCGAATATTTTAACTCCCATCTCCCTTAAGGCTTTTGTCAGCTTTATTGCGGTTTGACCGCCAAACTGCACTATTGCACCTATGGGCCTTTCGGTTTCTATGATGTTTTCCACATCTTCCGCTGTCAAGGGCTCGAAATAAAGCCTGTCGGCGGTGTCGAAATCCGTGCTCACCGTTTCCGGATTGTTGTTTGCAATAATTGCTTCATACCCTTCCTCCTTCAAGGCCCATACCGAATGCACCGAACAGTAGTCGAACTCTATGCCCTGTCCGATCCGGATAGGTCCCGACCCCAGCACCAGCACCTTTTGGTTGTCCGACTCCTTGACTTCGGAATAGTCGTCAAAGGTGGAGTAATAATACGGTGTTACCGCTTCGAATTCCGCGGCACAGGTGTCAACCATCTTGTACACCGCTTTTATTCCCAGATCTTTTCTTTTTTTATTTACAGCCCCTTTATCGGTTCTTAAAAACCCTGCAATAACGGCATCTGTAAAACCCATCTTTTTTGCTTTTTTCAAAAGCTCGTAGTTCAGGCTGTCCAAATCCGAAGCCTTAAGCTTTTCCTCCATAAGGACCAGCTCTTTGAGCTTGCACAGGAAGAACTCGTCTATTTTGGTTATACCGCTGATTTCCTCCACCGGGACACCCCTTCGGATGGCTTCGGCAATGACAAATGTTCTCTCATCATTGACATCCTTCAGCTTTTCTAATATTTCACCGCTGCCCAGTTTTTTATAAATATCCTGCTCCAGTGTAAACAGCCCCAGTTCAAGGGAACGTATGGCTTTCATCAGGGCCGCCTCAAAAGAACTGCTGATGGCCATGACCTCTCCTGTTGCTTTCATCTGGGTCCCCAGGGTCCTGCTGGCTTTCACAAATTTGTCGAAAGGCCATTTTGGTACTTTTACCACCACATAATCCAGGGCCGGCTCAAAGCAGGCATAGGTTTTTCCCGTAACCGCGTTTTTAATTTCATCCAGGCCGTATCCCACAGCTATTTTTGTAGCAACCTTTGCAATGGGGTAGCCTGTCGCTTTTGACGCAAGAGCGGATGAACGGCTTACCCTCGGATTTACCTCTATAACCGCATATTCAAAGCTGGTGGGGTGAAGGGCAAACTGCACATTGCATCCCCCCTCGATTCCCAGGGCGGAAATGATTTTTAAGGACGCGGTCCTGAGCATCTGGTATTCCTTGTCCGTAAGGGTCTGGGAAGGCGCGACGACGATGCTGTCCCCGGTATGCACGCCCACCGGGTCGATATTTTCCATATTGCACACCGTGATCACATTGCCCTTGTGGTCGCGCAGCACCTCGTATTCGATTTCCTTCCATCCGGCGATACATTTTTCAATCAACACCTGGTGAACCCGGCTCAGCCTCAAGCCGTTGCTTCCGATCTCCCGCAGCTCCTCCTCGGTATAGGCTATTCCTCCTCCGCTTCCCCCAAGGGTATATGCAGGTCTTACAATAACCGGATAGCTGATCTCCTTTGCAAACAAAAGGGCGTCGTCGATAGTATTGACCACCTTGCTTGCAATGCAGGGCTCTCCGATCCTTTCCATGGTATCCTTGAAAGCCTGCCGGTCTTCCGCCATCTTTATGGCTTCGGTTGCAGTGCCTAAAAGTCTTATCCCGTTTGCTTCAAGGAATCCCGATTCCGCAAGCTCCATTGCCAGGTTCAGGCCTGTCTGGCCGCCCAGGGTGGGGAGGATGCTGTCGGGCTTTTCCACCAGAATGACCTTCTTGACAATTTCCGCTGTAAGCGGCTCTATATAAACTTTATCGGCAATGGTCGTATCTGTCATGATTGTGGCCGGGTTGCTGTTTATAAGGACTACTTCGATGTTTTCCTCCTTGAGCGCCCGGCAGGCCTGGGTGCCTGCATAGTCGAATTCTGCCGCCTGGCCTATGATTATAGGCCCCGAGCCTATCACCAGCACTTTTTTTACGTCATTCCTTTTTGGCATAGATGGTCCTCCGCTTTCTGTTGTTTGTCTCTCCTGTTTTTAGTCCTCAACCTTTTTTTGCTCCCTCATCATTTCAATAAACTCGTCGAAGAGATATCCCGTGTCTGCCGGTCCGGGCGCCGCTTCGGGATGAAATTGCACCGTGAATACCGGCATGTCCAGATACCGGACCCCTTCCACCGTACCGTCGTTCATATTTATGTGGCTCACCGCCATCCTTCCTTTGTCCATAGACTCTTCCAAAACCGCATAACCGTGGTTTTGAGAGGTGATATAGGTGATATCCTTTTCAATATCTTTTACCGGATGGTTGCATCCCCTGTGTCCGTATTTGAGCTTTCCCGTATCCGCTCCGTTGGCAAGGGCCGTGAGCTGGTGGCCCAGGCATATGCCGAAGATGGGTTTTCTTCCCATCAGTTCCCTTATGGTGTTTATTTCCTTCTCACAGTCTTTCGGATCGCCGGGACCGTTGGAAAGCATAATCCCGTCAGGATGGATGTCCAGTATCTCCTCCGGTCCGGACCACGCAGGGAAAACATACACATCGCAGTCTCTTTTTAGGAGGGACCGTATAATATTTCTTTTAATGCCATAGTCTATAAGCGCCACCTTTAAGCCCGTTCCGCCGTAATGCACCACTTTCCTGGAAGTTACCTGGTAAACAGGCTGTTTTATTTCATATCCCTTGATTAGGTCCACCTTATCTTCAAATTTGAAAGGTGTATTTGTGGAAATGATCCCCTTCATTGTGCCTTTATCCCTGAGCATTCTGGTTAAAGCCCTGGTGTCAATTCCTTCTATTCCTATGATGCGGTTCCTTTTCAAATAATCGTTCAGCGTTTCTACAGATCTCCAATTGCTGGGCGTTTTACACTGTTCCCGTACTATAAAGCCCTTTACCTGGAGTTTTGAAGATTCAATATCTTCTATATTAATTCCGTAGTTTCCTATAAGAGGATAAGTCATAATGACAACCTGCCCGCAATAGGACGGGTCGGTCAGAACCTCCTGATACCCTGTCATGCCTGTATTGAACACAATTTCTCCAACTACCTCACCTTCGGCACCAAAACCTTCTCCCTCAAATAAGGTTCCGTCCTCCAGTGCCAATACCGCCTTCATTAATTTAATCACTCCCCGGTCAAAATAGTTTTATTTCATGGATAACGCCGAAAGGATATCGTCCCTCATCCTTTCGGCTTCAGCCCTGCTGGCCTCGTCAAACCGGTCTTCGCCGTATTTGCCCTTCCAAGGCTCCGACCGGTATGCACACAGGATGCTCCTGGAAGCGTTGACGATGGCCCCCAGTCCGTCCGCATTAAAGGAATGGGCCGCATCTCTGGCCGTCCCGCCCTGAGCACCGTACCCGGGAACCAGGATATACGCCGTTTTCATAATTTTTCTCAGTATTTTCGCCTGATTTGGGTAAGTTGCTCCTACGACGGCTCCTACGCTGCTGTATCCGTTTTTTCCCACAAGGCTTTTGCCCCAGTCTTCCACGTATTCGGCCATGATTTCGTAAAGGCTCCTGCCCCGGTCGGTCAGCAAATCCTGAACCTGTCCCGAAGACGGATTGGACGTTTTAACCAGGACAAATATCCCTTTGCCGTACTTTTTGCAGTCCTCCACAAAGGGCTTTATTCCGTCATAGCCCAGATAGGGGTTTACCGTAAGGGCATCGGCACACAGCATCGATTCCTGGTGGCCGCCATCGACGAATGTCTGGCCCAGATAGGCGGAAGAATATGCTTCGGCGGTACTTCCTATGTCATTTCTCTTTCCGTCCACAATCACCAGCATTCCCCTTTTTTTTGCGTAGCCCACGGTTTCATAAAACACCCTGAGGCCCTCCAATCCATACATTTCATAGTAAGCCATCTGGGGTTTTACTGCCGGGACTATGTCACACACCGCGTCAATAATTTTTTTATTAAAGCTCAATATCGCCTCACAAGCGCCTTTGATGTTTCTCCCATACTCCTTGAAGGCATTCTCCCTTATGAAAGAAGGCACATAATCGATTCTGGTATCCAGCCCTACTACGGATGGATTTTTCATTTCTTTTGTCCGGTCAATTAAAACATCGATAAACATCTGGTCACCTCTTAAATATTAAAGCAGTATTTTTTCCCTTACAACAACCTTTCCGTCCACAAGGGTATAATAAACCGCTCCCTTTAATAAAAACCCGTTAAAAGGAGAGTTTTTGCCCTTTGATTTGAAGTTTTCCACATGAACCGTATTCTCTTCGTTTAAATCAATGATTGTTAAGTCCGCCGCTTTTCCCACCTCAATGGTTCCCTTGTTCAACCCCAGGATTTTTGAAGGGTTCAAACACATTTTTTCCACCAGTTTTTCAATGGTTAAATAGCCGGGATGGACAAGATAGGTGACCGCCAGCGGCAGGGCGGTTTCAAAGCCCACCATCCCACTGGCTGCCAGGTTGAATTCCACATTCTTGTCATCCGGATGATGGGGAGCATGGTCCGTCGCGATAATGTCGATGGTCCCGTCCCTCAAGCCTTCAATCACTGCATCCACATCTTTTTTTCCCCTCAGCGGAGGGTTTACCTTTGCATTTGTATTGAAGTTGGAGCATGCCTCATCGGTCAAAGAAAAATAATGAGGACATGTCTCCGCCGTAACCCTTACCCCTCTTTTCTTGGCCATGCGGATCAGATCCACCGAAAGCTCGGTGCTCACATGAGCAATATGAATGGGCGCTTTGGTATATTCGGCCAGAATCAGGTCCCTGGCCACCATAATGGACTCAGCGGCGGAGGGAATTCCTTTCAGTCCCAGAACCGTTGAGTAGTAGCCCTCATTCATGACCCCATCCTCTGCCAGGTCGGTATCTTCGCAGTGGGATATCACTGTAGTGTCGAACATGGAAGCATACTGCAGCGCTTTTTTCATCAAAGACGAACTTTTTACCGGTTTCCCGTCGTCCGATATGGCTACGGCACCTGCAAACTTGAGTTCTCCGATTTCAGAGAGCTCTTCTCCTTTTTGTCCCTTGGTGATTGCACCGATGGGGTATACATTCACCACGCCTTCCTGCTTGGCTTTATTGATAATGTATTTGACAACCGACTGGTTGTCTATCACCGGATCCGTGTTAGGCATACAGGCAATGGAAGTAAACCCCCCTTTTGCCGCACTTTTTGTCCCGCTCTCCATATCCTCCTTGTATTCAAAGCCGGGGTCCCTCAAGTGGCAGTGTGCATCCACAAATCCGGGCAAAACATATTTGCCCGAGGCGTCAATCCAATCCCCATTGGTTATTTCCAGGTTATTTCCTATCTCCACAATCCTGCCTTCCTCGATAAGGATATCATATAGGCCGTTTCTGCCCGACTTTGCGTCTACAACATGTCCGTTTTTAATTAGTATTTTCATTGCCGCTCCTCCTAGTTAAAAGGTATAGAAGTGCCATTCTCACCGCCACACCGTTTGTCACCTGCTCGTTTATAAGCGAATGCTCGCTGTCGGTTACGCCGGATGAGAGCTCCACCCCCCTGTTTACAGGACCGGGGTGAAGTACCAGCGCATCCTCTTTTGCCAGCTTAAGGCGCTTTTCATCCAGCCCGAAGAACCTGGCATATTCCCTGATGGATGGAAACAATCCTTTTTTCTGCCTTTCCAGCTGTATTCTCAATCCCATGACCACATCCGCATCCAGCAGCGCTTCCTGAACCGTGGTAAAAACCTTGACGCCTGTTTTTTCCAGCCCGGGAGGGATCAGGGTAGAGGGACCGGCTACACTGACTTCCGCCCCCATCTTTGTCAAGCCCCATATATTGCTTCTTGCCACCCGGCTGTGGTATATATCCCCGATGATGGCTATCTTAAGCCCTTCCAGCTTTCCTTTTTTCTCAAGAATAGTGAAAATATCAAGCAGGGCCTGGGTGGGATGTTCATTCATGCCGTCCCCCGCATTGATGACCGAAGCGTTGACGTTCCTGGCCAAAAGATGGGGTGCGCCGGACATGGGGTGTCTTATAACAATAATATCGGTTCCCATCCTATCGATGGTCCTTCCTGTATCAATCAGCGTTTCTCCTTTCGCAACACTGCTGCCGGAGGCGGAAATGTTCGCCGAGCTTGCGCTCATATATTTGGAGGCAAGTTCAAAGGAAAGCCTGGTCCTGGTGCTGTTTTCATAGAAAAGCGTTACAATGGATTTTCCCTGTAAATGCGGTGTCTTTTTGTTATTTGTCGTCAAAACTACCTTCATGGTTTTCGCCGTAGCCAGTATGTGTCCGATCTCTTGGGCGGTCAGATCCTTAAGGCCCAGCAGGTCCTTTGATTTCAAGTTCATATGTGCACCCCGTTCCTTTTAGTTAACAGAATAAGAACAAACAATATTTACAAAAAAATAGTAAGGCGTATATTCCTTACTACTTTTTGATTTTCTTATATTAATTAAGAAGTTGTTGACACTGCCCCTGAATGAAAACACGTTATAAAAAATATCCGGCCTCTTTTTTCCCTCTATCCCCTGTCCAAAGATTTTTTTAACACATGCTTTCATATGCTTTTCCCTTTCTGTATCTCTTTATTTTAAGAAGCAAAACCATTCTTAAATAACCTGCTGCCGCCCGCCGGTCCGGGTCCCATATCCACAGCCCGCCTTTTAATGAGTGAGGACCGGCTCAATGTCGCTGATGGTAACAACATTGACTCTGTCGATTTCAGCCAGCTTGACATGGACGATCTCGCTTCGCGAAGTGGGTACGTTTTTGCCCACATAGTCCGCTCTTATAGGCAGTTCCCTGTGCCCCCGGTCGATCAATATGGCAAGCTGTATCATCCTGGGCCTCCCAATATCCATGAGCGCATCAATGGCAGCTCTGACGGTCCTTCCCGTAAACAATACGTCATCCACCAAAATGACTTTCTTGTCGGTGATGGAGAATCCTATCTCGGTTCCGTTTAAAATGGGGTGTTCGGACAGCAAGCTTAAATCATCCCTGTAAAATGTGATGTCGAGAATCCCGATTGGAACGCTTTTTCCTTCCACTTCCCTGATTTTTTCGGCGATCCTTTTTGCCAGGGGCACTCCCCGTCGTTGAATTCCTATAAATACAAGATCTCCTACGCCTTTATTTTTCTCAATGATCTCATGGGCGATCCTGGTAACCGCCCGGAGGATACCGCTCTCATCCATTACTTCCGCTTTATCTGCCATGGTTGAACACTCCGCCAATCATTTTTATTTTATAAAACGAAAAACTTCCTGTCCGCAGACAGGAAGCAATAAGCATGCAAAATAATACTTGCATTATCATCTCAGCTATAAACCCTTCCAGCCTCTCTGGACTAATTAAAAGGTTACTTATATTAGATTAATCATAACATAAGATAAAATTTCTGTCTATATATCAATCACTTTTTTTTCGTAAAGAATGGAGCAGGTTTTCAAAATATCCCGGTATTTCAGACTCGAACTCCATATATTCTTTGGTTATGGGGTGGTGGAAGCCCAGGACTTTCGCGTGCAGGGCCTGTCCTTTGATATCATACTTTTGTTTTCTTCTCCCGTAAACTTCATCGCCCAGGACGGGATAGCCAATATAGGACATGTGGACCCTTATCTGATGCGTCCTTCCTGTCTCAAGTCGAACTTCTATATAGGTTGCATCTGCGAATCTTTCAATCACCTTGAAGTGGGTTACCGCCCTCCGGCCGTTCTTCACATTTACAGCCATCTTTTTCCTGTCCACGGGATGCCTGCCTATGGGTGCGTCTATCCTGCCCGAGTCTTCCCTTATTACGCCTTCCACAATGGCAATATACACCCGCTTGATGCTGTGGGTCTTAAGCATTTGGGACAGCGTTTCATGGGCGGCATTGCTTTTGGCAACCACCAGCACCCCCGAAGTGTCTTTGTCGATCCGGTGAACAATCCCCGGCCTTATGACGCCGTTTATATCAGACAGCTTATCGCCGCAGTAATTCATAAGGGCATTGACAAGGGTGCCGGTGCGGTTGCCAGCCGCAGGGTGGACAACCATCCCTTTGGGCTTGTCTACAATGATTATGTGGTCATCTTCATACAGGACCTTGAGGTCGATCTCCTCAGCCTGTATATCCAGCATTTCAGGCTCAGGTATCCGTATGTACACCTCATCATTTGCTTTGAGCTTATAGTTGGGTTTTACAGCTTTTCCGTTTATGAGTACCAAATTGTCACCCATCAGCTTTTGAATATAGGAGCGCGAATAGTCCTCCAGTTTCTCCGAAAGCCACACATCAATTCGGATATCCTTCCTGTCCGAAGTTAATCTTATCTCTTTCATAAATTATAGAAGTTTCTCCCTGCCTTTTTCCTTATAGACAAACAGCAAATAGTAAGCCAGCAGGATTGTTCCGATAACCACAAACGTATCCGCAATATTGAAAATATAAAAATGATAGGATCCAAACCGGAAGTCCAAAAAATCCACCACACTTCCCCTGAATATCCGGTCGATGAGGTTCCCTCCCGCTCCCCCGAGAATCAATGAAAAGACCAGTTTCAGCATCCTGTCTTCGGCCTTGTTTAAGTAATACAGCAAAAACAGGGACACAAGGATTGTCAATGCAATCAGTACATACCTTGCGTTTTGAAGAATGCCCATGGCTGCTCCTTTATTCTCGGTATAAGTCAAATAAAAAAAGCCATTGATAACCATGAGGGAATCGCCTATAGCGAAGTTTTTAACAACAAGCAGTTTCGTAACCCTGTCCAAAGCAACTATCAATACAATTATTATACCCCAGAGCATCATGAACATTCCTTTCAGTATAGTATTTAAGGCTTTAAAAATCACGCAGAATTAACAGTAAAATTATATACTCCTTTTTCTTGTGTGTAAAGTTATGGATACCGCCCTTTGCGCTCAAATTTTTCATAGGATTTCATTGGATTGTTACGTACCATTTGGCAATGTTATTGTACTTGTCCCATATACAGGGGTTTACTTCCCCTCTGACCCTTTTATTCAGCAGCATGGCATTATTGTAAAAGTACAGGCCTATACTGGGAACGTCTTCATCCAGGGTAGCCTTCAACTGTTGAAATGTTTGCTTTTTCCTGCCGCTGTCATTTTCAGACATCATATTCTGGAGATATGTATCTACATTAATGTTATTATACCCGGATACATTCCTCCCCGAATAAATTTCCGCCGCAGAGTAGGCGAAGGATATGTCCGGTATGGACGGAACACTGTAGCCCATCAGGGCCATGTCATATACCCTTGAGTTGATCAGGCTGAATTCCTCATCCCAGCTTACACTCTTTATTTCAAGGTTTATCCCGATCTCCGCCAGCTGGCTCTTTATCTCCTCCGCCACCTTAAGCCTCAGGTTATTGTCATTGTTTACAAGTATTTCCATATTTAAGGGTACATAAACCCCTCTGATATACTTGTACATAACGCCGTTATTGTCTTTCCAGCCTCCCTGGGCCAACAGTTCCTTAGCCTTGGAGATATTGGGCGTATAGGACACAATATTTGCATCATACAGCCAGGAATCCGGATTGAGGAGTATATCGGCGGCAGTAGCGGCACCGGGAAGAAAACTGTTAATAATCTTATTTTTATTAATGGCATAGGCCATGGCCTGTCTTACCGACTTATCGCTTAACGCCGGCTTGGACAGATTAAGCGCAATAAAATCAAAATTTCTGCTGGGATATTTTTTAATTGCCAGATTCGTCCTTCCGATATACTTGCCGCTGTAATCGGCTTCTATATAAGCGACGTCAATATCCCCCGTCTGAAAAGCGTTGATGCACTCCTTACTGCTTTTATAGATTTTGATGTGAACTTCGCTTATGTAGGGCAGGCTTATGGAACTGCCGCCATTATCCTTGGCGTTCCACCATTTGTCATTTGCCCTCAGCACTATGCTGCTTTTGTCGGTATAGGAAACAAACCTGTACGGTCCGGTACCTACAGGGCTCATGTTCCTTGGCGTCTTCAAGATGTCCTCTCCCGCATAATAATGCTTGGGCAGGACGGGGAAGGTCATGGATTCCGCCGTAAATGAATCGGGTTTTTTCAGGATAATTCTGAATGTGCTGCTGTCCACAGCCGCAAAGGTAGTGACATTTTGAAAATTCACTTTATACACGCTGGAAACCGACGGGCTAAGAATGGTTGAAGCGGTAAACTCAACATCCTCGGCGGTCAGGGGCATGCCGTCATGCCAGAATACCCCATCTCTGATATGAAAAGTCCATACCAGTCCGTCGCCGGATACTTCCCACTTGTCGGACAGTTCAGGCAAAGGCCGCTGATTTTTGTCCAGCTTTACCAGACCTTCGTATAAAAGGCTTGAGAAGTCCTGGACGTAAATATTGGATGTAAATATTGGATTTAAGGTATCGGGTACAGTGCTGAAAATATTTATGACTCCGCCCTTCACAGGGCCTCTGTCTATTCTGGCTTCACTGCTCACGCTGTCGGCCTGGTTTCCACTGTCCGCGCCATTTTTGGCATTGTCCGGCGCAGCTTTGCAGGAAGCCAGAATTAAAACCGTTATTAAACCAAGTATTGCAAGCTTGTACTTTTTTAACAAATGCCACCACGCTCCCAAAACAATTGAGGACTGACCTGTATTTTGCCGGAAACCGCCTGCATAAATCCATTTCTGCAAGGGATAAAGCACTCCGTTTCACTTTACAAACAGGGTTCTATTTCCCTGGCAAATCTACCCCCTCTACCTCAGCTGAATTATGGCCGCCATACTCCCCGTTTTTCCGTGATCTCCCCTATGGGAAAAGAAAACATCCCTATTGCACCTAGTGCAAATATTACACATGCATATATTTTCCTCACGGACCCCACATTCCGTCAATGTCTTCTTGATAATTTCCTGAAGGTCTATATGCCATTTTGACGTTCCCGTTTTTTTACAGAACTTATCCGACCAGCCCATCTTATCCACGAACTCCCTGTACACCTCTTCACCCACTTCAAAGCAGCACCGGCCTATGGAAGGTCCTATGGCCGCTTCTATGTTTTCTGCCCTGCACCCGTATGCGTTTTGCATTTTATTGACCGTTTGGGCAGAAATTTTTTTTACGGTTCCTCTCCATCCCGAATGGGATACAGCTATAACGTTTTTTTCAGGGTCATAAAAAAACACAGGCACGCAGTCCGCATAAAAAGTTACGAGAGCAACTTCCCTTTGATTTGTAACCAAACCGTCATATCCGATGATATCGCTTTCTTCTGTAATGCCTTTTCCCCGGTCTCCTTCACCGACTTCCTTGATTTTATTGTCATGGACCTGGTTGGCAAAAACCATGTTCCTGCAGTCCACAGATATGGCTTTCGCCACCCTTTTAAAATTCTCCATGACGTTGTCTCTGGAATCCTTGCGGCTGAACCCCAGGTTTAGGGACTCGCATTCCCCGGAGCTTACACCGCCCTTCCTCGTTGTAAAGCAATGGGTTATTGCATTGTCGTATTTTTTCAGGTTTTTAAACTGTATGTACTCCACACCGTTGTGATTTATATAGCATATATTCTCGCTATTTATAATACCTTTCTTCAATGGGATACCTCCGGCGGCAATAAGGGTAAATGTGGGTTTATTCTCTTGCCAGGTATATAATACCATAGATTCATACAATGCTCAATATTGCACAAATGGGTAAACCCCTTTCGATTTATCGGGGCTTGAATACAAAAAAAAAGCATACATATATGCTTTCTCCAATGCTTAAACTGTTATAGGATTCAATATTAAGGGAATTACTGTGTTGGCAGTTATCTTCTTGGCTCGACAATTAGCTTAATGGCAGTCCTTTCCTCTCCATCGATCAGTATATCAGTAAAGGCCGGTATACAAATCAGCTCAATTCCAGACGGGGCCACAAATCCCCTGGCAATGGCAACCGCTTTAATTGCCTGGTTTAATGCACCAGCTCCTATGGCCTGGATTTCAGCTGTCCCCCTTTCTCTAATTACACCTGCTAAAGCTCCTGCGATAGAATTTGGACTGGATTTTGCTGAGACTTTTAACACATCCATATAGAGTACCCCCCAAAACATTCTCTATCTCTATAATACATTCTACATAAAATTTAAAAATCCTTTTTTTTAATTCAAGTTTTTGTAATTTCAGCCTCATTCAAATATCTATTGTCCTGTATATTCTTCGAATGTCCAAAGTCTTACCGCTTTTATCGTCAATATCCAACACCACCGCGTTCAATTGGGTCATCCCCCTTGCCACTTCAAACTTTAAAGGCATATGGGTTAAAAACTTATTCAGTACTATTTCCCGGTCAACCCCTATGATCCCTTCATAGGGACCCGTCATACCCACATCGGTGATATAACCGGTACCGCAGGGTAAAATCCTTTCGTCTGCCGTTTGAACATGGGTATGGGTCCCCAAAACGCAGCTGACTCTCCCATCCAGGTACCATGCCATCGCATATTTTTCAGAGGTGGCTTCTGCGTGAACATCCACAATGATAACTTTCACAAAGGTTTTTAAATATTCAATTTCTTTATCTGCTGCTTTAAAGGGACAGTCAAGGCTTTCCATATAGACTCTCCCCATGACATTTACCACTCCTATTTTACCTTTATCGCCGCTCACAATGGTAGAGCCTTTTCCGGGCAGTTCCTTGGGGTAGTTCGCAGGTCTTATGATCTTATTGTCCGAATCAATAAAATTGGTTATTTCCTTTTTAGACCAGGTATGGTTTCCCATGGTGATCACGTCAATTCCGTATTTGTAAAGCTCCTGTGCAACTACATATGTAATCCCGCTTCCTCCAGCTGCATTCTCGCCATTTGCCACACAAAAATCTATTCCATTTTCACGTTTTATTGTACCTAATACCTCTTTGACCGCTTTTCTCCCGGGATTTCCTACAATATCTCCTATAAATAAAACTCTCAATGAATATTTCCCACCTTAATAACAAAAGCTTCTAAATCATAAAGGCTATAATGAAGCTTTTGAAAAATAATCACAATTCCTGATGATATAATAAGAAGCGTGTGTTTCCACGCTTCTTATTATATCATCATTTTTTACTTTGCATACTCAATGGCTCTGGTTTCCCGTATTACGTTCACTTTGATCTGTCCGGGATATTCAAGTTCATTTTCAATCTTTTTAACAATTTCACGTGCCTTTAAGACAATATCGTCGTCGCCTACATCTTCAGGCTTTACAATGATTCTAATCTCTCGTCCTGCTTGAATCGCATAGGATTTTTCCACTCCGGCAAAGGAATTTGCAATTTCCTCCAGCTTTTCAATTCTCTTAATGTATGACTCCAATGTTTCTCTTCTTGCTCCAGGCCTTGCTGCAGAAATGGAATCTGCGGCCTGGATCAGCACAGCTACGAGAGAGGATGCTTCGATGTCTCCATGGTGTGATAAAATTGCATTTACAACCTCGCTGCTCTCCCTGTATTTTTTTGCAATATCCGCTCCTATGGTCACATGGGAACCTTCCACTTCATGGTCTACGGCTTTGCCTATGTCATGCAGCAGCCCTGCCCTTTTGGCCAGGTTCACATCCGCGCCTAATTCCGCTGCCATCAGTCCTGCGAGGTGAGCTACTTCAATGGAATGATTCAAAACATTTTGCCCGTAACTTGTCCTGAATTTCAGCTTTCCCAGCAATTTCACAACTTCGGGGTGCAATCCGTGAACACCTGTTTCAAAAGTTGCGTGGTCACCTTCCTGGCGTATGACATTATCTACTTCTTTCTTCGCTTTTTCCACCATTTCTTCAATCCTTGCGGGGTGAATCCTTCCGTCAAGAATAAGCTTTTCAAGCGTAATTCTGGCAACTTCCCTCCGTATGGGATCAAACCCTGATAGGATTACAGCTTCAGGCGTATCGTCAATTATAAGATCAATTCCTGTTAAGGTTTCTAATGTTCTTATATTTCTACCTTCCCTTCCGATAATCCTTCCTTTCATCTCATCATTGGGGAGCGGTACAACGGATACGGTGACTTCGGACGCGTGATCGGCTGCACATTTTTGTATAGCGCATGCAATGATTTCTTTTGCTTTCCTATCCGCTTCATCCTTGGTCTTAGCTTCAATTTCCTTTATAAGGATTGCTGCTTCGTGCTTGACCTCGTTTTCGATATTCTTCAGTAAAACCTCTTTTGCCTCTTCACTGGATAAGCCGGATATTTTTTCTAATTCTTCCAGCTGTTTTTTCTGAATTTCTGCCGTTTTATCCTGCTGCTGTTGAACATCCTTGATTTTTTTGTTTAGCTGTTCTTCCTTTTGCTCCAGGTACTCTACTTTTTTATCCAGAGTTTCTTCCTTCTGCACCAGTCTTCTTTCCAACCTCTGGATTTCATTCCTTCTGTCTTTTATTTCCCTTTCCAGCTCCACCCTACTTTTATGAATTTCTTCCTTAGCCTCAAGAAGTGCTTCCCTTTTTTTGCTTTCAGCGGTTTTTTGAGCTTCACCTATCAACCTCTTAGCCTCTTGTTCAGCACTACCAATTTCCGCTTCAGCCTTTTTCCTTCTCCATTCAATGCCTCTGCGGAACATTATAATTGAAGCAATAACTGCAATAATTACACCTATTAACAATCCTAAACCAAAGTTTAAAATAGCACACACCTCCTCAATATTCAGTTTTCAATGGTCAATTTGCTATTTAAAAGTTTATTGCTAATAGCACAGATTAATTTTAATCTTTTTTATATTTTATGTCAAGAATCAAATACAGAACGGCTTATTCTTCCCTATTTCAAGCCGGCATCCTTTTTCGGACGATCCGGTGCGATCATGCCTTTTTCTTCCTTTTTAATTATTTAATTAACGAAAATATCGCTTTTCTTTACCCCTCTGCTTTACATAATGAGTACCAGGGTTTTTACGGGGAGCGATCAAACATTTCTTGCCGTAGCCTATCAGATCCTTTCTTCCCGCTGTTATGAGAGCTTCATACACCAGGTCGTAGTTTTCCTTTTTACGGTACTGTAAAAGCGCCCTTTGCATAGCCTTTTCCCTGGGTGATTTCGGGACATAGACCCTTTCCATATTTCTGGGGTCAAGACCTGTATAAAACATGCAGGTGGAAAGGGTCCCGGGCGTGGGATAAAAGTCCTGCACCTGTTCCGGCATATGTCCCAGGTCCCTGAGATATTCGGCCAGTTCAACGGCCGCTTTCAAATCACTGCCCGGATGGCTTGAAATCAGATAAGGGACAAGATATTGCTTCTTTCCCATCTTTCGATTAATTTCATAAAACTTCTTCACAAATTGATCATACACCTTTCTGCCGGGTTTGCCCATCTTTTCAAGGACTCTGTCCACAACATGTTCCGGGGCAACCTTTAATTGTCCGCTGACATGGTGCTCGCACAGTTCCATAAAAAAGTCGTCGTTTTTATCCAGCACCAGGTAATCATACCGTATGCCTGAACGTATGAACACCTTTTTTATTTCGGGAATTTCTCTTAAACTTCTTAAAAGCTGAAGGTATTCACTGTGGTCAACAATCAGATTTTTACACGGAGACGGAAACATGCACTGCTTTCCTTTACAGGCGCCCTCCTTTTCCTGCTTCTTGCACGCCTTATGCCTGAAATTGGCCGTGGGCCCGCCCACATCATGGATATACCCTTTAAATCCCGGCAGCCCTACCAGTTCTCTGGCTTCATTCAATATGGATGTCTGGCTCCGGTTCTGGATTATCCGGCCCTGGTGAAAGTGGAGCGCACAAAACGAACACCCTCCGTAGCATCCTCTATGGCTGGTAATACTGAATTCCACTTCCTTTATCGCAGGAATTCCCCCAAAAGGTTCATACATAGGATGATATGTACGTTCATAGGGGAGACGGTAAATTCTGTCCATTTCCTTCACAGTCAGAGGAAATGCAGGAGGATTTTGAACGAGATACCGGTCGCCGTGTTTTTGCACCAGGGCCTTCCCTGTAAAAGGGTCCTGCTCGTCATATTGGATTTTGAAAGCTTCCGCGTATTTCCTTTTGTCCTTTGCCACTTCATCAAAAGGAGGCAAAAAGGATACGGAGCTTTTCCCGGCTTGAGGAAGGTCTACATTTTTTTTCAGGCCTTCCGGCAGGTCGTCATAACGGGCAAGATAAACAGTTCCACGCACATTTTTTATTTCTCTGACAGGGATGCCGTTCTTCAGCAGTTTTGCTATCTCAGCTATGGGTTTTTCTCCCATGCCGTATATCAATAAATCTGCTTTAGAGTCCTGAAGGATGGATCTTCTGACTTTATTGTCCCAGTAGTCGTAATGGGCAAATCTTCTTAAACTTGCTTCAATTCCCCCGATAACCACGGGCAAATCCTTAAAGGCCTCCTTAATTCTGTTGGAATAGACTATTACAGATCGGTCGGGCCTGTGGCCGGCTTCTCCTCCCGGTGAGTAATGATCGCTGCTTCTTATCTTCTTGCTGGCGGTATAATGATTCACCATGGAATCAATCACCCCGGAGGAAATTAATGCGGCGTATTTAGGACGTCCTAACCTAATAAAGTCGGCAGTACTTCTCCAGTCGGGTTGAGGAATAATACCCACCTTAAAGCCTTCCGCCTCAAGGAGCCGGGTGATGATTGCATGTCCAAAACTGGGATGGTCCACATAGGCATCCCCGCTGATATATAAGAAGTCCAGCTGCTTCCATCCTCTTTTTTCCATTTCTTCTTTTGTTGTAGGTAAAAAACTCATTTCACATATACCTGCTTTTATAAATTATTAATAGGGTAGCATGTTTTATTCATTAATTTTAACACAAAAACCGGCACTCTAAACACCGGTTTTAGGAAGTTCAAAAGAGGCGGATTGTGCAGCTTTCATGATACAACTTCCTTGAAAGCATTTATTTGTCTCAGGGAATCGAAGGCTTTGTTATACCTGGCGTCCTCCTTTATATCGCTGTTCAATTCAATGGCTTTTCTTAAGTTGTCAACGGCAATATCCTGCTTTTTGAGCAGGGCATAGATAATGGAAAGGTTGTAGAATATTTCACTGTCTTCCGGTTTTATTTTTAATGCGCTTTTATAGACTTCCACCGCTTCATTATATTTTTTCAGCTCTATTAAAGCCGCTCCCAGATGATAGCTTATTTCATACTCGTCCGGCTTGAGTTCCAGGGCAGATTTGTAAGCCTCCACGGCTTCTCCATATCTTCTCATCTCAGCCAGTGTGATTCCCATGTTATAAAACAAGCCGTAGTCTTCCGGATTCTTTTTCAGGCCTTTGGTATAGACACCAAGAGCTTCCAGATGTTTCCCCTGTGTTGACAGCAGCACCCCAAGGTTATTATACGCATCAGTAAAATCCGGCTTAAGCTCAATGACCTTTTTTAGATAGGCAATAGCCTCATCCGGCCTCCCCATTCCGTCAAGTGCAATGGCAAGGTTGTAATAGGCCCTATAGCTGTCCGGTTTCAATTCAATCGCTTTTTTATATGACCGGGTAGATTCCTCTATTAAACCGGACTGATACTGGCATACGCCCAGATTGTAATAAGCCTTGAAATCTTCAGGGCTTATGCGGGAAAGCTTTTTGTATATATCCACAGCTTCACCATACCTGCCCTGCTTTAAGAGGATTTTGCCCAGTTCCTCATAGCCTTCCTTGCAGCCATTGTTTAGCCTCAAGGATTCTTTAAGCTCTTTTTCGGCCTCAGCATATTGATTAATCTCCGAATACAGCTTTCCTATAATCAAGTGCAGCTTGTAATTATTTTTCTCTTTTTCCACTATTTTTTTATAATATTCAATGGCTTCATCCACTTTTTTTAAAGCGATCATTGCCCTGGCAATATTCTCATTGGCATCTTCAAGCACCGGGTTTATCTCCAGTGCCTTCATATAAGACTCAATGGCCTGCTGGAATCTGTTAAGCTTGAATTGTGCATTGCCAAGGTTATAATATACCATGTATTCTTCGCGGCGAACATCCCTTTCGGATTTGTTCCTCCCACCTGTTTCCTTCGCCGGCTTCAATACGGTGAAAGCGTCTTGGGAAGATTTCGCTTCACCAGCCAGGCTTTCATTTATGGCTAAGGCCTTTTTGTAGCTTTGTACCGCTTCTATGTATTGTGCTTTATAATAGCAGATGTTGCCGTAGTTGTAGAATAATCCGGGACAATTATTTACAAGCCTGATCAGCATACTGTAAATTTCGTAAGCATTGTCATAGTCGCTTTTATTTAAATAGGCCTGGGCTTGTAAAAGATTTTTCTTTATGTTTTTAATGATCTCTTCCCCGTTGAGGGATAAATCCCTAACCAATTCGGGTACCTGTTTTTCCTTGATTAAAGGATTAATATACCTGTCGGCCGTATCCCCAGCGGCTTCCTTTTCATGCTCCCTCGGCATTGCTTCTAGAAAGCCGCCATATGCCCCTTGTTCCCTGATTCCTTTGACCATCTTGTAATAATCGGTTAAAAAAAAAGCGGCAGGAACAGTAATACCAAACAAGAGCAGCATAATTTCCACCAGGGAGGACATCTGTACATTCCCGGAAAAACATAGGATCGCAAGAGTCTCGGCCGTGATTTGCAGGGCCAGAGACGCCAAAATAAAAGCTTTTCTTCTAAAAAATAAACGATAGGCCGTATATGCGATAAATAAAAGCATTAAAACAATTACAAAACCATACAGGACGGACACGTAATACACCCCCATTGCACATCTTTTAACATAACGCATCTTTTATTTAATTCATCCTTCAGTATATTACGCTATTTTATCATTGGTTGTCCGCCATTTGCAGTTCATGCCACTGCTGTTTGGAAATAAGCACCTGTCTTGGTTTGCTTCCTTCGAAAGGCCCTATTACACCCCTTTCTTCCATTTGGTCGATGATTCTTGCGGCCCTGGCATAACCCACCTTAAGTTTTCTCTGGATCAGGGAAACGGAGGCCTGCCCTGTTTCAACCACCAGTTCGATGGCCTGGGACAGGAGTTCGTCCCGATCCCCCGGATTATTTTCTACAGATTGGTTTTCGCTGTTTATTTCGTCTATAATATCCTCATCATATTCCGCATTTCCCTGAGTTTTAACGAATTCAACCACTTTTTCCACTTCTTTATCCGTAACAAAGGCTCCCTTGACCCTTATGGGTTTCGGCTCACCCACAGGGTAATAAAGCATATCCCCTTTGCCCAACAGCTTTTCCGCACCTGCCATATCCAGAATAGTCCTTGAATCGATATGGGAAGATACGGCAAAGGATATTCTGGAAGGGATATTGGCCTTAATTACCCCGGTAATTACATCCACCGAAGGCCGTTGAGTCGCAATGACCAGGTGCATTCCCGCAGCCCTTGCCATCTGCGCAAGCCTGCATATGGCATCCTCCACATCGTTGGGGGCAACCATCATTAAGTCCGCAAGCTCATCAATAATAATGACAACCTGGGGCAGCGGCTCATTCTCCTTGGTCTCTCTCATGACACTGTTGTAGCCCTTTATATCCCGGACACCCTTGGCGGCAAAGAGCTTGTACCGGTTGGTCATTTCCTGCACCGCCCAGTTCAAGGCCCCCGCTGCCTTTTTCGGGTCTGTCACCACAGGGATCAAAAGATGAGGGATCCCGTTATAAATTCCAAGCTCTACAACTTTCGGGTCAATCATCAACAACTTTACTTCCTCCGGGGAGGCTTTATACAGTAAACTGATAATCAGGCTGTTGATACACACACTCTTACCAGAGCCTGTGGCCCCCGCTATCAGAAGGTGGGGCATTTTGGCAATATCGGCGATAATGCTTTCACCCGATATATCCTTGCCCAGCGCGAATGCAAGCCTGGACGGACACCGGATAAACTCCTGGGACCCAACAACTTCTCTCAGCAGCACAGGGGTTACCTCCTTGTTGGGAACCTCGATCCCTATGGCCGCTTTGCCAGGAATAGGTGCCTCTATCCTTACTCCGGAAGCCGCAAGGTTCAAGGCGATATCATCTGAAAGGCTCACAATCTTACTGACTTTAACTCCCGGGCTGGGCTGAAGTTCGTAACGAGTTACCGCAGGTCCACGGCTGATATTGATCACCTTGGCATCAACGCCAAAGCTTAACAGTGTCTCTTCCAGTTTTCTAGCCAATTCAATGGCCGTGTTCCTGTATTGCTTCAAGTTTATATCCGTTTCGGTATTATCCTTAAGGAGGTCAAAAGGGGGATAATTATAACCGCCGGTCTGTTTGCCCGGTAAGACCCTCTTTACATTCCCGGCCATTTCTGCAGAATTTTCCTTTATACTTTCGTTTTCATTCATACCGCCGGTTCTTATGGGCTCTGCCTTCGCAGTGCTTCTAAAATCCTTAATTATGAGTTCGGTATGCAGTTCATCAGCTTCAGGCTTTGAAGAAATAATGTCCATACCTTTTTTGTGCTTTTTACCGGGACTGTCCATTTTCTCCTTAAGTTCCTTTGCCGTTTTCTCTATTTTAAAGTCAATTACCTTTGATCCGGTTTCAAAATCCAGGCTCAGGTTTTCTTCTTCTCCTATAATTCCGGGTTCAGAGCTCAAGTCGCCGCCGGCCGTCGGTCCCTTTAATTCTTTCCTGTCCTCCGCCTTCTTTTTAAACAGGTTCAACAATACATTTTTAATATTGGTTATAAAGTTGGCAATGGAGATATTGGTTAAAAGGATTATGTCAATTACACAGGCCGCGGTTAAGATGACGACGGTTCCTAAAGGCCGGAGTACAGACATAAGCGGTGCGGCTATGATTCCGCCGAAAATGCCTCCCCCCCTGAATTCGGTTCCGTCTTTGAAGAATTGGTAAAGGCTGTTTAAAGGAGTAAGCTTCAGAAAATTCTCCGGTTTATAAAATGCGGTTTCGGCCATTGCCGCCACCAGGACCAGCAGGGCCAAAGAATACAGCATTCGCAGCTTCAGAGTAGCGTCGTCCTTTTTAAAAATGATAAAAAAAGCATACACCACCAGCCCAGGGGGAATTAGAAAGGATGGCAGGCCGAATAAACCCAAGAGCGCACTTCTTAACAAGTCCCCCAAAATACCTGCCGAATGGTTAAAGTAAAAACTCAACACCGAAAGTAGGCCAAAAGCGAATACCAGTATCCCAAATATCTCATGGCCGTATTTATACAGGTTGTTTTTTTTAACCCGATACTTCTTCCTTTGCACTTTTTTTGCCTTCACTCCCACACCTCCGGAAAATTTCCCAAAGCTGAACAAAAGCGATTTTTTTATTCACATGTCCTAAATATACCATATTTCTGTAATATTTACTATAGTAATTTAGGACTTTGGAAATCCTCCTCTGCTGTGAAAAGAAGCAAAAATCTCTGCAGGCGCGATTGCAAGCTTATTCTAATACTTTGATATGACCGAGCCGGGCTGAAGCCTGGGATCCAGGTAGGCCTTGGGCGAAGTGCTTATCAGCCTGCGTATGACGTACCGGCTGTCACCGGCAAGAGCAACTTCTACCTTTTCACCCAAATAATCCATTTCCATTAAAACATCTTTCGCATTGCTGTAGTAACCGCTAAATACGGTTTCAAACGGCATGATGGAGTAAAAAACCACTGCAGGTCACCTCTGTTTTTAGTGTGTTTGAACCTTTTTTTTCTCCCTGTTCTCCTTAATGAAGTCATACAGCTTTCTCAAAGACTCCGCAAGGCCTCCCACCTCATTGATCAAACCATATTTTACGGCTTCCTCGCCAAATAGGACGGTGCCCACATCATTAGCCAGTTCCCCGGTTTTGAGCATAAGCTCTCTAAACCGTTCTTTGGAAATATTTGAGTTTTTGGATACAAACTGGACAACCCTTTCCTGCATTTTGTCAAAATATTCATAGGTTTGAGGAATTCCAACAATTAACCCGTTTAACCGGATAGGATGTATTGTCATTGTGGCCGAAGGGGCTATAAAGGAATAGTTTGTAGCAACGGCCATGGGTACACCTATACTGTGTCCTCCTCCAAGAACAAGAGACACTGTGGGCTTGGACATGCTGGCTATCATTTCGGCGATGGCCAGGCCTGCTTCCACGTCCCCGCCCACCGTATTCAATATGAGCATGAGGCCGTCTATCTCCTCGCTCTCTTCAATCGCTACCAGTTGGGGGATCACATGTTCATATTTTGTGGTTTTGTTCTGGGGAGGTAAAACAATATGTCCCTCAATCTGCCCTATGATGGTGAGGCAATGGATGTTTCCCTTCGGATTTGAGACCGTGGAACTTCCTAATTCCTTTAATCTTTCCATACCTCCCGTGTTTTCGTTTTCCCCGTGTACTTCATCCTTTAATGGAGGATTACCGTAAGTAACCTTATTCTCCTGACTCAATCCATCACGTCCTTATTATGTAATTCCAAGGCTGACAAGCAACTTGATAACATTAATTAGTATTTATATTTGCTATAAAAATATTCCATCAAATCACACCATTACTTTTTCAACACCTTTTTTAAAAGGGGCACTTTCAGCTCAATAGCGCTTTCGGGACACATCTCCTGGCAGCAGTAGCACCTTATACACCTTTTGTAGGCGTGCTCGGGGACCGTGTTTTTTATTCCGTCATGCCAGTCAACAGCTTTAGGCGATACGGGGCACATACTTACACAAACACCGCATTTTTTACATTTTTCCTTATTGATGTACGGCCTCGGAACCAAGCGGTTTCTCAAAAATTGTATAACCCCACCCGGTTTGTACGGTTTAACCGGTTCCCTTTTAACGTCGAAATCGCCGACATAAAAACCTGCAAAATCATCCCCCACAACTTCTATCTCTTCACGCCGGTATGTTCCCAGCCCCGCTTCCTGTCCAAATTTTATGGTAGGCACATATTCCGGGTCCAGGTTGATCATCCTGCATACCGTGGAATCCAGGGCAACAGGGTCAGAGGAAAACAGAAGGACGTTCATCTTTCTGGGTATCCCGCTCCTGGGCCCATTGCCTTCCATTGCCAAAATCCCATCCATAATAAACAGCCTTGGCTTGAGCAGCAGATTAAGGTCAACAAGCATGCGGGCAAATTCATTTACATCGGGTATTTTTACATGAAATTCTCCCTTCAAGGTTCCCGGTATGCATCCAAACTGGTTTTTAATGCTTCCTGTCATCCTTGCAAAGCCATGGGTTTTCATTTTGGAAAGGCTGATGATCCCTTCACTCTCCACAACCCCCTTGGCAATGATAAACCTTTTATTTTGGACTCCCCCGTGGAAGGCCCGCTCTTCACCTTTTTCAAATTCGGCAAGCTCAATGCCTATTTCCCGAGCGGCATCGGCAATGCCCGCCTTTTTGGCCGCATATCTGGGCGTGTGTACCGCAGGAGAATCGCCATAGGAAAGCACAGCCCCCGTACTTTTAAATACCTCCCCAACCGCTTTAAAAACTGCGGGATGGGTTGTTGAACATTTTTCCGGGGAATCCGCCGCAAGCAGATTGGGCTTTAACAGAATTTTTTCTCCGGGTTTTGCGAAGGCGCCTGCGCCCCCAAGCAGGTGAATTCCTCTTTCCACCGCACTTTTAACTTGAGGGTATTCATAACTTTCACACCTGACAACAGCTACCTTTGACATATAAATGCTCCTTTAAATCAAAATAGGAAATGAAAATAACTTGTCCCAAATCCAATTCTTTTTTATTATTGCAATGACCTACAAAGTAGTATCAAACATAAACTTCAAATTTTCTTATTGTTATATTATATGCTGCTTTGTTAAAAGACAATGAACTAATTATTCAACTTTTCGGTGTCATGATAGTTTTGCAGCCGTTTATTTGAAAATACCGAAAGTTTCCGCAATCTTTCAAATGAACGGCTGCTTTGTGCAAGGTGAGAAAGCTGAGTCAATTCCGTTTGGTAAATGAAGTCGAATTTATGCCTGTTTATTGCACAGCTTATTTTATACGAGTAACGGTTGTATCTGTTTTCCCTTTAATGCTTCCAAAATTGTAGGAATCATCAGCTCATTTTTGGATAGCAGCGAATTCGGCTTGCTCTGGGGACTGTCCTGTCCAAAGGGAACAAAATAGATATTTTTCATGTTTAAAAGCAGGCCGATATTTTTTGCATTGGCTCCCAAGCCGTCGTTGGTCGAAACCGATAATACTATAGGCTTGCCGTTCCTCAGATTAGCCTTGCATGCCATTGTGACAGGGGTATCCGTAATGGCATTGGCTAATTTTGCCAGTGTGTTGCCCGTGCAGGGCGCAACCACCACAATGTCCAGCAATGACTTGGGGCCTATGGGTTCCGCCTCCACAATGGATGAAATGATCTCCTTCCCTGTAATGCTTTTTATCTTTGCCTTCCATTCCTCTGCAGTTCCAAACCTTGTATCCAGGTTTTTAACGGATTCGGACATGATGGGAAAAACATCAGCGCCCTCATCCACTATTTTTTTGATCTCAGGAATTATTTTATCAAAGGTACAAAATGAACCCGTCAGGGCAAATCCAATTCTTATTCCTTCCAGCAACATTATTTACACCCCCAGCTCGTCAATGATGTTGTATACGGTTTCTTTTATAAACTTAGCCGCAGTAATGGGCGCTACCTTGCCTGGCAGCGATAGAGCCCAGATTGTTCTCAAGCCCTGCTTTTTAGCCATATCAAAGTCAACCCCGCCGGGTTTTGAAGCGAGATCTATAATCAGGGTCTCCTTTTTTATCTTGCTGAGCAAATCACTGCCTAATATTACACTTGGGATGGTATTGAATATCACATCCATTCCCGGAAGATATTCGGAGACATGGTTGAGGGATACGGGATTATAGCCGTAGCTTCTGATCCATGAGATATCGGAATATTTACGCGCCTCCACGTATACCTCCGCTCCAATTCCGCTCAACATTTTCGACAGTATTTTTCCGACCCTCCCGAAGCCCAGTACGAGTGCCTTGCTGTCATGAAGAGTTATGGGCATTTCCTCCATGGCAATCTGGATTGCTCCTTCTGCAGTTGGGATTGCGTTATCGGTGGGAATACGTCTAGGAATGCTTGTTTCTCAATGTTTCCGTTAAAAATGATTTTGAAATGGTGCCTGTCATAAATGATTATTTTATTTAGCAGCTGCTTACATATCTCTTCACTAAAAACATTTGCATTTACCAGTTCTTCTACCGTTGATTTGATTTTTTGAAGCCATCTTTCATTTTCCTTTTGGTTTTCACCCGGTTCTCCTCTCTTTCCAAGCTGCCGGTCCAACCCTTCAAGCTGTTTATTGTATTCATCATTTCTCTGTGTAAATTCATTCTTTGTAATTAAACCGTCGGAGTATAAATCGATAAGCCTTTCTTTCCGCCTTTTTAATTTATTTATCCGGGACAAGGCCTCATTCAAAGCCTGTGCGTTTTCAGATTGCCCCAGAGCTTTAAATATTGCATTTTCAAGGTTTTTTACCACTTCGCTTTTATTTTTCACCACGTCGGATAGAACCCATAAAAACAATTGCTCCAGTACGGTTTCAGGGACAGCTTTGCAGCTGCATCCCTTCTTCCGGCCTTCTTCATCGAAATTTTCGCTGCCATACTTTATATTTTCGGTGCACTGCCATACAACTCTCTGATATGCCTTTCCGCTGTGCCATACTTTCCTTTTGAATTTGGCCCCGCATAAGCCGCAAATAATCTTTCCCGACCACACATACCTGTTTGAATATTTTGTCCCGGAAGATTCATGGCGGCTTCTTCTTTTTATCTCCTGCTGGACCGCGTCAAACATATTTTTATCAATAATGGCCTCATGGTTGTCCTCTATTACAATAAATTCTTCCTCGCCCCTGTTTGCTTTCCTTGAATGAGTAAGAAAGTCGGTGGTGATTTCCTTTTTTTGCTTTAATTGTCCTTTATATTTTTCGTTTTTTAATATTTTTAGGATAGTGGCATTACTCCAAATTTGGGCTCCGGAAGGTGTCCGTATCCCCATACCGTCTAATTTTTTAGCTATTAAATGAGTTCCCATACCCTCCTCATAATACAGCTTAAATATCAGCTTGACTACCTCAGCCTCACGCTCGTTTACGTATATTTTCCCGTTTTTTATATCATAGCCATAGATCCTGCTGCCAAAAACAACCCCGTTTTCCATGGACCTCTTCTGTCCCCACTTGACCCGCTCGGATATTTTCCTGCTCTCCTCCTGGGCTATACTGGCCATAATGGTAAGGCGCAGCTCACTGTCGGGGTCAAGGGTATTGATATTGTCATTCATGAAAATAATGCCTATTCCCTTGGATCTAAGCTTTCTGATGTAAAATATGCTGTCCAGGGTATTTCGCGCAAACCGGCTGATTTCCTTTGTCAGCAGCAGGTCAAACTTGTTATTCTCCGCATCCGCAACCATTTGCCGAAAGCCTGAACGCCTTTTTACATTTGTACCGCTGATGCCTTCATCCACATACAGGTTTACAAACTCCCATCCCTCGTTTTTCATGATATATTCTTTGAAATATCTTTTTTGATTTTCAAGGGAGTTTACCTGGTCGCCTTTGTCGGTGGATACCCTGCAATAGGCCGCAACTCTCATCATAAGGTGCACCTCTTTTTTTCACTCTCGTTCACTATAGTCTATGGAAGTTTCAAGTCTCTTCCCGTATGATGTAATTACATCAAGACAACATTGCATCTGATTTTCGGTTAAGAGATTTTGCTTATACAGCTCTTTAATAATTCCTATCTGAAGTTTTAAAGAAATGTGGCTTTCCCGGCTCTCCAAAAGAAACTCACCCTCAACTAATCTATTAAGCCGGGGGATTGTCTAATGACTCTTACTTCTTATGGCTGCGCTCCCTCTATGATTTAGCAGGAGGCTTATTTTATAGACTGCGTATAATGAGAGGACTGCCGCGTTTATAACAAAAACATGCCTGACGGACCATAGGCTCATAGCCGTATAAGCATAGCCTAATCCAACGGTTTTTCCTATACTGGCGATAAAATCACTGATGCCGGTGGTGGTTGCAAGATACCGTCTTTCGGTTATGGACTGCTGCATGGTTACCAGAAATATGCCGCATAAGGCCACCGCACTTCCCTCGAGCAACTGCAAAATAAACACCGGTGCGGCAGTTTCCAGGCTTCCATATAAAAGCCAGATTCCCGATATAAATATAAATATTAAATATGTTGAAAACAGGCCCTTCCTTTTAAAGTTTTCCTGCAGCCCCGGGGATAGAAGCATTGCAATGAAATTGGCCCCGTAAAATATGGACATCAAAAGCCCCCACTCTTTCTGGGTCATCTTTAAAACATCAAAGGCATAAGGGTAGAAGGCCATGGTGGTGGCGACGGCCCCGAAACACAGCACCGTATTGGCCATTATGATTTCGCGTATTTGTTTTTTGGCTTTTATGTACATCACGCCGTTTTTAATATTGCTGCAAACACTTGTGTGGGCTTTTTTTTCACCGCCGGGCGCCTTTTGGTGGCGGCCTCCTGTTCTTGTAAAAAGCAGGAATACGGCGGATATGGCGTGTAAATAGCAGCTTGTCAGTAAGGCCGCTTTTATATTCCATCGGCTTATTATTACCGCTGAGAGCAGGGAGCCGAATATATTGGTCATGCCGGATACACCGTTGAATATTGCATTGCCGCGCAAAATTTTTTCCCCCAGCAGATTTGCCATTATTTTTCTTAACGGTGGATTAAAAATCGCATCCAAGGAGGAGAGGATCATCTGCAGTCCGTAAATCAAGGGTATCTCGGCGCAATTAATGAACATCATTAAAACTGCACTCCGCACTAATTCCAGAGATATCAAAAGAGTTTTCTCCGGCAGGAGATCTCCCACGCTTCCCGCAAAAAGCGACAAAACAAGGGATGGAACTATTGAAAATACCAGGCCCAAGGCCGCCGACAGGCCTGACCCGGATATCTGTACCAGCAATGCGGTCAAAGCAATAAACCTTACCGCATCTCCTAGGCCTGAAGCACTTTGAGAAATCAGGAACATGGGAAAAGATGTATTCCATAATGAGCGGCCTGTACTTAGTTTTATCGAAAGCATTTTCCCTTCCTCCGTTCCGGCTTTACAACAAGTAAAGCTATGAATTCTGCTTTGATTTAAATCCCTTTACGGCAAATTTCGTGGTTAAATATCCGGTTGAGTACATATAATTAAGATGTATTAATGGAAGAGAAAAGTTATGATTTATTTTCCTTTTTCAATTAAATAGGGCATAGGAGAGTAATAGCTATCGCCCATTCGTTTTGTAAAAACCATTCCGTTGCTGTCTGTTACTGTTACCCAGGACATTACAACGGCTCCATCCATGCCTTCCACTTTCACCTTTTCTTCTGAAGGCGGCAGGTCAGGGTTGATCCTGTATATACGCGGTGCTTCGAAGACTTGAAGTATCTTATGGTTCCATTCCACCGTAGGGGGACTTTTTATCCCGTAAAAAGCAATATAGAGAATATTGTCAATTCCTTGGGCCCATATTAATATGGGGGCATCGGTATTATTTTTAAATTTGAAATCCTTTGCGCCGTAAGCTACCGTAGCATCCTGGCCGTATGGCACATAGGGTACGGGCATGCTGTGGGCATGGCGCTCAATGACCTGGAGGTCACTCAAAACCACTGTATTATAAAGTGTAGATGCAATTTTGCACACCCCACCCCCTACCGTCGTAGTAAGACGTGTCCCCATATAGGTAGGCCCTTTTCTGTATCCTCTTCCTTCTGTGTACGGGCCTAAGCTTGCATTCTGGGAAAAAATCTCCCCCGGCTTTACAACCATTCCCGCCAGCCTTTCTGCAGCCAGGTGCACATTATATTCTTCACCGGGGAGGGGATCCCTTAAAACGGTGCGATAGGCACCCATCAGCACGTTTGTCCCGTTTTTTGTCCTGGCGTTTATAAAATTCTCATCGTTCTCCCAGGGTAAAATCTTAACAGGTCCCGAATTTATTGTTTTTTCGCTTTCCGGGATGGGTTCCTGCTGACCGCCGGATTCATTTTCGCATTCCACCATCCTGTTTTTGTACGCCGGATTTATCTTAATACCCATCCCATGGTTGAACTTATGCCAGCACAATATTGCTTCCAGGCACAAGAGCAATATGGCTGCAAAGAGAAATCTATGTTTCTGTCCCATTATAAAACCGTCCTTAATTGAAGATAAACTGTAAATATTATTTACATTGCAAACAGGTTTAAACTTTTAAAATTTTCCTGTACTAAAAGGCATTTTGACAACATAGTTTTATTGAGAAATACCTTCCGATAAAGGAAAAAATTATGTTAATTATTATCAGGAGAAAAAAGATCATGGTCTTTTTTTTGGCTATTTTCGGAATGGTGTGCTGGGGAATCGCTCCCATATTCGCCAAGCTGGCATTGAAAAATGTGAATTCTGTGACCGGCCTCACCATAAGAACCCTTTTTGCAGCCTGTATGATTATCTTATGGACTTTATTCAGTGGAAACAGCATAAATTTTAAAGCCATAACGCTAAACACATGGGTATTTATTGGAATTGAAGCCCTTCTTGCCACGCTGGTAGGAGACCTGGCCTATTATGCCGCCATAAAGAGAGGAGAAGTTTCTCTGGTTACCATCATCATGTCCAGCTCCCCGCTGGTCACCATCATGTTCGCGGCTATTTTCCTCAACGAACCGATCACTCTTCTTAGAGTGATCGGCGCCGTATTGGTTATTCTGGGAATCGCCCTCAGCCTATAGGAGGGCAAGGCTATTCACGGCCAAGCACCCTGACGTAGTTCACATGCGGGTCGGAAGTACCCTGCAGCTGGCACTTCTCCCCCTTCAATATTTTTATATAATCAATAACATCTTTCGTAATGCGCTCACCCAAGCATATTACAGGTATTCCGGGGGGATATGCCATGATCATTTCTCCGGCAATTTCCCCCTCTGATTCCTCAAGCCTTACAGATTTTTTAGGATTATAAAATGCGTCGCGGGGAGATACAATCATTTCGGGAGTGGGAGGAACGATTGTAGCGTTTTTTAGCACGGACACCTTGGTTTTGGAGGCTATATCCTTCAACGCGTCAATAAGCGCCTGAAGGTCTTCCTTCCTGTCGCCTATTGTCACCACAGCAAGAATATTGTACAGATCAGACAGTTCAATCTGTATATTGTATTCTTTCCTGAGCTTCTCTTCCATCTGGTATCCTGTATAACCCAGTCCCCTTATGTTAATGCCGAGTTTGGTTTCGTCAAAATCCCAGCACCCTGGTGTTCGGGCAATTTCCTTGCCGAATGCATATATCCCTTCAATTTGGTTTAACTCCTTCCTGGCCCATCGGACAAGCTGGAGGGTCTCTTCCAGCATTTCATTTCCTTTTGTTGCCATTTGCTTGCGTGCTACATCCAGCGAGCACATGAGCAGGTAGGAAGCGCTTGATGTGTACATAAGGCTTAGCACATGCTTTATCTTATCTGGAGAAACTCTATTGCCCCTCGTTAACAGAACCGAGCTTTGAGTTAATGAGCCGGCGGTTTTATGCATACTGGCAGCACTCATATCCGCTCCTACTTCCATGGCCGTTAAAGGAAAGTCATCATGGAACGGCATATGTGCGCCATGGGCTTCATCCACCATAACTACCATATCGTTGATATGGGCAATTCTTACAATGGATTTTATATCTGAAGCAACCCCATAATATGTAGGATTTATGAGAAATAGGGCTTTTGCATGCTGATTCTGCCTGATGGCCGTTTTAATGCTTTCTACCGTAACACCCATAGCAATCCCCAGTTCTTTATTTATTTCAGGTTGTACATAAACAGGGATGGCTCCGCTCAGGATAACTCCACCGATGGTCGATCTATGTGCGTTCCTGGGGATAATAATTTTGTTTCCGGGATCACAGGCACTTATAATCATTGCCTGCACTCCTGAAGTGGTCCCGTTTACGAGGAAAAAAGCCTCTTGTGCGCCAAAGGCGAGGGCCATTAATTTTTCAGCTTCACATATAACCCCTGTAGGGTTGTTTATGTAATCCAGATCCTCCATGCCGTTCACATCCATATTGAGGATATAACCACCTATATAGTTTTTTAGTTCAGGTATTCCGCGCCCTTGCTTGTGACCGGGTACATGAAAAGGGATTACCTTATCCTCGATATATTTCTTTACGGCATCAAACAGCGGGGTTTTTTCCTGGCTTATTTTGCTCACTTGGTTTTACCTTCCTTTCTTCTTTCAGTCAAATGTCCACCAGTGCTGAAACTTTGAATGTATTGAGCGTGAAAATGATTTTACATTGTAATTTCTTTTTCGCGGTTCATATAGTTACAAAAATAGTTTTGCTACTATTTACCATTCTTTATATTATGAGAATCCAGCCTTTATTGTGTAATAGTGAAAATTAAAAAGGCACCGGAAGCAAATCTTCTGATGCCGACGCCCTTTTAAAATAGAGTAAATCACTTATACTAAAGCACCCAGCAGCAAAATTTCCTCATTCTGCTGGTATATGACGGGGAACTGGGACGTAGGGATAGGATTTACACCTCTCCCCACTTCAATGGTAAACCCGGGTCTCCTGTACTCTTGAATGAACCAGTCCTTATATCCTGCATAGGAAGCTTCTCCAGGGTTCTGGGAGATTATATAGCCGCTGGCCCTTGAAAACAGCTGGGCTATGGTCAATGATTCAGGAGGCTGAAGGTTTTCATACTGGTAGTATATTACTTCTCCCTGGGTATGGTATGCAATGACCAGCCTGAAGTTGTGCTGCCCTGTAAAGCTTACCATGGCAGTAGATTCAGGTTCTGACAGAGGAGCGGGACCTCCATAGTCTCTTGGGGCCGGCCCGGTTATCCCCTGCGCTATTTCAAGCTCATGTTCTCTTTCCCAGTCCGCAGGATAATTCAAATTCAAGTCAGTACCCCGGATGTTGGCTTTCCATACACTTGGCAGAGGCAGCCCGGTAGTATTTAACCGGGCTGCCTGCCGGTACACCGGATCTGTATAGTTGGGCCAGTAATTAACCAGGTCGACTCCGTCAGGATTAACCATAGGTACAATATACATGCTGCTGCGGTTCCATAGATCAGGAATGCTGTAGCCTCTCATACGCCCTCCAATTGAATAGGCCTTTGCAAAATTTTCAACAAACTTCATCAGCAAAGGTGTGGTAATCCATTCATTGGCATGGTGGGATGCGTTGTATGACACCTGGTTGGAACCTCTTCCAAGCCTTATACTATATAGATTCTTACCCATAACACTGCTTCCGGCAACGCCCACCTCAATAAACGGATACCTCACTCTAAGCCCTCGTATTTGTCTCTCCATGATGTCGTAAGTGTAGTCGATATCGGTAAACACAATATCTATTCCATAAGGCACTACAATCTGCTGCCCTACGGCCAATGCATTTGGGTTTATTCCCGGATTTGCAGTGAATAGGGCGTTTAAAGTGGTAAAATATCTTCGGGCTATATTGTATAAAGTATCACCCGGTCGGACCCTATAGATATCATAACCTAAAAGAAGCCTTTCAAACACACTCCACGTCGAAGGACCGACAACCCCGTCGGGAACGAGTCCGTTGTTTCTCTGAAAAGCTGTGACCGCCTGCCGGGTTTGCGGCCCGAATTCCCCGTCTACCGTGCCGGCATTATAGCCGATTCTGCTGAGAAGACTCTGAATCAATTTTACATTTGGACCTGTAGAACCTAAAGTCAATGTTTCCATTTTTATTCCCTACTTTTTTATTTCTAATTCCATTTTATTACAGATGAATAAAAATGTGGCTGTTTAATCCGTTTTTTGAATATTTTGTTTAAAAACTCCCGACGGGCTGTCGGTTGTAGATAAATTTCGTGCGTCAGCCGTGGTTTTATGTTATTTACCCATTGTTTAATCGGCTTATTTGTGATATTATAGTAAACACAATAAGCGAGGATGCTTGCCGTTTAAGGCAAGTGCCTTTTTTTCATGTAAAATATTTGAAAGAGAGGAAGAGAGTGATGAACACAGTAAAAAGAGTATTTTGTGTTGTGCTGGCCACGGTTCTGTTGTGCCTCACCTTTACGGCATGCGGCAGCAGACAGCAGAGCCCAACTCAAGCTTCGACCGACACGCTGATCTTTGCGCAGGGCGCGGAACCAAGAGGGCTTGACCCCGCGCTGGTGGATGACGGCGAATCCTCCAAGGTTATCGTTAACATCTATGAGGGCCTTTTAAAGTATGCGAAAGATTCCACCAAACTTGAGCCCTGCCTAGCCGAATCGTGGGATGTAAGCAAGGACGGCTTAACCTACACCTTCCATCTGCGCAAGGGCGTGAAGTTCCATGACGGCACCGACTTCAATGCCGAGGCCGTCAAGTTCAACATCGAGCGCCAGATGAAGGGCAAGGCCACCCAGGATATGAGTTACGCCGATTTCGTATACGGCTATGTTACCAAGGTAGAGGCTGTCGATGAATACACTGTTGTAATCACTTTAAAGGATGTCTGCACGCCTTTCCTGTACAACCTTGCCATGAGCATTGCAGCGCCCATGGTAAGCCCCAAGGCACTGCAGGACAACAACAACAATGTAAACGAGCATCCCGTCGGCACTGGTCCCTATAAGTTTGTTAGATGGGATAAGGACCAGGCCGTTGTTCTGGTCAGGAACGACGATTATTGGGGAGAAAAGGCGAAAACCAAAAATGTTATCTTTAAAATTATCAAGGACAACTCCGCCAGGGTGGTGGCGCTCAACAACGGCGAGGTTGACATGATTGACGGCATCGACGCCACGGTAGTGGACCAGATTACCAAAGCCGGCAATGTGGTTGACCAGCCCGACGGCATGAACATCAACTACATGGCCTACAATACCACCTCTCCCATTTTCAGCAAGCCTGAAAACAGAAAGGCATTCTCCCAGGCAATCAATGTACCCGAGCTGGTGAAGAGCCTCTATCAGGGCTATGCTTCTCCTGCCGATTCCATCCTGCCCAGCTTTGTGCCCGGCTTTGCCAAGGATGTAAAGCAGGTCGCCTATGACCCTGAAGCCGCCAAGGCAGCACTTGCAAAAGCAGGCATTACCAGCGTTCATATGATCACCTACTCCAACCCCAGGCCTTACAACACCGCCACCGGCCAGGCGCTTGCCGAAGCAGTTCAGGGCTACCTGTCCAAAGTGGGCGTCACCTGCAACATTGAGGTGTTCGACTGGACAACCTATAAACAGAAGATAAAGGCCGGTGACTACGACATCTGTTTCTATGGCTGGACGGGCGACAACGGCGACCCCGACAACTTCATGGCTCTGCTCTCCGACAAAGACCCGACCATGAACGTGGCCCGCTACGACAACCCTCAGTACAACGAACTTATTGCGAAAGGCAAGGCGACCCCTGAAGGCCCGGAGCGCGACGATATCTACGCACAGCTTGAGAAGATTCAGGCCGACCAGAATCCGTGGCTGCTGGTTTCGCACTCTAAGCTCCTTTCCGCATACAGTCCTAAGGTTCAGGGCTATTACTACCATGTAACGGGCAATGTTTTCTTATCCGGGATGTCGAAAAACAAATAGTTTTTATATTCCAAATCGAATAGGTTTAAGCTTTGCTTAAACCTATTCGATTTGGGCCGCTGACAGCCGGAAGACGGCAATTCGTTGAATTTTGCCGTCTTCCGACATTAAGCTTTTTGTAATGGGGCGTGGCGCTTTGCATGTGCCTGAATCCTCCGGCATATGCAAAGCGTGATATACGGTCCACCTTTTACAGTGACATAAACGCGCATATTAACTCCTACGAAAGGTTTGTTGCGGATGCTGAAATACATTATTAAACGGCTTTTGATGCTGATTCCGGTTTTAATCGGCGTTTCCATCATCGTTTTTGTCATCATGCGGGTGTTTTCACCCGACCCGGCGCCCATTGTGCTGGGGCAGCATGCCACCGTCGAAATGGCAAATGCGTGGCGTGAGGTAAACGGCCTTAACGCCCCTTTGCACATCCAATATTTCAACTTCATTAAAGGCGTGATTACCGGCGATCTGGGCCATTCTTACTATACGAAAACGCCGGTGCTAGAAGAAATTTTTGCCCGTTTTCCCGCTACCATCGAGCTGGCCGTCTCGTCAATCCTTTTTGCCTCCCTCTTCGGCATTATCATTGGCGCCATATCGGCGGTTAAGAAAAACTCGGTGTTTGACAGTGCAGGGATGGTCACCGCGCTGATCGGCGTTTCCATGCCAATCTTCTGGCTTGGCATTATCCTGATTATCATCTTTTCGGGTACCCTGCACATCCTGCCGTCGGGCGGCAGGGCCGACCCGCTTTTGCAGCCTGCCACGGTGACCGGCTTTTTCCTTATCGACAGCCTGCTTACCGGCAACCTGCAGTCTTTTGCCGACACACTGGTTCATCTGATATTGCCGTCCTGCGCGCTTGGCATGTACTCAATGGCCATTATCGCGCGCATGACGCGCTCCAGCATGCTGGAAACGCTGGAGCAGGACTACATACGAACGGCGCGGGCAAAGGGCGTAACCGAAGGCAGGGTGATAAGAAGGCATGCGCTGCGCAATGCGCTTATCCCCATTGTAACGGTGATCGGCCTTCAGTTCGGTTCGCTTTTAGGAGGCGCGGTGCTCACCGAAACGGTATTCTCCTGGCCGGGGATAGGCGCTTACACCGTCAACTGCATTTTAAAGTCCGACTTTCCGGTGGTCCAGGGCGTGGTAATGCTGGTGGCAATCACCTTTGTGATTATTAACCTGATTGTAGACGTTATCTACGCTTTTTTAGACCCGCGCATCAAGTATTCCAAAAAGGAGGCGTAGCTCATGGAGAACAACACAGACAATATATCCGCCATACAGACCACCGAGGTTTTGGAAAAGCCGGAATCGCAGCTTAGAGAAATGTGGGCCTCCCTTATCTCCAACAAGGGCGCCGTTGCGGGGCTTATTATCATTGCAATTCTTACCTTTGTGGCCATCTTCGGCAAATGGCTTATGCCTTATGACCCCAACTATTCCGACATGGCCATAAGCTTTCAGCCTCCCAGCACCGCCCACTGGTTTGGAACCGACCAGTTGGGCAGGGATATCTTTTCAAGGATTATCGACGGCACGCACATTTCCCTTACCGTGGGCCTTTCCGCGGTGGCTATTTCGCTGACCATCGGCACCATTCTGGGTGCCGTGGCCGGTTACCGGGGAGGCAAAACCGATGCCGTGATTATGCGCTTCATGGACATGATGCTCGCCATCCCGTCCATCCTGCTTGCCATTGCGTTTATGGCGGCGCTGGGCAAGGGCATCGACAAGGCGGTTATCGCCATAGGCCTCGTTTCCATCCCCGAGTATGCAAGAATCGTGCGCGGCTGTATCCTGTCGGTAAAAGAAAACGATTATGTGCAGGCGGCAAAGGTGGTGGGCAACAAGGATGTGCGCATCGTTTTTAAGCATATCGTACCCAATATTCTCTCCTCCATTGTGGTAAGGGCAACCCTCGGCATTTCCACAGCGGTACTGGATACTTCGGCCCTCGGCTTTTTGGGGCTTGGCGTGCAGCCGCCCTTCGCGGAATGGGGCGATATGCTTGGGCGTGCGCGAGGCTTTATCTTCTCCGCCCCCCATACCCTCGTCTTCCCCGGCATCGCCATCACCATTACGGTGCTGGCATTTAACCTGCTGGGCGATGGGCTGCGCGACGCACTTGACCCCAAATCGAGGAAAATTTAAAGGTGGTACACAGCTATGCTACTTGAAGTAAAACATTTAAAAACTGAATTCAGATTAAAAAAAGGTGTAGTGAGCGCCGTCAACGACGTCAGCTTTTCGGTGGATAAGGGCGAGATACTTGCCATTGTAGGTGAATCGGGATCAGGCAAAAGCGTAACCTCCCTTTCGATTATGGGGCTTATTTCCGAGCCGGGCAAAATTGCGGGCGGAGAGATTCTTTTTAAAGGCAGCGACCTTATCAGGCTGCCCCTGAACGAGCTGCAAAAGATACGCGGCGACCAGATTTCCATGATCTTCCAGGAACCCATGACCTCGCTCAATCCGGTATACCGCATCAAGGACCAGCTTATGGAAAGCATCATGACCCACATGAAGCTTTCAAAGGAAAAGGCCTTGAATCGCGCCATAGAGATGCTGGATCTGGTAGGGATCCCGTCGCCCAGGAAAAGGGCGTACGACTACCCTCACCAGCTGAGCGGCGGCATGCGTCAAAGGGTGATGATTGCCATGGCGCTTTCCTGCCACCCCGAGCTTTTGATTGCCGACGAGCCCACCACAGCGCTGGACGTAACCATACAGGCCCAGATCCTGGACCTTTTGTACAGCCTGCGCGAAAAGCTAAACATGGCCGTGCTGCTGATTACGCATGACCTGGGCGTTGTGGCCGAGGCCGCCGACAGGGTGATTGTCATGTACTGCGGCAAGATTGTGGAGGAAGCGGACGTTAAAACGCTGTTTACCGCCCCCAGGCACCCCTATACCGTCGGGCTGCTCCAATCCATTCCAAAGCTGGACGACAACCGCAAGCGCCTGTATATGATTAAGGGCATGGTGCCAAACCCCATGCACATGCCCGAGGGTTGCGCATTTTCCGACCGGTGCGACCGTTGCATGGAGAAATGCAAAGAGCATATGCCCGCCCTTGTGGAGAAGGACGGCGTCAAGGTCAGGTGCTTCTTATACAGCGATGAAGTGGAGGTGAAAAGCGATGAGTGAGCCCCTCGTACAGATTAAGAATCTCAAAAAGTACTTTACGGTGGAAACCGACCTGCTGGGACGCCCCACCTCAGTGCTCAAGGCTGTGGATGACGTTACTTTTGACATCTACAATGGGGAAACCTTCGGGTTGGTGGGTGAGTCGGGCTGCGGCAAAACCACCATCGGCAAGATGCTGGTGAACCTCTATCGCCCCACAAGCGGTACAATCATTTTTAACGGTCAGGACCTCACCGCGTTAAACGATACAAAGCGGCGCGAATACTGCAGGGATATCCAGCTTATCTTCCAGGACCCCTACGCTTCGCTCAACCCGCGCATGACCATCGGCGACATTATCGCCGAGCCTATACGCATCAATAAGCTGCTGCCTTCTAACAAAGTGGAGGCCAGGGTGAACTACCTGCTCAACTGTGTGGGACTTGCAAACCACCACCGCAACCGCTATCCCCATGAATTTTCAGGCGGCCAGCGCCAGCGTGTGGGCATTGCGCGCGCACTGGCAGTGCAGCCCAAGCTGATTGTGTGCGACGAGCCGGTGTCGGCGCTGGACGTATCCATTCAGGCCCAGGTGTTGAACCTGCTGAGTGATTTAAAAGACGAGTTCGGCCTTACCTACCTGTTTATCGCCCATGGTCTTAATGTGGTAAAGCATATCAGCGACAGAGTGGGGGTAATGTATCTCGGCAAGCTCATGGAAATTGCCACAAAGGACGAGCTGTATGAAAACCCGCTAAACCCCTACACCCAGGCGTTGTTTTCGGCCATTCCCACTACCGACGTTACCCGGAAGAAGGAGCGCATTATTCTGAAAGGCGATGTGCCAAGCCCCATTGACCCGGGCAAGGGCTGCCGCTTTTTCTCGCGCTGCTTTAAAGCGTTTGAGGGCTGCGGCGAGACATTCCCCGAGCTTAAGGATGTGGGCGGCGGCCACCGCGTGGCCTGCCGGCTGTATGACGGGATATAATAAAGCAAAAAGGGGCTTAATAAAAGCGGAATATCTGCTCAAAGCGGCAGAATCTTCTGCCGCTTTGACTTAATGTATGAAAACGCATTAGGATACAAGGAGATCATGGGATGAAAGTCTTAACCCGCTGTTTGATTTTTTTACAGGCTTGTGTTGGCATAGGCGCATTCTTCGGCGGTATGTTGGCACTGTCGGACCCCAGCGGCATCAAATTCGGAATGCCTGCCGCCCAAGCACTAAAGAATTCACCTTTTAGCAGCTTCTTAATTCCGGCATATTTTTATTCACAGTGATAGGTGCAGGGAACGTCACTTCCTGCATAATGACCTGTTTTAAATTCAAATACGGGCCTTATATGAGTGGAATCCTTGGTGCAATTCTCTGCATGTGGATTGTTATACAGTGTTATATCCTGAGGTCCATTCACCGCTGCATATCCTATTTTTTGCTATTGGAGTCATTCAAATGGCCGTTGCTTTTGCAATGCTTTTTAAGATCAAGTTATTTCCAGCAGATATGCTGTCGAGCATTTTAGAAAAAAGCGTCGCTAGTGCTAAAACCAGGACCCGGTGTGCCCCTTTCGGTAACGCAATAGGGATTGCGTTCAGTACGGCCATTTCCTCTCTGTCCCAAATATCAATGGAATAGACATTGTAGATTTGAGCAAGGTTTGATATTTTTTCTCCAATCCGCCCGGCAATAAACAACTGATTTTTGTTCATGGTTTTAAAGACTTCATTTATGTAAATCCTGTCGGGGTGGAAAGGACTGTTTATGGTTTCATTATCATTGGAGCACGGCAGAGGGCCAATGATAACATCCGATTCATCAATAGCAAGGCCCAGGTCTTCGCTTTCCTTAATACCCGTCTCAAAGCCCGCATTTTTAAACCCATATATGTTAACTTTATTTCCTTCACCTGCAATTAAGTTGGCAAGCTTTATATTCCTCAAATCCCCTCCGATTATTGTAAATTTTTTATTATTCACCGCTAACTCCTCCATTTCATCAACCCAAATGCTACAGCCAATATTATATTATGTATCTTTCAACTTTTAAGTGCTTGACTATTTTTGTAGATATAGGCCGGAGAAATAAAGGCAAGGGGTTGCGGCAAAATTCAGGTTTTGCCGCAGCCCCTTGCCTTAAGCCGGACCATTTCAGGAGCACTTGCTTGAGTGCTGTGCCCGCTTCCGGAAATGAATTGTGCTACGGAGCCTAGTTAAACAGTTTTATAAAATCAATATCCTTATTCAGTCTTCCTACCGCTGAAAAGCTTACTTTTTCCATATTAAAAGTGGAAGCAATTGCTCTATGAATATCTTCCATGGTTATGTTGTCAATCTTTTGCAATATTTCCTCCGGCGTGTATATTACACCCAGCAGCAATTCGGATTTTCCTATACTGTTCATGCGGCTGCTGGTGCTTTCCAGCCCAAGAATGTAGCTGCCTTTAAGCTGTTCCTTTGATTTTTCCAAATCTTCTTTCCCTATCCCGTTTTTTCTCAGCCCATCGATCTCTTTGTAAATCAAAGCAATGACCTTTTCCAGGTGTTCGGGGTTCATCCCTGCATATATGGTAAATTGTCCTGCGTCTTTATAGGATGAAGGATAGGAATAAATGGAGTATGCCAGCCCCTTTTCTTCACGGATTTTTTGGAACAGCCTGGAGCTCATGCCGCCCCCCAAAATATTGTTCACAGCCAGAAGTGCATACAATTCATCATTTCCCTGCTCTATGCCATTAAAACCAAGGCATATATGTACCTGTTCTGTGTCTTTTTCCCTTATTCTTGAATTTACAACAAATTCGGGCGTCTTATAAGGTTTTTTGCTCTTCACCTGTAAATTCCAGCCGCTAAAATATTGTTCTATCAACTCGGCCAGCTTGTCGTCTTCATAATTGCCTGCTACGGAGATTACCGTATTTTCGGGGGTATAGTTTTGACGGAGATATTCTTGGATGGTTTGCCGGTTGATATTCCTTAAACTCTCCTCGGTGCCCAGTATGGGATAACCCAGAGAATCCCCTGCCCATATGGTTTCGGACAGCAGGTCGTGTACCAGTTCTTCGGGTGAATCTTCATACATGCCTATTTCTTCAAGGATTACTTTATTCTCTACATCAATATCTTTTTTATCAAACCTGGAATTGAAAAACATGTCGGAAAGCAATTCAAGGGATATATTGATATGGGCATCAAGGGTTTTCGCATAGAAACAGGTGCACTCCTTACCGGTAAAAGCATTCAGCTGTCCGCCGATATTGTCAATTGTTTCGGCTATTTCCTTTGCACTTTTGCTTTCTGTTCCTTTGAAAAGCATATGTTCAATAAAATGAGAAATACCGTTATTGGAAATATTTTCATTCCTGGAACCGGTACCAATCCATATGCCGAGAGAAACTGAATGCATGTAAGGAATTTTTTCACACACAACCCTGATACCGTTATCTAATTTATATCTTTTAAACATGGTTCCTCCAGTTACAAATATATTATTTGTCGTATAATTTGGTATATTCCATCTGGCCGGTTACTGGCTGATATTGAGGTTAAGGCTTACGCACGAATCCGGTTTTAATAGTCCAACAATAAACGAATTCTGCTTTTAAGCCTTAATGTTGTACCTTACATTACGATACCCGGTTTATTGTGTTATACACGGGATTTTTGTTAATTTGCTTCTTCGGTCATGGCATCCTTCCTTGACAGGTTTATTCTGCCCTGTTTGTCAATCTCTACAACTTTAACAGGGATTTCATCTCCAACGGATACTACGTCTTCGACTTTTCCTACTCTTTTCTTATCAAGCTTTGAAATGTGGACAAGTCCTTCTTTTCCCGGAAGGAATTCTACAAAGGCTCCAAAAGAAGTAATCCTGGCCACTTTGCCCATATAGACCTGCCCGGGCTGGATGTCTTTCGCTATACCCTCGATAATCTGTATGGCTTTTTGTCCCGCCTTGGTATCCGAAGACGCTACAAATACTTTGCCATCATCTTCTATGTCTATTTTAGCGCCCGTTTCCGCAATGATCTTGTTGATCATTTTACCGCCAGGTCCGATAACATCGCGTATCTTATCGGGATCAATGGTTGTGGTCAATATTTTGGGCGCATAAGGCGAAAGTTCTTTTCTCGGCTCCTTGATGGTCTTCAGTATAACCTCGTCAAGTATATACAGACGTCCTTTTCTAGTAAGCTCAAAGGCCTGCTTTATAATTTCTTCCGTCAGTCCGTCAACCTTGATATCCATCTGTATGGCAGTGATTCCATTTTTTGTGCCGGCCACCTTGAAGTCCATGTCGCCGAAAAAATCTTCTATACCCTGAATGTCCATAAACGTCACAAAATTCTCGGGGTTCTCCTCATCTATGACCAATCCGGCGGAAATTCCCGCAACAGGTTCTTTGATAGGCACACCTGCATCCATAAGGGCCAGGGTGCTGCCGCACACGCTTCCCTGTGAAGTGGAGCCGTTGGACATAAGTACCTCCGAAACAAGACGGATGGTGTAGGGAAATACATCCTCACTGGGGATTACAGGCTCCAGAGCCCTTTCCGCCAAAGCGCCATGGCCGATTTCCCTTCTTCCGGGGCCTCTGGGGGGCTTGGCTTCGCCTACACTGTAACCTGGAAAGTTATAGTGGTGCATGTATCTTTTTGTATCCTCCAGGTCCAGTCCGTCCAGCAACTGTACTTCACCGATGGCTCCAAGGGTGACCGTTGTTAATACCTGAGTCTGTCCTCTCTGGAACAGGGCTGAACCGTGAGTTCTTGGAAGCAGGCCTACTTCCGCGGACAAGGGCCTGATTTCATCCAGTCTTCTGCCGTCTACACGCTTGTTTTCTTTTAAAATATACTCCCTGACAACTTTCTTTTCCAGCTTGTATACCGCTTCGGCAAGTACGGCTTCGCTCTCGGGATAGATTTCTGCAAAGTTCTGAAGCACCTCTTCCGTCAATTTTGCAATATTTTCATCCCTAACCTGCTTGTCTGTGGCAAGAACCGCTTTTCTCATCTTTTCATAAGCAAACTCTTTGACCGCTTTAAATATTTCCTCAGGTATTTCTGAAGACTGGTACTCGAACTTGGGTTTCCCAACCTCATTTTTTATTTCTTCAATAAACTCCACAATTCTCTTTATTTCGCCATAGCCCTTCCGGATAGCGGCCAGCATGACCTCCTCAGGCACTTCATCCGCCCCTGCCTCTATCATGGTGATCTTTTCCTTTGTTCCTGCCAGGGTGACATACATCCGGCTTTTTTCCCTCTGGGCCGCCGTGGGATTGATGACCACTTCGCCGTCCACCAGCCCTAAGATAACCCCGCCAATGGGACCGTTAAAAGGAATATCCGATATGGACAGGGCTACAGAGGTACCTATCATTGCGGCTATTTCAGGGGAATTATCCTGATCCACCGATAATACGGTATTAACAACCGAAACGTCATTTCTCAAGTCTTTGGGAAATAAGGGCCTGATAGGCCGATCAATCACCCTTGATGTGAGGATGGCTTTCTCCGCAGGCTTGCCTTCCCTTTTGATAAAACCTCCCGGGATTTTTCCCACCGCATAGAGCCTCTCTTCATAGTCCACGCTTAAAGGGAAAAAATCAATCCCTTCCCTTGGGGCTGATGATGCCGTTGCCGTAGACAGAATCACCGTGTCGCCATACCTTACAAGGACAGCCCCGTTGGCCAGCTGTGCCATTTTCCCTGTTTCAATTGTTAGCTTTCTTCCTGCTAAATCTACACTGAATTCTTTTACCATTCCATTGCCTCCTTCTGTATTTAACTACAGACTGTAGGACGTAGATTCTGCAGCAACACATGTTTCCGGTTTGCTGTACAATCTACTTTCTACCGTCCGTAGTTATTAACGATATTATTTCACAAATAGACCATCCTATTATATGTTTTGCAACATACCTTTTTCAATTCAGATTTTGCACAAACACATCCTTCATTTTTCAGTTTTCCTGATTCTTTCAAAATGTAAAAATCATTGACCCTGCTTGTCATAATATAATTATTGACCGATAGTTATATTCTAAACAGTGCATAAAACGTTAAATCATTCTATAGTGTTTTTGACTTTAATGTTCCAGGGTAAATTCTAAATTAAGGTAAATCTATAATTCCCTGGGCATTATAAAAATGAGCGGTGTCTCCGCTCATTTTACTTTCTTAGATTCAATTTTTCAACGATGGAACGATATCTTTCAATATCTTTGCTTTGTAAATAATTGAGAAGCCCTCTCCTGTGACCGACCATTTTTAACAGGCCTCTCCTTGAATGATGATCCTTCTTATGAATCTTAAGATGTTCGTTCAAGTGGTTGATTCTTTCTGTAAGAATGGCAACCTGTACTTCTGGGGATCCGGTATCATTCTCATGCAGCTTATACTTGTTAATAATTTCCTGTTTTACTTCCTTTACCATAAAAAAACCTCCTAATTTTTCTCAATCACCATTAGCCCGGTAACAGGTCGGAGTCTTCCAGAAACCGCGCATACGGTTATCCATGCACTTAGGTATTGTAACACAATATAATTTAAATGTAAATATTGTAACATAAATTTGTTATGCTATTTTATATGGACTCAAAGAGTTTCTCAAATTATTTTATCCCTATGCCTGCATGTGAATCTTTGTTAAATATTGTTCAATTTCAGGTCAATCCCCGCTACTCCTACAATATCTCCTGCATTACTTACTATTGGAGCGGAAAATGTGATGCAGGGACTTTTTGTGATGGCGGAAATATAGACCCGGGACGTATATTCCTCCCCTTTTATGCTTTGCTTGAACCATTCCCGTACAGCGGCATTAGCTATTCCCGACGGGGGGACCGAATAAATAAACTTACCCTTTTTGTCGTTAGTCCACACTGCTTCAACAAACGCGTACCTTTCCTTTATAGAATCCAACAATTTCTGATGCTCAAGCTTGTCCAGAGCCACAAATCGCTGATTTTCATGAAGTTCACGAATAATCTGCCTGCATGCCATGATGTCCTGCTCCATGCCGGGTATCCTGTTATCTTCCGTATAATCGGTCTCCAAACCTTCAAATAACTTTTTAAGATCTCCCGCCGATTCGTAAAGTCTTTCGCTCAATCCGGCAATATCTTCAATATTGTTTTTCTGTTTATGGACCGACTCCATAACCACATTCACCGATTGAGCGGTCAATTTTACCTTTTCCTCCACGGTTTTTATATTGCCCTCGATTTTCCGTGTAAAATCTCCCTCTTTTTCAGACAGATCGATGATTTTTTTCACCAGATTGACCACCTCATCAAAAGAAATCTCAATCTTTTCAAGGTTTTTTTCCACCTGGTTTGTTGCCATAACGCTTTTTTCAACCATCCTGGAATTTTCCTTTACCACATCGAACACGCTGTGAACTTCCTCCTGTATGCTCGAAATAAGGTTGTTAATATCATTTACGGCATTGCTTGTCACCAGCGACAGTTTTCTGATCTCTTCCGCCACCACCGAAAACCCTTTACCCGCCTCACCTGCTCTTGCGGATTCTATTGAAGCATTCAAGGAGAGGAGATGGATTTGATTTGAAATATTATTTACTGTTTCAAGTATTTTTACAATTTCCTTTGAAGACGTATTAAGCCTTTCCATGTATTCCATGGTTTTATTGGTTGAATGCTGTATGCCGCCTATGGTGTTAACAATTTCCAGTATTTCCTCCAGGCTGTGTTTAATAACGGCATTTGAAGCGGTGCTTTTGTCCTGCATTTCATTTGAAGTTTTGTTTGCTTCATGCAACAGTTCAGTAATGCTTTTTACAACCGAAACCATGTTTTTTATACTCTCGTTTACCTCTAGATTCTGCTGCACCATATCCGCCGTTTCAGCATACAACTGCTGAGTGAAAGCGCTGTTTTCATCCAGCGTAACATGGAGCTGCTCTGATACGGCAGATACCTGGCTGGAAGCCACTTGCACCTCCATGTTGAATTTGGCCAGTTCTTTTTTCATATCGTCTATAATCTTATTAAGCCTTATATTCTCCCGCTTCTGAAGCATAAAAATTAAATATAAGGCGGCGGAGACTGCCACCAGATGCATCGCCAGCCCGAACCAAAACAACTTTGCCTGCATAACGGTCAGAATAAACACAGGAAAAATTACAATAAAGCTGCACACGAAAAAAAATTTGTATTTTGACATAGATTCCTCCTTCAGAAAAAATAAAAAATGACGTTTACCCACTATCAGTGTCTAAACGCCATTGGTTACACATGAGCTTTCAAATATACTTAATTTATTTATTTTTATATTAACATTTATATTAACATAAAATTTTCCTGCATTCAATAACAGAGTACATAAAAATTTTACAATGTCTCCTTTAATCTCAAAGCTTGAGAGAGAAAGAAATCAAAGTTTGGCAGTGCAGCCTAAGGTAAAGGGGCGTACCTTTTCATTTCTTCAAGCAAGTAAATATCAACCCTTCTGTGCTTCAGCAGCGGCAGCTCTCGCCTTACCTTTTCCACCTGCAGCAGGTCTATGTCCGAAAAGATGATGCATTCACCGGCGTCAGCCCTGGCCGTAACGGTCCCCCATGGATCTGCCACCATGGAATTGCCGTACGCCCTATAGCTTGAATTTTCATCTCTGGCCGGCGATGCAGCCGCAATATAGACTTGATTGTCTATTGCCCTTGCCCTTATAAGCGTCTCCCAATGGGCCGGACCTGTGGTCATGTTGAAAGCGCCCGGAACAACCATCAGTTTAGCCCCTTTCAGAGCCATCAGCCTGAACAGCTCAGGGAATCTTATATCGTAGCAAATGGCTATGCCTATTTTGCAAAACTCCGTATCAATCACCGTTATTTCTTCACCAGCCGTCAATATTTCAGACTCAGTAAATTTTATTTCTCCTTTTATATCTATATCAAACAGATGTAGCTTGCGGTGCCTGCCTATCACTTCACCCTTCCTGTTGAAGACAAAGCAGGAATTATATATTCTATTTCTTTCAATTTCAGGAATGGAGCCGGCAATTACATACATTTTCAACTTTCTGGCGGTTTCGGATATTTTGTCTATTGTTTCACTGTGATGGGCATGCTCGGCATATTCGGAAAACTTTTTATTGTCATACGGGCAGTTGAACATTTCCGGAAGGACCACAATATCCGCCTTACTTTTTCCCGATGCTTCTATCATTGCTACCGCTTTTTTCAGATTTTCACTCTTGCTGTTTATTACATTCATCTGACATATGGCTATATTAAACTTGTTTGGCATGCTGCCCTCTCCTTTATACCTGTTTCAAGCGATAACCCGTTTTGCTTTAGGTTGGGTAGTGTTTTCAAACCGGCACAAATATTGCAACGGGTAATCGTTCGTTGCTTCGCTGTTTTAAACCTGCTTCTATCATTATATGAAAAATTTAGCTAAAAATCCATACCAGCAGCGCATTATAAGTTTATGCCAAATAGGGACCGTGATATGTGGAACCGTTCTACATAAATGTTAGTATTATGTATAGTAAAGAATTATTTGATAAGGAGGTTTTTAACTAATATGCCATATAATGTAATAACCACCGATACCAATATGTCTCAGATACAACCCATGCCAAATGAATATTATGCACCTACAGGATATTGCATTCCGCAGGAAACAGTCTTAACAAATGTAAAACTGGCCAATGCATATGTTCCCTTTCAGAATTTGTGCACTACTTTTCCGCCTGTAGAATCGCTCAGTAGGGGGACGGCTTTCCCGGAGCTTTACAGTCCCTATAGAAGTCCGGATAAACCCATGAAGACACCACGATACGAGTAAAAGGAGGAAATGGTATGGATAAGAACAGGCAAAAACTTTTGAAACAGCTTAGCGCACTGGATTTTATGGCTGTAGACCTGAATTTGTATCTTGACACCCACCCTTACGACCGGGATGCTCTTTTAAGGTACAATTCCATTGTAATGCAGGCCAACGCATTGAGATCCTATTATGAGAGAATGTACGGGCCCCTATATTCATTCAGGTCCACCAGTGACTACCCCTGGCGGTGGATAAATAATCCCTGGCCCTGGGAATATGAATTTAACTTTAAACTTGCTGGAGAGGAGTAATCAGTTATGTGGATCTATGAAAAAAAGCTGGAATACCCTGTTAAAATTAAAAATCCCAACCCCAAAATGGCAAAATATATCATCACTCAGTACGGCGGGCCGGACGGTGAATTGGCCGCATCCCTGAGGTATCTAAGCCAGAGGTTTTCCATGGTCACACCCCAGGCACGGGCAACACTGAACGATATAGGTACCGAAGAACTCGCACACCTGGAAATCGTAGGCTCCATGGTACGTCAACTAATGGATGACGTAAGTATTGAGGAAATCAAAGAGTCGGACCTTGGAGCTTACTACGCAGACCATGACAAGGCCGTTTATCCTATCAGTGCGGCGGGAAATCCCTTTACCGCAGCGTACATTCAATCCAAAGGCGACCCTGTTACCGACCTCTATGAGGACATGGCCGCGGAGCAAAAGGCAAGATCAACCTATGAGTGGCTTATTAACCTGGCCGACGACCCGGATGTCATAGAGCCCCTTAAGTTCTTGAGAGCAAGGGAGGTTGTGCACTTCCAGAGGTTTGGGGAAGCCCTCAGAATCGTGCAGGATAAACTGGCGGAAAAGAAGTTTTATGTAAAAAAACCGGAGTAATTTTACAAAAACCCTGTTCCCGGTACTTCTTTTTTGAAAAAAGCGGTACCGGGAATATATTTGTGAGCTGTAACAGACTTTGGTTCCAGAAGCTGCGCACGGCAAGCCTCATAGTGCATTAACTTTTTGACTGCACTAAAAATGTGTTTGATACTATTTTTCAAATTTAATCTTGTTAAAGCAGTTATTTACATATATAATATATAATATATAGTTGATGAGGAGTATACGGACACAATATTTACATAAAGCAGCCGCCTGAAAACAGAGGCGATAATAATTAAAAAATGTTTTTATAAATTTTTTGTAAAATATAGACAAGAGTGGGGCAATGGTGCATCTACATCTATTTTTCCTATTCTTGTCTATTTTTGTAACTAAACATATATAAAAAACAAAAGGAGGGTAATTTCAATGTTTAAAAGATTATTAGCTTTACTGGTAGTTGTAGTCATGTCAGTTTCACTTCTTGCAGGCTGCGGAGGCGGCGGGAACACCAATACCCCCACCAACACAACAGGAGCTGCTGAAAGCACGGGAGCCACGGGAGATACCATCACTATAGGTACAATCCAGCCCATCAGCGGCGCAATTTCAGCCTATGGAACCCAATCAAGAGATGCCATTCAAATGGCTGTAGATGAAATCAATCAAAAGGGTGGAGTTCTGGGGAAAAAGCTTAAGGTTGTTGTAGAAGATGATGAAAATACCCCTGAAAAAACAGTGAACGCTTTTAAAAAGCTGGTTACTCAGGACAAGGTTATCGGCATCATCGGAGCTTTGACCAGCAAATGCTCCCTGGCAATCACAAAGGAAGCCCAGCAGAGAAAGGTCATTATGATTTCTCCTTCATCCACCAACGATACGGTTACCGATGCCGGGGATTATATTTTCAAGGCCTGCTATAATGACAGCTTCCAGGGACCTTCGGTGGCAAAATTCGCTATAGAAACCCTGAAGGCAAAAACCGCCGCCGTTATGTTTGACAATACAAACGATTATTCTGTAGGCCTGAAAGACAGCTTCAAGAAAAAATTCATGGAGCTTGGCGGCACCAAGGTTGTTGAAGAGTCCTATGCTACCGGCGACAAGGATTTTAACGCTCAATTGACCAAATTGAAGGCTTCCAATCCCGACGTGTTATTTATTTCCGATTACTACCCCACAGTATCTCTTATGGCTAAACAAATAAGAAATGTGGGAATGGATAAGGTTGTCCTGCTGGGCGGAGACGGCTGGGATGAAATAACCAACAACGCCGGAGACGAGGTTGTCGGCTCATATTACAGCAACCACTATGCTCCGTACAGCGACGACAAGGAAGTAAAGGATTTCGTAAGCAAATACCAGACTAAGTTTAATGTTGTCCCCAATGCTTTGGCCGCTCTTGCATACGACTCCACCTATATACTGGCCGACGCCATTCAAAAAGCCGGATCCACTGATCCCGAAAAGATCAAAGCTGCCATGCTGGAAACAAACAAGAAGTTTGTAACAGGATCTATTAAATTTGACCCCAACACCAGAGTTCCCATAAAAGCAATTACCATGGTTAAAATTGAAAAAGACAGCAGCGGAAAACTGATCGCTGCTTTCGGTGGAACCATCAATCCGCAATAAACTGGCAAAAATACGACCTTTAAGAATTTATATTTCTAATATATAATTAGTAATAAGTGTCTATAACAATGGGAGAATGTTATTCTCCCATTGTTATTGCAAATCTTTAAGGGGTGGAATAATGGAATTTGTGCAGCAAGTTTTAAATGGCTTATCCCTGGGAAGCGTTTACGCATTAATTGCGCTTGGGTACACAATGGTCTACGGCATAGTAAAGCTGATCAACTTTGCTCACGGGGATATATTAATGATCGGTGCTTTTGGCGGTTTTTTCATCATGGGGGCCTTTGGAGTTTCTCCAACCACCATACTGATATCTTTTATAGTATCTATGGGAGTATGTGCTATCATCGGCATAATCATTGAGAAGACCTGCTATGCGCCGCTCAGAAACGCACCAAGGATTAATGCCCTTATAACCGCAATCGGTGTGTCTTATCTGTTGGAAAACGGCGGACGTGTATTGCCTTTTATGGGGCCAAACCCAAAACAGTTTCCCACCTTTAAAATTCAAAATTACAACTTTCTGGGCATAAATATAAGTCAGACTCAGATAATGACAATTGCAATATCCATTCTGCTAATGGCCCTATTAAACTACATTATAAATTATACAAAAATTGGAAAAGCAATGCGGGCAACTTCCTTTGATATGAATGCAGCCTGTTTGATGGGTATTAATATAAACAGAATTATATCTTTTACATTTGCTCTTGGCGCTGCACTGGGGGCGGCCGCCGGAATCCTCTTTGCCAGTTCATACCCCCAGGTAGAACCTTATATGGGCTTCATGCCCGGACTAAAGGCCTTTGTCGCTGCGGTGCTGGGCGGCATCGGAAGCATCCCCGGAGCTATGCTGGGAGGATTCTTATTGGGCATTGCCGAGACATTGACGAAAGGCTTTATTTCATCCAAACTTGCTGACGGAGTTGCTTTTGGTATACTAATCATTATTCTGGTTGTGAAACCCACAGGAATACTTGGTAAAAATGAGAGAGAGAAAGTGTAGGTGAGAAAAATGAAAAAGAACAGGATATTCAACGCAGTTGTGATATTAGGAGCTTCCGTGGTAGTTTTTGTCATTCTGGCCGCGCTTCAGTATATTGGCGTAATCGATGAATACAACGGACAGCTGCTTACACTTTCAGGCATATACATTGTCGTAGCTTTAAGCTTAAACCTGATTACAGGTTTCACCGGACAGCTGGCTTTGGGCCAGGCGGGCTTCATGTCTGTGGGTGCTTATACTACGGCCATTGCAATAATGAAGTTCCATGTACCTATGCTTCTTGCCATATTGATCGGTGGCCTTGTCGCTGCGGTTTTCGGTATTATTATCGGCTTTCCTACTCTGAGGCTGAGAGGAGACTACCTGGCCATCGCAACCCTCGGATTTGGCGAAATAATCAGGGTTTTGATGATCAATCTCGGCAGTCTGACTGGAGGTGCGGCAGGTCTGAAAGGAATCCCGGCCTTTTCTGAAACAGAGAATTTTGTGCTGGATGCAGTAATAAAGTTTTCATGGGTATATGTATTTGCCGTAATTACCATAGTCATCATAAGCAATTTGATAAATTCATCGCCCGGCAGAGCCATCATATCCATCAGAGAGGATGAAATAGCCGCCAACTCCATGGGGATCAACATTGCTTACTATAAAATATTCTCCTTCACACTGTCGGCTTTCCTGGCTGGTGTTGGGGGCGGCCTATACGGAATCTACATGGGGTACTTGAATCCTACGATGTTCGGTTTTATGCCCTCTATGAATATTGTGGTCATTGTCGTCCTTGGTGGACTGGGAAGTATTACAGGTACTGTTGTGGCCAGTGTGGCCTTCACTTATATTCAGGAATGGCTGAGAGTGTTCAAGGATTTAAGGCTTGTTATTTTCGGCCTTGCACTTATTTTAGTGATGATTTTCTGGCCGAAAGGACTTTTGGGAAACAAGGAGCTATCCATATCCGGTTTCCTAAGAAAACTTTTTAAGAGAGAAAATAATCCGGAAAGAACTGTCTCTCAACAGAACGGCAGTAGGGAGGGGAAATAAATGGCGGTCTTAGAGGCACAAAATATCTCTATCGTTTTTGGAGGACTGAAGGCTGTAACCAATTTTGACTTAAAGCTTGAAAAAGGAGAACTTGTAGGCCTTATAGGTCCAAACGGCGCCGGAAAAACTACGGTATTCAACATGCTGACCGGTGTTTACAATCCAACCAGCGGGGATATTTTATTTAATTATTCCAGTGACGATAATGCCTCCAAAAGTATTGTGGGCTTAAAGCCCTATCAGATAACTCAACTGGGGATTGCCAGGACATTTCAAAATATCAGGCTTTTTAAGGATCTGACCGTTCTGGATAACGTAAGAATCGCTCTGCACTTTAATGTGAAGTATAACGCCCTGCAGGCAGTGTTCAGGACATCCGCCTTCTATAGGGAAGAAGGAAGGGTGGCCGGAAAAGCAAAAGAATTACTGGAAATTTTTCATATAGGCGAAAAACAAAACGAACTGGCAAAGAACCTCCCTTACGGTGAGCAGAGAAAGCTGGAAATTGTAAGAGCTCTGGCTACCAACCCCAAGCTCCTGCTTCTGGACGAACCCGCAGCAGGAATGAACCCACAGGAAACTCAGGATTTGATGAAATTGATTAAATTCATTAAAGATCAATTTAATCTGACCATCCTTTTAATAGAGCACGATATGAGCCTGGTTATGGGAATATGCGAAAGGATCGTCGTGCTGGATTACGGACAGACCATTGCCGCCGGGACACCTGCCGAAATCCGCAAGGATCCCAAAGTGATCAAGGCATATCTCGGAGAGGGGGGTGAATTCGATGCTTAGTATTAAAGGTTTAAACGTATATTACGGAACCATACACGCTTTACACGATATTGAATTTGAAGTGAACGAGGGAGAAATCGTGACCCTCATAGGCGCCAATGGAGCTGGAAAAACCACCACGCTTCATACCATTTCGGGTCTAATACAGCCGAAATCCGGAGAGATAAAATTTATGGGGAAACCCATAACCCATGTAGCTGCAAACAAGATAGTGGAAATGGGTATAGGCCATGTCCCCGAAGGAAGGCGTATTTTTGCCAACATGACGGTAATGGAAAACCTGGAAATGGGTGCCTACATCAGGAAGGACAAAGCACAGGCCAGGGATGATTATGAAATGGTCTTCAGCAGGTTTCCGAGGCTCAAGGAAAGAATCAAGCAGGTGGCGGGCACATTAAGCGGCGGAGAGCAGCAGATGCTGGCCATAGGCAGAGCCCTTATGTCCAGGCCCAAGCTTCTATTGATGGACGAACCCTCCATGGGCCTTGCTCCTCTGCTTGTCAAGGAAATTTTCTCCATAATACAGGATATCAACAGAGGAGGCACCACCGTTCTGTTGGTTGAGCAAAATGCGAATATGGCTCTTTCCATAGCAAATAGGGCCTATGTACTGGAAACGGGAAAAATTGTCCTCTCGGGAAGCTCCAAGGAACTGGTTGCCAGCGAAGAGATCAGGAAGGCATACCTGGGGAAATAAAACAGAATTGCTCAATCAAAATTGGCAATAACCATGCATTTTAATAAAATTATTTTGAGTATATATATTTTGTGGTATATATGCATCATAAATATAACTTATGATCATTCTCAATGAACAAAAATAGGGAGGTTTTTTGTATGTATGTTAAAAATCGTATGACAGCTAACCCTTTTATTGTGACGCCGGAAGCAACGGTAGCGGAAACCCTGGAGCTCATGCGGAGCAAGAAAATACGCAGGGTTCCGGTTGTCAAAAACGGGAAACTAGCCGGAATTATTTCGGAAAGACAGCTCCTAGAAGTCTCCCCTTCACCAGCTACATCCCTGAGCATATTCGAGATTAACTACCTCCTGTCAAAAACCAAAATCGACTCCATCATGACGAAAGATGTCATCACCGTTTCCCCGGACAGCCTTTTGGAAGAAGCTGCATTGAAAATGAGGGAACATAATGTCGGCGGTTTGCCTGTCGTAGAGAATGGAAAAGTTATAGGGATCATAACCGAAACAGATATATTTGACTCATTCGTTGAAATCCTAGGATTTAAGGATACCAACAGCAGCAGGATAGCCATCGAAATCGAAGATGACAGGCCGGGCGTACTAGCCCAGGTGGCCGGTATCATCGCCGGTTATGGTGTAAACATCACTCACCTGGTGATTTTTAGAAACGAATTGATTGTACGGGTCAATACCCAGAACACACATGATATAATAAAAGGCCTGGAAGGCAACGGTTTTAGGATTATTTCCGTTACAAACAACGAATTTTAAGACAAGGGGACGGTTCTTGCGTCTGGCAAGGCCAGACGCAAGAACCGTCCCCCGAAAAGCAGGCGCAAAGCATTTTACTGCAGATACCTATGGCTCCAAAAGCCGGCACTCGGTACTCTATTCATCCAGGTACTTATTGAACATGTGGGTTAGCTCGTCTGTTTCAGCGGGGATGTGCAGAAACTCATCTATTTTTTGGGTAAGGGTATTCCTTCGATCTATGGCGCTGCTTGAAGAAAGTATGCATTTTATTTCGGGGTGCTCCAGCTTTATTAAGGAAATCAACTGGTCTCCCCTGATCTCCTTCATAATATAATTGACTACTACGATGTCCGGTTTGAAGCTTTTGGTGAGCTCAATGGCATCGTACTCATCGGTAACTTCCACTTTAAAACCCATTTCACTCAGGCTGTCCTTCATGATTATGCTTTGAAACATACTATCATTGACAAGAAGCACTCTTTTCATAAAAAATTCCTCTTTCTGTTTTTTGCATAAACCTCAGGTTAAAGTACAACATAATTTTACCATATAAAACGTCTAAGTAGAAATGCTATTTTTTTAAATTCAGGAAAATTTTTCCGAGATTAATTGCATTTTTTATATTTATGTGGCAGTATTTAGATAATTTTTTTAAATAAACCGAACATATGTTTGATTTTTTCATTTTATTATGGTATTCTATAGGTATTAAAGAAATTTAAGGTGAAATGTATGGAACTGGAAAAAAAGCTCAATATACTGGCTGATTCTGCAAAATATGATGCTTCCTGCTCTTCCAGCGGCAGCACCCGTAAAAACAAGCCGGGAGGGGTGGGCAACGGCAGCCTGGGAGGAATCTGCCACAGCTTTTCCGATGACGGGCGCTGCATCTCTCTTTTTAAAATCCTGCTTACAAACCACTGTATTTTTGATTGCAAATACTGTGTGAATAGAGCATCCAACGATATACCCAGGACATTTTTTACTCCGGATGAGATTACCGCACTCACCTTGGGCTTTTACCGCCGGAATTATATTGAAGGACTGTTTTTGAGCTCAGCCATTTATAAAAATCCGGATTATACAATGGAACTGCTCCTGACCACCGTGCGCAAACTGCGGAAAGACAACAGGTTCAACGGCTATATCCACCTTAAGGCAATTCCGGGCGCAGACCCCCGTTTAATCCGTGAAGCAGGATACTATGCCGACCGCATGAGCGTCAACATTGAGCTTCCCACTCAAAACAGCCTTAAACTACTGGCCCCCCAGAAGAGCAAGGATGCGATCATAAAACCTATGAGCGTAATAAGTTCAAAAATACTGGAAAATCGGGATGAAAGAAAACATTACAGCAGCTCTCCGGCTTACGTCCCGGCAGGACAATCCACCCAGATGGTGATCGGCGCAACTCCGGATACAGACCTGACCATCATGACGCTGTCTGAAAACCTGTACAAGCGGTTCCGGCTAAAAAGGGTCTATTACTCCGCCTATGTGCCCGTATCCAGCCATCCTGCGTTGCCAGGCAACATTGTCCCCCCGCTTCTGCGGGAGCACAGGCTCTACCAGGCGGACTGGCTTTTAAGATTTTACGGCTTCAAAGCAGAGGAACTGCTCAATGCGGACAACCCGAACCTGGACATGGAATTAGACCCAAAATCCGATTGGGCTGTCCGCAACCTCCACCTGTTTCCCGTAGAGGTCAACAGCGCGGATTATTCCATGCTGTTAAGGGTCCCGGGAATAGGGGTGCACTCGGCACACCGGATCGTAGCCGCAAGGAGGCATCATTCCCTTGATTACGGCAGCCTGAAAAAAATCGGTGTTGTCCTGAAGCGGGCCTGCCTTTTCATAACCTGCCGGGGAAAATACTACGGAAATATCTCTATGAATGAGGCCCTAATCAAGGATAGCCTTGCATCCGCCGGAGAAAAATCAAAGGACAAGAATCCCCAGTGGCAGCAGCTTTCCCTGTTTCCTTCTCCGGACAGGCCTGTCCCCGCCCAGGTCTTACTTCCAAGTATCACGGGGGAGCTGTGATATGGATTTTCTTTATGATGGAAGCTTTGAGGGACTTTTAACGGCAGTTTTTGAGGCGTATTACCGGCATGAGGTGCCGGAAAGGATCCTATCCCGGAAATATTACCAGGAGTCCTTGCTGGACCAGGTGTTGTACATCCGGACCGACCCCTCCAAGGCTTACAGGGTCTATAGGTCGATTAAGGAAAAAATTTCGCCTCTCTGCTATAAAAATGTTTATTATACATTCCTTTCGGAGCACGAAGATGCCGCCACATGGATTTACAACTATTTAAGGCTGGGCTGGTCCATGGGAAAAGAAGTGGATTCCTGTCTTGCGGACGAGCAGGTCCTGAAAGTACACAGCATTGTGAGGAAGGTGGTGGGGGAAAGGCACCGGATGCTTGGTTTCATAAGGTTCAAGCTCCTGGCGGACAATATCTACTACGCTGGCTTTGAACCGGACTACAATATCGTAGGCCTGCTGGCTCCTCATTTTTCCGCACGTCTGCCCGACCAGAACTGGATCCTGCATGATGTCAAACGAAGCCTCGCCGTCCTTTACAACAAGAAACGGTGGACCCTGACCCCTTTCAGCCACACCGGCTTTATTTCCGCCAGCGACTGTGCACCGGACTTTCAGGAGCTCTGGAAGCAATACTTTAAAAGGATAGCTATTCCAAATAGGAGGAATCCTAAGCTGCAAAAGAGAAATATGCCGGTCCGTTACTGGAAATACCTCACCGAGAAGCAATTGCCCGGTTAGCGGGTATTAATCGGGCAGTTGTTTTTTATACTCTTGGTTGGAAACCTGGTCCATATTATCTACAACTCCCTGTTTATCGATTTCATTGGTGTAGTACTCCTCGTAGTGGTGATAGCCTCCCAGATCCTGGGGGCTGTCCGCTGAACCGTATTTCATCACATCGTTCAGGAAGTCCATCCCCTCGTATTCATCATCTTCCCTTTCATTTAAATACTTTCTGCCGAAAGGCGCATCCAGCACCAGCTCTTCATTGGGGCGCTGCTTCCTGAGGATTTCGGGATCTACGGCTTTGCTGTTCTCGCAGCCTATGCAAAGCCTTGTATACGGTAAGGCTTCCAGCCTTTCAACATCGATATCTTCTCCACAGAAGGCACATTTCCCGTAAGTCCCGTCCTCTATTCTTCCCAGGGCATCACGGATTTCCTTCAATAAATGCTCTTCATGCACTTTCAGCGCATTATTCATGGTTATCATAAACACCTCGGTACCCATTTCAGCCGGGTGGTTGTCGTAATTGGAGAGTTCATTGGGTGAAGTATTGTTTTGTTCCCCTGTATTATTCTCCTTCATCCGTTGAATTGTTCTCTCGATTTCTTTTTCCTGCCTGTTTAATAAATCCCTGAAATGATTTATGTTGTTCCTATCCATCAATTCTGCCTCCTGTCTTTGATATATTTTCCTGGACTATTTTTACTATTTCGCTTATGAATTGTCCGATCACCGGTAGATTCCATTTCACTATAATTTGGAGGAAATAAATAATGAACGCCCCTAGCAGCGTAAAGCCCACGGCTATTCCAAACCCGCGCGCCAATCCTCCTATAAAATTTGCCAGCAGCATCTTCCTGGGATGCTCCAGGTAATAGACATAGTCTACCAGCTTGAATTTCTCCATAGTAACGGAGATTTCATCCAATTTTTTATTAATACGCGTCAAAAGCCTTCTCTTTCCAAACATCAAAACAATTCCCCCGGCTTATTTTCCCCTCCGAAATAGAAATCAAAGATGAAAATGTTGACTTTTGTTGCTCACCGCTTCCTCACCGTCCTCCAGCAAGGACATGACCTTTGCTTTGGAAAGGATATAATCGCAGTTGTAAATATCCTTCTGCAAAGTCCCGGTTATATCCATCAGTTTAGACTTTACCATTTCCAAAAGCTCTCCCGAGTCTTCATTCCTCCTTGTCGAATCTTTCACCTCCAGATAATTCAGTAGGTCTCCGGCTGTCCTGTACATGTTCAGCAAATCGCTTTTAATTTCCGTACCGATGATCTCCAGCATGGTCATCCTCCTTATGTTTTTCTGTTTTATGGATATCCTATAAATAAATCTATAATTGAAAGTTTAGGTTTTTATAATATAATATATATAGATTGCCTATATTATTTTAATTTAGTCAGGAGGTTGCCTATGGAATATAAAGCAGATATAGGAGTTTTTGGAGGGTCGGGATTTTATTCCTTTATGGAAAACGTTGAATACATAGAAATTGACACTCCCTACGGAAAGCCCAGCGATAAAATTGCCCTTGCGGAATATGCCGGCAAAAGGGTGGCGTTTCTTCCGCGCCACGGAAGCGCGCATCAGCTTCCGCCCCACATGATACCCTATCGGGCGAATATTTATGCCATGAAGCAGCTGGGAGCCACAAAAATAATTGCGCCTACGGCTTCAGGGAGCTTGCAGCCCACCATCAAACGGGGTGATTTTGTTGTATGCGACCAATTCGTGGACAGGACCTGGGGCAGAAAGGACACCTTCTATGACGGCCCTGAAACCAAGCACACAAGTGCGGCCCACCCATACTGCCCCTCTCTCAGGAAGCTGGCAATTGAAGTTGGAAAAGAGATGAACATCCCCATCCATGAAAAAGGAACGGTAGTGGTCATCCAGGGCCCCAGGTTTTCAACGGTGGCTGAAAGCCGCTGGTTCAGCAAAATGGGATGGGATGTCATAAATATGACCCAGTATCCTGAATGCTACCTTGCAAGAGAAATGGGCATGTGCTACGCAAATATTTCTCTTATAACCGATTATGACGCGGGCCTGGAAGGTCGTGACGACATCCCTCCCGTTACTGAGGAAGAAGTTTATAAGGTGTTTGGAGAAAACAACGAAAAGGTAAAGAAGATGCTTCTCGAAATGCTGAAAAGAATTGATCCCGGCCAGAAAGAATGCACATGCAGCAGGGTATAAATATTTTATCTTTAAGGAGTTTTATATGAGGCCTTTGGAATATAAAGACGGGGTTTTGAAGCTGATTGATCAGACAAAGCTTCCAGCAGAATACAGTGTAGTGGATTGTAAAACTTACAGCGAAGTGGCTGCCGCCATTTCCGGCATGATTGTACGCGGAGCTCCTGCCATAGGAGTTACAGCCGCCTACGGTATCGCCATAGGCGCCATGGGAATCTACACCTCTTCCCGCGAAATTTTCTTTAAAGAGCTGGAAGAGATATGCAATGACATGCGCAGCACACGGCCTACGGCCGTAAACCTGTTCTGGGCCATTGACAGGGTTTACGGCAAGGCTTTGTCCAACAGGTCGAAGCCTGTGGCTGAAATAAAGGAAATAATTTTACAGGAAGCACTCCGCATGGACTCGGAAGATGTAGACACAAACAAGAAGATCGGCATTCACGGGAACGAACTGATTAAGGACCACTGGACCATCCTCACCCACTGCAATGCGGGCGCCCTCGCAACCTGTGGCTACGGTACCGCACTGGGTATCATCAGGGTGGCCCATGAAAAAGGGAAAAAAATCAAGGTCTTTGCTGATGAAACAAGGCCCTATCTCCAGGGAGCCAGGCTTACCGCCTGGGAGCTCATGCAGGATAAAATTCCTGTAACCCTAATATGCGACAATATGGCCGGCCACTTTATGAAAGCAGGCAAAATAGACTGTGTTATTGTAGGGGCGGATAGAATTGCGCTAAACGGGGATACTGCCAACAAGATCGGCACCTATTCCATTTCGGTTTTGGCCAGGGAAAACAACATCCCTTTTTATGTGGCAGCCCCTATTTCCACCATCGATTTTTCAATCAAGTCGGGCGATGAGATCCCCATTGAAGAAAGGAGAGCCGAAGAAGTCACCCATATCAAGGGGATTAGAATTGCACCTGAGGATGTAACAGTGATGAATCCTGCATTTGACGTAACCCCCCATAAATATATCACTGCCATCATAACCGAAAAAGGCGTGATATACCCGCCTTTTGAAGAAAATATCCTTAAACTGAAATAAGCCTAAGCCTCCATCAATTCCGAAAGCACCCTTTTGATCAAACTCTCATCATCCAGTGTGATCTGTACCACCTCACCCACTTTTTTCGGAAGGACAAACAGCAGTGTATCCTTTTTTACTTTTTTGTCACTGTACATTTGTTCATATATTCTGTTTATATCCATTTTCTTCATTTTTACAGGAAGGCCTGCCTTTTGCAAAACCCTTGTCACCCTTTCGGTTTCCCTGGGGTTTGTTATATTGAGGTATTGCGCCGTTTTAAAGGCGGCAGCAATGCCCAGAGCAACGCATTCTCCGTGCAAATATTCAAAATTGAAGGCACTTTCGATGGCATGTCCGAAGGTATGTCCGAAATTGAGTATGGCCCTCAGGCCGCTTTCCTTTTCATCCTGCTCAACCACAGTTCCCTTGATTGTGCAATTGACCTTGGCCAGGTACTGGAGTACGTCTTCATTAAAGTTGAAGATTTTTTCCATATTATCATCAATATAATCGAAGAATTCTTCGTCCATGATAATTCCATGCTTAATCACTTCGGCAAGTCCCGACTTCAGTTCTCTCTCCGGAAGGGTCCTTAACGTATTGACGTTTATATAAACAAACCTGGGCTGGTAAAACGCCCCTATCACATTCTTATTGCCTTCAAAGTCAACCCCCACCTTGCCTCCCACACTGCTGTCCGCCTGTGCAAGAAGGGTGGTGGGCACCTGCACAAAGTTGAGGCCACGGTAAAATGTGGCAGCGGCAAATCCCGCAATATCCCCTACAACTCCTCCCCCCAATGCAACCAGGGTGGAATTTCTTTCGGTCTTGTTTTCTATAAGGAACTTATAGATGGCCTTCACCGTGTCCAGGGTCTTACTCTTTTCCCCTGCTTCAATGACATATTTATATATAGGACCGCCATATTGTTTTAGTCCTGATAAAAATTCATCCCCCTGGCACTTATCCACCTTTGAATCGGTAATAACCACGATTTTCCCATTGATTCCGGCATAGTCCATATTTTTGTATATGGAATCGAAATCTGTGGTTATATAAATGGGATAGCTTCTCTCACCCAGATGGATATTCAGTTTAGTCATAAACTCCTCACTCCAGAAAATAAAGGTTAAGGCTAAGGCAACGGCTGAAAGCCAAAGACACCTTAGCCTGAATCTCTGCTTAAGCTATATCTTCATTACAGTTATGTCGACCTTTTCACCGTTGATATTCCACTCCTTATGATAACCGTCGGAAGTGCCCTGAGAAATTTCTACCGCCAGTACATCCTTTGAAATTTCTTCCTTGTTTCTTTCTATGATCTCGGCAATTCTGGCGTTATTTGCGTGGAACAGCTTTATGTGGTCCATTACCTCAAATCCCGCCTCTTTTCTCATGGTCTGCACCTTGCTTATAATTTCACGGACAAAGCCCTCTTCGATTAGCTCCACGGTCAGGTTGGTATCCAGTACAGTTGTTATATCCCGGTCTGTTTCCGAAACGAACCCTTGCTTTTGAACAACTTCCACCAGGACATCCGACTGTGCAAGAGTTATTTGGGTCCCATCTATTTGGAAGCTGATTGTCTCGCCGTTTTTAAAAGAGTTCATTACCTCATTGCCGTCCAGTTCATTCAAAGCCTGTGCTATCTGGGGCACCAGCTTTCCGTACCTGGGTCCCAGCGTCTTAAGCTGTGGTTTAAATTTATATTGGGTAAAGTATTTCGTGTCCTCGGTGAAAACCAATTCCTTGACGTTCAATTCATCTTCAACCAAGGTCTTATAGAGTTCAGGCAGGACAAATCCGGCCTTTACATACATTTTTCCAATAGGCTGACGGTTTTTTATATTGGCGGTATTCCTGCAGGCACGGCCAAGAGCAACTATTTTTAATACCAGTTCCATATTTTTTTCCAGTTCCCTGTCCACATACCCTTCATTGTACTTCGGATAATCACATAAATGGACGCTTTCAGGAGCATTGAGGTCTATATTGGTCACAAGATTCCTGTAGATTTCCTCTGCAATAAAAGGTACGAAGGGAGCCGACAATTTAGCCAGCGTAGTAAGCGCAGTATAAAGTGTCATATAGGCGTTGACCTTATCCTGCTCCATCCCCTTCTGCCAGAAACGCTCCCTGCTTCTCCTCACATACCAGTTGCTGAGCTCATCCACGAAGTCTTGGATCGCCCTTGCACTTTCGGTGATCCTGTAGCCTTCAAGGTTTTTATCTACAAAGCCGATTAGAGTATTGAGCCGCGACAAAATCCACTTATCCAAAACAGAGAGTTTGTCATATTCCAGCTTATACTCCATGGGATTAAACCGGTCGATATTGGCATACAGCACATAAAAAGCATAGGTGTTCCACAGGGTGCCCATAAATTTCCTCTGGGCTTCATTGACCGCTTCCTCGTAGAAGCGGCTGGGCAGCCAAGGCGCACTGCTGGTGTAGAAATACCACCGGACCGCATCCGCTCCCTGCTTATCCAGGACAACCCACGGGTCTACCACGTTGCCTTTGTGCTTGCTCATCTTTTGTCCCTCTTTATCCTGTACAAGTCCCAGAACAATAACATTCTCATAGGAAGGCCTGTCGAATATGAGGGTAGAGATGGCAAGCAGCGTATAAAACCATCCTCTTGTCTGGTCAAGGGCTTCGCTTATGAAATTAGCCGGGAAACGGCGCTCAAATACCTCCTTATTTTCAAAAGGATAGTGCCATTGGGCAAAGGGCATGGCTCCCGAATCAAACCAGCAGTCGATCACCTCACTCACCCTCTTCATTTTTCCTGTCTTGCACCGGGGACAGGTCAGATAGACGTCGTCGATGTAAGGTTTATGAAGCTCAATATCCTCAGGCACGTCGGTGCCCATTTTTTTCAGTTCCTCAATACTTCCCACCACATGCCTGTGTCCGCACTCACATTCCCAGATGGGCAGGGGCGTGCCCCAGTATCTCTCACGGCTTAACCCCCAGTCCACCACATTCTCGAGGAAGTTTCCGAAACGTCCTTCCTTTATGCTGTCCGGGAACCAGTGGATCATTCTGTTGTTCTTGAGAAGCCGGTCCCTGACCTCCGTCATTTTAATGAACCAGGTATCCCGGGCATAGTACAATAAAGGCGTGTCGCACCTCCAGCAGAAAGGATAGGAGTGCTCATAATCCAGGGTCTTGTATAAAAGATTTCTCTCATCAAGGTTTTTAATAATTTCAGGGTCCGCATCTTTTACAAAAACGCCCTTCCATGGTTTAACGGCCTCCACAAACCGTCCCTGTTCATTTACCAGCTGCACAAAGGGCAGATTGTTAGCCCTGCCTGTTCTGGCATCATCTTCACCGAAAGCCGGAGCTGTGTGGACAATACCCGTACCGTCCGTCAGCGTGACATAATCGGCGCCCACAACGTAGAAGGCCTTTTTATCCACCCGTGCAAAGTCGAAGAGGGGCTCATACTCCATTCCAAGAAGCTTTTCACCGGCCATTTTTTCAATTATTTTGAACTTTTCACTCAAAACTGTTTCCGCCAGTGCTTCCGCAAGGATATACGTTTCATCCCCGCACTCCGCTTTTATATAAGTCTCCCCAGGATTTACGGCCAGTGCCACGTTGGACGGAAGTGTCCAGGGGGTGGTGGTCCAGGCCAGGAGAAAGACCTGTTTTTCTCCCTTGACGGGAAATTTCACATAGATAGAAGGCTCCTTAACGTCCTTGTATCCCTGGGCAACCTCATGGCTTGATAGGGCAGTGCCGCAGCGGGGACAATAGGGCACGATTTTATGGCCTTTATACAGGAGATCCTTGTTCCAGATCTCTTTCAAAGCCCACCATACGGATTCTATATAACTGTTGTGGTATGTCACATAGGGGTTGTCCATGTCCGCCCAGAACCCAACCCGTTCGCTCATCCTTCTCCACTCATTTTCATATTTCCACACACTCTGCTTGCACATCTTAATAAAAGGCTCCACACCGTATTTTTCAATTTCCGGCTTCCCATTGATGCCAAGCTGCTTTTCAACTTCCAGCTCCACAGGTAGACCATGGGTATCCCAGCCGGCCTTCCTTAAGACATTGTATCCCTTCATGGTTTTGTACCTGGGAATGATATCCTTTATAACCCTAGTGAGTATGTGGCCTATATGAGGCTTCCCATTGGCTGTAGGGGGACCGTCATAAAACGTAAAATCGGGACTGCCTTCCCTCAGCTTTATACTCTTTTCAAAAATATTCTTTTCTTTCCAAAAGTTTAGCACTTCTTTTTCTCTCTCGGCAAAATTCAGATTAGTTGAAACTTTGTTGTACATAGACTACCTCCATATATTTTAAATCAAAATAAAAAAACTCCAGTCCTAGCTGTGCAGGGACGGGAGGGCATATTCAACTCACGCGGTACCACCCAGATTTATTATTCAATACGAATAATCACTCTTCATTATGGGGACATGGATTCCCCTGGCCTGTTAACGGCTTTTACCGGCATCCCATACTCTTATTCCGCTGAGGAATCATTTCCGGGAGCAACTCCTGGATGATTTTCAAAGTTTAACCCTGCAGGATTTCCATCATCACCCGCTCTCTATAAGGGTATCTTCTTCTACTCTTTCCAATCATCGTTTTTTACACTATTCTATACGAAATTCTATACGAATTATATAATAATGACTATTTTGCTGTCAAGTTTCTTCTTCGTTAAACATCTGCTTCAGCACTTCCAACTGTGACATCAGCAGGGTCTCTGCCTTGGATTTAAAAATATGAAGCTTTTTTTTTATTTCTTCATACTCATATCTTATTTTTACAACTTCATCGTTTGCCTCATTTATAATTTTCTGGGCTTTCAGTTCAGCTTCCTTAATAATATTTTCCGCCTTTTGGTAGGCATTTTTCTTTATGTCTTCTCCTGTTTGCTGTGCGACCAGCAAGGTGTTTTGAAGGGATTCCTCTATTGTTTTGTAGTGCTGTATTCCCTCATTCAGCACCGAAACCCTGTCTTTCAGCTCTATGTTCTCATGTATGTAACTGCTGTAATCCTCGATGATTTTATCCAGCACCTCATTGACCATGTCCTCGCTGTAGCCCATCACTTTTTTTTTAAAGACGATATTCTGCAGATCATTCGGAGTATAATTCATTACTTCCACCTCGCTAAACTAATTTTTTCAAAGTAATACCGATCCTTCCTTTTTTTGTTGTTCCCCCTATTTTGTCAACAACCACTCTGCCCTTACCCTTTATGGATATGACATCTCCTTCCTTTACAAGCTTTGTCAGACTGCCGGTGGGTTCCCAGTTCAAACTGACCTTTTCCGCTCTAATGAACTCCACTATTTTGCTCCTGGATATCCCAAAACCTGCACTGGATATGCTGTCTAGTCTGAGAGACGCAACGGTTGTAGTAATCTCTTTCACTTTAGACTCGGGTGCCTCTATGTTTTCAGCCTCCCTGACCTCTACATCCACACTTGCATCGCCCACTTGGGCCAGGTTACATTTTATATAATCCGCCATATCCCCTAAAACCACAATTGTGCCTGTATCTTCCTTTACTAAAATATCCCCTATTTTTTCCCGTTTAATTCCCAAAGACATCAAAGCCCCTAAAAAATCTCTGTGAGTCAAACTGCTCCTGGCTTTTATTTTTATATTCAAAATCTTGAAAGGATATTTGAAGTTGGAAAAATCCTCAATAGACATGCCTTCGGGGCAAAATAGAACTATTTCCCTTTCCGCCCCCGAATAGCCTCCATTAAAAGTATGGTTTACTTCTTTCACGGAAGAAAAAGCATCTGCAACCATCTTTTTTTGATAAGGATCCAAAAAGTCTGAAAAAATAACATTGTGTACTTCTTCAGACTTGATGGCTTTATCTATAATCTTTGACAAAAACAACTTATCATCCGGCTTTGAAATTCTCTTTAATATATTCTCTTTGCTTATCATACCAAATCAAAATATAAACGGCTGAACCCGCAAAGCGCCAGCAATAATGCGTATAACCAGTTCAATCAAAAAAAATGCAATAATCGGCGAAAAATCCACTACTATATTCCTTCCTACAGACGACCTGTTGATTATACCTCTTATTGGAGAAAGCACGGGTTCTGTTATCTGGTTTAAAATTTTTACAAATGCATTGTCGCCTGAAATGGGAAACCAGGATATAACAGCACGTATAACAATTGCAATTTCAATCAGTTCCAGCACTCCGACAATTGCCTTTGGCAGTAAGTACATTCCAATCCCCCTCTATTTTATCCAGGGAAAAACGCCTTTATTCTTAAGTTCCTCCTTAAAATCACTCATAATATCCACGTTATTGGGAGCAATCACAAATATGCCGCTGGACACTTTCTGTATACTCCCGTCCAGGGCGTAAATGGACCCGCTCAAAAAGTCTACAATCCTCTGCGCCGTATCCTTCTCAATGTCTTCTAAATTAATAACAACCGGCTTTTTATTCTTTAAATGGTCGCATATGTCCTGGGCATCATCGAAATTTTCAGGCTGCATAATAACCACTTTGAGCTGGGAAGCCGAATGGATATTTACCACTTTCCCCTGGGACTTGCTTGGATTGGTCTTTAAAAATTGGTTCTTATGAATTTCTTCCTTTTCTTCTTCCTGTTCCTGGATTATCTCTTCTTCCTCTTCCTCTTCTTCTTCTGACTCCCATCCGACAAAATTAAGCATTTTGTTAAATAGTTTAGCCACTGTACACAACCTCCCTGTTTATCTTTTGTAAAATAATCATATTTTTATTCCTTCCTATGGATGCCGCTTTCCGAATATAGCTGTCCCTATCCTGACAATATTCGCACCTTCTTCAATGGCAACTTCGAAATCGTTGCTCATACCCATGGATAGGAAAGCCATATCTATATTATCAATATTTTCCCTCTTTATGTCAATAAATTTTTTATTTAATTCTCTAAAAACGTATCTTGCGTCCTCCGGGTTTTCATAAAAAGGCGCAATGGTCATCAGTCCCTTCACTTTTATATTTCTAAGACAGCTGAGCTCCCTTATGAAATCCTCCGTCTTCGCGGGCTCTATGCCGAATTTCGTGTCCTCTCCCGCCACATTGACCTGAACCAGCACGTCCACTATCCTATGGACTTTTTCAGCTCTTTTATCAATTTCCCGGGCAAGCTCGAGACTGTCCACCGAGTGGATCATGCTCACCTTGTCCACAATATATTTGACTTTATTGGTCTGCAGGTGTCCGATTAAATGCCAGTTGCATTTTCTATTAATTTTATCGTATTTGGAGCACAATTCCTGAACCCTATTTTCTCCCACATTGACCAGCCCCGCATCGATGGCCTCCACCATTCTATCCGTATCCACTGTTTTTGTTACCGCAACCACCGTGATTTCACCGGCATTCCTTCCGCTTTTTCTTGCGGCAGCTTCAATCCTTGCTTTTACATCCTCTACGTTTTCGGCTATGTTTCCGTTTTTACTGCTCATTGATTTATAACCTGCCCTTCCTGAACATTTCCCGGATTAGCCACATAAGTGCAGTATAAGCTTATGCCGTCCGTGGCCTTCTCCTCTGCATTGGCAATTATGGCAAATTCCTCATCCCTGCCCACAATTTTTACTTCCCTGGTCTTAGCATAATTTGCATCTACCAGTACTATTTTTGCCCGTGTACCGTCCGGACTGATGTCTTTCAAGCTCTTCAGAGGAATCTTCAGTCCTTTGTATGAATTCCTGACAATATCCGCATTTACCTTTCTGAGTCCTGCCATTTCACTTATGCCGCGGTCTATTTTTACCGCTATTATAAATTTGCCCTCTTCTTCATCCGATTTGTAGTCCACCACTCCGTCCATTTCTCTGCTGATTTCGCCCACTCTCACTTTCACGGCGTCGTCAACCTTAAATTTCTTCGCCCTTTCAGGCTCAAGCACAAATACCATATAGCTGTAAACATCCTTTATTATTTTCGCAAAAGGCTTATTGGCCTCCACATGGTTCCGCAGGGCCGTGTTTTCCACTTTGTCCGTTTTGAGCCCTTTTAAGGATTCCGGAGTTAGATTGCTTATGGCCGCAGGCGTTAATGTGCCCTCATTTCCATCGATCATATAAGATATTATGCCCGGAGTGCTTGAGTAAATCTCCCTTGTATTGGAATTGATCTGTTCCTGCAGTTTAAGCTTCTGAGCCTTGAGGGAATTAATAAACGTATCGGAAGTACTCGTCTGGCCGAAAATAGACGCCTTTTTCTGGATTAGGCCGTTAATATCCTCCCTCAACTGCTTGACGTTCACAAGGCTGTTTCTGCTGCTTTCTTCCTGAATTAATTCAACCTTTTGTGCGATCTCGTCTTCAATTTTACCAATATCTTCCATAAATATCTCTTGGTTCTGGAACTTTTCCTTCTGCGCCTTGATTATTTCAACATCCAGCTCCCTGATTTTTTCCAGGACCTTTTCCGACGATTCATTGAGAATAGTCGCCACTTTATAGCCTGCCGGAACCTTGTCTCCTTCCTTCACTCCGGTAATGCATTTCCCCTCAAAAGGGGTCTTGAGCACTTCCTCATCCCGGACAAGGTATGCCTCGGCGCTGACCACATCCTCTATGGTCCCCATCTTTAAAATTTCAGTGTCCACGCTTTTTCCCCAAAGCCAGTGAACCAGCGACGGCATGTAGATGAGTAAAAACATTATTACTAAAAAGCTTCCGGCCCTCATTTTTTTTCTTTTGTTCTGTAAATCCATAACTGTCTTCCCGTCCTAAACTACAATTTGAGAATCCCCCTGTCCACCATCATCTGCACCGAAATCAAAATTCCAAGTTTTACATGCTCATACACAAGCCCACCCTGCATATACGCCGTATAAGGAGGCTTTATGGGCGCGTCGGCACTCAGCTCTATGGACGCCCCCTGGATAAAGGTACCGGCCGCCATAATCACCGGAGAATCATAGCCGGGCATGTCCCACGGCTGGGGAGTCACATAGGCGTCTACCGGCGATCCCTTTTGTATGCCCTGGCAGAACAGGATAAGGGTTTCAGGGTCATTGAACTTAATGGCCTGTATAATATCTCCCCTTTTTTCATCTGGCAGGGGAGAGGTCTCAAACCCCAGCTTTTGCATGAGGGCGGCGCAGAACACGGCCCCCTTCAAACTTTCCGCCACAACATGGGGCGCCAGAAACAATCCTTGGAACATCGGCCTGTTGTGCCCCAGAGACGAACCTACCTTTTTGCCTATCCCCGGAGTTGTGAGCCTGTACGCGGCTTTAGCCACAAATTCTTTTTTGCCTGCTACATAACCGCCTGTGAGGGCCAGTCCTCCTCCCGGGTTTTTAATAAGGGAGCCTGCAATTAGGTCCGCGCCTGCCTCGGTAGGTTCACTTGTCTCCACAAATTCGCCGTAGCAATTGTCAACAAGGACCACAACATCGTTCTTAATCCTTTTTACCAAAGCTATAGCTTTGCCCATATCGTCCATTTTAAAGGACGGCCTCCAGCCGTAGCCCCTTGAACGCTGAACAAGCACTACCGAGGTCTTATCGCTGATGGAATTTTTAATTCCGTTAAAGTCAATACTTCCGTCCTCAAGAAGGTCTACCTGTCTATAGGATACTCCGAACTCCCTTAAGGAGCCTCCGCCTTCTCCCCTGATTCCGATCAGTTCTTCCAGGGTGTCGTAAGGCTTTCCGGTAATGGAAAGAAGCTCCTGGCCCGGTCTCAGGTTTCCAAACAGGCATAGAGCGAGGGCATGGGTCCCGGATACGATCTGATGCCTGACCAGAGCATCCTCGGCTTTAAAAACATCTGCATAGACCGCGTCAAGCACCTCACGTCCCCGGTCGTCATACCCGTAACCCGTAGTCCCGGAAAAGTGGGTATCACTCACGTTGTTTTGCTGCATGGACCGGATGACCTTAAACTGGTTGTAAGCTTTGACGGAATCGATTCCGTCAAATATTTGCTCTATTTCATTTTCGGTTATATCGGCTATTTTAATTATAGCCTCGCTGATTCCAAACTCATTTTTCAGGAAATTGTGGGTCTTGTAATTCATGCTCGTCCTTTCCGTCTGTCCTTAATTCTTTGCTGTTTTTTCCCATCGGTTATACCATAATTAATAATACCACAAAAAGAATTTTTTGAGTACTTGAATTTAAGACAGGCCTGGTATAATATTTTTTTGGTGATACCTTTGATTTTAAAGTATGTGGTAGATGAAGAGACCGGTGGAAAAACCATCAAATACATTTTGAAAAACAAGCTTGAGCTTTCCGAAAGGCTTGTAAAAAAACTGAAGTACGGCAACAAGGTCCTGTGTAATTCCCTTCCCGTCCATATAAACGCGCCTGTTGAAGCAGGCGATATTATAGAAGCGGTTATGGACCTGCCTGAAGATCCCGGTGAAATAATACCCGAAAAAATAGAAATTGATATTTTATATGAAGATGACTGTATAATTGCATTAAACAAACAGCCCCATAGGGTTGTGCATCCTACCAGCGGGCACCCTTCCGGCACCATTGCCAATGCCGTAATGTACTACCTCTTCTGCAAGGACGAGCCGAAAAAGATAAGGCCTGTCAACCGGTTGGACAGGGATACCTCGGGAGTCATAATTTTTGCGAAAAACCAGTACGTACAGGAAGCCCTGATAAAGCAGATGCAAGACCACACTTTCAAGAAGGAGTACCTGGGCATTGTCTGCGGCTTGGTTGAAAACCGCAGGGGAACCATTAACCTTCCTATTACGCGAAAGCCGGGCAGCATTATGCTAAGGCATGTTTCCCCTGACGGTTCTCCTGCCGTCACCCACTATGAGGTGCTGGAGTACCTGGAAAACGCCTCCCTATTAAAATTCCGGCTGGAGACCGGAAGAACCCATCAAATCAGGGTCCATTGCCAGGCACTGGGGCATCCTATATTGGGCGATACATTGTACCCTTTTCATGAGAATGAGGGCTGCCCTTCGGTAAGCGGCCAGGCAGGTTCAGGAAATATAATGCAATTCATAGACAGACAGGCGCTGCATTCGCATAAAACAAGTCTTATTCATCCCATTACAAAAAAGAGCCTTGAAATAGAAGCCCCTATACCGGAGGATATGAAGCAGGTTCTGGAAATATTAAGAAAATAGCCCCGCTCTGTTTACATATAATACCATTAATGTTATTATATATATGCACTTGCAGCACAATATCCATAGTGGATATTCTAAAGCCGGTGTATTCTTTTGCGCAGGCCCGTGTACTTCATGGCGTGGCACTTCATGTTATTGCGGGGCACAGATATTTTACCAAAGAAAACAGGGGGTATGATATGGAGGTTTTAAAGGAGAAATACACCATTACCGAACTGAGTGAGCGTCTTAACGTTACAGACCATGCCTTGAGGTATTATGAGAAGGAGTTTAGCCTCGCAGTCCCCAAGGACAGCCGCGGCAGACGCTACTATACTCCTGAACTGGCCAATATTATGTATCAGATAAAGACCATGAGGGATGACGGCCTTGAAATTAAGGCTATAAAAAAGATACTTATATCGGAAAATATGATCAATCCCCCTCCGCCCGTGGTTCTGGAAGGCACTTCCTCTTCTTTGGTCCCGGTAGATTACGGCTATGCGTCCAATGAAATAAAGCAGTTTTTTAATGAATTCAAGGATGAAATCACAAGCAGCATTTCCTGTGAACTTACCGCCGCAAAGGAACACCTGAGCAAAGAAATCAACAAATCCAAGCTTGAACTGGGAGCATGCATGGAAAATAGCATAAGAAAACTCGAAACAAAAATGGAAAAGCACTTCATTGAAGTAGACCGTTCTATCGGCGAATGGAGGGAAAAAAACAGGGCAGGCTTTTTCAAGCGCTGGGTAAAAAGGGTTTTGAAATAAAAATATCCCGTTTACACTGTCAGTTTATCTGTTTCCCTGGAGTAATTTGAAATATTATAGATAAAGCACTAAACTCTATAAAAGTCTAGTGCTTTTTAGTACCTTTTTCCTCCCAGAAGCCGCAAGCTTTTCAGCTGACCTTTAATTCAAGCCTCAATTTGTCTGCAACCATTGCAATAAATTCCGAATTGGTCGGTTTTCCTTTTCCCAAACTGACGGTATATCCAAATAGAGAATCGATGGTATCTACCTGTCCCCTGCTCCATGCCACCTCGATGGCATGCCGGATAGCCCTTTCTACGCGGCTGGGAGTAGTATTATACTCTCTTGCTATGGTGGGGTAGAGCTGCTTCGTTATGGAATTTATGATATCCAAATCCTTTATTACCATCAAAATCGCATCTCTTAAATACTGATAGCCTTTTATATGAGCCGGAACGCCGATTTCGTGCATAATGCTTGTCACTTCGGCCTCAAGATTCTTAGGTGACTGCATGTGATGAGGCACCTTACCCTCATTTGAATAATCCGACTTTATTACATTGGCCTGTTTTATGTCCTTCATCTGTCTGATTCTTGATACCAAGACTTCCATGTCGAAAGGCTTTACAACATAGTATTCGGCTCCCAAAGCCAACGCCCTTTGGGTTATTTTATCCTGTCCTACGGCAGAAAGTATGATAAATAGAGGTCGTTTCTGCATCTGAGTGCCATTGATTTTTTCCAATACTCCCAATCCGTCCAGATGCGGCATGATTATATCCAATACTGCAATATCCGGCATCTTGCTGGTAATCAATTCAACAGCTTCCATACCGTCTCTTGCAACGCCAACCACTTCGATGTCGCTCTGGTTGCTCAAGTATTCGCATAAAATATCTCCGAATTCTCTATTATCATCCGCAATGACAACTTGAATTTTTTTGGACACCACTTTGACTCCCCCTTAATTTCTGCAAACTTATGCTTTAATTATATTTTCCTTTCGACAAAAATTCAAGACTTATTTGCTAATTTTTAGAAAATAATAACCATATTAACATTTTATATAATTTATATAAAACAGTCCTGTTTTCGTCTAAATGGTTAAGATATGTGTAAAAAAGGCTTTATGGAGTTTATTTTTACCTGGTGCGCAAGTGGATATCAGAGAATAAAAACGGCCCAACAGGCCTTAATCTGTCGGGTCATTTTCAGGAAATATTTGTCATACCTATTATCCTGCTTTTTGCAGGGGATTTGTAATGAGGCTGTTCATGGATTTAATCATCTGCTCAATGCATATCCCGTATCCGCGCGTCGGATCATTCACCAGAACATGGGTTACAGCTCCTATAATCCTATCGTTTTGTATAATCGGACTCCCCGACATCCCCTGAACTATTCCTCCTGTTGTGTCCAGCAGTCTTTTATCCGTAATCTTTATAGTCATGCCTTTTGAACTGTTTGTATTCTGGTTAAGCACCTTCTGCACCTCTATTGTAAATTCCTCCACCTTATTTCCGTCTATGTTCGCAAGTATTGTGGCGGCCCCTTCCTTAATCTGTGATTTTGTCCCGATGGAATAGGTCCTGGTAGGCAGGGCGGTTAATGAGTCTCTGTTTATAATCCCGTAGATTCCGTTGCTGCAGTTGGATTTGATCTCCCCCAGGCTGTTCTTGTCCTCTACAAACACTCCTTTAAGCTCGCCCGGACTGCCCTGCCTGCCTTTTTTTATGGATAGTATTTTGCACTCAACAATTTCTCCTTTGTTGGAAGGCATAAGGGTGGCGGTATCTATATCCGTTATTCCGTGTCCCAGGGCACCGAAATAATTGGTCTGGGGGTCATAAAATGTCAATGTCCCGATACCTGCACTGCTGTCCCGCACCCACAGGCCAATATGGTATTTCTTATCGTCCATGGACCTTTCGGGTTTAACACTTATATCCCGATATTCATTTTCACGCTTATACCTGATTTTTATCGGATTTCCACCACTTTTCTCTATTTCTCTGACAAGTTCGTCAATAGAGTATACTTCCTTATCATTTATTTTTGTGATCAAATCTCCCGGCCTAATGCCCGTGTCTTTTACGGGAAGCACAGACCTTCCGTCTACCGATTCAACGTTGGAATAGCCCACCACAAGAACACCGTCAATTTTGATTTTTACACCTATGGTGCTCCCGCAGGCAACCACCTTTTTATTGGGCACGATGTCCACATGGATGGTGCGAAGGGGAATTAAGCCGAAGGCCTTAAAATTTAGATTCACACTTCCGTATTTTTGGCTTTTGAAAACCAGTGGGTCCGACAATTTATAAAAACCTCGGTTTGCGGTAATGTCCCCATTATTTAACTTCAGGATGCCATCTTTATCCGAGCTTATATTCACCAGCAGGGGGCTTTTAAAATTATAGCTGTACTCTTCTCCTTCAATTAATACGACTTCACTGGGCAGAGCCAATACCGCAGCCCCGTAACTCATCGCCAGTACTAGAAAGCTTACTATAAAAAAAATAATTAATCTATTTTTCCTGTTTTTTAAAAAGTCCATAGATTCACTCTCCTGATGCATCTTTTTCTGTGATCAGATCTAGTCTCTTGTTTCATGCGAATGAACTTTTATTGTACAGACAATAAATGTCACGCCCAGAGCCCAAAGGCGCGACATGGCAAAACTTATTTTAATGTCATTCTTCTTAGCTTAAATTAACCTTTTGTGAAGTTAATTATTCAAACAGATTCATGCATGACAGGCATATTTGAATTGATTCTGCCTTATAATAAATAGAAAGGGAAAATTCTCAACGAATTTTCCCTTTCTATTTCTATAAACGCTGTTTTTAGTTTTATGCTGCTTTTTTATTTTTTTCTTGCATTTTCAAGCATTTCTTCCGCATGCTTCAAGGTAATGGCGGAAATGCTGGCGCCTCCCAATATTCTCGCTATCTCTTCGGCGATTTCCCTGCCGTGAAGCTTTTTTACCCGGGTCCGGGTGCTGTCTTCATCCGAAACCTTTTCTATGAGGTAGTGGTTATCCGCCATGCAGGCTATTTGCGCCAGGTGGGTCACACAGATCACCTGATGGCTTTTAGAAATGGAGGACAGCTTTTCACCCACTTTCTGGGCAGCTCTGCCGCTGATTCCTACGTCAATTTCATCGAAAACAAGCACCGGCACCTTATCCACATCCGCCAGTATATTCTTAATTGCAAGCATGACTCTGGACATTTCACCGCCTGAGGCTATTTTAGACAGCGGTTTTAAAGGTTCTCCCACATTCAGTGAGATGAGGAACTCAACCCTGTCCAGACCGTTAGGCAAATACCTTCTTTCCGCACCCCCTTCCGTCCCATCCTCAAAACTTATATCCACCTTAAACTGCGCCTTTTTCATTTCCAGGTCTTCAAGCTCTTTCCCTATGCTTTTTTCAAGTATGACTGAACAATTTCTCCTTTCCCGGTTCAATTCCCTGGCCTTGCTATAAAGTTCCTCTTCTGTTCTATTTAATTCCTCGTTTAATACTCTTACCGTTTCTTCATTTTTTTCAATTTCCTCAAGCTCATTTTCTATTCTTTCAAGGTAGTTTAGAACTTCCTCGATGGTGTTTCCGTATTTCTTTTTCAATTTATATATCAAGTCAAGCCTTTCCTCAATCTGTTCAAGCAAACCGGGATCGTATTCGGTCTGGTCCCTTTCCCTGCGTATTTTCTCTATGGCATCTTCCAGTTGGTATGAAATTTCTTCAACTTCCTTTGAAATATTGCCAAATTTCTCGTCCAGCCGGCTGATGGAATCGAGGTCCCGGGCAGCCTGGCGGATACTGTCTAGAGCCGATTTTTGAACCTGGCTTCCGGTAAATAGCGTTTCGTAGACACCGGACAGCGTTTCGGTGATCTTTTCGGAGTTTGACAGCCGTATCCTCTGCTTGTTCAGTTCTTCTTCCTCCCTGGCATTGAGTTTAGCCTTTTTGATTTCATCGATTTGAAATTTGAGAAGATCAATTTTGCGTTCTCTATCGTTTTTATCGCCGGTTAAAGACTTGAGTCTGCCTTTTAGGCTCTTATAATAAGACAGGAGATTGGAGTATTCCCGCTTTAATTCATGAATCCTGTCCCCTCCGAAGGAATCCAACAGTTCTATGTGCTTTTCGGTGTGAAGGAGGGATTGATTGTCATGCTGTCCGTGGATATCCATCAATTTTTCACCGATCTCTTTCAGCATGGATACCGTGGCCATTTTTCCGTTTATTCTGCAGTTGTTTTTTCCGTTCAGCGAAAATTCCCGTGAAATGATCAGTGTCCCGTCTTCCTCCGGCTCTATTCCCAATTTTTCCAACATTTCCCACAGATTGTCGTCATTGACAAGAAACATGGCTTCTGCTGCGGCCTTTTCCTTTCCGGACCTTATCTGCTCCTTGGAAAGGCGTTCTCCCAGGACGGCATTTATAGAATCGATGATAATGGACTTTCCTGCTCCTGTTTCTCCCGTTAAAATATTCAGGCCGCTGTCAAATTCTATTTCCACCCTGTCCATCAAAGCGATATTGTTAATTGTCAATCTCTGCAGCAAAGATACTCACTCTCCACCTGACTTCTGTTTAATAGTTTCTATTTAGGCTCATTAAGCCTTAAACACACTAACCCTTAAACGCTAAACGGCATTCAAGCCAGCTTGCTAAATTTGTTTACCAGTTCCTCTGCTATCTTTTCAGCCCTGCATACAATCATGATGGTATCGTCGCCTGCAATTGTGCCCACAATTTCAGGCCACCTGAGGGAATCTATTGCGGAAGCTGCCGCCGGAGCCATTCCCGGCAGTGTTTTTATCACCACAATGTTGTTTGCATAATCACTGGACACATAGGCTTCGGAAAAAATCGTAAGAAGCTTATTGGATGTGACATTCTCGGTCTTCGAAAAGGGAGCGTATTTGTAACGTCCGTCTTCCGCCATCACTTTTATAAGCCTGAGCTCTTTTATATCCCTGGACACTGTGGCCTGGGTCACATCCATTCCCATTTCTTTAAGCTTCTCGGCAATTTCTTCCTGTGTCTCGATTTCATACTTTTCGATGATTTCAAGAATTTTGGAATGTCTGTTATATTTCATTTTTTCTCAAGCACTCTCCTCGGTCATAAATCTTTGTTCTTAAAATACTATAAAAGTTCCTTGAGCCTACCCTTATAATTTTTATCCTTTGTTTGGAACGTCTGACTTCAATACTGTATCCGCCTTTGATTTTATATCCCTTTTGACCGTCTACGGTCACCATGGCCCGGTATCTGCGTTTTTCGTCCAGAACAGCCTTTACGGCCTTTTCTCCCGAGCTTATAATGGACCTGGAATAGAGTATGTGCGGACATATTGGGGTTACAAGGATGAGGTCCACATCCGGCTCCACAATGGGGCCGCCTGCAGACAGCGAATAGGCCGTAGACCCTGTAGGGGTGGAAATGATCAGGCCGTCTCCCGGAAACGTATCAATAAAAGCATCATTTATGTAGGTTTTAACATGAAGTATTCTTGACAGGGCCTCTTTTGAAACCACAATGTCATTTATGGCCGTATCCCTTGCAATTTCTTTTTCTCCATTCTTAATTGAAACTTCCAGCAGCATTCTTTCTTCAACCGTGTAATTGCCTTGAAAAATATGGGAAATTGTGTTGCGTATGTCTTTTCTTTCCACTTCCGTTAAAAAGCCAAGGCTTCCCAAATTGATGCCCAGCATGGGCAAATTTCTTGGAACCGCTTTTCTTGCCGCCTTCAGGAAAGTCCCGTCCCCTCCGAGGCATATCAGCAGGTCTGCGTTCAAAAAAACATTTTCACCGTCCATTGGACTGTTCTCAAGTCCAAGGGCTTCCGATATTTCGGAGTCCATGTGGACCCTGCCTCCAAACTCAAGGATGCTTTCCACAAGGATCCGGGTATGTACCAAATTTTCATCTTTCTCTCTGTTTGTAATAACTCCGACTGTCTTCATCACATACCTCATGGCATTGGAAACATGCAATTCCAATGGTAATAGTTTCACATAATAATTATATAGGATAAACAAAAAAAGTACAAACATTTATAAAAAGGGACAGGAAACGAATCCTCATCCCCTGTCCCCTTTTACTTCAAGCTGTTATGGGCTTCCGCCACTACCGTGTCAATGCTTTTCTCCAATTTTTCCACCGACTCTCCCGTTTTAGCCAGGTGGACCAGGTATTCAATATTTCCCTCCGGACCTTTTACAGGAGAATAGGTGATACCCCTGATTTTAAACCCGTTTTCCAGCGCAAAGGCTGTAATGGAGCCCAGCACTTCAATATGTACGGCAGGCTCCCTTACCACCCCTTTTTTCCCCACTTTTTCACGGCCTGCTTCAAATTGCGGCTTGACCAGGCATACAACCTCCCCCTTCTCAGTCAACAGCTCCTTAACCACAGGCAGTACTTTTTTTAGTGAAATGAAAGAGACGTCCACCGTTGAAAAATCGGCTAAAACACCAATGTGGGACGGTTTCACATACCGGATGTTGGTCCTTTCCATGCATACCACCCGCGCATCCTGCCGGAGTTCCCAGGCAAGCTGTCCGTATCCCACATCCACGGCGAACACCCTTGCTGCGCCGTTTTTCAGCATGCAGTCTGTAAATCCGCCCGTTGAAGCTCCAACATCAATGGCGGTTTTTCCTCTTAAATCCAGGTTGAAGGTTTTTAAAGCTTTTTCCAGCTTTAACCCCCCCCTGCTCACGTAAGGGTTTATATTTTCCTTGATTTCTATTTCGCAGTCCTCCGGGAAATTCGCCCCCGGCTTGTCCTCCCGGACCTTATTGACAAAAACCGTTCCCGCCATAATTGCGGTTCTGGCCTTTTCCCGGCTCTTAAAATACCCTCTGTCTACAAGTAAAACATCCAGCCTTTGCTTCTGCAAATCCACTCCTCCGTTTGCGGCCCGGCTTGATTGATCCGGGTATTTAGCTCCACAGGTCACTCGTGAAGTACGATTATAGTATTCGCATTACCTCTGAAAAAATCGATTCCGCGTCCAGCTTAAACAACTTCATCAGGTCACTTCTTGAGCCATGGGGAATAAACTCATCCGGGAACCCGATAATTTTCAATTTTGCATGGATGTTGTTCCTGTTCAGTGCTTCCAATATGCAGCTTCCAAAACCCCCAACCACCGTGTTGTCCTCCAGGGTTACCACCTTACCGGTTTTAAAGGCCGACTGGATGATCAGCTTTTCATCCAGGGGCTTCACAAACCTGGCGTTGATCACCTCCGCCTCGATCCCCACCTCTGCAAGCATATCGGCCACCTTTAAAGCAGTTTCCACCATAAGGCCCAATGCGACTATTGTCAGGTCTCTTCCTTCCCTGATAGAAACACCTCTTCCAAGCTTTATGGGAGCGGTTTCAGCCAATTTTTCAGGGCCCTTGCCCCTGGGATACCGGAGGGCCACAGGCCTTTCATATTCCTGCAGCGCAAACTTCAGCATTCCTTCAAACTCGCTGTAATCGCAGGGACTCATGACCGCCATGTTCGGTATGTGCCTGAGGTATGAAAGATCATAGATCCCCTGGTGGGTTTCACCGTCTTCTCCCACGATCCCGGCCCTGTCAATTGCAAATACCACATGCAGGTTTTGCAGCGCCACATCGTGTATGATCTGGTCATATGCCCTTTGCAGGAAAGAGGAATAAACCGCAAATACCGGTTTAAGTCCTCCTTTGGCCAGGCCCGCCGAAAAAGTGACGGCGTGCTGCTCCGCGATACCCACATCATAAAACCTGTCTGCGAATCTTTTTGAAAAAGGCGCCAGTCCTGTCCCGTGAGGCATCGCAGCCGTCACAGCGACTACAGAGCTGTCCTGTTCGGCGATCTCCACCATTGTCTTGCCGAAAAGGTCGGAAAACACCGGGCCGTTATCTTCTTTTATTTCTCCTGTTTCCACCTCAAAGGGCGAAATTCCGTGGAATTTGTGAGGGCTTTTTTCCGCATAGGGGTATCCTTTTCCCTTTTGAGTGCAGACATGAACCAGCACAGGACCTTTTAACGTCTTTGCCCTTTCAAAAACGTTGTTCAATTCTTCCACATTATGGCCGTCTATGGGGCCCAGGTATTTAAAGCCCAGCTCTTCAAACAATATGTTGGGCATGACAATGTATTTTATGATGTCTTTTGCCCTGCCTAACACTTTTACCGTGGTTTTTCCCAGCGCCGGTATTTTATTGAGTATAGCATCCAGGTCTTCCTTCACCTTGTAGTAAAAAGGCTGGGTTCTTATTCTGCTTAAATACTTGGACAGTCCCCCCACATTCTTTGAAATGGACATTTCATTGTCGTTAAGTACGACAATGAGGCTGTTGTTTGACCTTCCAGCATCATTCAACGCCTCAAAGGCCATTCCTCCCGTAAGGGCTCCGTCCCCTATGACCGCGACCACATAAAATTTTTCTTTCTTAATGTCCCTGGCACGGGCAAGCCCCAGTGCAGCTGAAATGGATGTGCTGCTGTGCCCTGTATCGAAACAGTCATGGATGCACTCCTTGCTCTTGGGGAACCCGGAAATGCCGTTCAACTGTCTTAAATAGTCGAACTGGTCCTTCCTTCCTGTAATGATCTTATGTACATAGGACTGGTGTCCCACATCCCAGATAATTTTGTCCTTCGGACTGTCAAAAACCGTATGCAGCGACAGGGTCAATTCAACCACACCAAGGTTGGATGCAAGATGTCCCCCGGTTTTTGACACCTTTTCTATCAAAAACTCCCTTATTTCCCCGCACAGTTCTTCAATTTGCGGTATATTCAATTTTTTTATATCTTCTGGTGAGTTTATTCCCTTTAATATTTTACTCACTCAGTTTCATCCCTCTTTCAGATTTTTTTGTTATTCCTTTTTAGCCTTATCCAGGGTATCTTTCCTGTAAAAAAACTTACCATTACACCCACTCTATAGGTTATGTAATTGCTGTTATGTATTGCAATGGTCTTTCCCAGGGCTTTTCCACCCACCGTAATAGAAGCAACCAGCGCAGTAATAGCCAGCCCGGCCAGGGTTATTTCCCCGCTGCTGCTGCCGGTAATCTTTACTATTATAATGGCACTCGCCGTACCGCTGATGACTCCTGCGATGTCGCCAACCACATCGTTGCAAAAACTGGACACCTTGTTTGCGTTTCTGATGAGCTTGATGGCCTGTTTTGCTCCATACATCTTTCTGGACGCCATGGCATGAAAAGGGGCTTCATCGGCTGCAGTCACAGCTATTCCCACCATATCGAATATTATTCCAATAAAGATGATGACTAACACGATTAGCAAGGCAAAAACATTATTGACATTTTTCAATGCATTGGACGAGGCAAATGACAGTGAAGCGGAAAGCAAAAACGAAACCGTAGTTATAGTAATGATCCATTTAGTGTTATTTTTTTGTGAGCCAAGCATATTCACCCTGAATTTCACTTTTTTTTCGTCATAAGGGTGTTTACCGTCTGCTCCCAAGCTGTTGAAACCTCCATTTTAATTATACCCGGCTAAAATGCCGTCGAGTATTAAAATTCACCTTATAAATAAAACCGGGTGGCAACACATTGAGTAAATTTTGCGGCTTAGGTCAGGCAGGATTTCCCCGGAAAATACTGACATGTCGCCATACCAGCGGTTTCCCTTTAAATCTTCCGCCGGAGTGTTACCACTGCCGGGGCCTGATTACCACTTAGTCCACACTGTAATCCCCAATATATTTCCAATAAGAACAGTCTAGGAGTTTTCCTCAACAGGCTGGCCGATTCCTAGCCTCTTTTGCAAAAGAGGTTTCAAGCAGCAATAATGTATGTATATTGGCCAAATACCCATACATCTGATCCGCTATCCACCCATTTCACTCAAGGCAGGCTACTCTGTCCACAGCATCTTGCGGTACCGCGTAACAGGTTTAATCCCTTCTCGTAGTCGAGATGTGTCGGCATGCAACGCGGGACTCTTCCCGGGCTTTTTATCTCCCGGTTTTTCCTGCGTTTTACCGCCGGCTTTTCTTCCACAAGGAAGGGTCTCCACGGTAGAGGGGTCAACGCCTGCATGCCATTGCAGATCGCCCCTAAACCTTAACTCCCAGCACCAGCCCACCACTGGGCGTAGCAAGCCGGCACAAGGAACTTCATCGTTGTGCCCTTAAACGGATTTTTAGGCCCGTCTTCAGAATCGGGAGTCCTGACTAGAATACTGTACCACCCCGGTTATATACGTTATTGAATTCGTTAAATAATTATAGCATATAAAAGTATTTCCATAAACTGCGGCTATAGGTTAAATTCAACCCAAAAGAACTGGATTATAGTTTTATATCGTACAAGAACACTTATTCTTCCTTATATTCATTGTGTATACCTTATCACACAACTTACCGCCGAGTTTTTGAATTCCCCTCCGGTCTCCTTTCAGCTGAACAGCAGCCCTACCGCAACTCCAAGAATAGCCCCTATCAGTACTTCAAAAGGTGTGTGGCCGATCAATTCCTTTAAATTTTCATCAAACCGGGTTTTATCATCCATGGAACAAATAAGCTTATTCAATACCTTGGCCTGCTTTCCGGCCGCTCTTCTAACCCCGGCCGCATCATACATCACTATAATGGCTACCGCCATGGAGACTCCGAAAAGTCCTGATTTCAAGCCGTAAGTCTTTCCTACCACCGTAGCAAGGGAAACAATAAAAGCCGAGTGGGAACTTGGCATTCCTCCTGAACCGATAAACCTCCTGAAGTCGAATTTTTTCTGAAAAGCAATCACTGTCAAAACCTTCAGTGTCTGTGCGATTAAAAACGACAGAGCAGGCACAACCACGGTTTTATTGAGTAACATATCATTTAAAAAGCCCAACAAAACAAACCCCCTAATTTTCTCTTGCTGCTACGTATTCGGCTAACCCTTTCAAAAAATATGCCTTTTCTCCAAAATAAATTACATCGGATAATGCGCTTTCTATTGTACGGTCCAATAAATGCCCGGCTTGTGAAATTCCATAAACCGTTACGTACGTCGACTTGTTTTTCCTGGCGTCGCTCCCCGCTTCCTTGCCCATAACGGCGGCACTGCCTTCAATATCTAGAATATCATCTTTTATCTGAAAAGCAAGTCCCAGCTTTTCAGCATATTTTTCAAGAACTTCCAGTTCTTTCTCTCCGGCATTGCATAAAATAGCGGACGAAACAACCGCCGCCTTAATCAGTGCTCCGGTCTTGCACTTGTGCATATGCTCCAGGGCTTCCGCCTCAATCCTTTTTCCTTCCCATTCAATGTCCATAACCTGTCCGCCGATCATGCCTCCTGCTCCGGAAGCGCTTGCAATAACTAATGCCGCTTTTGTTTTTTTATATGTACTGCCTGCCTCCGACAAAGCATGGGACAGCATCAGTTCAAAAGCATAATTGAGGAGAGCATCCCCTGCCAGTATGGCCTGGGCTTCGCCGAAAACCTTATGGTTTGTGAGCCTTCCCCTCCTGTAATCATCGTTGTCCATGGCGGGAAGATCATCGTGGATTAAGGAATAGGTGTGAATCATTTCCAATGCGCAGGCAAAAGGAATAACTTCTCTCATGTCGCCGTTCAGCAGCTCGCAGACCGCAAGGGCCAAGACGGGCCTCAGTCTTTTCCCCCCTGCCAGGAGGCTGTATCTCATGGAGCGGTATATGCTTTTTTCGGGAGTATTTTTTTCCTGCACGTATGCCTCAAGGGATTGATTTATCAGGTTCAGCCATTCTCCATATCTGCTTTTGAAGTCCATTTTAATCCTCCGCTGCTCCGGCCGGGTCAAATGCCGTTTCTATAATATCCCCGTCCTCACTTTCAATAAGCCGGCTGATCTTCTTCTCCACTTCATCCAGTTTTTTACTGCAGCACCTGGACAGTTCCAAACCTTTTTGAAATAACTCAATGGATTCATCCAGCGGCAAATCTCCATTTTCAAGCTTTTTTACCACTTCTTCCAGTTCACTTATGGCCTCTTCAAAGGTCTTCTCATTCTCCTTCATTGAACTCCCTCTCTCCTGTTTGCTGTACAAGGCAGTCGATCCTGCCGTCCTGTACGGTAATTTCAAGTATATCTCCCGGTTTCACAGCCCGGATGGATTTTACAAGACTTCCCTTTTCTTTCTCCCTGGCCACACTGTATCCCCTGGAGAGGATAGCCAGGGGACTCAAGGCGTTAAGCTTGCCTGCCAGGAAGGACAGGCGTGAGCCTGATCTTTCATGCTTTATTCTGATCTCCTTAAACAGGTACTTGCTGAAAACGTCCACCCGCATCCTCTCCTGGTACAGCCTGTTATAAGGCTGCTTAAAAACAGTGCTGTCCGCAAGCTGCCTGTACTTTTCCCGTTTCAAATCCAGGTTTTTCATCACCGAATTTCGAAGTCTTGTATGTAAATCGGATATCCTGCTTACAAGGGCCGCTTTGTCCGGCACCGCCAGTTCTGCTGCGGCTGACGGGGTAGGTGCCCTTACATCCGCCACAAAATCGGCGATTGTAAAATCCGTCTCATGTCCCACGGCAGAAATTACAGGTATTCTGGATTCATAGATGCTTCTGGCGACAACTTCCTCGTTGAACGCCCACAATTCCTCCAAAGACCCACCGCCTCTGGCCACAATGATGACATCGACGCAGTTTGCTTCATTCAGTTTTTGAATGGCTCTGGCAATTTGAAGGGGGGCCTGCTCCCCTTGCACCGCAACGGCAAATACCTTTATGCCTATCTTCCCGAACCTTCTGCCCGTCACGTGGATAATATCCCTTATAACGGCACCGGTGGGAGATGTCACAACGCCAATGCTCCTCGGCAAAAAAGGGATCTTCTTTTTATGCTCCCTGTCAAACAGGCCTTCCTCCTTAAGCTTTCTTTTAAGCTGTTCAAAGGCAAGGTGAAGGCCGCCTACGCCCTCAGGCTGCATTTCTTCTACATAGAGCTGGTACTGGCCGTCTCGTTCAAATACTGAAACATACCCTTTAATAGTAACCTTTGTTCCGTTTTCAGGCACAAATCTCAAGCCGGAGGCATGGGATTTAAACATGACGCATCTTAAAATTCCGCCCTCATCTTTTATTGTGAAATATATATGTCCGGAATAATGGACCTTGTAATTGGAGATTTCACCCTTAACCCAGAGGTTGGAAAGAACCAGGTCCTTGGAAATCAACTCTTTCAAATACTTATTTATTTGAGAAACCGTTAATACGTACTGCATAAATTCACCCTTCGCCTTGCCCCCCACTTGAGGTTCCCTTTAAATGCAACTAAAAACCGGTATGTTTTGTTAACTTACCGGCAAAGAATTGGTTACCATTTTTTCTGCAAATCCGGCAGGACCAGTCCCATTCAGTCAACTGTCCGTGGGTATGGCCTTCACTTTGGCTACTTTTCCCAGTATTCCGTTGACAAAGGACCCGGCATCGTCACTGCTGTAGCGTTTTGCCAGTTCAACCGCCTCATTGATGGAAACATTAAAAGGAATATCGTTCCTGTAATTCATCTCATAAATGCTTAGTCTTAAAATGGAAAGATCCACCTTTGAGATTCTATTGATCTTCCATCCTTTGGAATAGGTTTCAATGATTTTGTCGATGGCCTCAAGGTTCTTATGCACTCCATCGACTACATCAAGGATATAGTTTTTATCGCTATCCGTTAAAGCGTTTTCCTCCAGCGCATACCTTAACTGTTCTTCCCTGTCTTCCTTCTGCAGCTCCAACTGGTATAAGAGCTTCATTGCAATCTCTCTGGACGCTCTCCTTCCCATTAAAACATTCCTCCTAGTAAACCTGTTTGACATTGAACGTTTAACGTCTGCTCCATCAGGAAACTTTAAACCTCAAACGATAAAGCAAATCCGTATGTTACCTGTATGTTCCAGGCGGCAGTATCCTGTCAAGTAAATTTTTTAAATAATTCTTGTCTTCATACAATTTCTTTCCTATATGATATCCTATTCCTACGCATAATGCAACAAAGAGGGCCCTGAAAAATCCTAAAATCAATATGGCAACTGCAATTGCCAGGCCGATAGCCGCCCCATTGATACCCCCGCGGTGGGAATCATAAAAACTAAGGATTTTTTCTTTATCCATTCCAGTTACCCCCGTTTACTCTACCCTTGATTTATATCCGGCATATAGGTTCTCAACCACCACACTCACCTCATTGACCTGTATTCCGGAGCTTTCTTCAACCGCTTTTTTTACTTTTTGCTGTATGTCTTCTGAAAGTACGGGTATATTAATATCCGGCAGGACAACAATCTTTACAAGTATAGAGATTCCTTCCGCAAGCTTATTGACATAGGCTTTAGTTTCTCTGACCCCGTTCAACCTTTTTGAGGCAGTCAACGCAATATTCTCTATAGAATTTAATGATATTTTTATTTCTCCAATATTAGTATGTTTGCTGATGAATTTTTTATCCTTGTCGTTTTTAAATCCGGAAAAAAGGAACAGCAGGCTGAGGGCAAAAAATATGAACTCAACCAAAAAAGTAGCAATGATTGTGCCAAGCCCCTGCAACAGGTAATAAGATATATAACTGGTAAACCGGTCGAACAGCTGGGGTTTTAATGTCACCACCATTGCGAAAAGGGATAAAACCGTGAGAAAAAACGCATAAACGGCCAGTAAAACTCTAAATACCAAATTCATAATTTTGAATCACCTCTACACTCTATTTTTCATCCTATGCAGTAATTATTGCCTGTGGAAGTATACGATTACATTATAGTTTATTTAAAAAAAAAAATAAACCCTGACGGGTTTTCTTTTTAAAATGTATGGAAAAACTATAGTTCATCCCTGGTTTTCTCCCATTTTCGTCAACGCATTTCCTCCACGGCGCTCACTTTACCCTCGGCGCCTCATCCACAGCCTCTTTCTTGTGCTCCTTCTCAATGTTAACTCCCTGTATATGGATATTAACCTCAACTACTTCCAAACCGGTCATGGTTTCTACGGATTTTTTCACTTTCTCCTGGATCTCCCAGGCAATATCGGGGATTCTACAGCCGTAGTCAACAATGATATAGAGGTCTATGGCAGCCTCTTTCTCTCCCACTTCCACTTTGACACCCTTTGACAGGTTCTTTCTCCCGAGCATTTCCGCGATACCACCGGCAATCCCGCCGCTCATGCCCGCCACTCCCGGCACCTCCGTAGCAGCAATTCCAGCAATTATGGCAACTACCTCATCCGTAATTTTAACAGCGCCTAATTCATCCGTAATACTTGTACCTATCTCTTCCAACCGTATTTCCCCTCCTTGCCGGAACTCTTCATATTCCAAATACCCATTTGTATAGAAAAGCCAGCAAAAACATTATACCACTATAAATAATGGATTAGCAATAGGCAGTCCACATTTTACGGCCTGCACAAAAACAAGGTTTTTATTAGAATATATTTCGAATATGTATTTTATCCATCGCAACGTTTGCCTGACGCGAAACTATATCCGCAATCTGCGCCGCCTGTGCGGCCGTCAGGGTGGATGATTTAATTACCACATCCAGGCTCCCATCGTCTCCGAACAGCACAATGGCGTCAAGATACCCCTTTTCTTTTATCAGATTTTCTATCCTCATTTCTTTATCCGAATTGCTTGCTAGTTTTACCATCTGATCATAGGCCTTTGTCTTTTCTTCCTTGCTCAGGCTCGCGTCTTCAGCAATTTTCTTCAATTCATCCGTATTCTTGCTGCGGGTAACCTCCCTGTCCAGCTTAGCCTGGGCAAAGAAATCGTTTGCCTGCTTTGAAGCCACAGCGGCACTTTTACTGCCTGAAGCATTTGCACCGTCTGCGGTCTTTGCGGTGGCTGACTCCGCATTGGACTTGGTGTTCTCCACATATACGGCTTCCCCGATCTTTCCGCTGTCTTTCCCATTAACGGATATACTGCTTCTTTTATAGCTGTACTGCAAATACCCTGCCACCATGATCATCAATACCAGCGACAAGACAACGATCTGTTTTCTTTTAAAAACTACCATATCCGATCCCCTCCTAAATTTTATAGATTCCAACCCACGTTAAAAATGAGAAGCTAAATCATTCATCTCGTCAATAAACGGCCTTCTGTTTTTAGCATCGCCCTTTAGAATCAAACTTCCCGGCTGCTCCAGCGCCCTTAAAGTCGGATGGTTTCCCATCTTGTTCATCATAAGGTTTAAGTGCTCTGTCTTTAGGCATTAAAACCTTTCCATAAAAATATATTCACCACATTGCTTGTTTATATCTCATTTTTTCATCTTGATAAAATATAGTGCTCCCCGTCCCCTTTACTTTGTCCTTTCAAATACCTGCACCTTATGAATAGGTACACCTGTAATTACCTGCACCGCTTTGCTCAGGTTCTCCCTGACGCTGGGGTCCGTGGCTCCTTCCGCTACAACGATGACCCCTTTGACCGCAGGCTGCAGCTCCTTTAAAACAACCGGCTTTTTTATTCCGCTCTGTTCTTCAAAAACAATCTTGGTTTCATACTCGTCCTGGCTGGTATTCCGGCTTCCCCCGCCGGAATCCTTTTCCTGCACGTCGTTTTCCTTTTTGGAGGCATCCGTCGCAGGCACTATTTCCTTCCCCGATTCATAGGTAATCATTACGCTCACCCTCCCTGCCCCTTTTATCTGGGAAAGGATTTCCTCCAATTCTTTTTCTATGTCGCTCTTGTCATTGCCAGCCATCATCTTTCCCACTTCCTGCCCGGTCATCCCTTCATCAGGGTTGGGAGCGGGAGTTTTTGAGGAGTCCTTCTGAAAGAAAGCCCCTCCTGCAATCACCAGGATGATTCCGATAGCAATCACAATCAGGGCGTTTTCAATTATTTTTCTCTTGTTCTTACTGCTTAGCAAACTGTTGAAGAATTCTTTTATCCTTTTAAGCTGTCCCATATGATTTCCTCCTTGGTAGCTTTTTTACCGGATCACATTGCACTGATCACAATATTTTCCTTTGAAACCTCAAAGGTATTTTTGATCTTTTCTTCAACCTGGCTCTTTATGCCCGCATCTACCTCCTTTTTTTGGTTGTTTTCTTTATTCTTTCCGTCAATTTTGATTTTTTCAATACCAGCTACAGGCTTTATACTGCGGGCTCCTTCTCCCGGCTTCAAAAAGACGTACACCCTTTTTATCGCTCCGAAATCGGCAGATTTGTAGTCCTCATTGATTATTACATCCGCCTTTACGGAGGATATGCCCTCCATTTGCCCCACACACTCCTCAATTTGCCTGATAAGCTTGTCTCTGTATACTTCGGTAACCTGCTTCATTTGTTTTTCCTGAAAAACCTTGCTGTTTTCCTGGATCTCCCTTTTATCAATAAAGCTGCTGCTTGACACCATGAATTCCTTCATGTCCATTCCCTTGTAAAACAGGCCCAGGAAGGGATTGATAATAGCAATAATCAGGATAAACCCGGATGTCAGGGTAATAAATTTTTTAATTTTCCCCGAGGGCACAATGATTTCTAAAAGCACCATGAAAATAGCCAGAATGATTAGGTTTACAACCCAGTTTTTTAAAAATTCAACCATGACTTTTTCTTTTTTCCTTCCCTCACTTTATAAACCTTTGATTTCTCTGCACCTGTGATGAAACTATTTGCTGCGCAGCAAAAAGGTTCTTCCGCTTACCGGATCATGGCGCTTGAATTCCCCGCGCTGATAATTACCGTCACGATAATGAGGAACATAAACATGACGGAAGCCGCTATTCCCAGGAGAAGGGTAAGGGAGGCGGCCATTTCATTGATACAATTTGTAATCCTCGGTTCGGATATGGGTTCCACCACGGCACAGGCAAGCTTGTACAGCAGGATCAGCGCAAGAATCTTCAGTAGCGGAATAAGGCAGATAATGATGATACCCGCCATAATGGCGACTCCCGCCGCATTTTTTATCAAAACCGTACACCCCGCCACGGCTTCTGCCGCATCCGAAAGGCTTTTACCCACCACCGGTATAAATGTGCTGACGGCATACTTGGCGGTTTTGCCGGTAACTCCATCTACAACGGCTCCTAAGGACCCCTGGGTCGACACCACGGCCACAAATACAGTAAGCAACAGGCCGACGCCCCAGCCCGAAATCAGCTTTAAAAAACCGGCCAGCTTTGAAATCTGCAACTTATCGGAGATATTGTTGACAATGCTGAGTATGGTTGAGATAAAAATTACGGGAATGAATACGGTTTTAATTATTGATGCGGAAATTTCCACAATCGTAATAAGCACAGGCTGGAATATCCCTGCCGTGGTGATGCTGCCCCCGGACATGAGCAGTGTCAAAAGAGGGGGTATGCAGGCATGCATGAAGTTCACCATGCCGTCGATAACATCCCTGCACAGGTTTAAGGCGGTATTAAAGCCGACAACCAGTATGGATATCAGAACCACATAGCATACATAGAAAGCAAGCTCTCCCACACTGTCACTCAAAAAAGAAGTTTGCAGGTTTTTTAAAACGGCGCACAGCACCACAAGGACAATTAGCTTGATAAGGACGTGAACATTCACATAAATTTCATTCAAGAGGTAAAAAAGTGCTTTATTGATGATTCCGGTCGCATCGAAAATAGAATTCCCTTTTATAGTTTCTTTTATTATCTTTTCAGGGTCAAATTCGGGGATAATCTCTTTTGCATCTTCCTGGGGCAGCTTCTCCAGCTGTTCTTTTATTTTTCCCACCTCATTGGTGTTCAGCTGCCCTTCAATAATGCCGGCTTCCTCCTCCGCTTGCGCAGCGAAAACATCTGCCGTAAAAAACAGGCCCCACAGGATTGCCGAAGCAACGGCAAGCAGCAGAATATAAAATTTTATCCGAACTTTTATGTGCCTTTTGTTTAACATATTGCTCCTTTTCTCTTGTATGGGCAAAAAACACCCGGACAACAAGTTCAATCCCTTTTTTATGGCATTATTTTTATGATCAGGTCCAGCATAGAAGTTACAATGGGGACTGCCAGCACCGCAATAACTATTTTCCCGGCCATCTCTATTTTGGACGCAATAGAGCTTTCCCCCGCATCCTTGCACACCTCCGCACCGAATTCCGCTATATACGCAATACCTATAATCTTAAGCAGCACCGTCAGGTACGACATGTCGATGTTGACCCTTCCGGTATATTTTTCAAGCAGGGCAATCACCGAAGCCAGTTTGCCGGCAACGAGCAAAAAAAGGATAATCCCTGTGATAATGCTTATCTGGATGGCTATTTCAGGCCTCTGCGTTTTAACGACCAATATGATTACCGTAGCAACGATACCCAACCCGACGATCTGTAGTATCTCCACCTGGACTCTCCACCTCTGCTTCAGTATTTATACCTGATTTCTACCTCTGTCTCATGTTTAAAAATTGAACATGGTTTTTATGGTGTTGAACAGGTTTACTATTTCCTTAACAACCAGCAATAAGACGACGATCAACCCGGCAAGCGTTGTCATCATGGCTTGCTCGTCCCGGCCTGATTTATTGAGAACCGCGTTTAAGACCGACACTAAAATTCCTATAGCTGCTATCCTGAAAATCAAATCAATTCCCATATGCCCTCCGAATACCGGCTATTGGTAATTTATAGAGGTTAAGGTTTGCGCACAAGATGCTTTCAATCGGCGATTATCCAGGCAATGGCCTCCAAGAGAAGTCCAGAGCCGAAAGCGAAACCGGTAACCCATCACCTACAGCCCTTTATAGTAATATAATGACAACTGCAAGTCCACCTAAAACACCAAGACTCCTGTACATTGCCTCGTTCTTTTTCCTCACCTCCTCCGCTTTTTGCTCCTGCATCCTAAGGTGGGTCAAAGTTAGCCTGATATTTTTTATTTGTCCCTCCAGGTCCGAACTCCCCAGCATCTTTCCAAAAGATATGAGTATCTGTTCGTCTTCCTCATTCAGTCCGGTTCTGCTCCTGTTCTCCCTGACGGCCATCTCCCACGCCGCAGCGGCGTCCATGCCTTCATTGTTCTTTAAATTTTCGACCGTGGAGTAAAAAAACCTTGCAACCTCCGAGTCACTGCTTTTATGTATTCTTTCAAAGGAATCCGTCAAAAGGTTTGATAAAAAGCACATTTCATTTTCAAGCATCTGCAGCAGCCCCTGCAGCGTCCTGAGCTCCTGGGGCCTCCGGGCGCAGTCCTTGGAACAGATATAGCCCAGCAGGCTGGAGGCGGACAGAATCAATAGGCTTCCGACGATTTTAAACAGCATGCCAATCTCCTTTTCTTTTTACCAGCGGCGACATGTCCTTGCCGTCAATAATTTCCTCAACGGTTCCAGGGCCGTTTCTATTACTTAGCACAATATACCTCTCAAACACTCTGCCTTCCATCAGGCTTAGCACCTCCTGCCTTGATTTCAGCTCCGAAATATTGTATCCGTGGGCGGTGGTTATGAGCTTCACACCGGCGTTGATAACCTCCATAACCGCTTCCTTGTCCCCCCGGCCGCCTATCTCATCGGTTACGATGACCTGGGGAGACATGGATCTAAGCAGCATGGCCATACCCAGGGATTTGGGACATGCATCCAGCACATCGGTGCGGACGCCCACGTTATTCTGGGGTATGCCTTTGTAACAGGCTGCGATTTCGGATCTCTCATCCACCACACCGATTTTTACCCCTTTAAAGTTCATCTCAGGGATGCCGTCGCTCAAAAGCCTGGTCATATCCCGGAGCATGGTGGTTTTTCCGCACTGGGGAGGCGATACGACAAGGGTGTTGAAAACCTCCCGGCTGTTCTTGATTAAATACTTTATCACCCCGGCGGAGCACCCCGGGACCTCCCTGGAAATTCTTATGTTCAGGCTTGAGATATCCTTGATATTTTTAACCTGGCCGCCTTCTATGACTATTTTTCCTGCAATTCCTACCCTGTGGCCCCCTTTCAATGTCAAAAACCCGCTTTTTATTTCATCCTGGTACGCATAAATTGAATTTTCACTCATCAATTCAAGGGTTTTGAAAATTTCCTCCTGGGGCACCGCATATAGTCCGCTGCCGTATTGATCCGTCAATCTCCCGTCAGTACTCAAAAAATAGTCGCCGCTGTAGTTCTGTACAACCAGCGGTTTGTTTGCCCGCAGCCTGATTTCCTCCAGTGCTGCCGTTTTTTCCGGGCCCAGTCTTTTTAAAACGCTTCTTACATCCTGAGAGATGAATTTGAACACTTCCTGCTCCAAATTCCTTGCCGGTTTTGGAGCCCCGTTTCTTTTATCTTCCGCAAGCACCTGGCAATTCCTCCGTTCCGGTAGAAAGGGGACATTCCTCATGGTAATGGAAGGAATACTTCTTGCTCACAGAGTTCTGTCTCCTTACTTTATATACATATTTATCTTTGTCCACATTTATGACAACAAAAATGACCGGTTCAACGAACCGGTCATTTTTCTATGGACAACTCTTACTTTTGCATGAATATTAAATTTCTCCCTTTGACAGCTCCTTTTTCATTCATGCTTATGTTCTTCACAATCGCATTCCCAGTGGAGTTCAATGGTTTCATGGCAGTTGGGGCATTCCACGGTATTCTTTTCTTCATCCATCATGTCCGCACTGATATGGATATCCTCGTGGCAGTGAGGACATTCAATTTCGATAAAACCGTCCTCCTCATCCTCTTCATCCTCGTCCTCTTCATCGTCAAAAACAGCTCTTTCAACCTCCGCCAGGCCTTCATCAATGCTGTCCAGCTGCTCACTCATCTGATCGTGCAATTCTTCCAGGTCATCTACCGCAATAGCAAAATCATCCATTACGTCGATGAGGGCCTTGATCAGCTTCCCCTCATTTGTCGTGTCGCTGATCTGCAAGCCTTCCGCCAAGCCCTTCAAATAAGAAACCCTTTCTTTTAAATAACTCATGCAATATCCTCCGTTCCAGTCCTTAGACTCTTTCCATGTACTCTCCCGTCCTTGTATCGATCCTGACCATGTCTCCCTCATTTACAAACAACGGAACCTTGATAACAGCGCCGGTTTCAACGGTGGCAGGTTTGGTAGCTCCAGTGGCGGTATCCCCCTTAAAGCCCGGCTCGGTATTAATCACAGCCAGTTCAACAAATGTGGGAGGTTCAATACCAAAAACATTTCCCTTATGAGAGAGGATTTTAACCACCACATTTTCTTTGACGAACTTCAAGGAATCACCTATGGAAGCCTTGTTAAGGGGCATCTGTTCATATGTCTCCGTGTCCATGAAATAATACAGGTCTCCGTCATTATACAGGTACTGCATGTCCTTTCTCTCAATAATGGCATTTTCAAACTTATCCGTCGGATTGAAAGTTCTTTCAACAGTAGCTCCCGTTACAATGTTTTTAAGCTTTGTCCTGACAAAAGCGGCCCCTTTTCCCGGTTTTACATGCTGAAACTCTACCACCTGGTATATTTGTCCGTCTAATTCAAAGGTTATTCCGTTTCTAAAATCTCCGGCTGTTATCATTTTTATACCTCCAGTTTATAGAAATGTCGCTTAATAGTTATTAACGGCACATTTTAAGTTAAAAGCCATTAATATTTACCATTATATATCATTCCTAGTTTATATTAAATTATAATTCAATATATTTCAAGAAATTTTTTATGTAGCCTTACAGTATGATGATCTCCTTGGTAGAACCTGTAAGTATCTGGGGCTTGTCATCGGAAATAACGATGATATCCTCAATCCGCACTCCTCCCAGCCCTTCAATGTAGATGCCAGGTTCCACCGTCACCACCATGTTGTTTTCCATAACAAACTTCCCGGAAGGAGAAAATCTGGGTTCTTCATGAATCTCCAGTCCCACCCCGTGTCCCAGTCCGTGTCCGAATTGGTTTCCGAAACCCCTGTCTGAAATGATGCTCCTGGCAATGGAATCTATCTCCTTTCCGGTCATACCTTTTTTGGCTCCCTTTTCCGCCTCAAGCTGTGCCTCCAGTACGATGCCGTAAATTTCCTTCATTTTTGCGCCTGGATCCCCTAAAAAAACCGTCCGGGTCATGTCGGAGCAGTATTGTTCGTACAGGGCCCCAAAATCAAGAGTGATTACATCCCCCATTTCCAGCTTTTTCCCGGAGGCAACCCCGTGGGGCATGGAGGCCCGGGTACCCGAGGCCACAATGGTTTCAAAGGAAGCTCCGCTGGCCCCCTTTGTTTTCATAAAATATTCCAGCTCTGCAGCCACTTCCATTTCGGTCCGGCCGGGTTTGATAAAACCGAGGATATGGGTAAAAGCGTCATCGGCAATTTTTACCGCTTTCTTTATGCTTTCAATTTCGCAGGCATCCTTTACCATCCTGAGGCTCTCCACCATATCCCCAAGAGGAACCAATTCCTTTATTTCCAGGTTATTTTTACACTCGTTGTAGTAACTGTACGTCATGTGCCTGTCTTCAAATCCGACGTTGTGGACATTCATGTCCTTGATAACCGCATTCAGCTCAGCCAGCAGGCTTCCCTGGTACTGGACAATCTTGTACATGGGAGCCTGTTCCGACGCCTGCTGGCGATACCGGAAATCCGTCACCAGGACGGCTTGGTCCCGGGTAATAACCAGGTAGGCGGAAGTACCGGTAAAACCTGAAAGGTATATGTAGCTCTCCCTCTTGGTAATCAGTGCGGCATCCATTCCTTTTTCCGCCAGCTTGGCCCTGAACCTGGCCAGCCTGTTTTCGATGATGTTTGTGTTTTCCATTTTAATAAACACTCCTTTCTACAGGTTCGCTGCAGCATTGAGGGCCAGGATATACCCATATCCTCCGAAGCCGCAGATCTGACCTTTGCACACCGGTGCAATCACCGATTGGTGCCTGAACTCTTCCCTTGAATATATATTGGACAGGTGTACTTCAATTGCCGCAATCTCCACCGCTTTGATGGCGTCTCTTATGGCGATGCTGTAGTGGGTATAGGCGCCCGGATTGATAATCAAAACATCAAATTTCCCTTTGGCTTCATGGATTTTATCTATAATCTCGCCCTCATGGTTTGTCTGGATAAACCGGATATCCAGCCTCAGCTTTTCCGCCTCAATGCTGACCCTTTTGGCAATGTCCTCCAGGGTCTCGGTCCCATAGACATCCTTTTCCCGGGTACCCAGCAGATTCAAGTTCGGTCCGTTTACAATCAGGACCTTTTTCATAGGATCACCCCCCTGCCTCCTTTTCATATATGTGTTTGAGTTCTAAAGCGTCCTCAGCCATACAGTCCCTTGATTCACATATAATCACCGGTTCCATGGCTCTCTTGTAGAGCACTTCCGCCAGTGGCTCGAAATTGGGGCCGAACTGGACGTCATCCAGGGTCCAGTGCTTTTTTTCTCCCGCGGAGGTAAACTCTATCCGGCTGAAATGGCAATGGAGATGCTTTAACCTGTAAGACCCCAGGACCTTTTCAATTTTGTCGAACACCGCTTCAAAATCCGCAGCCGAGTTCAAGCACCCCAGTCCTCTCACGTGCAGGTGCCCGAAATCTATAGTGGGAATGAGCCTCTCGTCTATTTTACACAGCTCCAGGACCTCCTCCAGGGAGCCCAACTGGTTTATTTTTCCAAGTGTCTCCGGGCAGATGGCAATGTCCGAATATCCTGCCGCATCCGCTTCCGCCAGCACTTCCCCCAGCACCTGCACCGCCGTATCCAGTGCCCACCTCTTGTCCACCTTGCCGTATGAGCCCGGATGCACCGTAATCCTCTTTGCGCCCATCCATGCGGCCGCAGCCAGGGTTTGTATGATATAGCCCTTGGATTTTTCTCTCTTTTCCCTTTCTTCGCTGGCCAGGTTTATATAATAGGGCGCGTGGATGCTGAGAAAAATATCGTGCACCGCCGCCTGCTCGCCCATCTGCCTTGCGGTGGGCTCCTTTATTTTGACCCCTTTGCCGCACTGGTATTCATAGGCGCTCAATCCCATGCTTTTAAGCCAGCCGGGCATTTGCACCGAAGAATTGTACCCCTGTTCATAAAAGCTGTCCGAATTTCCTGCCGGTCCGAACCTGATCATATATTCGCTCCTTTTGCCTCTGATAGATATGGCGCTCCAGAATTTGAAAAATTACAAAAGCCTTCGATATTATAGCCGGCCCATTGCCCAATGTCAATTACACATTGCCTATTATATACTTAATTGCCCAAAAATAAAAGGAGGGAACTCTCCTTTTATTGTAAATTTGTATCCTACTGCATGATATTGGGCTTTTCAATAATCACGTCCACCCTGAACCAATCGGAGGAGCCTATTTTCTCTCCCCCTTCGCTATATTGCCAGCTCTCCATGCAGAACAGCACCTGGTTTTCCTTATCAAAGGTCAGATTCTTGCACTTGGAGGCTATCTTGACAATACAGTTGATCTTGAGGGTGTCACCCACACTAAAGCTGCCCTTGATCCGGAAGCTCATTCTGGTGGAAGCCGTGTCCATCTCCTGGATTAAATCCTCCGTCATCCTGTTCCCGTTTTTATAAACCTGTAAATAATCCAGGAAGTGATCCCCCGCAGCAATTTTGTTCACAGTAAAGCCGGTGTCCGGGCCCCCCTTCTCAGGCCGTATATTTTCATCAAAGGTAAATACAGGGTCAACGATGGCCTTTTTCAGCTTCAGGCTCATCTCCAGGGGGATATATTCCCCCAGCACAATCTTGTTGTAATTGTCGTCGTTACTGCCTGTCAAAAGCCTGTAGGAAAAGCTCCCGTCATCGGTGTAGAAGACGTTTTCATACACGGGGCCTGCGGCTGCCTCGGGGGAATTAGGGCTTTCAGCTATTTCATTTACAGCGCTGACAACATAATAATAGGTTTTGCCCGGCTCTACTGCTGCATCCACATAAGACGTATTTGTGACACTTGAAGCGATTTCCGTGTAAGGGCCTCCGCGGATTTCTGCTCTTTTTACTTTGTAGGACAGCGCCCCCGCTACCGGCGACCATTTGAGGCTCACCTGCCCGTCTCCCAGTGCAGCCGCTACATCCACAGGCGCAGCCAGGGACGCTGCTGTCACCGATATGGTCACCGGGTCCGACATTCCTTTCACAGAATTGGGAGATTCATCAGGTGTGCTCCTGCCTACTACATAAATGGTATATGTTCCGGGCGCTGTCGGAGTGAAATTATACGAAAAGCGGTTCCCCTGCTGTACCGGATTGTTGCCTTCGCTTGAAGGAAGCTGGATTTCAGTTTGCTTGCTGTCAAGGACCACTGCGGCCATGTGGTCGCAGTATGTGCCGTCGGCTTTTATAGGTATGACGGAATTGACTGCATAGGTGTCTCCATTTTTGGGAGAAGTCAGTGTGACTGTCGGCACCGGAACAGCCCCCGGTTCCATCCCCCATACCAGCTTGCCGTCAATGTACCCGGTCATATACATCCAATCGGTATAGCCGGATGTGCTGCTGTTGAAGGAATAGTCATCTGGCTGGTTGAACATAGCGTTTCCTTGACCGTTTTTGTCTTTCTCAAACTCTATTTCAAGGACCACGCTGCTGCCGGGTGTAAGTGTGCCTGCCGAGCTTTGGAAGCCTATCTGGAAGTAGGCGTCCGTTTTGTATGCCTTGGGTGCAAAATTTTCAATTTTAGAGGTTACATAAGAAGTATTTATTGGCGTTGTATCAAATCGATTATCACCCGTATAAGAATTCTTAACTGCGGCTTTGGTTCGGAATGTGCTCTTTTGGATATCTCCTCCATTCTGCGTATAATAGTAATTTGCCGTAATACGGCTCAAGTCGATTGGATTTAAGCCCGTATTCTCTATTCTTACCCCGGTTTTTATGACATCCACATTTTCTGAAGGGTCCATGCTGTAGGTCATGATCTTTATTTTGTTGCTTGTGGGCATAACGCTCACTTCACTGGAATTGGCACTTTCCCCCCCCGCACTGGATGCACTCACTACATAATAGTAAGTGACGCCGTTGGTCAGTCCTGTGTCGGTATAGGTAGTATCCAGCAATCCTCCGCAGGCAGTATAAGGCCCGCCTTTTGTGGTGCTCCTTTTCACCGTATAGGTTTGGGCTCCAAATGAGGGCGACCAGGTAAGGGAGACACTGGTGTCACCGGGGACCGCAGTAAGGTTTAGAGGCTTGTCCGGTACGGGCACCGTCGGGGCCTCTGTCCCGTCGGGTTCTGTTCCCCACATAAGCACGTTATTAATGTAGCCGGTGGTCTTTTTCCAGTCCACATAACCTGTTGCGCTGGAATTGAAGGAATAGTCATTCGGCTGATATTCTTTGAACGGCCACGAGGTAAACCGAATAACGGACTGCAGTTCCACATATCCTCCCGGCTTAAGGCTCAGGCCGGCCGACGTGCTGCTGAAGCCGATTTTCAACTGGTAATCATCTAAAATAAAACCATTGTTGATCCTTTCAAAGGTACCCGTCACATGAGAAGTATCCAGCGAGGTTGAGGCAGTACCATTGGTCAGCACGGCGCTGCTGCAGCTAAAACTCCTGCTGAATACAGTTGTAAAGAAATATCTTACAGTAATTTCGGACAGCGGAATATCTTTGGTTCCTGTATTAATAATCCTTATTTTGGGATTTTCAACGGTAACCCAGGAACTCCTGTCCACGTTGTACATCTGCACTTTCAGGGATTTCTGCTCAGGCAATGGCAGGACGGTGGTCCCGTCGGGCTCTCTTCCCCAGATAATACTGTAGCTACTTCCGGAGGTAAGATAGGCTGTAGCCTTGTCCCATTTCACAAAGTCCGTCGCCACTGAATTGAAGGAATAATCATCCCTCTGGTAAAGGTAAACGCAACTCCTGCGGTGCTTCATTCTTGCCTGGACCACCACATAGCCGTCCCGGCTCAGTGTACCTGCTTCCGGGGAAAAAGACAGCTCGCAGTAATAGTAATTACTCAGCAGTGCATTGGACACACGTGTAAATTGGGCCGTGACTGTGGAAGTGGATAAATCCTTGGTAGTCCCGTTGGTTACGGAGATTTTCTCGCATTCAAAGGTATTGGGCAGTTCCCAAATGGATTTGTAATAATACCTGATCTTGACCCTGGAAAGGTTCAAATCCCCTCCCTTGTTTACCAGCTTGAAGCGGGGCGTCATCACGTCGGTCCAGTCCGACCTGTCGCCGTTATACATGTAAAGCTCCACCTGATCGCTGCTGCCGGCAAATGCATCCCTTAGAAAAGTAAAGGCCAAGTTGGATGTAATAAATGCAACCGTCAGCAGTAATGAAACTATACCTTTAAACCTATGAGTCATTTGGATACCTCCTTGCGCAATAAATCAATATCTCCCGGGCAGTTCACGCCCTCAACGGCTTATCCCTCATTTCGTTTCCTTCCAGTCAGCCACCTGGATGTTTCTAACCTGGACGCGCTGGCTCTGCAGCTTGTCCCCCGAAGCATACGCGGGGGTGATATAGGTGGTGTCCTTGAAAAAGTCGGCGGTTGCAGAGTTGGTTATAAGGTTTTTGACAACGTCTTCACTGTACCCTATGTAGGCATCGCCGATAAATACAACATTTCCCGACGCCAGGAGGGAACCCTTGAGCTTGAACCCGCCTGGCGGTGCATTCGTACTGTCCACATATATGTTCCCCCCGGTGTAGATAAGCCCGTAATAATATCCATACGTGTCCTTACAGCTTGCCGGAAAAGGCATACCGTTAATCTCCCATGTGCCTCCCGAGTACTTGATAGTGACATCCCCTGTTGAATGAAAAAAGAAATACCGGCCCGCAGGGCTATCGGCAGGAGCGTTAATTTCGCTGAATGCACTGTCCGGAGCTCCGGTATCGGTATTCATCAAACTGTCTTCCATACTCTCCGCTTTAACGTTTTCATAAAAGGTTTCATAGGAATCCTTGGGCGGAATCAACCCTTTTACCGCATTGAAGTATCGCACCATACAGTCATCCTTGATGGCTTTCCATTCATCGGGTGCATATCTCTTCAAGGAATTATCTTTAATATCTTTATAGACAACGTCATAGGGTCCGTAAACCTTGCCGTTGGCGGCAATAGCCCCGTTGGAATAGCCGATCAGCCTGTTTTCATCATAGACGCCCGTCCCCAGGATTCTAATATTATCGGTTGTAATGTTGCTCATGTTATCAACAAATCCTTCCGATTGGGAATTCTGCTCCCATTCAGTCTTCCACTGGTTCCAAATGCCTTTTACATGGACTCCTCGCTGCTGCATTCCAAATTTTTGGGTCAGCGTCCCCACAATCATATTGATCCCACTGTAGGAATTGTAAATAATGTCAGAGTTTGTCGAACTAATGTAAGGGTAGCTCGTCGAACTGTCATAATAGTAAAGATTGTTTTTCCCGGTTGTGCTGCCTTTTTTATATTCGGTAAAGGCATACGCCACGTTCTTGCCGGATTTTGCCGCAGCCAGCCCGGTCATATAGGGATGTCCGGCCTCAGGGTCGTCAGGACCTGCCGCATCTTTCCTATAATCCGTAAGAAAGGTGCTGCCCCCGATATAAACCGGCCCGTAGAGATTAAGCTTTGAATTTCCGTTCACAACAATGCTGCTGGTCCTTTTTTCCTGCCATTCGGATTTTTCATCATAGTCCAGGGTTTCATAGCCCGCATCCACAAAGCCGTAATAATTGGCGGGCCTGCTATCGCTGCCCACCGTCACTTCCGAATTGCTGGAATCGATCTGGACATTGTCGGTGGTATACACATCCCCCTTCAGGCTGATGCTGGAGGAATACGACTCATCATCCGCCCTCACTGACCGGGCAAAGGTCTCTCTATTGACCGTAATATCCGAATGCTTGCCGCTTTCGTCATCTCCGTACATGGTCTGTACGTACCCCATGGTGGAAGCACTGCCGTCGATGACAAAACTTCCTGCGCTTCCTGCCGGGACACTGTCATTGTTAATTCCCAAGCACTCCTTTTGGGAGGTGGTCACCGTACTGCCTGCTTCATTGGTATAGGTTATAGCCTCCCTCTTGATCCCTGCCACAATCCCTCCGTACATGGACATGGGTGCGTCCATGTCCTCGCTGCCGTCCTTTAGGGGCAGGGTCCCGAAGCAGGTCACATCCCCCCCGATGGAGACAGTGCCTCCTGCTGAAACGATATTTTTTTCCGCCGCCACAGCCTTTGTCAGAAGAGGAGGGATGACCGGATTTTTTACCACGGCCTTTTCCATCACCTGGTAGGGAGTCTGGGAAGTCACGGGCAGCAGGTTGAATTTGACCGTCAGGGTTTTTTTGTAATGCCCCCCGTAGGTCCCTGCTACTTCTACGGTGGCCATATAGGCAGGTTCACCGTTATTGTTATTAGTTTCTTCAGTAAACTCCTTCAGTTTCCACTGGAAGCTTCCAATGACTTTCATTCCCGTATCATCCTTGACGGTCAGGTCTTCGCCTGTCAGGAGCTGGTTGATATCATCGGTTTGTAAAAAAGCCTTTTTAAGTAAAAAGACAAAAGACTCCGGCTCTCCGTTTTCAGTATCCGGATCGGATGCCATATAAAGTTCATTGAATCTTTTCTGCACATACGCATTGTTCAGGGAGCCGTCCTTATTGAACCAGTTCTCCCCGTCCCCATTCTCATCAGCGTTCCTGTCCTCACTCCTGGCTTGAATTTTTTTCATGATATAATCGGACACAGCCTCCCTGGCTGCTTCCTGTATTTCAGCCACCTTGTCGTCCAGGGCCTTCGCAACCCTCTCCACGCCCGCTTCCGCAATATAGTAAGCCTTATTCCGGTCGCTGGACAGAAGGCTCATCCTGAATTCACTCCAAGTAAGCAGCATAATAGCCATCCCCACCGTCGTCATGATGGTGATGATCAGCATGACCATTACCAAAGATGAACCCCTGTTTGATTTTAACAACCGCTGCTGCATAAAACCCACCTGCTACCTGTTCACATAGGAGACCAGGCTATCCACCGGCTCTCCGTTTTTTGTCACGCGCACCTCAATCCGGTACACCCCGGTTCCTGTATCCACCGAATTTGTACTGATGTTGTAATAAGTATAAAAGTCCTCTCCGTTGTCATTGACCAGTGTCAGCTTTGGAGAGGACACACTGTCTCCGGCAATATAAAAACACACATCCTTGTCCACCCCGCTATCCACCTTCACAGCCAGCGTCAGGCCCGGTGAAGCCTCCTGCTTAAAGACCACTTTGACGGCAAAGATCTTTGCATATTTGCCCTCTGGGTTCGCTATAACCGTATTTTTATTCCCAGCTTCCCCTTGAGTTTTAAAAAAATCACAATCATAGTCCCCACCATTTTTGTTAATTGTGAGTGTGAAGCGGTTATCCTCCGCATCTTCACCCATATCAATGTTTGTGCTCTTATATTGTTTGTCCCCGTAATAAAATTTCCCCGAAACAGCGTATTGATCATCCTCATTCTCTTTTTTATCAATGGTAAGCACAATATTATCGGGTATATCCTCCAGATTTTGAAAAGTGTAAGCCGGGTCACCCGTGCTTATCCCCTGGGAAACCTCCGTGACGCTGTAATTCACTTCATAACCTTCCGGGAAAAAACCGTCGGGCACATAACTTTTCAGGTTTACAGTCTGATTAACCGCTTCATCCACCAGGGAAGGGGTTGCCTTGATCTTTTCCATGGCCTTCTGGGCTGCGGCCGCTGCAGTGAGCCTGTCCTTTGAAAGCTGATTGTTTCTTTCCGCTGAAAGGAAGCTGCCTAAAAAGGGTGCGACCACTAAAGCCAGTATCGCAATGGAGACCAGCAGTTCTACCAGTGTTACCCCCTGATTGCCCTTCAATATTCTCCTATATGCCTCCCTATGGCTACTATACTTTTCCATGTCGTCATCCGAGCTTATTTATACTCTACCTTTACGTCTCCCTCTGTTTTGTCTATTTTTACCCTGGGCTGGGACTTGTCCTCGTCAACCACCCTTACAATAAAAGCCTTAGAGGTCTTGTTGATGATGCCTATACTTACCGAATTCTTGTCTTCATTGAACTTCCTTGGGGTAGAGTTCACAATCATTTGTATCTCATCCCCCGCAGGCTTAAACTCGGCAAGCTGCTTATACGCCGGATCGGGGAAAGCCTCATTCCCGGTCTTGTATTTGCAGTAAAACCTGCCATCCTTCTCCTCCACGTATATTTCCGCCTTCTCCTCGCCTTTGCTGTCGCCGTATATGATGGGTATGCGGAACGTGCCATCGCCTGCCGCCAGATGTTTTGCCGTAATGGAAACGCTCGGAGGGGCCAGGCTCTCTCCATAGGGCAGCGCACCGAGGGAGAAGTCATAGGCTTGAAGCTCCTCCAGGGAAAGAGGTTTGCCCGTATCCGTCTCTTCCCGGGAAACGGCATCCCCGCTTCCCCCGGGGGAGCTTATCTGTCCCACAAACCCTTCAAAGGGGCTGAACACGTTTTCCTTCCCTTCAGGGGCGGGGGGCGCCAGGGAGCTGTCATACAGCATGGTATACTCCTCGGCGTTCCTGTCCATGATCCCGTACATTTCCAGCGTCATATTGGCGGTCAGCTGTCCGCCTCCACTGTTGCTGATCTGGACATCCTTAAAAGCCATCTTGTTTTTCAAGCCCAGGATATTGTTAATAAACGCCTTCACCTGGCTGTTTGTCCCCTTGGCATTCACCTTGATGCTCACGGAATACCCTTTCCCGTCGGGGATCAGGGCTTTACCCTGTCCTGTCTTACTGCCGTCAAGGCTGTTCCCATCCCCCATACCCAGGTTTGCCAGCGCCTTTTTCAGTGAATCGTCGGTAATTTGTACATTGCCGGAGGCAGTTCCGTTTTGTTTCCCCGCGGCAACCGCTTCATTGTTCTTGTTGGAGGAAGCGGCACTTCCCGCCTCCACCGCATCGGTAAAATTTAAGCTTTCTATTTGAAGGCCCGCACGCTTCGCCTGATCCCGGACCACCAGAAGAATTTCGTCGTAGTTGACAACGGGAGGGAAAACAGTCCTTAAATCCTTCAGCTTTTGCATCAGGATTTTTACATCCGTGCCCATGTTTTTCACTTTTTCCTTTACGCTCAGGTTCAGGTTGTAGCTGTCCCTGTCTTTGCTTATTTCTTCCCTGAGTTTACTTATGGCCGCAAGCTGCGGCTTTAGAAACAGGTTTACATATGCGGCCAGAAGCAGGAGAACCCCTAATAAAGCCATCAGTCTTATTTCCCTGGTTGTTAGCTTCACGCCATCACTCCCTGCCAGTATGTTTTAGTGTCCGTAAAATTTCAGTTTTGCTTTGCCCCATCCTTTTTCCGGTAACCGCTCATGCTTATATTGAAATCATATTGTGCCGACGCAGCCGCTTCTTTATTGACCGCGCCAATCGTCACACTCCCGAAGCAGCCGTCTGTCCTTATTTTGTTTACAAAAGACGCAATATCTTCCATGGAAGAGGAAATCCCCGTAAGAGTAACTAAAACCGATCCGTTATTGTCCGTCCTAACGCTCAAATTCGTAAAAAAAAGCTTTTCGGGGGTCGCCTTTTCAATGCTGTCAATGATGGCAGGAACGTCTATTCCATACCGGGACAGCTTCTTCCCTTCCTCTTCCCTCATCTTGTACATGTTATTGATCCTGTTGAACTGGTTTTCCATGGCAACGTAGTTGTCCGTTGCCATGATCTTCGCTTCAAGGCTGTCGCGCTGCGCTTTAAGGCTGTATTTGAGGCCCAGGGGTCCCCCTATCATCACAAGCAGCAGCACGCAAGCAGCCGCAGCTCCCACAGCCATATACACCCTTTTAGCGGCCTTCTTTTTTTCCAGGATATAGCTTTTCGGTATCAGGTTTAGATCCTTCAATGTTGTCCCACCCTCATATTGGTCTGAATCATTATTGCATCTATAACCGGTTTTAATTGGATTTGATCCGGTAGCTGCTTTTCAAATTAATTCCTCTGTCCTTGGGGCTTTTTTTTGCATACAAGTCAATATCGATTATGGTGCTTACAGTATTACTGTCCGATAATCTTTTTGAAACGGTAAAACCTGTGATACCTATAACAGCCAAATTGCTGCTGGTTCCATCATTTTTATACAGTCCGTCCTTCCCTAAGAAGTATATGATGTCCGGCTTTATATAAAGCACATCCCCGTAAAGTACATCCCCGCTGTTTTGAGGGGCCCCTAAGGCAGGGATTGCTGCGTCGGAACTGTTGTTATTCTTGTACACACTTATACTGCTGCTGTCGTTTTGCCTCAAGTCCTCCATGATCAAGTCCATGGCTTCTCTTACAGCCCTTTGCGAATCCGAGGTATCTTTCTCAATCCTGTAGTTTTTATCCCCCTGGAGCAGGACCATGGATATGGGGAGCATCACCACCATCAGGATGGCAACGGTCACCAGCAGCTCGGTCAGAGTGATCCCCTTTTGTCCTCCCTGTGCCATATCCTGTCTCTCCTTATAATGGCTTTCCCGGCTTCAAGAGGTCTTTTAGAACACCGGAAATTCCCCTGCCGGCACTTCCGTTCCTGACGGTTGCCCCAACAGCGCCCGTGATGAGCACATAGTCATTGAGGAAGGCCTCCTGTCCTTTGCTCCCCCTGTAGACAATATTGGAGCCAGGCGTCAAAAACTCCACAGGAATGTTGAAATAAGCGGATATATACTCCGGCAGTCCCTTCAGCCGGCTCCCACCCCCGCATAAATAAATCCTTCCGATTTTGTTGCCGGTGCTCCGTGAAAGATAAAAATCGAAAAACCTGTTTATGTCGCTGATGACAGCGTCCACCGCAGGTTTGACTATGTTGCTCATTCGTGCATCTTCGATTGAAAGGCTGCCGTCGGATTCCTCCGGGACGACAAGGGCGGAAGCTATTTTCTTTTTTTCCGCCTCCGCCGGGCTCATGGAATAATTTTCAGAGATCAGCCGGTCTATGTCCCCGCTTCCGTTTAGTAAAATGCGGTTGAACTTCAATACGTTCCGGTTAAAAATAGAAACCCCCACCGTCTCGCAGCCTATGTCCACAACGGCATATTCGGCCGCCGTTTCATCCGTTAAATGGAAGTCAAGATAAGAAACAAGCTTGGAAATGCAATTGGCGGGAATGTCAACAGCCGCAGGCTCCATTTTCATCAGCCCGGGCAGTTTCATATACTCATCCACCTGCTTTACCGGAACGGCAACCAAGAGGACCCTGGTGAAGCGGCCTTCGTCACTGGTTATATCTTCCATAAGCTTAAAATCAAGGACATAGTTTTTCAGATCCACGGGGAAATACTGCTGTGCCTCATACTCAAGCATTTTTTCCACTTCGTCTTCATTGGATTGGGGAAGCAGGATATCCCTGGTAATGACGCCTGTGCCCGTGACATTGAGAATGAGCTTCTTTGCCTTGATGCGGTTCTTCTCAACAAACATCCTTATTGAATCGGCTACGGCGCTTACGTTGGTAATCTTTCCGTCCCTGATGGAGTTTGCCGGCGTGTCAAAAATTCCATATTCTTTTATCTCAATCTTTTTGTTGCTCACTCCCCCGTGGACAGCCTTTATGTTCCTGTTTCCTATATCCACGGCCAGGTACTGGTTCCCAAACATCGCATTCCTCCAAAACACATTTTTTCAGAACACAGCCGGATTTCCTGAAAATATTTGCAGGCGGCTTCAGTCCGGCCTTTATTCATGCCTCGGCTTTCTCTTTACCAATACCGCCGCCTTGGTTATAGCCGCGATCACGTCCACCTCGAACTGCTGCTTCAACGTTTCGATCCTGGAGTAGATCTCGCCCCGTTCGGTTACTATGTACTTGGGCGGCAGGTCGTTCAGCGCAACGGCCGCAATGTCCAGAACACACTTTTCGCAGGTGCACACGTTTATATCGGCCAGCACTTCTTTTATAAGGTTGAACACAATCTCTTCCATATAGTTTTTAATCTGCGGCATAAGCTACCTCCATTTCTTTAGTTGAGAGCGGTGAACTGCCAACTTGATTTTTATTTTATGTAAACTATTTTTATTTTCACTTCAATAAAATCGGAAAACATACCATCCAAGCAGGTCCCATCCCCACATCAAAGCCATAAATGTGCCTGTCGCTATAAACGGCCCGAAAGGGATGGTCCCCCTTCTTTCCTTTTTACGCGTAAGGATCAGGAACAGGCTCGCAATTCCTCCCGCAAAAATGGAGAGGAGCAGTGCGATGACGGTCATTCTCCATCCCAGGAACATCCCGATGGGAAGAAATATTTTCACATCCCCCATGCCCATGGCTTCATCGGTCTTGTAAGCCAGCGCCCCTATGAGGGCTACCAGGAACAAAAACCCTGAACCGGCCACTCCTCCCAGCAGAGGGTTCCACCAGTTCCTGTCCCCGTAAATCCCAACGCGGTTAAAAATATTGTATGCCGTCAGCAGGACCCCTCCGGCTAATCCGGCCAGAACCAAACCATCGGGTATGATTTTGTGGTCCATGTCGATAAAAAAAACCGCTATCAGGATGGACATCAAATAGATGGCTGCCAGGAAGTCTACGGTCAGTCCATACCTGGAAAACAATAGCATAAAAACAAGTGCTGTAATCAGTTCTACGGCGGGGTATCTGGCGGAGACTTTGGCCCCGCAGTAGCGGCACTTGCCTTTCAAAAACATAAAGCTCAAAACCGGTACGAGGTCAACAGGCTTCAGCCTCGTACCGCAGTTCGTGCAGTGTGACGGCGGCTCTACGACCGACTCTCCCAGCGGTATGCGGTAGATGCATACGTTCAGGAAGGAGCCGATGATGAGGCCCATGCATAAAATCAAAAATATCATAAATATATCATAAGTATAATTTATTTAATTCAATTTAACCCAGAGAGTAGAATTGCTATTACCATCTGGAGACTCTGATGCCACTCTAACCTCATATGTTTGACGGTTTAAAAAGAAATAGTTGCTCGTATCTTGGCATGCTTTAAGTTTATAAGTTGTAGTACTGCCTGATGTTGACTCTGCAATCATATCACCGGGTATACCCTTTGTATTCGTAATTATTTCACTAACGTCAGTTGATTTAATTTGAAATATCCCGGAACCATCAGATGTCTCTTGGGTATCAAGATCACCATTTACAACTGCAACCTTGATAGCATTCTCTATTGACCTCGCATTTGCCGCGTCTGCAGCGTCGCGTGCTTTTCCGACCTGATTTACTACTATCGGCGTCGCAACGGCCGCCAGTACGCCCAGTATGGCTACAACCACGATCAATTCGGTCAGGGTGTAGCCTGCCTTGCTCTTCCTCATTTTGTGCCATAATTTGAACATTTTCCATTCCCCCTTAAAAAATTGTCGACATTGGTTATTGTCCAACATTGCTGTACATGCCGAATATCGGCAATACCATAGCAATTACGATGGAGCCTACCATGACCGCGATCAGCATGATCATGATGGGTTCCAGCATGCCTATGAGCTGGCTGATGGCTGCGTCCACCTCGTCATCATAGAAATCCGCCACCTTTCCCATGATGGAGTCCAGCGCGCCCGACTCTTCCCCTACGCGGATCATCTGCGTAACCATGACGGGGAATATCCCCAGGGTTTCCAGAGGTCCCGCCAGGTTGGAGCCTCTTTTTATCTCTTCTTTAACCTTTACCATTCCTTTCGCTACCAGCTGGTTGTCCACCACCCTGTCCACCACCTCGAGGGCCTGGATTAAAGGAACTCCGGTGGCAAGAAGGGAGCTTAAGGTCCTGGTAAAGCGGGAAGCCAGAATTTTGCGTACATTTCTGCCTACCAGAGGCAGCCTTAATGTGAAGGTGTCAAGGATGTCCCTTCCGGCTTCACTTTTTTTGAACCTTCCGAAAAGATAGGTGAATACACCGATGCACACCACCGCTGTCAGGACAAACCACAGATTGGTAACGGTGCCGCTGATGTTAAGCAGGATCCGGGTGGGCACCGGAAGCTTCGCCCCGAAGGAGTTGAACATCTCCACAAAGCGGGGCACGATGAAGGCCAGCATGAACACCACCATCACCAGAGCGATCACGCCTATGACTGTCGGGTACATCATGGCTGTCTTTATTTTCTGCCTCATTTTGTTTTCCTTTTCGAAGTGCACCGACAGCCTGTCCAGCACGCTGTCCAGGGTACCGCTCACCTCTCCCGCCGCCACCATGCTGGTGAATATGGCGGGAAACACATCGGGAAAAGCCGCCATGGATTCCGAAAGGGTCCTTCCCTTCTGCACGTCGTCAAACACCCTGCCGGTGACTTCCACCAGCTTCCGGTTTTCGGTCTGCTTTCTGAGCATGTCCAGGCAGCCCAGCACTGAAACACCCGCATTGATCATGGTGTGGAACTGCCTGCAGTAAATGGCCAGGTCCCTGGTGGTCACTTTTTTAAAGGTGCTTGCCTTTATCTGTCTTCCTGCGGCTTTATCTTCTGTAATCTGGATGGGATAAAAACCCTTGTTCCGGAGCAGTGAAACAACCATGTTTTTGTCGGCGGCGTCAAACCTGCCCGTCACCACTTCTCCGGCCAAGGTTTTCGCTTTGTAGTTGAATGAGGCCAATTTCTTCCCCCCATGAACACTAGGCATTATAAAACAAAAAACAAATATCCCCAGTTTACTGCTCTATATTTCAAAATTCTATTCGTTTAAGGCTATTTTATCATATTTCCGGGATAAAATATAAAAAAATATATTAAATATAATGAAAATTTAACAGGATTCTAAATTAAGCTGCAGTATTCACTGCAGATTTTTATCCCATATTTTGTTAAAAATTGCATTTTTTCATCCCATCCCCATAAGCCTTAACAGGTTTTCCTGGTCCGCCGCATAGGTCAGGGCGTCTTCATGGGAGATTACCCCTCTCTTGTACAGGTTGGCCAGACTTCCGTCCATGGTCTGCATGCCGTATTTTCCTCCTGTCTGTATCAGTGAGTTTATCTGGTGGGTCTTCCCCTCCCGTATCAGGTTCCGGATGGCTGCCGTAACCACCATGATCTCCACAGCCGCAACCCGTCCCGGCCTGTCCCTTCTGGTGAGAAGCTGCTGGGAAATGACCCCCTGCAGCACCATGGAGAGCTGAACCTTGATCTGCTGCTGCTGGTGGGGAGGAAAAACGTCAATGACCCTGTCCACGGTGTTGGCAGCGCCTACCGTATGCAGGGTGGAAAGCACCAGGTGTCCTGTTTCCGCCGCAGTGACAGCAATGGATATGGTTTCTATGTCCCTCATCTCCCCCACCAGGATCACATCCGGGTCTTCCCTGAGGGCCGCCCTTAAGGCCGCCGCATAGGACCGGGAGTCGTTTCCTATCTCTCTCTGGTTTACAATGGATTTGTTGTGCCTGTGCAGGTATTCAATGGGGTCTTCCAGGGTAAGGATATGGCAGTCCCTCTCTTCATTCATCTGGGAAATCATGGCCGCCAGCGTCGTAGACTTTCCACTTCCCGTAGGCCCCGTAACCAGGATGAGCCCCTTTGTCTTTCTTGCAAGGTCGCCCACCGTCTCCGGAAGCCCCAGCTCCTCCAGCCTGGGTATCTTTAAATTCACAGGCCTTATGGCGCAGCTGTAAGTCCCTCTTTGCCTGAACACATTCACCCTGAAGCGCCCTACCCCCTGGAGGGAAAAGGACAGGTCCAGCTCGCCCCTGCTTTCAAGCTGTTCCATCTGTTCCCCCGTGAGCATTTCTTTCACACACCTTTCGGTGTCGGCGGGCAGCAATCTTTCGGTTCCTATTTTTTCAAGCCTTCCATCCCTCCTGATGGTGGGCGGTACACCCACGGTCAGGTGCAGGTCGGAGGCCTTTTTTTCCACTGTATGCTTTAACAGTTCATCCAGCGTCATATCTTCCTCCTAATAGTCATTGGAATAGGAGATCCTTATCAGCTCATCGACAGTGGTTACCCCTTTCAGCACCGCATCCCTCACATTTTCTCTCAAGGTCCTCATGCCGCTCATTGTGGAAAGCTCCCGGAGTTCATCCTCACTGCAGCGCTTCCGGATCAGTTCCCTGTGTTTCCGGGTAACGGGCATGATCTCGTAAACTCCCACCCTTCCCAGATAGCCTGTCCCATTGCAGACCGGGCAGCCGCTGCCCTTGTACAGCGTTATCCTGTCCGTCCTCTGGCAGCCCAGGATTTCAAGCTGCTCCTCGCTGGCCGTATATTCCTTCCGGCAGTTTTCACATATTTTCCTTACAAGCCTCTGGGCAATAACTCCCACCACGGCCGAAGCCACCATAAAAGGTTCAATTCCCATATCAATCAGCCTTATTACCGAGCCGGGGGCGTCATTGGTATGAAGGGTGCTCAGCACAAGATGACCGGTTACGGCAGCCCTTACCGCGATTTCAGCGGTTTCCGCATCCCTGATTTCACCGAGCATAATCACATCCGGGTCCTGCCTCACGATGGAGCGGAGTCCTGAGGCAAAGGTCAGGCCGATCTTGTAGTTCACCTGCATCTGGTTGACGCCTTCGATCAGGCATTCTACAGGGTCTTCAATGGTCACCAGGTTTATGCCCGGCCTGTTGATTTCATTGATGGCGCTGTATAATGTGGTGGTCTTGCCGCTCCCTGTGGGGCCGGTTACCAGGATGATGCCGTGAGGGTTTAAAAGCATGCTCTCGAACTTTTCCCTGTCTTCACTGTTGAATCCCAGCTTGTCCTTGGAAATAATAAAAGCCTTTTTATCTGCAATCCTGATGACGATTTTTTCTCCGAACACGGTGGGAAGGATGGAAACTCTAAGGTCCAGGTCCCGGTCGTCAATCTGCACGCTGATCCTTCCGTCCTGGGGCAGCCTCTTTTCCGCAATGTTCATCCCGCCTATGATTTTTATACGCGCGGCAATGGCGGGCATAACCTCTACTTCAGTCCGCATTGCCTCATATAACTGGCCGTCGATCCTGTATCTTATTTTTACATACTGTTCAAAGGGTTCGATGTGGATGTCGCTTGCCCTGCTCCTCACCGCCTGTTCGATAATGGAGTTTACCAGCTTCACGGCCGGGGCATTGTTTATTTCATCCTCCGACTGCTCATCCGCCGTTTCAGAGGTGATCCGCAGGGAAGAGCCCAGTTCTTTTTTAAACTCCTCCACTGCCTGCATGGCTTTCTGGGTGCCGTAGTACCTGTCTATGGCCTTGGTAATACTGCTCAGGGAAGCGATCACCGGCTGCACTTCCATCCCGGAGTATATTTGAACATCATCAATTGCAAAAACATTCATGGGGTCGCTCATGGCCACGGTAAGTATTCCGTTTTCCTTCCTGATGGGAATCAATCCGTACCTCCTGGCAAGGTTCTCCGGGATAATGAGGCATGTGGCCGGATCGATTTCATATTTGTCAAGGTTGACGTGGGGGATGCCCAACTGGAACTCCAGCACCTGGATGATGTCCTGTTGGGTAACATAGTTGTTTGCAATGAGTATCTCCCCTATTTTTTCACCGGTGGTTTTCTGGATTTCAAGGCACTTCTCAAGCTGCTCCCTTGTGATCATACCCACTTCCACCAGCAAATCCCCCAGCTTTTTTCTCGTCTGCTTGTTCATAAATTCCCCCCTTCGCCATAATTATACAAGATCCTGCCGTTTAGGTTTTAATCCGCATGAAAGATTGGAACAGGTCCCGGACTTTGGACTCGGGAAGATTCATGCCGGTCCAGATTTCATAGGCATAAACCCCCTGGTAAAAAAGCATTCCCAGTCCGTTGACGGTTTTACAGCCCGCCTTTTCGGCCTCGGCCAAAAACCTTGTCTTGGAAGGGTTATAGATGACGTCGTACACAATCTGGTTTTTCGAGAAAACCGGGAGCCGGGGGACTGGCACTTCGTCGGTATGGGGAAACATGCCGGCGGAAGTGGAGTTTATGAGGATGTCGCACTTTGCCAGAATGTCTATGTAAGCGTCCTCGCCGGTACTGCAGTATTGGGTTGAGGTCCCCATATTGTTGCTGACCATTTCAGCAATGTCCCTTGCCTTTTCCGGCGTCCTGTTAATCAAATATATTTTTCCTGCGCCCTCCATGGCGGCCTTTATTGCGATGGCTCTTGCCGCGCCTCCTGCACCGATAATTGCAACACTCTTCCCTGCAAAGCCGGTTCCCGTCTCCTCCTTAAAGGACCTTGAAAAGCCTTCGGCATCGGTGTTGTATCCGTAAAGCCTGCCGTCGGTGATTTTCACGGTGTTTACGGCCCCCATCAGGAGGGCCTCCTTTGAGGTATGGTCCAGAAACCCAATGATATCCTTTTTATAGGGGACAGTGACGTTAAAGCCCACCACGTTGAGGGCCTTCAATCCTTTTACCGCACTTTCCAGGCACTCCTTATCCACCCTGAAGGCCGTATAGACCAAGTCCACTCCCAGGCAGCCGCTGATTGTATTGTGGAGCACAGGTGAAACCGAATGCTCAACCGGGTTGCCTATGAGGCATACCACTTTTGTTTTTCCGGTCACCTTGTTTTCCATTTCCATGTTCCTCTCACCTCCGTCTCCCGCCCCACCGCCAGAGCCGCCAGTGCAGCCTTGCCACATCCGTGGGGAGTGCTCAGTGGGCTCTTTTATTTGGACACCTTCAACTTTCTTTTCCTGAATTTTGAGAGAACGAAGCCTTCGGCCACCCTTTTCACCCTGGTCAGCGGCTGCTCCCTCCGGTCAATGGGCTTGACCAGTATGGTATACATGCCCGCCCTGTTTCCCCCGAAGACATCGGTGAAAATTTGGTCCCCCACAACGGCGGTTTCCCCGGGCTCAATGCCCATAAGCTTTTGAGCCTTCTTAAAAGCCGCTGTCCCCGGCTTCGATGCCCTGTGGATGGCATAGAGCTTCAACCGTTCATTGAAGCGGACAACCCTCTTTTTCGACGCATTGGACACAATGCACACCTTGAATCCGGAGTTTTTAATTCTTTCAATCCACCGGATCACATTCTCGTCCGCATCCTTTACATGATTGGGCACAAGGGTATTGTCAATATCCAGAATCAGGCCTTTGATGTTATGACTCCTGAGCAGGTCCAGGTCAATGTCCTGCACCTTTTCGGTTGTAAAACCCGGGAAAAACTTTTCCAGCATCCTTAAACCTCCTGAAAGCTTTTCTTTGGTTAAGACTCATTGGGGTTAAGATAATATTACCAAATAAGATTTTCCATAGCAACAGGTATTGTCGCATAAAAGAATGATATGATACTTTTCCTGCAATTATGCAGAAAGAGGGTGGAAATAAAAGCAATATAATTTCTTTTCCGCCACTCATATAGTGGGAAAATTATTCCTTTATCCTATCTTGTTTAGAAAGAATTAGCATAAGGTATGGATTTTTTTATTGAAAAGTATCATAATAGAAATAAGTTTTCGGCGCATAGCGGTCAAAGTGCCTTAAAACCTTTATTCATGCAGAAGCAGGTGCTTTTTAAGACACTTCGACCTGTACACCGGAAGAAGGCGGCCTCTTACCGCATGCCGTAATGATTAATAACCGAAAGGAGCAAATTACAGATGTCTTACCAAATCAACATTGAAAAAGCAAAAAACCCTAAACCCAAGCCGGATCCGAAGAATCTGGGCTTTGGAAAGTACTTTACCGACCACATGTTCATAATGGATTATACTGAAGGAAAGGGCTGGCACGACCCGCGCATCGTCCCCTACGGGCCTCTGTCCCTTGACCCATCCACCATGGTGCTGCACTACGGGCAGGCGATTTTTGAAGGACTTAAGGCTTACAGGACACAGGACGGACGGGTTCTTCTTTTCAGACCTTCAAAAAACATGGAAAGAATGAATTCTTCCAATGAAAGAATGTGTATTCCCCCAATTGACGAAAAATTTGCGGTAGAGGCTGTAAAAACCCTGGTAAATCTGGATAAAGACTGGATACCTGAAGGGGAGGGGACATCCTTGTACATCAGGCCTTTTATCTTTGCCTGTGACCCTTTCCTGGGAGTACATCCCTCCAATACCTATAAATTCATTATCATCCTCTCTCCCAGCGGCCCTTATTATCCCGGAGGGATCAACCCCGTCAAAATATATGTGGAAAGCAAATACGTCCGTGCCGTCAGAGGAGGTACGGGATTTGCCAAAACCCTGGGAAATTATGCCGCCAGCCTGAAAGCCCAGGCTGAAGCGGAGAAAAAAGGATATATCCAAGTCTTATGGCTTGACGGCGTAGAGAGGAAGTATATTGAAGAAGTGGGCGCAATGAATGTATTTTTCAAAATAAACGGCGAGGTCATCACTCCCTCCCTGGAAGGCAGCATCCTTCCCGGAATTACAAGGGACTCGGTCATTGAGCTCTTAAAGTCCTGGGGCATGAAAGTGACCGAAAGAAGACTCAGCATACAGGAATTGTACGACGCCCATGCCAGGGGCACCTTTGAGGAAGCCTTCGGCACAGGGACCGCCGCCGTCATCTCCCCCATCGGGGAACTCAACTGGGAAGGCAAAAAGATCCTCATCAACGATGAAAAAATCGGAGAAACCTCCATGAAGCTGTACAACACCCTCACCGGCATACAGAACGGAAGGATTGAGGATAAATTCGGGTGGACGGTGGAAGTGTAAGGTACTTTCAGGTTAAAACGGCGTGGAGCGTTCTTCCCGCCGTTTTTTGTCACAAAGGTGACAGGGGACTGCTTCCTGTCACATCCCCCTGTCACATCTTGCCAATCATATTTTCCATTTTTCATAATAAGATGTTAAAGAATTATTTTTAAAGGGAGCGTCCATGAAGCTTTTATTGATCCTGTTTATTCTTGCCGTCCTCGTGTTTTTAACCCTGTTATATTTAAGGCCGGGCAGGGTTTTCCTGCTGAAGACCCTTTTGCTTCCCGGGGCCAGCATCCTGTTCGTGCTGTGCCTCATCGCTTTTTCAAATACGGCGGTGAGCGCCGCGTTGAAAGGCTTAAACCTGTGGTTTAATATTGTTTTCCCCTCCCTTTTTCCTTTCTTCGTGGCCTCGGAGCTTTTAAACCGGTCGGGCTTTGTCAGGGCGGTGGGAATCCTGCTGGAACCGGTCATGCGCCCCCTGTTCAATATTCCGGGCTGCGGCTCCTTTGCCTTCGCCATGGGCATCACCAGCGGTTATCCCGTAGGTGCCAAGATTACAGCGGATTTAAGGGAGGAAAACCTGCTCAAAAAAGAGGAAGCCGAAAGGCTTTTGGCCTTTTCTAACAATTCGGGTCCCCTGTTCATCATCGGGTCGGTATCGGTGGGGATGTTCAAGCTGCCTGAAGCAGGCCTGTTCATGCTTGCATGCCATATTCTGGCCTGCATTACCGTAGGTGTGGTTTTGGGCCTGTACAGCCGGAGGAAAGGGAACATAAATCCAGACGCCGGCCGTAAGGACTTATGGAAAAGGCTCAAAAAAGCACTGCTGCACCACCGGAGCACAAAAGACTTCTCCTTCGGCGTCATTTTGGGGGAAGCCGTGAGGAATTCGGTCACGCTGATTCTGGCTATCGGAGGATTTATTATACTTTTTTCGGTCATTATCAACCTTTTGCTGGAAACAGGAATCATTGGGTTTTTATCACAGCTGTTTTCCTTTCCTCTCTCTTTCCTGGGCATCCATAAGGATATCGTCACTTCTGCCCTCTGCGGAATCTTTGAAATTACCACCGGCACAAACATGCTGAGCAGCGCCTCCAGGGCTCCCCTTATCCAGCAGTTGACAGGGGCCAGTCTTGTCATCGGCTGGGCGGGCTTATCAGTGCACGCGCAGGTGGCCAGCATAACAAGCCGGACCGATATGAGCATTAAGACCTATCTTCTGGGGAAAACGCTACAGGGAATTTTTTCTGCGGCATACACCTTTATAGGCATTAAAACAGCCGGCTCCGTGTTGTTTAAAACAAAGCCGGCCTTTTTACCGCTGCAAGCTCCGGTAAATTCAAACTGGTATGGCTATCTGTGGGGCTCATGCGGCTATCTGCTGGGCGCACTTATTTTTATTACAGCTCTGGCAATGATCGCCCTATGTATCCGCCTTATTCACGGGATGCTCGGGAAATAACTACTTTAATTCCTCCCTGTTGCTCTGGATGACCTCAATGGTTTCCTTTAATATTTCTTCCACCTTGTCCAGTATGCTGTCCGCATATTCCCGGGTCCCAAGCCTTATTTCCCTTGCATTTTTCTGGGCGTTTGCAATGATTTCATTTGCCTGTTCGTATGCCTTCTTTGTTATCTCATGCTCGTCCACAAGAGCCAGGATTCGATTCTCGGCATCCTTGATGATATTGTTGGCCTCCTTCTGAGCTTCCAGAAGTATCCTCTGCCTCTCCTCCTTCACCCATTTCGCCTGCTTTATATCATCCGGCAGCTTCAGCCTTATTTCCTTGATGATCTCCAGAATTTCCTCCCTGTCCACCAGGCATCTGCCCGATAAAGGAACACTTATGCCCTTTTCCACAACTTCCTCCAGGGTTTCCAGTATACTCAGTATTTCCATATGGTCTACCTCCCAGGCTCATTGCCCCTCAAAGTCAAATCAACGCCGCAAGCTTCTGACTGCTCCCCGCACCTCTATTATTCTCTATCTGCTTTTTATACCGGTTGCGCTTTGAATTTTTTTACGATATCCTCTTTTATGCACTCAGGCACAAGCTCATCAATATTTCCCCCGTGTTTTGCGATTTCCCGCACCGAGCTTGAACTCAAATACGAGTAGCTAATGCTGGTCATCATAAACAGGGTTTCGACGGCAGGATACAGCGTTTTATTCAGCAGTGCCATCTGAAGTTCATATTCAAAGTCTGAAACCGCCCTCAGCCCTTTGATGATGACTGTGGCTTTTTTTCTTCTCATAAAGTCGATCAAAAGGCCGGAAAAACTTTCAATTTCTACATTAGGGAGATCCTTTACCACGCGCTTTATGAGTTCCACACGCTCGTCTAAGGTGAATACCGGTGTTTTGCTGCTGTTGACCAATACCGCAACAATCAGCTTGTCACATAGCCTCGATGCCCTGTGTATGATGTCTAGGTGTCCGTTTGTTACCGGGTCGAAGCTCCCCGGATACACGCATATCTTCAATGGCTTTACCTTCCTTATTTTTCGTTCGACGCTTTTTCCCATATGTAAAACGACAATACCGTGCCCCCGTATTTCTGCTCCCGGTACAACTTCAGGAACCCTGCTTCCAGAGGAACCGGGTCATCCACATCTCTTTCGGCAACAACAATTCCCCCGTCTTTCATTATATCATGATTAACCAAATTATTTAACGTGTCGAATAAGATATTTTTATTATAGGGAGGGTCCGCAAAAACCAGGTCGAATTGTTTCCCGCTTTGGGCCAGCCTTGTGAGTGCAGTGTCCACATCCGCCGTTATAACCGTCGCCTTTTCAACCAGCTTTGTATGCACCAGGTTGTCCTTTATGATATCTGTACACTCCCGGCTTTTATCCACGAATACGGCGGTTCCTGCCCCCCTGCTCAGCGCTTCTATCCCAAGATTTCCCGTCCCTGCGTATATGTCAAGTACATCCGCGTCCTTCAGCCGACCCGCCAGAATATTAAACAGGGATTCCTTTACCCTGTCCGATGTGGGCCTGGTTGTATCCCCTTTTACGGTCTTGAGCTTATGTCCTTTTGCGGTGCCGGAAATTACTCTTAAAATATGTATTCCTCCATTAAATTGTCTCCTATTGTTATTTTATAATATCATTCTCAATTGTCAATCTTTTAATTCAGACTTAAACCGTTTATTTTCTCTCTAAATTTTTCAGCTATGCGCTTTTTTAGCCCCGCATTTTCTTCCTTTTTAAGAAACCTGTCATTTTTTATAAGCTCCAGGGCAGCCTCCTGGGCCATTTTCAAAATATCCAGGTCTTTGTACAGGTTTGCGATTTTCAAATCGGGGAGCCCGTGTTGCCTTGTTCCGAAAAACTCTCCCGGCCCCCTCAGTTCAAGGTCCTTTTCCGCTATCAGGAACCCGTCGCCGGTTTTTTCCATAATTTTCATTCTCTCTCTGGAAATCCTTGTTTTGCCCTGGTTGTACAAAATACAGTAGGATTGATGCTCTCCCCTTCCCACTCTTCCCCTCAGCTGGTGAAGCTGGGCAAGGCCGAATCTTTCGGCATTCTCGATAATCATCAGGGTTGCGTTGGGAACATCCACACCCACTTCAATGACGGTTGTAGACACTAAAATACTGATTCTGCCTTCAACAAAGCTCTTCATGATTTCATCCTTGTCCCTGGATTTCATCTTTCCGTGAATAAGCCCCACTTTAAGGTCCTTAAAATCCTGCCCGGCAATCCTGTCCGCCAGCTCCATGGCCGACTTTGCCTCCACCGTATCCGACTCTTCCACAAGAGGGCATACGATGTATACCTGCCTTCCCTCCGATACCTTTTTTCTCACAAAACCGTTCACCCTATCCCGCATACTTTCATCCACCGCATAGGTCATCACCGGTTTGCGGCCCGGCGGAAGCTGGTCTATGACCGAAATATCCAGATCTCCGTATAAAATCAGTGCAAGAGTTCTCGGTATGGGAGTAGCGGTCATTACCAATACATCGGGACTATCCCCCTTCCGGGACAGTGCGGCCCTCTGCCTTACCCCGAAGCGGTGCTGCTCATCGGTAACGACCAGTCCTAAGTTCTTGAATTTCACTTTTTCCTGGACCAGGGCATGCGTGCCTATGACAATGTCGATACGTCCCTCGCTTATTTCTTCCAAAAGCAGGTCCTTTTGCCTTCCGGTCCGGCTCCCCGTCAAAAGGGCGGTTTTGATGCCCGAGCCTTCTAAGAGTCTGGAAATGGAAGAAAAATGCTGCTCCGCCAGTATTTCGGTGGGGACCATCAGGGTCCCCTGGAACCCGCTTTTCACCGCTTTATAAAGTGCAAGTACGGCCACCACGGTCTTACCTGAGCCCACATCCCCCTGTACAAGCCTGTTCATAACCACAGGCTTTTCCATATCCCTTTCAATTTCAGCAAATACTTTCCTCTGGGCATCTGTAAGCTGGAAGGGCAAATTGTCCATAAAGGCAGCCATTTCGTCTACGGTTTTAAAGCAGATGCCCGATTTTGTCTCCTCCGATGCCCTCTTTATGCTCAAAAGCCCCAGCTGCAGAAGCAGCAATTCTTCAAAGGCCAGCCTGAACCTGGCTTTTTTGAAGTCTTCCTCACTCTGGGGGAAATGGATGTTCCGGAGAGAGTAATTGACCCCACTCAGCTTGTACCGGCTGCGAATCCACTGGGGAAGGATTTCCTCAAGGCTTCCCTCCACCGCTTTAACGGCACTGCCTATGACAGACCTTAGAATATTCTGGGACAGCTGATGTGTAGAGGGATATATGGGAACGATCCGGCAGGCATCCTTCATCTCTCCCTCTTCGATTTTTTCATATACCGGGTTTTGCATTTCCAGCCGGTTGAACCTTTTACTTATCCTTCCGTAAAAAACATACCTTTCCCCCGGGGCAAACACATTTTTTATATAATGCTGGTTGAACCAGACTGCCGTGATTATCCCCGTATCATCCCCGATACTCAGCTTGTAGATTGAAAGGTCCTTTCTTGGCTTGGTCACCTCCACTTTAGACCTGACAACGCCTTCAAAGGCACAGGTGTCATTATCCTGCATCTCCGCCGCCTTTTTCAGTCTCCTCCTGTCTTCATACTCCCTCGGAAAGTGGGTAAGCACATCTTCTACCGTAAATATCCCCAGTTTCTGAAACAGCTTTGCCCTGGCTTCACCCACGCCTTTTAAAAATTGTACCGGCTTTTTCAAAATACCGTCGATGTTTTCCTCCATTAATAAACCAGCTCCGCTTCTAATTCGGTCCCCATTTCTTTTTATCCATTTTAATATACGGGTGGTTTTTTTTCTACATTATACAAAAAAAACTTGCGAATTTTCTTGCAGATGTGTTAAAATAGTTATTGTTTTCATGAAAGAAGGCCGTGAATTTTATAGAAAAGTATATTTCTCCGGATTAAAGGAGGTGTAACATAAATGGCAAAGTGTGATATATGCAACAAAGGCATCAGCTTTGGTTTGAAGGTCAGTCACTCCAACAGGAAAACCAACAGAACCTGGAAACCCAATGTAAGAAAAGTCAGAATTATTGAAAACGGAGCTCCCAAATCAGTGAACGTTTGTACCCGATGCCTGCGTTCCAACAGAGTAACAAGGGCAGTTTAAAAACTGGATCAAAATAAACGCAATAAAAAAAGCGGTCACCGCTTTTTTTATAATGCTTGAGTAACGAATCATTACCGGCTGCAATATTTGTGGCCGTGGTAAATTTTCCAATTCCGTCCAATACATTAAAACAAAGTCTTCCCAATAAATCTTTAGAAAGGCTTTGTTTTTGTTTTTACTGCATATTTACCCCATTCTCAATACCTTGCGAAGTATATTTCCGAAAACTTTCGGCAACTTAACCACTAAAATTTTCACTTAAATCACCTCTCTAAAAAAAGGTCCGGCACTATTAATATATTCAAGTGCCGTGATTTGGTGATTGCTCGCTGTATTTTTTCCGGATCCTATTTACCTGGCTTGGTGCGCTGTTTTTCTAAAAAGTCCAAGTATGAATATAAATATTGCCGCTCCAAGTATCGTGGGTATAATGGCTACTCCACTAATTGTAGGCCCCAATCTATTGAACCAGGGTATATACGCACCGATCCATGAACCCACCAGGCCGGCCAGGAGTGCTCCCCAAAAGCCCCCGGGCATATCGTTCTTTACCAGTGCGTCTCCTATCCATCCTGCCAATGCTGCTACAATGATTGTAATGATAAATCCCAGCACATTTATCCCTCCCTTCTTAAGGGCTGATACTTCTAAAATAGTGTAAATAAAACATGCAGGCTTATTATCTGTCAATTTGTTTTTTTTTAAACTGGAACATTATTTACTAAAAAGGTTTAAATTAAAAAATTTTGAATAAACATATAGTATAAATGCAGAGATAGGATGAATTGAAATTGTATGTAATTTTTGTGGCAAATTATAAAAGAAAGCTGCTGTTATCAAGCGCCATCGTGGTTTTATGGGTGTGTATGTTTTTCTTGTCGGGGCTGATAGTGCGTCACAGTATAAGCTTTAACATCACCGTAAACAGCTATTTGTCTTTTTCATATCCCAGCTCAATATATATAAACGATATCTACGTATCTCAAGAGTTGAAGAATAATGAAATATATACAAATTCCTCCTACAAGCAGCCCCTGGTGCAAAATTTTTCAAATTATAAATCCCTCGCAGGAAAATTCAGCTTCAGCTATCCCTCCCCGTTTATTCTGCAGGAAAAAGATTTCGGCGGAAGCGACATACTTTACCATATCGACTTCAGCAATCCTTCAAAATCTGCCCACGGCTTTGTGCAGGTATGGAACATGCCGTATTCGTTGAAAGACTTCCTGGAAAAATCTAAATCTGCATCTTCCCAGGACTTTAAAAGCTTCATCTCCAAAGAAATCACCATCAATGGAAATGCCGGATATCTATGGGATTACGTCGTTAAAGGAAACGACGGCAGTGATATCAAAGGTATGGAAGCTTTTTTTAAAAAGGAGACGCGGATGTACAGAATCAGCTATTTTGTACCTGTAGCGCTATGGGACAAAACACAGTCCAAAATATTTTGGGACATAGTCCATTCCTTTAAAACATATTAGAGGCAGAACTATAAATAATTACAAACCCCTGGCAAAGCCATTATAAAGGTCCTTAGTCCAGGTCCTTATTCCCAGTATATGTCTATCCTGTCCCCCGGTCCGAGAGGGTCGGTAAATCCTGCCTTTTTTCCGTTTAGCTTTAACACGATGGTACCATGGGATTTTGACAAATCAAAATCAATAAAACTGAATATATCCACAAAAATATAATCGGGCTTATTCCCATTCATTTTAACAGGCTTTCCGTTTACTACCACCTCGATAGCTCCGGTCTCTTTAAAAGCGCTTAAATTCAAAGCATCCCCGTCCTTTTTTGCTTGGCCGCTATCAGAATTATGGGCGGTAGAAGGCTCCTCCGATCCTGCTTCTGTCTCTCCTGGCGCCGCCGGCCTTTTTTTGCACTCTACAATGTCGTAGTTTTGCAGAGAATAATCCATCTCCACTGTTTGACCGTTTACAGTGATGTCAAATTTCTCAGGGTTTATCTCGGAAAGCATGATCAGGTCCTTCAGGGTTGCACTTTCAACCGTTTGCACTATATCCCCGTCGGAAATGCTGTCGTCCGGGCCGGCAATCTTTCCGTTGACAAATACTTTAGCCCCTATTTCAACCACATTGCCGTTCAGGGTAATTCGCATTTTCTTTTCCGCACTTATTAAGTCCGACACCACAACCTGTGCGTCTCTTCCGTTTTCAGCCGGATTCACCCTTATACTGTCCCCGGTGTTTAAAACGGTTTCCAGGCTGGCGACACTGTCGTTTACAAATATTTCCGCAGGTCTGCCGTACTCCCCCCTTATGGTCTTTTTTGTACCATTCCATTGAAAGCTCACACTTTTGCCTGTCCTTCCTATGAGCTTTTCAGGGTCAAAGCCTATTAAAATGAGAGCGTCGGCCACAGTTAACCTCTTTGTATTAAAAAGCCTTATTTTTTTGCCGTTAAAGGTTATGGACATGAAATCCTGCCCTTTTTGCATCCACGCGGTAAACGCAATACCCAAAGGCGTTACCGCTTCAGGTCCGGTGAGTTTTTTACTTCTAAACACAACATTCTGCACTACATTTCTGTCTCTTACAACCACCCTGTCTCCCGGTAACCCAAGATATTTGGCAACCATATCCGTCAATCCAGAAATCTGGCTTCCCCCTCCTATGAGAAAAACTGCATTTGGCGCTTTGTGATTGTATTCCAGTATTTTTTCGGATACCGTTTGGGCAAGCAACTCCACCGTTGGTTTTATTGCATCCATAACCTCTGCCTTCCCTATATTATGCTGCCTGCCCAGAATATCACCAAAAGAGATGTTCTCATTTCTGCCTGAAAGTGAGGCTTTAATTTTTTCAGCTGTAGGGAAATCTACCAGAAAGGACCGTATGATACTTTCCGTAATCTCGTCTCCCGCTATGGGCACCATGGCATAGGCAACAACGCTGCCGTCCCTGGTAATGGCAATATCGGAAGTCCCTGCCCCCACATCCACCAGGGCCAGATTTAAAAGCCTTAAATCCCTGGGAATTGTAACATTAATTGCTGCAATGGGTTCAAGGGTAAGGCTTACAACCTCAAGCCCAATTTTGTTCATAACCGTATAGAGGCTGTCTATGACAACATGGGGTAGAAAGGTAGCCAGCACCTCCAAACCGATTCTTTTTCCCTTATGCCCCACCAGAGAGGAAATTATATAGCCATTCAAGTAATAATTCGTGACACTGTACCCAACACAGTAGAATTGGGTCTTATCTTCCTTTAAAACCTCGTGATCCAATTTCAGCTGGGCCTGCTGTACTCCTTCCAGTTCAAGGCCTAAGACAAACTCCTGGTCAATTTCCCTGCTCTGGTCCAGCTCTTTTTCAACCTTTGCTTCACTGGTTTTAAGCACTCTGCCCGCTGCGGCAATGGCCACTTTTGTCAAACCGACTCCCAGCTTCTTTTCGAGCTTTTCTTTTACTTCACCGGCGATTTCAGCCACTTGGTTTATATCATGGATCTGACCGTCCAGCATTGCCCTGCTTTTGTGCTCCAAAATTTCCGCCGACAGCACTTTTAACCTGTTCTTCTCCTGCACGCCTACAATCCCGACTACGGTCCTGGTGCCTATATCCAGTGCAAATATGAGGTCATCGGGATTATACGTGGTCTTGGCGCTGCCAGCCTCTTCTTGTTTTTCTTCCAGCTTGATTATGTTGTTTTTTTTCTTCGGTTTATCTGCTTGTCCAGCTTTTACAGGCACGATAACCCCCCCTCACACAAATCCGGCAATTTTTGAAGGTTTAGTTACTTATTCGACAATAAATGTATAATTCCTTCTTTAGAAAAGCACTAAATTGTGTTTTTCTTTTGGTAGTCACAGTATTCACTTATCGCGCACTCTCCGCATTTCGGTTTTCTGGCATTGCAGACAGCTCTGCCGTGATACACGAGCTGGTGGCAAAATTTCCCCCAATCCTTCTTGGGGACCACTTCCATCAGGTCAAATTCAATTTTTTTAGGGTCGTCATTTTGCGTCAAGCCAATTCTTTGGGAAAGCCTTCTGGCATGGGTGTCCACAACAATTCCCGGTATGTTGAAAATATCCCCCAGCACCAGGTTGGCCGTTTTTCTGCCCACTCCGGGCAGTTTCAGCAGGTCTTCCAGTGTACCGGGAACGCGGCCGTCATACTTTTCGATGAGCATTTTGCAGCAGTTGATGATGTTGTGTGCTTTGTTCCTGTAGAAGCCTGTTGATTTGATATCCTGCTCCAGCTCTTTCAAATCCGCGCTGGCAAAATCATGAACATCCTTATATTTTTTAAAAAGCGTCTCCGTCACCATATTGACCCTGGCATCCGTGCACTGGGCGGCCAATTGTGTGGAAATCAGCAGTTGAAGAGGATCCTGGTAGTCCAGAGAGCATTCCGCTTCTTTATAAAGTTGATTAAATACCTCCAGAATTTTTAGAACTCTTTGCTTTTTCGTCATTTTTTCACCCCGGTTCTATTGTATCAAATTATCAAAAAGAATACTAATAGAACATACAAAAATTAGTGACAGCGTATGGTATGGCAGGGCAGGCTGGGACCTTTTTTTACAGGCCTCTATGCAACAGTGCCATGCTTTAAAAAATTGCACAAATGAAAAACAAACCCCAGATTTGTTTTGAACCTGGGGTTTGCATGAAACCTGAGCCTTGTCATGAAAACAAAGCTGTTTTAATATTGTAAAGTAATTAATTATTTACCCAGGGCAGCATTTGCTCCTGCAATCCTGCCGTTTGTGAAGATATCGGCAATGGCATTCCCGCCCAGGCGGTTTCCGGCATGCAGTCCTCCGGTAACTTCACCTGCGGCATAGAAGCCGGGTATTACCTTTCCTTTTGTGTCAATAACGTGAGCATCCACATCAACGACCAGGCCGCCCATGGTATGATGAATGGAAGGCTTCATGGCACGAGCCACATATGGGGCTTCAATCTTTGCTGTAAATACGTTCTTGCCGAAATCAGGGTCTTTTCCTGCATCAACATAGCTATTATATTTGTTGACTTCCTGTGTCAGAGTGTTTGCATCCATTCCCAGTTTTTTCGCAAGCTCTTCCAGCGTATCTGCCTTGAATACCACGCTTGATTCTTCGATGGTTCCAAAGCCCATGAAGGATTTTTGGGATTGGAGTTCATAGAATAATTCTCCATGTTCGATGGCCGCCTTGGAAATTACGTCCCTTTCCGCATATTCGTTCACAAAGCGCTTGCCCTGCGGAGTAATGTATATGCAGTATGAACCATTTCCTCCTGCCAGCTCTCCGGTATTAGCCCAGCCTAGAGGCATCAGCTGTATAAAGCCCATTCCTGTAACTGCAGCGCCTGCTTTTTCCCCCATAACAATACCGTCACCTTGAATAAGGGTTTCTCTATTGGTTGTCAATATTTTGGGATTAAGATCCTTCCAATAGTTGTTGTACTTGAGCACCATTTCCTTGTTCCCTCCGAAGCCGCCGGTTGCCATTACGACACCCTTGTTTGCATGGAGTGTTACCTTTGTCCCGTCCTTCTTTACTGCCTTAACTCCTGTCACCCTGCCGTTCTCTACGATCAATTCCTTTGCCGTGGTATCCAGCATTATTTCTCCGCCATTTTTAATGATGTTATTTGAGAAAACCTTGATATATCCCTCAAAGTTGCCCTTTGCCGGGGCTAGGGCTCTTTTCCACAGTGACCCTATTGGCTCATTCAGCGCCGGGGCAAACACGGTGCCGAGGCTTTCTGCCCACTTTCTTGTTTCAAGGCTTTTTGTACAAAGATTCTTTACAAGTTCAAAATTGCCTGATATCCATTTGCCGTCTAGATCCTGGCGCAAACCGCCGTAATATGTCTGCATGATATGCAGCTCGGTTGAGTCGAACAGCTTGGAAGTATCTCCCGCGAGATACTTTCTAATCTGTGCTTTCAGTGTCTTGAGAGTTTCGGCATAATCTCCCACGTCCTTCTCATTCTTGTCAAGGAAAGACTTTAGAGTCTCAATTCTTCCTTTGTCATTGGGAGTCTTTGCAGCAAGTTCAGGATCGGCGGCATTCCAGACGCCGCCGCTTACAAGGGTATTTCCCCCAACTGCAGCACCTTTTTCAACCAGTATTACCGATGCCTTATTCTGTAGTGCGCTTACTGAAGCGGATAAACCGGCTCCACCGCCTCCTATTACAATTACATCAGCAGATTTTTCTACATCAGGACCCGGTGTGGGAGCCGGCTGTTTCTTAGCCTTCAATGCGTCAGAATCGCCTCCGGCTTGCTTTACACAATCAGCTACAGCGTTGATTATGCCATAGCTGGACAAAGTTGCGCCGGTTACCGTATCCACACCCAAGGCCTGATATTTAACGATCTCATCAGGAATAACTGTAAACGCGGGATCAGCGATTCCCTGAGTCTCTGTTTGTTTAACTACCTCAACTGTTGTAATTGCATCAGCCGTAAAGGTAGTTTTCACCTGAATGGGACCGCCATGGCCTTGACCCGTACCAGTATAAGTACCAGCCTTGTAGCTTTCCTTTGCCGGTGCAGGTGCATTCGTCTGCTGCCCACAGGCCGCCATGGACAGAACCATGATTACAGCCAGGGCTATTGCCGCAATACCATTTACCTTTTTAACCATTCTCTTTCCCTTCCTCTTTACATGAATATAATAGATTATTGTTAAATTCCTGAAACTTTGAAGTTTCGGGAGTTTTAACCGTTATTGGGGCAGGGGGTACCTCTGATTCCAAGATTCCTTCCAAATGCCTTTGAGCCTAACAAATTCCTATCATAATATAGCGGACAATTTTAGAATAATATTCCTTTAGTCCCATATTTATTATATATATATATTATTACAATTTCAAGAAGTATTTAATGTGGATACAAAGCAGCAATTATTATTAACACCCAACATATAAAATATAAAATTTAGTAAACCGTAAAACAGGGGACGGTTCTTTGTTTCACT
>JANLFN010000059.1 GCA_024655885.1 Eubacteriales bacterium | reverse complement strand
GCGTTCCTTTCAACGCTTGTGCTGTTTGGCCCCCTGAACATAGCAATTAGCTCTCAAAGTTATCCTTCCTTTTCTTTGGTATATGGGTATAGGAGCAGGAAAAATTTCAGCAAAAATAATTCTGTGCAATAAATTTTATAGGATAATGGGGTGGTTTAAGGGTAATTTTTGGTCCTTTTGGTAAAGATTATGGCACAGAATTTTATTTCTACGACATAATTCCGTGCAATAATACGCCTTTTCTAAACCAGGTTAAACCAGTTAATACCCAGTTCAATAGCTATCCTTTGAAGCAGCATCGGCTTGCGCTCTTTTATCCGTCCGTCTATAAACTCAACTTCTATGCCGTATCCCGACATGATTAGCCTTGATTTAACGTCCGTCTTTATTCCTTTGCCGGCAAAGACAATCAACACGGGAATGGGCGCGTTTTTGCAGTCCTCCAAAGTATAAAACAGTTTTTGGTACGCCGTGCCTTCCACTTCCTGATACTTGGCCTCTATCCCCATGAATTTCCCGTTGTAGTGCAAAAGAATATCTATCACACGGGGATTATCTACAAACCTGTATCCTACCGGCTTTTCCAATGCTATGTCTATCTCCTGTTTCCAATTCCTGATGTATTCTACGATGGCGTTTCTGAAATGATTAGCGTTGTTCATCCGCCAAACACCGCCAGTAGCTCAGGCACCAAATTACGATTCTCACCGTCACAGCTTATATACCTTCTTACCGGGAAACGGATTATGCGGGCCTCTCCGTACTCCCTTGAAGTGAACTCCGTATCATGGTTACTTATTATCACGGTAATTTTGTTCTGTTTTAAATATTTGGCCAGTCGCGCAAGTTCCTCCTGTTCGCGTATGCCAAAGCCTTCCGGCGAGTAATCTGTGAAATTGGCCGTCGGCGAAAGTGGTACATACGGTGGATCACAATAAACCGCATCGCCTTCTCTCGCCATCATCATTGTCTGCCTGAAGTCTTGCACCAAAAACTCCACCTTGCTGTTTTGACACTTTTCCAGGAAATGCTCCATTTCTTTTTCGGGAAAATATGGGTTCCTGTATTGACCAAATGGAACATTAAACTGCCCTTTGCGGTTATATCGGCATAACCCGTTGTAGCCGTGCCTGTTCAAGTATAAAAATATGGCCGATTTCTCTGCGGCATCTTCGGAAAGATTAAACCGTTCTCTCAGGGCATAATAGGCTTCTTCCCTGTTGTTTTCCGGCTTAAATAGTTCGCGGCAGCGATCTATAAAACTTTCCCCTTCCTTTTGAAGGGTTTTATAAAAACTGATAAGGTCCGCATTTATATCGGCCAAAATATATTCCGAATAATTAGTATTTAAAAAGACCGCCCCAGAACCGACGAAAGGCTCTATAAGCCGCCTGCTCTCAGGCAGCACTTCTTTGATCCTATCGACGATTTTATATTTGTTGCCAGCCCATTTCAGTATTGGTTTCACTGAGTATTCTATCCATCCTTTCAAAGTTACATTATGTTATTTTTATTTGTGACGACTCCCCGGACTGAAGTCCGAGGCTTTCTCGCACTTGCTTTTATAAATTAAAGTATTTTTTTATTGCTGTTCTTATCTGTTCTTTTATTTTATCTGATTTAATGGCACCACATTGGCCTTCAAGCCGCTCTTTAGCAATTGCTCTTATTTGATGCGCCATCGCAATAGAGTCTTTTGATAATCCTGTTTCACTGGAAGGCAAAAAGGTTTCAATAGGATATATCTTTCTGTCAGGCTTATATGAGGTTAGCGACATTATAGTTACTATGGGCAATACTTTGTTCGCTTCTTCAGTCGATATTACAAGAACAGGTCTTTTCCCGGCCTGCTCCGAACCCTTTGCCGGATCAAGGTTAGCCCAAAATATGCCCCATTGATATTCCATCATTCCGTTTCTCCCTTGTCTCATCATCTGTTGCCTCTATATCGGAGGCTTCAAATGCTCGCATATTTTCTTTTATATCCTGTAAAAACAATGGATCATGGGCTGCCCTTATCATCTCTTTTGTGAAACAATCCCTTTCTATTTTTTCGGCGTATTCTTCAAGGGCTTCCCTTACTCCGGCACTTACTGAAGGTATATAATTCTCCTTTGCATATTTTTTATATTTTTCTATTAGCTCAACAGGCAGCGTAAATGTTACATATTTGAGCTTTGCTTTTGTACCCATATTCCCACTCCTATCGGACACATTGTCATTTTATATTATATATTGCTTAATATATTTATACAATATTTTTCCGTTTTGAGCTTTTTGCGATGTAAGCTATTTTTATGATTTTCTAATCGCAAATCAAGC
>JANLFN010000027.1 GCA_024655885.1 Eubacteriales bacterium | reverse complement strand
GTTGACGAGATCGTCGAGGACAAGCTGTTATTGGACATGCTGTCCAAGGCGCTTTCGGAACTGACCGACGAGGAGCGGTTTCTGATTGATGAATTATTTTATCAGGAGAAGCCGGAACGCATGGTTGCCAAAGAAACAGGGGTTTCGCAAAACACAGTAAATTACCATAAAAATAGGATATTGGAAAAACTCAGAAGGCTTTTGGAGAAAAAATTTTAGCTTTTTCTCTATCACCCGCACCTTCACTTTCCTTTGGATTGTGAGGGGGTTTTTATTTCCCCGAGGATGGAGGTGAGAGACATGAGAAAAAGCGTGAACACCGCTTTGGCGCAAAGCGAGGAAACAACGGAAGAACTGGTCGGCATCCTGACCGCCATCAGCGTGGTGTCAAAACGGCTGGCAAAAAAACTGGCGACTCTTGAAAAGCCGCGTGACGAAGGGAGGGAAAAAACGGATGGAACAGCCGAAAGCGCTGCTGCCCATGCCGATTAAAGCTGCTCCATATAGGCACCAAATCAGTGCATTCAATTTTGTATGCGGCAAGTTCGGCTTGATTCCATCGGTGGGTATGCCTTCTCCCGGTGCGGCGCTGCTCATGGAAATGGGTACCGGCAAGACCATCACCAGCATTGCGGCCGCCGGCGCTCTGTATCAGGCGGGCAAAATCCGCAGGGTTCTGGTAGTTGCGCCTCTCTCCATTTTAGGAGTCTGGCGGGAAGAGTTCGAGAAATTCGCGGATTTCGATTACAGGCTTGCGGTTCTTGAAGGCAGCGCCGCAAAGAAAATTGATACCCTTAGGCATATGCTTGGCTCTCCCCTGCAGGCGGCGGTGGTTAATTATGAATCGGCATGGCGTCTGGAAAAGGAGCTGTCGGCATGGAATCCTGACCTGATTATTGCGGACGAAGGGCAAAAGATTAAAACCCATAACATTGCGGCATCCAAGGGGGCTGTATAATAATATTGCCTGTGTAAGTGGGCGGTTTATAGCTTTTGAAGTAAAAACCCCATCAGGAAAGGCAACAAAACTGAAGGAAGCCACTATTAGCAAAATCCTCAATGCCGGAGGCGTGGCAGCGATTGTCCATTCGGTAGATGAGGTGAAGGTTATTCTGGAAAAGCATGACCTTCTGCAAGGAACGAAGCAATAACGAATAAGGAAAAAAGCGCTGCGAAGCAATGCAAAAAAGCACACTGCTTCAAGAATCGAGGTTTTTTATCTTGATTTTTTGGAGGTGCAATATGCTGATTGCCTGGCAGTATTTAGATAAAAAAGCGGCTGCTGTTGAAGCTTTGAAAGATTACAGCAGCATGCAGTACATTATCGAGCACAGTGATGAGGATATATATGATGTTGAAACCCGTATGATAAGCCCGCATAGCGCAAAGATTACCGGAGTTCCGGGCAAACATAATCCCAAAAGCGGCGAAGAACGATTTGCTGCTTGCCTTGACGAGATTGATGTGTTGAAAGAACGTTACAGGCGGGCATTGGAATATATGGAGTGGTTCAGGCCTGCATGGGAAGCCTTGTCGGAGGAAGAACAGTTTATACTAACAGAATTTTTTGTAAACGATGTGAGCAAGACGGAAGCCATTGCAAACATCGGAGAGAAGCTGTTTCTTGAAAGGGCACAGGTGTACCGCAGGAAAGACAAGGCACTTAATCATCTGGCACTGCTTTTATACGGGAAGTAGTTTAAGATAACATTGTTTTGAATATAAATAGGAAAACCACTTAGATAGAGCAATCTACCTAAGTGGGTATTTTTTATGGCCTACTGTATTGCGCTTAATATAAGCTCGTAGGATCTGTTATCTATAGCATACGCTCTTTAATAAAAAAATCAATTAGACTTGAAAAAATGCACTAATTGATGCATAAAACTTGACAACAAGCATATAATATAGTATCATTGTATCACAAAGAGGTGATACAATGAATCAGCACTATAATCAAAACTATACCCGGGAGCAGATTGATGTGATTTTGGCAATGATACAAGACTGTGTTAGAGAGGGCAGATTCATTATATCAAAAAACGAGAATAGACAAGAAAACATAGATTTTATAAATGAATATAACCTAAACAGCAGAAGGCAAAAAGAGATTTTACTAAAAATAAAAACAGAAGATTTCTGCCATTCATTGCAAAATACAAAAATAGGATTTGAACATGAGGTTTTATATGTATTTTGTCCCCAAGTCAAGTTATTTAACTTTGATGGCATCGAGGAGCTAGTTGATATATATACGAAATTTAATTTAATTGATAGTGAGAGTGGAAAACGAGTGGTTGTCATATCGTTTCATAAGCGAAACAAGCCTATTGATTATCTTTTCCGATGATCAATCAGAAAGTTTGAGAGTTTGAAAGGAGGTTGCCTTATGAACAGGAATAAGACATTTTGCGAGGAATGTAGAAGAGATGTTGAATACATGGTAGAAACTGCAACAATTAAGGGTAAGCTTAAAGGCGAAGAATATGAGTATACCGGAAAGAAGGCTGTTTGTACGGAATGTGGAAGCGAAGTCTATGTAGCGGATATAGAGGACGAAAATCTGAAGGCTTTGTATGACATGTACCGTCAAAAAAACGGCATTATTTCGCTGGAGAAGATATTAGAAATACCTCAGAAATACAATATTGGGAAACGTCCGCTGTCATTGCTTTTAGGCTGGGGAGAAATGACTTTTTCGAGATATTGCGAAGGTGATATGCCTACAAAACAGTACTCGGATATTCTTCAAAAGATTTATGATGACCCAGCATATTATAAAGAATTGCTGGAGAAAAATAAGGATAATTTAAAATCTCCTCAGGCATATGAAAAGAGTAAGCGGAAGGTGCATGAACTGCTTGGAGAAGAAAACAATACGGGTTCAAAGCTGGACTCAATTATCCAATATCTGCTTTATAAATGCGAGGACATAACTCCTTTAGCTTTACAAAAGGCACTATATTATGTCCAGGGCTTTTATTACGCTTTTGAAGGACGATTTCTTTTTGAAGAAGACTGTGAGGCATGGGTTCATGGACCGGTTTACAGAGATGTATATAACAGGTATTCATCTTATCGGTTTGACCCCATTGAGAGTGTTGAAGATTTTGATGAATCGGTTTTTACAACTTCTGAAAAAGCGATATTGGATAGCGTCATTAAAAACTTCTGCTGTTATAGCGGAAAAACATTAGAAAAGTTTACGCATCTGGAGAAACCATGGCGGCATACCAGAGACGGTTTGCCGGTGGATGCGCATTCTGATCGTGTAATACCCAAAGAATTGATCGGGGAATATTTTGTTGCTGTGAAAGAAAAATTCCGCATGCTCACTCCTGGAGATATAGAAGGATACTCGAAAGCTATCTTTGAACAAATAAACTGATATTTTTGCATTCCTTTTAAATGAGATTTTTATGAGATGCAAAACACAGAAATCCAATATGTAATGATACCGTGAAAAAATGACATAAAAATGCATAAGCCCTTCGGGGCTTTTTCTTATGCCATAAAACGGGAGGAAGGAAAGATGTGCGATAAATGTTTTGGCAGTAATGGAAGAAATGGCTACAATATCCTGACTGTGCGCAAGTGTCAGCAGGATAAATGTTCCTTCTATAAAATCATCCCTTTATCCAAAGGTGGAACCAATGCAGACAGCAACCTTATGAGCCTGTGTAAGCAATGTCACTCTTCGATCACTGCCCGCGAAGGAGAGCGATGGGCAAGACGGTAGGGGGCCATAATCTCTGGAGGAGATGTTTCGTGCAACGGGTGGGGGGTCACGCGCGAAAAATCGCAGTTTGCGACGACGAGGGAAAGCAACGCCAAGATCGCCAACGTTATCGAATACGGCAAGTCCGGACAGCCCGCAAAGCCGTTTTTGAGACCGGCGAAATCGGCGTCGAGGAAGCCCTGCATCGAGGCGATGAAAGCAAGGCTTGAACAGGAGCTGGGGCGGATATGAGCATATTGTCAGAGTTAAATTCGTTATTGGATGCTTTGAGCGTCCCCGTTGAAACCGGCGTATTCAGCGGCGTGCCGCCGGATGAGTACATTGTCATAACCCCGATGATAGATACATTTGAGGTTTTCGCAGACAACCGGCCTCAGGCAGAAACCCAGGAGGTACGGTTGTCCTTATTTATAAAGGGCAGCTACACCGCCCGCAAAAATGAGATAGTGAATGCCCTGCTGCAGGCGGGCTTTACCATTACCGACCGGAGGTATATAGGACATGAGGACGATACCGGCTATCACCACTATGCCATTGATGTGGCAAGAGAATACGAAGTAAAGGAGGAATGAGAGACATGGCGACAATCGGACTGGACAGGTTGTATTATGCAAAAATAACCGAGAATGAAAACGGAGAAGAGACCTATGACACGCCTGTTCCGCTGGCTAAGGCGATTACGGCGGAGCTTTCGGTGGAGTTGGCCGAGGCGACGCTTTATGCCGACGACGGGGCGGCAGAAGTGGTCAAGGAATTTCAAAGCGGCACCCTGACTCTTGGTGTTGCGGACATTGGAGTTGCCCCTGCCGAGGTTTTGACGGGAGCCACCCTTGACGATAACAAGGTGCTGATTTCCACCAGCGAGGATGGAGGCGCTCCTGTGGCAATCGGTTTCAGAGCCAAGAAAGCGGGCGGCAAATACAGGTACTTCTGGCTGTACAGGGTAAAATTCGGCATCCCGGCGGTAAATCTGCAGACAAAGGGCGACAGCATTGCCTTTTCAACACCTACCATTGAAGGGACAGTCATGAGACGTAACAAACCAGATGGCCAAGGCAGGCATCCGTGGAAGGCGGAGGTCAGCGAGGACGATCCCGGCGTATTGCCCGCCACTATTACCGACTGGTATACGCAGGTGTACGAGCTTTTATTTGCTGTGGGAGGAGGCGGCGAATAATGGAGGATACGGACAGAAGCGCAAGCATCAGCATCGGCGGCGAGAAATATCAGCTTATTCTAACCACCAGAGCGACAAAGGAGATTGCAAAAAGGTACGGCGGACTTGAAAATCTTGGTACCAAGCTGATGAAAAACGAGAACTTCGAGATGGCGCTGGACGAAGTGGTATGGCTGATTACGCTGCTGGCCAACCAGAGCATTTTGATACACAACCTCAAAAATCAGGATAAGCGGGAGCTTCTGACCGAGGAGGCGGTGGAGCTTCTCACATCCCCGCTGGAGCTGGCGGCATACAAAGACGCTATTATGGAAGCAATGTTCAAAGGTACCAAAAGAAACGTTGAAAGTGAAGATGACTTAAAAAACACACCGGCCGGGTGAGCGACGAGGAATTGTTTATCCGGCTCATATATTACGGCACCGTCCAGCTAAACCGCACCGAGGATGAAGCATGGCTTATGCCCATCGGGTATCTGCTTGACTTATGGGAGTGTCATAAGCAGTTTTTAGGGCTGGCCAAACCGAAGCGGGAGCTGACTATTGATGACCTAATACCTTATGGGATTTAGGAATAAAAAAAGCAGGGACTTCTTCCAATCCCCGCTTTGTAAAGCTGCCGTTATTCCATTTGCAAAAACTCTGCCGCTGTCATGATCTTTGGGTTTGTGACGCCGGATTCAAGAAAATCCCTGTCGCCGGTTACAAGCACATCGGCCTTTGCCGCAATGGCCGCCCTGAGTATCGGCCTGTCGGATGCGTCCCTTACAAGCGCTTCATCCGACACATCAACGGCGGGAGTCGGAACAACTTCAAGAACGGTAAGCGCAAGCGCCAAAAAGCGTTCGAGCGCTTGTATTTTGTGAGGAAATTTCCGGTTGTACACCCGGCGAAGCTCATCGATGTTTTGATCGCAAACCATACCATGGTTGGGGTGTGTAACGGCTTTGACGTACGCCTGATAAGGCGTTCCTTCGCTGCCTAAAGAAGCGGAGATAAGGATATTGGTGTCAATTAACACTCTCATAGCCCTTCAATCTCCGCCCGTACGTCTTTCACCAGCTCCATGACGTCGTCATCGCTGCGGATCCCGGCTTTTTCCGCTTCGCCCTCCATTTCCTTCTGCAGCATTTTCATGGCGTAGACAGCGGAATTCATAAGGATAACCCTGTCTTCCTCACAGATGAGGGTGACGCGGTCTCCGGTGGAAAGGCGAAGTTTGGAGCGGATATCTTTCGGCAGCGTAATCTGGCCTTTGGCCATTACCTTTGCATTATCAACTATGGGAACGCTCATGCCGAATCCTCCTTCACTTGAATTTGAAAAGCAGGGAAATCCCTACTTTCCCTACTATTAGTATATGCCAAACTGCGTTGAAATACAATAGCTTCTTATGTTTTAAAAAATAACACGCAAAATGTATTTCTATTGTAAGTACATCTGCGTATAATAAAGATGTAAGAAGAAACCATAATCCTTAAAGGGGGTTTTATATATGGCAAAATCAGCAAATCTGTATGCACGAATCGAGCCTGAAGTAAAAGAACAGGCGGAAGCAATACTGAATGCGCTGGGCATTTCCGCCTCTAACGCAATAACTATGTTTTACAAACAGATCATCCTCCGAAACGGCCTGCCTTTTGAGGTGAAATTGCCGGATCATCCGCTCGATGTCAGCCGCATGACAACGGAACAGCTGCACGCGGAACTGGAGAAGGGATATGCGCAGGTGCAGGACGGACAGACGATTCCGGCCGAGCAGGCGTTTGTGGACATCCGCAAGAAATACGGCGTATGAACTATGAGATGAGGCGATAAAGATGTGGCATGACGAGCTGTTTGGCGAATTGGAGAGCCAAAAGGATAAAGAACAGGCGGAAAAAATGTCCGCGTATATGAAAAACCATTTTCCATTTTTGGGGCTGCCAAAGCCGAAGCTTACGGCAATCATTAAGCCGTATATCAAAAAGGCCGCCAAGGAAGAAAATATAAACTGGGGATTTGTCGACGCCTGCTGGCAGAAAGAGTACCGGGAAGCCCAATATGCCGGCGTTGAATATTTAATTGCCGTGCAAAACAAACTGACGGAACATAACTTGGAAAAATTAAAGGAACTTATCGTCACGAAATCATGGTGGGACACGTCGGATTCCATTGACAGGATTGTCGGCCTTCTTGTGCGGAAATATCCCGCGCTTGCCGATGTTATGCTGGATTGGAGCAAAAGTGGCAATATTTGGTTAAGGCGCGTAGCGATTGATTTTCAACTGCAGTACAAAGAAAAGGTTGACACCGGTTTGCTGGAAAAAATTATTTGCGCAAATTTTGGAACAAGCAGGATAAGTCCGTTGAAGCTGTTACAGCGCGAAACAGGGTGCTAAGCAAAGAGATCGACGCGCAGAAAGAAAAAATCGCCACATTGGAGAAAGCGCTTGCCAATGCCGCCTCCTCTTTCGGGGAGACCGACCGACACACTTTAGGCTGGCAGATACAGCTCAACAACGCCAAAGCGGAACTGATCAAGATGGAGCGCGAGCTGGAGGCAAACAACAAAGCGCTGGACAATGCGGGAAAAGAGTTTAACGAAGCGGAAAAACAGGCGGACGAATTCGGCGGCGAGATCAAAAAAGCCGCGGATCAGGCGGACGATGCGGGCGGGCGCTTTGAAAAACTGGGCGGCGTTTTGAAAGGGATCGGCGTGGCCATGGGCGCGGCTACGGCGGCGATAGGTACGGCGGCAGTAGGCGCGGGCAAGGCGCTGGTGGATATGTCGGTAAATTCTGCGGCCTATGCCGATGAAATCCTTACCGCCTCGACCGTAACCGGCATGTCTACCGACAGCCTGCAGGCGTACAAGTACGCGGCGGAACGCAATTCCTTTGAAACTGTGACGGGCAAAGCGGGTGTTGCGGATTTTGGGTGCGATATATCCGACGAAACATCACAATAAGCTGCAGTGTGCTTCCACAGCGCAGCTTTGCCGAATTGGTGTCGGTTCTGGATAACGTTGCCGAATGGCTGAATCCGGCAAAGGGCCTCGGGCAGCTTATCCTCGACGGCGTGCCCGACAGGTATTTCATGGCGCGGCTATCGGAAGCGGTGGGCTGCGAGTGGCTGCTGCGGACTGCGGGAAGCTTCGAACTTCGTTTTGTCTCCCCCGACCCGTATGCTTACGCGCTGGAGGATGAGGTGTTTGTTCTTTCCGGAACGGGAACTCATGCGGTGGAGAGGCTTGCGGGAAACGCCGATTCCGAGCCGATATATTTTTTGAAGGGCATGATCTCCGCATCCTCCTCAAGCTATATATCCCTCATTACAAATGGAGTGGAATTGCGGATTATCGGCCCATTATCTGAGGGCGAGACGCTTGTCATTGATTCCGGCATGGTAACCGCAAAGGTGACGGACGCCGCCGGAAACGCCCTGAGAAACGGCCTGCCATGCCTGGAGGAGCTGAACTTTCCGATTCTCAGGAAGGGTATGAACAATATAGAGATCAGCGCCGTGAATGCGGCGTTCACGGAACTTAAAAAGCGGTGGCGACGGAACCTGTAAATTATAACCACTGGCTGTATGATATTAGCAGTGAAAGCTTTGGTATGCGGGGAATGCGTATCGGCCTGCGCATACCTGAAAGAACAGGGAATTGAAGTAGACCTTGTATACATAGACCCGCCTTTTGCAAGCGGCGCGAACTATGCCAAAAAGGTGTATATCCACCGTAATCTGAAGGTTGCGGAAGCAATCACTCGGGCCGAGCAGGAGCTAGACATAGAAGAACTGAAAGCTTTTGAAGAAAAAATGTACGGGGATGTGTGGGATAAGGAAAAGTATCTCAATTGGATGTATGAAAACCTATTGGCTATTAAAAGTGTAATGAGCGAAACGGCTTCCATATATGTGCGTTTGGATTGGCATGTTAGTCATTATGTAAAAGTTCTTATGGATGAGATTTTTGGAGAAAATAATTTTGTTAATGAAATTATATGGCGAAGAAAACAGGCAGTATCATTTGTTTGACTGTACTAATTAGGACGGCGTTTGGCACAGTGACAGTTAGATTAAAATTGACAAGCTTGGCTATGTGACAGTCAACGGAACCAAGACAAAAGACTTCTGGGATGGGACTATCAAGTGTGAGAAAAAGCCTCTGCGACTTAAAATCCGTAATATCTTTGCTCCTATCGCTAAGCATCAGGAAAAACTGTTTCTATGTTGTCATCAGTAAAATCATACCAGATAGCGTCCGGCTTCTCATCCTGCTCATTAAAAACCGCGTCAAATTCCTCTTGTGTGGCGATCTCATTGTTGACAATATATGAAATGATCGGATTGCCATCGATGTCGTAATTAGCTTCGCGATAGGCTACCTTAAAAGTCGAATAAGTTCCTTCACCGAATCTTAATGTGCCGACTCCGCTGTTCATCGCACTACTGGAAAAAGAAAAAGTTCCATCCGCTTTTAATAAATTGAATGATCGATACCACATAACATAGCCATAAACCGCTCCGCCTTGATAACGCAAAACCTCACTTGCAGAATAGTCAAGCCCGTTTACGATTAGCCAAAGGATCACCTCCGGCGTACCGTCGCTGTCCAGATCGACAACCGCAAACTTTTTCGCTTTTGCGGTAACCGTGCTGTCAGAACTAACAGCTTGGTTTAGCTGGTTGATATTCAATGTTTTCTTTATACCGGTTTCAAAAAACTCGGCATTGCCCTGCAGCACCGCCTTAATAGCGCTAAGCGCCGCCGGATCTGCCGACGCGGCAGGTTCAGTTGATATTTCGCTCGGCGCGGGTGACGTGTTTTCGTCAGATAGCGCTGTTTTACATTGCCACGTCGTACCGCCGTCTTCGCTGATCAAATAGATCGTTCCGGCTTCTCCGTTATCATCGGTAAGAAGCACCGGCAGTACAATGTCTGTCCCATCAAGAACCGGCGAAAGCGGAGTCTTGTTATATCCGCCGTATTCCCTTGGCAAACTGATGGAAAGCTTGCTCCACGTCAGCCCCCCGTCTCGTGTCACACAGATTGCGGGCTGAAAGTCCGACTCATAGCGGAAGCATAAAAAACCGACTTCATCGTTTATAAACCCGCCGCCGCTCAGCATTCTGCTGTAAATGTCGTTGACGTTTCCGCTGACAGGCTTCCATGTCTTGCCCCCATCAGATGTCATGTAAATATAATGCTGCTCCTGACCCATACCGACAAAACTGCATATGACGAGCCAACCGTCGTTTTGGGATGTAAAACCGATGCAATTCCAGTTTGCCGTTGCACCATTCAAAGGGATATTTGCGTTGTTCCAGGTTTTTCCCATGTCGTCGCTTATCAATACAGTTACCGTTCCAGCCGCGTCGCCATACACAATAGCAGTCTTTTCGCTTGAAATGTAAAAGCCGACAGTATCGGCGCTTATGCTCCCGCCCGGCTGCAGGGTCAGCGGTGCTTTGCCCGTATTCGTTCCATTATTATAAGAGAGCAGCACATTCCCCTGCGCATCCAGGGAGTAAGAGCAGCCCGTATCACGCCAGTTGATGATTGTTCCATCCATTTTCCTGGAATATGCAGTGCCATCCGCCGCAATGCCGTTTGAAGGAGTAACGTCGCTGCTTGAGCTGTTAGCGACTCCAAGCGTAGTGGCGCAGCCCGCCAGCAGAAGCGCCAAAACAATCGCCAATACGGCCGATGATGTGGATTTTCTTTTATATTGCATAATGTTTATCAGCCTTTCTTTCAGATCTTTTTTATCCTCGCAGCGTTGTGGCGAGGATGCCCGTCGATGGACGATTACAGGGCACATGACGCCTATTAACATCGGAGTGGCAATATAACTGCTGCAGGCCATGCGCACCCCCTTTTTTGCACATATCCGCTCAAACACCGCAAGGTCATCACGGTACGGCGTTACGCAGGAACGCCGTATGCGCCATGAAAAACATATATATGCCGCAATAAACCACCCCAGGCTGATAAGAAATCCTGCCAGCCATATTCCAAATAAATTATTCTTAATAAAATTCCAAATACTTAAAGATTTTTCCGTATCCGAATCCGCTTGAACATGTGCAGTTTCGTTGTTTTGTCGTTCAGGCGGTACAATTTGCGTATTTGAAGCAACAGTCGGCGGTTGTTCATTTTTCGATACGGTTACATCACCTATTGTAACACCGTTCTGTTCGGCTGCCGCGCTGTTAGGCCACTGCTGTTTCAGGCTGAATAAGGAGCCCATGATGTTAACTGGCGCGGCAATAGGCGCAACAAGACGCAGTAGTCCCAATAGCCAGATATAATAGGTGAAGGCTTTTGATACCCTGTTTTTCAGTAAAGGTTTTCCCGCCAGCAGGAGCATACCCAGCACGGAACCTGACGCAGAAAGGGAGAGGATCGTAATCAAAGAATCCTGTATTTTTCCCGCAAGTTCGTTCATAGTACCCTCCCAAAAAGTTTACTGCAGTAACCCATTTCTGTCAAGCAATATTATTGGATTCCGGCCGATTATGAATTCAGGTAAATATGCAATAAGCAGACCTTCATGATGGCTCAAGGAACGGATCACGAGACGGGCGCGCCCTTGCGCAGTTATCATTATTTTTCAACTCCAAATCTGCGGCTCTTTTCATTGGCTATAACCTATCCATATATAAAATATAAAGACAATTTTAATGGCAAATCGAGCGCCTTTCGGGGCGGCGTTTGGCTGGCGGGGTTGTGTAGACGGAAAAGACGACGGTTGAAAGAATTTCATGTGTTTACGGGAACATGCCCATAACTTGAATCTTTTTATGCTTTAACAAAATCAATATGATCTGCAAAAATGCAATTTAATTCATATTTTGCTATTGACATATTGGGTCGAACACGATAGACTTTAATTAGGTCTATTAAAATAAACCCAAGGAGGCAACTATATGGAAAAATACAAGCTGTTTGATGCGGAATATAAATTTGTCAGCATTATCTGGGACAACGAACCGATCAATTCCACTGAGCTTGTAAAGTTATGCGCTGATAAACTCGGCTGGAAGAAGTCAACAACCTACACCGTATTAAAAAAGCTTTGCGAGCGCGGTATCCTGCAAAACCGGGGTGCGACCGTTACTTCATTGGTTAAGCGTGAAGATGTGCAGAGATATGAAAGCAAAGCCGTGCTGGAAAAAACATTTGACGGGTCGCTGCCGAAATTTCTGACTGCCTTTTTAAGCGGCCGCAAGCTTTCCGAACAGGAGGCCGAGGAACTGAAGCGGATTATAGAGGAGGCGGTGAAATGAGCTTGCTGCAAGATTTATTTATAACTATTGTGAACATGAGCATTACTGCATCATATGTGGCTATCGGCGTTATTTTTGTCCGCCTGCTGCTTAAAAAAGCGCCGAAGGTCTTTTCCTATATTCTTTGGATACCGGTGCTTTTCCGTCTTGTATGCCCATTTTCTTTTGGTTCAGCTTTTAGCTTTTTCAATCTGATAAACCTGAATGCGAAGCAAGGAATCGGAGTATCTGAGTTTATACCGCAGAATATAGGGCTGATGCATACGCCTGAGATTCAGTCCGGCATTGGCAGCATTGACAGTGCGGCGAATGCTTCCCTGCCTCAGGCTATTCCGGCGGCAAGCGTGAATCCCACGCAGATTTGGATAGATGTTTTTAGCATTATTTGGATTTTTGGCATTATTGCGCTGTTAATTTATAGTATTGTTTCTTATGTCAAAATCAAAGGAAAGCTTCAGACCGCTACCCGCTTGAATGGCAATGTCTTTGAAACCGATGCCATCGGAACAGCCTTCGTATGCGGCTTTATCCGTCCGAAAATCTACGTGCCTGCAAACATTGAGGATGCCACCCTGTCCTACATACTGGAACACGAGCGTACACATATCCGCAGGAAGGATTATCTGATAAAGCCGCTTGCTTTTCTTGCGCTCATCCTTCACTGGTTCAATCCGCTTATGTGGCTGTGTTTTGCGCTCATGAGCCGGGACATGGAGATGTCCTGCGATGAGAGCGTGCTGCATAAGCTGGGTGACAGCGCAAAGGGTGGCTATTCCAATTCGCTCCTGTCGCTGTCGGTGAAAAGAAAAGGACTTTTGGCGGCGAATCCTTTGGCTTTCGGCGAGAACCATGTAAAGACCAGGATAAAAAACATACTCAATTACAAGAAACCCGCATTTTGGGTCATAATAATTGTGGTCGTGGCTGTTTGTGCGGCTGTGATTGCTTTTGTGGCAAATCCTTCTGAAAGTGCGACATATATATCCGAGGACTATAAAATCTCCTTAAAATATCCGTCTCATTGGGAATCAAATCCAAACTATATTGAAAGATATGAGGGCAAGGATGGCTTTTTCCAGGTCGGAGCAATTAACGGCGAGAGTTTGTCAATCGATGAAGTAACGAAAAATGACGCATTTCACAAGTTGAATCCTTATGGTTCCGATCCGAAAATCATCAATCGCACGATCGACGGACAGGAGGCAAGACTCATTTTGCCTTCGGCCGACCAGCCTGAGGAAATGCGTAATCAGGCGGGATTGATTGTAAAATACCCGAAAGCGATTAAAATAAATGGTTCCTTATACTATTACTTTATTTTATGGGCTGATGAGGCGCATATAGAACAGATCGGCAATACATTAACTTTCTTGAAAAAACAGAGCGGTAACGCGATCGATATCCGCTGGGACTTACCCGCCTACGTTCCCCAGCTGCTTAAAGACTATGCTCCGGTCAGAGATTATGCGGAGGATTATGTACGTGAGCAGATAAAGTATTACAACAGCCTCGGATACAACATAACCGACGCGAAGATCACGGCAATGACCCTTGTGAACACCGGCACCGCAAGCCTTACCAAGGCCGTCGAGATGTGGCGTCTTGAGTACCGTCTGCTGCCGGACGACGCCGGCAAGGTGGTTCTCGCGGGGGGAATGAAGATGGAGGACGGTTGGCTGACTGAGTGGGGCAGCGCGGGCCAGCCGCTTTTGGTTACCGTCCGCGACTGGGACTCAAAATCAGAAATCTGGCGCAGGGTGGGCGTGTTCAACACCGCAAGGGTGCAGGAAGAGTATCATGGCGACTATACCGCCGCCGCGATGGCGCTGTATCACGACTTCATTTCAAAAACAGGCATCACCTGGGAGTACATCCCAACCAGGAGCTCCGTCTTCCCCGCCCTTCCGATTCGCATCAATATGTCTTTCAGCAATGCGCATGTGTCGGTTGACAGAGGAACGCTTTGGCTCAACGGTGAAACGAAAACTTTTAATTACATCGACTGCGGGAAGGAGGCGGATTACACGGCGGATAAAACCGTCTTCTGGTCGCCTTTGGAAAGCGACGCGCTTAACAGCGGCGACATCGCCACCGGATGCATCCTCCGCTTCGAGATAACCGCCGATGGCGGGAGCATCCACAAAGGGACGATACTCGTCGACCAGTCAAAAAACACGGAAAACGGCGTGCGGTTTTACAGCGTCGCGCTGGCGGAAATCAACGCCGACCTGGTTCTTGCCGAAAGCGGCGAAGACGGCGGCGGATGTATATTAAAACTGCCTGACGAATAATAAAGTTTAAAATATAAAATAGTCTTTAGGTTTGATATTGGAGTAATGATAAACGGGGCAATCATGATCACCGACGAAGGAACACCACGAGGGGGCTTATGCGAAGCTTTGCATAAGCCCCCTTGTGGCGGCGCTTTCAATCAAACTGCCCGAGAAACACGGCGGGCTCTTTTGCGGGAACCGGCGAGGCGGCAAAGTCGGCGGTGTTACGCGTGACGATGCAGTCCGCCTTGATGCGTTTTGCGCACTGTGCGGCGAGCGCGTCCTCGTAATCCGTTATGTCAAGCTCCATCGCGCCGAGGACGTCCGCCTTTCCGACGTCGGCGACATCCAGAACGGAACACAATGTCCTGATGGCTTCCAGCGTTTTCTCCCTCCCGGCCGCTTTCCTCACCACATAGTAGATGTCTGTGACGGCGCTGGCGGTGAGAAAGCCCTCGACCTCGCCGCTTCTGCAGAGTTCCAGCACCCGTTCGGTATGATCCGCGAAAGGCGTACGGTCGACAAGGTAGTCGATGATGACGTTGGTGTCAATTAGGATCTTCATTATACCTTGACAGCCTTTCCTCGCGTATCTCTTCCCGGGTAATATCGACTCCCTTTAAAATGCCGCGCAGGGATTTGATAGCGTCTTTCTTTTTGTTTTCGACGTTTGTAAGGAGCGCAACATCCTTGCCGTTGCGGGTAATGATGATGTCCTCAACCGCGGCGCGCTCGATATACTTGCCCATGTTCATCTTAAGTTCGGTGGCTGAAACGCGCATGTCGTTCACTCCCTTCTCTTGCGCCGTGTTCAATTATATTATATGCATTTTGTGCGATTTAGTCAAAAATATTTTGTTCGATTAGATACGACACACCAGACCATAGGGGGTCAAAATCCCCTGTGGATATGTTTCGTGCAACGGGCGTGGGGTCGCGCGCGAAAAGTCGCGATTTCAAACGGGGTATATCCCTTGCTGCCGCAAACTGCGCTGTGCTGCGCCCGCCTGACGGCGGGGATTCGCTCCGCTCCGTTGCTCGGCTTTTGAAGCGGCGATTGTAGACGAGTTCGGTCTTCAATGTTTTGAAGAAACTTTCCATAGGTGAATCATCCCGACAATCTCCCTTACGGCTCATGGAGCAGATAAAACCATATTGCCGGAGTAGTCGCTGATAATCGCAGCTCGCATACTGGCTGACGCGGTCGGAGTGGATGACCAATCCCGGGTCGGGGCGGCGGTTGGTGATGGCCATATGTAGAGCTTCGATAACCAGTTCGCGGGTGACGTATTTCTGCATCGAATAACCTACAATCCTTTTGGAATAAAGATCCATAACCGCCGCTAGGTACAGCCAACCTTCATCTGTGCTGATATACGTGATATCAGTTACCCATCTCTTATTGGGGTTATTAGCAGTAAACTCCCTGTTTAAGATGCTTTCGGCCACCGGCAGGTTGTGTCTGGAGTCGGTGGTCACCTTGAATTTGCGTTTTTGGATGGCCTGGATCCCCGCTTCTCGCATCAGCCGTTCGACCCTCTTTTTGCCGCAGTGGATACCCCCTCTCTTCAGTTGCTTATGGATACGGGGGCTGCCATACGTTTTACGGCTCTTGTTGTAGATATTCACAATCTGTTCCTTGATAATTTCATCCTGGTTCTGGCGTTGACTTGCGGGCCTTTTTAGCCAGCGGTCCGATGGCAATATTGCAGGTTGCCGTGTGCTTTGCTGTGGCATTTTTTCTGGGATTACGCGTCAGCATAAATGTAGTGCTTGCGATTATTGTGCTAACTCCGGCGGCAGTCTTGTATATGTGCAAACCCAGTTTCGCATATAACAACTCAAAAAGAAAATTTTATTCGGGTTTCGTATCCTTATCCACAATGTTATACCAGTTTTTAATCAGTCCACCCATAAAAAGATTGAAAATGCTGGTTTGAAACGCTTTTCCCTTTTTGATGTATTCGGGGTTTCTTACAATGGGTCCAAAGGCTGAAAAATAGGCCAGGATTGCTTCGTTGTCGAGGGAGGAATCTATGTCGCCTGCCTGCTTGCCTTCGTCAATTAACTTAATTATTTTCGGCAGAGCACGAGCAGTGGTCATTTCCTTAATAATCCTAAGAAGCTCCGGGTCATCCCATGCCGTAGTGTGGATGAACTGCTCCCCAATCTTTTCCCTTCCCGTAAGCTTTAAACTCAAAAGTCTGAGCAGTTTTTGATGAAAAGGCAAGTCGCTGGATAGGATGGTTTCATATTCCATCATAATAAATTCAATCCATGAAAGCATTGCTTCTTTTGCCAGTTCCTCTTTATTCCCAAAGTATTTGAACAACGTAACGCGGGATACGTTTGCATGAGCCGCAATATCGGTAATGCTTACTGCTGTAATTCCTTTTTCAGCAAATAGCTTCTGTGCCGCCTTTATAATGGAATCCCGTTTTTCTTGCGCCTTTTTCTTATATCCGTTCATACATGCACCTGCCCTTCTCATTCAGTATAACAAAAAATGAACCAAAGTAAAATATAAGTTCATTTCTGTTGACTCGAGAGAAAAAGAGGAATATAATGAACTTGAAACGCATATCGGTTCATTGTTTGTGGGAGAGGTTATTCATATAATAGCCGCATTTGGATTAACGATGCGATACGGAAGTGGGAAAGGCATATTCGGCCTGTTTTTTACAATCAAAGAGGAGGAAGAGTTTGGGAAATTAGGCACCAACGGGGTGGGGAAAACAATGGCCATCTGCATTTTGCTTGGCTTTAGGAAAGCAAATCAAGGCTCATGCTCGGTATACGGACTTAACTGCTGGAACTGGTGGATATTCAAAGGAATCTGGGCTAAATACCCAGAGGAATTGTCTAATTAAGCGGCATGAGGGGGAACGGGTTCTTGCGACTCCTTTCTGACATGCGCGCAGCAAAGGATACTGCACGGCAAAAAACAGGCTGAGCGTTTTGAAATCGTCACAAACATGTCCATATGGAAGATGGCCAAGGGTATGACGCAAAAGCGCGCCATTATTGCCACTATCATGGATGATCTGGCGAACCATACTTTGGATTAGACCACGAATGGATTTGACCCATTGATACAGAAGAGGTTTGTCAAACTTATCTTTGAAGAAAAGCACCATATTCATGAGTTCGCAGGAAACGCTGTTGATTCCTCTTTACTCTAAAGCTATCGAAAGCCAGCAACCTAATCCTATTCTTGTCGATAGAAAGGCACAAGAGATTTTGGAGCATATAGAATATGACTTCACTAAACTAAAAATCCATAGAAAAACAACCTTACTACTTTGCTTAAGAGCGAAGAAGTTAGATGACTATACACGGGAATTTTTATCCTGTTATCCAAGGAGTATTGTTATTCATTTAGGATGTGGTCTTGATAGCCGTTGCATCAGGGTCGATAAAGGCGAAGCGGAGTGGTATGATTTAGATATGCCTGGCGTTATAGACCTTAGGCGAAAGTTCTATAAGGAAACAGATACGTATCACTTGATTCCTTCTTTCGTTACCGACTTTAGTTGGATAGACGAAATTTTATCAAAAGATCGCCCCGTAATGGTAATTGCGGAGGGGTTGTTCATGTACCTGAAAGAGGAAGAAGTAAAGGCCTTGATCCTCAAATTAAAGGAAGCTTTTCCAGGATGCGATCTCGTATTTGATGCATTTAGTACTTTGACGGCGAAGAATGCCCAAAAACATCCATCACTTAACAAAACTGGGGCTACCATTAATTGGGGAATCGATGATGCCAAAGCAATTGAAGAATGGGCAGAAGGTATAAGTTTAAAGGAAGAGTGGTTTTTTACGCTGGCTAAGGAGATTAATAAGTTAGGGTTAGGATATCGACTTGCGTTCAAGATAGCTGGCCTTTTCACAGCATCTAAAAAGGCACATCGAATTTTATATTACAACTTGGGTAATCATGAAAGGAGAAATGGTTCATGTTACGCAAAGAGTCGGTAGAAATTGTATTGATAAGGGAGGTTAGTATAGAAAATTAATCTGAAAACCTTCCAAAAGATATTTTATAAACACGTTTTGGAGGAAAAAATGAATTATATTAATTTAAGAAGATACGGATTAAGTGATAGATTTGAGCAGGAAGCTGCTTGCTATGAAGGTATGTTCTTGGCAAGGGTTTCTGAGCAAAATCATTGTTTGTATAAAGTAATTAGCGAACAGGGAGAACTTCAAGCAAGCGTTTCCGGAAAACTGGCTTATAATGCAGATGATAGCATGAGTTTTCCGGCTGTCGGCGATTGGGTGATGATTGATAGGCCGGATGGGAATGCCGGGAATGCAATTATTCACCATATACTCAAACGAAAAAGTGCTTTTGTACGAAAAGCGGCAGGCACATCTCATACAACGCAAATTGTGGCGGCAAACATTGATGTGATTTTTATTTGTATGTCATTAAATGCTGATTTTAATTTGCGGCGGTTGGAACGGTATTTGTCGATTGCATGGGATAGTATGGCAACGCCTGTTATTGTCCTAACAAAAGCGGATTTGTGCGATGATTTACAACAAAGGCTTATTGAAATTGCATCAGTAAGCGTAGGAACAGACGTGATTGTATGTTCCTGCATGGAGGAAAATGGATATCAAAGCGTTAACTCCTATATTTCCGAAGGTAAAACTATTGCTTTCATCGGTTCTTCAGGAGTTGGCAAGTCTACTTTGATTAACCGCCTTATGGGGAGGGATATCCTTGTTACAAAGGAAATTCGCAAAGATGACGACAGGGGGCGACATGCCACGACACACCGCCAGCTTCTTCTCCTGCCGAACGGAGGCATAGTAATTGATACGCCCGGTATGCGGGAATTACACCTTTATGCTGGTAATCTTCCAAAGGCATTTGAAGATATAGAGGAATTGGCTACACATTGCAAATACAAAGATTGTTCCCATGTCGCGGAACCGGGCTGCGCAATAAGAAGAGCAATTGAAGCAGGTGAACTGTCGGAAAAACGCTTTGAGAATTATATGAAGCTGCAAAAGGAAATAGCATACGAGGGGCTTAGCTCCCGTCAGTTGGAACAAGAAAAAATTAGAAGAATGTTCGGAAGCAAGGGGGAAATGAAACAGGCTATAAGGCGTGCAAAAAATAAAAATAACAGGTAAGATTGATTGTATTATATTATTTTTGTAAAAGGGAGGAAGAATTGTTTGATTAAAATGGAGTCGGTTCGTTATGCGTAGTAAAGGCTATCGCATAGCATCGAAAACTTGAGATTTGATATATGTATAGCCTTTGCTCATTCCTAAAAAATCGAATTAGGAGGAGCATAATGAGCTATATTAGAGCGATTGATGTATTGCCAGAAGAATTAATAGATAAAATTCAAAACTATGTTGATGGTGAATACATTTATATTCCAAGAAAAGAAGTCAATAGAAAAGCTTGGGGTGAAATGACCAAGAGCAAAGAGGAAATTGCCGCTAGAAATATGGAGATATACAAAAAATACAAATCTGGTGTATCTATTACATCTCTTTCGGAGGTTTATTATTTATCACCTAAAAGCATACAGAAAATTATTGCAAAAATAAAAGCGGAAAACAAATGATAAAGTGCGCCATGGAGTGAAAGCTGCATGGTGCTTTTTTGTTTCTGAAAAGTGTTTTCGGTTGTTCTTCTAAAAAACCTTATATATAATTTACTTAAATAATAACAGCCAAACAATTGATAATGTGTATGCAATTATCCAGTAGTCATTATTTTAAATATAAAGGAGGAGTATGATAATGGAAAAAATAACAATCCACGAAATTGATTTTGCCCTCATCAATGAATTTTTCGTAGAGCTTGAACGGCAGGGCCCCGGCAGCCCCGAACAAACCATCAAGGCATTAGGGTTTATCGATAATCTTTCAAACAAAACCAAAATTGCCGATTTAGGCTGTGGCACAGGCGCCCAAACAATGGTTCTGGCACAAAATACAGAAGCAACCAT
>JANLFN010000058.1 GCA_024655885.1 Eubacteriales bacterium | reverse complement strand
AAAGGATGGATATTTATGAGAAACTTGATGAGAGAGAAGCTATTAAACGGCAAAAAAGTGTTGGGAACATTTTTTCAAAGCGGCAGTGAAGCGGTAATGGAAGCAATTGCCGTGTCCGGGCTGGATTTTGTCATAATTGACAAGGAACACGGGCCAATCGGTGTGGAAACGGCCCTGGGCCTGATTCGAGCTGCCGAACTGCGGAATATAACTCCGCTGGTGCGAATTAAAGACATATCGCGGTCGTCGGTGCTAAAAGTCCTGGACATTGGGGCGCAGGGGATCATTGTGCCGGCTGTCCCCGGGATAGATGACGCCAAAAAACTGGTAGAGTATGGAAAATACATTCCCATAGGTGCCAGAGGGGCGGCCATGGGGAGGGCGGCAGATTTCGGGCACGGGGAGTATGCAGACGACATAATGGCTCATTTTGCTCACCACAATGAACAAACAATGATCATTCCAATGTGCGAGAGTGTCGAATTTTTGGAATCAATCGAAGAAATATTGCAAATGGACGGAATTGACGGGGTGTTTATCGGGCCGTTTGACCTGTCCATAGCTTTGGGCAAGCCCGCGCAGTTTTCCGATCCGGCGGTTGCGTCCGCTTTTGAGCGGGTCCTCAAAGCTTGCCAGGCAACGCGCAAATTCTGCTTTATATACGCCCCTACCGCGGAAAAGGCAAAAGATTACTTCCGGCAAGGTTTTGACGGTGTAGCAGTCGAAATAGATTTGCAGGTTGTGATATCAGGATATAAAGAAATAATCCGCCGGGTCAAAGCGTAAATACGAAAGAAATATGGGAGGAAGGTAAACGGGCAATGAAAACCGCGGACAACGAGAAGCTGCTGCCAGGAGAAAAAACGGCCAGGCTGATTATCGAATGGTATGGCAAGGCGGCCGGGGCAGTCTTGATTGCCGCAATGCTGATTATTGTAGTTGACGTGGCGGGGAGGGCGTTGTTTGCGCAGCCTATTGTAGGCTGCGCGGAGATCGTCATCTACATGATGGTATGTTTGGCTACGATGGGACTTGGCTGGTGCGCCTTGAATGAAAAGCATATTGAGGTAGAGGTATTGACGAACAGATTTCCCCCGCGCGTTCAAAAGGTTTTAAAACAAATCAACTACCTTTTTGTAATGGGGGTAAGCTTGCTGATCGCCTTCCAGGCCGCGGCCCAGGCCATGGTGGAACGGGAGCTCCACATTGCCAGCACGCTCCGGCATATACCTTCCTACCCATTTTATTTGGTCGCGGCGATAAGTTATGTCTTGCTGTTCTTGACTGTAGCAATGCTCTTTTTTAAGTCCGTGTTCGGGGAGGCTAAAAAATGAGTTCACAGATGCTGGGGCTGATAAGCATTGTCCTGTTGCTCGTACTGATATTTTCCAGGGTATGGGTCAGCATGTCCATGGCCCTGGTCGGCTTTTTGGGTTTGGTATACATGGATGGCCTGGGGAAGGCGCTTACCGTGGTTGGTACGGAACCGATTAGCGCGATATCGGACTATTCATATATCACTATTCCGCTGTTTATATTTATGGGCACCATTGTCTCCAATACAGGCCTTGGCGAGGATTTATACCGGGCTGCCAGAATGTGGGTGGGGCAAGTGCGGGGAGGGCTGGCGATCGCTTCGGTGGCTGTCAGTGGCGTTTTTGCAGCGATTTCCGGCAGCAGCACTGCGTCGGTTGCCACTTTGGGAACCGTTGCTTACCCCGAGATGGTGAAGGAGAAATATGACAGCCGGTTAGCCAGCGGCTGCATTGCTGCGGGAGGTACCATCGGCATTCTGATCCCTCCCAGCATAGGTTTCATCATTTATGGTTTGCTTACGGAGAATTCTATTGGCAAGCTGTTTATAGCCGGCATTATCCCGGGCATTTTGCAGGTCGTTTTTTACATGGTAACAATTTTCGTAATTTGCGTGATCAAACCGGATTGGGGACCAACTGCGCCGAAAGTAGAAGCTACTTTAGGGCAGAAGCTCAGCGCGGCAAAGAACACCTGGCCGGTTGTGATTCTTGTCATTGTAATTTTGGGAGGAATCTATACCGGCGTTTTTACCCCCAATGAGGCGGCGGCCGTGGGCGCTTTCGGGGCCATTGTGTTGAGTTTTATGGGCCGCAGGTTGACATGGAATAATTTGGTAGAATCCGTAGGGCAAACAGTTCAGAATACGGCCATGATTATGCTGATGATGGCGGGTGCGTATATTTTTATGCGCTATCTGGCTGTAAGCCGGCTGCCCGCCGTGATCAGCGCATATATTGTCGATCTTCATTTGTCAAAGGCGACACTCATGCTTAGCATTGCCGTGTTTTACTTGATCACTGGTTGTTTTTTGGATGTTTACGCCGCGATGATTCTCACCTTGCCTATTGTCTATCCGATAGTTATTGGGGCTGGGTTTGACCCCATCTGGTTTGGAGTGATCATGGTGAGATTGTTGGAGGTCGGGATAATCACTCCGCCGTTTGGCCTTAATTGCTTTGTTTTCAATAAAATAGCGGGTGTACCGTTGAAAACGGTATTCACTGGAATCGCGCCGTTTTTGGTAGCGGATTTTTTCCACCTGCTTCTTTTGATGCTGGTGCCGTCACTTTCTCTGTACCTGGTGAAATAG
>JANLFN010000057.1 GCA_024655885.1 Eubacteriales bacterium | reverse complement strand
TTCAAAAAGGCCATCGCACTGGAAAAGCCGGATAAAACGCCCATGCAGTTTAACGCAGAAGCCTTCTGCGCCAGACAAATGGGGGTCAAGCTTTCTGAATTTGCCGTAAACGCCGAGCTCAGCATCACGACGATCATCAACTGTATCAATATGCTGGGGGATATCGACGTGATGGATATAGGCGCGATGTATGCCCCAATCCTTGGAACGGGCAACCTGGCAAAGGTCAAGATTCCGGGAAGGCAGCTGCCGGAAGATTCCCTGTGGCAGGTGGACGAAACCGAGAGGATGACGGTGGAGGATTACGACACCATCCTGGATAAGGGATTTGAAGCCTTTTATGACGACTTCATGGTAACCAGGCTGGAAATCGATATGCACGAATTTCACGAACAACTGGCTAAAATGGCGGAAGGTCCCCAAAGGTATGCGGAGGCAGGGTATGTTAATTCATCCACCATTATGGCAAACGGCGAGGTGGATTTTCTCACCGGCGGACGGACAATCCCGAAATTTATGAGGGACCTGTACCGTATGCCTGATAAGGTTTACGCTGTTTTGGATGTCATTCACGAATATAATATCAGCTTCTTAAAACAGCAGCTGCAAGCCGGTGATGCCGTCACGGTATTTTGCGGCGCGGGCCGGGGCAACTGCGAACTCTATCCGCCAAAGATATGGGAAAGAATCGTGTGGAAATATTATAAAGGCGTGGCGGATTTGGTCACCGAAGCCGGTGTTGCCGTTCAATGGCATATGGACGGAAACTACGAGCTGGGACTTCCTTATTTCAGGGAGTTGAAAAAGAGAACCTGTCTTTTCTGTCCGGATGGATTGACGGATATTTACAAGGTAAAAGAAGTCCTGGGAGATATGATGTGCATCCGGGGAGATGTTCAACCCGCGTTGCTGGTTATCGGCACCCCGGATGAGGTTTATGCCTATGCGAACAGGCTCATAAGGGATATGGGAAATGGGTTTGTTATGGGCGTTGGGTGCTCTACTCCTGCAAATGCGAAGCTTGAGAACGTAAAAGCCATGATCGCTGCGGCATCGGGCAAATAAACCTGCTGTTTCGTAAGTATTTTAAAGGAGGTTGTGTAAATGAAAAACAAGTTATTGCTAAAAATCACCTTCATGCTGGTAGGCTTTGCTGTCATGGGAGATATGGTGATCATTCCTGCAATAGGAGGTTTCATGGGGTCCTTTCCGGAGGCAAGCAAGGTTCAATTGGATATGTTTTTAGTCTATCCCTTGCTTGCTTCTGTTATCGGATCAATATTATGCGGGTACCTTACACAGTACATCAGCAAAAAGTATTTGCTGACAGGCGCCTATGTGCTTTTTATCATTGCGGCCTGTGGCGGCGCTTTAATTAACAACATCCATTATATCCTGACCATGAGGATGCTGGTAGGATTTACTTATGGATTTGTACCCACAGTAGCCATGGGGCTTATTGCGGAGGTTTTCATGGAGGAAGAAGAGCGCAGCTCCATGATGGGCATATACAACAGTGCGACAACGGTGTTAGGGGCCCTTATGTCCTTGGTATCCGGTTATCTGGCGGTTGGAGACTGGCATCATTCCTACTATATTTATCTGACATCCATCCCTATTTTTCTTATGATAATTGCTTTTATTCCTAAAACGCCTCCCGAAGGTAAAAAAGCATCGGCAACATCTCCGGAAAAAGGACGCGTGCCCTGGGCAAAATTTCTTCCTGTGGCAATGGCCTATCTGGTTTTTAACATCTTATACAGCATCATTATGTACTTCGTGGGGATCTACGTGGAAGAAACCAAGCTGGGAGATGCTTCCACTACGGGAATCCTGTCCATGGCAGGATCAGTGGGTATGTTTTTAGGAGGCCTGGTATTTTCAAAGGTTTACATGCGGATTAAAAGGGGCATGCCTATTATCATCTTCCTCCTTACGGCTTTAGCTTATGTAGTTATGGCATACCCGTCCAATGCATGGATTATTGGAGCGATGTGCCTCTTAGGCGGTTTAGCATATGGCTTCTCTGTCTCCTATTATTATATGTATACTTCCATGATCGTACCAGAAAACGTAACGTCACTAGCCATGGGAATTTTAGGTGCGGGCTTAAGTCTGGGGGGATTTTTCTCAGCCTATGTCAGGGACTTCTACAAGGCTTTGCTGGGAGTAGATACAATAGCGCCCACATTTCTCTATATAGGAATAACCTGTGCGGTATGCGGAGTGCTTTCAATTATTCTGACCATCAGGTCAAGAAAAAATCCGGTTATGGATAATCAGGCCGGTGCCTAGAATAGGACGGATAAGCGGATATTTGGGAATCAGATACCGGCTTATCCGTTGGTTCCATTTCCTGCTAAGAGGTGGAAGCTACTTGTTTCATCTTAGTGTTTTTTAGGAAGAATGCAACTTTTGGTATTTGTGTAGCCGATATATTCTAATATTTTATATGTCAGACACAGGTGAAAGCTCAAATTTTCGTCACTTAAGTCTATATTCGTGATTTTCTTTATCAGGTTGATATGCCGTACCAGAGTACTGCGATGTATCTTTAATTCGTTTGATGTCTCCAGTTGGTTTTGCATGTTTTTAAGATAAATATAAAGAGTATAAGCAAGGTTGGTTCCATTTCTCCTGTCATAGATAGACAAGTCAATCATTGCTTGAT
>JANLFN010000008.1 GCA_024655885.1 Eubacteriales bacterium | reverse complement strand
CGCCGCCAGATTGATTCCGACACCCTGTGGGGATATCCCCCAGGGTGTTGTTGTGCATTCAAAGGATCAAAACATGGGAAAACCGATATCCGGGTAAAATTCGGAACGCGGCTGTTTTTCTTCTATGTTTATATTGACATTGCTATAGCAATATGTTAAAAATACATTGACTTCATAATAAATTACAGTTTATATGACAAAAATTTTTAGCTGTATCCATGATGGGATAAGAGAACCAGCTTATAAGAAATACTTTATGGGGGCTGTTAAATGTCGGAAGAGATCATCAGGTTGGTTGACATATCCAAAGTCTATGACGGAATTAAAGTACTGAATAATATAAATCTATATATCCTGCGCAATGAGTTCTTAACATTGCTGGGCCCAAGCGGATGCGGAAAGACAACGACCCTCAGAATTATAGGCGGGTTTGAACGTCCCTCGGAAGGCGAGGTCATTTTTGAAGGAACAAATATTACTAACCTTCCCCCCTTCAAAAGAAAAGTGAATACAGTATTCCAAAGATACGCCCTGTTTGATCACATGAACGTTTTTGAAAACATTGCTTTCGGTTTAAAAATAAAAAAAATGGAAAAGAAAGCCATTGAAAAAAAGGTCTCTGAGATGCTGGAGCTGGTGAACCTGCCGGGCATAGAAAAAAGATCGGTGGAATCCTTAAGTGGAGGACAGCAGCAGCGGGTGGCCATAGCAAGGGCTTTGGTAAATGAACCTGAGGTTCTCCTTCTGGACGAACCCCTGGGTGCGTTGGACTTGAAGCTGCGAAAGGACATGCAGATCGAGCTGAAAAACATTCAAAAAAGGTTGGGCATCACTTTCGTATATGTAACCCATGACCAGGAAGAGGCCCTTACCATGTCGGATACCATCGTTGTCATGAAAAACGGGGCTATCCAGCAGATCGGCACGCCGACAGACGTTTATAACGAGCCGAAAAATGCATTTGTGGCGGACTTCATCGGCGAAAGCAACATTGTGGACGGCATTATGCATGAAGACTGCCGTATAGAATTTTCCGGACATATATTCGAGTGCGTGGACAAGGGCTTTATACGCAATGAGAGGGTTGACGTGGTCATTCGCCCGGAGGATATCAAGCTGGTGGATATGGACGAAGGAATGATCAAGGGACAGGTAAAATCTGTTGTATTCAAAGGGGTTCACTATGAAATGATGGTTCAAAGCAGTGAGATCATATGGATGGTACACAGCACCGAAATGCGGCCTGTAGGTTCTGTAATCGGCTTAAGGATTCTTCCCAACGACATACATATAATGAAGAAGGTGAGCGATAAGTGAGAAAGAACTGGATTGCTTACCCCTATGTTGTGTGGATGGTGATTTTTACCATTATCCCCCTTGGCCTTATTTTTTACTATAGTTTTATTGTAAAGGACGACAGTGGGTTACATTTTACTTTTGCACATTTACAAAGGGTGTTTGAGCCCTTGTACCTTATTGTCCTTTTGCGGTCTGTCAAGCTGGCCGTGATCAGCACCCTCATATGCCTGATCCTGGGGTATCCTATGGCCATGATCCTCGCTGAAAGGCAACTGTCCAGGAAGAGCATCCTGGTAGTACTGTTTGTCATACCCATGTGGATGAATTTCCTGGCAAGGACCTATGCATGGATGACTTTGCTTGAAAAGAAAGGATTGATTGCATCTATCCTTACTTCCATAGGTCTGCCGGCGCTTAATATCCTATATACCGAAAATGCCGTAATGCTCGGAATGGTTTATAATTTTCTGCCCTTTATGGTGCTCCCCATCTATTCGGTTTTGAGCAAAATTGATAAGTCGGTCATTGAAGCGGCGGAGGATTTAGGAGGAACTCCCTACATTACGTTTAAACGCATTATATTTCCCAAGAGCTTGCCGGGGGTTATGTCCGGCATTGCCATGGTGTTTATGCCGGCAGTGACGACTTTTGTTATTTCCAGGCTTTTAGGAGGAGGACAGTACACATTGATCGGAAACTTAATTGAACAGCAGTTCCTTACAACGAGAGACTGGGGATTCGGTTCATCCCTTTCCTTTGTTTTGATGGTTGTGATTTTATTGAGTATGGGAATCATGTCAAAATATGAGAAAGAAAGCGAAGATGGCGGGCTATGGTGAAATATGCGGTAAAAAAGTTGTATACCTTCCTCATTTTTTTCTTTTTATATGCTCCTATACTTGTGCTCATCGTGTTTTCCTTCAACAGCTCAAAATCCAGGGCCAGTTGGGATGGCTTTACCTTGAACTGGTATGTGGAGCTGTTTAGGGACAGGCAGATTATGACATCCCTGTATTATACCCTTGTAATAGCCGTAATTTCCTCCCTTGCCGCAACGGTTATGGGAACAGCGGCTGCTATCGGCATACACAATATGAAAATGGTTCCGAAGTCAATTTGCATGAATATTACCTATCTTCCCATTTTAAACCCGGATATCGTTACAGGCATATCCCTTATGCTTCTTTTTATTTTTATTAAGATCCCCCTTGGGTTTTTTTCCATGCTTTTATCCCACATCACTTTTAACCTTCCCTTTGTCATACTTTCGGTAATGCCCAAATTAAAACAGCTGGACAGCCAGATATTCGACGCGGCCATGGATTTGGGAGCAAGCCGTATTTATGCCTATAGAAAGGTAATACTGCCCCAGATCATGTCGGGGGTTTTAACCGGCTTCCTGCTGTCCTTTACCATGTCCATTGATGATTTTGTCGTCAGCTTTTTTACAACAGGAGCCGGAGTATCCAATCTTGCAATAACCATATATTCCATGGCAAGGCGGGGAATCAACCCGAAAATCAATGCCTTGCTCACACTGATGTTTATAAGCATTCTTTTACTGCTTGTAATTATAAACAATAGGATGTCCAGAGATGTAGAAAGGAAGGCGAGTGTAAATTGAGAAGATTATTGAGGAGTGTTTTGCTTTTAGTGCTTTTAACGGCATTTGCCGGCGTGTCTGCAGGCTGCGGCGGCGAAACGCAAAAGACACTAAAGGTCTATAACTGGGGGGACTACATAGATAAATCGGTTATAGATGATTTTGAAAAAGAGTATAAAATCAAGGTGATCTATGATGAATTTGCAACAAATGAGGACATGTATGCAAAACTAAAGGCCGGAGGAAGCGATTATGACGTTGTGATCCCTTCCGACTACATGATAAAAAGAATGATTGATGAGGGAATGCTCCAAAAAATCGATATGAATAATGTTCCCAATTACAAGTATATCGATGAACGTTTTAAAAACCTGGCCTATGATCCGAAAAACGAGTATTCCATACCTTATATGTGGGGCACCGTGGGTATCATTTACAATAAAAAGATGGTGGAGGGTCCTGTAGACAGCTGGAAGGTCCTGTGGGATAAAAAATACAGCAAGCAGATACTCATGCTGGACAGCCAGCGGGACTCCATCGGCATTACCCTCAAGATGCTCGGATATTCCTTGAACAGCAAAGAGCCCAAGGAGCTGGAAGAGGCGGAAAAAATGCTTATCCAGCAGAAACCTTTGGTGCTGGCCTATGTCGGCGACGAGGTGAAGGATAAAATGATCGGAAATGAAGCCGCACTGGCCGTTGTGTGGTCCGGTGACGCCGTATTTATGAAACGTGAAAACAAAGACCTGGAATATGTAATCCCCAAAGAAGGCAGCAATGTCTGGTTTGATGCCATGGTGATCCCGAAAGCGGGAAAACATCCGAAAGAGGCCGAGACATTTATCAATTACATGTGCCGTACGGATGTGGCCCTAAAAAACGCCATAGCCATCGGATATTCCACACCGCATACCGAAGTGCGGAAGCAGCTTCCAACCGAATTGACGACGGACAGGACCGTTTATCCTGAGAAGGAGGATTTGAAGAACTCTGAGGTTTTTGAAGACTTGGCCGAATCCCTGCCTGTCTATGACAGGATATGGACTGAAATTAAATCGAAGTAGATATACCTGGAGAGGATTTATGAATGATTTGACAAGCCAGAAACTGTCGAGAAAAAATAAAAAGAAGGATACGGAATGCCCAAAAACCGTGTTGGATATTATCAGGACCGATTATCCCGGACGGTATGAAGAAATGCTTAATGATTTTACCATGAAAGGGAAGCTTTTTTCCAGAAAAGAATGGATAGATATTTTGACAAAGTCCCGAAATTCTTATGAAAGCCGAATAAAAAAAATGAAGGGAAGAAAGGCCTTTAAATCTAGTGGAAAGCTGGAAGCTGCGGACAGCGACTGAGTTAAAATCCCTTCCCATCCTCCCATTGGAAATACTATTGGAATTGCGGCTGCCGTGGTGTAAAATGGAGGGAGAAAATGGAACGAAGGTTTTATGAAAGGAAGAAACCATGATATGGAACGCAAAGTGGTATATTTTGAAAGCATTAAACAGGAAAATACCGATGTTACATTTGAACTGGTCCGGGAAAGATTGGACACCCTGGGCATTAAGAAATTGGTGCTTGCCTCCACCACCGGTGCCACGGCCAGGAAAGCCATGGATTATTTCAAAGGCAGAGGGATTAAATTGATTGTAATACCTCACCAGTTCGACTTCCACAGAAAGGAAAACCTGTTCCCCCAGGATCTGGTTAAAGCTCTAAAAGAATCCGGACATGAAGTGCATTTCGGAACCATGCTTTTTCATACGGACAACTTGTACGGTACAAGTGTTCCCACAATTATGGCCAACCTGTTAAGGTGCTTTTGCCAGGGGATCAAGGTATGCTTTGAGATAACTCTTATGGCTACGGATGCAGGTTTGCTGGCCGGTGGGGAGAAAGTGGTAGTAATGGCGGGAACCGGACGGGGTTCGGATACGGCCCTGGTCATGCAGGCCGCCTCTTCCCAGAATTTTAAACGGCTCCGGGTGAATGAGATAATCTGTATGCCCTACAACGAGATCACCCCGGATGAAGCGGAATACAAATAGGGGACGCGGGTATGGAAGGACCATACAAGGTAAATACCATCAGGGAATGCGTAAAAGCGATGCTGTCAAAAGCAGGTTAAAACAGGGAGGCAGATTGTTTTATTTTTTATTCGTACGGCATAATAAGACAGGAGCCACACGGTTTAGGGCCCGTCACAGGGGATAATATTTACCGGAAAAGCTTCAAACCCAGTAGGTATTATCCACAATTATTTGTCGGGCATAAACTGTAAATCATACCAATACCATGAGAAGACAAGTACCTTTTATCGAACTGGAAAAACGGATGAGCCGCTTTAGGGCCAAGATGACGGAGTCTGACCGGGACTGGAAAACAGCCGTTATTTTCAGTAAAATAAACCAGTATTACTTTACAGGAACCATGCAGGAGGGCATGCTGGTGGTCCCCAGGGATGACGAAGCGGTTTACTGGGTGCGCCGGAGCTGTGAACGGGCTTTGGAAGAATCGCTGTTTCCCAGGATAAAACCCATGAACAGCTTTCGCGATGCCGCAGAGTCCATGGGGAAAATTTTCGGCACCGTCCATATGGAAACCGAAGTAGTGCCTCTGGCGCTGTACCGGCGGTTTCAAAAGTATTTCCCTTTTGAGGAGGTCAAGCCGGCGGATGCGCAGATTGCTGCGGTAAGAGCCGTAAAAAGCCCCTATGAATTATCTTTGATGGAGCAATCCGGGGATATCCACCGGCGTGTACTGGAAGACCGTGTGCCTGGAATGCTCAGGGAGGGCATGAGCGAAGCGGAGCTTGCCGCCGAGCTGTTTTCCCTTATGATACGGGAAGGACACCATGGGGTGGCCCGCTTTGGAATGTTTGACACTGAAATGGTGCTGGGCTACGTTTCCTTTGGCGAAAATTCCATTTATCCCACATATTTTAACGGGCCGGGAGGCAATTACGGCATGAGTCCGGCAGTGCCGGTGTTGGGAAGCCGTGAGCGCAAGCTCAAAAAGGGGGATCTGGTTTTTATTGATATCGGATGTGGAGTAGACGGCTATCACACCGATAAAACCATGACCTACATGTTTGGTCAACCCCTTCCCCGTCAAGCGATAGATGCGCATTTAAAATGTGTGGACATACAGGATGAAATGGCTTCCATGCTAAAACTCGGTGCGGTTCCATCCCAAATATACAATTCCATAATGAGCCGGCTTGACGCCGGGTTTGCGGATAACTTCATGGGCTTTGGAAGCCGAAGGGTGAAGTTCCTTGGCCATGGAATCGGTTTGCAGGTGGATGAATGGCCTGTTATTGCCGAAGGCTTTTTTGACCCCCTTCAGGAGGGAATGGCCTTCGCCCTTGAGCCCAAGAAAGGGATTGAAGGCACTGGCATGGTAGGTATAGAGAATACCTTCCTGGTTACTCCCCAGGGAGGCCGCAGCATTACCGGGGAAAATCCCGGGCTCATTCCCGTATATTGAACACTGTGAAGAAATTTTTTAAAGAACCCCATAGACCTCAATGGACTGCTTTTTCGGTTCCCGGACCATCCGGAGCAGGCAGTGAAACGCCAAAGGGGGAAATGGCGGGGCATACCATTACTGCCGGCGGCGGTAATGTTTTTTTGCCAGCAACCCGGTTCACAGGCTGCTGCGCTCTCAAATGTTTTTGAGCAGCCAGATCCCCATAACCGTCTTTGCCCGGGTATCTCTCACCTCATCCAGGCAGGTTATGGGAAATTATGCAAATTCCTTGTTCGTCAAGGTGTGCCCTTCTATTATTTTATATTTAGATATTTATCTAAATGTGCATTGACATAACGGGTGAAAAATGATATTCTACATTTAGATAGACGTCTAAATGTATTGGAGGACTGTATGGGATACCATGAAACCTTTAGGGCTTTATCGGATGGGACCCGGAGAGAGATCCTGATGCTTTTAAGAAACGGAAGCATGACGGCTGGGGACATCGCTGCCCGGTTTTCCATGACAAACGCTACAGTATCTCACCATTTGGCCGTTTTAAAGGAATCAAACCTGGTAGTGGATAAACGCAGGGGAAAATACATTTATTACGAGTTGAACTCATCCGTGATCGAGGAAATCATGATGTGGCTATTAAGTTTGAAAGGGGATGCGAAAAGTGAAGGACAGTAAGAAGAACAATAAGGTCAGAATATGGATCCTCTGGGGGTTGGCGGCTGTTCCCATGCTGATGTCTGCTGCCGTTTATCCTTTTCTCCCGGATGAAATACCTCTTCATTGGAATGCTCTGGGACAGGTGGACAGAATAGGAGCAAAATTTCCGGGGGCATTTATATTGCCTGCGATTTGCCTGCTGCTTCCGCTGTTAATGGGTATTCTGCCCAGGCTTGACCCTCGCAGAGAAAATTATGAAAAATTCAGCGGGGCATATTACTGGATGAGGGTTTGCTTTGTGGTGGTTTTCGGAATAATCAATGCCGTGGTCCTTCTCATTTGCCTGGGGCTTGCTTCTATTCCTGTGGACTATATTGTGAAGCTGCTGGTGGGAATTATGATCATGGTGATAGGCAATCTCATGCCCAAGGTTAAACACAACTATTTTGTGGGGATCAAAACTCCCTGGACGATTAACAGTGAAGATATCTGGTTTGCCACCCACAGGCATGGGGGAATGGTGTGGTTTGCCGCAGGGCTGGCCATGTCGGTACTCGCTTTTATACCCGGTACGGCCAGTGCATATGCCTACTTTGGCGTGATTATTTTTGCAGCCTTTGAACCTATGGTTTATTCCTATTTGAGTTATGTGAAGCAGAGGGCTTGATGACCTGCTGTTTAAAGAACAGATTACGAAAATGGGATTGAAAAAACAATTTAAAAATGTACTAAAAAAAATACATGAAAAAATAATGTTAAAATAATCCAATCTGTGTTATAATAATATCACATCTTCAGAAAAAATGGTAACAATCCTGATAATCCGCATAAATAGCCATATTGAAGTACTATAGCTACAGAGTTGCAGAATTGCCTTTCTTTCGCCAAAGGCTGCATGTAATTCTAATGTACAAAAAATAATGCATATTGAATCGACAATTACTTGACTGTGCTCACTGCAATTTTATTCTGACAGACTACAATAAAGAGTTGGACAGGATAAATGTTATGAGGGGGTATGAGTATGTCGGACAGGAACTTACAGGTAGTAGGTTTAAGCATTACAGAGGATTACTACAGTTATAGGGGCGCCTTTAGGCTGTGCTGCGGGGAGAAATATATGGACATTGAGCTTGAGGAGCTCACCGACAGCAAGATAAACGAGATCAAAGACGTTTTCGGCCTTGACGGATCTGTGCAGGATATTAAGAATGAGATCATGTCCAAGGTCTTGGAGGCTTCCGGGCTTGAAAGCCGATTTGTGGAGGGAAAGGGCTACCGATAAGGGCTCTTTCAATACATAAGCACAGACAATTTGTGCAATTTCTTTTTTATTGTAAAAATAAACGGAAAATGATAAAATGTATATAAAAATATACAAAAATTTATTATTTCATAAATTTAAAACTCCGGTATGTCACACATAACTCCAAACAATGCACAAAAATTAATACATAAAAACGAAAGATAAATGTAAGTCAAATTGTTAAAAAACTAACAAATGTTTCCTATAACAAAAATGCCTTTAAGGAGGGATTAGATGAGTAAAGTAAAAGAACAATGCGCTTGCAAGAAGGAAACGGAAGAGGAGAAGCTCACAAGAATTGCTGAAGTGATTGACGAATATAAAATGAAGGAAGGCAGCCTGATACAAATCCTTCACATGGCCCAGGGGATATACGGTTATTTACCGCTTGAACTGCAGTGCTTCATTGCCGACAAGACGGGTATTCCTCTTTCCCAGGTGTCGGGGGTCGTGACTTTCTACTCCTTCTTTTCCACCAAGCCTAAGGGTGAAAATACCATACGGGTGTGCCTTGGTACAGCATGCTATGTACGGGGGGGAAAAAAAATCATTGAGAGGCTTAAGGAGCTGCTGGAAATCGATGTGGGGGATACAACTTCCGACGGCAAGTTTACCCTGGAGGTGATGAGGTGTATTGGGGCTTGCGGCCTGGCCCCCGCCATTACGATCAACGACAAAGTCTACAAACAGGTTAATCCTGACAAGCTGCAGGCAATATTAAAGGAATACTATTGATTTGCTGGAAGAGGGGTGAAAAATGTGGACGCAGGGTTGCGCATCAAAAATATGGAGGATTTATCCGAAAGAAAAGACGCCTACAGGCGGAAAAATGCCGAATACAGATGGAAAATTCTAGTATGTTCCGGCGCCGGCTGTATATCCTCTAACTGCCAGGGAGTCAGGGACGCATTAATTGAAACCCTGACCGGAACCGGGTTAAGAGACCGGACTTGTGTTGTGGAAACGGGATGTATGGGTACCTGTGATCTGGGGCCGGTGATGATTGTTATGCCCCAGGGAGTCCTTTATACAAAACTGAAGCCTAAAGACATACCTTCTATAATCCGATCCCATTTGCAGGAGGGTCAAATCAAACTGGAGAATACATATCTTGATAAAAAAACAGGTCGGCACATTCCCTTAATCAAGGACATACCCTATTTTACCAAGCAAGTGAAAATTGCATTGAGGAACTGTGGAACCATCGACTATTCCTCCCTTGACGAATATATTTCAAAGAATGGGTATATGGCTGTGGCCAAGGTTTTGAAGGACTTTTCACCGGAGGACGTGGTGGAGGAGGTCAAAAAATCGGGTTTAAGAGGCCGGGGGGGCGGCGGTTTTCCCACAGGCGTCAAATGGGAAGCGGGGATGAAGGCCCGTGGAGAGGGAAAATATATCGTGTGCAACGCGGACGAAGGAGATCCCGGTGCATTCATGGACAGGAGCATTCTTGAAGGCGACCCCCATTCGGTCATTGAGGGAATGATGATTGCAGGGTATGCCATTGGTGCATCCAAAGGATATGTATATGTCAGGGCTGAATACCCCCTGGCTGTGGAGAGGCTTGGCACAGCTATAATGAAAGCCAGGGAAGCGGGCTTGCTGGGCAGGAACATCTTAGGGAGCGGTTTTGAGTTCGATATCGAAGTGAGGATTGGGGCGGGAGCTTTTGTCTGTGGGGAGGAGACCGCCTTGATGGCTTCCATTGAAGGGCAGCGGGGGGAGCCGAGACAGAAGCCGCCTTTCCCTTTTCAGAGGGGCTTGTTTGGCAAACCTACCATAATTAACAACGTTGAGACCTTTGCCAACATCCCTCCGGTAATCCTCAACGGCAGCAGCTGGTTTGCAGCCATCGGAACCGACGGAAGCAAGGGGACCAAGGTTTTTGCCCTGGCCGGAGATATCAACAATACGGGGATTGTGGAAGTGCCCATGGGTGCGACCTTGGGAGACATCATCTTCGATATCGGCGGAGGAATTCCAAAGAACAAGGAGTTTAAAGCGGTACAGACCGGTGGTCCCTCGGGCGGGTGCATCACCAGGAAGCACTTGAACACGCCTGTAGACTATGATTCCCTTGCCGGCCTGGGTGCCGTCATGGGTTCCGGCGGAATGATCAGCATGGATGAAGACACCTGTATGGTAGACATGGCCAGGTTCTTCATGGAATTCGTACAGGATGAGTCCTGCGGCAAATGCACTCCCTGCCGGCTGGGGACCAAAAGGATGCTGGAAATCCTTGAAAGGATTGCAAAAGGCCAAGGGCAGGAAGGGGATATAGAGATCCTGGAAGAATTGGGCGGGATTATAAAGGATACGGCATTGTGCGGACTGGGACAGACGGCACCCAATCCCGTGCTGAGCATGATTAAAAATTTCAGGGACGAGTATGAAGAACACATTAAGTACAAGTACTGCAGAGCCGGGGTGTGTGCGGACCTGTTTATTTCACCCTGCGAGAATGCCTGTCCCGCAGGGGTTAATGTCCCGGGCTATGTGGCCCTGATTGCGGCAGGGAGAATGAGGGATGCCTATAACCTGATCAGGAAGGAAAATCCTTTCCCTGCCGTATGCGGAAGGGTGTGCACCCATCCCTGCGAAAGCAAGTGCCGGAGGGGACAGCTGGATGAGCCTATTTCCATTGCGGATTTGAAAAGATATGCGGCGGATTATGTTTTAAAGGATGAAGAGCCGTATATGGACCTGGTTTTTCCCGTGAAAGGCAAGAAAGTGGGCATTATCGGGGCAGGACCGTCAGGGCTGACCTGCGGCTACTATCTTGCAAGGCTGGGCTACGATGTGGATGTGTATGAAGCACAATCCGTGGCAGGGGGCGTACTGGCTTTCGGAATACCCGAATACAGGCTCCCTAAAAATGTTTTACAGCATGAGATAAAGCTTATTGAAAAGGCCGGAGTGAAAATCCACCTGAATACCGAAGTAGGGAAGGATATCCCCTTTTCCCAGCTGCAGGACAAATATCAGGCAATCTATATCGCCACAGGCACCCAATTTTCAAACAGGATCAATATTCCCGGAGAGGAAATGAGGGGTGTCTATTACGGGCTTGATTTTCTCAGGGATATAAACTTAGGAAGAGATGTAAGGGTTGAGGGCACGGTTGCCGTAATCGGAGGAGGCAACACGGCCGTGGATGCGGCCAGGACTGCAGTAAGGCTTGGGGCAGGGAGGGTTGTCATCTTGTACAGGAGGCTTGTAGAGGATATGCCCGCCGACCCGAGAGAGGTCAGGGATGCGTTGGAGGAAGGCATTGAGATCATGCCCCTTGTGGCTCCCATACGCTTTATAGGAGAAGACAGGGTCAGAGCGGTGGAATGCGTAAAAATGGAATTGAAGGGATTCGATGACAGCGGGAGAAGAAAGCCGGAGGTTGCTGCCGGGTCGGAATTCGTCCTTGACGTTGACATGGTTATTCCGGCAGTAAGCCAGTACTCGGACCTGCCTTTCATAAACAAGGATGAGGTGGAGGTAACCCAATGGGGTACTTTTGTGACCGACAGGGATACCATGATGACCGGAATCAAAGGGGTATTTGCCGGAGGTGACGTGGTCAGAGGCTCTGATACAGTCATAACGGCCATCGCCGACGGCAAAAATGCAGCCAAGGCAATAGACCGGTATCTCGGCGGCAAGGGTGTTCTCAATACCGGTGAAGCCATTGACATTCCCAAGGCATCCGACGAAAAGGAAATTACTGAGCATGAGCGGTTCCCCATGAAATACCTTGATCCGGATGTGAGGAAAAAGTGCTTCGACGAGGTAGCTGTGGGATTCCATAAGCTTAACGCAATGGCGGAAGCCATGAGATGCTTGAGATGTGACAGGAGGGCTTAGGTATGGTATACTTGACCATCAATAATAAAAAAATTGCTGCCGAGGAAGGCATGACAATTCTTGAGGCTGCGAAGCACAATAACATCCATATCCCCAATTTCTGCTACCTGGAGGGTGTACACCAGGCAGGGGCTTGCAGAATTTGCGTTGTGGAAGTCGAAGGCGCTAAAACCCTTCAGGCATCCTGCATGACCCAGGTACAGGAGGGGATGGTTGTGCATACGAATACCGAAAGGGTAAAAAAAGCCAGGAAAGTTTTATTTGAACTGCTGCTTTCGGATCACCCCCAGAACTGCCTCAGCTGCTCGCGAAACCAAAGCTGTGAATTCCAGAAACTGGGGGAACTGATACAAATCGACGAGTTCCGGTTTCAGGGGGAAAAGTCAAAAACCGCGGTGGATAATTCTTCTCCCTCCATAACAAGGGATTTATCCAAGTGCATCCTGTGCAGAAGATGTGTTACGGTTTGCAACCAGATCCAGGGTGTGGGGATACTGAACACTCAAAGGAGGGGATTTAGAACCGTGATAGGGCCCGCCGAAAATCTGCCGCTCAACAGTGTTAACTGCGTGTTCTGCGGGCAATGCACTACGGTGTGCCCTGTGGGTGCCCTACAGGAAAAGGATTCCTTGCAGGAAGTATGGAAGGCCATTCACAATAAGAACACCCGGGTTATTGTGCAGACAGCCCCGGCAGTGAGAGCAGCGCTGGGAGAAGAGTTCGGGTATGAACCCGGGACCCTGGTTACGGGCAAAATGGTGTCCGCATTGAGGGACATCGGCTTTGACCATGTGTTTGACACCAATTTCGCCGCAGACCTGACCATTATTGAAGAGGGCAATGAGTTCCTCACCAGGGTAAGGGATGCCTTTAACGGCAAGGGGGCGGTGCTCCCCCTCATAACAAGCTGCAGCCCCGGATGGATAAAGTATATTGAGCATGTGTTTCCCGATGAAATCGGCCATTTATCTACCTGCAAGTCTCCCCACATGATGATGGGCGCTCTGGTGAAATCTTACTATGCGGAAAAAATAGGCGTGGACCCCAAAGATATGTTTGTTGTCTCAGTTATGCCCTGCACCGCAAAGAAATTTGAAATTACCAGGCCGGAGATGAGAAATGGCGGATATCCTAATGTAGATGCGGTTTTGACCACCAGAGAACTGGCAAGAATGATCAAGGATGCCGGTATTGATTTTACGGAATTGGAGGACAGCGGCTTTGACAATCCTCTCGGCCTTTCTACGGGGGCCGGGGATATTTTTGCAGCCACCGGAGGGGTTATGGAAGCGGCCATCAGGACCGTATACGAGGTTGTGACCGGCCGGGAGATGCCTTTTGAAAAGCTTCATATCAAGCCTTTAGTAGGTCTGTCTCAGATAAAGACCGCCGATATACTTATAGAAAATCCCGTGGATGAGTACAGGTTCCTGGACGGAGTTACCCTCAAGGTGGCGGTAACCAGCGGTCTAAAAGGGGCAAAAATTCTTATGGAGCAGGTTCAAAGGGGGGAGTCCCCTTACCACTTCATAGAAATCATGGGATGTCCCGGAGGATGTATAAGCGGAGGCGGACAGCCTAGGCCGGTAAATGACCTCATCAGGCAAAAAAGGCTTGAGGCCATTTACGCCGAGGACGAGGGCAAAGAAATCCGGAAATCCCACGAAAATCCGTTTATCATCCGGTTGTATGAGGAGTACCTGGAGAAGCCGCTGGGGCATAAATCCCATGAGCTGCTCCATACCCACTACACAAAAAGGGGGATGTCCATTGAAAAAATAGGGTGAAATCTCCGGCCCAAACAGGTTCTGAGACAGGAATTCCGGGACTTGAAATTCAGGCTGCTCCTCTTGGGACCGCAGCCTGAAGAAGCGGTTACTCCCATTATTTTTCTAAACCCTTTTCGCCTTTACATTCCCTTCTTCTCCTTGGGGCCTTACGGGTTCATCCACCTTGTCCGGCTGTGTGCCGGATTTGCCGCTGGTCATCGAAAGGATTACCTCATTAGGTTCTTCGGTGAGGGTTACCCCCCGGGGGAGTTTTAACTGGGCGGCCGTCAAACTGCAGCCGGGTGTCAGGCCGGAGACGTCCACATCAATAAAATGAGGGATATTCTGGGGAAGGCAATCCACGGTGACCTCATTCAATTGGTGCACAATGACGCTGCCGGCTTTCTCCATCCTTTCCCACCCGGTAACCCGCACAGGGACCTTGGCGTGTACTCTTTCACCCGGTGAGACCTTTTGAAAATCCACATTCAAAATACTGTTTCGGAACACATTGTAGCGGACCTCTTTGACCAGTGCCGAGAAGCTGTGCTCAGCTGCAAACTCGGTAGTAAAAATGGAATTTGTGCCGTGTCTGTACAGGAAATCCTTAAGCTCGGATTCTTTTACCTGGGTGGTTACAGGTGCCATCCCCCGGCCGTAGATGACGGCGGGGATATAGCCCCTTTTCCTCAACCTCCTGGCATTCCTTCCGCCTACAAGCTTTCTCTCTTCCATCTTTAGCGTTGCATCACCCATGTTTAATAAAACCTCCTTAAAAAATACCGTTAGAGTTAGTTATTGCCGAGATGATTAAAAAATAAACATGCAGGGAAGAAATGGGCAGAAGCTATATAGGAGGATAGGAAAAAGGGGTTCTATAGGTTTTGCTATACCACGTATAGCAGGTCTATAAGCGGCCCGCAAAAAAGAACCCCCATGTTTTTTACATCCTCCTATAGGTCCTGAAAAAAAGCCATGGAAACACGGCTTGAAAAACTGGAGGTAAAAGAAAGGCCGAAGGACGAAGCGGAAATAAAGATGGAATTGGGACAGGTGGAAAATCCGGTGAGCAAGGTGATTGCCTCCGGAAAGGGGATTCATATACGTTTTGGGAAAAGAGTGCTGCTGGAAGACGGTTCCTTTGAAGTGAAGACCCGCAGTAAAACTGCATTGATCGGCAGCAACGGTACCGGAAAAACCACTCTCATTAAAAGGCTGCTGGAGGGCGCCGAAGGCTTTAACCTTGCAAGGTCTGTGAAAATCGGGTATTTCAGCCAGGGATTGGACCTCCTGGACGACGATAAAACCATTTTTGAGAATGTAATGGCCGGCAACGTGCAGAAGGAAGCCGTTGTGAGGACCATACTGGCCAGGCTGCTTTTTAAAAGGGAGGAGGTCTTTAAAAAGGCTTCGGTTTTGAGCGGAGGGGAAAGGGTGAAAGTGATTTTTGCCAAGCTGATGACCATGGATGCCAATTTTCTCATACTTGATGAGCCTACCAATTACCTGGACATCTTGTCTGTGGAAGCGCTCCAGAACCTGCTGCTTGAGTACGGGGGAACAGTTCTTCTGGTATCCCATGACCGGAGGTTTATCGACAGGGTTGCGGATCATCTGCTGGTATTGGAGGAGCGAAAGCTTACGGCTTTTCAAGGGAATTATACCCAGTATTCGGAATGGGCGGCCAATAAAAACCGCCGGGAAAACGGAAGCGCCGTGGAAGAGCTGATGCTCCGCATGCGGTTGGCGGAATTGAATTCCAGAATTTCCTTTCCGTCAAAGGATGACAACCTGGAGGAGCTTGACCGGGAATTTAAGGAAATCGCCCGGAAACTCAGAGCTTTAACCAACTGATTAAAATTTATAGAAATCCTCAAAAAACTCAGACTTTGTCAGAAAACCACAGTATAGTTAGATGAAAAAATTTTTAAATAATATGGGAGAGGCGTAAGAAAAATCAAGATAAATTCTATTTTTGGGTATGCCCATGTGGTCCTAAACAGTGAAGTGCCGGTCATTTTAAGGGCCAGCAGTGCTTTTGGCTCGGTAGAGCTTCCCGACGGCTCATCCTCCTCATTTAATACAAGGCTGTATAAAATGGGGGATTTCGACTCGGCGGACAGCTGCCTCGAAATTGAGGCAAGTGCGGTTTTCGGGGGCATGAGGATTCTTACGGCGTAGGGCTTAAGTGCAATATGGTTGAAAAAGGCCGGTAAATAATTTTATTGGAAGGGAAAGGGAAAGGAAAACAGTGAAGAATAATCTGGTAATTTATTATTCATGGCTGGGCCATACGAAAGTGGTTGCGGAAGAGATCGCCAGATGGGTGGACGGCGATGTGCTGAGAATTGAAGAAGCAAAAGAGAGAAAAGAAGGCAAGGGATTCGGAAGTGCGGCCATGGGCGCACTATTCGGACTAGGCAGTAAACTGAAACCCGTGGAATACGGTTTCGCCGGGTACAGCAACATTTTCCTGGGAGCGCAGGTGTGGGCATCCCACAGCACCCCTCCCATTAATACGTTTTTAAAAAAGGCGGATTTTACCGGTAAAAAGGTCTATCTATTTATAACCAAGGCGGATGAAAAAGTGCCCCAAGAGGTCATTGATTCACTGTCAAAAAGGATAGCCGCAAAAGGCGGGGAGGTGGTGGATACCCTTTCAATCACAACCAGGATCAACCAGCCAATCCAGCCCGAGGATGTGAGGCCCCGGGTTGAAGAGTGGGTGAACGGGCTGCATTTAAATAATTGAACCCCCTTCCCGCATTGTTGGCGGGGCATACAGCCGGAGCATATTCCGCTCCGCCAATTATCCGTTTGAGTATCAAAGGTAAAGGCAATGGTTTCCGCCGCAAACGGAAAATAGGCATTCATTTTCTCAAGCATTCCATTCTCAGGGACAGGTGCAAATTCTTAAATCTGTCCCTGAAATTTTTTTATTATTATCTCAACTTTTCCATGCCTGCTGGGAAGGAATGCCATTTGCCCAGTTCCTTAATCCATCTCTAAAAATCAATTCAATAGCATCCCTCTGAAGATGAGCTATAAGCTCTTTCCCAGGAGCCTTTCCTTGGACCCGAAATGATAATTTCTGTAATTATCTATAGTTTGGGAACCGGATTGAATACACTAAAGAATTTTGATGTGGGAAAGTTGAATTAGATACTTGTTATCCTGCCAATCTGAATATATACTTGCAATAGGGGAATTGTTCCGCCTATATAAAAAGCACCGTTCTTTTATACTATGGGAGGATGTGGAAAAAGGGGTTCTATAGGTTCTGCTATACTGTGTGTGGCGCTCTGCAAGCGGCTCGCGAAAAAGAATCGCTGTGTTTTTCGCACCCTTCTTATAGAAGCAGAAAATATGCTCAGGAGGTTGGAATGGATATCAGACAGGAATCATTAAAACTGCATGGAGAGTGGAAGGGCAAAATAGAGGTGATAAGCACCGTACCCGTTGAAAATAAAAGAGACCTTTCACTGGCGTATACTCCCGGTGTGGCTGAACCATGCCTCGCCATTGCGGAGGATGTTAATCTCTCTTACGAGTACACGAGGAGATGGAATCTTGTGGCTGTTGTCACGGACGGAACAGCCGTGCTGGGACTGGGGGACATAGGCCCGGAGGCGGGCATGCCCGTTATGGAGGGCAAGTGCGTGCTGTTTAAAACCTTCGGAGGTGTGGATGCCTTCCCCCTCTGCATAAGGTCCAAAAGCATCGATGAGATCGTCAATACGGTGAAGCTGATTGCGGGGAGCTTTGGAGGGATAAACCTGGAGGACATCTCTGCGCCAAGGTGCTTTGAGATAGAGAGAAGGCTTAAAGAGGAATGCGACATACCCGTATTCCATGACGACCAGCACGGCACCGCCGTTGTGGTGCTGGCGGCCATGATCAACGCCTTAAAGGTGGTGGGGAAGGATATTAACGGCATATCCGTGGTAGTCAACGGGTCCGGAGCCGCAGGCATAGCCGTAACAAGGCTTTTGATGAGCATGGGACTAAAAAAGGTGATCCTGTGCGACAGAAAAGGGGCCATATATGAAGGACGGGAGGACTTAAACCCTGAGAAGCGTGAGATGGCCGGAATATCAAACCCGGAGAAGAAAAAAGGTTCTTTGGGGGAGGTGCTGGTGGGAGCAGACGTGTTCATAGGGCTGTCCGCACCGGGGATGGTGACAAAAGAAATGGTGAAAACCATGGCCAAGGACCCCATCATTTTCGCCATGGCCAATCCGGTGCCCGAAATAATGCCGGATGAAGCCAGGGAAGCCGGCGCAAGGGTGATAGGGACCGGAAGGTCGGATTTTGCAAACCAGATCAACAATGTGCTTGCCTTTCCGGGAATATTCAGGGGAGCCCTGGACGTAAGGGCCAGGGATATCAACGATGAGATGAAGATCGCGGCGGCAAAAGCCATAGCATCCCTGGTAAGCGATGAGGAATTAAGTGAAGAGTATATTATGCCGGCGCCCTTCGACCCCAGAGTGGGAAGCACGGTTGCAAAAGCGGTTGCTGAAGCGGCCAGGGCTTCCGGGGTGGCGAGGGTCTGACGGGGGATGAAGCGGACATTTTAGTGCGATAGAGTTATAAACCCCTTTTACATTAAAGAGACTCAAGCCAGGCCAGCGTTGAATGGTTTTTGCTTGAGTCTTTTGTGTTTTGATGCAGTGCAGTAAAATGTCAATCAATAGTTGATAACTGTATGTTAATTCACAAAGGATATTATAATGGCAACAAAATTATATTTCTACAAGTAAATAATTGAAGCGCGAAAATGTTATAAATACGTGTTTAATATAGATGCTATAGTTAAATATTATCAGAAAAGGGGATAGAGAGAATCCGGCCAGTACCTGTCATTTTTACTGGGTCAGATCGGACAGGAAGAACACCAGAATAAAGCCGGATATGACGATAAGGACCGCCCTCAATACCGGCAGCGAATCAGGGAGCACCCAGTTGAGAAGCTGCAGCAGCAGGTATGAAATGCCCCCCACCACGGCATAGGTGATTACTTCGGACAAGGGCAGCCTGAAGTCGCACACTTTTTTGATTTCCCGTATGTTTATGGCCAATGCCGTCAGCGAAGTGATGATCAGCGTTATTCCATAGCCATAGATATTCAGATCGGGAATCCCCGCCAGGAGATAAATGAGGACCAGCCCCAGCACCGACACGACCAGGGAGTTTCTCAGGTTGATATTCTGCTTCCCAAGGCCGTTCAGGATGCCGAAGGAGGGAGAGGCGGCGTAGTTGAAGAAGCAGCATACGGCGGCAAATTTTATGAATCCCCCCAGGTCGTCTCTTCCGTAAAACAGCATCCCCAATAAATCGGGGACGGTCAGGGAAACGATCAAGGTAGATATTCCGACCAGGTAGGATATTTTGAGGACCTGGTAAACCCTGCTTTCCGCGGCCCATGCGTCCTTCCTGCTCAGGCTCAATGAAAGGTCGGGTATGAGGACCGTCATCATGGAACCCACGATGATGATGGGGAGAAAGGTGATATTCATAGCCATGCCCGAAAATTTTCCGATCAGCGACAGCGCAGAATCGTACTGCAGACCGGCGAATACGAGCCTCCGGGGAAGAAGGAGGGTGGATGCCGTGGACAGGATGGAGGAAATAAAGCCGTTCAGGCACAGGGGAAGGGATATGACCAGCACATTGAATAAAAGCTGCAGCCTGTTTTGGGATTTGTATTTTAGCGATACCGCTTTTCTTCTGACCATGCGGTTAACGGTGAAAAGCAGCAGAAAGCTGGTCAATTCGCCTATGGTTAACGCAAAATAGGCGGAGGTAACGGTACTTTTTATGTCGTGAAGGGAGAGCAGCCGTATGGTGCCCACAAACACGGCGATCCTGAAAATCTTTTCCACAATATCAATGACCGCGGCTGTTTTGAACCGGCCCACACCGTAAAAATACCCTTTTAATATCGCCGACAGGGGGACGAATATCAAGGCCGGGCAAATTACTTTCAACGCGTCGGAAGTCCTTGAATCCCGAATTATGTAAGAACCGATATTGGATGAGTTTATATAGACCAAAAACGCCACAGCCAGGCTCCACATCAAAATAAAAGCAGAGATGGTGGTAAAGGTCCGGTTGAGATTCCTGAAATCCTTTCCGCTCTCATAGACAGCGGATATTCTGGATACGGCCGTAATCAGCCCGTCGCTTGTGAGACAGAGGAGTAGACCGTAGACAGGCATGATAAGCCCGTAAAGCCCCAGTCCCTCAGGACCCAGCTGCTTCGAGAGAATGATGGAAAAGACAAAGCCGATGATCCCGGTGACAAGGTTTGAAATTGTCAATATCAATGAGTCCCTGTAAAACTTATCGACTTTCATGAAGGTGCTGCTCCAAATGCCATTGTATTCATATTTAATGGTATTCGGAATTCGCGGACAATATGTTATTTATATATGTTTTGCGATAGACCTTTTACAATACATTTTCTGGTGCCTCGTAACAGAATTCAGTTCTAGAAGTGAGGTACAACAATCATAGTAGTGCTTTTTAACATCTTGAATACTCTGGAAATTTGTTATGTTAAAAAGCACTAATACAGGCTCCAAGCTTTAATTCTGTTTGACCTGAAGTCAGGAATTAAAGATTGAAGCCCGTATTCAGTGTTTCAGCACTTAATTTTGAGTACTTTGACTGTTTTGGCTGCTCTGGCTGCTTTGGCCGCTGTTGCCGGACGCCTCCATGACCGAAATCCTGGAGATGGTCTGCTTGTCTTTATCCGAATACCATATCTGCAAAATATCTCCCTGCTTTATATCCTTTAATTCAATGGCTTTTTCCTCCCTGGCGTTTTGGCCCCTGACCGTAGTGGTTATCTGTGTGCCGTCGGGAATGGAGATGGTTTGAGTTTGGCCGGTATAGGTTATGTTTCTCTGGCGAGGCTGGCCGGTGCCCTGGTCCGTGGCACTGCTTCCATTCTGCGCCTGGCCGTTAGCGCCCTGCTGACTGTTCCGCCTGGGAGCGGGTATTTCAATCAATTTCAATGTTACCTGGTTGCCGCTGATGGAAGCCACCTCTCCGCTCAAATCCGGTCTTGCAAATTGTCTTTGCCCGCCGCCTGTAGAAGACGGACTGTTGGTGGACCCTGTGCTGCTTGAGGCTGCCGTGCCCTCCGGCGTTCCACTGCCGGTCTGGCTCTGAACACCCGAGCCGCAGCCGGAAATCAACATGGCCAGAATTGCCGACGTTGTTAAAACAGTGATTAGCTTTTTCATGATTTTGTACCTCCTCTGATTTCTTATTTCATGTAATCAATAAAAGCATAGGGCTATTCTAGTTCAAATTTATGTCATTTTTTTAATGAAAATTTTAAATTTCTGTGAATTTCTTCCTGCTAGACAGTAAAAAAAATACATCTTCCGGGTTAATGCCCGGGGGATGTATTTTCCCTGCATACTATAACAGAAGGCTTTTTTATTTTTACACCTCCAGCGGGGTCGAAACCCCATAATCTATACCGGGGTCTTTGACCGCAAGCAGGTCACCGTCCTAATTACTATCTTCCTGTTCTTCCACCAAAAGAGTTGCGGTGGATAGAATTTCCTCGTTTTTTGCAGTGACCTCCTGAACCGTAGCCGATATTCTGATTACATCTTCATTGACGGATTTTGTGCGACTCTCCAGCTCGTCTGCAATAACCAGTATTTTATCGATATTCTGCACCAGCTGGACTTCATCGGTTTTGGTGGAGGTCGCGGCTGATTTGGACTGTTCGGACAACTTTTTGACCTCATCGGCCACCACCGAGAACCCCAACCCCGCCTGCCCGGCTCTTGCCGCTTCTATAGCGGCATTCAGGGACAGAAGGTTGGTCTGCTCGGAAATTCCTACAATCTCCTGGGTTACTTTGCTGAAATTTTTTATGCTTGATTCCATGGCATGGATGCTGGATTTAAGGTGGGAGGATATTTGCAGCAGCTTGCTGATATCTTCGGTAATGTTGCCTAGACTCTTGGCGTTTTCAGTACTTCCGGATGCAACTTCTCCAATGGCGCCTGTGATTTCAGACACCCTTTTGCGCAGCAAGGACAGCTTTAATTCCCTTGCTTCATTGATCTTTCTAATTTCATCCAGCATTTTCTCCATGTCTTTGTTTTTTGACTCCAGCAATTCCTTTTCTACGGATACTTCCGCCATATTGTAATCTATACAGTTTCCGATATGGTTGCAGTTGTTGAATATGGCTTTGGCCATCTCATGGCAGTCACCGTAGCCGCAGGTGTTGCAGTTTCTTTTGGTCGACTCCGGCGTTAATTTATGCATACTGGCATAAATGGCTTTTAACTGCTCCGCGTTTGGTTCCTTATAAACCTCCACCGTTTCCACAGAGTATGACCTTTCGAAATCCTTGGGATTTAGTTTCTGGTCAAAAAATTTGAGCAGCTTTTTCGGGTTTGCCTTATATTTGCCTGAATCCTTGTTTTTCAGTCTGTTTGTGGCAATATCCACATCGGTGATGTCCAGGTTTTTGCAGGTGCCCGGCCCTCCGTTGCAGCCGTGGGAGCAATTTAATATGTCCACCAGCAGGGGCAGCGCTTTGTGCTCATTGACCCTCCTGCTGTATTCGTCCAGGTAGTGGTAGGCCAGCTCCGATCCCTCCACCTGTTTGACAAACGCCGTTTTATTGTAGTGGTGCACATTTTCCCTGAGTCCCCCAGGCATGCTGTATATTTCTCCCAGGCTCCAGGCAGCCGCCTTGAAGTCTTTTTCTTCATAGGCCTCCAAGCGGATGCTCTGAGAATGGACCTTCTCCAGTAATTTTTTGAACGTAACATTGTATTCAATATACCCGTATGTATTTTTGTCATTTATTTCCGCCGTCTTGGCTATGCAGGGCGATAAAAAGCACAGCCTGTCCTTGACGCCCATATATTTTTTCAGATAGATGGCGGTGCACATCATGGGACTGTGGACCGGAGCCAGTTTTGACACAATGTCGTGCCTGTACTTTTCAATATAATTCACTATGGCCGGGCAGGGCTGGGCTATTACGGAGTCCAAGTGTTTTTCCTCTATGGCCTTAAGGTATGCCCAGGTTGTAATATCCGCACCCAGGGAAACATCGTAAATTTCTTTGATGCCCAAGGACTTCAGGTAGCCCAAAAACCTTTTATAGTCAGGAAAATTTGTCTTAAATGCCGGAGCCGCAATGACCGAAATTTCTTCCCCTTTTCTCAAATCCTCCATGAGCCTCTGGGTATCATCGGTGAAATCCCTGGCCCCATGGTCGCATACTTCCAGACATTTACCGCACATGATGCATTTTTGCCCGTCAACCCTGATTTTGTTTTTGCCTTCCTTAGAATACGCGACGTTGGCACTTTTAATAGGACAGAAAAAAATACATTTGTTGCAGCCTTCGCATTTTTCCTCTATTGTATAAATAGTTGAATTCAATGCCGGTCACTCCTTTTTTGGTCCATGTCTCCTTATTCCATATTTGTTTTTAAAATACTTTATAATGAATTTTGTATATTAGATACAATAATCAATATCCACTATACTATATTATTATAGAACAAAACTTTCCATTTTTCAAAGAAATTTAATGTTTTATTTTGACTGTATGTTTTACGGAAAACCTTTTACATCTTTGCTCAAATTTCGTAAAACATATTGCTTGAACGTTATGGAATAAGCAAAGCTGCCTTGCAAATTCTTTAACGCATCCGATATATTTATGGCAGCTGAAATTTTGAAAACCAGTGATTTTGAAATGACTGCCCAACCTGAAGCGGAAACGGATCCCTACTTATTTGATACAGGTAGTGTGGCAGGCGAAAAGAGGCGGGTCATGCCGGAGAAGAAAGGCATGAACAGCAGAAATGGAACAAGGAGAACTGTGCAGCTGTCCCATTTCGGCTGAAATCAATCCTATACTGCTTCACTTTCCACATTTGCGCCGGTAAACTGGCTGTTATAGAGTTCGGCGTAAACGCCGCCCCTGGCCAGGAGCTCGCTGTGGCTGCCTTTTTCAACAATGCTTCCGTTATTCATAACAAGGATCAGGTCCGCGTCCCGGATGGTGGAAAGCCTGTGGGCGATGACAAAGCTGGTCCTTCCTTTCATAAGGGCGGCCATGGCCTTCTGGATATGGATCTCGGTCCTGGTATCCACGCTGCTGGTGGCTTCATCCAGTATCAGGATGGAGGGCTGCGCAAGGATGGCCCGGGCAATGGTCAAAAGCTGTTTCTGCCCCTGGGAGATGTTGGACGCATCCTCGTTGAGCACGGTGTTGTACCCGTCGGGGAGGGTCCGGATAAAGTGGTCGGCGTAGGCCGCTTTTGCGGCCCGGACAATCTCTTCGAAGGTTGCCCCTTCCCGGCCGTAGGCGATGTTGTCCTTTATGGTGCCGTTGAAAAGCCAGGTGTCCTGGAGCACCATCCCAAAGATTTTGCGCAGATTCTTCCGCCTTATATCCTTTATATCCACTCCGTCCACAGTGATTCTTCCGCCGTTCACTTCGTAAAAACGCATGAGCAGGTTTACCAGCGTGGTTTTGCCCGCACCGGTGGGCCCCACAATGGCGATGGTCTGGCCCGATTTCACATGGATGTTCATGTCCTCGATGAGCTTTGCATCCTCCGAGTAGCCGAAGGTGACGTTCTGGAATTCCACATTCCCATCGGGCGCTTCAATCACCGCGGCGTCCGGGTGGTCGGGGACCTCTTCCGTTTCGTCGATGACCTCGAATACCCTTTCGGCCGATGCCACGGTGGACTGGATGATGTTGGCTATGTTGGCCGTCTGCACGATGGGCATGGTAAACTGCCTGGTGTACTGGATAAACGCCTGTATGTCCCCGATTTCTATGGATTTCTTTGTGACCATGATTCCGCCCACCACACACACAATCACATAGCCTATATTGCCTATAAAGCCCATGAGGGGCATGATGATGCCTGAGACGAACTGGGCGCGCCAGCTGGCGGCGTAGAGCCTTTCGTTAAAGGCATTGAACTGCTGGATGGACTTGCGCTCGTATCCGAAAGCCTTTACAATCCTGTGGCCGGTATACATCTCCTCCACATGGCCGTTGAGGTTGCCAAGCTCCTGCTGCTGCGCTATAAAATGCTTCTGGGAAAACTTTGCCACCCTGGAGGTTACAAGCAGTGAAAGGGGCAGTATAATAAAGCATATCAGTGTCATCAGGGGGCTTATGGTCAGCATCATGGCCACAATGCCCACAAGGGTCACCACGGCTGTGATCAGCTGTGTCAGGCTCTGCTGCAGCGTGTTGCTGATGTTGTCGATGTCATTTGTGACGCGGCTTAAGATTTCGCCGTGGGTACGGGAGTCAAAATACTTTAGGGGAAGACGGGAGAGCTTGTCATTGATATCCCGGCGCATGTCATAAACCGTTTTTTGCGCGACGCCCGACATGATAATCTGCTGGACGTAGTTAAAAAACGCGCTGATGATATAGAGGACAGCCAAAAGCACCAGGATATGCAGGATGTACCCGAAATCCACCCCGGCGCCCGGCACACCCTCCATTTTCAGCATAAGGCCCTCAAACAACTTGGTTGTGGCTTTGCCCATGACCCTTGGGCTGAAAATACTGAAAACCGTACTCAAAACCGCCATGAAAAAGACCAGAACCAGTTGGAGCCTGTGGGGCTTCAAGTATCCCAGGATTCTTTTCAGGGTCCCTTTAAAATCCTTTGCCTTTTCCACAGGCCTGGCCAGGGCACCTACAGGGCCTCCCCGGGGCCCTCCCCCCGGCCTGAGAGGAGGCCCTCCCGCCGGTCTGAAAGGGGGTCCTCCTGCCGGCCTGTAATCTCTGCGTTCTTCACTCATGCGATCTCCTCCTCTGAAAGCTGTGAGGCTACAATCTCCCTGTATACCCCGCTTGTTTTTAATAGCTCCCTGTGGCTGCCTATTCCGGCGATTTGCCCCTCATCCAGCACTATGATCCTGTCTGCGTCCATAACCGTGTTGACCCTCTGGGCGACGATAATCACGGTAGAGTCCCCGGTCTCCTTCCTGAGGGCGGCACGCAGGCGCGCATCGGTTTTAAAGTCGAGGGCGGAAAAGCTGTCGTCGAAAATATAGATTTCAGGCTTCCGCACCAGCGCCCGGGCAATGGAAAGACGCTGTTTCTGCCCTCCCGAAACATTGGTGCCCCCCTGGGCGATCATTGAATTGAAGCCTTCCTTCATCTGTGAAATAAACTCTGTGGCCTGGGCGATCTCAGCGGCGTGGGCCACTTCTTCATCCGAGGAATCCTCCTTGCCGTAACGGATATTGTCGGCAATGGTCCCCGTAAAAAGTACGGCCTTTTGAGGAACAAAGCCTATCTTGCTCCTCAGGCTATCCTGCGTCATCTCCCGCACATCCACCCCATCCACCAGGATACGGCCGCTGTCCACATCGTAAAACCGGGGAATCAGGCTTACAAGGGTGGATTTTCCCGAACCGGTGCCCCCTATGATGGCGGTTACCTCACCCGGCTTGGCGCTGAAGGAGATGTGGCTGATGGCGGGATTTTCTGCGCCGGGATAGCTGAAGGTCACATCTTCAAATTCCACATAACCCCTTTTACTGCCGGTATTCTCAGGTTCCACAGGATCGTTGATTTCGGGCACGGTTTCAAGCACCTCGTTGATTCTCTCCGCAGAAGCGGAAGCGCGGGGCACCATAATAAACATCATTGTAAGCATGTTCAAGGAGAACATGATTTGCATGACGTACTGGATAAAGGCCATCAGGCTTCCCACCTGCATGTGCCCGCTGTCGATGCGGATACCTCCGAACCAGATGACCGCGATGGTTGTAAAATTCATGATCAGCATTACGACAGGCATCATGACGGCCATGGTCCTGTTAACCCTGATGGCGGTATCCGTAAGGTCCAGGTTTGCGTCGTTAAAGCGCTCCTTTTCATAGTCAATGCGGTTGAAGGCGCGTATGACCCGGATGCCGGTGAGGTTTTCGCGCAAAATCAGGTTTATCCTGTCGATCTTTTTCTGCATGGACTTAAAATAGGGCAGGCTTTTGCGCATGATGAAGAAAATGGTGACGGCCAGTATGGGCACCGCTACCACCACCACCAGAGACAGGGTGGCATCTTTGGAAACGGCCATAATGATTCCTCCCACACACATAATGGGCGCACTGACCATCATGCGGACCATCATCATAGTTACCATCTGGATCTGGGTTATATCATTGGTGGTCCTTGTGATCAGAGAGGGCGTGCCCAGCTTGTCGAACTCGTTGAGAGAAAAGCTTTCAACGTGGGAAAAAACTTTTTCCCGGAGTATTTTCCCCAGGCCCATGGAGGTCCTTGCCGTCAGGAAGCTTGATAATACGGCGCATAAAGCCCCTCCCGCCGCAATGAGCAGCATAAGCCCCCCGATTTTTACAATATAATTTGTATCTCCCTTTACAATGCCCGTATCCACGATGTCCGACATCAGGGTGGGCAGGTACAGGTCGGAGATGGTCTGAAGAAAAACAAGTGCAAAAATCACAATGACGTGAATTGTGTAAGGCTTCAGGTTCCTGTACAGTTTAAGCATAAATCACCCTCCAATCAGTTAAAGCCGTCCAATTGTTATTACGGCTAAGTATTATTCGGCATTTTTACAGCACACTTTTACAAGATTATCCTGCATTTGCAGGAAAAACCTGCGCAGCAGAAGCTGCTCCTCCAGCGTAAAGTTGGAGAAGCACTCCCTGTCCACGGTCATTAAGGCATCCCTCACATCTTCGCACAGCTTTTTGCCTTTATCCGTCAGGTATACCCTTGAGATGCGCTGGTCGTTGGGGTCGGAGCGGCGTTCGATAAGCCCCACCCTTTCCATCCTGCTCAGCATGACGGTGATGGTGGCGGCCTTTATGCTCAGCTTCTGGGCCAGATGATTCTGGCTCTGGCCATCCTGCTTCAAAAGGGTGAAGAGGAGCGGAGGCTGGCCCGGGTACACGCCCAGCTTTTGAAGCACCATGTGGACCCGCTGGTGGTGCAGCCGTATGACCTGGGAAAATACGGCGTATAGTGAATCGTCCCTGTTATCGCTCATTTTAATTCTCCTTAAAATCCCTCCTAATTATTTAGACGGCTAACAATATAAAATATTAGCACCGGAAAATCATGCCGTCAATAGGAATGGGTTTTATTCACAAAAAGTTCAAAATTTACAATATGGGGAGGAAAGCCGGAGCATAGCTCTGATAATTTGGGGCACAGCATATTGACAACAGAAGGGGGGAGTGATAGTATAAAAAAGTTCGAACACGAAATATACTTAAAGGAATAATACAGATTGGTATAATTCCGATCCGAAGTAGGTGGCAAAAAGGTATGATGCATGTTGTTGAGCTTTTAAGCAGTGTTTACAGGCAGATAGGCAGGGCCTTGCTGCCGGTTTTTAAAGCAGAGGGCCTTTCAATTACCGAGTTAATCATCCTCTGGAAGGTAAGCAGGAGAGGGACCTACAGGGCCACCGAACTGGCAAAGGATGCGGGTGTCCCTGCAAGTACTTTTACCGGTATATTTGACCGTCTGGCCGCAAAGGGGCTGGTTAAAAGGATTAATGATCCGGAAGACAGGCGCAGCGTCCTGGTGCAGGGAACTCCAAAGCTTAAAGCAGTTATGGACAGAATTTACGGCGCAAGCAATGAAAAATTGGAGGATATCTTCAAATCCATTCCCCAGAAGACCATGGACCGGCTGGCAATCTGTTTGCAGCAGGTCTACCAGTATATGCTGCAGTACGACGAAAAAACCAGGGATGCAGGGCCTCATGGGAAATGAAGTGCTGCAGAGCTAAAATAAACGGTAAAGGTGGTTGTTGAAATGAAAAAATGGAAAGTAGCAGTCATTGTATTGGTCGCCGCGGCCTTGGTCGGAGGAGGAAGTGCGCTCTATTACTACATCTACCAGGACACTCACTTTTTTACTACCGAGAATGCCCAGGTGGCGGCGGATATGATTACTATCACCCCCGAGGTTACAGGTAAAATCACAAGCTGGAACGTGAAAGAAGGAGATGATGTTAAAGCGGGGCAGGTGCTTGGACATCAGGATATAGGTTCCCTTGTCACAAACAGTTCCATAAATCCCCAGGCACTTGACAGTACGGCGGCGGCCGTGGCGTCGAAAGCGGATATTAAATCGCCCATAGACGGCAGGGTGATTCAGTGCAATGTGGTGAAAGGCGAGGTGGTTGCTCCGGGAACAGGAGTTGCGACCATTGCGGACACTTCCAACATGTACATTAAAGCCAATATCGAAGAGACCAACATCTTCGATATAAAGCAGGGACAGAAAGTGGATATAAGCATTGACGCTTATCCGGGCCGGAAATTTTCAGGCTATGTAATGAGCGTGGGGCAGGCCACCGAATCGGTATTTTCTGTTTTTCCTACTTTAAATACAAGCGGTGAATTCTCCAAGGTTACCCAGCTGATACCTGTAAAAATTGGGATTGTAAATGAGGCAAACCTGGCATTTTTGCCCGGAATGAACGCAACAGTTAAAATTCATATTAAATGATAGAGCGGGGTGGAGAATATGCAAAAAGGATTGATAAGGTTTTTCTCAGCGGCAATGGCCGCCCTGATGCTGTTTGCGTCGGCCGGCTGCAGCAGCCGGACCACAGGGAATTCAAGCGGAGTGAGTGTAAAAACGGCGGTGGCCGATAACCATAAGCTGGAAACAACCCTGGATGTGGCCGGCGTTCTGGTTCCGGCACAGACTGTAAATGTGGTAAGCAAAATATCGGGGCAGGTCACCAGCTTGAACCTGGACGTGGGAGCCAGCGTAAAAGCCGGAGATATTCTGATCAAGCTGGATACGAAGGCGATGGACGCGCAAATGCAGCAGGCAAGAGCGGCACTGCAGTCGGCGCAGGCGGCTCTTAAGTCGGTCCGCAACCAGGCGGAGCAGGCGAAAATAAATCTGGATTTGGCGCAGAAGGCCTATGAGCGCACAAAGGCCTTGGCAGACTCCAATGCTGCGTCCCAGAGCCAGCTGGAAAGCGATTGGAGCAAGTTTGAACTTGCCCGGAAGCAGTATGAGGCCGCCACAGGGTCGGCGCAGGAGCAGGCCCAGGCTTCCGTCAACACCGCTCAGGCCAATATAAACAATATAAAGGTGCAGCTGGACAATGCCACCATTACCAGCCCCATCAGCGGTATCGTCACGAACCGCAATATCAATCCCGGAGAAATTGCTTCCCCCGGAGTCACATTGCTCACCATAGCCGACACTTCAACACTGAAGCTTAAAGGGACCGTAGCCCAGGAGATCATGCCCCTGCTTAAAACCGGTGAGGAAATGAATGTTTTCATTGATATTTACCCGAATCAGGTGTTTGCGGGCAAAATTGAAAGTATAGGCCCCATGGCGGTAAGTACGGGAGAATATTTCCCCATTGAAATCAGCATTAAAAATCCGGGCAATCTCAAGGCAGGCCTTTCAGCCCATGCCTCAGTGAACCTCACCGGAGATCAGGGGGTTGTTGTCCCTGCTTCGGCGGTGGTCCAGAATAACGGACAGAGCTATGTGTTTGTAATTAAAAACAATACGGCGTTGAAACGGACCGTGACGCTGGGACTTAAAAACGACAAGGAGATTGAGGTGCTGAAAGGGCTTGACGCCGGAGAGCAGGTGGCTGTCACAAACATCAGCAGCCTTTTCGACAATATTCCTGTAAAGGTGGATTAGAGCCGTTTCACAGCGGCAGAAGGACTTTTACGCTTGCAGGAAGGACGGAATGGGGACGGATTTTTCTTTCTCAGGTACTGATTTGGAGATGATGATAAATGATGAGGTTGTTCCGGTTTCTTAAGCCATTCATATGGCCTGTGTTTTTTATAGTAATCTTCATGTTTTTTCAAGCCATGGCGGAATTATACCTCCCCACCTTGATGTCGGACGTTGTGAACAATGGGATGATGAAGGGCAATACGGGGTATATCTTAAAGTATGGAAGCTACATGCTTCTGGTGGCTGCGGGAAGCAGTGCCTGCTCCATTGTGGGGAGCTTTTTGTCTGCCAGGGTTGCGGTAGGCTTTGGCAGGGATCTTCGCAGCAAGGTTTTTACAAGGGTGGAGAGCTATTCCCTCCACGAGTTCGACAAAATAGGTACCGCATCTTTAATTACAAGGACTACCAACGATATCACCCAGATTCAGACGGTGCTGGTAATGATGCTGCGTTTTATAATCTATGCCCCCATCATGTGCGTCGGCGGCATTATTATGGCGGTGTCCAAGGACAAGGAGCTGACTTTAATCCTGGCTGTTGTGGTGCCTCTTCTTTTGGCGGTTATCGGCACCCTTGCCAGCATTGTGGTGCCTTTGTTCAAGGCTCTGCAGAAAAAGCTGGACAGGGTCAACCTGGTTCTCCGTGAAAATCTTACGGGCATCCGGGTCATACGTGCCTTTAACCGGCTGGACATTGAAAGAAAAAGGTTCGTGGAAGCCAATAAGGACCTTACGGACACTTCCATAAGGGTGAATAAAATCATGGCTGCAATGCAGCCGCTGTTGATGGTGTTTATGAATATTACCTCAGTGGCCATCATCTGGTTCGCCGGGCTGCGCATCAATGCCAATAAAATGGAACTGGGGGACATGATGGCATTTCTCCAGTATGCCATGCAGATCATGTTTGCCTTCATCATGGTTTCGGTTATGTATGTCATGGTGCCCCGGGCCCAGGCTTCCGCCATGAGGATCAATGAAGTCCTGGACATGCAGCCCGAAATAACCGACCCTGCAGGGGCTCAAAGTGTGGGAGCAAAAAGGGGGGTTGTCGAGTTTGAGGACGTTACCTTCAGCTATCCGGGAGCGGAGCAGCCCGCCATAAGCCATGTGACCTTTGAGGCGAAGCCGGGGGAGGTAACCGCCATCATAGGCGGCACCGGCTCGGGAAAATCCACCCTTATTAGCCTGATTCCCCGTTTTTACGATGTGGACAGCGGCCGCATCCTGGTGGATGGGGTGGATGTGCGGGAATTGGCGCAGAAGGAGCTGAGGCAAAAAATCGGTTTTGTCCCTCAGACGGCCGTCCTGTTCACCGGAACCATTGCCGAGAATATCCGGTACGGCAAAAAGGACGCCACCGATGAAGAGGTGAGGCACGCCGCCCAAGTCGCCCAGGCCAGTGAATTTATAAATGAAATGAAGAATGGGTATGATTCGGAGATTTCCCAGGGCGGCACCAATGTTTCGGGCGGACAGAAACAGCGCCTTTCCATAGCCCGGGCACTGGTGCGGAAGCCTGAAATCTATATTTTCGACGACAGCTTTTCCGCCCTCGACTTTAAAACCGATGCGCGCCTGCGTGCCGCCCTCAGGAAGGAGACGTCGGAGTCCACGGTCATCATTGTTGCCCAGCGGGTGAGCACGGTTATGGATGCGGACAGGATTATTGTTTTAGATGAAGGAAAAGTCGTGGGAATGGGGAGTCACAGGCAGCTTTTAAGCAATTGTGAGGTATACCGTGAGATTGTATCCTCGCAGCTTTCGGAGGAGGAAATTGCATGAGTGGGGAGCAAAAGACGCGGACACCTGCCGCAAGGCCCCGGGGCCCCATGAGGGGAGGGATGATGGGGAGGCCGGTGGAAAAGGCAAAGGATTTTAAAGGAACTCTAAAAAGGCTGATAGACTATTTAAAGCCCCAGAAGTTCCGGTTTATGGCAGTATTTTTGCTGTCCATTGTCAGCACGGTTTTTTCCATCGTGGGCCCAAAGATCATGGGTAAAGCCACCACCAAGCTGGGGGACGGCATTCTGGCAAAATATATCCACTATTTACAGCTGGAATATGCCGTTCAGAAGAAGCTGCCGGCAGCCATCATCAGTAAACTGCAGCTGCAGCCGGTGCCCAGGATTGATTTTTCTTATATCGGACACATCATGCTGCTGCTGGTGGGGCTTTATATAATGAGCGCGCTTTTTAGCTATGTGATGTCGTATATTATGGCAGGCGTTTCACAGAGAACGGTGTATCAAATGCGCAACGACGTTAAGGATAAGCTTGACCGTCTTCCGCTCAAATACTTTGATGCGCGCACCCATGGAGAAATCTTAAGCCGTGTCACAAACGACATGGACAATATCGCTACAACGCTGCAACAAAGCCTGACACAGCTGATCACCTCCTTGGTGACCGTGATAGGCGTACTGGTCATGATGCTGTCCATAAGCCCTGTGATGACACTGATTGCCGTTGTAACCCTGCCGGTATGTGCGGCCATTACTTCCTCCATTGCCAAGAAGTCGCAGAAATATTTTGCCGACCAGCAGAAGACCCTTGGGCAGTTGAACGGCCATGTGGAGGAAATGTATACGGGACACAAGATTGTCAAAGCCTTTGGCTGTGAGGAGGACTCCATCAAGCAGTTTGAGGAAATCAACCGGAACCTGTATAATGCAGGCTGGAAAGCCCAGTTCATGTCCGGCATCATCTTTCCGGCCCTGAACTTCGTCAACAATGCGGGATATGTCCTGGTATGCGTTGTGGGCGGCTTGATGGTGGCCAAAAATAAAATAGAAATCGGCGATATCCAGGCGTTTATCCAGTATATCCGCCAGTTTACCATGCCCATCGTGCAAACGGCCAATATAGCCAATGTGATACAGTCTACCGTGGCGTCGGCCGAGCGTGTTTTTGAAATACTGGATGAGGCCGAGGAGGTCCCGGACAAGGAAAATGCAGCGGTTGTCAAATCCCCCAAGGGTGAAGTTACCTTCGACCATGTGAAATTCGGCTACAAGGAGGGCGTAACCCTTATCGAGGACATGAATATTGACGTAAAGCAGGGCCAGACCATCGCCATTGTCGGACCCACCGGCGCCGGCAAAACCACGCTGGTGAACCTGCTCATGCGTTTCTATGAAGTCAAAGGCGGAGAGATCCGTGTGGACGGTGTGGACATAAGAGATATGAGACGGGGGGATTTGCGCACCATGTTCGGCATGGTGCTCCAGGACACCTGGCTTTTCAACGGGAGCATACGGGATAATATCGCCTACGGCCGGGAAGGCGCTACAGAGGAGGATATCATCCGCGCGGCCAAAGCGGCCCATGCGGACCACTTTATCCGGACCCTTCCCGAGGGCTATAACACCGTCCTCAATGAGGAGGCCTCCAATATCTCCCAGGGCCAAAAACAGCTTTTAACCATTGCCCGGGCCATCCTTGCCGACCCGTCCATCCTCATTCTTGACGAGGCCACCAGCAATGTGGACACCCGGACCGAGGTCTTAATACAAAAAGCCATGGCAAACCTGATGAAAGGAAGGACCAGCTTCGTCATTGCCCACAGGCTGTCTACCATCCGCGATGCGGACCTGATCCTTGTCATGAACCACGGCAGCATCATCGAACAGGGCAGCCACAGTGAGCTTCTGGCCAAGGGAGGTTTTTATGCGGACCTTTATAACAGCCAGTTTACGGGTGCAAACCTGGAAAATGAAGCGGTGGGATAGTACGGTTTTATATGGATAACGCTCTTTAAAATCAGAATTAAATCAAGGTGGTTGCCGATGAAATTCCCGCAGTTTACCTTATGGAAATATTGAATTTAAGCTGCGCTCATTATAAAAATAGATTAAATAATAATTAATTTAAATTTTAGGGGGTTCTTCCGATTGTAATGGCTCTTTTTTTCTGCTAATATATAACAATAACCTTAATTTTAAGGGGAGTATAAGGAATGAACGGGCTTTATATATTGATAATAAGAGCTTTGTATATCGGATTGTTCACGGGCATCGTCATAGCGATACCCATGGGGCCTGCAGGCATAGAATCCGTCAGGTGGACCATACTATACGGCTTTAGGCAGGGTTTTTTGGTGGCCGCAGGCTCATTGATTGCGGACGCCATTGATGTCATGCTCATCAATTTCGGCCTCCTGGATTTGATTGAGACCAACAGGCATCTGGAAGTCTTTTTTTGGATGCTTTCAGGCATGGTCATCTTTTATATAGGCTATAAGGCTGTAAAAAGCCATAAAAACTTCAGTTCCCAAACGGAGGAAGAGGAATTGAAGAAAAAGGAAATTAAATCCCGCCCTTTGCTTACCGGTTTTGTGGTGAATGCCACCAATCCCATGACCCATTTTTTCTGGGTAACTTTGAGCAGCACTGTCCTCAGGGTATGGCGTTCTGCAGGCCGGCTTCCGTATTTCATCTTTGCGGTGGCCATGCTTTCGGGCATGTGCTTGAGCCTTGCCGGAATAAACTATTTTGCCTCCAAGGGCAAAAAATTCAGCACGCCAAAGCTCTCGACAAAGCTTTCAAGCCTGCTTTCCTACGGTATTGCGGCCATAGGGGTAGGATTTTTCCTGTATGGATTGTACAGGCTGCTGTGGATTTGATGCAGTCTAAATAGAATCATTTTACTTTAGGAGATCATTCATGAAGATGCAGACCTTAAAATCCGACCTGTTGCTTCTGCTTACTGCGGCCATATGGGGCTTTGCCTTTGTGGCCCAAAGCGTGGGAATGAAATACGTGGGGCCCTTTACTTTCAACGGTGTGAGATTTGCCCTTGGGAGCCTGTCCCTGGTGCCTTTGATTTTTGCCTTCGGGAGAAAGGGCAAATTGGAATCAGACCTGGGAAGCGGATCAAAAAATGTCATTATAGCCGGCCTTACGGCGGGGACGGTTCTTTTTATTGCGGCATCCCTCCAGCAGATCGGGCTGATGGAGACCACAGCCGGGAAGGCGGCGTTTATAACCGGTTTATATATTGTATTTGTACCCATTGCGGGTATTTTTCTCAAGCAGTCTCTTACGGTTAAAAACTGGTGTGGAACAGCCGTCGCCCTAATCGGTTTATACTTTTTGTGTATTTCAGACCGTTTCACCATATCCAGGGGTGATTTGTTCGAACTCATGGGTGCTTTTTTCTGGGCGGCCCATATACTTTTGATCGGCCATTTTTCCACCAGGGTGGATGTGCTGAAATTGGCCTGCCTTCAGTTTGCAACCTGTTCGGTATTGAGCCTTGCAACAGCCGCCGTATTTGAAAATATGGCCGCAGCCGGCCTGGTCCAGGCAGCGGCACCCATTTTGTACGGGGGGCTGTGTTCGGTGGGTGTGGCTTACACCCTGCAGATCGTGGGACAGAAAAACGCGCAGCCTTCCCACGCCGCCATTATAATGAGCATGGAAACGATTTTTGCGACCTTTGGGGGCTTTCTTATACTGAATGAAAGACTGGAGCCACGAGGTATTCTGGGGAGCGCTCTCATGTTTGCCGGAATGCTTTTGTCCCAGGGCGGGAGTATGGCAAAAAAAGAGCAGCCGGAAAGCTCCATTCCTCCAAAACGGCAGGAGGAAAGGGATGTTATTTAGTATACTGCCGGATATAGGAGTATAATATTTCCGGTTTTATGGGCTTTGAAATATAACCGTCCATTCCTGACCGAAAGCACTTGTCCCTATCCTCTCCCGCCGCATTGGCGGTCAATGCCACAATGGGAATATGCTTTCCCGTCTGTATTAGTATAAGGCTACTATAGAGGAAAAGTCGAAGAAGATGTGGCTTTTCGCTGTGAATTTGTCATAGCCGCATGATTTGAAGCGGGGTAAAGTGTTTTGACGAAAAAAAAGCTTGGGGAAATAGAGATACTGAGGGCGGTTTCCTTTCTGGCAATTGTACTGCAGCATGTATTGGCGGTATATATTTACAGCCCGCACATGGGCTTTCCTTCTGCGGCCGCCGCCTGTGTTGTTTTGACCCTTTCCCGGTTTGGAGTGCCGGCCTTCGTATTCATTACCGGATTTGTATTGTTCTATAATTACCGGGATCTTGACTATGGAGCTTTTATAAAAAAAAGATTCGTGCAGGCGGTTGTGCCCTACTTGTTCTGGAGCGCTTTTTACTCTGTAGATAATATTTTTACCTCAGGACCGGTCCCCCAAAACGCTTCGGCATTTGTAAAGACCCTCTTGAACCATTTCCTGCACGGCAGTGCCATGTATCATCTGTGGTTTATGGTGCTGATCGTGCAGTTTTATATCGCTTTTCCGCTATTTAAAGGCCTTGTGGAAAAGTTTGGAGAGCCCAAAAAGTCCATGGGTCTGCTGGCGGTGGTGTTTTTATATCAGTTTGCCGCACTGTACCTCTATCACCGTTATTTGCCTGATCTGTACAGCACAGCGGGTAATGCTATAGTAAAAGATTTCATTGCTTTTAGAGACAGAAATTTTCTTTTCTGGAGCTTCTATTTTGTATTGGGCGGTGTACTGGCCCTTAACCTGGAAAAACTGAAGGAGCTGATAAAAAAATACGTGTATATGCTGACGGGCGGATGGGTTTTGAGCTTTGCCTATGTGATCTGTGTAAGCCTGAAAACCGGCAGCTATGATGAAAAAGGGGGATACGCGATCAATTATATGACCACCTCTCCCGTGGACATCCGGATGTTTGTCTACCTGGTGCTTTCGGTACTGCTGCTCTATTATTTCTCCCTGTGGTTCCTTCCCAGGTTTGAAAGAACCTCCCATTATCTGATTACCGTTGGAAAGTACTCCTTTGGCGGATATCTGGTCCATGCATTCTTTATAAACCGTATGGATGGGCTCCTCATGGGATCCCTCTCCGGAACGGCCCTTCTGCTGCGGGTTTCCGTTCTGTACATACTGGTGGCATCGGCCAGCGTTTTAACCGCAGCCCTGTTGAAAAAGGTGAAAATACCGTTCATTAAAACCCTAATGGGCAGTTGATGAGGGCCGGGTCGGGCAATTTACCGGAACTCTGAAGTGAAAAGAGGCCCCGGGGGCTCAAGGTATTTCCACCATAGAATAATTGTGATATATTAGTTTTTGTGAGGGAGAACAATAATTTATTCTCATAGGATTATATGAAGAAGTAACAATGGAAAGGATTACGCAAATGGGAAAAACACTGGTTTTAACTGAAAAGCCCTCTGTAGCCAGGGATATCGCTAAAGTGCTGAACTGCAATCAGAACGGAAACGGCTGCCTTATGGGCTCCAAATATATAATCACCTGGGCGCTGGGACACCTGGTCACCCTGGCTGACCCTGAGGCCTATAACGCCAAATACAAAAACTGGAATCTGGAAGACCTTCCTATGCTTCCCGAAAGAATGGAGCTGGTGGTTATCAGGGAGACGTCAAAGCAGTTTCATGCGGTCAGGAGCCTGATGGGCAGGAACGATGTAGACGGGCTCATTATTGCCACCGACGCAGGCCGGGAGGGTGAGCTTGTGGCGAGGTGGATTATTGAAAAGGCGGGATTTAAAAAGCCCATTCAGCGTCTATGGATTTCTTCTCAGACCGACAAAGCGGTCCGGGAGGGATTTGCCAATCTCAAGCCCGGCAGGGAATATGACAACCTGTATAGGTCGGCCCAGAGCAGGGCAGAGGCGGACTGGCTGGTGGGATTGAATGTCACGCGGGCGCTTACGTGCAAGTACAATGCCCAGCTTTCGGCAGGAAGGGTGCAGACCCCCACCCTGGCAATGATTGTGGAACGGGAAAACGAAATCAAGCGGTTTATACCCCAGGATTATTGGACGGTCAGCGGCCGGTTCGACCAGTTTTCCGTCCAATGGCAGGATAAGTCCACCGGGCAGACGAGAATATTCGACAGGGCCAGGGCGGAAGGCATAGCCGCAAAAGTGAGCGGACAGACGGGTGAAATTGTTGAGGTCCGGAAGGAAGCCAAAAAGGAGCTCCCCCCTCTGGCCTATGACCTCACCGAGCTGCAGCGGGACGCAAACCGCAGGTATGGCTATTCTGCCAAAAAGACTTTATCGGTTATGCAGAAGCTGTATGAAACTCATAAGCTGGTGACCTATCCAAGGACAGATTCCAGGTATATTTCCGAGGACGTAGTGCCCACCCTTTCAGACCGTCTGAAGAGCATCGCCGTAGGCCCCTATACCGAACCGGCCCGGAATTTGATCAGAAATAAGCCCAATGTGACAAAACGGTTTGTGGATAATAGTAAAGTGAGCGACCACCATGCCATCATCCCCACCGAGCAGTACGTAAATTTAGCTTCTCTCGATCCGGAAGAGAGGAACATCTACGATCTGATCATCAAGCGGTTCATTGCGGTTTTAAACCCTCCCTTTGAGTACGAACAGACCACGGTAAAGGTGGACGCCAAAGGCGAGCTGTTTTACGCCAAAGGCAAGATTGTCAAGTCCCTGGGGTGGAAAGCGGTCTATGAAGGTGTGGGACAAATGGATGACGAGGAAGAGGAAGAAGAAGACCGGGACCAGTCTTTGCCCGAGGTTAAAAAGGGGCAAACGGCAAAGATGACGGCGGTGAAAACCTTCAACGGCAAAACAAAGCCGCCGGCCAGGTACACCGAAGCAACCCTGCTGTCCGCCATGGAACACCCGGGAAAATTTGTGGAAGACAGGGCTCTAAGAGAGGCTCTGGAAAGCACTAGCGGCCTTGGTACACCCGCCACAAGGGCGGATATTATTGAAAAGCTTTTTGATTCCTTTTATATAGAGAGAAGAGGCAAGGAAATCATTCCCACATCCAAGGGCCTCCAGCTCATCGGGCTTGTCCCTCCCGACCTGAAGTCGCCCGAACTGACGGCAAAGTGGGAGCAGCAGCTGCAGTTGATCAGCCGGGGCAGGGCGAATGCAAACGCGTTCATGGAAGAAATGAGGAAATACGCATCCCGGCTGGTTTCGTCGGTGATTGCAAGCAGCGGCCAGTATAAACACGACAACCTTACACGGGAAAAGTGCCCGGAGTGCGGCAAATATCTCCTGGAGGTGAATGGAAAAAAGGGGAAAATGCTGGTATGCCAGGACCGTGAGTGCGGCTACCGGAGAGGAATCTCACAGGTATCCAATGCCCGGTGCCCGGAATGCCATAAAAAGATGGAGATCAGGGGAGAGGGAGAAAAAAGAACCTTCTACTGTACCTGCGGATACCGTGAAAAGCTGGAAGCGTTTAAAAACAGGAAAGGGGAGCAGGTAAATAAAAGGGAGGTCAGCAGGTTTTTAAAGCAGCAGGAGACAAATGAAAATATAAATTCAGCTCTTGCCGATGCGCTGGCAAAATGGAATAAATAAAGTTTTATCAGACAGGGAAAGGAGAGGATAAGCTCTCCTTTCCCATTTCACCCATCTTTACGTTTCTTTTTTCTTATAGAAACCTTGCTGTTTGACTTTTCTATATTTATTTTTTTCCCGTTTATGGTATAGTTCTTCATGGACTCAAGGACCTCCGGGGCATATTCCCTGGGGACATCCACAAAGGTATACCTGTCGAAGATATCTATTGCCCCGATGAGCTTTCCGGGAAGGCTTGTACTGGTTGCAATGCTTTCAATGATATGGCCGGGCTGGATATTGTTGTTTCTTCCGATATTTATAAAAAGCCTTACCATTCCCTTCTCGGTGCCTGTGTCTTCCTCGTCCGGGTCGGGGACCACATTTTCCTTACTGCCGTTTGCGGCGGATACCATCTTAAACAGGGCCGCGGCCACATCCAAGGTGGTAATGTAATTCTCCTCACTGGCGCGGGAATTCACATCTTCAATAATCTTTTCAATATAGGCCACATATTTGGAGAACTGATTTTCAGCCAGGGTTTCCTTAAGCCTGTCGGATATGCCGCTCATTCTGTTTTCCTCTACATCCATCAAGGTAGGGGGCTTCATGAGAAGAATGGTTGATTTTGTATATCTCTGGATGTCTTTTAATTTGTATATTTCACGCCCTACCACAAAGGTATAAGCTTTGCCGGTTTTTCCGGCCCGGCCGGTCCTTCCGATCCGATGCACGTAATATTCCTCATCATTGGGGATATCATAGTTGAAAACAGCCTCCACATCATCCACATCAATGCCGCGTGCAGCCACATCCGTTGCAATTAAAATATCAATATGTCCTTTCCTGAATTTTGACATCACCTGGTCCCTCTGGACCTGTTTCATGTCCCCGTGGAGGGCTTCCACCAAATAGCCCCTTGACTGCAGGTTGGAGGCCAGTTCATCCACCCGCTTCTTGGTGTTGCAGAACACAAGGGACAATTGGATGCCGTTTGCGTCAATAATCCTTGATAAAACCTCCAGCTTTGACGATTCGCTGACCTCCAGGTAAAACTGCTCTATCCCGGGGACGGTCAGCTGCTTGTGGACTGCTTTGATAACCAGGGGATCCCTCTGGTATTTGGCGGTCAGGTCCATGATCTCCCTGGGCATGGTGGCTGAAAACAGGAGTGTCTGCCTCTCCTCCGGCACCTTTTCCAAAATGGTGTCGATGTCTTCGCGAAACCCCATGTTGAGCATCTCATCCGCTTCATCCAGGATCAGCATCTTCAAGTTCGTGAATTTCAGGGTGTGGCGCCTCATGTGGTCCATAATGCGGCCGGGTGTCCCGATGATGATCTGCGGGCGTTTTTTCAGAGCGAGAATCTGGCGGTCTATGGGCTGCCCTCCATAGATCGGAAGTATTCGGACCCCTTTTTTGTATTGGGACACATTTTTCAGCTCCTCAGAGGTCTGGATGGCCAGCTCTCTTGTAGGACACAGCACCAGCACCTGGATGCCTTCAATTTCGGGGTCCAGCATTTCAATGGCGGGTATCCCGAAGGCACATGTCTTTCCGGTGCCGGTCTGGGCCTGGCCGACCACGTCCCGTCCGTCCAAAATGTGGGGGATGGACTGGGATTGAATGGGAGTGGCCTCCTCAAACCCCATGGCGGCAATGGCTTTTTGCACCTCGTGGGATAAATTCAAGTCTTTAAAAACCAGGTTTTCCATATTCAAATCCTTTACTATATATTTCTTAACTTTAATCTATTTTTCAGCTTTAGAAAAAGATGAAAAAGCTTAGCAACTTTTCTATTGTAACAGACCTGCACAGCAATTACTATTATTTTTTTTAAAAAATATATCTTAATATTCATGGCGGAATTATTTTTTCAAGGAAGGTTTCCGGCCTTCATCCAGGACAACCCGGGCAGCGAGGCATTGTCGGCTGGAAAATTTGCGGCGGTCAATTTTTAATTAAAGAAAATATTTACATATGTGTTGAAATATGGTATTATATGTCATGTGCTGGCGTTAAAAGACAGGGACGATATAGAAATAGGAGATATCAAGTAGAATTGTGAAAACAGGAGGCAAGATTATGGACAATGAGGTATTGAAGTTAACCCGTGCGATTGAGATTATGAAGGCGCTGGCTGAGGGAACCAACCCTTTTACCGGTTTGCCCTATGAAGAAAATTCGTTGATAAATGACCCGAGAATGATCCGCTGCTTTTACTACATCATTGACACCTTGAAAAAAGTTAGATCCGGTCAAAAAGGGCTGGCGTCCTACAGAAAGGATTTGCCCTTTGTCATAACCCCTGAAGAAAAGGCCAGGATAGTGCTGCCGGAGGAAAAAATAGGGGTGAACACCTTTGCAAAATGCGTCAATTCGGTGATCAACCCGGCCATAAGCAAAAAGCTGACAGGCATGGCACTAAACAGCCAGCTGAAAAAAATGGGGATTTTGCGTGAGGTGAAAACCGAACAGGGAAAAATCCGTACCACCGTCAACGACAAATCGGCCGAATACGGCATAGAGATTGAGGAGGTGGCCTACAACGGGAATGTATACCACAAAATTGTATTCAACCAAAAGGGGAAAAAATACCTTTTGGACCACCTTGAAGAAATTATGAGCTATAAGTGAATTGCAGCTTTGCCGGGATATGTTATAATTATGGAATAAAGTGCGATATCTTTATGGGATGGAAAGATGTGAAAAGTATGGAAAAAACAAAAATAGATAGAATTAATGAACTTGCGAGAAAATCTAAAACGATCGGACTTACAGACGAGGAAAAAAGAGAGCAGCAGGCCCTGAGGCAGGAGTATGTCAAGGCGTGCAGGGCTAACCTCAAGGCGGCCCTGGATTCGGTGGTTGTTGTGGACAAAGACGGAAACAGGAAAGCCCTGCGGAGGGACGACCCGTCTCCCCGTCCTTTTAACGGGCCTTTGTGAGCAGGACTTCCGCACTCATCAATGGTTACCCACAGGGCTGTAAAAGAGGAGACAGACTTATGCTTCAGATGAACATGGAGGAGATTTTTAAATCTCTTGGATCAAAAGTAAATACAGGGCCGGGGGTATCCCGCCGGCAGCTGGGTGAAATGGAAAAAAGGCTGAGGGTGAGACTGCCCCGGAGCTGCAGGCGATATCTCATTCAATATGGAAGTACCGAATTTGGCAGTACAATCATTCTGGAGTGGGGCGGTGAAAAGAACAATTTTGTAAGATATACCGAAGACGGCAGGACGGCGGGCCTGCCCGAGACTTATGTGGTCATTGAGAAGAATGGGAAGCGGCTGAGCTGTGTCGATACGGGTTTTGAAATGAGGGACCGGGTTAAAATTGTATCCTGGGAGGACGGTTTCCAGCATGAAACCGTATACCCGGGCTTCGAAGCTTACCTGCTGGAAAGGCTCAGGCAGTGCTTCGGCCAAGAAGAAATAGAGAGCGCCATAAAGTACGGTGAAAAAGTGAAGAAGCTGAAAAGGATGAAGGGGATTGCCACAGGGCTGCTGGGACTAATGGCGGCCATCTATTTTGTATTTAAAAGGTTTCAATCCTACGGCCTTTTTTATTCCTCTGTCGTGGCCTTTTCAGAGGCGGCAATGATCGGGTCCCTGGCGGACTGGTTTGCCGTTGTGGCTCTTTTCAAACACCCTATGGGCATGTCCTGGATTCCTCACACCGCCATTATCCCCAGAAATAAAGAAAAACTGGGGGATTCCCTGGCGGGCTTTGTTGTTTCTAATTTTTTTAATGAGGAGAATATAAAAGCCAGGCTGGAAAATATGGATTTCTCCAGTGAGCTGCTGTCCCAATTATCCAAACACAGGGAAGCCATAGCCCGATGGGTGGTGGATCATTTTCCTTCCACCCTGGAATTGCTGTTGGGCAATCGTGAGCTGACTTCAAGCATGGCTGCCGGGTTGAGGGACAAATTAAAAGATACGGAGGTCCATGGCTTTATTGAAAGCCTGCTGGAGCTTTTGGTCTCATCCGGCTATCACATCGCCATGGTTAAAGGGCTTCTGGAATTTATTTATGCCCAGGTGAAATCAGACAAGGAAAAGACCCTCAGAATGGTTGAGAGTGTTGATAAAAAGCTTGCCCTGCCTTTTATAAGGGATATTGTCTATAAGAGCATTGTGGATTCCCTGGAAAAGCAGGTATATGACTTTCGGACCAATGACCAGCCGGAACTGGGCACACTCATTTTACATAACCTGGAGAAATTTGTACAGGACTTGAAAACTTCTCCCAAGCTGATTGAAAAGGTGGACCGGGTGAAGAGGGACCTGCTGGACTCGGAAGATTTCCGGCGCTTTACCGATGGGGCCCTTCAAAAAATAAAAGACGCATTGGTTTCCTATGGCGCCAATTCGGGTGAAAAGCTCAATCATGATGTGAAAAGCCTGCTTGTGAAAGCGGAGGGGTATCTCAGCGGGGATGCCGCCATGCGGCAAAGGTTTGACCGGTGGATAAGAAACTCTATGGTGGAGGTGGTGTGCGAATACCGTTTTGAAATCGGAAGGCTGATATCCAATACCGTCAGGGAGTGGCGGCTGGAAGACATGGTGGACAAGCTGGAAGCCCAGGTGGGGGGAGACCTCCAGTACATCCGGATTAACGGGACGGTTATCGGGGGACTGGCGGGTCTGGGAATCCACCTTTTGTCTGTCCTGCTTCATTTCTGAATGGGGCCGTCCACCTGTAATGTTATGATTTCCGGCAAGAAAAACATGATTTCTTAAAACTTTTACTGCAGGCATTCCTGTGCTGCCTTATGAAAATTCACTCAAAAACGAAGATATTTAATTTTATTTTTTGCGCTACTCCCTGACAGGGGGTATATTTTCGCTTGACATAACCGGTACGGATGCTTAGTATTTATATGTTGGACCATTCTTTGCCGGCAGGATATGCCGTGCCGTCGAGCGGCCAATAAATTGATCATGGTATTAAGGTGAAAAAAGTGAAGGAACATAAGATAATCGATATACATACCCATATTTTCCCTGAAAAAATTGCCGAAAAAGCGGTTGAATCCATAGGAAAATACTACAATATCCCCATGTACGGGGCAGGGACCGCTGCAGACCTGCTGCAAAGCGGAAAAAAGATCCATGTAAGCAAATATGTGATCCATTCCACTGCAACCAAAGTCGAACAGGTCAGGAGCATCAATGATTTTATCGCCGGTGTCGCGGCTGGCTACAGCAGTATAGTGGGCTTTGGCACGTTGCATCCCGGACTTGAAAACGTCGGCCTTGAAGTCGACAGGATTATTTCCCTGGGACTGAAGGGGATAAAGCTTCACCCCGAGTTCCAGGAGTTCAATATCGACGACGAGGATATGCTGCCTGTATATAAAGCGGCGGAGGGAAAGCTTCCCATACTTATGCACATGGGGGATGAGGTAAAAACCTCCTCCAGCCCTGAAAGGCTGGTAAAAATTCTCGGCATGTTTCCCGACCTTACCGTTATTGCGGCCCATTTCGGGGGCTATCAGATGTGGGACCAGTCCATGGAACACCTGGTTGGCAAAAATGTATATTTTGACACTTCCAGCACGCTGTTCAGGCTTGACAGGAGAAAGGCCGTTGAAATTATCCGAAAGCACGGCGTAAATAAAATTCTGTTCGGCACCGATTATCCCATGTGGGATCATGCGGGGGAACTGGAAAGGTTTAACCGTCTTGAACTGACAGAAGAGGAAAGAGAACTCATATTATGGAAAAATGCCGATAGACTTTTGAATATCGGACTATAACCCACCCACTGCGCCCATGAAAATGTAGCGGTTCATATTGCTAAATCCTCCGGCATACTGTATAATTATTAGCAGGTAATAATATTAGGTTATAGTTTCTTGGGCCAATTTGATGGATAAAAGGTGTATGGAGGCATGGACAGGGGAATCCGGATTTTTGTCAGGGAAAATAAAAGGATCGTTGAAGGACTGGGCTATTATAAACCCGGGGAGGGAAACGACCTCAGGGAGATAGTCAAAGAGAGCGCCCGCCGGCATGGAAATGCCGTGGGTTTCAGGTTTAAAACCAGGGAAGGCGGAATCACCGGCAGGACCTATGCGGAATTCGACAGGGATATTGACTGCCTGGGTACGGCTTTGCTTTCTCTCGGATTGAAAGGCGCCCACATATCCGTTATAGGCGAAAACCGGTATGAGTGGGGGGTGTGCTATTTTTCCATAGTGAACGGGACGGGAGTAGCGGTTCCTATGGATAAATCCCTTCCCAAAAATGAAGTGGAAAACCTGATTGACAGGGGAAAAGTAGAAGCGATTTTTTACAGCCCGGCGTACCATGGAATGATGGCTGAAATTGCGCGGACAAATCACAGGATAAAGTACTATATTTGCATGGAGAACCTGGGAGAAATGGGGAATGAAGATACCAGGTTTCTGACAATGCCTTCTCTCATCCAGGAGGGCGGGAAACGGATAGACGCGGGGGAACGGTCGTTTCTGGATGCACCCATCGATAGAGAAAAAATGTCCGTCCTGCTTTTCACATCCGGCACAACCAGCCTGTCCAAGGGGGTCATGCTGTCCCATGCCAATATTGTGTGCAATACCGCCTCCATATCCACTGTTTTGTATGTGGGGCGGGAGGATGTTTATCTTTCGCTGCTGCCTTTACACCATACCTTTGAAAATACCATAGGACTTGTTTTGATGATCCGCTGCGGCGCCTGTATAGCTTATTGCGACGGGCTGAAGTATATTGCTCAGAATCTCCGGGAGTATGGGGTTACCCTGCTTGTTGCAGTGCCTGCCATATTTGAGGCGATGTACAGGAAGGTGCTGGAGGGCGTGGAGAAGTCGGGAAAAATGAAGCAGTTCCGAATGGTTGCTAAATTGTCCAGCCTGCTTCTCGCCCTGGGTATCGACCTAAGGCGCAAGTTTTTTAAAAGCATATTCGACCAGATTGGACCCAGGCTCCGGCTTGCGGTTTCCGGCGCCGCTCCCATCGATGCGGAAGTGGTGGTAGGTTTTAACAATATTGGCCTCAGGCTGCTTGAGGGTTACGGACTTACCGAAGCCTCTCCCGTTGTGGCGACCAACAATGACTTTGTGAATAAGCCCGGCACCATAGGCCATCCCCTGGGGGGAATCCAGGTGGCCGTAGACTCCCCGGATGAAGACGGCATGGGGGAAATTATAGTCCGCGGAGGCAACGTGATGCTGGGCTATTATGAGGACCCGGCGGCTACCGCGGAGGCCGTTGATGCCGATGGATGGCTTAAGACGGGAGACCTGGGCACCATTGATGAGGAGGGCTTTATTCGGATAACCGGGCGCGCCAAGTCCATGATTGTACTGGCAAACGGTAAAAAAGCGTTTCCCGAAGAATATGAGGTGCTTCTCAACAATATCCCGGGGGTGAAGGAGTCCTTCGTGTGGGGGAATAAGGCTGGGGACGGGGATGTGGAGATATGTGCCAAGCTGGTGGTGGATCAGGACAGGCTTGCGGCGGAAGCCGGAAGGCCGCTTTCCGAAAAAGAGCTGGCCTCCGTGATGGATTCCGCCATCAGGGACATCAACAAGAATATACCCCAGTACAAAATGATCCGCTATTTTGTCATGAGCTGCCATGAGCTGGCAAAAACCACAACCCTTAAGATAAAAAGGCCTGTGGAATACGGCAAAATCGAGGGCCTGCTGGACAGAACGGGACTCAGCATGCGAAAGGCCTCGGGGAAATTCATCGACACGCTTTAATCATCCGTGAAATTGGGGACAGCAGACTGGGTAAAAAATAACATAAATTGATGTTTTTAATGGGGCATGATGAGCATGTTTTTAAGCTCATCATGCCCCATTTGATTCCGCAAGGGATTCAAAGAGGGTGTTGTTTTGCCGGCCCTTTAGGACGGTATAAACTTACGGCTGCTGGTTTTGCTGCGGATTTTGCGGTTGGTTCTGATTCTGACCCTGCTGCTGCGGCTTGTTTTGGTTAAGGTTCATGAGTATCTGGGGAATTTTGTCTATCATTTGCCCCATATTGCTCTTCTCGCCCACCGGCAGCATTGAAACGTTGTCCTTGTCGATTACCACCACCGCTTCGGTGTTGATCTTTGCACCCATACCCAGCCCGTTTCCCGGGTTCATTTCGGCGTTCATACCGGCGCCGGTATTGTTCTGCTGGCTTTTCGCACGCATGCTGCCGCTCCCGTAACCAAGGGTAACGGATACGATGGGGATCAGAGTTTTGTCTCCATAGGTTACAGGCTGGCCTAAAACGGATTCTTTTTTCGTAAATTCCTCCAGGTTTGTGAAAATCGCGTCGATGTTTTGGGTAAAAGATAAGTTTTGCTGTTGTTCCATCCTTTTTTCCTCCTTTTTATCGGGTTTGATACGATGCCGGCTTTCTGGAATTCGCCCTGTATGACCTGATCCTTTCGGCCAGGACACTTCCCATGTTCAAATTTGCTGTGCCTTTGATGCGGATGTAGTCGCTGCCGGCTGCAAAATCCGGGCTGCAGTTCAGAACTCCCGTATCCGTAAACTGCGAAGCCATGTTCAGTATTCCGCATGCGATTCCGGTGACGAAAGGGTCTTTGAAGCCGTAGGACCCTTGTACACGGATATCCGTCAATTCGACCTGCCTTACAAAATCCATTCGGCCGGATTTTCCATTCCCTGATTTCAGTACCCTTTTGTAGATTTTTAGGCCCAATAAATAAACGGTCAGTGTCAGTACCGCATCTTCATTGACCACGGCCGCCTTTAACAACGGATACAGCCACAGCATGTCCAGGGCGATTTTTTCCTTGTCCGTATTCAAATTAAAAATAATTCTTAAGGGTACAATAAATAACAGTGACGCTAAAAATAAAACAATTACAGCGATTATAAACAGCAGGTTCATGGAAAGTACCTCCATGGGCAAATGCGAAATAGCGTCTTTTTACTACTGTAGTTTAACCATGGGCACATAAATTATAGATTAAAAAATGTTCATAATTTTCCACGGATTTCATGCAGCGATTCCTTTTGCAGGTTGAAAATTCCCTGCCGAAATGTTATGATGACCCTAGAGCAATACAATGATTATCTGGATTCGAGGTCTCAACATGCTACTGCAAGCAGCTTTACAACTGATTCCGGCACTGGCCGCCGGCATGATCGCTTGCCTGATGTGCGCCCTCCGCCTCTCCTTAAAAAACGGAGGAACGGGGATGTGTCAGAATTTGTACTGGCTTCTTGAGAAGACCCCGGCCCTGGAGGCCTTTCTCCTGTTTGTCGTACAGGCAGGTTCCACGGTTGTATCCGTAGGTTCTTTCCGCCGTATTTCCAATTCTATCGTTATCTCTCTGGATATCCTGTATTTTTTAAGCGTATTAATGCTGATCCTCTACCATATCTTAACCGAGTGGGGGAGGCTTCCTGTAAAAGAAGTGTAATGCTGCTATGTCCGCTTCTCAGCGGATATAGGCGTTAAAAGCGCCAAAACTTTTACGAGGAGGAGATCCTATGTTCAAAAACAGGACCCCCATAAAGGCGGTTGTGAGAAAGCTGCGCTACCGCACGGTGGAGTTTGACCTGCAGCCCTACCGGCTGTGGCTTGATAAAATCAACGAGTGGGATTTCAGCGCTATGGACGATTTTCAGCTTAAGAGCCGCTCTTTTGAACTCAAAAACCGGGTCCGGAGCGGCGACCCGGTGAATGAAGTGCTTGCGGAAGCCTATGCCCTGGCCCGGGAGGCTTCACACCGCGTGCTGGGACTGCGCCCTTTTGACGTGCAGGTCATGGCAGGGATTGCCATGCACGACGGAGGACTGGTAGAGATGCAAACCGGTGAGGGCAAGACCCTCGCCGCCGTGCTGCCTGCCTATTTGAACGCCCTTTCGGGGAAAGGGGTGCATGTCCTCACCTTCAACGACTATTTGGCCCAGAGGGATGCCCAATGGATGGGGCCGGTATACGAATTCCTGGGGCTGAGCGTAGGGTATGTGCGCGAAGGGATGACGGCCGCGCAGAGGAAAAGGGCCTATGCATGCGATGTGACCTATCTGACGGCAAAGGAGGCTGGCTTTGACTACCTTAAGGAATTTCTGTGCCGGGAGAAGGAGGAGATGGTCCAGCGGCCTTTCCATTTTGCCATCATTGACGAAGCGGACTCCATTCTTATTGATGAAGCCCGCATTCCCCTTGTTATCGCCGGGAAAAATGACGAATACAAGCTGGAAGCCGAAGGTGCGGCGGCCATTGTCCGGAGGCTCACCCCCGGAGTGGACTATGAGACGGATGAAAACGAGAGAAATGTATACCTGACGGATACGGGAGTGAACCGGGTGGAGGATATGCTGGGCTGCGGCAACCTCTATGAAGATAAAAACATTACCTTGCTGGTAAGCGTAAATAATGCACTGCATGCAGAAGCACTTCTAAAACGCGATGTGGATTATATAGTGAGAAACGGTAAGATCGAGCTGGTAGATGAGTTTACGGGACGGGTTGCCCATAAGAGACATTGGCCCAATGGCCTTCAGGAAGCCATAGAGGCCAAGGAGGGAATAAAATCCGAGTCCAAAGGACAGATCATTGCCTCCGTTACACTGCAGAACTTTATCCGGCTGTATCCGAAATTTTGCGGAATGACGGGCACCGCAGTGACATCCGCCGGTGAATTCGCGGAATTTTACGGCTTGAAAGTGGTTGTCATACCCACAAACCGGCCGTGCATAAGGGTGGACTACACCGATAAGGTATACACCCACAGGGAGGCCAAGGAAAGGGGATTGATTGCTGAAATAACCCAGGTCCATAAAACCGGACGCCCTATCCTGGTGGGCACCTGCAGTGTGGAGGAATCCGAGAGGCTAGCCGCAAAGCTTAAAGCGGCAGGGATTGACTGCCGGGTATTGAACGCGAAGAATGACGAGCTTGAAGCGAAAATCATAGCCAATGCAGGGGCGCTGGGCGCTGTTACCGTTTCTACAAACATGGCGGGCAGGGGAACGGATATCAAACTGGGAGGGGAACAGGAGCAGGACAGGGAGCAGGTTGTCCGGGAGGGGGGACTGTACGTAATAGGTACAAACCTGCACGAAAGCCGCCGCATCGACAACCAGTTGAGGGGGAGGGCAGGACGGCAGGGCGACCCCGGCTCCAGCCGGTTTTTCATAAGCCTGGAAGACGATTTGCTCAGGAAGTATAAAGTGAAGAACCTCATTCCTCCGTCCATTTACCCTCAAAGGCGGGAAGAGCCTGTGGAAAATCCGGTGATTAGAAGGAAGATCGCCGGCGCCCAGCGGATCATCGAGGGGCAGAATTTTGAAATACGCAGGACCCTCACCAAGTATTCCGCTTTAATGGAGCAGCAAAGGCGGATGATCTACAAGTGGAGAAAGGACCTTCTGGAAGACAGGGTATTTCCCGGACTTATGCAGTCCCGGCTCAGTGAGCGCTGGCATAGGCTGTGCGCCCTTGTAGGAGAGGAAGGGGTAAGAAGGGCGGAAAAACAGGCTGCCCTGTATTTTATCAACAAATGCTGGACCGACTACCTGGACTATATGTCCTATATCCGTGAAGGCATCCACCTTGTGAATGTGGGCGGAAAGACTCCAGTCCATGAATTTAACAAAATAGCGGTGGAAGCCTTTGAAAGGCTGACAGAGGATATAAAAAATGAGATTGTAGGCCTTCTGGCTAGGGCGGAGATTACAGAGGCCGGCATCAATATGGAAAAAGAAGGGCTGAAAGCGCCTTCCTCCACCTGGACATACCTTGTCAACGACAGCCCGGAGCAGCTGGGGATAAACCCTGCGGGCTTCAGCCCTCTGGCGGCTGCGGTCAACCTTCCGCTCTGGTTGATTATGACTTTATACCACCGCTTTTTCAGGAAAAAAGGGGGAAATGAATAATATAAAATTTCCCCGTGTACTTTTACTTTGCTATCCCGCGTTTATTTCCCCCGAAGATTCGGGGGATTTTTCCATAACGGACAGGAGAGGAATTTTGGCGAAACTCCTGCTGAATATCCATCCGGCAGTTATGGCCGTGAGAGGCGCTACCAGGACCAGACCCATACTTCCTGCCACAATTCGCAGGATTTCGGAGGCCACGATTTTAAGGTTTACAATCCGGATAAAGCTTGAGTTCTTTGTCATGAACAGCATGAGCAGGGTCAGGTATCCGCCGGAATATGCCAAAAGGAGGGTGGTGGTCATGGTCCCGATGACGGTCCGCCCCACGCGGAAGCCCGACTGTGCCAGTTCAATAAAAGTGATATCCGGCTTTTTTATCTTGAGCTCTTCCAGGGAAGCGGCTACGTCCATGGCTGCCCCGGAGGCACCGATGATAGGCGATTCCGCTGCTCACCACATTGCTGTTTTCCACCGAAAGCACGCGGGCCTTCAGCTCGGACACGTTCTTGTTCAGGTTCTCCTGCTGGCCTGAAGGCCTGTCAAACACCATGTACGCAGTAATTCCAACTGTAAAGGCAAGTATCATCAATATTGAGAATGTTTTTTTCATAGCCCCATGCTCCTCATGCTTTAATATATGAGAAATAGCCAAGCAAAGTCCGCTTAGCTAGAGACGGCACACTTTTGCGCGCTGTCTTCATTTCTCAAAGGAATGGAATCTTTCTCCGGCCTCATGCCCATGACCCCTATGGAATACGCCTGCCAATCTGCATCGGGCAGTGCGCATTCAATCACAGCCGGTGGCAAAACCATTTTATAAGCGGCTACTTTATAGGTCCCAGCTTCAATCCTAAAAGTACGGCCATGGTATTGCCTATTTCGGTATTATCCTTGTATCCCCCGAATTTTTCAGCGCCCACGCCCACAGCCGACAGGGGAATGGCTGTTCCCGAATGGGCATAGGTGGTCCACTGAAGGTTCGCTCTTTCGGATATGACATGAGCCACGGCAATGGCAGCCTGGTTATAGGAACCGTAGGAGCTGTCGGATGGGACCTCCTGGTCTATTAGGTCCATAGCCTTTGTGATTTCAGCCTTTTCGGCGTCGGTCAGGTGATCAAGCCCCATCTGCTCTTCCATCAGCTTGAAATAGGCATTCCGGTCGTCTCCCTTTTTATAGGCATAGGGTCCGGCGGACAGCATATCTTCTATGGAAGCCTTACAGTCCAATAGTTCATCGAGCTTCAGGAAATAGTTGTTGGCAAAGCCCAGTCCCATACCGCCGGTCTCATGGTCGCCCACAACCAGGATGAGGGTTTCTTTGGGATGCTTGAGGTAGAAATCATAGGCTACCTTGATTGAATCATCAAAGGCCAGGGTATCGTATATGGAACCGGCGGCGTCGTTGGCGTGACAGGCATGGTCGATCCTGCCGCCTTCAACCATCATAAAGAACCCATTTGGATAGTTGGACAATACTTCAATCCCTTTCCTGGTCATTTGGGCCAGTGTGGGTACGTTGATGCCCTGATTGATCCTGTCTATTTCATAGGGCATATGGCTTTCAGAGAATACGGCCCAGACCTTTTGCTCTCCCTGGGGTTTCATTTCCAGAAAGCTTTTGGTAGAGCCGTTTCCCGTGTATACAAAATACTTATCCGCAATTTCGCCCAAAAGGTTGCGGCTGTCGGTCCTCTTGGATTTCCCCCACGGCCAATCCTTGGGAACAAAATGCCTGTATCCTCCGCCGGCAACGAAATCCACCCCGCTGTCGATCATATCTTCCGCAATTTCATTTTCCGCATCCCGGTCCACATTGTGCGCCGCCCACACGGCAGGAGTCGCATGGGTAACCCTTGTAGTGGTGATAAGGCCTGTAGCGATGCCTTTTTCTTCCGCCGCTTCAATGATGGATTTTACTTTGGTCCCGTCGGGGAGTACCGCCAGCATACCGTTGTTGGTTTTATAGCCGCATGCCAGCGCGGTGCCTGCAGAAGAGGAGTCGGTTACCAGTGAGTCGCTTGCATAGGTTGTGTTGATGCCGAATACGGGCAGTTTGTTCATGGTGAGCTTGTAGCCGGGATCATTGTCCTTTTCCTGCGCAAAGTATTCCGCAGCCTGTCTCTGGGCTGCCCCCAGACCGTCACCTATGAAGAAGAACACATACTTCGGTGCTGTGTCGACCGAGGCACCGGCTGAAGTGCCGGCTTCGGACATTAGTGCCGCATCGGACACTTGGACGGTGAATACCGTAACGCAGATAACCGCAAGGATCAATGCCATGGCTCTGGTTAGCATGTTTCTTATTGCCATTTTTAGATACCTCCTCAATTCTTAATTTATATAACGCACAAAAGACTTTGCAATTCTTCTTTTGTGCGAGTATATCTTATTGATACATATTGAAAAATCCATTTTTTCTATAAAATTCCCTCAGTGATTCATCTAAATTTTATAGACAGGAAATTAACTGTGTATTCATGGGATGTTAAAAATACGATAAGAATGTGTTAATAAATGGAAATGGAAAATTGAAAGAGGCGGCAAAAGACGGCTCCTCTATCCGGAAATGGACCTTCTGCCGTGGACTTGCCCTTTAAGGCTTCGAAACAGACAAATAATGCGATATCCCGTATAATGGGATGTCAGAATAATTAGTAGGCTTGAATTGTTTGAACAGGATATCCATATTGAATATACCTGCAAACAGCGGAAAATGACTATATTAAAATGGAGGGGAATGGGATGAGTATCCTCATCGCTTACGCAACCCGACACGGGTGTGTGAAAAAATGTGCCGAAAGTCTGGCGGAAAAGCTCCAGGGAAAGGTTGAACTGCTGAACCTGGGAGAAAAGCCTTCTGTTGAGCTTGCCCCGTATGATACCGTCATCATTGGCGGTTCCATCTATGCCGGGAATATTCAAAAGGAGGTAAAAGACTTCTGCGCCCAAAATCTTGAAGCCCTTAAGGGGAAGAAGCTGGGACTGTTCATATGCTGCATGTTTGAAAAGGATGTGGCAAAAAAACAGCTGGAGAATGCCTATCCACAGGAATTGCTGGATATGGCCGAAGCAAAGGACTACTTCGGAGGGGAACTAATACTGGGGAATATGGGCTTTTTGGAGAAGACCGTTGTAAAAATGGTTGCCAAGGCCAAAAAGGACGTATCCAACATTTTGGAAGAGAATATCAATAAATTTGCGTCTGCAATCAACCGTGGAGGAGAGAAGGTATGAGTAAATTTTTTAAAGGGGCATTAATCGTATTGGCCGTTCTGGTGCTTATCGCCGGCGGTTTTGGCTTCTATATTACAAGAGGGCTGGCGGAAGGGGCCAAGGTAACATTGAACAGTGTGGACCTCGCCGGCATCCAGGACGGGGACTATAAGGGCAGCTACAAGCTGGGCAGGTGGTCAAACGAGGTGGAGGTTACCGTAAAGGACCATAAAATCAGTGATATCCGGATATTAAAGGATGTCCGATTTCCCTTGAAAGACGTCACGGATAAAATGATCCAAGAAGTAATTGAAAAACAGGATGTCAATGTGGACGTTGTTTCGGGAGCGACGGTCACTTCCAAGGCCTACCTGAAATCCATAGAAAATGCGCTCTCAGGCGGAACCAAAAAGGAGTAGCGGTTTAATGGGGCATGAGGTGATACGAAAAAGGGATTTCGACAGTGAAATTTGCCATTTCGATAGTAAAATAAAAAAAATTCAGAATATTGTGGTTTAATTTTTATTGACGGATTTTACTTTTTTACTGAGAAAATTGTCGAAACAGGTAGATAGCCTATATACATACAGTACAGGTTATTAGATAAACTTCTCTAAAGCGAGCAAGGGTGAGGGACCGGATCTCTTAACTCTTGCTTGCTTTTTCGGCACCTTAATGTGGGCAAGGAGTCTGCTGCTCAGAGGAGGACCGCCTAAATGCCGTGAACCCCCACTTGATATATCCTCCATTATACTATAATATTTTTATATACGTCTGAATTTGAGGTGTTGCTATGTCGTCCTTGCATGATATTAACGAGCTTACCCGGATTAACGAGGAGTTGACCCGCGAAATCGCCGAGCGGGAACGCGCCGATGCCCGTTTGGAGCAGCGCACGCAGCTGCTGTCAACGCTTTTGGAGGTATCCAATCTGGTGTCCTCCACCATGGAGATCAAGCCCCTCATGGAGTCCATCCTTGACCGGCTGAAAACCATCATAGACTATAAAGGCGCCAAGATCTTCGTCATAGAAGGGGAGGCTCTGAAGCTCATGGCGCACCGGAGCGTGCTTTCGGCGGAGGAAGAGATGAATTACTCCTTCTTGTACAGGGAGATACCCCTGGGACGGGAAATTATTATGGGCAAAAAGCCCGTCATCATTTCGGATGTCAACGGCGATACGCCGCATGCTCGTATGTTCAGGGAAGCGCTGGGGAAGTATTTTGAGACGACCCTTAAGTATATACGGTCGTGGATCGGCATTCCCCTGGTGGTCAAGGACAGGGTTATCGGCGTTTTAACCATAGACAGCGGCGAGCCCGGCGCTTATCTTCCCCGGCACATTGAGCTGGGCATGGCTTTTGCCAATCAGGCGGCCATAGAATTCGAAAATGCGAGGCTTTATAATGAAACCCTTAAGCAGTCGGATGAGCTGAAAACCATGCTTGCGGTCCAGCAGGCCATAACAAGCCGTTTAGACCTGGACACGGTATTGAAGCTCATAGCCGACGAGTCGAGAAGATTGACCCGCTGCCGCTCTACCGCTGTTTTTCTGGTTGACGGGGATGAACTGGTTTTTTCGGTATTTTCCGGGGAGGACCAATCGGGGCTGATAGGCTACCGTGTACCTGTTGAAAGCTCTGAGATGGGACGAAACCTGCTGCTTGGAAAGTCCGTCATACTGAAAAGCGCGCCGGCGGTTCCCGGCGCAAATCAGGATTTCATCGGTGGAACCGAAGTACGGGGATATCTCAGCGTGCCTTTGATTGCCGGAACCAAGCCTGTGGGAGTTATTACAGCCACCAATAAGCTTGAAGGCGAGTTTAATTCTGAGGATGAGCGCATTCTTAGCATGTTTGCCTCCAGCGCAGTGATAGGAATTGAAAACGCACGCATGTACCAGGATGAACGGCGGCGGCATCAGGAGGATGAGCAGAGGAGGAGAGTGGCCGAAGGGCTGCGGGATATGCTGGCCATATTAAATTCCAACCGCCCTTTGTCGGATATACTGGATTATATAGTCAACCAGGCGGTACGCCTGGTGGGGACTGAGACTGGAGCCTTATACAGGCTCCAGAACGGGGGGGAGGTACTTACCATAGAGGCGTCTTGCGGCCTTCCGGCGGAGTACACGGCCAAAACGGCGGTGCCGGTGGGGGAAGGCGCCGTGGGCCGGGCGGTCATGCAGCGGAAGCCGGTGGTTATAGATGACATGGAGGATTTGGTAAAAAAAAGCATTGTAATGGCCCCCCAGTTAAAAGAGCAGTTCGACTGGCTTCTAAAATACTGCAATGCGCTGGTGGCAGTCCCGCTCATATGTAAAGAGGAGATCTATGGGGGCATTGTCCTGTATTTGAAGAAAAGCCGCAGCCTTTCCAGGGATGAATTGGATTTGCTGGCCACCTATGCCGATCAGGCAGCCCTGGCCATAGACAACACGAGACTCCGCGCACAGGCCCAGGAACTGGCTGTCGCGGCGGAAAGAAGCAGGCTGGCCAGGGACCTCCATGACGCAGTGACGCAGACCCTTTTTTCCGCCAGCCTCATTGCGGAAGTGCTGCCAAAAATATGGGAACGGAGCCGGGAAGAGGGATTGAAACGCCTGGAGGAGCTGAGACAGCTTACCCGGGGGGCCCTTGCGGAGATGCGCACGCTGCTTTTGGAGCTCAGGCCCGCCTCTCTGGTGGAAGCCGGTATTGGAGAACTGCTCAGGCATTTGTCCGAAGCCACCGCAGGGCGGGCGAGGATACCCGTTTCTTTAGAGGTGGAAGGGTGCGCCGACATTCCCACCGACGTCAAAATAGCCCTGTACAGAATTGCCCAGGAGGCACTGAACAATACGGTAAAGCACTCTGGGGCCGACAGGGCGTCCATCGTCCTGACCGGCGGCAAGCCGCCCGAAAGACAGGATACCACCCTTATCCGGCTCATTGTCAGTGACAACGGCCGGGGCTTTAATCCGGCGGGCGTCAACGGCGACCACCTGGGTCTGGGGATTATGCGGGAGCGCGCAGAGGCCATCGGTGCCTCCTTTCATATCGAGGGTGCCCCGGAGGAGGGTACCCGTATCACGGTAGAGTGGCGCGGGAAGCTGCCCCCTTCTCCTCAATAAATTTCTCTTTCCTCAAAAGAAATTGCCTCCCTATTTAAATACAGGTGGAAGGCAGAATGGAAATCCGGGAATTAAAAACCGTACTTCCATCCTTCTCATTGATGCCTTCGACGAACACCTGGCCGGTCTCGGCTGCATCGGTGTTTTTATACAGGGCAATGGTATCTCCGGGGAAGGACTCTTTCAGATAATTCACTTGGATGGATTTGGCGGAATATTTCTTTAAATCCTCAACAGAGAAGCAGTCCATAATAAAGTCCACGTATTTGGAATTGTTGATATGACCGTTCATATCGATGTCACTGCAGCCGATCACCCTTTTATAGGCTATTTGAGGCTGGCCCTGGGGCTTGATCTTGCCGAGGGTGCACTCGATGGCCCTTTCTACGGTTATAGGAGGATAGTCTATGGCAATGACCTCCGACTTTTTGATCTCCCTGGTGGCAACATCCACAATAACCCAGGTGGACACAGCCCGCATGATGGCCTTTCCCTCTGCGTCCCTGACGATGTAATCCCTGTCAAAGTCATATTTCCTTGGCAGCTGGGGCCAGGTTTCAATGGTTACTTCTTCTTCCCACACCGGGTATCGCTCTATGTCCACCCGCATGCGCATCAGCACCCATGCCACCCCGAATTCCCGGTAAATGCGGTTGAAGCCGATTCCCAGGTTGTCCGCATGCAGGCCGGCGATTTCCTGGAAATAATTGAAGGCGGCGCTGAGCTTAAGCTTTTTCATAAAGTCCACATCGCAGGCCATGATCTGATATGGATGGGAGTACTTGGATACAGGGTCCATAACAAAACTCCTTTGAAACAATATGGTATATTATGCTAAGTATTATACCACAAATATAAGGGGGCGGTTCTTTTTTTATAGAGGGACAGTTCTGCACAAATAAAGGGACATTCCTGCAGAAAGAACATTTGTTCTTTACAATTTGTCCCTTATGTGATAAAATATCCCTAGAGGTGAGGAGGATGCCCAGAGCCGCAAGGAAAAAATCCGGAGAATCCATGTATCACGTGATGTCTAGGAGCATCAGCGAAATAGACCTTTTCCGGTGTGACGAAGATAAAGCCTATTACCTCACACTGCTAAAGCGCTATACAGAGAAGTATTATTGCAAAATCTACGCCTACTGTCTCATGAACAGCCATGTGCATCTATACATCAATCCCTGCGGATTCGATATTTCCTCCTTCATGCTCAGCCTCAACACCGCCTATGTCACCTACTACAACCGGCGCTACCAGCGCCATGGGCACCTGTTCCAGGGGCGTTTTGCCAGTACCATCGTGGACAACGACACTTACAGTCTCACCCTGTCGGCCTACATCCACAACAACGCAAAGGACCTGCCGGACTATGCCGGCAAAGAGGAATTGTACCGGTATTCGTCCTACGGCATTTATACCGGGTGCAGGAAGGACGCGGAAGGCCTTGTGGACACAGAGTTTCTGCTGAAGCTTTTCAGCTATGACAAGAGCCTGGCCCGGCAAAAGTACCGGGCCTTCACGGAGTGCATGAGAGAGACAGGCATCATGAAGGAAGTGGACGACCGCATCCTGCGGGCGTACACCGAAAACGAGTACAGAAGTGAGAAGAAGCCGGTAGTAAGGTATGAATCCCCGGAGGAATTAATCCGGAAAATCGGGGAAGCTTTAGGAGAGAGGCTTCCGGAGAGGTTAAGGACAAAGTACAGCAGGGAAACGAGCAGCATAAGAGCTTTCGTAACCTATGTCATGAGGGTCTTATGCGGCTATACCTATAAGAGGATATGCGAATACATAGGCAATATGTCCATGTCAGGAATATCCAGGTTGTCCAATGAGGGCTTCAGGCTCTTCAGCAGGCATGTGCGGTATCGCCATGCTTTCAATTCTTTAATTCAGGTGGGGTAAAATAAAAAATCCATAGAAAGAGTCAAAAACCAAAGGTCTTGCACGAAGTGTGAAGGCTTTTTATTGTTGTTCAAATAGACGAGACATAGGCCAACAGGGGTTTTAAATGGGTGTAAGAGTTTAGCCTAAGGATTAAGACCACTTTAGAGGGGGTTCTTGCATGATTGATTTCGAAAAACTTAAAACAGCTATGGGAGAATTGGACAACAGCACAGTAATCGAACTGCTGGAGGAACTGATGGCAGCAGGCGGCAAAGGTGCAGACGAAGCATTGGCAGCTTGCCAGGAAGGCATGAATGTCGTGGGTGACCTTTTTGAATCAGGAGAGTATTTTGTTGCCGATCTGATTTTTGCAGGTGAGCTGATGACTCAGGCGATGGCTATCATTAAACCGGCAATTGCGGTAGGTGCTGGAGGTAACATAGGAAAGATGATCCTATGTACTGTACAGGGTGACCTGCATGATATCGGTAAAAACATCGTAAAAGCCATGCTGGAAGCCGGAGGGATTGAAGTGATCGATCTCGGCATTGATGTTGCGCCGGCAACCATAGTTCAGACAGCAAGGGACCAGAAAATCAAGGTCATCGGATTGAGCGGAGTCCTGACACTTGCAATTGATTCCATGAAGGCTACGGTGGATGCATTCAAGGGTGCAGGGATTCGCGATGATGTCAAGATTATTATTGGGGGAGCACCGGTTACCGCTGAATACTGCAAATTTGTAGGAGCAGATGCCTGGTCGCTCAATGCGGCAAAAAGTGTAGAGATATGCCGCAATTGGCTGATTTGAAAAAAGGGGGATGAAAAATATGGATAGCAAGGAACTGCTGGCATACAGGAAACAGATTATTAACGATGCCGTTCGAATGGAGAGAAAGCCCGATAGAACCCTGCATTTTGCCAACTATTGGACATGGATAATATTGGACGGCGGTTATAAGATCAGCGAAGCGCTGCACGACTGGGATATCATGGAGAAATGCGTGGTTGAATTCCAACGCAAATACAACTTCGACCTGCTGCTCAATGATGGTGTCCGCAACCCTGTATCAATAGTCGAGCCCATCGGCCAATCCGCATACGAAATCGACGATGAAAAGGAAATAATGAATATCCGGGATATATCCTATATGAAGGAAGACGAGTATGACGCACTTCTTGAAAACTTTAACAAATTTCTCTGGGAGACCGTTATGCCAAGGAAGTATAATCGTTTCAACAGCGAACTGACGGTAAAGCAATTCGGCGAAGTCGTAAATAGATATAATGCCTGCCTGCAGTACATTCAGCGTGTGGGAGCCAGGTTGAGAGGAGAATACGGAGTGCCCGACGGATTGATGACCACTCCCATGGTGCAGTGTGGGTTTGAACAGATGTTTAACTTCCTCCGCGGAATAAAGGGAGTATCCTATGACATGCGTAAGAATCCCGACAAATTGAAGGCCACATGTGAGCTGCTTGATGAGATGGCCTTGAGCCCTGCGCTCTCACAGTTGGAAAAAGGCACAACAGGAGACAGCACCTATGCGTTTGATTTAGTATTTGCCATGTTGGGGCACACCATTCTCAACATCAAGCAGTGGGAAAGATTTTACTGGCCGTCGTTAAAGAAGGTACTTGACGCTGTGGTTGCTGCAGACAAAACGTTGTACATATTTGCTGAGGGTATCTCCGGGCGGTTCTGGGAATACTTCAAGGATTATCCCAAGGGTCATATTGCCATTCATATTGAGCAGGACGACGTTTTTGAGTTTAAAAAAGCCCTTCCCAACTGCTGTGTTGCGGGAGGAATGCCCGCCAGCTTGCTGGGCGGCGGCACCAAGGAGCAGTGCGTCTCTTATGCCAAGCATCTCATTGACGAATTAGGGGCTGAAGGATTTATACTCAGCCAGGACAAGATGATTTCCTATCGAAATGACACTAATCCCGAAAACCTGAAAGCGGTTTGCGATTTTGTGCGCGAGTATCGCTAAAAATGAGGAGGTAAATTATGGAGAAGAAAATTGATATTACTAAGTATCCGGAGGGTTTTGACGAAGTTGTAAAGACATTGGATTTTCTGCCTGATGACTACAACACTCGGGCCAATTATATCGTAGGAGTGATTCTGTTCTTAATGTGGGCCTGATGTTTTTACACCCATAAACCTCAAAGGAGACTGGCAAAATGATAATCATCGGAGAAAAAATTAACGGTTCTATCCCATCTGTCGGTCAGGCGATTGAAAGACGCGACGCCGATTTCATCCGCGACCTGGCAAAACGGCAGGTGGACTCGGGAGCAGACTATCTTGACGTATGTGCCGGAACCAGTACGGACAAAGAATTTGAAGCGCTTTGCTGGCTGGTCGACACCGTACAGGAGGCTGTAGATATCCCGCTTTGCGTAGACAGTCCGAATGCACATATTTTAAAAGAAGTGATTCCGCGCATCAAACGAAGTGGGATCATTAACTCGGTTTCAGGGGAGGACGACAAATGCGAGGTTATTTTTCCGTTAATGAAGGGAAATGACTGGCAGGTGATAGCGCTGACCTGTGATGACAAGGGAATCCCGGCAGAGGCAGAGAGGAAGATTGAGATTGCTGCGCGGCTGATCGAAAAAGCCGCGGAATACGGCATCGGGCCGGAACGCATCTATATTGACCCTTTGGTGCTGGCACTTTCTGCAGTCAATGATTCCATGCTGAGCTTTATGGAGGCCATACGTGAGATCAAACATAGATATCCCGGTGTCAAGACGACGTCAGGACTCTCGAACATATCTTTCGGAATGCCATACAGAAAGGCCATCAACCTAAATTTCCTGACACTTGCATTATCTGCAGGTATGGATTCCGCCATCATCGATCCGACGAACAGAGATACTTATGCAACCATTCTTGCCGCTGAAGCGCTCCTGAATAAAGACAGGTTCTTACGCAAGTACAGTAAGGCCTATCGCCTGGGAAGGATCGGGCCTGAAAAAAAAACACAGTAGAGCCAGGAAGCAAACAACCTGTGAAAGCTATATCGGCCAGGGATGGAATATAATGTATAATAAATCTATAAGTTTAGGCGCATTTTTTTAAGAAGGCATGGTTAAAACAAAAGAGGATAAAAAGCTGAAATTTTTGTCTCCACAAAGGTTTCAGCTTTTTATATTATGAATGAGTCACTGGGGACGATTAGTGTGAAAATAAATACTGCTCTCTTATTCTATCATACTGTGTATCTCAGAACTATATTTTCATTTCCCGAAAAATCCGAAAGAGTTATGAAGGCATTGCTCCAAATGGAGAAAAAAATTGATTACCAGGGTAAAAATAAAAAAGGAACTGTTGCTTTTTGCAACAGCCCCTTGACCGCTTCAGCAAGCTGAATACAAACGTTAAATAAGGCTTATTCCTAATATTATGTAATTCTCTTACTCGCTGTATTTAATTCTCGAAAGCTTATAGAGCTCTTCTCTGTAGGCAGGGGTTAGCACTGCTGCACCATACATGTTGAGGATGGAAGGCTTGCCAGGCTTACAGAATTTTTCAACATATTTTGCCGCAGCGGCTCTCTGTTCCTCTTCACTGGTTGTTGCCGGATCAAACTGATCGGGGATGACACCGATGATAATTTTATCACCATATTTATCGTAAAGCATTTGAGTGTCATTCATTGGCATACCGGACCACGAATCCCATCCGGCCTCAATCATCGCAGGAACCAGCTTTTCGATATGCCCGCAGCTGTGCAAATCGGCGTACAACCCCCTGGAGTGAATATGGTCGGTCAATCTTCTCATGGCGGGAACAATCATTTCCATTACAGTCGCAAGTGAGAAGAACGGAGCTTTCTGTGATCCCCAGTCATCGTGAACGCAAAAACCACCTATTGAAGGGAAGTATTCAATAAACTTGTCAACAATTCTAATGTAAAGGTCGGTCAACCTTTCAAAAAGCTCTTTTACCGCATCTTTCTGGTCTTCATCAATCAGTGCCAGCGCTGCACCCTCAAAGTCCATGAATGAAATGAGCCTTTCATAAAAACCATTCATGATCCAAGGCATGATAAAGGTACCGTTATTTACAAACGCCTCATTTGCCTTAGCGGAACCTTCCCAGTCCCAGCTGTCGATGTTGGGCCATACAAGCTTTTCTTTCCATTCATTGGCGTCTTTAAGAAGAGGTGAACCCGGTCTTACCATGGACCCGCCTGCTGAATCTACGTATACCCAATTAATGCCGAACATGTCCTTGCCGCCAAATTTTTCACGTGGAAGCGGATTTGTTTCAAATACAAAGGCGCGGGCGACGTTGTCAGGATAAAACTGTGGTGTGAACAGGCTTGTTTCAACAGTTGTAACCTGCCATATAGGCTCCCTCTTCATTGTGGCGATATATGCTTCCTTTCGAGATACAGGAAAATCATAAAGCGGCGTGCCTGGCATTCCCGGGAAAAAACCCGGTAATTCACCTACAACTTTTAACTCTTTTGGATCAAACTTTGGATTTGACATATTATCCCCCTTCTTTCTAAACTATCATAGAATCCTGCCAATTGAGTGTTTTTGACATTTTTATTCTCTCATAGAGAATTTACCATCAATCAATCTATGCTGTTACCAATTCTTTCGCCTTAACAGCAGCGGCACCTGCGTCTGGAGTATAGGCATCTGCGCCTATTGCAGCCGCAAATTCGGCTGTGATGGGCGCTCCCCCAACCATAATCTTGAAGCCCGTCAGTCCGCTTTCTCTAATGGCTTTTACCGTTTCCTGCATGGCCGGCATGGTTGTTGTCAGAAGCCCTGAACAGGCCACTATTTTAACATCCGGATGTGCTTTGATGGCTTCCATGAATTTGTCCGTCTGGACATCAACACCGAGGTCAATCACTTCAAAACCCGCGCTTTCTATCATTATGGCCACCAGGTTTTTGCCGATGTCGTGCAGGTCACCTGCAACCGTTCCAATGATGCATTTTCCCAGGGATACTGAGCCGTCCCCTGCCAGAAGGGGTTTTAGTACTTCAACTCCTTTTTGCATTGTGCGGGCCGCTATGAGCATTTCCGGAACAAAAATTTCTTCTTTTGAGAATTTGTCCCCTACGACGCCCATGGCGTTGGTCATGGCATTCAATATGTCGGTTGCTTTGTTTCCTTCGGCTAAAGCTTCCTGTACAAGTGTGGAAATCAATTTGGATTTACCGGTTTCAACGGCTGTTGAAATTTCCTGAATTTTAGACATTTCATACCCTCCTTTTTATATATGAACTATGTAAGTTCATTTCGCTTCTTATTGGGGACGTGACATGTACCCTCTCAAGGCGTGCCACTCTCCCTATTTCATCGGACCGAATATTCCTTCCCGGTATGTGCCTGTATTCCATATGACAATCATCCTCAGAGAATCAATTTTATCACCAATAATTATCATTAGCAGGCTTCCTCCGAGTTTTATGTATTGATATATATATAACTATATATTAATTTTCTATTTCTTTCAATGGTTATAAAAAAATTTACTATTGATAAAGACTATAGATAAACATTTACCAACTTTTCCATACCACGTCGACATTGAAAAAAACACAATAAAAAAGGAGGTCCTCTTTTTTTGTCCTAAAATTCATCCTGAAAACAGCACAAAATAATGGATTTTTGAATATCGCTGAAATCCGCAACCGGAGTATTGTCATCAACTGGAATGTTATAATGCCGGAAAGCATTATATAAAGATGAAATTTGATATTCCTTATATTTTTGTTCCCAAAAGTCAATGGCGCCATCTTCCAATGACAGAGATTCGTGAACCGTATTGTCTTTATTGATTGTTAGAACCTTTCCCAATCCCTGACACGTTTTGCAAGCCGCCCCTTCTCTGGTGTTATATGAGAAGTGCGTTCTGGTCAGTTTATCCATCTTGTAATTGCAATGATTGCAATACATAGACACTTTAAATTTCCCATCCGCCTTTTCAACTTCTTCCTTACATTGTGCGGCCGATATCACTTCATTGCAGTGGGGACAGACCCGTACTCCCAGCTTTTCATAGACCATCCGAAGTTCCGTATAAATGTCAGTCAGTGTTCCAACGGTTGAACGGGGATTTTTATTGGATTCAGTTTGTGTAATCCTGATTGCCGGCGATACGTTGCGAATAAAATCAATTTTAGGCTTATGAATCCCCTGATACCCTATTGCCTCTAAATACTGTCTTTGACATTCTTGATAAATGACGTCAATAGCCAATGTAGATTTACCGGAACCTGACAGCCCTGTAAAAACGATCAGTTTATCACGGGGTATCTCCGGTGAAATATCCTTTAAATTTCCCTCTCTGGCACCTCTGATGATAATACCGGACATTAACTTTCCCCTTTCTTTCAGTTTGGACATTCTGCCCTTCAACCCTGTCACACCCTGAACCTGTAGCCGGCTCCCCACACCGTCTCAATATATTGAGGGTTGGAGGGGTCCGCCTCAATTTTTTCCCGTATCCTTGCGATGTGTACGGTAACGGTGGCGGTGTCTCCCAGGGAATCAAGCCCCCATATCCTTTCAAACAGCTCTTCCCTCCCGAATACCCTGTTGGGGTTCTGGGCCAAAAACAGCAGCAGCTCGAATTCCTTCTGGGCAAGGCTGACCTCCGCACCGTTAACGTAAACTCTCCGGGAATCCTTTTGGATTTCAAGGCCGCGTATAATTACGGTTGAATCTCTGCCGCCCCCATACCTGCTTTTAAGCCTTTCATATTTGGCTATGTGGGCATTCACTCGGGCCACCAGCTCGCCGGGGCTGAAGGGCTTTGTAATATAGTCGTCGGCTCCCAGCCCCAGGCCTCTTATTTTATCAATTTCCTCCTTCTTGGCGGATACAATTAAAACAGGAATGTCCCTCAAGTCCCGGATGCGCCGCAGTATTTCAAAACCATCCGTGCCGGGAAGCATAATATCCAGTATTAGCAGGTCGTACTCGTCCGTTTCCAGGCACTTTAAACCTTTTAGCCCATCCCCGCAGATATCCACCGAGAAATTGCTGATTTCAAGATAATCCTTCTGCAGTTCCGCAATACTCTGATCATCTTCAATGATAAGAATCCTTTTCATTCTTTAATTCCTACCTCCGGCTATTTTGCTTTTTTCAGGGATATGATGATGCTTGTGCCTTCATTTTCGCGGCTTTTGGCCCATATTTTCCCGTCATGCCCCTCCACGATCTGCCTGGCAATTGCCAGACCCAGTCCGCTGCCTGCCCTTTGGCTTCTTGCCGCATCTGCCCGGTAAAACCTGTCGAATATAAAGGGCAAATCCTCCTTTGCTATTCCGGGACCGTTATCCTGGATTTCGATAAGGACATTGGAAGCGGTCTCCCGGAGAATCACGGTGATTTCTCCTTCGGGCCTGTCCATATATTTCCTTGCGTTGTCGATGATATTCAGCACAACCCTCTTAAGCCTTTCCCTGTCCAGCATCACATGCCTGAATCCCTGTATTTCAGTCCGTAGACTGATTTTAATACCCCATTTGCCCAATTCATACTCGCTTTCAGAGACACAGTCCTTAAAGTAGCCTATAATATCGGTTCGTTCAAATTGAAAGGGAACCTGGTTCAGATCCAGCTTGGAATATAAAAGCAGGTCGTCAATCAGGTTGTCCACCTGGACTGCTTTGGAGTAAATGGTTTTTAAGTACTTTTCAAGCTTTTCCGGGGTTCCGGCCACACCGTCAAGGATTCCTTCCACGTACCCCTTGATGGAGGTTATGGGAGTTTTAAGGTCGTGGGATATGCTGGATACAAGCATTTTCCTGTTGTCGTCGTACCGCATCTGCATATAGACCGATTCCTTCAATTTTAATCGCATGGCTTCGAAGGAGCGGCACAATTCCCTGATTTCATCATCGCCCTCTTCGATGATTTCACGTTCCAGGTTTCCGCGGCTGATTTCTCCCGATTCCCTTTTCAGCCTGTCCACAGGCTTCAGTATGCTTCTGGAAATGACGAAAGAGGCGGCGATATTGGTGATTAAAAAGGATAGGATAAAAACGGCCAGGGAAAACAAAACGAACTTCTCAAAGGTAAGGCTTTCCTTTGCGGTGGGGGCCAGCAGGATGACCCTGCCCTGGTCCCCGTTGCTGAAGGTAAAGGAAGACACATAGACAATATGGTCTGTCCCGTCAAGATTTACCGAATGGCCGAAAAAACCCCCGTTGCCTGCCTTAAGGCATTTTTCCACATCAATTTTGTTCAGCTGCTTTGTGGCAAAAACAGCCTCATTTTTTCTAAGGACTATAATATCTGCTTTGATATCCGAAAGCCTTGAGGCAATATACTGCTGGAAATCCTTTTCAGTAAGCTTCTCCGGACTTTCCACCAGGATGTTCCCGCTGGCTTTGAACAGCTCATAGTGAATTTCCGTGAGCCTTTTGGCATTTTCATAGCCTATGTCCGCTTTAAAGGCCCCGGAGGACACCACAATAAAAATGAAGGATGCTGCAATGGTCGCCAATAAAGGAACAGCCAGAATTGCGGCATTTGAAATAATCAAACGCTTTTTGAGGTTCATAGTTCCACCCTTTAAAGGTCTTTCCCGTCAAAGAGGTAATAACCTGCCGTAAAGAACATTATAGCATATCCCAGCTGAATAAGGAACTCTCTGGAAATTTTTGCCATAGGTATGCTGTCGGCAATCCACAGGTTGTACCAGTCCAGCATGGAAGTTAAAAACAGGCTTGAATACTGGGGAAAAAGGAATCCCAGTATCTTAAATGCGAGAAACAGCAGAATAGAGGCAAAGAATACCGTAATCCCGCTTTTAAAAATGTTTGCCAGGAAAACAATGGCAAGGGCCAAAGTGACGGCCGGAAATAGGGAAATCAAGTAGGACAGCAGTATTTTAAAAAAGCCGGAGGCGGTTATCTGGGACGAATTGAATAAAAGACCTGTCAGCGTTGAAAGGACCATGACAATCAAAAGATTTACCCCGATAAAAAATGCAGCGGCGGCTATTTTGGCAGAGAACAGCTTCAGCCTGTCGGCCGGTCTTGCCAGTGCGATTTTCATCGTATTGTGGGAAAACTCCCCGGTAAAAATATCGATGGCCACAAGGGCTGTGAACAGGGGAAGCACCGTATTCACAAATACGGACAGCACCAGAATGGGGAACTCGGTGCTGCCGGCTCCTTTGAGCCCTAGGCCGCTTCTTATCCCCACAACGGCCAGCTGGCCTATGACGATGACCGCAAGGGAAATAATTACAATGGCAACCGCCTTTTTCTTTTTGTACAGCTTTTCAATTTCATTTGCCAGGGATGCCTTAAACCCTCCCATTTCCGTCCACCTCGCTTACAAAATAGTTTTCCAGTGAAGCGTAGTTGGAAAGGATATTTTCCGTATACTCCACGTTCAGGATTCTTCCGTCGAAAATAATTCCAATTCTGTTGCAGGTAAGCTCCACGTCATGGATCAGGTGGCTTGAGATGAAAAAGGTGGTCTTTTCATTCTCCGCCAGGCTTTTTATCAGCTTTCTCACCTCAATCATCCCTTCCACATCCAGGCCATTGAGGGGCTCATCCAGAATTACCAGCTCCGGCCTCGACAGGATGGCGGCGGCGATTCCCAGCCGCTGCTTCATGCCCAGGGAGAAGTTTTTCACTTTCTCGTTTTTATACTTGAGTATGCCGGTGAGCTCCAGCACCTCGTCCATCCTCTGCTTGTCTATATCCCTGTAATACCTTGAGCACTGCTTTAAATTTTCATAGGCGGTCATATATGGGTAGGATTCTGCGGATTCGATAATGCAGCCTACCTTTTGCATGGCCTTTTCAAATTCACCGCGGATGCTGTGGCCGAAAATCTTGACATCTCCGCTGTCCGCCTTCATCAACCCCGTCATGATCTTCATGGCCGTTGTCTTGCCCGCTCCGTTGGGTCCCAGAAAACCGAAAATATCCCCCCTGTAGATTTCCAGGCGGATATCCCTGATTCCCCGGCCGTTTTTGTATATTTTGGTGAGCCCGTCAATTTCCAGTACTTTTTCCATTCGTATTCCTCCGTATTTTTCAGGGCTGATGGGTCTGCCTGCCAAAAGCCGGCAGACCTGCACACCCATTTCTGCACAAACCCTTTAATCGCTGAAAACCATGGAGAATTCGGAATCATATCCAATTCCTTTTTTAAGCATGGGAGAGTTCACATGGAAGTATATTTTCCCATTTGTGATATTAAAGCTCAAATTGCCTGTTTCCTTGTTCCCCGAAGAATTGGTATACTCAAATTCCGCATTGCAGTTGTCCTTGACCTGGGCGTCAAAATTTATGTCCATTTTGTTGGCGGCGTATTCGTCATATCCCTCTTTAAACTTTTCGGAATAGTGTCCCGAAATATGGGTGCCGTCCACCTGGGTAATGTCCACAATCCTTTCACCGATTTTTATGAACTTGTCGTCCTTTAGGATGACGATGTCGTTCTTATATTTCCCGATGAATTTTTGGGATATGGTCCTCTCCTCTGCGGCATAAGTGCGCTTTTCCACCTTTTTGCCCTCCAGTTGGGGTTTGGAAACCGAGGTGGAGTTGATGTCCGAAATTTTAAAAAGAACTTCAAGGGTCAGGTCGTGTCCATTGCCTTCCTTATCCTTCCCCGAAAGGACCCCGGACGCAAACAGGCTGTCCATGATTCCGTCCTTGTTGACCGTCGCATTTCCGCTTATTTTTTTAACGAAGATATCCTTTGAGATTTCCGGAATGTAGTCTTCGCTTGAGGCATTGGGATTGGCAAAGGTCTGTTTGAAAGCAAAGGAGGTAACCGCATTTACCAGCGCCGGAATTTGGGCTTCGCTCAAAGAACCTGAGAATTCCTTGCCGCCGTCCGCCTTGTCCTCTACAACCACATAGTCCTTCAGGTTTCCTACAAGGGCGTCCAGGATTTTCTCCATATCCTCCGCTCTCTCTTCTTTAAAGGGGTTCTCAAATATTTTAGAATCCCTCTTTTTGGTAAATTCAGTAACATAGTAAGTATCGGTGCCGGCATCATAGGAAATGGAAGTTTCCTCATCCCTGTATGAATAGGAGCTGTCTTTCCGGCCGCCGGCATATTCATTGGAGGACCGGTTTTCCGACGCGTTTTTGGTATTGTCTATCTTTTGGGTAAAACTGTCTGAGGCCAGCAATTTATCCCCGTCTTTCAAGGTTACGGTGCCGTCCACCGTGAAGCTGTGGAGTTTTTCGCTGCAGCTTTCGGCTGTAAATTTGACGGCATCTTTCAACCGGTCATAGCCTGATCCGGAAGCCACATCGGCAAATGCAGTTGTTACCAGCATTACAGCACCAAGACAGAAGCTCACCGCCATCACCTTTTTCTTGTCCTTTAACATGATCCATCTCTCCTTGTGCATTATTCTTCGGAAAGTACTTTCCTGATCTTATTCTAACCTACGCTTATTGATTTCGCATAAAGGAAATATAAACAAATTCTAAACATTCAATCTTTATGAATTCTGTTTTAGTTGGGAACACTAAAAAAAACGGATTTGGGGTTGGTTCGATGCCAGGCAGGATGGAAAGAACATACGGCAAGTTTTTAAGGTGTATGTGCGCGGCAGTAAATCCTTTTAAAAATGCGGTGAAGGTGACTGAGTGCGAAGTGCACAAGTTTATTAACAGGCAGGCGGTTGAAATTCTTAAAAACGACAAATTCCAGGACGCGTATCATTTTTTCAGTGATTATCTCCCCCGGCTCAATGCCGGTGTGGTGTGGGCGGACCAGGATTTAAAAAGCATGGGCCATTTTTACAATCCCTACAGGGGAAGAGGGCTTTATGGGAATAACAATGCGGCGTCCCTCGCCTTGGAATATTACCGAAGGGCGCTTTATTACTGGAAACAGGAGCTTATCGACAGTTCCATGTTCTACCTGGGTGCGTCCCTTCACCTGGTGCAAGACATGACGGTTCCCCAGCATGCAAATATCAGGCTTCTTGGCAGTCATAAAAAATATGAGAACTTTATTAAAAGGATGTACCTTAAGATACCCTGCTTTACCGCCGAAAGCGGAGGCTATTACCATATGCGCTGCATTGAGGAAGCCATAGCCTGTAATGCGCGCAATGCCATCAAGATCTATTCCAGGCTGAAGAAGATGGAGGACGAAGAAAAAAGGTTTTATACCATCACCAAATTCATCCTCCCTCTGGCACAGAGGACGACGGCAGGCTGCCTCATGATGTTTTACCGGGATGTCTTCACCCAGCCAGGGAAAAGGAATGCACAAAACAGAACAAATAAATTTTCTATGCCCTTCACTTGGGTTCTTCCAAAATGACAGGGGCATGGCACAGTATCTGAAATACCGGACAATAAAAAGTATTTCAGAAAATGACTTGAACAGAAATTATCCATACAGGGAAAGAAAGCCCGGCTGATTATTCAACCAGACTTTCTTTTTCAGATTAGAGCTAAAATATGGATAGTTGTCAGGAATTTGCTTGTTTATCCTTTGTATAAATCCTAGTGTCTTTATCTTGTTGTCTGAGCCACTCGCGAAACCTGTTTTCAGACTCTTTTTTTTGCTGGGTTTTAGTTTGCAGGCAGCCAGGATGGCTCTTCACATACTCCAACAATTCTCTATAAGTCATACACTTACCTCCACAAAACATTGTACTACATAGTATTATATGAAGCAAAACCACAAAGGTGATTATGTTAACTCGATGGTTTTAAAAGGACAATAGAACAGATTTGCTCGATATTACACCAGTTTGAATTAACTTAAATCAGACAGTTTTTAGAGCAGTATCAAAAACGGGGTGTTTTAATTCCCAGGAAAATGTTATATAATGACAATGAACAAGGTAAGAAAGGGAAATGCTAATGGGACGCATTAATATTATTTTAGGAGATATAACAAAGATTGAAGTTGATGCTGTTGTAAATGCAGCAAACAATACGCTTCTTGGCGGCGGCGGGGTGGATGGGGCCATACACCGTGCCGCCGGTCCGGAGCTTCTGGAAGAATGCCGCCGATTGAACGGCTGCGAAACCGGAGAAGCAAAGATCACAAAGGGGTATAACCTGCCTGCAAAGTTTGTGATACATACAGTGGGCCCGGTCTGGCATGGTGGAAATGATAATGAAGACCGGTTCCTTGCCGCTTGTTACCGAAATTCCCTGCGGCTTGCAGTGGAGAATGGGATAAAAACAATTGCATTCCCGTCAATTAGCACGGGCGCATACCGCTTTCCGGTAAAGCGCGCCGCAAGGATTGCCTTGCTGGAGATATCCCGGTTCCTGGAGGAGAACAGTTCCATAGACAAGGTGTTTATGGTGTGCTTTGATGAGGGGACTATGGAGGCTTATGACGAGGCTTTGAAGGAGATCGGGCAATAGGGTCTTATGGAAAAGAAAGCGCATGGAGCACATAGACAGGCGGCTATAACGGGAATTGCGCCACAGGGGACGGGGGTTAACCTGTATGACCGGCTCAGGGGGTCAATTCCCGAAGCAAAACAGAGGATAGAACCGTTGCTTTCCTTTAAATCTTCGTGCGACAGCAGGAGAATACACAGGTACTGGAGTCAAAACGTATGAGTCTGAGGCTTATATACGGCAGGGCGGGCAGCGGTAAAACCCGTTTTTGCCTTAATGAAATCAAATCAAAGATCGCTGCCGGAGCCACGCAGCCGCTGGTGCTTCTGGTCCCGGAGCAGTTTACCTTTCAGGCGGAAAGGGACCTGATCACTGTTCTGGGCACAGGCGGCATCCTGAAGACCGAGGTTTTAAGCTTCCGGCGCCTGGCCTTCAGGGTATTCAATGAAGTTGGCGGCATTACTTATCCCCATATCCATCCGGCAGGCAAATGCATGATCCTCTACAGAATCCTGGACAAAATGCGGGACAGCTTCCAGGTGTTTTCCAAATCCGCCGACCGGCAGGGGTTTGTCAATACGCTGTCTAACCTGATAACCGAGTTCAAGCGGTACAGTGTAACACCGGAGGCCTTGGAGAATGCAGGTAGGGGGCTTGAAGAGGACAACCCGCTGAAGGGCAAGCTTATGGAGCTTACCTCCATTTATGCTTTATTCGAGAAAACCCTGGCGGAGCGATACAGGGATTCGGATGACGACCTGACCCTGGCTTCGGAAAAGCTTGGTTCCACTGCTCTTTATGACGGCGCCGAAATCTGGATTGACGGGTTTGCCGGCTTTACTCCCCAGGAATACAGGGTGATCGGTGGGCTCATGCAGAAGGCGGAGAGGGTGAATATCAGCTTCTGTACCGACTGCCTGGAGGGGGAAGGGGCTTCCGGCGGTACCGATATCTTTTCATCGGTTAAGACTGCCTACAGGAAACTTGTAAAAATGGCAAAGGAAAATGGCATTCCTGTAGAGCCCGCCGTTATTTTAAATGAAGAGCCTTTGTTCCGGTTTTGCCAGAGTCCCGAGCTTTCCCACCTTGAACGGTATCTGAACGCTTATCCGTATAAAACCTACAGGGAGAAGACCAGGGATGTTTCGCTCTTTTCTTCGGTCAATATCTTTTCGGAAATTGAAGCCTGCGCCAGGGATATTGTCCGCCTGTGCAGGGACCGGGGACTGCGCTACAGGGATATTGCCGTGGTTACGGGGGATCTTTCCGGCTATGAAAAGCTGATCGGGGTCATCTTTGCCGAATACGGCATTCCCTGCTTCATTGACAGGAAGGTGGACATTGCCAACCATCCCCTGGTGCGGTTGATCCTCTCCATGCTGGACATTTTTAATGAAAACTGGTCCTACGAAGCGGTGTTCCGCTATCTGAAAACCGGCCTGACCGGCATCGACCAGGACAGCATCGACCGCCTGGAAAACTATGTCCTGGCCTGCGGTATCCGGGGCAGCCGCTGGACCGATGAACAGGACTGGAAAATGAGCCCCGACCTGATCCCGGATGAAAAAAGCCTTGAAGCCCAGAGCGAGCTGCTTGAAAGCATCAACAGAATCAGGGCTTCGGTTTGCGCACCGCTGCTGGAATTCAGGAAGAAAACCAGAGGCAGGAAGAAAGCCTCCGAGTTCTGCGCAAGCCTTTATGATTTCCTTTGCACCCTTGGAGTTCCCGAAAGAATTGAAGACAGCATTGAAAGGTTCAGAAAGATCGGAAATCTGAACCTGGCCAATGAGTATTCCCAGGTCTGGAATATAGTCATGGAGGTTTTTGACCAGACGGTGGAGGTCATGGGAGATGAAGCATTTGGAATTGAGCGGTTTGCCAATATACTTAAAATCGGGTTTGATGAATATAAAATCGGGTTGATCCCTGCGGCGTTGGACCAGGTGCTTATAGGAAGCATAGAGCGTTCCAAAAGCCACGAAATCAAAGCGCTGTACGTACTGGGAGCAAATGATGGGGTATTTCCGCCTGCAGCACCGGAGGAAGGCATCCTTTCGGACCAGGACAGAGCAGTATTGGGGGATGCCGGCATTGAGCTGGCCGGCGATACAAGGACCCGGGCTTTTGACGGGCAGTACCTGGTATACAGGGCATTGACCACTGCCGGAAGCTATCTTAAGGTCAGCTGGCCCATTGCAGACCATGAAGGCAGGACCCTGCGCCCTTCCATGGTGGTATCCCGGCTTCGGAAGCTGTTTCCGGCCATCACCGAAACCAGCAATATCGTTCCTTCGGGTTCGGCATCGGAGGAAATGGAGCTTGTATCCTGCAGGGCCCCGGCCTTTAAGTCCATGATTTCAGCCTTGCGTCAAAGAGCGGACGGAAAGGAAATTAAGCCCATCTGGCAGGGAGTGTACCGCTGGTTTGCCGCGCAGGAGGAATGGAAGCAGAAGTGTCAGGCAGCCCGGGCAGCCTTTCAATATAAAAATATGGCACAGCCGATAAGCCGTGAGAAAATAGCGGCGCTTTACGGAAATCCGGCCATTTCCAGCGTATCTAGGCTGGAAAAATACACGGCGTGTCCATTTTCCTTTTACGTACAATACGGGCTTGGAGCCAGAGAACGGAAGGTATACTCTTTGCGCCCGCCGGACATAGGCACCTTCATGCATGCCGTCATTGAGAGGTTTTCAAGGCTTGTTTCGGAAGGAGAGATTTCATCATCCGGAAATGGTTTATCTCCGGATGATGGGGGTTGCAAGGGGGATTCCCACTTGCCGCTTTCAGGAAGGTGCTCAGGATGCGAAGCATCCGTCGAAGGAAACCTAGGGTTTCCTAGCGAAGACAAAACGGCGAAGCCGGTTTTGTCCTGGAGGGACTTTGACCGTGACTGGTGCAGCGCAAAGGTTTCGGAAATTGTTGACGAAATGCTTCAGAAAATGCAGGGGGCGGGAATCGCCGCCTCCAAAAGATACACCGCACTCGCTTTAAGGCTCAAGCGGGTGGTGTCCAGAGCCGTATGGCTTATTGCCGAGCACATCCGCCGCAGCAGCTTCAATCCGGTGGAATATGAGGTGGGCTTCGGGGAAAATGAGAAGTACCCGCCCATCACCATTGAGCTGGATTCAGGGGAAAAAATCCACCTTACGGGAAGGATTGACAGGGTGGATGCGCTGAAAACCGAGGACGGCACCTATTTGAGGATTGTTGACTATAAATCGGGCAGCAGGGATTTCAAGCTGTCGGATGTATTCTATGGCCTGCAGATTCAGTTGATCACCTATCTGGATGCCATCTGGGAAAACGGCGGCAAAGATGCAAACAAGCCGATGCTCCCCGGGGGCATGCTGTATTTCAAGATTGACGATCCTATTGTCAAAGGAAACGGTAAAATGGCTGAGGAAGAGATTGAAAAAGCCATTATGAGGCAGCTCAAAATGAGGGGGCTTCTGCTGGCGGACGTGAAGCTGATCAGGGAAATGGACAACACCATGGAAGGGTCCTCCCTGATCATACCTGCCACCATCAATAAGGGGGATGTCCTGGGGAAGAACACCTCCGCGGCCACCATGGAGCAGTTCAAGCTGCTTCGCAAATACGTGAGAAAGCTTTTAAAGGATTTGTGCGGTGAGATTATGAAGGGGAATGTATCCATAAGGCCCTATAAAAAGAAGGGGACCACCTCCTGCAAGCACTGCGGCTTTTCACCGGTATGCCAGTTTGACACTGCAATGAAGGAAAACTCCTTCAAGCTGCTTTACGATAAGGACAATGATGAGGTGTGGGGTTTGATGGAACAGGAGGGTGAACCCAATGGCTGAGAACAAATGGACCGGCGAACAATGGGATGCCATCACCGAGAAGGACTGCAACCTCCTGGTGGCTGCGGCAGCAGGCGCGGGAAAAACTGCGGTGCTGGTGGAGAGGATTATCCGCAAAATCACCGATGAGGAGAACCCCATAGACATTGACAGGCTGCTGGTGGTGACCTTTACCAATGCCGCCGCCACCGAAATGAGGGAAAGAATCGCGGAAGCCATCTCCGAAAGATTGGAGAAGAATCCCGGCTCGGGCAACATTTTAAGACAGCTGGCACTGCTTGGGAAAGCAAGTATCACTACCATCCACTCCTTTTGCCTTGAGGTGATACGCAGCAACTTCCAGCAAATCAATATAGATCCGAGCTTCAGGATTGCCGATGAGACCGAAAGCCAGCTCTTAAAGCTGGAGGCTTTGGGTGAAGTATTTGAAGAGCAGTATGAAAATGAAAATGCGGATTTTTTTGAACTGCTGGAGCGCTATGGCGGCAACAGGGACGATCAGGCGCTGCAGGATATGGTGCTGAATTTGTACGGCTTTATCCAGAGCAGTCCATGGCCGGAAGATTGGCTTGACAAAATGACCGGGAGCATGAATGTCCCGGATGGGACGGATTTTGGGGAGACACCCTGGGGCAGGGTGCTTCTCCATTCGGTTAAGCTTGAGCTCGAAGGCCTGAGAGAAATGATGACCCGTGCGTTACATCTGATAGGGGACAGTTCTCAGGCCTCAAAGAAGGGGCAGGATAGCGGAGGACTGTCCCCGTCTGCCTCGGGGCTGGAGAAATACCGGGCTGTATACATGGAAGACCTGGCAAATATTAATTCACTGGTAGAGCTGGTAGAGGACGGTGGGCGGAAAGGGGACGCTTCTTCTCAAGAAACGTCCCCGGAAACGGAAACGTCCCCAATGTCTCCCGCAGTTTGGGACAACCTTTTTAACGCACTGCAAAGCATTGAGTTTGCAGCACTGCCCCGCTGCGGCAAGGAGGTTGACAGGGAGAAGCAGGAGGTTGTAAAGAAAATCAGGGAGGATGTAAAGCTAAGGATCAAAAAGCTCCGGGAAAAAATTGTTACAGCCGGCTCAGCCGAAATCATCGGTGATTTGAAAGCCCTGTATCCCAAAATGAAGTGCCTTGCGGGGCTGGTGAACCTGCTTGCGGAAAAGTATGCGGAAAAGAAAAGCCGCAAATCAATGGTGGATTTTAACGACCTGGAACATTTCTGCCTGGAAATCCTGTCCGAAAAAGGGGAAGACGGGAGCTTAAAGCCTTCTAAAACAGCGCTGGGCTACAGGGAGCGGTTTGCGGAGATTCTGGTGGATGAATACCAGGACAGCAACCTGGTGCAGGAGATCATCATCAGCATGATATCCAGGGCGGATACAGACAAACCCAATGTGTTCATGGTGGGGGATGTCAAACAGAGCATCTACCGTTTCAGGCAGGCCAGGCCCGAGCTGTTCCTGGACAAATACAACACCTATTCGCCGGATAAGGGGAATCCTTTCCGGAAAATACTGCTCTTTAAGAATTTCAGGAGCCGCAGGGAAGTGGTGAATGCCGTCAATTTTATATTCAAGCAGATTATGTCGGTGAGCGCGGGGGAACTGGATTACACCGATACCGAGGCCCTCAACCCGGGAGCCGTTTTTCCGGAAAACAACAGGGAAGATATGACGGCCGGGGGGGAAGTGGAGCTTCATTTAATCCAGACAGGGGGCGGAGAGGAGAATCCTGTGATTGAAAATGAAGGCGAAGAAGGACAGGAGGATGCGGCCGAGGGACGAGAGGATGAGGAAATGCCGGACGCTGTCCAGTGTGAGGCAAGGCTGGCGGGCAACAGAATCCTTGAGCTGATGAAGCCGGATGAAAAGGGGAGATACTTCTGCGTTTTTGACAGGGCAAGGAAGGAGTACCGCAAGGTAGAATTCCGGGATATTGTGATCCTGCTGCGCACCACAAGAAACTGGTCGGAGGTCTTTGCGGATGAACTGTCCGGGATGGGGATCCCGGCCTTCGCAGATACCGGAACCGGGTTTTTCAAAACGGTGGAAGTCCAGGTGGTGCTGTCGCTTCTGCAGGTCATAGACAATCCCCTGCAGGACATCCCTTTGCTCTCGGTGCTGCGCTCGCCCATTGTAGCCTTTACCACCGATGAGCTGGCGGAGCTGAGGCTTGCCGACAGGAAGGCATCCCTGTTTGACGCATTGAGAAAACTGGCGGAAGGCGGACAGGGGGAGGCGGCGCATAAGGCGTCCGCATTTCTTGAGAAGCTCCAGGCATGGAGGGAAATGTCGCTGTACATGTCCACCGACCAACTGCTGTGGCAGCTTTACAGCGACACCGGCTATTACGGCATGGTGGGAGCCATGCCGGCGGGAGAGCAGCGGCAGGCAAACCTGAGGATCCTGTTCGAGCGGGCCCGGCAATTTGAAGAAACCAGCTATAAGGGGCTGTTCAACTTCATAAATTTTATGGACAAATTAAAAGGCAGCAAAGGGGATATGGGAAGCGCCAAAATCCTCGGTGAAAACGACAATGTGGTGCGCATCATGAGCATCCACAAGAGCAAGGGGCTGGAGTTCCCGGTGGTGATCCTCGCCGGCTGCGGGAAGAAATTCAACCTGCAGGATATGAACAAAAGCATCCTGCTGCACCAGGACCTGGGCTTCGGACCGGACGTGGTGGACCACAGGCTGCGGCTTTCCTGGCCGTCGGCAGCCAAGCAGGCCATCCGGGAAAAGATCAAAGCTGAAACCCTTTCGGAGGAAATGCGGATACTGTATGTCGCCCTGACCAGAGCCCGTGAGAAGCTCATCATTACCGGGGCCGTCAATGACGCGGCCAGGGCGGTGGCGAAGTGGTCTGGCCAGGCAAGCTGCCAGGAGAGCAGGCTTCCGGCCTATGAGATGCTCAAAGGTGTTAATTACCTCGACTGGATCGGCCCTGCACTGATGAGGCACAAAAATTGCAGTGGGCTCCGGGACAGTGGGGCCACGGGAAGCGGGTTCCGCGGACTGTTGATCGATGATCCTTCGGTATGGAGCATAAAGATATGGAATAAAAGCGACGTGCTGGGCAGCAGGATTTCAGAAGAACGTGAAGAAAGTGAATTCATCCGGTGGCTGGACAGCCTGGAAACTCTCGACCCGCTCCCGGAATTTTCAGAGGAAATATCCAGAAGGCTGAGCTGGGATTATGCCTATGCTAAAGCTTCCAGGGTGCCTGCCAAGGTTTCGGTAACCGAGCTTAAAAGGCGTTTTAACGCAGAGCTTTCGGAGGAAGTGGGGGCTTTCCCGGAGTACCTGCCGGTTTTGGTAAAGAAGCCCATGTTCCTGGAGGAAAAGAAGGGCTTGAGTGCCGCCGAGGCAGGGACAATACTCCACTTTGTCATGCAGCATCTGGATTACAGCCGGGAGGATATTGAAGCCCAGCTGGAAGGCATGGTGGCAAAGGATTTGCTGACCCAACAGCAGGCGCAGAGTGTGGATGTGGACAGGGTCCGAAGGTTCCTCCATTCGCCTCTGGGAAAGAGGATGCGGGCATCGGCTGTTATAAACCGGGAGGTGCCGTTCAACATTGAAATCCCCTGCCATGAGCTGTATAAGGATATGGGAGACGAGGCCTGCCAGGGTGAGATGCTGCTGCTGCAGGGTGTTATCGACTGCTACTTTGAGGAGCCGGACGGGATTGTGCTGGTGGATTACAAGACCGACTATGTGCCTGCCGGCAAGGTTGAGACCATCAGGGAGAGGTACAGGGTGCAGATTCTCTATTATGCCCGCGCGCTGGAGATGCTGACCGGGAAAAAGGTCAAGGAGAAGTATATCTACCTTTTCTGGAATGGGGAAGTGCTGGAGTTCTTTGAATAACAACCTGCTTTTAGTGGGGTTAAGCATTTATGGTGAATAAAAAGGGGTATCTTTATATGGATAAAGAAAGGGTTTTAATCGTTGACGATGAAGAGCGCATAAGGGATATGATAAAAGAATATGTCAGCCTTGAGAGGTATATTATTGATGAAGCCTCCGATGGAGTTGACGCGTTAAACCTGTTTAAGCAAAATAAATACTCTCTTGTTGTACTTGATGTTATGATGCCGAAAATGGATGGCTGGAGTGTGTGCAGGGAAATCCGGAAAACCTCTCAAGTGCCTATAATCATATTAACAGCAAGAGGAGAAGAATACGATAAATTATTCGGGTTTGAACTGGGAGTGGACGACTATATTGTAAAGCCTTTCAGCCCGAAAGAACTGCTTGCCCGTATGAAGGCGGTTATAAGAAGGAGCGCTTTGCCGTTTCAGGAGGCTCAAAGGGAGAATAAAGCCGTCTTTGAAGGTCTTGTCATTGAATTTGATTCACGAAATGTATATGTCGATGGGAAGATGGTCAGCCTTACACCAAAAGAGTATGAACTGCTGAATTTCTTTGTCAGGAATCCCAATAGGGTATTTTCAAGGGAGCAGCTTCTCACAGAGGTCTGGGGCTATGATTTTACCGGAGATGATAGAACTGTGGATACCCATGTAAAAATGCTCCGGGAAAGCCTGGCCCGTTATAGAAAATTTATTGTGACTGTGTGGGGAACAGGCTATAAATTTGAAGCAGGAGTCAGAAAATGAAAGGTATAGGTTTTAAGCTCTGGGCTGGAATGATGGTGCTTGTTATCATTGTACTGGTACTTTTATGGCTTTTCCAGATTGTATTTCTTGAAAACTTTTATACCGGTATGAGGGTATCGGATATAAAAAATGAAGGTGCTTCTATAGCTAAATTGCTCGGAGAGGGAAGTGAAGCGGAGTTCAAAAATAAGGCGGACGCTTTTGCATTTAGTAACAACTTGAGCGTCGAGCTTGTAGACCCGGGTGGGAATATTGTATATACAACAGGCCCGACAGGCTACGGCGGGCAAATGCCCATGATGAGAAACAGGAAAAGGCTGGAGGCTTTTCAGGAAGTTCTTGCCGGAAAGGAAGTAACCATCCCCTTATCTCACCCCCGGTTTGGGAACAAGTTCATGCTGATGGGCCTCCCGGTTAAAAAAGCCGGAGAATTGACAGGCGTGCTTTTTATAAACATGCCCTTGGCTCCGGTTGAGGATACGGCCTCAATATTAAAAAAGCAGCTTATATTTATAACGTTGATTTTGCTTGTGGCAGCCGTGATGATTTCCTATATGATTTCCAGAACATTTACAAAGCCGATACTTGAGATTAAGAAGACAGCTGAAAAGATGGCTTCCGGCGATTTTTCGGACAGGATAAAAGCCAGGAGTAAGGATGAAATTGGTAAACTGGCAGAAACAATTAATTATATGGGACAGGAGCTTTCCAAAATCGATCAGCTTCGCAAAGACCTGATTGCCAATGTATCCCATGAGCTTCGGACACCATTAAGCCTGATCCGCGGCTATGCCGAAACCATAAGGGATGTCAGCGGAAATGTCCCGGAAAAACGTGAAAAACAGCTGGGTATTATTATTGAAGAATCAGAACGGCTAACTAAAATTGTGGATGATATTCTTAACCTTTCACAGATGCAGGCGGGATACCTGAAATTAAACCCAGCACGGTTCATGCTCAACAAAACGGTAGAGGATGTAGTGAAAAGATATGATATTTTAAGTGAGAAGACAGGGATTAAAGTTATATTCGAAAATGCCGGGGATATCTTGGTAACAGCGGATGAGCCGAGAATAGAACAGGTATTGTATAATCTTATAAATAACGCTTTCAACCACACTCCGGAAGGAGGAAGCATAGCGGTTAAAGTGATGGACGGTCAGGATACTGTTAAAGTCGAGGTGTGGGATACTGGAACGGGCATTTCGGATGAGGACATCAGGCATGTGTGGGACAGGTATTATAAAGCAGACAAAACAAGCGGAAGGAAAATAGTGGGTACAGGACTTGGACTTGCGATCGTAAAAAGCATACTTGAGGCCCATAAGGCTTTATATGGTGTTGAAAGCAAAAAAGGAGCCGGAACTAGGTTTTGGTTTGAGCTTCAGAAATAGATCCGCACTCACATTGCTTTAATCAATATTTCACCATTCTTTAAGTGTTTTATCATACTTCTATCACAATTGCTTCTTATAATAAAATTATGAATTAAATATTTTAAAGGTAATTTCATTGAAACGCGCTTAACGGAAAACGGTAAATTAATGAAATCAAAGTTTTCCTGCGCGTTATAGCGAAAAATGTAAACAGCAACATGGGACTTTTTCAACTGAATGGGAATGCATCCCTGCTCAGTGGAAAGTGTCCCAATACCTGAAAAGGAGCGTGGATTTTATGAAAAACTTAAAGAAAATTATTGCAGCGGTAACAGTAGTGGGCTTGCTTGGAACAGCAGGCGCTGTTTATGCTGCAACTGCAAAGACACCTGCAGAAATTGTCTCCGAATTGACGGGGAAAGCCGTTGAGGATATCTACAAGGAGCGTGCGGCAGGAAAGACTTACGGCACCATTGCAAACGATGCCGGAAAACTCGAGGAATTCAAGGCACAAATGCTGGAACAGAAGAAAGCTGTCCTTGACCAGCGTGTACAGGAGGGAAAGCTCACTCAGGAACAGGCTGATGCAATCTATAATTCTATTAAAAACAACCAGGCTGCATGTGATGGAACAGGAAGTGCCGGAATTGGTAAAAAATGTGGAGCAGGTTTCGGCTCGGGGAATGGCATGGGAAGAGGACAAGGAATAAACAGAGGTGCAGGAATATACAATGGTGGCGGATTTGGAGGCGGGATGGGAACCGGTAGAGGCTTGAACAGGTAGACACCCCTCTACAAAATACCCATTATCAGGAGGGTTAGTATAAAAGCTCTCCTGGTACCGGGTATTTTAAGTATCAGGGGAAAATTAAGATCCATAGGGTTGCCCGCTTTTTAAAATCATATCTATGGTTCCTCTCAAAAAGCACCAGACATACATTTCCTGTATTCGAATGGTGCTTAGAATAATTGCTTGCTAACGTTTAAACCTCAACGGCGGGGCTTAAACCAGTTTTGATCCTATTTCCCTGCATTGGCCGCAAGCCTGACAGCCCTTTATGGCCATCGAATTCAAGTTGAAAATCTTTGTTTCAGCTCCCTTTCCCGCTGCTCCTTCCAACACTTTTTGGACAATAGCGGCTGTATTTCCGCTCTTATTGGGACTTCCCACAAAGCCGGTTACTTTCATGCTAACCCCTTCCTTTCACTTTAGATTTCCTCTTGAAAAATAGTTCTGAAAAGAATTAAGCGCTCGGACATTGTATTTTTCCAGTTCAAGTAATATTTTACCATTATTAATACGTCATTTCAATCGCCCGGAAATGGAAGTATACCTAAGGAATTATGGTTGAGAGCGGATGTCAATGGACCTGTTCCCATGGCATAAAAGCTTTTTTGTCTCTGCTGCGATTTTTTGGTATAATGAGTATATACTGAATCAACGGAGGAAGAGACTATGTTGGAACTGCGGGGAATTTCGTATTATGCTGAAACCCGAAATGAAACGGTTCGAATCCTTGATGATATAAACATAAAATTTGAGGACAGAAAACTTTATGTGATCACAGGACCGAACGGGGGAGGGAAATCTTCCCTCGCAAGAATTATTATGGGCATAAACAGGCCTACGGCAGGCAGGCTGAGTCTGGATGGGGAGGATATAACGGACCTTGATATAACCTCAAGGGCCCGTCTGGGAATAGGCTATGCCTTTCAAAACCCGCCGCGCTTCAAGGGTATCAATGTGAAGCAGCTTTTGGATATTTCAGTTCAAAGTGAGCAGGTCGGGCAAACCGATAAAAAGGCGTGCGACACCTGCGCCCTGCTCAACAATGTGGGGCTTTGCGCCTCGGAGTACCTGCACAGAGATGCGGATACAAGCCTGTCAGGGGGAGAGATGAAAAGGATCGAAATCGCTTCAATATTGTCAAGGAACCTGAAATTCGCGGTGTTTGATGAGCCGGAAGCGGGAATAGACCTGTGGAGCTTTGCGAAGCTTGCGGAAACCTTTGAAAATATGCACAGGACACGAAATACTACAATTGTAATCATCTCCCATCAGGAACGGATACTGGAGCTTGCCGATGAGGTCATCGTCATTTCCGGGGGGAAAATCGAGGAAGTTACAACAAAACAAAAAATACTTGCAGAAATAACCCACACCAGTGACTGCAGCTGCGGCACCGACTGTGGCAAGGGAGTTGGTATGAATGCTTAACGACATTGACATGGAGCTGCTGGAGAAGATTGCAGGCATGCATGAGATCCCCCAGGGGGCTTATAATATAAGAAAAAACGGGGAGAAGTCAGGGAGGAATACGACGGCCAATATCGACATCATTACCAAAGAGGACAAGCCCGGCATCAACGTGGTCATAAAACCCAACACAAAGGGGGAAAGCGTGCATATACCGGTATTGCTGACGGTAGAAGGACTAACGGATATAGTTTACAATACTTTTGAAGTGGGTGAGGGCTCCGACATACTCATCGTAGCGGGTTGCGGCATTCATAATCCCGGAAGCTCCACTGCGCGCCATGATGGAATTCACGAATTTTACGTCAGAAAAGGCGCAAGGATGAAATATGTAGAAAAACATTACGGCGAGGGCAAGGGAACCGGCGAAAAAATACTGAACCCGAAGACGATTGTGGAGATTGAGGAAGGTGGTATTGCAGAACTGGAGCTTGTGCAGATAAAGGGGGTGGACCGGACAAAGCGCGATACGGAGATCAGGCTGGCAAAAAATGCGAGGCTGATAGTGACCGAGAGACTGCTTACCTATAAGGATCAGGAGGCTGAATCGGCCATCAGTGTTGAACTCGCCGGCGAGGGTTCCACGGCGAGGATTATTTCCAGGTCGGTAGCCCAGGATACCTCAAAGCAGGTATTCAATTTCAATATCACGGGACTTAACAGGTGCAGGGGACACATCCAGTGTGACTCCATCATCATGCATGAAGCAAAGGTGTATTCAATGCCGCAAATTTCCGCGCTTCACAGTGATGCGCAGCTCATCCACGAAGCGGCCATAGGGAAAATTGAATCGGAACAGCTTATTAAGCTGATGTCGCTGGGACTTTCGGAAAAGGAAGCGGAGGAGACCATTCTAAAAGGTTTTCTTAAGTAGCATTAAGTAGAAGGTACCGCATAGGGAAGGACAATTGGATTTTCTTCGATTTGCCCTTTTCCCAGAAAAAATATTATAGCTTACCGCTTGAGGGAGCGGGCCAGTTCACTGCATGTACAAAACCAGACGTCGTGGCTTGAAGTGATAAATTCCAGCAGCTCCTCCAGCAGGCCTATCCGTCCAGGGGTTCCTATGGTCTGCGGGTCTAGCTGCAGCACATACGCAAGCCCTGAATTCGCATAGCCCGTAAATTCATATTTCCAGTTGTTCAATACCTGCGTATAATTTGCAATCCTGCCCTGGCCGGCCGGGAAAGCCGGACTATAGTTGAAAGCAAAATAAGGGAAATCGCTCAACTGCCACTGCAAAGGTATCTCCACCAGATCCGTGGTTTTACCGTCAAGCTCAATAAAGTATGGGCGGTCATCATTGTAAAGTGAGCTTGAATATAAGAAACCGGAATCATAAAGCAGCTTTAGGGTTTCCTTTGTCAATTCCCCCTCCGGCGCCCGAAACCCCACCGGTTTTTTGCCGCAAATCCTTTCCACCGCTTCATTGCACTTGATCAATGACTCTCTTTGCTCCTGGAGAGTGAGCTTGGAAAAATTTTCATGGGCATACCCGTGGTTTGCAATCTCGTGACCGCGCTTTGCAATTTCCAGGATCTTTTGGGGATAAGTTTCAGCTATTTTCCCGGGTACAAAAAAGGTACATGGAATATTAAAACGGTCCGCGGTGTCCAGTATCCTGTCCAGGCCTCTTTTCAGCCCGAAGGTTCCCATGGACAGCGTTTTAGGCTTATTAACGCTGTCGGGAAACATGCTCAGCCAAAAATATTCCCCGTCCAGGTTGATGGTTACGGCTACGGCGCAGTCTTTCTTGCACTTCCAGCCGTTTTTTTCACGTGACATCTTCCGTCTTCCCTCCTGCAATAAGCTAATAGTTCTCCCTCCACCAGTCGGCAATTTGTTCTCCGGTAGCAATCCACACATCAGGATGGGATTGAATATGCCGTATCAAGCGTTCAAGCAAAAGAATCCTGCCGGGCGTGCCGATGACCTGGGGGTGCATCATAAAGGCGCAGCACAACCCGTACCGGTAATAGCCGTCAAATTCGCGGATAAAATTATCTAAAACATTGTCATAGCCTGAAATGCGGTCCTGCCCCACAGGTTCAGCCGGATACAAATTATATGCCATTTGCACATAGTCATCCAGTTCCCATCTTGTAGGGATTTCGATAAAATCACTTTCCTGCCCTTCAAATTCAGTGCGGTAGGGACGGTCGTCCCCTCGCATGGAGCTCGAATATTTAAAGCCTTTTTTTACAAGCAGGCCGGGTGTGCCTTCGGCCCAGTCCCCTGAAGGAGTCCTGAAACCGGTTGCCGCTTTGCCGGTGATTTTTTTGAATATCTCCTGGCTACGGTCGATGATCTCCGCCTGCTCTTCATAGGTCTTGTCATAAAACCGCTCATGGGTGTACCCATGATGTCCAAGCTCATGGCCATGACTGAAAATTTCTCTGATCATCGGTTCATTCCGTTCGGCGACCCATCCGGGAACATAAAAAGTTCCCTTAATTCCATATTTCCCGAGCAGGTCCAGGATTCTCCGGATGCACCGCCTGGTTTCGTACTGCCCGATGGAGAGCGACCTTATAAAGTTATTCCCGCCCTCAAAGCCGCGGTTGCCGTTTGCCCATGTGGTTTCCCCATCCACATCAAAGCTCAGCATTACGGCACAGCGCGCATCATCAGGCCATTTTATTCTCTCGTTTTCCATAAAACCCACCTCGCCTTACAGCATTTTTTCGAGGAAGTGCCTTGCCCTTTCCGATTTGGGTGAGGAGAAAAACTCCGCCGGAGTGGTATTCTCCAGCAGTTTCCCTTCGTCCAAAAAGCAGATCCGGTCGGCAACCTCTCTCGCAAATGCCATTTCATGGGTTACAAGCGCCATCGTAATCCCCGTATGCGCAAGAGATTTTATAACCTGTAACACTTCTTTTACCATTTCCGGGTCAAGGGCGGAAGTGGGCTCGTCAAACAGCATGATTTCAGGCTCCATGGCAAGGGACCTGGCAATTGCCACACGCTGTTTTTGTCCGCCCGAAAGTTTCCCCGGGTATTCATTGGCCTTATCCTGCAAACCAACCCTGGCAAGCAGCTCCATTGCCGTTTTCTCCGCCTGTGCCTTTTGAAGCTTTTTCACCTTAACAGGAGCGTACACCATATTTTCCATGACCGTCATGTGAGGGAACAGGTTAAAATGCTGAAATACCATTCCGATGTTTTGACGTACCTGTAAAACATCCACCTTTGACGAAGTAATATCCGTATCTTTTATGTATATTTTTCCGCTTGTCGGGTATTCAAGAAGATTGATGCATCTTAGAAGGGTGGACTTACCCGAGCCCGACGGCCCGATAATGCCTACCACTTCCCCCTTTTTTATTTCAAGCGAAATCCCCTTCAGCACTTCCAGATTCCCAAATTTCTTATAAATATTTTCAACCCTAATCACTTCGGCGGACCCACCTCTCAAGCCGGTTTGCCAGCATTGTCAAAATCATTACCAGCACATAGTATATGGCGGCCGCAATGATAAGCGGCTCAAATGCGCGGTAGGTAATATTTTGTATCATCTGCGCCCCCCTTAGAATATCGGTTACCCCGATCATGGCCACAAGGGAAGACTCCTTGAGCAGAGCAATACTTTCATTCACAAGGGCGGGCAAAACATGTTTTAATGCCTGTGGAAAAATAATGTCGAACATCATTTGACGATAAGGCACCCCTAAAGCCATGGCGGCTTCATACTGCCCTCTGTCAACGGACACGATTCCGCCTCTTAGGGCTTCTGAAATATATGCGGCAGAATTAAGCCCAAAGGTCAATATTGAGGCTTGAAGCGAAGTTATGCTGTAGCCTGTAAGCTGGGGTGTGGCAAAGTATACCAGAAAAAGCTGGACCAAAAGAGGGGTGCCACGGAATATGGAGGTATATATCCTGGCAAACCATTCCAGCGGCTTTACCCTGGAAACTTTTATAAGAGCCAAAACCGTACCCCACAAAAAGCCTGCCAGTGTTGAAAACAAAGTAAACTTCAAGGTCACACTGATGCCGTTGAATATGACCGGCAGGTATTGACCCATTTGAGCAAAATATAATTTCATGTTCTCTATTTACCTGCCTTGTATTCCTTTACGTAGTCCTCACCAAGCCATTTAGCCACAATTTTGTCAAGTTCGCCGTTCGCCATCATTTCCTTTATCGCCTTGTCCAGAATGGGTGTGAGCTCGGAATTCTTTGGGGTAGCGATGGCAAAACTGTCTTCCAGCAAATGTTCGTTAGGTAAAAGGTGGTATTCCAGTTCCGGATTTTGCTTTACAAATTCAGCCGCCTGGCAGCCGTCGATAACCGCCGCGTCCACACGCTTGCTTTTAAGCTCCTGAATCACCGCAGGGCTCCCGTCAATTGCTATAACATTGGTGCCTTTCATTGCCTTGGCCTTTGCCTCGTAGGATGTGCCGAAAGGAACCGCCACCTTTTTGCCGTTTAATTCATCGGCCGTTTTAAAGGGGCTGTCCTTTCGGCTGATGATGGCTATGCTTGGGTAAAAGTAGGATGTTGTAAAGTCAACACTGTTAAGACGCTCTTTCGTCGGGGAAATGCCGGAAATTACAAAATCCGCCCTATGGCTTGTCAAAGCTCCGATAAGACCGGCAAAGGCCATATCCGTTATTTCCATTTGAAACCCGAGCTTATCCGCCAGGGAATTGGCAATATCAATGTCTATGCCCTGGAATTCGGTCTTTCCCTCCGGAGTGACTTTTACCGATTCAAAAGGAGCAAAAGTGGCATTGATTGCCAATACAAGCTTTTTGCCTTCCAGAGGCTTTGTCTGTTGGGGAGCGGCGCTGTTCTGCGAGCCCTGCTCCTTCTGGGATGAAGGTGTCTGTGTGGAAGAAGTTTGATTTGATGATTGTGCGCAGCCCGCAAGCATTGCAAGTACGAACACTGCGGAGAGCAGGATGGATAGGACCTTTTTTAACTTTAACATAAGAAAACAACCCCCTATAATTTTGATTTTTATATTTGATCCTCTCATACACACCGGTTGGGTGGGAATGGATAGGAAATTTTACTATGTCCAAGTCCCTGGGAAACCAGCAGTTCAGCCATGGCCACGGCTGTAAACGCAGGGTCCACCACAGGGACCCCCAAAGCATCCGATACTTTTTTTGCCATGCCTGCAAAGCTGAGACAGCCAAGCACAATCACCTCCGCATGGTCCTGCTGGACACACAGCTTTGCGGAATCCACAAGGGCGGATATGGTTTTTTCAGGCTCCGAAAATATCTCGCTGTAACAAATATCCACACTCCGTATTGAGGCAAGGCGGGATAGGTCAACGCCTGTGGCCCGGATAAATTCTCTTTTCTCAGGGATACGCTTCCCGGATGGGATAATCATGGAAAAACTATAGCCCAACGTGCAGGCCACGGCAATGGAGGCTTGCCCGCCGCCGACCACAGGGATCTTTACCACTTCTCTGCAGGCGGTGATGGCAGGATCGCTCATGCAATATAATACGACGGCGTCGTAACCTTCGCTTTCGGCTTTTATCGCCATCCTGACAATTTCTGCTGACGCAAGCGCAATATCCTTTGCGGAATCTATGGTAACCTGTGTATCCCTGAGACAATCCATGGATAGGACGGTGTCAGGACGCGATACTGCTGCTATCATATTTTCCCTTGCCCTGAGTTCCTCATCGGTCATACCGAAGTCGGGATTAATTATTTTAATTTTCATTCCAATCTTTCCTTTTTGATGTTATGATCCTGGAAACGGAGTATAAATCATGCATACCTGCATATTATGTGCACTTAATCATTATATAGGCTTAAAAAAATTTTTTCAATACAATTATCCTATATAAAACTGTAATATAATTAAATTAATTGGATTATTTTATTGGAGGCTTTTTATGCAGACAGTAAAAAAGAATCTTATTCAGGGTGTTGAGGCCGAGGGGGAGTTTTGTCTTACAAAGATAAGAGGGGAACATTTGGCGGAGCTTCACAAAATACTGGAAAATCCGGATGTAAAATACGGCGATGTTAAAGCCGCACTATCAAAATTCAAACATGAGCTCCTCAACTGCAATAAGCAAAGCCGCATGTAAACTTTACTTAATGTGTACGGTTTACAGTTTATGTAAAACAGAGGAATGAGGATAATATTTACTAAATTGAAGCTTTTTCAGTAAATATTATCCTCTGTTGCTGATCGTCAACGGTATGGCTATGGAATCGGGTATTGCTTTATAAGCATCCTGTGCCCTTGGGACCCTAGATATCCATACCGGCATTGAAACCGGCAGTAGTTGCCGTGTAGAGAGTGCCCCGGCTTGTGGTGCAGTCTCCGATAAAATAGACATCATCCACCAGGCCGGCGAATTTCCGGGCTTCCTCCGTCTTGGGCTTCACGCCGAGGGACACGATAAGAGTATCAAAATCAATATTTTTCTGTCCGTCGGAACTCTCCACGGTGGCGGTGGTATCACCGACCTTGACAAGCTTATGATTTGCCATGATGGTTACACCCACCTCCTTGAGCAGCTTCATCAAAGCGGTCATGGGGATGGGAGATACTTTCAACATCTCCTCTTCGCTGACCATTTCCACAATAGTGACCTTCTTGCCCTTTCGTGCAAGGTCCAGGGCCGTTTCACAGCCCGTCAGCCCTCCGCCGGCGACAATGACTTTGTCTCCCACCTGGACACGGCCGGTTTCCACATCACCCACCCAGGCCACGTTATCTCCGTCCAGGCCGGGGATGGGGGGGATGTTGCTGTCCGCACCTACGGCAACAATTACTGCGTCAGGGTTTTCAGCCTTGACCCGTTCCGGGGTCGCTTCGGTGGCCAACCTTATTTGAATGCGCGGGTTCCTGGTGGTCATGCGGATAGCCCACCGCAGGTATGCCTTCAAATCGGCTTTAAAATCCGGAAATACCGCCGTGTTAAGCATTCCGCCCAATTTTTCGCTTTTTTCAAAGAGAACCACGTCGTGTCCACGGTCTGCCGCTGTCCGTGCCGCTTCCATACCGGCCGGTCCGCCGCCTACAACCACAACCTTTTTCTTTTTCGGGGCAGTGGCTGCCGCATCCCTGAGCTCCAGCTCACGTCCGGCGCGGGGGTTGACCGCACAGGCCACACGGATGCCTCTCATGCCGTGAGTGCGGTTAAGGCACAGGACACAGCGGATGCAGGGACGGATTTCCTCTTCCCTGCCTGTCCGGGCTTTATTCACACTGAAGGGGTCTGCGATAACCGTACGGATCATGGCGCACATATCGGCTTCGCCCTTTTCCAGGATCTCTGCCGCCAGATCCAGGTCTATGGAACCTACGGCAGTAATAGGCACCTTAATCCCTGCCTTTTTGAGCTCGGCAGCGTAGTGGACGTTATAGCCTCTTTTGAGATAAGAGGGCTGGGTAGATATGGGCACCAGTTCATCCACCAGCAGCATTCCTGCCGACACATGGAGAAGGTCAATCTTATCCTGGATGATTTTGGCAAACTCAATGGTCTCCGGCAGTTCGATACCTCCCGGCATCAGTTCTTCCGCACTCAAGCGGAATTCAATGGCAAGCTTGTTGCCCACTTTAGCCCGGATGGCATCCAGCAGTTCACAGGCGAAACGGGCCCTGTTTTCAATGCTTCCTCCGTACTTGTCCGTCCGGTGGTTAAACAGGGGCGAAAAGAAATTGCTGATAAGTATCCCATGTCCTCCGTGCAGCAGAATCATATCCATGCCTGCAAAAAGGGCACGTTCAGCGGCATCGGCAAAATATTTTATCCATCGGTCAATGTCTTCCTGGGTCATCATGTCAATGGGGGATTTGCCTTCAGGCAGGTCGGGAGCGAAAGCGAAACCTGCCAATTCTATAGAGGCTTTGGCTCCGTAGCGGTGAACCGCATCTGCCAGTGCGGCCAGACCCACCACCACACTGTCATCTCCCATGTTGACACAAAAACCGCTGGGGAGGCCCTGGGGCGGTGTAACCTGTGAAATACCCACGGTGACGATTCCGGCACCGCCTTTCGCCAATTCACGGCTCCACTCGATGAGTTCCGGCGATACCAGGCCGTCGTTGTAAGCTAAGCGAGGGGCAGCAGGTGCGGTCTCAATCCGGTTTTTTACCAGCATGTGGCCAATCTGGATAGGCTCAAAAACCTTTTTATACCTTGGATTCATCATAAGAGGTGTCCTCCTTGTGTGTAAATGTCGGAATATTCTCCTTATTCCACGAGTTTCTGATATTCCGGTAAACCAGGTTTACAAGTGTATTATATCAGAAAAGTATTATGTAATTAAAGAGGACGCAATTATTTTTAGGACAGAATCCGATTGTTTTTTATCCGGAGCAGGCCATAGAGATATTTGCCAATCATCAAAGCAGGCCGGCCCGCTTAAAAACGGCAGGCTTGGAAGAAGAGGGAAAGGCCTGTGACGGGCAGCAGGGAATTGGCTCCCTCCGGGAAAGCCGGGAGGGAACGCGGGAGTTTTAAGAAATATTGAAAATTCCAGGCATATGCGGTATAATGTAAGTATTAAACCTATAGAAATACTATATATAATGGACAGGGCAGGAGTCTGATGCCTGATACATAGATGGAACCAGGATGGACTTTAAGTGAATGGCAATGAGAAGAGACGTTGAGAAGGATCAAATGACGCCAAAGGAAAGAATGAAGGCTTTGCGAGAGGGAAAACCCTTAGACAGGATTCCCTGTATTCTGGGGGTATCCGACCATGCCGCAAGGTTAATCGGGGCAAAGACCACCGAGCTGCTCTTCAATCCGGATAAAGTGGTGGAAGCGCAGGTGGCGGCCAGAAAGGTTTACGACATCCAGGTGTTGAATGCCGCGCCGGGTTTGACGGGCATGGCGGAAGCCATAGGCTGCAAGGTGGAATACCCTGAGGACAGGGCCCCCTATATAGCGAAGCATGTGGTTGAGGATTCTTCGGACCTGGACAGGCTTGAAATCCCTGATCCCAACAAAAGCGGGAGGCTGCCCGTCGTCCTTGAAACCGCCAAAAAGCTGCAAGCCGCACTTGGTAGCGAGCTTCCCCTATCGGTGGGCTTTACGGGGCCTTTTACGGTTGCGGCGCAGATTAGGGGAACAGAGCAGTTTATGCGTGATTTGTACCGCGATCCCGAATTCGCTCACAGGCTTCTGCGCTTTGCGCTTGACAGCGATCTTGCTTTCCTCAAAGAGGCTGCAAAAATTGAAGGAGTAGATTTCAGCATAGGTGAGCCAACGGCTTCAGGAAGCCTGATCAGCAAAAAAATGTTCCGGGAGTACTGCTTCCCTTATTTAAAGGAATTGGTAGATGCAATGAAAAAGGTGGGGGGAGAGGCTCCGTCCATTCATATCTGCGGCAACACAAAAAAAATATGGGACGATGTGGCGGACACCGGCGTGGGATCCTTTAGCATAGACGATAAAATGGACCTTAGAGAGGCTAAAAACGCCATAGGGGACAGGGTTATCCTCATGGGAAATGTGAAGCCCATTGAGACCATGTACCTTGGGACGCCTGAAGACGTGGAAAAAGACGTGAAAGAATGCCTGAAGAAGGCTTATGATACTCCAAAAGGATATGTTCTTGCTCTTGGATGCGGGCTGCCCCGTGGAACTCCTCCGGAAAATATCCACGCTCTGCTTGATTCTGTCCGCAGGTTCGGACAGTATCCTTTCAATTTAGATAATTTTAGTTGAAGCGGACTTCAGACCTGGAACCCCTATCTGGAGCTGCTTTTCGCATCCCCTCCGCTGTCTTGCCTACAACAGAATCAGATTAAGAAATGCCGCTATAGCCGAAAAAGCATCTGAGCATCCCCTGGCGTGGCCGTATATGTAATTCCATTGAAACAAAGGGCCGTACATGGTAAAATGTTTTTGTAAACAGGATGTCAAAATCCGGCGCAAGGCCATATTTACAGTGAGAGAGAGGAACAATGGAACAAATGGCGTTAACGGAATTGGAAGAATTAAAACAGGGTTTAAAACGGCAGGGGTATATTGCGGATGACAATACGGCCATGATCTTGCGGCTGTCGGTACTGATGAACAAACCGGTACTGATCGAAGGGCCTGCGGGGGCCGGAAAAACCGAGCTGGCAAAGGCATGGAGCCAATACCTGGACAGAAAGCTTATCCGGCTGCAGTGCTATGAAGGCATCGATGAGAGCAAAGCCCTTTATGAGTGGAATTACCAAAAGCAGCTGCTGTACATACAGGCCCAGGGCTCGGACATGAAGAAGTGGTCCGATATGAGCAAGAGCATCTACACAGGGGAATTCCTGCTGGAAAGGCCTTTGCTGAAGGCAATCAGCAGTGAAAAGGCCTGTGTTCTCCTGATTGACGAGATAGACAAAAGCGATGAGGAATTTGAAAGCTTTCTGCTTGAAATCCTCTCAGACTGGCAGATATCCATTCCCGAAACCGGGACGGTAACTGCCGCAAGCATACCGTCCGTCATACTTACAAGCAACAACACGCGAAATTTAAGCCACGCCCTCCGCAGGAGATGTTTTTATTTATACCTGGATTATCCCAATGAGCAAAGAGAACTGGACATCCTGAGGCTTTACTTCCCGGAGCTGAAGGAGACGCTGGGAAGGCAGGCCGTCGCCTTTGTGAGGCGTCTAAGGCTGGAGAAGCTGAAAAAGCACCCCAGCATCAGCGAAGTTATCGACTGGGTCAGCGTTTTAAGCCGTATGGGCATCGAAGAGCTTTCGGACGATGTGGCCGTAAATACCGTAAATATTCTCTTAAAGTACAGGGAAGACTGCCAGAAGATTATTGAAAAAGTGAGCCAAAGGGACTGGTTTGGTGGAATACATAATCCTTGATATCGCCAGGATACTCAGGAAGTCGGGTATTTACGTCGGCACCGGGGAGATCGCCGACTGTATAAACGCCCTGAAATTACTGGATACGGGCAAAGTGGATAAATACAGATTCTACAATCTGCTGAATGCGGCCATGGTAAAAACCGAATGGGGCACCGGGTATATCCAGTGGCTTGTTGAACTTTTTTTTGAACCCGATTCTGAAGTTACTGCAGACCGTGGGCAGGTACTTTCCATGCAGGTTTTTTCAGCCATGGAAACGGGTCTGGGCAGAGCCGGGAAAGGAGCTCCCGTGAACCTGCTGGTGGAGGCGGTGCTCAAAAAGAATGTGGAACTGATTTATGCCCTTGTGAAAGGGTATGACTTAAGCCTCGACTCCCTGCTGGAGAACAGGGAAGAAGCCCTGGCAAAATTCAAGCTTGAAACCGGCTGGCTGGAAGTGTCCGAGGCTGTTGAAAACTACTACGCGCAGGGACATATTTCCACCGAGGAGTATGAGTCCGCCCTGGAGGTCCTTGAGGAATGGAACACCCTCATAATGGAAGAAATTGAGCGCCTGCAGGCTAAAACCATGAGCCGGGAATATTTGACCCAAATCATGAGAACACATAATCCCAGGTGCATTAATTTCCTGGAAGCCGACGATTTTCAAATTTCACAGATGGCCCGTGAGGTGCAAAAGCTGGCAAAAAAGCTGGCCGTCAGGAAAGGAAGGCGCAGGAAGGCGGGAACAAAAGGCGAGATTAATTTAAGCAGGAGCATAAAACGTGCCGTACAAACCGGCGGAATACCCTTCCGGCTGGTAAAAATGGACCGCAAGCCATCAAAACCCGATATCTGGCTTTTATGCGACATGTCCAATTCCGTCAGGAAATTCAGCTATTTTATGCTGCTGTTTGTATATACCGTACAAAAACACTATTCAAATATAAAATCTTTCATATTCGTTGACAATCTGCTGGAGGTTACCGATTACTTCAAGGAGCAGGACCTGGACAGCGCCCTTGACAACCTGGGCAGCCTGAAGGGATATAATCTTACGGGCTTCTCCCATTATGGAAATGTACTCCATCAGTTCAAGGCCCATGATCTTGCCCTCCTGAACAAAAACACCACGGTCCTGATTCTGGGGGATGCCAAAAATAACTGGAACAAGACGGACGGCAGCGAGGTGCTGGAAAAAATCAGCGAAAGCGCAGCGGCGCTTTACTGGCTTAACCCTATGGCTGTGGACTTGTGGAGCCAGAAGGATTGCCTTATGGAAAAATACAGGAAGAGCTGTACCGGTGTTTATCAATGCTCAAACATAGAGCAATTGGAACAGTTTATTTACCACATTTTATAATGCCGGAAGGCAAAACCATTCTATTACCCGAGGAAGCATTCCCTCACGCACAAGCCCATTTCCATGAAAAAAGGGGTCAGGGATTTTTGAAATAATTGCCTCTAATGATCCTGTCGGCAATATCCAGGCCTCTCACCGCACTGGAGCTGTCTTCAGGGCTGCTGTTCTCTTCTATGGTTTTCCCGTCCGGCATCACGGCAAAGCTTTTGCCTGTTTTCAGCAGATTCCGCCCCATGGCCGTGCTGGCGTATTTGTCTTCCTCCACTCCCATGAGGTAAAGTACGGTGGGCAGGATGTCCACCTGGCCGCCGATGGTCTTGACTTCCTTACCTTTGAAACCGTTCTGGTAAATAATCAGTGGTATCTGATTGTTGTTTTTAAGCCACCAATCCTCAGAGAGACTGACCTTGGCAACCGCATCGCCAAAGTATTTGTGAACGCCTTCATGGTCCCCGTACAGGACAATCACACTGTTGTCCAGCAAGCCGTCCTTACGCAGATTGTCAAGGAAAATACCCACCTGCTTGTCGGCATAGTGTATACTCTGCAAGTACCCGCCAAGGGTGCTCTCATCAAGGCTGCTGGCCAGGGAAAGTTCCCTTAAGGTTTTGGGCAGGTCGTAAGGAGTATGGCTGGACATGGTTACCACAAAAGAATAAAAAGGCTGCGGTTGCTGCCTGATAAAGGCTTCGGCCTGCTTCAGGGAGGACGCGTCACTTAACCCGATGCCGAAGGAATCGGAGCAGTCATAGGAGGATGCGTCGATACAGCGGTCAAACCCCATGGAGCTTAGAGCCACCCTCCAGTTCCAGAAGGACCCGCTTACCGGATGCAGGGCGGAAGAATAATATCCCATTCCTTTAAGCAGCCTGGGAAGGGAGTTGAATTCGGTGTTGGGATACCTGAAAAACGTACTTCCGTGCCGTATGGGGTATACCGAGGTGTTTACCAGCAAATCCGCGTCCGAGCTGGTGCCCTCATTGACCTGGGCGTAAAAATTGGAAAAATAAAGGCTGTTGTCCAGCAGACGGTTCAATACCGGTGTGATTTCCTGGCCGTTGACGCTGTGATGGATAACAAAATTTTCCAAAGACTCCCACTGTATAAAAATCAGGTTTTTGCCCTTAAAGATGGCTTTATACTCATTATCAGGCACCTTCTCCTGCTTTTGCTCAAACCATGCCCTGATTTTATCCTTGTCCGCGGCCGTCAGCGTATAAGGCCGGCTGTCGTTCCAGTAAGCGTAAAGGCTGTATAGATTGTACCCTAAGGGAGAAAGGTTATAGCAGGTTACGGTGGAGTCGTAGGAGTAGATGGCGGAAGTGCCGGCCGTTTTGCTTGAAGCGGATAATTTTGCGGGGAAAAAAGCGATAAGGGCTATGGATGCGATAAGACCCGCGGCAAATAAAGGGATATTCCTCTTGAAATTTCCCGGCCGCCGCCAAAAATAGAACCCCGCCGCAAACAGCATTACAATGTCAAGGAAAAACAGCAGGTCATTCCTGTGAATCAGAGCGGTGATGCTGGTGGACAGGTTTTCCAGGTTTGAGGCCTGACTGAAAACATGCAGCGTCGGCATGGTATTGAACCCTCTGAAATACAGCATGTCCAGAAAAAGAACCGCCGAGAGAAAGGCATCCAGCAGGACCAGATACCACACATGGGTCCGTCCCTTCAAGAGGAATGCAAAGGAGATGAAAAGCAGGATAAAGCCGCCGTATGCTCCTATCCGGGATATCACCACCTTAAATGCCATGCCGAATACAATGTATGCATGCAAATTGTCAAGCGTAAGGCCGATGAATATGTAACTTTTGAGCAATAAGGATAAGAATATAAAAATGGGAAGGATTAGCCTCCATACCCTCCGGGGCTTCTGTTCTTCATTTAAATAATTCAAGTTGATTTCCTCATTTCAAAGACTTATGGTACAGCTTTCAGGCGGTTCATCCATCTTTTAAATCCCCATGGCCTCAACAATTATTAAGTGTATATTAAGTTTGTGTAAAAATTGTGGTTCATTTGTGAAATTATTGTAAACAATTTAATCCTATAGGTGACGTGCTTTACTGGGAAAAAGGATGATGTCCATTCCCGAATAAAATCCCGGAAAGAAATCCGGGTCCCTGAGCCCGTAGAATATAATCCTGCCGTTCATATCGTCTACATTGATTTCATTCCGGTCGAAGTTGCCCGCCACATGAAACAGGATGTTGGAGGTACAGGCTGCAAGTTTCTTGCATACGGCGATGAACATATCATACTCCTTGTCCAATCCCAGGAGCATATATTTATGAGCCACAAAGCATATGTCAAAGGTATTTTTGTCCTTCTTGAAATACTTTTTGCGCGGTGTATTCCGGAAATACTCCGGGTGTGTCACAATGCCGTAAATGTATTCAACCCGGCTCGGGGTGGTAAAACCCTTGTTTATGATATAGTCATAGGTGAACTGCTGTGTCACGGTTACTTTTCTAAAAAGTGGAGATTGAAAACCTTTATAAGCCGCGCATCAACTTCTGGATCGTTGATCTAGTATTCCCAGCCGGGGTACAGCGTAAAAACAAAGGGGGTATTTGTCAGCTCGGCAATGAATAGAAATTTGTATGAAATTGAAAGGTATTATGTTACCGTTCAGCCCACAGCAGCGAACACTAAAAACAAGAACACACCGTATAAAATAAAAGCTGAAGGTGGAGCTATTCTGCCGGCTCCGAACCGCAAACATCCACCCAGGTTCCCCCCGTTATTTCTTCCAGCTGCTGTGGAGTCATTTCAACCGCTGAGTTCTGGGAGCCTGCGGCGGGGTAAACAGTGGCATACCTTTTCAGGGATACGTCCAGGTAAATCTCCATATCCGTTTTCAGGCCGAAGGGACAAACGCCTCCCACGGGGTGCCCCGTTGCCTCTAAAACCTGGTCCGGTTTAAGCATTTTCGCCTTTTGCCCGAATAAAGCCTTGTATTTTTGATTGTCCACCCTGGCATCCCCTGTTGAAACAATCAGTATGTTCTTTTCTTTAAGCCCGAAAGCCATGGTTTTTGCTATACGTGCGGGCTCCACGCCAAGTGCTGCGGCAGCCAGATCTACCGTTGCGGTGCTGACGGCAAATTCAATGATTTTGACGTTGATGTTTTTGTCTTCAAAATATTTTCTCACGTTTTCGGTACTCAATGTTCTGCGCTCCTTTGCCTGTAACTGGCCGTCATAAAATTTTGTCAAAGCATTAGTAACATTTTACTATGATCACGTCCCCATTTCAACTGATTTTATCCTTGAGTCACAGGGGACGGTTCTCTTTTGACTCAAAGGCCAAAGTGGGATAAGCGGCCAATGACCGCTATCCTTATGAAGGTGGGGGAATAGGGGGATTTCAAGCCCTATGCTCACTGCATCCTGGACCAGCATAGGCAATAACGGCACCCTGACCGCCGGAACAGGGGCTGTGAAACTGTTGATCTGCCTCAAGGAGGCTGATCCACGGCATCAACGGAATCACGGAGAGTGGACCCGCGATTTCTGCCATCCGGCAGCTTCAGCCCTCAAAACTGATGTGCTCCATATACTCCAGCATCCGCAGCGACATGTAAATTTGCTTAATGACATCGAAGTTATTCCAATCAAGGTCTATGACGCCTTTAATTTTGCTTATTCTGTAATCCAAAGTGTTCCGGTGTATGTGCAGAACATTTGCGGTTTCGGTTATGCTCCGGTCATATTTCAGGTAAAAAAACAGGGTCTTGAGTAAATCACTGCCGTTCTTTTTGTCATATTCCCAGATCCTGAGCACCGACGGATGGCAGAGGGACGTTAAATTAATGATCTTTGAGCAAATGTCCGCAATGTGGTGAAAAAAATAATCCTCGTATCTGTTGAGAATCTTTCGGCTGCTTATGTGGGAGCGAAGCCTTAAAGCCATTAACGACTGCAAGTAATATTTTTTGAAGTCTCCGATATAGCTGAAACACAAGCTTATTCCTCCAACCAGGTCCATATTTTTTAAGTACAGCTCCATTTTCTCCATGGATGATTCAGAGACATCATTGATTGAATCTCCGCTGATGAGAGTGACAATGTTTGCGTTATAAAAGATGGAGATGCTGTCGGGAATCAACAGGGATATCTCATCCATGATCTCTGCCTGCACCGGATAGTCCGCCTTTTTATGGCTGAGATCAATAGTAAATACGCAATTGTAGGGTTTCATGGGCAGGTCAATGTATTTAACCCTTTCCGAAATCTCATTGTCGTCGGATATTTTGTCTTCAAGCAGGTCGTTCAGGAAATATTCGAACATCTGGCCTTTATTAATGTAGCTGTACTTGCTCTTCTGCATTTCAAGGGATACGATATGGCTTAAGTAGGAGACCACCTCCATATCCTCCTGGTTGAATTCCCTGTACAGTTCATATACGGATATCCTTGCAACAATTTTTTGGCCGATAAACACATTGGAGAGCAATTCCCGTGTGGACACATGGGTGTTAAAGATGACCGGAGTTTTACTCCTGAATATTTTCCTTATCTCCTCGGAGTTTTTTAGCATGAGGACAATGTCGCTTGCCACATATTTTCTTTTAAATGCTTCCTCCCAAAAACTGTCCTCGGTTTCAATGACGGAGCTGGCAATGTATTTGTGCCCCACATCCACGATCATTAAAGGATTTCCCAGAAGCTGGTAAGCAGTGTCTACGATATTCTGCATGCCATTGCCTGCAAACAAGCACTCCATAAGCTTTTCCTTATAGTCGGATATTTGGGCGTTTCTGGAAAGCAGTTCCTGCATTTCATTAAACACCGAAACAATATCCGTGTGGTTTTTTAGGATAATGAGATTGAGATTGGAATTGCCTGTATACCTTCTTTTTGGAAAGTATCTGTCGGCAACGCATGCAACATTGACTGGTGAGCTTCCGGAAAAGTACTTGGGCAAATCCGAGGCTTTTCCAAAGTACAATACGTCCGGTTCAAAGGATTGCTGGGCATTTTTCAACAGCATTATTGTTCGGATGGTGATGCTTTCCCCGTCGGATATTCTTATTTCCGGGTTGTACTTCAACAGTTTCTCGGCAATCCATTTAAGAGTCATTTTCATGTTAAGCACCCTTTTCGCTTGAGTTGTTACGGGTTTTGCCATCTGAAGAATGGAATTTTACTCTTTTATAAAAAAATATAAAAACTTTAAGCAGGAAAATGGTTGTGCGATATTGGATTAATAATATTCATTATAACACATATTGCTTTGGATTATTTTTTAATATTAAAAATTTATTGTCAAAGCCGGGTGTGAAATTTTTGAAGGACACGTTGCCAATCCCAGACTTACGGGCCTTTTGGCCGGCAGCCTCGGATGAATGCCGGGGATCACCACCCTGGGCCCTCCTTTTATGTGCATTCTCCCCGATAATGAGCCGGCTTTTTTGTGTACGGTACACGATGATTTGCCATTTCTTATTATGATAAAGTATATATATGAAATGGGACTTGCTTGAAACAGAAGATGGAATAAAGTTCTTACGCACAATGTCAACTTAAATAGAGATATATGTGGGGGGTGCTAAAAATGAGCAGTAGTACAGTTCAGGAACTGAAAAAAGAAAAGTATGACAGATTTAAAGAGGCTTTGAAGCTTGAAAAGCCGGACGTTACACCTGTTATGCTGTCGGGTGAACCCTTTTTTATGAAGTACGCCGAACCATCTGCAAAAATCTCTGATTTAGTAAACAGGCCCCTATGGGCCTATGAAAAAGTCATAGAAGGAATACAGAAGCTTTCGGGCGTGGATGTATACGCAGGCCTTATCGGGTCTTATATTCAGGTGAGCGGCGCCATGTTTCTGACCAAAATGAAGCTGCCGGGACGTGAATTGCCTGAAGATGCACTTTTTCAGTACGACGAGGTGGGTCTGATGACGGTGGAGGACTATGACACCATCATCGACAAGGGGTGGAATGCTTTTTACAGTGATTTTGTCGTCCGCAGGCTGGGCTATAAACCCGAAGAGTTTGAAAAATCCAAGGAACTCTTGGCCGCCATGATGCCGAAAGTGGAAGAGGCGGGAATTAACCTGCTGTCAGGCGCGGCGTCCGGAATGTTGTTTGATGCCGTCTGCATGGGCCGCGGCATGTCGAATTTCATGAAAGACCTTCACAGAATGCCGGATAAGATACTGGAAGTCTTCGATGCAGCTATGGCTGAAATGACGGATGACCTTAAAAAGCAGCTTGATGAAGCCAAACCTTTTATCACTGCAGTTATACCGGCGAACCATGCGAGCAACGATTTTATCTCCAGAAAAATGTTCGAGAAGTTTGCATGGCCTATGTATAAGACCTTTGCCGACATCGCTATCGACAGAGGCTCCAACGTATATTTCCATATGGATTCAAGATGGGATGACAATCTGGACTTCTTTTTGGATTTCCCCAAAGGGAGATGCATTTTCGACCTGGACGGTGCCACCGACATCTATAAAGTGAAGAAGGTGCTTGGCGGCAGGATGTGCATCACGGGCGATGTTTCTCCCTCATCTCTGGCATTGGGAACCCCGGAGGATGTTTACAATTATTCGACAAAACTCATCCGCGATATCGGCCCCGAAGGCTTCATATTGTCATCGGGCTGCTCCATACCTCCGAATGCGAAGCCAGAAAATGTAGAAGCTATGGTTGCGGCAGTGCGGGGATAATCGTAATCATGAGCGGGGACCTGTGGATGAGGCTACCTGCAAGTATGTAGGACCGGGCCATGAATGCAAGAATGCGCAGGAAACAGTAGAATACTCTAAAAAATATGGGGGTGAAGTAATATGACACCACAAGAAATGACAGAAATCCGAAACAGGAGGATAATGGCAGCGTTAAATCTTGAAAAACCTGACAGGATTCCTATAATGTTTTCAGGTCAGATGGATTTCAAATTTGTAGATCCCACCATGGTGGTAGCCGATTATATCAGAAGACCGAAACTGGTAGACGAAATGCTTATTCAAGCCGCAAAATTGCCCATCCTCGAAGAAATAGACTCTGCTCCAACGGTTGGAATGGGAGGCATGATTGAGTCCATGGGCTCAATATGGTTTGCAAAGATGAAGCTGCCTGGGCGGGAACTGCCTGAGGATGCTCTATGGCAGATAGACGAGCAGGGTCCTATGACGGAAGAGGATTATGACACAATAATAGACAAAGGTTGGAGTGTGTTAAAACAGGAGCTTTTTGACCGGATTGGATTTAATCCTGCAAGCATGCCGCCTCCTGATGCTGATTATATGGCGGAAATTCAAAAAAAAGTTGCCGAATTAGGAAAGACATCCATCAGTTCCAGCGCGAAAGTAATACCCATACCATCATTTGAGGTATTAAGCGCAGCCCGCAAACTGCCCCAATTCTTTAAGGATCTTCGCCGCATGCCTGATAAGGTGAGAGCCGCGTTGGATATTATGGAAAGTGAAGATGAAAACATGGTTGAACAGGCAATAAAAGATGATCCTCCGGTATATGTGTTTATCGGTGGAACCCGTGCGGGATGCGACTTTATATCCCCAAAGGTATATGAAAAATTTTATCACACATATTTTCGTAAAATTGTTAAAGTTATGAATGACAATGGCTCTAAGGCATGGTTCCATAATGATTCCAATTGGGAAGGATTTCTGAAATACTTCAAGGAATTTCCCAAGGCCGGGTGTATTTTCGATCCTGACCATTTGACCGATATTTTCAAAATAAAAGAAATACTTGGAGATATCATGTGCATAACCGGTAACGTTCCGCCTGCACTCACATCCGTCGGCACTCCTGATGAATGCTATAAATATGCCAAAAAATTATGTGAAGGCATAGGCCCCTCGGGGTTCATCATGAACTCCGGCTGCAGTGTCCCTCCAAATGCAAAGAGGGAAAACGTAGAAGCAGTCGTTCTGGCGACGATAGGCAAGTAAGATTGGGCTGGAGTCGCTTGCTTTTATTGCATCCGTTTAAACAAATGGAAATAATTTATATACCATCTAAAAAAAGGGGGATTTGTCAATGAGTAAAAAGCTTACAGATGCGATGGCTGACCTCAATGAAGATGCGGTGTTGGAAGAGGTTAAGGCATTAAAGGCGAAGGATGTTCCTGCGCTGGACATCATTGCTTACCTGCAGGAAGGGATGAGCATTGTTGGAAAAAGGTTTGAGGAAAAGGAGTATTTTCTGTCCGAGCTCATCATGTCGGCGGAAATATTCAAGGAAGCTTCCGACATTTTGGGAGGCACCGGGGAAGCGTCTGCTGCTTCCAAGTATGGCGTATTCGTCATGGGTACCATCTACGACGACATCCATGACATCGGAAAAAACATTGTCACCACAGTGATGGCCAGCAATGGCTTCAACGTCGTCGACCTGGGGGTGGACGTGCCTACGGCCAAGTACGTAGAGGCCATCAGGCAGTACAAGCCCAAGGTCATCGGAATCTCCTGCCTTTTGACCACCGCCTTCGACAACATCAAGGAGTGCATCCAGACCCTGGAGAAGGAGGGCTTGCGCAAGGACGTGAAGATCTTGATCGGGGGAGGCCCTGTGGATGAGGCCACCTGCAAGTATGTGAGGGCCGACCACGTGTGCAAGAACGCCCAGGAGACGGTGGAATACTCTAAAAAGTACATGGGGGTGTAATAATATGACGCCGCAAGAAATGACAGAGATCCGAAACAAAAGAATAATGGCAGCGTTAAACATGGAAAAGCCAGACAGGATCCCAATCAACCTGAGCGGCCAGGGTTTCTTCAAGTGGATTGACCCTAAAGCAGTTCTGGCGGACTTGTTCAGAAACCCAAAGTACACGGACGAGCTGACTCTTCAGGCCTTTCAGCTTCCCATAATCAATGAAATAGATTCCGCGCCTATGATTGGATTTACAACAGAAGCAGGAATGACAGCCTTTGCTGCGACGTCGTACTTTGCAAAGATAAAAATTCCCGGCCGTGACCTTCCGGAGGACGCCATCTGGAATATCGATGAAGTTGGTCCAATGACGGCAGAGGATTATGACACTGTAATAGATAAAGGCTGGGAGTATATGACCGCCGAGCTCTATAAGAGGATCGGCTTTGATCCCGCAAGCATGCCTCCCCCGGATATGGAATATACCAATGAGCTTAACGCGAAGATAGCCGCGCTTGGAAAAACAAGCCTTGAGATCAATCCATTTCTCCCTATGCCTTCGTTTGAGGTAATCAGCGGTGCCCGTAAAATGCCTGAATTTTTTAAGGACTTGCGCAGAATTCCCGACAAGGTGAAAGCAGTGATTGATATCGTTGATGAAGCTGCAATTAATAAAATGGTCGGCGCGCTAAAATCCGGCCCGCCTTGTGCCTATGGGTTTATCGGCGGAACCCGTGCGGGCAGCGATTTCATTTCTGCAAGGGTGTACGAGAAATACTATCATCCCTTCTATCACAAGATCGTTCCCGCCATGCGGGAAGTAAACGTAAAAACCTGGTTCCATAATGATTCGGACTGGAGCGGGTTCCTCCAATATTTTACCGAATTTCCGAAAGCGCAGTGCATTTTTGATCCCGACCATTTGACGCCCATGGAAAAATTAAAGGAGGTTCTTGGCGATAGAATGTGCATTGAAGGCAATATCCCCCCCGCCCTTCTTGCAGTGGGCACCCCGGATGATTGCTATAAAGCCGCAAGAGATCTTATTGACCTGATGGGCGATACGGGCTTTATGATGGGTGTAGGCTGTGGAGTGCCGGTCAATGCGAAGAGAGAAAATGTTGAAGCTGTCATTCTGGCTACTTTAGGAAAATAATTTTAGGAATGCCGGCAATTCTTTTAGGCATCTCCTGCCTTTTGACCACCGCCTTCGACAACATCAAGGAGTGCATCCAAACCCTGGAGAGGGAAGGACTGCGCGGGGACGTGAAGGTCCTCATCGGCGGAGGCCCGGTGGACGAGGCCACCTGCAAGTACATGGGGGCGGACCATGTCTGCAGGAATGCGCAGGAGACCGTAGAATACTCTAAAAAGTACATGGGGGTGAAATGAAATGACACCGCAAGAAATGACCGAAATCCGCGACAAAAGAATGATTGCGGCAATCAACATGGAGAAGCCCGACAGGATTCCCATAAGCCTTTCGGGGCAGGGTTTCTTCAAGTGGATTGACCCGACGGCCGTAATAGCCGATATGTTCAGGAGGCCCAAATATATTGACGAGATAACCTTGCAGGCTTATAAACTGCCCATAATTGAAGAAATGGATTCGGGGCCCATGATTGGATTCACAAGCGAAGCCTTTCTGCAATCCTTTGCGGCCATGTATTTTGCCAAGATGAAGATTCCCGGGCGTGACCTTCCCGAGGATGCCATATGGAATATCGACGAACAGGGACCTATGACGGAAGAGGACTATGACACCGTCATCGATAAAGGCTGGGCTTATATGACCGAGGAGCTCTACAGGAGGATCGGGTATGATCCCGCAAGCCTGCCTCCGCCGGATACCGAGTATATGGAAGCAATGAATAAAAAAGTAGCTGAGCTTGGAAAGTCGCGCTATACAATGGGCGCGTTGCTGCCCTTGCCTTCCTTTGAGGTGTTGAGCGGAGCCCGTAAGCTGCCCAATTTTTTCAAGGACTTGAGGCGGATGCCTGAGAAGGTTGCAGCTGTCATAGATATAATGAATGAAGAGACAATCAGCCGGGGGGTCAAGGCCATTAAAGAAGGTCCGCCCGCAGTTTTCGCAACCATCGGGGGCACCCGTGCAGGGAGTGACTTTATATCCCCAAAGGTCTATGAGAGGTATTATCACCCCTTTTTTAAAAAGACGATTACGGCTTTAAATGAAATAAACGTAAAGACATGGTTGCACAACGACTCGGACTGGAGCGGTTTCCTCCATTATTTTACGGAATTCCCCAAGAAGTCTTGCATCTTCGATCCCGACCATTTGACGCCTATGGAAAATTTAAAGAAAGTACTTGGCGACTACATGTGCATAGAAGGGAACATCCCTCCGGGGCTGGTTGCGGTGGGTACGCCGGACGAATGCTATCAGGCCGCAAGGAGGCTTTTGGACATCATGGGCGATAGAGGTTTTATTATGAGCGTGGGCTGTTCGGTACCTGCAAACGCAAAGAGAGAGAACATTGAAGCAATTATTCTGGCCACTTTAGGGAAATAGAGCCACCGGGGACGGTTCTTGTTTGACTCAAAAACTAAAGAAAAACGAAAGTGAGATAAAATACCTTCAACAGACAAAGTTGAAGGTATTTTCATGCCGGGGAGAAGCAGAAAGCCGTCCGGAACCGGCATTTATCATGCCGTGCTGCGGGGGAATGAAAAAAGAATCCCTTCTGTGATGGGAAAGAAGGTGCTTGCACACCTGGTGCTGATGGAAATTTCTGTAATTATAAAAAATACCCTAGCACTGTTGCTAGAGTATTTTTAAAGGGGGTCAAAATGTATTTTGTGAGGTCATTTGTAGTATTGGACAATTATTTGCCGTTTATGCATAAATTTTCACATCTTTCGTAAATGCTTATATGAATATCCATAAAAAATTCCAACCAAACTCAAGATTAGAGAGTCTTGCCTAGCGCTGTTTTTCAAAAACCTTGTTGACGTCTAAAAAATCACCGGGGACGGTTCTTGATTGACTCATTTTATTCCTGCATGGGAGCTCACACGCCGCAGCGAGAAGCAGCGGGCTGACAGCCAGGCGGGATTTATGGCACAATGCCCATGGAGAGTCCAGAGGATGACCGCAGTTATGTCCTTTCCGGCGCGTGCCGAAAGGATTTTTATATAAAGCACCATAAGCAGTTGAGCTTGCCAGGACCAATATCTTCAGTTCAAAGAAATGTCATTGCAAAGCCATCTAAAATGTAGTAATATAAATACATTATAAAAAGACTTTTATGAAAGTTGGGGGATTAGAAAATTGGTAGCAAACAAAGCAAGCAGCATTGAAGTCAAAAAAATCAATCGAAATGTCATATATAAATTTTTATATAAGCATGATCCCATTTCCATACAGGAAATAGCCTATACGCTAAATATGAGTTTGCCTACCGTTACACAAAATATCAAGGAATTGCAGGAAAGAGATTTAGTCATTGAAACAGGCCTATTTGAATCTACGGGAGGAAGAAAGGCAAAGGCCATTGCATATAACAGCCTTGCCAAATATGCTGTGGGATTGGATGTTACTCGGGATCACATCGGAATTGTATTAATTGATTTGAGCGGCAAAGTGATTAAAAATGAAAGAAAGCAGTATCCCTTTGTGAACTCCAGAGAGTATTTTGAAGGAATCGGCAACCTGGTAAAGCATTTTATAGAAGATTGCAAAATTGATAAGAGCAAAATTTTAGGGGTGGGTATTGCTCTGCCCGCCATATTATCCGCTGACAGGCAGACGGTAAGCTACGCCACGGTTATTGACTTCAAAGGCGGAAGTGTAAAGAGCTTTTCTGAATTCATACCATACCCCTGCGCGCTGAGTAACGATGCCAACGCGGCAGGTCTGGCGGAGATGTGGGTGGACGGAAATATAGAAAATATGGCATACCTTTCGCTTAATGACAGCGTGGGCGGAGCCATTATCATAGGCAAGAATATATACCCAGGAGAAAATCAACGGGGCGGCGAATTCGGACATATGACCATTGTTCCCAATGGCCGCACTTGTTACTGCGGACAGAAGGGCTGTGTGGACGCATACTGCTCGGCTAAAATTTTATCTGCCAGTTCGAATGGGAGTATCGCCGAGTTCTTCAGGCTTTTAAAGTTAAACCGCGAGCCGCACAAGGCTCTTTGGGAAGAATACCTCACGCATTTAATCGTCACCATTAACAATTTAAGAATGCTCTATGACTGCAATGTTATTCTGGGCGGATATGTGGGAGCGTATCTGGATGAGTATATTGATGATATAAGGGAATTGGTGGCAAGGAGAAACACCTTTGAGGTTGACGGGACCTACCTGCACGTCTGTAAATATAAGCTGGAGGCAACAGCGGTGGGCGCAGCCTTACAGCACGTTGAGAATTTCATTAACAATGTTTAATATTGGGCCTTTATTTCCGGTAGCTCGCACCTTATATTACCAGTGCAATATGCCCTGAAATCATGCTAAAATTTGAAACAACATATATTTTCTTTGAGAAATTTCTTTGAGAAATGTGTTGATTTTCATATAAAAAAGCGATATAATCTTATTAAAGGCATTTTGCAAAAGTATTATACAAATCACATAGATGAAAGAGTTATATAAATCGTATAAATTAAATCGAAAATCTGCGGTACTTAACTGAATATGTTATAGATAAGGTATTATAACGTGAGGTTCCAGTCTAATGCAAACATCACTTTAAAAAATTTTACAACAAGAAAATCTTATGGGGGAAGGAAATGGAAGAGAATATTAAACTAAGGGTATCTCAGATTGAAAAGTCCTTTCCGGGTGTTAAAGCGCTTGATAAGATTGATTTTGCCGTTAAAAAAGGCTCTGTCCATGTCCTGTGCGGTGAGAACGGCGCAGGAAAATCCACATTGATGAAAATAATTAATGGAATCTATCAACCGGACAGTGGCCAGATCTATATCGACGAAAAGCCTGTAAAAATAAATAGCCCCATACAGGCGAGAAATCTTGGCATCTCAATGATATTTCAGGAATTGAATTATATTCCCGAAATGACGGTGGAAGAGAATATTTTTTTGGGGAACCTCCCCGTCAATAGATTCGGCAAAGTCAACTGGAAGGAGGTAAGGCAGCGCACAAAAGAGCTGCTGAAGACCGAAAATTTACCTTACTCCCCTACTACCTTGCTCAAGGATTTAACGGTATCGGACATTCAGATGCTGGAAATTACTAAGGCCATATCTTACAAGTCCGACATCATCATAATGGATGAGCCGACGTCCGCAATAACGCTGAAGGAAGCGGAAAAGCTATTCGTCAAAATAGGGGAACTCAAAGCCCGGGGGGTAAGTATCATCTACATATCCCATAAGCTGGATGAAATTTTCCGGATAGCCGATGAGATAACGGTGCTCAGGGATGGAACTGTGGTGGAAAGCCACTCCAGAGAAGAGCTGGACATCGAAACGGTGATCTCCCTAATGGTGGGGCGCAAACTGACCAACACCTATCCAAAGGAGCAAATTGAAATTGGAGAGGATTTGCTCCAGGTTGAAAATTTGAACTGCGCCAACGTGTATCACGATATTAGCTTTCATGCCAGAAAGGGGGAAATCGTGGGGTTCGCAGGGCTGGTGGGAGCCGGCCGAACCGAGGTAATGCGCTCCCTGTTTGGCCTGGATCCCAGAGACTCGGGCACTATCCGAGTGAGGGGGAAAGAGGTCAATATTAAAAACGTGGGGCAGAGCATAGAGAACGGAATGGTCATGCTTTCGGAAGACAGGCGCAGATACGGTATAGTTCCCATGCGGTCGGTTGAGGAAAATACGACCCTATCCCACCTGAAAAAAGTTTTTTACGGTTTCAGGCACCACAGGAAAGTTGAGCAGAGTATTGTCTCCGATATATTTAAAAAACTGAAAGTAAAAACGCCTGCACTGGATACGGTAATAGCGTCGCTGAGCGGCGGCAACCAGCAGAAGGTGGTTTTGGCCAAGTGGATGATAAGGGACCCGGACATTTTGATTTTGGATGAGCCCACCCGGGGCATCGATGTAGGTGCCAAATTTGAGATATACAAGCTCATGACCGATTTGGCCAGAGAGGGCAAAGTGATTATCATGGTTTCCTCTGAGCTTCCTGAGTTAATAGGCATGTGTGATCGGATTTATGTGATGGCCAAGGGCACCATCACGGGAGAGATCGCGCGGGAGGATTTTTCCCAGGAGCTCATCATGAAATATGCTACCGGAACGTTAACATCAAATGGGGTGAAATAAGATGGATTTGAGGAATAATTTCTGGAGCACCGCCAGAAAGAAATACAGCATTTATATGGTACTGGTAACGCTGTTTATTGTCTGTTCCTTTGTAAATGAAAACTTCTTATCCGTAAACAATCTTACAAACATTTCCAGACAGCTGGCGGTAACCACCATCCTGGCCTTCGGCGAAACTATGCTGATCATCTGCGGGATGCTTGACCTGTCGGCCGGCTCTGTGCTTGCACTCTCAGGAGTGTTTGCGGTATACACCTATAAAATGTACGGATCCCTGCTGGCTGCGGTTTTAGTAGGTATTTTGACCGGTGTGGTATGCAACCTGATCAATGTTGTTATGATCAGTACTTTTAAAGCACCTCCTTTTATTGCAACCCTGGCCATGATGACAATGGCCCGCGGTGTGGCGCTTCTCTTCACCAAAGGTCAGAATATTCTGCAACTGGGGAACTTTGTGGTGTTGGGACAGGGGTCCATCGGGATCATTCCCATTCCGGTGGTTTTTCTGATCGTCGTCGCAATTTTCACGTGGTACATTTTAAAGCATACCCGGTTCGGACGCTCCCTCTATGCCGTGGGAGGCAATGAGGAAGCCTCCATTGCCTCAGGCATCAATGTGCATAAGGTCAAGTATATGGCCTTTATTATCAATGGCGTTTTAGTGGGACTGGCCGGAGTTCTGTTTATGTCCCGTGTAAATGCGGGCCTTCCAAACGGGGCTATCAACTATGAGTTTACTGCTCTCACAGCGGCAATTATCGGCGGAACAAGCTTTTCCGGGGGAATCGGTACCGCCGGCGGTACGCTGGCCGGTGCGTTTATTGTCGGTTTCCTGGACAACATCATGAACCTGACAAACATCGATTCCTATGTACAGCAGATCATCCGCGGCGCAATTATCGCTCTTGCCGTAATCTACGATATCCATTCAAAGAACCGCAGGACAAAAAGCATGTTGGGCAGAATAGACGACAGGGCTGTGGAGAAAAAACCGAATTAAACAGCTGCTTGGCTGTTTAAAATAAAAAATAATAAAAGGGTGGAAGAAAGATGAAGAGAACACTTTTAGGCGTATTTTCAATGTTGCTAGTACTGGTTCTATTGGCTGGCTGCGGCTCCACTGCAAACAACGCAAACCCTGCGACATCATCTACGACGACATCCTCTGACCAGAGCGGCAGTGCGGGTGGCCAGAAGACATTCAAGGTCGCGTACATAGCTCGTGCCCAGTCCGATTCGTTTGCCGCTTGGCTTGCAAACGCGGTAAAAGACGAAGCGAAAAAATACCCCAACATTAAACTGGATGTTTTTGACGGGCAAGCCAACGACGACAAAGAGAACTCCATGATCGAGAACGCGATAACCAGCAAATACGACCTGATTATCGTACAGCCCAACAACGGTGAAGCGCAAAGACCATACGTGGAAAAGATTGTTAAAGCCGGCATCTTTGCCATCACGACAAACGCACGTATTTCGGGTATTGAAGGCGCCTCCTCGGTAGATGCCAAGCCCTATGAACAGGCCGCTGTTAATGCACGCGCCGCTTTAACGCAGATTCCGAAGAATGCAAAAGTGGTTGTGCTGAACGGACCTTCGGGAAACTTCCATGCGGATGAAAGACGTAGAAGCTGGCAGGCAGAGTTCTTTGACAAACGTCCTGATGTTAAAATCGTTGGCGAGCAGATTGCCAACTGGAATAAGGATGAGGCCATGAAGTATATGGAAGACTGGGTACAGGCGAATGACAAAATTGATGCGGTTATTTCCATGAATGACAACATGGCGGCCGGTGCGCTTGAGGTGGTAAAAGACAATCCCAAGTACAAGGATATGCTTGTCTATGGCGTGGACGGGACAGCCGAGGCGTGCTTACTTATAAAAGAAGGCAGAATGACTTCCACCTGCCTGCAGAATGCTTTCGAGCTGGCCGAGAAACTGCTGGATACCAGCAATAAGCTGCTGACAGGCCAGGCGAAGCAGATTGACATAGATATCGGCAACCCCTTGATCACCAAGGACAATGTGGATCAATACATCGATCTGCTTAAGAAAGCCGGAGCAATTCAATAGTGCGCTTGACTGAATGTAGGAAAATTGAGCGGGATATTTTATCCCGGAATTACAAAAAGTTCACATTATGTTTCCCTTTGGGTAGTCAATATGCGTGAACACAATGTGTTCACGCATATGTTTTAATCGGTGGGAAGGATATTAAAAGACGAGTGGGGCTTGACACCCTAGAGTTTTACCGGGAGGGGTATTCAATGAAAAATAGAGCGGCATACATGACGGGTCTCAACAAAATGGAAATCAGGGAAATCGAGGTCCCTGTGGCAAAAGAGAAGCAGGTAATTGTAAAACTTGAATATGTGGGAATTTGCGGCTCTGACGTACACTACTTTGAAAACGGAAGAATAGGCGATTTTATTGTCAACGGCGATTTTATTCTCGGCCACGAATGTGCGGGAACTGTAGTTGAAATCGGGCCGGGCGTCGAAAATTTAAAGGTTGGGGATAAGGTTGCACTGGAGCCGGGAATCACTTGCGGCCACTGCGAATACTGCAAAAGCGGAAGGTACAACCTTTGTCCGGATGTGGAATTTTTGGCCACCCCGCCTTATCACGGCTGTCTAATGAACTATATAGCGTTTCCGGAAAATATGGCCTTTAAGCTTCCGGATACAATCACCACAAAAGAAGGCGCCCTCATCGAGCCGTTAGCCGTGGGTATGCATGCGGCAAACCAGGGGAATGTAAAGCTGGGGGATTCGGTTGCCATTCTTGGCTCCGGTACCATTGGCCTGGTGACACTTCTCGCGTGCAAAGCTTTCGGAGCGACAGACATTACCGTTGTGGACGTTATTCCCAAAAGACTGGAATACGCTAAAAAGCTGGGGGCCGCAGCGGTCATCAATGCCGCTGAAACGGATGCTCTGGCTGAAATCCACAGGCTTACGGATAAAAAAGGTGTCGATATTGTAATAGAGACGGCAGGGTCTGCCAAGACGGTTGCTCAGACCCCCTACGCCGTAAAAAACGGCGGGCGTATCGTTCTTGTGGGCATGGCGCCTCAGGATATTATTGAATACAATTTTGCTAAAATAATGGCTAAGGAAGCGGAGATCAAATCGGTATTCCGTTACAGGAACATCTATCCGCAGGCCATAAAAGCAGTTTCAAAGGGCATCATTGATATTTCCGGAATTGTCACTCATGAATTTGCCTTTGATGACGTGGCAAAGGCGTTTGATTTCGTAATCCACAACAAGCAGGATGTAGTGAAAGCGGTTATAAAAATGGACTGAAATGTCCCCTTATTGGAGATATTCAACCAGGAGGTGTGTGCAATGCATTATTTACTCGGAGTTGATCTGGGGACGTCGGGGACAAAAACGGTATTGTTTGATACCGAAGGAAACGCAGTTTGTTCAAAGACTGTGGAATACCCGTTATATCAGCCGGCAAACGGTTGGGCGGAGCAGGACCCTTCTGACTGGTGGAATGCCGTCTGTGAAGGCATTCAATACGTGATAGCCAAGAGTGGAATTGATGCGTCGGGGATTGAAGGGGTAGGTCTTTCAGGACAGATGCACGGGCTGGTAATGCTGGACAGGGACGGAAAGGTATTAAGAAATTCCATCCTCTGGTGTGACCAGCGGACAGCAAAAGAGTGTGAACAGATGAATGATATGGTGGGGGAGAAAAGACTCATCGAAATTACGGCCAATCCCGCGCTCACAGGCTTTACGGCCTCTAAAATACTCTGGGTCCAGAACAATGAACCGGACTTATATGAAAAATGCGCCCATATTTTGCTCCCCAAGGACTACATCCGGTATATGCTTACGGGTGAATTCGCCACAGAGATGTCGGATGCCGCAGGTATGCAGCTCATGGACATTCCGGGACGCTGCTGGTCCGATGAGATACTGCACAAGTTTCATATCGACAGGTCCATGCTGGGCAAGCTGTATGAGTCGCCGGAGGTCACAGGAAAAGTGCACAGAAGGGCTGCCGAGCTGACGGGGCTCCGGGAGGGTACCCTTGTGGTAGGGGGTGCGGCCGACAACTCCGCAGCCGCTATCGGCACAGGCGTGGTCAGGGCGGGGAACGCCTTTACTACCATTGGCACTTCGGGTGTGGTCTACGCGATTTCCGACAGCGTTTCCATTGACCTCAAGGGAAGGGTGCACACCCTGTGCAGCGCCGTGCCGGGAAAATGGACGGTCATGAGCTGTACCCTGGGCGCCGGGCTGTCTCTGAAATGGCTGAGGGATACCTGCTGCCATGAGGAAATGCTGGAGGCCGAGAAGCTGGGAATTGACCCCTATGTAGTCATGGACAGGCTGGCGGAAAAAGTGATGCCCGGAGCAGGCGGGCTGGTCTATCTGCCCTACCTGATGGGTGAACGTTCTCCTCATCCCGACCCCTATTGCAGAGGCATATTCTTCGGTTTGTCCGCTTCGCACAGCCGGGCCAACATGATTCGCGCAGTTATGGAGGGCGTGGCCTTTTCACAGCTTGAATGCGTAGATGTCTTTAAGGAAATGCAGGTCAGTGTGGAAGATATGATCGCATGCGGCGGCGGCGCAAGGAGTCCGCTCTGGAGACAGATGCTTTCGGACCTGTACGGCTGCCCTGTCAGCACCGTCCAATCCGACGAGGGACCTGCCTTTGGAGCGGCAATCCTTGCAGGGGTAGGAGCGGGGATTTATGCCTCGGTGGAAAAGGCCTGTGATTCTCTGGTAAAAAAGAAAAGCATACAGTACCCCAACCTTTCTACGCGAAAGCAATATAAAGAGTATTATGAGCTCTATAAACAGTTGTACACCGACTTGCAGCAGTGCTTTAAGCACCTGTCCAAGCTGCCCAAATAGTCACCGGGGACGGTTCTTAATTGACTCAAGAAAAAAATGAGACAAAATAGCTTAAGCAAACAAGGCAAGAGATATCTTCAGATTGAGGAAAAGCCGGAAGGAATCTGAAACTGGTATCTATTGTACCACGCTATGTGAAAATGGAAATAAGAATATCCTTCGTGCTGAGGAAAATAAGCAGGGAATGACAAGCGTGGCTATGAAGGTGTTGCAAAGGAGTTAAATTCCCAGGTGGAAAAATCGCGGAAGATTGTAAGGGCTGATTGCAACACTGCGCAAAGAGCGAGAAGTGAGTCAAAAGAGAACCGTCCCCTGTGACTCTGTAAATACGTACTCAGTGTCAGCTATTCTTCGGTCAGAATTTCTTTTTGAAGTGCGGCCACATCCATTGCTTTGCCTTCATTTTCAATGCGTTGCTGGTCTTGCGCACTTATCCGGCTCTCGGACCTCAGCTCAAAGAACAGCCATATTCCGGTGACTATTGTGGCCAGTACGTCCGAAAGCGGTGTAGCTGCGAGCACGCCGTCAAGTCCGAAAAACAGCGGCAGAATTAACAGTGCGGGGATCAGAATAATCACCTGTCTTGAAAGGCTCAATATCAACGACTGCTTCGGCTTGCCCACCGCCTGGAAATAGCCTGCGCCCACCATCTGGAAGCCGATCAGCGGAAGGAAGAAGGTAAAAAACATCAGTGATCTGGTGCCGGATTTAATCAGTTCGGCATCATGGCTGTTGAATATGGAAATAAGCTGTGTGGGAAACATCCTGATCAAAACAAAGCCCACAGTAGATATTACAGTAGCGGCCACAACGGCATAGATCAGGGTTTTCCTGCTCCTGTCGAATTTCCTTGCCCCGTAATTAAAGCCTATAATGGGCTGCGCCCCTATGCTGAGGCCTATAATGGGCATCATAATGAGCGTAACCAGGCTCATTACCACCCCCACGCCTGACACGGCAATATCCCCGCCATAGGCCACAAGGTTTTTGTTCATAATAGCGTTTAACAGGCTCTGGGCAAGCTGCTGGAAAAAAGACGAAAGGCCGAGGGTTAATATGCCGATGACCACCGCTTTGTCCAGTTTAAAGGTTTGGGTATGTATTTTAAGAGTGCTCCTGCCGGTGGTGAAATATAGTACCACCCATATGGCCGATACGGCCTGGGAGACGACAGTTGCAAGACCTGCGCCCGTCATTCCCCATTGGAAAGCAAAGATGAATAGAGGCGCAAGGGCTGCGTTCAGCACGGTGCCTAAGATCTGTGTAGCCATTGCCAATCGGGGCTTGCCCTCCGCCCTTATGAAATTGTTCATTCCCATGCTGAATGCACCGAAGATGCTTCCAAGCATTATAACCCGCATGTAGTCGCGGGCATACGGCATTACCTCGTCGCTGGCTCCGAATATCCTCAGCAGCGGATCAAGAAAGAATACAAGCAGCGTCATGGTGATGGAAACGATCAACAAGAGGGTGATTGCGTTGCCGACTATTTTCTCGGCTTCCTCTTTCTTCTGTTCCCCCAGCTTGATGGACATCAGTGCGGTAGCCCCTATGCCCACCATCATTCCCAGTGCCGACTGCACCATCATTATGGGGAACCCGATAGAGATTCCGGCTATCCCAAGGGAACCGGCGCTGTTGCCTATGAATATCCTGTCAATTACATTGTAGAGGGCGCTTACAATCATACCGACGATTGCGGGAACAGAGAAACTCAGTAACAGCTTTGATATTTTCTCTTCGCCTAGTCTTTGTGTGTTATCCATTTTTCAATCTCCTTACATCATTCATATTGTTGAATCTAGGTCTGCTCTGCTGCATCACGTGCTAAATCAGAGACTCTGCCCATTCATGTATCCCGCAAGTGAGCGGCAATAACAATTAATGAACATTATATATTCATATATATTGATTGTTAATATATATGAATATATATTATAGAATTGAAAAATGGATTTGTCAATGGGCATACTGGCCGAAATATGGTAAAAAACTGCCAACAAGTCGGTTCTTCACCGTATTTGCACATCTATGCCGTGATGTATCTATGGATTTTATCCCGCAGGAACACAAGCCAGGCATTATCCCTGTACAGGCTCTTACCTCTGGAAAAACGGGTATCCCTGCGCACTCTGGAAATCAACTTTGAGGGAATGGTTATAAGCTGGCTGTCTATTTCTGTCATGGCAGGGGACAATTCCCCGATAAGCTCTACAAACGGGTTGTACACATATTGTCTGTATTCGCCTTTATGGCTTTCATACCAATCCTTGCTGTTGTTCATTTTATTTTCAAAAAGGAATTACAATGCTTCTCCCGTAAACCCACTAAAGCTCATGTCGACGGCCTCCGTAGCGAAAATGCTAGATACCGATACAATTCTAGGCCTTTTTTCTGGAGACAGGAAAACTACAGTGAAGAAATTTGAAGAATAGAAGAATATATGAATGAAGAGTCGGGAGAATCATTCATTGATCTGAAGGAAGAGGTAAGGGTTATAGATGAAGAAGCAGCAAGAGAAATGCTTGCAAAGATGCTGATAGAGCAGGGATTGGAGAATAAAAATGAAGAGAAGATGCAACCAATGGATAGGTTGTTCCTGAGCAAGCTGTTATTGTAGAGAAAATATTTGACCTGTATCTGGAAGGAAAGACCTTGAATCAGTTTCCGTTATGTATCAAAAGATAATAGGTGGCAGAAAGATGCTAATTTTGACGGGAGTGATTGAAATGTTAAAAAGGTTTATTATTGGGCTTATTACTGTGGTATTGCTGTTTAGTGTCGCAGGATGCTCATTGGCGCAATATTCAAAAAATAATAGCAGTTCTTCGAATACTGTACAGAACAATAATCAGACTACTATACAGAATTCTACAACGCAGGCACCTGATAACTCTGGTAATTTATCGCAGAAAAAATCCCTGCGGTTCGTTGTAATGGCTGACAGCAGAGGCTCCGACAAAGGTGTCAACTCTACTGTAGTTAAAAAGATTCTACAAAAAATTAAGCAACTTTCTCCCCAGCCCCAGTTTGCAATAATGCCGGGTGATCTGACTGACGGAAGTATTGATTACTCAGGAATCAATGCTCAATTAAGCTATTTCAAACAAATCGTTACGCAATTCTATCCTGTTCAATTCTTTTACCCTGGCATCGGAAATCATGAAATGAAGGCTGGCGAAAACGGCGAAAAAGCATTCGCAGAAACTTTCAACGAATTCAAGGCAAACTTTCTTGAAGGATATAACAGGACGACCTATTATTTTGATGCAGGCGAGACACGTTTATTCATGCTTAATTCGGATCACCCGGGTGAAATGCATAAGATCACGGGTAAACAGCTGGATTGGCTGAAGTCCAATATTGACCCATCTAAAAAGTATAACATTTTCTTGTTGCATGAACCACCTTATCCGACAGGAGCCGAAGCTGGTAATTCTCTTGACAAATATCCATCCTTAAGAGACACTTTTTGGAAAGTTGTAGATAATTCCAATAGCCCTATTGTTTTCTGCGGACACGAACATAACTATTCTAGAAGACTTGTTGATAAAAGCTTTAATGAAAAAATTGAAGGTACAAGCTTTAATTTCAGTAAACAGATTTATCAGGTAATTACAGGTGGATTTGGAGCGCCGCTTTATACACAGTATACAAATAAAAAGAATATGGTTGTGCCCCCCATTCCGCAGTATCACTTTACAATTGTGGATGTTGACGACAACGGTATAAAAGTTCAAGCTGTCAGTGTTGAAGGAGAGATTATTGACTCCTTCTAGTATAAGGTAAAGAGGATATGTTGCTTGCTGATTTGTTTGTGGATTGTCCGAGGAAACATATCTACGGCGATTTTGGCTTTTCATGAGAACGATGGTTGAGGAGAGAGTAGATGCAATTTGAAATACTGCGCAAAAAGACCTGACAGCCAAGTAGGTTCAACAGCCCGCAGACGGAAAATGTATGTATAAAAATGATACCAGCCGATAAAGTTTTCTCTTTGTATATGGCATTTCATATATAGTTGTGCTCATTTTGGGCTAGTGAAAGCCTTTTTAGAATATTGAATATTCAGTTTGACAAACATAATTTTTATGAAGTTGGAAAAGAATATTGACCATATTAGTCAGTTATGATAAAATGAAATTGACCAATATAGTCGATAAGGAAGGAGGGGTAGCTACGGCAAAAGAAGACAACATAATCGAACCCGGTTCAGGAGATTCTAAACGCAAAAGCATTTTGAACGCGGCCATGGCGGAATTTTGCAATGGCTACGAAAAGGCCTCCACCGATGCCATCGTCAAAGCGGCCGGTGTATCTAAGGGGCTGTTGTTTCACTACTTCGGAACCAAGAAGGATTTGTTTTTGCATGCCTATGACTATGCAATCCAGGTTGTTATGGCGGAATTTTTTGATTTAATCAACCTGGATGAGAGGGATATTCTGGAGCGCTGGAGGCAAATCGCGTTGCTCAAGATGGATCTGATGAAGAAGCACCCGATGATTTTTGATTTCATCGCACACGCCTCGTTCCCCGACAGCGAAGACGTGAAAAACAGCATCATGGAGCAGCGAAACAAGCTTACTAACGACGTATATCCCAAACTGTTTTATGACATCGACCGCACCCTGTTCCGTGAAGATATAGATGTAGACGCGGCAATCAGGGTCATACTCTACACCATCGAAGGCTATGCCCAAGACCAGGCGGACCCTGGCAAATCCACAGCGGATTACTATGGCGAGTACGACCGGTATTTAAGCGACCTTGAAGGGTACATCCGGCTTTTCAGAAAGAGCTTTTACAGACAGGGGGAATCTCAATGGCAGTCATCGAAATAAGCGGCCTCACCAAATCTTACGGAAAAACACAGGCGCTCCGCGGCATCGATCTATCGGTGAAGCAAGGCGAAGTCCATGGGTTCATCGGCATGAACGGCGCGGGAAAGTCCACGACCATCCGCATTTTGCTCGGCATGCTGAAAAAGGACGGCGGGGAGGTAAAACTGCTGGGCGGTGATCCGTTCAAGGACTGTGTGGAGCTTCATAAACGCCTTGCTTATGTCCCCAGCGAAATCAATCCGTGGCCCAATCTGAGCGGCGGAGAGGTTATTGACCTGCTTTCCCGCATGCGCGGCAAACCGGACCCCAAACGGCGAGCGCAGCTGATTGAGCGGTTCCAGTTTGATCCGGGTAAGAAATGCCGCAGCTATTCCAAGGGCAACCGGCAGAAAGTCGCGCTGATTGCGGCGCTGGTGTCGGATGTGGAGCTGTATATTTTCGACGAGCCCACATCCGGGCTTGACCCGTTAATGGAATCGGTGTTTCAAGATTGCGTGCGGGAAATGGCGGCACAGGGGAAAACAGTGTTCCTATCCAGCCACATTTTGGCTGAGGTTGAAAAACTCTGCGATCGGGTAACCATTATCAAAGAGGGGCAGATTGTGGAATCGGGAAGCCTGCGGGAATTGCAGCAGTTTTCACGGCTGATCGTACATGCGGAATGCGCCCGGCCTGTCACCGGGCTGCAGATTCCGGGCGTATACGGCCTCCGCTGTGAGGGAAATAAGGCGAGCTTCAGCGTTGATGCCGCAGCCCTTAACGTGGCGTTAAAGAAGCTGACGGAATATGAAACGGTTTCCCTGCATTGCGCCCCGCCGGAACTGGAGGATCTCTTTTTGCACTATTATGCCAAGGACGATGAAACGCAATGAAACAAAGGGAATATGCGGCCACAGGCAAATTGCTGAAAATCTATCTCCGGAATAACAAGGTGATTACATTATTACTGATTTTGCTGCCGTTTCTGTTCGCCTATGCTGCGGCGGCATCCAATATGGCGGTGCTGCAAACGCCGGAGCAACTAAGCACCTACATTGCAGAAAATCAGGGCAACGCGCTGCTGGGCACTATTGCGGCAAACACCATTGCGGGTGTGACCGTCTGGCGCATCCGGCTCTCCACCGCAATTATTACGTCGATTCTCAGCATCGTGCTCATTATAAACAACACGCGCGTGGATGAAGAGCAGGGCCGGCTGGAGCTGCTCCGCGCCGGTGCCGTGGGCCCGAAGGCACCGCTGACGGCGGCGCTGGTAAAAGTATTCGGCGCAAACCTGCTGGGCGGTGTGGCCATGGCGGCGGGGTTTGCAGCCGCCGGGTTTCCCGCTCCGGGTTCGTTGGTGGCAGGGCTGGCGACGGCGCTTTGCGGCTGCTGCTTTGCCGGGATGGCGGCAATTGCGGCGCAGGTAGCGCCCAATGCGCGACTGGCCCGCGGGCTTTCTTTTGGAGCGGTTGCCTTTTTCCTTGTGTGGCAGGTCCTCGCCAATGCCGCCGGAAACGAGAAGCTGCTGCTGTGGACGCCGCTGGGCTGGTGCGCCTATGCGCGCCCCTATGCGGGGGAAAATTTCTTGCTGTTTGCCTTCGCGGTTCCGGCAATCGCGCTGCTGACGGCCATGGCGTATGTTTTATCCGGCCGGCGGGATATGGGCGGCAGCTATATGAGGGAGCGAAGCGGCAGGGTTCATGGGCGTAAAAGCTTCAAAAGCCCGTTGGCGCTTGCATGGCGGCTGCAAAGGGGGATGCTTTTCCTCTGGGTGGCGGCATACGCCGTGATGGGACTGATTATCGCTTCGCTTATGCCCAGCATCAATAAAATGCTTGAGGGCACCGCTTTCCTGCCCGGACTGTCGGCCGCTTTGGGCGGAGCCGGAAACGCGTTTCTCGCCATATTGGCCTATATACTGACACAGGTTCTGGCCGCCTATGGGATCATGGCCGTATTGCGCATTCGGGAAGAAGAATCCATGACCCGCGCCGAATTGGTATTGGCCGGCGCAACTACGCGCACTCGGTATGTGGCGGGTCACCTGCTTATCGCCTTTACCGGCAGCGCGGCAGCCATCGCGCTTTTTGGCTATTGCATCGGCGATTTTACTTCCTGCATTGCACGGCTGCCGGCGGTATGGCTGATTGCTTCGGTTACGGCGTTTTTGTACGGTATTGCGCCCCGTGCGGCGGCGCCGGTCAGTTGGGGATTGCTCGGCGCGTCGCTCTTGCTGGAGTTTTTATGGGAGATTAAGGCGATTGGCAATCATGTTTTCGCGCTCTCGCCGTTTTCGTGGGTTTACCCCGGTGTCGTGGTATCCTTCCCTCCCATTTTTACTATGCTGCTGGTTTCTGCCGTATTGGTGGGCTTGAGTCTGGTTTGCTTTTCGCACAGAGATATTGTGGCGGAGTAGAGGAGTCAATATGTTCATTTCTGTTCTCGTTGAGATACGGAAAACGTGCTACTTTTACTTTAATGCTCTTTTGGCGTTCACCTTCGTTACCCCATACAAGCGTAAGCTCTGTACCAATTTTTGCATACTCTCTGTCAATAGTGCACAGTGAGATCATCTTTCTGAAGTGATAGCTGTTTGATCTTCCGGAACTGCAGCCAACGACCTCTCCCTTATCATTGAGCACCTTGTCAAAATGGAACGTCGTGCCAAAGAAGTCGTTGGGAGTTTCTATCAGGTGATAATGATCGCCTTCTTCAAACTGTGATCTGTAAATGTCCACTACGTCTTCCTTGTCCCATGTATATAAGAAATGATAATATGCCTGCGGGAAGCCATCTTCAGTGTGATTCATCATGTAGGCCTGCTGGCCGAGTTTTCTCATGCCAAGTGGTTGGCCGGCTTCCCATATGGCATTGTAGACGTCATGGGCATTTTCGATGTTGCCATGCACCTCATAGCCAAGAGTTCCGGCCATACCGATACGGATAATGCGGACATCGCATCCTGCAATCTTGGACATCCTATGGTCAAGGAAACCAAGGTCGTGCAAATTGTCACCCGAAGCTGCTTCCAGTATCTCAAGAGAAATTGGGCCGGCAATTATGCGCCTTCTTTCCACGCCATGGTTTCATGGCGCCAGCCTGTATAGGAATACGGCCCGAGAACTCCCGTAAAAGCGGTAAGTAAGAATGCATCGCCATGATAAGGGATTGCGGGGTTATACTGCAGTAAATTTTCTTTATTTGCCATAGTAAAAATTCCTCATTAATATAATATGTTTAAATAACTTGATTCTTGCGGAAAACAGGGGATAGCATAACCGGTCAATGTATCCAACCCGCAACTTTCCATTCTAAAGTACATACTTTTTAAATGTGCACATTTTTTCGGAAATCTTTTTAAGTATTGTCAATGCTGTTTCTCTCTCGATGCGCTTTGCCAATGTGCTGCCAGCACGAAAGCCATTAACGGTTTTCGGTTGTTTGATATGGTATAATAAGCAGCTAAAGACGCGTCTATTGCCTTATTTCAGCATCATTTTATCATGGCGGGAATGATTTGTATACGGCAAAATGTTAGAAAAGAATGTAAGAATCATTCAAGTAATTCACAATAATACATGAAAACAAAACATGCAGCATTGTTCTTTCATCATTCAAATCCATGGCTATAAATTCCAATATTTTATTGATTCTATACATTAAAGTGTTTCTGTGTATATGAAGCTTTTTAGCGGTCATAGAGTTATTTCTGCCATTCAATAGATACTCAAATAAGCATTCCACACTGTTGCTATCATTATTGTTGTCATATTCTTTAAGCTCAAGAATTTTTGGATGGCATAAGCTTCGCATACTTGTTGAATTGTCCAAGGAGTGCAATAAATGATCCAGAAAATAGTCCCCATAGTAATAGTGTAGAGGCTGGCTATCTTTTTCAAAGCCCTCTGATAAGGCTAATTTACTCTGAATGTAATAATATTTCAAGTTCATGAAATTACTGAAGCTCATACTTATCCCACATTTTAAATCCAACTTGCCCAGTAACTCATCAAGGCCGGTAAGGAATTTTGTGTCTGTTAAGGGGAAGTCGTCATATTTTGAGATTGCAACAATTGAACTCTCATATTCGAAAACGATTGACTTTTTCATGATTTCCTTAATCCGGTACAAATAAACCTTAAATAGATTGTCTTCAATATGAGTATTGCCGGGAGATGAAAAGTTGTAAATGATAAAGGCGTCCTTGATGTTCCATTTCCTTTTTTTCAAATAGTACTGCACAGCTTTGCTTTCAATGGTATAGCCTTTGATCAATCTATCAATATAGTAATAATAGTCTTCTATGGAATCTGTAAATTCTTTGCTGTTAATAATAGCATTTTCCAGTACTTTTTTAATATGATATGTTAATGAAATCTGGCCGGGAGTATGAGTTTATCACTAAATAAATATTTGTTTTTATACACTGTGCTTAATTTTTATGATTGTGATTGGCAACTTCCACCCCGGATTATACCTTCCAAGATAGTCGGACCCGATGTCCCGGTTAATGAATTAAAAGGACGTATTACCACGCGTGAGTTTGGTATAACCGATGCAACGGCATTATCTGAGCAGTGAGACAAAAGCCGACTTGAAAAAGTTTTTTGACTCATTCAAGTAGGCCAATTATAATATAAGCGGAAGATAAAAACACGATCCGGTTGGTAGTCCGGGTGCAGGACCATTCCTGTCAGTAACCTGCCCTCCTGGGGTTGTCCATTCTCTCCAAGGTAAATTTACAGGAGGAATGAAAAATGAATATCATGTTGACTGTTTATTTTGACGACCCCTTCTGGGTCGGGGTGTTTGAAAGGACTGCTGACGGAATGTTTCCGGCAAGGGTTTCCGAACAGCACCGTGATTTATATAAAGTAGTCAGCGAAAATGGAGAGATATTCGCCGAAGTTTCCGGCAATCTGTCCAAATCCTTTGAGGACATTGAGGGTTTGGCGGCGAAATGCAGGTACAGGGATTGCTCCCATACCATGGAACCGGGCTGCGCGGTGAGGAGCGCTGTGGAAGTGGGGGAACTGCCTTTTATCTTACCTTTCCAAAGCTTTCAAATCTGTAAGATTGGATTCACCTGAGAGTAAGATTCCTATGCTATCATCTTTAAAATAGCAAGGAAGGTGTTTATGATGGATATATTAATTACCGAAAATTTGTGCAAAACATACGGGACAGGTGAAACAAAAGTGGACGCCTTAAAAAATGCGTCCTTTTCGGTTGCCAAAGGAGAGTTTGTTGCCGTCGTAGGGCCGTCGGGCTCCGGGAAAAGTACGCTGCTCAATCTGCTGGGCGCCTTGGATACTCCCACCTCCGGCAAGGTGTTCTTGGACGGAAAGGATATTTTCACCATGAAGGAAAAAGATTTATCCGTCTTCCGCAGGCGGAATATCGGCTTCATCTTTCAGGCATATAATCTGGTTCCGGAACTCAATGTGGAAGAAAATATTATTTTGCCATTGCTTTTAGACTACAGAAAACCGGATAAATCCTATATTGACGAATTGCTGGACGTATTGGGGCTGGCAGAGAGAAAGCATCACCTGCCAAATCAGCTCTCCGGCGGACAACAGCAGAGGGTGGCCATCGGGCGGGCTTTAGCGACAAGGCCTGCCATTATTCTTGCGGATGAACCGACCGGCAATTTAGATACAAAAAACAGCCGGGATGTGGTAAGCCTCATGAAGCTATCTGTGGAGAGGTATCATCAGACCCTCATCATGATTACGCATAACCAGAGCTACACATCCTTTGCAGACCGTGTGCTGAGTGTGGAGGACGGCGTCGTGACCGATCTGGAAGGGGTGCGGAAATGAAAAGCTATCTGTCTCTTGCATCCAAATACCTGACGGCCCATAAAAAGAAAACCCGGCTGGTCATCATCAGTGTTGCCCTGTCCGTAGCCCTAGTGACTGGTATTTTTTCCATGCTGGATTTTTTTCTGCAATTTGAAAAGATTCAGCAGATTCACGAATATGGTAATTATCATCTGGGTGTGAAAGATGCCACCAATGAAGAAAAGCAGGCCATTACCAGCCGCATGGATGTGAAAAACGCCGGCACGTGGATATCCTTCAGAAACGGGAATTTAAACGGGAAAGAGTGTAGGTTGGCGGCAGTGGACCAAAAATTCGCTCCAAACATGCAAATTACCCTTTTGGAAGGCAGATATCCCGTGGCGGAAAATGAAATGATACTGGAAGCATGGGCGGCGGAAAACCTTCATCTGAAAGTGGGGGATGTGGCCAAGATAACTTTTGCCGGCAATACCGAGAAGAAGTTTGTAATCAGCGGAATATGCAGTGATTATGGCAATACAAAGGCAAAGGGCATGCCGGGTGTATATTTATCCATTGCAGGTGCCAATGAGGTAAACGCAGAAAAATCCACCGGCCTTCTCATTGAGTTTAAAGACGGTATCAATATCAACGATGTGCAAAAGGCAATCCAGAGCAGCCTGAAGCTGGCAGACAGCCGAATCATCCGCAATGAATATCTGCTTTCGGTTATGGGGTACGGCAAAAGCAACACAGTCATAGGACTATATTCAACAGGGGCGGTTTTGTTCTGCATCATTCTAATTGCCGGGGTCATGATGATCTATAACACTTTCAACATCTCAGTGATGGAAAGAGTGCAACAGTTTGGGCTTTTAAGGTGCATCGGCGCATCCCGGTCACAAATAAAAAAGCTGGTCAAGAGAGAAGGGCTGCATATCACGTTGAGGGCAATCCCCATTGGAGTGCTTGCGGGAATGCTGCTGGCTTTTCTGTGCTGCGGGATACTTAAGTATTACAACAGAAGTCTTTTCGGTGAAATGCCTCTGTTTAACTTTAGCATAGCGGGAACCATCGCAGGAATTGCGATCGGGGTATTCACCGTATTTATCGCTTCCTCTCGGCCTGCAAAAAAAGCGGCAAGGGTATCCCCCGTCAATGCGGCAACCGGAAGCAACGAAATAAAAATTTCCAAAAAGAAGAAGCAGGGGCGCCTGACAAAAATGTTCCATGTAGAAGTCGCCATGGGCATTAACAACGCCGTTGTGAAGAAGAAAACACTCTTTTTGATGTCATGCTCCATTGCCATCAGCATCGTCCTGTTTTTAGGCTTCCAGGTATTTGTGGATTTCATGCACTCTTCCCTCAAAACCACAAAGCCTTATACGCCGGATATCTCGCTTACATCGGAGCAGGGCTTGAGCAATAGCCTGTATGAAAAGCTCTCGGACTTGAGTGGTATCAAAAAGGTATATGGCAGGATGTTCGGCTATGTGGACGCCACCTTCCATGCCTCCAGACTGACCGATGCTTACAAACAAATTATAGGCAATGTTCAGGTAGAGGATAACGGGCTGTTTATTCCACCCGAAAAATCCTGGCTGATCTCCTATGACAAAAACCAGCTCAACTGGGCAAAAACGGATTTGATTGAAGGAGAGCTTTCCGAGGAAAAGCTGAATGTGAAGCACGGGATAATAGCAGTTGCTCATCCCCTCAGGAATGGTGTTAGCATTGAGACTGCAGCGCTGCAACTGGGAGACAAGGTTTATATCCAAACCCCTGACGGAACAAAAGAAATGACCGTAATGGCCATCCTGCGTACCGTTCCATTCAACGATTCGGTGCCCTCCCTGACCACCTTTATCACAACTGAAAAGCTGTTTACCGAGCTGACGGGAGAATCAACCATCAGGATTATCGACATTCAGCTTGATAGTTCGGGGCAGGAGCAGACGGTAAGTGAAATCAAGGGGATGCTGGACGACTCGATTGCGTTTTATGACCAGCGTCAGAAAAATGCCGAGATTAATGGGTACTTTTTAACCATGGCGGTTTTTATATATGGTTTTGTGGCAGTGATCGCTTTAATCAGCGTTTTGAACATCGTCAATACCATGAATACCAGTGTGGCATCCAAGACCCGGTATCTGGGGGTCATGCGGGCAGTAGGCATGTCCGGTGCGCAGCTTGACAAAATGGTGCTGGTCGAAGCCCTCACATACAGCCTGACAGGATGTATTGTCGGATGTATTATGGGAATAGCTCTGCAAAAGGTACTTATTTACAATTTTCTGCCACGACTCTTTACTATATGGAAGTTTCCCTATGTGCAGATTGTTTTGATACTGATTCTTATCCTTTTGGTGACGGTTATTTCTATTATCAGCCCTCTGAAACGCATTAAAGCATGGGGGATTGCCGAAATAATCTCATGAGCTTATGCACGAGCTGCCACTCAGGCCTAGCCACCTGCGAAGGCGGACGCTGGCAAAGAAAAACCGCCCGATGACCGGACGGTGTGTATCGCTATATGCTTTTGAGAAAATCATCAGGCGAAATTGCTTTAACGGGGGAGTCATTGAAATCCTTTAGGTTCCGGGTCATGAGGCAATCGACATCCTGATATTATTATACGAAATCAGAAATTTGCCTGGTAGAGGGATCTTCTGTGTCTATGGGTTTTGATGATTACCCTAAAATTCTTCTTTCATCCGTATCTTTGTTGCCTTTCATACTGATATAAAGCCCACCTTCGGTATCCAGTGCTGCAAGTAGAACGTCCTTTTCAGAAGTTATATTCCTTTTCGAAAGTTCATCCTTAAGCCACTTCTCATCACGATTAACGAGATGAAGATTCTCTTGCATCACACTCCCGTCAATAATGAGGTTTGCCGTCAATCCCTGATACCGGGTGGGTATATGCATGTCATCCGGTGTGAGAGGCCGCTTCTGAGACTTCATCTGTACGCTCACCTCTCCATCTGCTTCCAGAATGGCAAACTCAACATCTGCAAGATTAAATACACCTTTTAGCCTTAATTCTTCTAAAAGGTCATTTATGTTTATTTTTTCTTTTTTAAGGTTTCCATCTAATATCCTTCCATTTTGTATGAAAATTGTTGGGGTTCCATCAAGAAAATGTCTTGCCTTCAAGCTTTTCATGGAAATATATGCAACAGCAAATGCAAAAAGTCCCCATACAATAAGTGCAGTTAAGCCTGTTGTGTAATAAGCATCTTTCTCTACCGAAAAGGAACCGGCTATGGAGCCAATGGCTATACCTGCTATATAATCAAAAAACGTTAGCTGGGCTATATGCTTTTTGCGTATCGGTTTTGTAATAAAAAACAGCACAGTGATAGAAACAATGCTTTTTATAGCGGTGTTAAAGATATCCGACAATAATTCGCTTTGCATAGCAACCTCCAGCTTTTTTATTTTGCGCAGTTGGTATTATTTTTATTTAATTTTTACTCAAGTTTGGCGTAAGAGTTTTTGGGATCAAGCGTAACAAGGCTTTGGGACATGTATGTCAAGGGGGCGGCTGAGATCACTAATAATGTATGACAAATTATACAAAAGAGGATATGAGCCGGTGAACGGGAATAAAGAGTATGAGAGAATTTTTAACGAACTGGCAGGGCAGACGGCTTGATAAGTTTTTAATTTTTTGAGAAATGTCCCCCTTCTGTCGGAAATCCAATAAAGAGCTTAAAGAAGGGAAACTCATAAAGGCGAAACTTATCGATGAATAAAGTGTTTTCAAAAAGTAGCCGAAAGCAAAGAATATGTTATCCGTTTTTATGAAACGGGTTATTACCTATTATCGGCAACGCGGAAATTGTTATTGTGATGATCCTTCCTGATGACAGAGGGAACACATATGGCAGTCAAAGTTACTTTACTTCTGTTTATTATAGGGATTAAATAGGAATTCAGGGTCAATATCCGGGTTTCCGCGGATAATCATTTTGGGGTCGCAATTTAAATTGCCGGGAATGATGATTTTCGGATCACAATTTTGTGTTGAGCGATTCATGGGGCCGTGCCCTGCATCGGGAAGACCATATGCCAATGCATTAGAATTTATTTGTGCATTATTTGCTTCGCCGGCACTTTTTTCGAACGCGAGAAGGAAGGGCATAGAAAAAAGCATTAAAGCAAAGATCAGCAATTTTATTTTAAACACGGGCATCACCTCAAAATGTTCAGACGCAAAGAAAAGTTAAAAAGTTCCATTGAAATATAGAGCCTCAAGGCTTGAGATAGAGGAGATATATTGCTAATTAGCTCCAGAAGAAGAACGGATATACATGCATTCTATTCTGATTGTTTTTTTAATAGAATAAAAGAAGGATTTCTACCTGTACGCAACCCCATGAATGCCCATCAAGTGAGCAGAATAGTTTTATCGCCTAAACTTGTTGACTGTATGGTTTTTGGACAAAGAATCCTAGACCTACAACGGGATTGCCTAACATTAACGGATTATACCGTATCTGGATAACACAGATAGATTATATTAAGGATTGAGACAGGGCAAAATAATGCCTGAAGGGGGAAGCGGGCCTGATGAAAACCATGAGGAGCTGCTATGAAAAGAAAGTATGCCGTTAGGAATTTTATTTTATGTTTACTTGCCGCAGCAGTAATTATACCTTTATATGCTGTCACTGCGGGACACATTAAAAGCCAACCCAAACTTCAATATACATATGGCACCATGACACCACAGAGTATGGCATCATATCCGGATACCCGGTTTGCTGTGATCAGCGACCTGCACTATTATGACAATTCCCTGGGCACATCCGGTCCGGCATTTGAGGCTTGCCTCAATTCCGACCGAAAGATGCTGAAAGACAGTGCCGACTTATTAAATTTTGCCATTGACCACATCCTGAAATCCGGCGTCAAGTTTGTTCTAATTCCAGGCGACCTTACGAAAGACGGCGAGATGCTTTGTCATCAGCGGACTGCAGCCGCGCTGTCCAGGCTTACCCGGAGCGGCGTGAAGGTATATGTGGTTCCGGGCAATCATGATATCAATAATCCGGGAGCTTTCAAATATGAAGGTGACAAATCCATTCCAATACCTAGCATTAGTGCTGACCAGTTTGGGGAAATTTACAATGATTATGGCTATGGCAGCGCTATCTATCGGGATAGCAGCTCCCTGAGCTATGTTGCCGAGCCTGAAAACAATTTATGGCTTATCGCGTTAGATTCATGCCGCTACAGAGAAAACAAACCCGGCGGAGAGGAAACGGTGGGGGGAAAATTGTCCCAAAGCCAGGAAAAATGGCTGGAGGACATGCTGAAAAAGGCCGGCCAAAATGGGAAAGCCGTTATGGTTATGGAGCACCACGGAGTTGTGGAGCATTGGACAGGCCAAAGCAGGCTGCACCCCGATTACCTGATACAGGATTACAGATATATCGGCAGGCTGCTGGCCTCTTACGGTGTGCGCCTTGCTTTTACGGGCCATTATCATGCGCAGGATATAACACGGGCTGATTTTAACAGTAGCGGCTTTTTATATGATGTGGAAACAGGTTCTGTAATAACCTCTCCTTGTCCTGTTCGCTACTGCACCATCAGCAACAATAAAATCAAAATTACCTCAAAGAACCTGGCAGAAAAGCTGCATCCAGGGACCGATTTCGCAAAAAATGCGGAGCAATTTGTCTATAATACGGCGGAAAGGGAAGCCTATAACACTCTGCGGAAATACCTTGTGTCTGAAAAGGATGCGCACTCCATAGCCGGCTACGTTGCCGCCGGATTTACAGCCCACTACAAAGGGGATGAAAAGGCTGATGACCGACCCGCTTTTGACGGGAATAAATTAGGCCTTTGGAGCCGCATCGTCTATTTACGGCAGAAATATGCTGCCGATGGCTTGTGGAAAGACCTGCCCCCGGCGGATAATAACGTAGTACTTGATTTAGCTAAGCGCAATCCATAAAGAAAGATTATAAAAAATAATTAAGCAAAACATATAGAAGCAACTCCTCTGGAAATTGATGACACTGCAATTTATTTGTATTAAAATGAGATAGAATAAGGTTGTTATGGAGGGAAGCATATGGACGTTTTATCTGCAATCCAGGGTAGAAGAAGCATACGCCAGTACAGCGATAGACCGGTTGAGGACGAAAAGCTGGAAAAGGTATTGGAAGCCGCAAGGCTTTCCCCGTCGGCGGGCAATGGGCAGGCATGGAAATTTGTTGTGGTCAGGGACGAGGCGAAGAGAATAAAGCTTGCCGAAGCGGCCGGCGGACAGCTGTTTGTGAAACAGGCGCCGGTTTTTATAGCCGCGTGCGGCACAGACCCGGAAAAGGTTATGATGTGCGGACAGCACAGGTATACCATTGATTTATCCATCGCCATGGCTTATCTGATCCTTGAGGCCCACGAGCAGGGACTGGGCACCTGCTGGCTGGGACGCTTCGACGAGGAGCGGGTGAAGGAGATACTGGAGATTCCTGACCAGGTGAGAGTGGTTGCCGTGACCCCCCTCGGCTATCCTGCCGAAAGTCCTGCGCCAAGGCCGCGAAAGCAGCTTGAAGAGATTGTCTGCTATGAGAAGTATAAATAACCGGGATTGAAAGTATTTGAAACCATGCATGTAATTAGGCTGAAAGGCAGCTTTGCCTCTGCAAAACAGGGGTGCGGCCCTCTGGATGAAGCAATTGGATTTGAATGTGAGGAGGATACATATGCAGGTTTTAGCGATTTCAGGCAGTAGAAACCGCGGCAGGGAAGAATAAGGGCCATCTCCGGAAATTAGAGCCGAAAGCGCATAATTTTGCTGCATAGGGAGGTGGTCCTTATGTGTGCCGGCCTTAAAACAGCCTTGCTCCTATCTGCTTTGCGCGCTCCAGCAGGTCCTCCCTGTCTTTTGTGCCCGGCCCGGAGCTTCCGGTAGTCAATAGAGTTCCCTTCAGTTTCAGTCCCAGAAAGCCATACCCTCTTTCGGCTATGTCAAAATAGGGCTGAAAGGATTGGGCGTTGGGATTCCCCTGGGCATAGACAAGGGCAAGCTTTTTGCCTCTCAGTTTGGACCCCTCTGGTCCCATCAGTGCATAAAACCTATCCAGAAATGCTTTGGTCTGGGCCGTAACCTGGCCGAAATAGACCGGTGAGCCGATTACAATGGCATCCGATCCCTCAAGTTCGGCATACAGCAGCTGCATATCGTCCTGCACGGCGCAGCTCTCTTTTTCCCTGCATTGGCCGCAAGCCTGACAGCCCTTGATGGACAGCGAATTCAAGTTGAAAATCTTTTATGAATTATATGTGAGTACCCCCTAATAAGAGGCAAGCGACAGGGAAGAACTACTTAAATGGTACAAGAGGCAGGGCTGTCATAGACGAAAAAAAGTAAAAGCTTATCATACCAGGCCGGAATGGCCTGGTATTTTTGCAGTGCGTATGGAGCGAAGTTGAAATAAATCCCGCCGCTTTTTGCGGAGGGAAATTTTAAATATGCCATGTTTGCGATGGCAGCCTTTTTAAGTTTTCACTCCCTTAAAAGTGGTCTTTGATGAGCTTTTCAATGGTGTTTACATCCTTATGCGCGTTTAAAGGCTTAACTGCAGGCCCCTCAACCACATCCCCTTCATAGGAAAACCTGGAGCCGTGGCAAGGGCAATCCCAGGACTTTTCAGCAGAGTTCCAGCTTAATTCACAGCCCATGTGTGTACATGTCGTGTCCACTACATGCAATGTGCCCTGCTCATCCCTATAGGCTCCGGCCCTTTGTCCGTTAGCCTCAATAATTTTTCCCTCGCCGGGTTTAATATCTATGTCCTTGGGCAACGGTGAGATTTTTCCCTCTATCAGTTTTTCTGCAACATTAAAATTCTCAACAACAAAGTTCTTGGCAGAAGCAACTATGGTTTGGCGCGAAGGATTATAGACGTCCTGCCAGGGACTTTCCCCATTCACTATTAGGTCCTTTAACAGCATGGCGGAGGCCATGCTGTTGGTCATTCCCCATTTGCCGTAGCCGGTGGCAATATACATGTTCGGGGTTTTAGACGTAAAATGTCCTACATAGGGAATACCGTCCAATGTCATGCAATCCTGCGTGGACCATCGATAGGGGATGTCTTCCAGTGTAAAGGTTTTATCTGCAAAATCAATCAGTGCCTCATAGTGTTTGACGGTATCTGCTCCTTGTCCGGTTTTGTGATGTTCACCGCCAACCAGAATCAATTCGCCGTCATCGGAAATCTGGCTGCGGAGTGAACGGCCGGGTTCCTCCGCGGTTATATACATGCCGCCCGGATATTTCTCTTTGGCTTTTATGGCAATAACGTAGGACCGCTCAGAATATATCCGGGTAAAATATAAGCCGGTTTTGTTATAACAAGGGTAGTGGGAGGCAATAATAACCCTGTGGGCGGTTATTTTCTTCCCCTGGTCTGTTATTAAGGCATAGCCGTCATCCTCCTCGATATTCACAATTCTGGTTTGTTCAAATATTTGACCGCCGCTGCCTGCAATTTTTTCAGCAAGGGGAAGCAAAAATTTCCGTGGATGAAATTGAGCTTGATTGTCAAAACGCACGGCAGCTTTCACCGGAAAGGGCAAAGGTGTTTTATCCAGGCAAACAGCCTTTATTCCAAGGGAAGAAGCTACCTTTGCTTCATCGCTTATCTTATTGACATACTCATTTTGCAGCGTATATACATAGGCCGACTGGGATACATAATCACACTCAATACTATTTTCCTTTGCTATTTCTCCAATCATTCTTATGGCGGACTCGTTTGCATCTGCATATTGCTTTGCAAACTCTTCACCCATTTGGTTTTTAATTTTACTGTATATCAATCCGTGCTGAGAGGTGATTTTGGCTGTGGTGTGCCCGGTTGTGGCCTGCAGGATACGGTCCGCCTCAACGACCACCGCTTTTAGGCCTTCCTTGCCAAGCAAGTAGGCGAATAAGACACCGGTGATGCCACCCCCAATAATTGCTATATCGGCTTTCAAATCCTCATTTAATACCGGATACTCTGTTTCGGGTGTAGAAGCCATCCAATAGGACTGGGGCGGCTTTTCAAAATTCTTCAGTTCATCTATATTCATATAATTCCTCCATAACGTAATGATAAATCAATGTAACAATATCTATTTTTTGCAGCTGTGAAATGAAATATCCGTCAATATATATATTTTTGCTATTTACCCTGAAATGCAGTTATTGTAACCTCTTATGCAGCGCAAGCGTAGCATAATAACATAGCATGAGAATTTTTGAAGGAGAGACAAACTATGCTTTCAAATATGGATTTTGTTCGTCAATCACTGGATATACATCTTTTTTTTGCAAGGATCATGAAGGAACACTCATTTTTTCTTGAAGCAGGATTTACCCCTAGAGATGCAAATTTTATCCAGCAAGCAGACGCTTTCAGGAAGGCCTTTGACGGGCTTTTAGGAGAAGCCGTCTCGCTCTCTAATGGCGTTGTCAGTCCCGGGGTACTCCAATCAGGAGAGGTAATAACGCCGTATACGCTTAAAGCGGAAATGGCTTCTTCCTACTTTACAGGGGTACATATACCAACGGAATTGACACAAGCGGAAGCCGGATTAGCAGGTGGAGGTTTGATGGCAGTCAACCCGATGCTTGAACAGAGAGTGTCTATGCTTAACCAAAGAGCAATGAGTCTGGTTGCTGCATTAATACAGTTTAAAACTACGATTTTATCTAATGTTTTATCCTGTAAAATGTTTACGGTTAACTACCCCTTGCTGATTGATCACATTTTAAGGGAAGCAAAATTTTACTTACGAACAGTTCAGAGAATTCAAAACAGAGAGAATATCAATGTCGAGAGAGAAGCCTTTGAACAGGAACTATTCTGGAACAGGATTATGGCCGAGCATGCAAAATTCATCCGGGGGTTGCTTGACCCGACGGAAAACGAATTGATCAATAAAGCGAATGACTTTGGAAATGAGTTTGACCAGTTGACAGAAAAAGCGAAGGCTGCAATGGATATGACAGTACCGCTGGCAAAGGTAACGGATGAAAGTCTTAGAGCAACACAAGCAATTCGGGATTTCAAGGCGCAGGGAACACAGGGATTGCTTGAATGCAAGGTCAGGTCTATCATTATACCCTTACTGGGTGACCATACATTGCGTGAAGCAAATCACTATTTGAGACTTTTAAAAATATTCGATATGGATAAGAACAGATAATTTATTTATTTCACTCTGTGCGTGCATTTCCTGAATAAAAATCTGCATGAAAGTGCTTGATATTTATACATAGATAAAGTACAATGTCCACTAAAGTACGATGTACATTATTAGAGGAGCCATTATATGCAATTCCCGAAAGAAGAAATAAAAAACAATATCCTTATGGCGGCAAAAGAAGAATTTATGAAGAAAGGGTTTGAAAAAGCGTCTATCCGGACGATAACAGCTGCTGCGCAAACCTCGAAAGTACTACTGTATTAAAAATACAGAATAAGCTTAATAAAATTATTCATGGCGTCCGATGCCGGTATAGGTGACGCCATGATTAAAGCGGGTGCTGACGTAATATTGTGAATAGGGATATAATGGTATAAAACTTGCAGGTGATGGAAATGAAGGATGCTGAAATAATATCCGGGGATTTTGACAGGATTGCCGGAGTTGAAACGGACAGGTGGGGACATAACAACCATTATCATAGATATCTGCTGAAGCATCTGCCTGAAAAAATCGGCAGCGCCGTTGACGTAGGCTGTGGTACCGGCGAGTTTACCAGGCTGCTTGCGGAAAGAAGCAGCGAGGTTACAGGGATAGACCTGTCCCACAATATGCTTTCCAGGGCTTTAGAAAAGGCAAAAGGCATAAAAAATGTAAGCTATGTCAAGGCCGACTTCATGGAGTATGAGCTTGAAAAGGAGCAATACGACTGCATTGCGTCGATAGCCACAGTCCACCACCTGCCTATGGAGGAATTCCTGATAAGGGCGAAGGCCGCCCTGAGGCCGGGAGGCGTGCTGCTTGTCCTGGATTTGTACCGCCAGGAAAACCTTGCCGAATACATTCTTTCAGCTGCGGCGGCACCTCTCAACCTTCTTTTTATGCTGGTTAAAAACGGCTCTTTGCGAGTCAGTGAAGAGGAAAGAAGGGCATGGCAGGAGCATGCGAGGCATGACAGCTACATGAGCATAAAAGATATCAGGAAGGCTGCGGATAAAATAATTTCCGGTGCGGAAATACACCGGCATTTATTCTGGAGGTATTCGCTGGTGTGGAAGAAATAAGCTGTTTTTGCCTTTAGTAATGAATATTTGTTTGAAAGTGTGAATTTATCCAATAGTTTTTCTCCATAGGGAAGTCAGGAACCACTCAAATAAATTTATTGGGAAATTGCTTAACAATGCCATATGTCATCACATCAGCCATTTCTAAAGCCTGTTTCTCAATTTTATCAAATATGGAAATACCTTCCTCATAGTTCTTAGTTAATATGTCAACAGCTTCAGATTTGGTCAATGCCAGGTGTTCATGCAGCATTGTTTTCCAGTCTTCCTCGGACCAATAAGGGTTGATGCTGCCAAGGAAAGCTGCAATTTCATCTGCATTGGCATACCAGCTCTTTTCAGCATCTGCCGCTGCCTTGTTATCACCGGCTTTAGCTGCCTTGACAAGCTGTGCGGCGATGACAAGGTGGCTTCTGAATAAATCGGCAAACCTGGAAGCGATTTTATCTCCATAAAGAGGCTTCAACGCGGACTCGAAATCCTTAGGGTTTCGGAGAAGACGGTTGGTAACCAAATCGACATCCGGCAAGTCGAAGGCGATGCTGAGAATGGTTAGCCTTGTCCAGACAACATGCTGCTCCCAGAGCATTCGCAGGTAATTTTTTAAATCCGCTTCTGCTTTGCTAATCTCCATACAAGCAGGATAAAAGCTTAGAGGGCAATATCCGTATTTGGGACGTATACAAATTACTTGACCGGTGTAAAGATTGTTAAGGTCTACTCCTGGATTAACAGCGGCAATTGCACTCATGGTAGTATGATACCGCCGGGCTATTAGCCATAATGTATCCCCGGGACGGATTGTATAAAGAAATGTTCCCATTGGGTATGGAGGCATATTATCACTACCTTAATTGCTTTTATTTTATATAATATGGTTATGTGAATAAAAAAGTACCTTGTATATTCTAATAGTTTTGTGAGTTCTTTGTTGAAAGGCTTACCTATGACAAGGCAGGAGTCACCCTTGGCCATTTTTATCCTGGAAGGTATGCGGAAGCAGAAGAGGACTTTGCGGTCCGTTCAGGCCTTTTGGCCGAAAAAAAGTGTTTTAATGATACAACCAAAAAGGGAAGCACTCAGCAATAAAATAACTATGAAAAATAATATTCTTTTCATGCTGTTACCTCCTGACAAACCACTTCATTAGACGAAAACCGCACCTCTTTGGTTCCATTATGCTTGTGTCCTCTTTTACAGACAAAGAGAGAGGAGATTAATTCTCCTCCCTACAATTAAATAGAAACTTGAATGATTGAGGTGCTATAAAGCTGTATCAATGTATTATTATATTTTTTATAATACAATATTTTTGATAAAACATATTTAAAACAGAATGAATTAACAAAACATCCGGATACCCTGCTTGAATGAACTTGTACTTAAATTTGAACTTGGGGACATCACATCCTTTCATCATGGCAGTGTTCACAGACAAATTTAGAACATTGGTTAAACGTAACTGCTGCGCCCGTAAGGGCTCAATATAATTTACCGCAGTATTCAATTTAATTTTTAGAGCTGTGAAGAAAACATAGGGTATTTAAATTTATATAACTATATGTTATACTTAATAGAGATGAAGCATGATTGTGAAAACGAGAGAAATGAACAGCTAAGATTAAGCATAAAATGAAGGTGTTGCTGGTTTATGGGATTGTATCCGCTTGGCTCCGGACGTAAGGCGAATCGACCACATGACTGCTTATGTCTATGGACAAGCTTGCCATGATATTCCGTTGTCAAAAGTCAATGATAAACCTGGTATTGAAGTATAACCAAATTAATGTCTGTGAATTTGCTCAGCGATAGTTAAGCATTTAAATTTGGTAACTACAGCAGACCTTTGTCTGCTGTATGATTATAAACATAATATACAGGGAGGAATAAAAAATGAGAAACTCTGTCCTGAGAAAAATCAGCCTGCTGTTGTGCGTCATGCTGATCCTCAGCGTTGCCGGATGTAGCTCGAACGCACCGGCATCGGCATCGAAATCGCTCTATCAAGCGGGCACCTACACCGCCATCGGTAATGGCCGAAATGGTCCCATTGTAGTGCAGGTAAAATTTAGCAACGATGCCATCACGGATGTCCGCGTGGTCAGCCACAATGAGACATATCACGTTGGTGACATCCCGATTAAAACTTACCCCGACCTGATTGTTAAGAATCAATCTCTAGCCGTTGATGTGGTGTCCGGCGCGACGATTTCCAGCACCGCTCTGTTGTCTGCAATCCGTCAGTGTGTTAAAGATGCCGGCGGGGACCCCTCTAAACTTAATGCTCCCATTCCCGCCGATGTTAAAGCGGCCACCGATACCACAGCCGATGTCGTTGTCGTTGGCGGCGGTGCGGCAGGAATGACCGCGGCATCTACGGCGGCTTCCGCGGGGAAAAAGGTCATCCTTGTCGAAAAATTGGCCTTTTTGGGCGGAACGTCTGCCTACTCCATCGAGAGCTTTGGCGCATCCGAGACCAAGGTTCATAAAACTCTTGGTGTTACCGCGACTGCGGATGACATGTATGCAAACTATATCAAGAGCTATCCAAAAGGCATCCCCCAAGCGTTTAATGTCTTAGCTCACAAAAGTGGGGAAGCCGCTAACTGGCTGTGGAGCATTGGAGCGCCCCTTACCGTCACCAACTCGACGTTCTCCGTCACCGCCTCCAGGGAGGCCGGCAAGATGGGCCAGATAATTACGTCTGCGCTGATGGATGAAGTGAAAAAAAGGGGAGTCGACTGCCGCGTCAATACCAGAGCAACTGAGCTTGTGATGGAAGGCGGAGCGGTTGCCGGCGTAAAAGTGAAAGGCCCCGCAGGGGAATATACCATCAGGGCAAAATCGGTGATTCTTGCCACCGGTGGCTTCGCCGCCAACAATGAAATGGTTGCCAAGTATAAGCCGGAACTCAAGGGGTACAAAAATTCTTGCTCGGTAGGTGCTACTGGTGACGGCCAGCTGATGGCGGAAGCTGTGGGAGCGCAACTGAGAGACATGGATAATATCCGAGTCAATTTCACATATTACACAGATGGACTCCGCGTTTATTACATGGGCAGTCTTCCGAACACCGGTGCGATTTTCGTAAACAAGGACGGAAAGCGTTTCATCAATGATCAGGCGGGTTACGGCGCAGGAATGGCTGTTGTGGCTCAAGGCGGCACCGGCTGGATGATTTTCGACCAGTCCCTGATTGACAGTATTCAGGATGTCCGTGAATACTACAATTTGGGTATTTTTGTAAGCGCCCCCACTATCGAAGAACTGGCCGATAAAATTGGTGTCGACAAAAAAAATCTGGCCGCCACTGTTGAGCGGTATGTCGGTTTTGTGAAAAAAGGCGTGGATGAGGATTTCAAACGGACAATGCTCAATATGACATTCGATGAGCCTCCGTATTATGCGTGTAAGATGACTTGCCATGTACAGGGGACTTTCGGCGGAATTGCAACAGACACAAACGCGCAGGTGCTCAAGAAAGACGGTACGGTCATTTCTGGGCTCTACGCCGCGGGTGAATGTGCCAGTGTCGGAACATACGGTGCGAACCCCATGCTTACCAATGTTGTATTTGGACGCATTGCGGGTCAAAACGCCGCTGCTTATGTAAAATAAAGGTTCTATTTTCTGCTTTCAAGGGCGGATGGAATTTTTCCATCCGCCCAAAATTATTTACACCCCGGCTAAAAAGGCCATTGGGGTTTTGCCTCCCCAGTCATTCCCAAGAAGCCCCATATTCCCCTGGAGCCAAAATGCTCCCTTTCAATTTCCTTTATTCTTTCCTCGGAATAATAGGTTATCTCACCTATTTTTTTTACCGCATCCGCATAATCCCTTAATGCTTCTATCTCCTTGCCGGTTAGCGACATCTGGCAGTCGTCGGAGTTCAGGATCCGGTTTAATTCCGATGCATACTCATATCCGTCGTCTACATCCTTGATCCCGTTTTTTAAAAAATAGGACAGTTTTTCAGGGATGGTCCTGGCCACAAGAAATCACCCTTCATAAATATTCTTATAAGATTATTATATAACTTTTGAAGAAATAATAAACAGTTCCGGACAATTTATAATTTTTTTAAGGGCGCATAATATATAGATAACGAACTCTAAAGCTAAAAATTGGGGCTTGAGGGGCGAAGCTCCCCAAAATTGACACATCGGGGACATTCCGAAGAGAGCTTCACCTGCAGAACAGCGGGGTGTCCCCATGCATCAATACCCATCATTATTTTTATAGTTTGTTATCTATAATAAAGGTATTTTATAATATAAGCCGGTTTTATAAGGAGGAACTGGAGTGGAAAAAAGGAAATACAGGTCCAGGGTGATTGTGAAAAGATATGGAGGAAAAACATCAAGGGAGAACATGCTGTACGATATCGTCAGGTTATTTGCTGAATCCGGCGTGAAGCTCAGAGTTTAACGGTATGTATCAATATAGAATAGGCTTGCGGAGTAGGAAAGCGGGAACAGCAATAAGGGAAATAGCCCTATGTCAGCCGGCATAGCTTCCCCAATACTTTTTTATTCCCTCCTGATCATCAAATTCCAGCATCTTGAATGATAAGTGAAGATGAAGCAGCGTATTGCTGTCATTCAAGTCCACATTCATAATTTCTTCTATCTTCTCTATGCGGTAAATCATGGTATTGCGGTGAATGTGCAGGGCATTGGCGGACTCTGCAAGATTTTTTGAGTTTACAATATAGGTGTAAAGACTCTGGGTGTAATTAGTGTTATTCTGCCGGTCATGCTCCATAAGGGCCAGCAGCGACGGGTGGCAGTATTTTTTCAGATCCCCCAGGCTGGAGCACAGGTCCGCAATGTGGTATACGGCATAGTCCTCATATCTGAAAACATGTTTTTCCTTATCCATAAGCGCGCCCAGCTTTAAAGCCTCCACCGACTGCAAGTAGTATTCCCGCAGTTCTCCCAGGTTGTAAAAGCAGCGGCTGATCCCTGCGACCATGCGGTGGTCTTTAAGAAATTCAGCAAAGTCTTTCAAATCCCTTTCAAAAAAGGTCTTTTCCTTATCGCAGCTGGCAATCATCACAATATGGTCGTTATATACCACGGCCTTGCTGCCGCACAGCATTTTTTCCAGCTCATTCCTCATATGAAAAATTACGCCCTTGGTGCTGTCAAAACCGCTTATGTCTACCGATAGGACATATAACTTTTTATTGAAGCTCAAACCGAGTATTTTTATTCTTTCCTCCACCACTTTGCTTTCCTTGATTCTTCCTTCCAGCAAATCTTCGATAAAGTCTTCATAGATCAATCCCCTTGAATAGTGAATAAATTTATTCTTCTGCATTTCAACGGCAATGGCGTTGCAGAGCAGTGAAACAAGTTCCAGATCGCCCTCCTTATAGGGCCTTTCATGGGCGCACACAATAACCCCTGCCGCTTGTTTGCCGCCAATATTGACTTTTCCCATAATCCTGGGATACTTTGAATAGTCGTCGACCCAAAAAAAGGGAAGCTCATGGGTAGCGATCATTTCATTTAATTTGTTCAATGAATAAAAGGATACGGTATTTATGGACGAATAGCCGGTTGTCACAATTTCGTTCCATACCGGATCGTCCTCCTTTTTTGCATAGGTTGTCACTGCAATGGCTTTGAGGCTTCTGTCAATGATACAAAAAGGGTTTCCCAGCATCTGATAGCCCAGCTCCACGATGCGCTGCAAACCGCTTTCGTGGGCGAGTGCCTCCAGCAGTATTAGTGAATTATGAGCAACTTCATGTTCTTTTATCAAGATATCCTGAATTTCATTGAATGCCGCAGAAATGTCCATGCTTTTTTTCAGCGTGATTATGTTTAGTAAGGGACTTCCCATATATTCATGTGGTAAAGGAGTGTCCTCCAAGCACAAAATATTGACGGCATGTTGTGCAGAGATACTGCCGGGAAGCTCCGAACTTTTCCCCACATATAATATATCCGGTTCAAAGGCTGTCTGGTCTTTGCTGAGGAGTTTCAGGGCTCTAATTGAAATATTTTCATCCTTTAACATGAAAACCCCGGGGCTCATGTGCTTTAATCTGCCGGAAAGCATTCCAAGGCTCATTCCCATGTAAAATCCCCCTGCAGTATATAGTTGTACTATATACACAAAATATTGCTCTGCATTTCATATATTCTATACAAAGGCATGCCCCTCTATCTATAGAATATTATAAATATATATGTATAAGAATGCAAATGAAATAGAGGAGGATGTATTCATGAGCAAAAAACTGGTTGAAGCAATGGCCGACCTGGAGGAAGATGCCGTGCTGGCGGAAGTCAAGGCCTTAAAGGCACAGAATGTGCCGGCCCTGGATATCATTGCGTATCTCCAGGAGGGTATGAGCATTGTGGGGAAAAGGTTTGAGGAAAAAGAATATTTTTTATCCGAGCTCATTATGTCGGCGGAAATATTCAATGAGGCATCGCAGCTGCTGGGAGGCGGCATGGGCGGCGCAGGTTCTTCCAAGTATGGAACTTTTGTCATGGGGACCATTTATGACGACATCCATGATATAGGTAAAAACATCGTGACCACGGTAATGAGCAGCAACGGGTTTAATGTAATAGACCTGGGCGTGGATGTGCCCACCGCAAAGTACGTTGAGGCCATCAAGCAGTACAAGCCCAAGGTGATCGGCATTTCCTGCCTTTTGACCACCGCCTTCGACAACATCAAGGAGTGCATCCAGACGTTGGAGAAGGAGGGCCTGAGAAAGGACATTAAGATTCTCATCGGGGGAGGTCCGGTAGACGAGGCTACCTGCAAATACGTAGGAGCAGACCATGTATGCAAGAACGCCCAGGAAACGGTGGAATATTCAAAGAAGTATATGGGGGTGTAAGGAGATGAAAACAAATAAGGAATTATACAATGAGCGCCTGACAAGAATCAAAAAGGCCATTGCATTGGAAAAGCCCGACAAGACGCCGTTCGCACCCATGATGGACTCCTTCTGCGCAAGGCATATGGGGTACACTTTGGCGCAGTTCTGTTTTGATGTGGAGCTTTCAAACAAAATTATGATCGATTCGATAAAAGATTTGGGCGAAGTGGACGCTGCTTCAGGGACATCTTCCTTTGCAGGGGGGATGGGTTTGATATTCATGTGCCGTGTCAAGCTTCCCGGACGCGAGCTGCCCGAAAACGCGCTCTGGCAGCTTGACGAGCAGGAACTTATGAAGCCGGAGGATTACGATACCATCATAAGCAAGGGCTGGCAGGCATTTTCCAATGAATATGTAGCTACCCGGATGAATGTGGACTTTGAATTGCTTGGAAAGACCGGGGCCTTTGCTCCTATAGCCGATCAAAGGATGAGGGAGGCAGGGTATCCGGTGTACGGCGGCGGAGTGGTCTCGCTTCCCGTGGATTATTTAAGCGGCGGGCGTACGATGGCAAAATTCATGATGGATATTAAAAGAATGCCTGAAAAAGTGACAGAGGTAATGGATATCATCATGAAAAACAATATTGAAACTATGAAAGCAGGACTTAAGGCAGCGGTTGATCCCATCGACGTATTTATTGCCATGGCCCGGGGATGCCCGGATTTCTACAGCACTAAAATATGGGAAAAATTTGTATGGAGATACCTGAAGGAAGTCACTGAAACTTGTATAGAAGAAGGCATTGCTGCGGATTTCCACATTGATGCCAACTGGGAGCGCGGTCTTGACTATTTCAAAGACTTCCCCAAGGGAACGTGTGTGTTCGAGACGGACGGCATGACCGATATTTACAAGGTAAAGGAAAAGCTGGGGGACATCATGTGCATCAAGGGCGATGTCCAGGCCGGGAAGCTCACCCTCGGCACTCCTGAAGAAGTATACAATTACAGCACCCGGTTGATCAGGGACATGGGACCGGGCTTTATCCTGGCGGGCGGATGCTCAATCCCCCCCAATGCCAAGGTGGAAAACGTAAGAGCCATGGTTGCTGCCGCTGCCGGAAAATAGGAACCTATAGGGACAATGCTCAAATCAAACGGCCGCCTTGAATAAGGCGGCTGTTTAAAAATTTTTAGTTCTAAATCAAATGCTCTTTACCATTATTAAACATGGGTTTTCTTCATTCCATATCTCTTTAATCTCTTCCAGAGGATAAAAACCTACATTTTTGTAGAACTCTCTTGTTCTTCTATAGTATTCATAATCAGAGGACTCTCCCAATGTTTTAACCATGAAAAACTTATAATAATTACTTTTTATATACTGCTCGGCAACGCTGACCAGCTTCCTGTCAATGCCATTTCTATGGTATTGTTCCAGTATTCCCATTACATAAATTTCTGCCGTATAAATGTCTACCATTTTATCCTCTCTTGGATTGCCAGCATTTACATATATTATACAAAATTAAGTCCTAACGGGTCAAGGCAGCAGCAAGCGCATTCCCTATACCGGCAGCAGATATGAATATCTGCGCATCCGAAGGACTGTGGGGCATAGACTCCGGGATAAAAATTATGAAAGTGATTGCCGGCCGGAATAGGTTATAATAAAATGTACATCAGATAGTGAAGAAAGGTTGTGAAGCAAGTATGGAATACACCGTAAAAACAACCCGGTCTGATGAATTCATAGATATTACGGGCCTTATTCGGCAGGAAGTGAAAAAAAGCGGGGTAAAGGATGGTATTGCAGTTGTATTTATTCCTCACACAACAGCGGGCGTAACAATTAATGAAAATGCGGACCCGGATGTGGTTTATGACATATTATCGGGACTTAGGCAGGCCTTCCCGGAAAGAAACGAATACCGGCATAGGGAAGGTAATTCACATGCGCATATAAAAGCTTCTATGATGGGTTCATCGTGTACCATAATCATTGAAAATGGAGAACTAAAGCTTGGAACATGGCAGGGCGTTTATTTCTGCGAGTTTGACGGCCCCAGGACCAGAAAAGTTGACATAAAGATTGTGAAAGACTGATTTTCATTATACATACTCTTTACCGCCAACAGTGACTCATGGGACAAATGCCTTGGAACATATATTTTTTACCGGGATAAAAATGTGGATTCGGATTGTGAGGCTATGGCGTTTAAGGACAGGCAAAAAGGAAGGGAGGCCGGTTACAAAATCGGCATCTATGTGAGGGAAAGCAGGGATGACAATGAGGAAAACTATGAGACCATAGAAACCCAGAGAGACCTGCTTTTGGACTATGTGTACAGGAACAGCCTGGGAGAGGTGATCCGGGTGTACATGGATGACAATATGTCGGGATCGGGGTTCAGCAGGCCGGGCCTGGAGCTTTTAAAAGAGGATGTGGTCTCGGGTGAAATAAATCTGCTCCTGTTAAAGGACCTTTCGCGGCTGGGGAGGAACAATGCCAAGACCTTGATGTTTCTGGACTTTCTTGAGGAGTATGGGGTCAGGGTTATCACCTTTGACGGAAAATATGACAGCGCAAAGGATAATGACACGGTGGGCATAGAGACATGGTTCAACGAGCGGTATATCCGGGATGTATCCAGAAAAATCCGTGCAAGCTTGAGATTTAAGATCGAGAAGGGAGAATATATAGGCCATGCTCCTTACGGGTATATAAAATCGGAAGAGTCTAAAAACAAGCTCTGCATAGATGAAAATACGGCGCCGGTGGTCAGGGAGATATACAGGCTTTACCGCGCAGGGTACGGATATTTGGCTATCGCACGGCTGCTGAATTCAAAAGGGTGCCCTCCGCCATCGGTCCGGGGCGGCCCCGGCAATGGGGTGAATTTGTGGAATGCCGTTGCTGTAAAAAGGATTTTATGCAGCAGGGTTTATACAGGGGATACCGTGCAGGGGGTAAGTGAAAAGGTCAGCTTCAAAAGCAAAAAGACCCGGAAGCTTCCCAGGGATTTGTGGGTTGTGACCGAGAACACGCATGAAGCCATCATAGGAAGGGAGGAGTTTGAAGAGGTCCAAAGAATACGAGCCGCTAAAATGCCGGGATCGGGTGCCCACAAAGGGACCCTGCACCTGTTCAAAGGGCTGCTGTATTGCGGCGGCTGCGGCAGTCCAATGTTTGCAAGAAAGCGGAAGAACAGGCCCATGGGCTATATATGCGGCCGATACGCCAAAGGCGGAAAAATCTCATGCGCAAGCCATTATGTGGATGAAAAGTTCATTGAGGGTATTTTGCTCAAGGACCTGCTGGACATGTTTGAGGACACTTCCTTAAAGGCAGGGTTGAAAAAAATGCTGGATGCGGATAATGAAGAAAACGGTATGGGCAGAAATGAAATACCGAGGCTGCGGCAGCTGCTGCTTAATCGACAGAGGCAGCAGGAAACGCTCTATATGGATAGATTGGAAAACAAGATATCCGAACAGCTTTTTTTAAGAGCAAATAAAAACCTTGAAAGCAGCATAGCGAAAATTATGCAGGAAATTCAAAAAGCGGAAGGCGAAAAAAACAGGCCTGCAGATGCCGAGGAATTAATTCAAAAGGCTTTGCTGAATTTAAAAAATAGTGGGATTACCCATGAGATTGTCAGACGGATGGTTGACAGAATAACGGTGTATGACCCGCAGGATGAGGCGGATATAAGTTATACCGGAAGTGTGGGAGGAGGGGGTATAAAGGGAAAAGGCGCAGTTCTTATTGACTACAGGTTCAGCACCGTATAATCATTGCTGAAATAGAAACAGTTGAATTGATTTCACTCTTATTTTGTACTATAATGAGCAAGGCCACTAGTTTTACACGGATGGACTTGCAGGGTACATATGAGTGAAAAATCAGTTGCAAAAGGGGTTGCAGTGTTGTCTGCGGCCGGAATCACAGTAAAATTATTATCACTGCTTTATTTGCCGTTTTTACTGGCAATCATCGGTGATGAGGGAAATGGAATATACGCAGCGGCATACCAGGTCTATGTACTGGTATATGTATTGTCAAATTCAGGAATCCCTGTTGCAATTTCCAAACTGGTTGCCGAGCTTGCAGCGGTGGGCAATTGCAAGGATGCTCTGCGGAGCTTTAAAATAGCCAGATTTATGCTGTTAGTCCTGGGACTGGTGATGGCCCTGCTGATGTTTGCTTTGTCCTACCCCTTATCCAGGGCCCTGCACTATGAAAGGTCTTATCTTGCCATACTGGCCTTATCGCCCGCACTGCTCTTTACTTCCGTGTCTTCGGCATACAGGGGGTATTTCCAGGGCAATGGCGATATGCTGCCCACCGCCGTCTCACAGATTATTGAGCAAGTGGTCAACGTGGTGTTTACCCTTGTATTTGCGGCGCTTTTTTTAAGGTACGGCCTGGAGGCTGCATGTGCCGGAGGCACTATAGGCACATCTTTGGGAGCGCTCTCCGCCGCATTTTTTTTAGTCCGGTTTTACAGGAAAAACTATGGGGGAGCGCTTCCAAGGAGGGCCCCAAATGCTAAAGTCGCAAGGTACTCGTATTTTCAACTAGTAAGAAAGATAGTGGACTACGGCATTCCCATCACCCTTGGCATCGGACTGCAATACGCGGGGAATCTGGTGGATGTGTGGAATGTGAAATCCAGGCTTTTAGCGGCAGGCTTTGCGGATAAAACGGCCACTCAAATGTACAGCTACCTTTATAAATACCAGCAGCTTTTAAATGCGCCTATTGCGGTGGTGGCGGCATTGGCCGCCACCATCCTGCCTGCTGTTGCCGCTGCTGTTGCAATAGGCGACAGGAACCGGGTGCAGGACAGGGTGAATTATGCCTTCCGGCTTTGCTTTTTGGTGACAATCCCTTCCTCCGTGGGCTTTTGTGTTTTGAGCGGTCCCATCTATCAGCTGCTGCAGTATGGTCAGGGCTCATACCTCATGCTGTACGGGTCCACTGCCCTTATCCTGCTGGCTGTTGTGCAGGTGCAGACTTCGATTTTGCAAGGCTCAGGGAAATTCTACCAGACAACCTTCAATCTTGTTATGGGAATAGTAGGGAAAATTCTCACCAACTATTTCTTGGTCCCGATTCCACCGCTGTACGTTTCAGGCGCCATTATAGGGAGCATCGTCAGCTATTGCATTCCCATTATACTGAACGGTATATTGATTCGGAAGACTCTCAGGATAAAACCCCGCCTGTTAAAAGTGCTGTTTAAGCCGGCCATGGCCTCTGCTATTATGGGGGCGTGCATTTACGGGTCCTATAAAGCCATAGCCGTCTTTTTAAATTTCACAAAGGCCGCCTATGCCGTTAATGCCGCGGCAACGGTAATATCCATATTCCTCGGCGTAGTGATATATTTTACTCTTATGGTCTTATTCAAAGGAATTTCAAGGGAGGACATGGATATGCTTCCCCGGAAACTCCGAAAACTTGTACCCCAATGGTTTTTTCAAAAAGCCATGCAGGAAAAAAAAGAGCCTTCCGGCCCTGAAGTTTAATTCCACAACTTTTACATTTCTAGATTAAAGAGTGGGATTCACAAACCTGTCCATGAGAGTATACCCTTCTTCTATAGATATGCCGCTTTGCCCGGCCTGGAGCTCGTCATATCCGTCCGCTCCGGAGAGCTTTTCCCTGCTTTTCTGGTACAGCAGGAACGGCACCGGTTCGGGTGTATGAGTCCTTAAGGGCAGGGGCGTGGGGTGATCGGGCAGGACAAGGATCCTGTAATCGTCAAATTGTTTCAAACCTTCCAGCAGGGGTCCTACGACCTGGGCGTCAATCAACTCTATAGACCTGACTTTGTTGTCAATTTCATACCTGTGGCCGCATTCGTCGGGAGCTTCTATATGGATATACACAAAATCCTGTCCGGCTTCCAGCTCCTTTAATGCAGCCTTTGCCTTGCCCATAAAGTTTGTATGGATATTTCCGGTGGCTCCTTCCACGTCGATGGACTTCAAGCCGGCGCATAGCCCTATACCCTTTATAAGGTCGACGGCGGAAATGACCGAACCTTTCACCCTGTATTTATCATAGAAAGAGGGTATTGCCGGTTTTTTGCCTTCCCCCCACAGCCAAATGGAGTTCGCCGGCCTCAAGCCTCTGGAGGCTCTTGCCCTGTTGACGGGATGGTCTTTCAACAGCTTGTGGCTTTCAACCATCATATCCAGCAGCACTTTTGAGTTTTCGCCCCGGGGAAGGTATTCACTTATCCTTTTTTCCAAGATGTCGTGGGGAGGGGTAAACTGAAACCCCTGAGGTCCGTTTTTCCATATCATGCAGTGGCGGTAGCTGACTCCTGCATAAAAAGCGATTTCGTCCGTTTTAAAATTCCGGTTTATTTCCTCAATGAGTTCACGTGCTTCCTCGGATGAAATTTCATCCGAACTATGATCCACCATAACCTTATCGGCATAGTTTTCCGCATCGGATAAGGTTACCAGGTTGCACCGGAACGCCAGGTCGTCTTTCTCCATGTTTATACCCATACTGACAGCCTCCAGGGGGGAACGGCCCGTATAGTAAAGCCTGGGGTTGTAACCCATGACCGAAAGATTTGCAGCGTCACTTCCAGGGGGAATCCCGTCGGGAATGGTTTTTACCATACCGATGGTTCCGTGTTTTGCAAGGAAATCAATGTTAGGCTTCGCAGCACATTGAAGGGGCGTTTTTCCGCCCAACTGCGGAATGGGATAATCAGCCATTCCGTCACCTAGGACAACGATATACTTCATAATTTTTTCCTCTTGTGATTTTTTTAGATTTTTATTCATTAATTATAGCAAACTTTAAAGGAAGGAGAAAGTAAAATATATTTTTATTATATAAGTCGCGGAAATGATTTTACGAAGAATCTATTGAATTTCCGCGATATTCACTAAGGGAATTGAAGGCGAAAATGTTGTAAATGCAAAATCATTTTCGCGTTCAATATAGAATATGAAATCCTGTGCTTAGAATTTAATAAAGAAAAAATCAATATATAGCTTTACTTTCAGAAAAAATAATGTTCGTAAATAAGTACAATAAATCAAAATATGTTTATATATTATTTTGATAAATTCCGTTAATATATTAATATGGTTGAGAAACAGCCGGGTTTGAAGGCGACGCAATTTATGCGGAAAAAGTTCCATACGCATATAAATGTATAAAAAAAAGTACAAATTAAACATTTTGCGCGAGAAGCAACTATTCAAGCGCAAAAAACACAAAGAATACACTATGTACAAAAATTTATACACAGTTAATTGTCGAATATACCGGCGAAGCTGATTGGATAAAAGTGGAGAAATGTAGAAATACAATAGCTAATCGGTACGCAGCTTATAGGTGTGACATATTTTGTGGAAAAATCCGGAAATAACGGGTAAAGCCGGTCTCAAGAAATACAAAAATAGCGGCGAACAAGTTATTCCAGAATGTATCCGCATTGTAACAAACCAATGCCCCTTTGCCATGAAGGCAGGGAGGCATTGGTACCTCCCGAAAGGCTTGCATAAGACAGGAGACGATATCGAATGTATGTATCCTGATTTTATGCCTTTATATATACTGACTGTATATCGGACAACGTAAAGTCAACTGAATAGAGCACATACTGGGATGCACAGGGGCTATGCAAGACATCGGTATAAACCATTTTAATGTCTTCCCTTATATTTCCATAATTTTTATAATTTATTGTGAGGGACAAGGGATTGCCCGCATATCCGTATAGCGCAAATTGCTAATAGCGGAGAAAGAGTCATCGTTGCATGGACATGCCTATGCTGTATAAGACGTAGCAGCATATTAAGGCTGGAATGCTATAGCATACACAAAAATTCAGTACGGTATATCTCTAATATTTATTTATTATAGATATCACAGCAAAAACCTTTCAAAAACAGGTGCGATGCACCTCCTTTTTTTTATAATAAAATGATTTCACACTATGGCCGACAGAGGCAAAAACTGCTGTTCGTTTCCTCTTGAAAAAAGAAGCTTTTTGTGTTATCATATTATAGCTATATGCGGACGTGGTGGAATTGGCAGACGCGCTGGATTTAGGATCCAGTGGTAACCCCGTGCAGGTTCAAGTCCTGTCGTCCGCACCACAGGCTTTTGAGGATTATCAGAAGCCTTATTTTTTGCCTCGATACCTTTTCCTTTAAAATATTGCTGTATTAACCGCGAAATGGTATAAATACAAAATCATTTTCACATTCAATATAGTTTCTTCGGAATGTTTACGATTTAGGGAAGTGAATTCCCGTTCTACCTTGATTTTAGCGAGGTAATCGGAAATAACGGAGAAAACCCTGAACTATTTGAATAACTTACTTATTCGACTTCTTCTCCACAATCTCATTATACTTGGTAATAGCAGCATTCAGCATTTGGCTTGCAGAGATAACTTCAGGATCAGTAAGGTTTGCATTTTTCTCTAAAATGAGTTTATGCAAATTATTACGCAATTTTTCGATATCTTGAAGCAAGGATTCAATTTCATTCATAAATAATCCCTCCTTGAAATTTAGGGTGCCAAATTTAATGAAAAATATACGTAACGCGGATGATATAGATGAATCGCGAAAAAGAAATTACAAAGGGAAAAATAGATTTTCGCCATATAGAGGAGGATGTGAAAAAACATAGCGGTTCTTTTTGACGGGGCGCTTGTAGACTGCTACATGCGGCGTAGCAAAACCTATAGAACCCCTTTTTTTCACAGCCTCCTACATGAAGGTAATTGAAGCGTGAAAATGGATAAATGCAAAATCATTTTCACGCTTCAATATAGATAAGCATTCTAATAATGTAAACATTGCGCAAATAACACCTGAAAAAATGATTTGAGGTTCGAATAATATATCAGTACTTAAAGCAAAGGGTGTTGGCTATGAAATTTAGTATAAAATTTAATGGTGACAACATAGAAGTCGAGGCTGAAAATGTGGTACAGGCAATACAGAAAATTATTAAGTTAATGGATATCAGTTGTGATATGAAAAACAATATCGAATTTGATATAGCAAAAATAAGAGATTGCAATTAATGCAGTTATGTAGGAATTTTCCTTTTCACGTAGAATATTGGGAATGAAAGGGGGACATTCGTGCGGATGAAGAGGACATTATATTTATACAGAGATGAGTACTAAAGAGGCAAAAGGCTTTTTTTATTGAGGCTGACAGTGGTTGGTGAAGCCTTATGCACTTTAAGGTGCAGCGAATAATAGACCCTTTAAAAAAATACCTTAATAGACATTACTATTAAGGTATTTGGAAAGATGTGCAGCGTGCTCAATTATTCTTTACAGCCAAAGTCGAAATCTCTGCAGCAGAAAAGCAATATGATTATTATAATTATAATAATCCATATCCACTCAGAGCGAAAACCAAAGCCGCAACCGCCTCTATCTTCTGCCATATGAATCCTCCTTTCTTTTGGGATATTAAATTTGGGAAGTTACTTAGGGTCTACATCAAAGTCAAATCTACGCCTATCCCAAAAGAGTAATAGAAATAAGATAATGAACCAAAGAATCATATCGTTGCGAAAAAAACCGCCGAATCCATCAAAACCTCTGTCTTCCATTTTCGACTACCTCCTATAAATAAAAGATTTTTTGCATTACAATTACATAATATGAAAATTATGGCAATTATGTTAAACAATTTACGCATATTTCTTATAAATATAATTATTATCTGGTATTACATGGGACGATTTTTTTCCTTTTCCATCCCATTTAAAAAAGATTATTTTGAAGAAGAATAGCTTTAATAAAGCCATACAGCTTCTTTCCGATATGCATTCACTGCCGCATGCGCTAAATGTCTATCATACGCAATCTGAAGCTTTTATGGATGAGTTATGGAATGACATAGAACCCCTTGAGGTCATGGCTGCTGTTCCTTTTTGTCCATTATTTTAACTTTACCGTATTCTCCGTCAAATCCGGGCTGTATTTCAACCTTCCCGCATCTCAGTCTGCGGATGCCTTCGGCTATACAGGGTCCTGCCGCCAGCTCGATATCGCTTAGCGGTGCCTTCCGGAGTATAAACAGCTCCGGTCCCAGGCTCCCTATCAGGTTGTTGTACTTCTCCTTCACCTTCCCGCTGGCAGCAGTAAAGCTCATTGAGGAAGCGATCACCTCATGAAGCGGAATGAGGCTTTCGAAATGCTTTGCCTCCGGAGGGATGAATCCCTCTTCCCTGTCTGCAAGGGCTTCAACCCGGTGAAGCACTCCCACGGTAATCCTGCCTCCGCATACAGGACATATGCCTGCCGCAGCTTTTGTATCCGAGGGCTTCCAGCACACCTTGCACGCCCTGTGCCCGTCGTAGTAGTATTTTCCTTCCTCCGGAAAGAACTCTATTGTACCGTAGAACTCCTTTGTACTGCGTTTTTTTAAAGCCTGCAATATGCATGGATAAGAAAGCCCGGTATCAAAAATGTTGGCTTCTCTGGCCAAGTTGATGGGAGAATGGGCGTCCGAGTTGGAAATCAGCGTGAATTCGTCCAGCGCGGAAAGGCGCCAGTTCATTGGAGGGTCTGAGGAAAGGCCTGTTTCCAGCGCATATATGCAGCCTGTTAAATCCTCGAAGCACTCCTTGATATCGTCAAAGCCGGAATAGGTGCCGTACAGGGAGAAATGGGGGGTCCATATATGAGCAGGAATAAAGATAGCCTCCGGGCACATATCCAGCACTATCTCAAGCAGGTCCCTGCTGTCCAGGCCCAATATGGGCCTGCCGTCCGAATGCAAATTCCCTATGGCCTCAAGCTTGCGGGAGATGGATTCGGCATGTTCTAAGCCGGGTAGAAGTATCAGGTTGTGAACCTTTCTTACCCTTCCGTTTTTTTTGTATATTGAGCTGATTTCGCCGGAAACAATGAATTGAGGCTTGAGATCTGCTCCTGCGACTTTATCCTCTATGCGGGAATCGCTTTTAAGCACATAAAGGCCCTCTCCTGAAGGGACAAGCTTCTCCTTTAATTCTTCGCGCCAGGCCGGATGGGTGAAATCGCCTGTCCCGATAACGTCAATTCCTTTACGTCTCGCCCACATTTCCAGCATTTCAGGCACACATTCCCTGCTGGTGGCCCTTGAGTATTTTGAGTGTATGTGAAAATCGGCAATAAACATGGCAATACCCCTGTTTTTTTGTAGCATCAAGTTTATTATACCACAAAATACGCTTAAATTTCAGAATTGCATTGTGCCCTGCGTATTGTGGGCTTCAGGGGCTTTTTTTGGTATGAAAACCGTAAAAGGTTACTGAAAGGGGTGGGATGAAAACACTTGTTCACACTTTAATATGACTTCGGCTGCCTCTTCTTTCCTTTTAGCGTCTTCAAAGTAGTCCAGCACATCCTTTAAAAAATTTATTTTGACTGCGGCGTGACTGGAAAAACAGTGAATATCAATATTCCCTTTTTTGTATTGCTTAAACAGCAAGGTCAGAAAATCGAGAGTATAGTCGGCTAATGAAGACAGCACATGTGTTTGCATTTTTACACCCCACAAATCATTACTTTATATGAATCATTTTATTAAAGAGGTAATAAAAACTACATCTTAATGGTAGGCTGCAAGGTTGAACACGGTTTATAAACATATTAGCAGTATATTGAATATACTAAATATTTTTCTTAACTCCAAACAATTTTAAAATCAAAATAATTTATAAATAGCAGTAACGAATTCTCGTGGTTTTACATATTTACTTTACATACTCCTGCCAAAATAGCGGGGATATTTTATTGAAATGGCAAAATTCATTGTTTAAAAGGCAAGTTATCAAATTTGGACAGTGAATTTTGCCATTTTGATGTTTTTATTGGACAACTTCTATTAAAAATGTATAATAGAAGATGGGTGATACTCATGATTACGATTAGTACAATCAGTGAAGGTTTAACAGCGAAGATCCGAGAAAGTATCCCTACAACGGACGAAAAAGCGGAAATAATCGAGTACGGCATCTATATGATTATTTCTGAGTTCACGAAAATTGCGGCCATTCTAATTATTTCAGCTCTTTTAGGGATTACATTGTACTCTCTGATAGCAATTTTAGCCTTCGGATTTCTTCGTAGCTTTGCTGGAGGAGTTCATGCGAAGAGCCATTGGGGATGTTTCATCTCATACTGTATTATAATTTTTGGGGCAATCAGTATTTCATTATTATTGAAAGATGTGAGTAGAATTGTGCAGGCGGCTGTTTTATACCCAATCGATTTTTTTTTCTTATACCTGTATTCTCCTGCTGATGTTATAAATAAGCCGGTTATAAGTAAAAAGCAGCGCAAGCAGTTAAGGACCGGAAGCTTTATTTTGCTCACTCTAATGTTTTTATTTTATCTTTTTCTAGTACCTCAGCCCTACGCAAATGCGATTGCATGGGCATGTACCTTGGAATGCTTGACTTTATTACCAATTGTATATAAAGTCACAGGAAATAAATATGGCACGGAAAAATAAGCGAAGGGGGGTTAATGTATGAAAAGGACGATTTTAGCAGCATTATCGGCATTTGCAGTTCTCTTTGCCAGTATAAGCAGTTCTGCATGCGCAATATTTATAATACATCAAAGGGAATGTCCAAAGTCATTAATAAAGGTAGATTAAGGGCTAGCCCTTAATCTACCGATACAAGAAAATCTGTTTATTTTTTATTTATGACTAATTCCTGAATAAACATATTATCTCGTATAGACGTATTATGAAGCACATGGTTGTTGCCTTTCAGTATATTTTTTACTATCCATAAACCAAGACCTCTGTCTTCTCCTTTTGAGGAAAACCCTTTTTCATAAATCTTTTTTGTGTCTGGAACTTCACGAAAAGTGTTTTTTATGGAAATGACCACAGACTCGTCGGATTCACCGGCATAGAAGGCCACAGACCTGTCATCGCTTTCTGCGGCAGCCTCGATAGCATTATCCAGAAATATACCTACGATTTCGCAAAGCTCTGTGACCTTTATATTGCTGATTTCCCCAACACTGCTCAAGGGGTCTATTTTGAACTTTACGTTTTTTTCTTCAGCATAAGCAATTTTGGATGAAATAATTCCGTACAATCCTGCATTTTTAATATTTAGAGCAGCAGTATCATTTAACCTGTTGTTCATTTCAAGCATCTCATCGAAATAGCTCAACATTTTATCATAGTTTCCCAGTTTCAAATGCATGTAGAGTATGCTGAGGTTGTTGTTATAACCGTGTTTAAAACGTCTCAAATTATCCAGGGATTTGTCAAGAGCCTCATTGTAGAATTTTTGCTGCTCCAATTCCTTTTCCTTAACGCCCAGCTTATAGAAGGCGTTTATACTGATCATCATAAAAACAGAGTAGAATACCATAAGGGCAGCAATGAAAACAAATGAAAGAGTATTCAAGTTGTTTTTTGCAGACAAATAATAATAGCTCATGGTTATAATTGCTGCAAGGAACGTTATCAGTATATACATCAATGATATTCTCATGTTAAAGAATATACTTCTGTAAAGTTTGAAAAATATTATTATTACTATAATTATATAGCTTATAGCATTAAGTACACCTTGAGCCAGCAGTTGGATAAAAAAATTATTTGAAGAGACTATGGTCATTGCGTCAACTTTAAGTAACTTAAAAACCAGAAAGGTTATTGATTCAGAAATGGCATAAATAATTGTTACTAAACCGTAGGAAATTATACTTTTTTTAATATCAAGCCGTAAAATAAGCACAGCTAATAATAAAGCTATGATAAATAGAATGACAGGCTTGACTATATTAATCCAAGAAGGAAGAAATTTGAAAAAATATGCAATAGTATTAAATATAATTACTAATGATGTGGAAAATATAATAATTTCCTTTATTTTAAATTTTATATTATAAATTGTATGAGCAAGAATAACAAGAGCGATACCAATAAAAAAATTAAAAAATAAATTCAATAAAAAAATATCTATCCCCATATCACAAAAAATCCTTTCTGAATTTTTCACTCAACATGCATGTTTCACCGTTTGTAAGCAAGATTTCCTTGCTTGACACACGGTCGATATAGTCAGTATTAATATAAAACGACCTGTGGCACTGCTTGAATTTCCCCTCCGGCAGTTTGTCCGCAATGGTTTTTAATGAGTCATATGTCTCTAAGGTTCTGTTTTTTGAGTGTATGATGGTTTTTAAGCCGTTGTGCTCTATGTAATATATATCATTTACGGCGATATAGTAAACATAAGGGCCGGATTTGATTTCTATGGTTTCCCTGTTTACAGGGGTGTGCTGAATAATCTCCTTGTGAAGCCTCAGCAAGCACTTTTCCAGAACTTCCGTGGTGACGGGCTTTTCTATATAGTCAAAAGCCCTGACCTGAAATGCATTTTTCATATATTGCAAATGTCCTGTTACGAAAATAATTTCGACGGGGACATTTAAATCCCTTATATTTTCCGCTAAATGCATGCCGTTGGTTTCGCACTTTAAATTGATATCAATAAAGCAGACGTTTGTTTTTCCTTCTTCAACGATTTTTAAAAATTCTGTTGTCTTGTTGGTGATACATACTATTTTGGCTTGTAGTTTATTTTTTTGAATAATTTTCTCCATTTCGTTTTCATAGAAATATAAAAGTTCTTTATCATCATCAATCAAAGAAATCAGTAATTCAGGCATTGTCCAACCTCACATTGTTTGACGTTTCTTGCTGTTTTTATACTGTATATTCCATTTTATATTAACATGTAAATTAAAAAATAACAATGTATAAAGGGAAAAAATGTATAAAAATGACAAATAAATTATTATTATAACATATTATATTCATTTGAGCAAACTTATTTTTTATATATCAGAGATTTATCAGAGATTTTACAGTTAGTCATAAAATTTTTGGGCAACGAAAGGCCCGGTTTTGCTGCCTATAAGGTATTCTGCGCAGCATCCGGGCAGGGAAATAATATGTATAATATTGGTAAATAAATTATTCTCTAGTATAATGTTTATTGTTAAAAAAATGAGTGTAAAGGTGTGGGTATGAGTAAGCTGTTACAATTTAAAATACAGGAAGCCGCCAGTTTTTTTTATAATAATGAAGTTACCGATAATGAGATGTATTTATTGAATCTGCTGCTGGATGTGGGAAAAGAGTACAATAAACTTGTGGAAGAATATAATAAACTGGTTTGTCAAAACCAGATGCTAAACAGGCTTCTGTTGAAGAAAAGCTCCTGCTAGTGCTTCTGGCGTAGCAAGTTTCGAACGTATCCGAATGCTAAAATGCGCTGCTAATTTTTTTGCCCCGCTTCTAGACCTGAATTCGGTTACGGAGCACAAAAACAAGATGGAAATGCGGAAAGACCCCTGTCTTCTTTCTTTACACCATATCTTCCGGTTGGAAGCAGCAGGAACAGCCTCACGTTTCCTAATAAAAAAGATTGAAATATTGTATAAAATAATATATAGTATTCTTTGTACAATATGAAGATGCCATTTATATATAATTATACTAAATATTTACAAGGGGCCAAGTGTTGTGAGAAATATTCAAAAAACATCTAAAAAAACATTTGAAAAAACATCTGTTTTGAAAAACAAAATTGACAAACTCAGGGACAAGCTAAACACTGCTTTGGACAGCGGTATTGAAAATTCCGAGCAGATACTGAGTTTAAGTCGGGAGCTTGATGAACTGATTATCGAGTACTACAATTCTCAAAATGAGCGGAGGAAACTGACATCCACATCCAAGTCGGTCCGGTGATAAAAGAAAAAACACTACTATGCAACAGGGGAGAATCGTTCCATACTAGTGTTTTTGCTTGAAGATGAGTATTAATTTTTGAGGAGTGAAACTACTCACTTACTATTATATTATTTCTACATAGATTTTAAAAATCCTTTTTTTTTAAAATTTATTTTTTTCCAATAAAAAATAAGAGGTTTTACCCTCTTATTACCAGCGATTTGACCTTTTATTACTGAAATTGTTGTTGCTGCGCATATTGGCTTTTCTAGCCTTTCTGCATTCAGGGCATCTTGAGGGTTCGTTGGTGAAACCTTTTTCAGCGTAAAACTGCTGTTCGCCTACCGTGAATGTAAAGGTTGCGTTACAATCCTTACAGGTAAGAGTTTTGTCTTCCATATAAAAAAACCTCCATAAAATTGAAAAATGATTTGCTAGCCTATAAAACCTTATACATCACGGGGAATTGCATAGAAGGATTTGTCTGGTAATAAGTACTTTATAGATGTAGCATGATATAATTGTATCAGGGAATCGTACATAAATCAAGTACATCATATAACATTTTTTTGGTATCATTACATAATTATGAAACCGGGTTCTCTTTCGGATAAGTTTGGATAATTATTATAAGCATTGCCAAATATATTTTAACATCTGCTCATTTAAAAAGCAGCCGGTTTGATATAAAATAGAATGAGAGCTTGGAATTGAATAAAAATATTTTATAAATCAACAATATAGATTGGAAGTGGTGTTTAATATGGATAAAAGGCTTGTAAAATTAATATCTCTAATTACAGTGATTGCGTTTTTTGTGACATCCGTCGGGGTGATAGGTTATTCTATTTTTTCCGGAAGGTAGTGGTATTGGATGGGAAGGATTATTAGCTCGTACATTTTCCCGCATCCGCCTGTAATCATACCCGAAGTCGGAAAAGGCGAAGAAAAAGGTGCGGAGGAAACCATTGAGGCGGCAAAAAAAGCCGCGGCTGAGATTGGAAGAGAAAAGCCGACAACAATCATAGTGACAACTTCTCATGGACCTATCTTTCAGGATTATATATTTATATCGGCTTCCAATCCATTGGCCGGAGATTTCGGAAGGTTCGGGAGCAGTCATGTAAGGATGGAATTTACCAATAATATTGAGCTGGTGAATAAGATCACGGCCCATGCCAGGGAGCAGGGGATATTCTCGGGAGACCTGGAAGACTCACTTGCCAGAAGGTATAAGATCTCCAGGGAACTGGACCACGGAACTCTTGTGCCCCTGTACTTTGTAAAAAAAGAATACGGGGATTTTAAACTTGTTCATATTTCTATTGCGGGTTTGCCGTTCCAGGATTTATACAGGTACGGCATGTGCATCGCAAGGGCTGTTGAAGAATCCGAAGAGCGTGTTGTGTTTCTGGCAAGCGGGGATATGTCTCACCGGTTGTCCTATGACGGGCCGTACGGTTACAGCGAAAAGGGAAAAGAGTTTGACGACCTGTTGATTCGCAGTTTTAAGAGCGCAAATGTAGAGGCACTGCTGGACATCGACGAAAATTTTTGCGAAAGTGCCGGAGAATGTGGGTTGAGGTCCTTTATCATTATGTTCGGAGCTCTTGACGGGTTTGACCTTGAGCCCCGGGTATACTCCTACCAGGGTCCTTTCGGTGTGGGCTATTCCGTTGCAAGGTTTGGTGTGGGAGCAGTGAATCCCAAAAGACGGATCTTGAAAAAAATGGAGGAAAGAAACAGAAGAGGGATGCAGCAAATCCGGGAGAATGAAGACCCTTATGTAAAGCTCGCCAGACATGCATTGGAATCCTATATTAGAGACAAAAGGGTGATCAGGGTGCCTGACGGCCTGCCGGAGGAAATGGTTAAGAATACGGCGGGCACCTTTGTATCTATAAAGAAAAACGGCCGGCTGCGGGGCTGCATCGGGACCATAAGGCCCACCAGGGAAAATATTGCTGAGGAAATAATATACAATGCGATCAGTTCCGGCTCAAAAGACCCCAGGTTTAATCCGGTGGAGGAAGAAGAGCTTGAAAAACTGGTCTATTCGGTAGATGTGCTGAAAGAGCCTGAACCCATTGAATCCATAGATGAGCTGGATGTAATCAAATACGGGGTTATAGTCAAATCCGGCACCAGGTCGGGACTGCTGCTGCCCAATCTCGAAGGCGTCGACACTCCTGAAAAGCAGGTCTCCATTGCATTGCAGAAAGCCGGGATCCGGGCCCATGAGAAATTCAGCATGGAAAGGTTTGAGGTAGTAAGGCACAGGTAAGTTTTAGGGGAGGAAATTGGCATGAGGTGCCGCATATGAAACCGGCCAGGTATTTTGATAAAATTGAAAACTCCAAGGTTCACTGCCGTTTATGCCCCCATCATTGTGTCATAGATCCTGGGAGGCTTGGGGCGTGCAGAGCACGGAAGAATGTGGACGGGGAACTTTTTTCACTGAACTACGGCAGAATTGCTTCGATGGCACTGGATCCCATAGAGAAGAAACCTCTGTACAGGTTCAGGCCGGGTTCCCTTATCCTGTCGGCAGGTACTTTCGGCTGCAACCTTAAATGCTCTTTTTGCCAGAATTGGAGTATTGCCCATGAAGAACCGCAGACAGTGGACATGAAACCCCGGGAACTGGTTAGGAGGGCCAAGGAAGCAAGAATTGCGGGGAATATAGGGATAGCATACACCTATAACGAACCTTCCATATGGTATGAGTTTGTATATGATACCTGCGTATTGGCAAAGGAGGAAGGACTGGACAACGTGCTTGTCACAAACGGATTTATTGACAGAGAGCCTCTTATGGAGCTGCTCCCCTACATTGATGCAATGAACATCGACGTAAAGGGGTACACGGCTTCCTTTTACCAGGAGATATGCAGGGGAACGCTGGACAATGTGAAACAGACGGTTGAACTGGCGGCGGAAAGATGCCATGTGGAAGTGACCATCCTTGTCATTCCCGGATTAAACGATTCCATCAATGAAATTGGAGAAATGGCGAAGTGGCTTGCGTCCGTATCCGATGAAATTCCGCTTCACCTATCAAGGTATTTCCCAAATTACAAAATGACGGACAGACCGCCCACCCCTAAAGAAATTTTATACAGGGCCAGGGATAAAGCCCTTGAAAGCCTTAAATATGTGTATGTGGGCAATGTTTGGTAACCCGCAGGATTAATTCCATCATCGCTCGCCATTAAGGAATATGGCTGTGTGAAATGCGAATGGAAATATAAAATGATTTTATAAAAAATATAAATTGCCGATATTAATTTTTGATTAAAAAATAAAAAAAGATTACATAACTTCAAAAAAGAGGGTATAATTTATGTATAATACGCACGAATCTAAAGTGCGATATCTATAATATATACGCGGCAGCGGACTATTGGCAATAGGCTTAAATGATTGGTTTAAAGGCCATGAGCCTTTTATGTTGTACGTCTTCAGGTTTGTACAGGTAACAGAGTAAAAAAAGTTTTCATGTGACATTACATTCAGATCGGATGCAACGGGGCTTTTTAGCTTTTTACCCACCACCTGTTGTTCATTGCCTATAGTAAAGATGCCATGCTTTTTATAAAGGATGTGGGGTATGCTGGAATTCTTAAAAGCCTTAAATATTGGCAGCTTAGCCAATGACTTCGCCAGTTATTTCGGGATAAAAAGCCCGCTGGATATAGTTAAGGCTATTGTCGATATCGGAGTTGTTTCATATGTCATTTACAAGCTGATTTTCCTGGTGAGGGAAACCAGGGCATTACAGTTGATCAAGGGGATTGCCTTTGTCCTGGCGGCCTATTATATCAGCGACTTGTTGGGCCTTAGAACGTTTGCGTACATATTGAAAAATACCATTCAAATTGTGGGGCTTGCCCTGGTGGTTTTGTTTCAGCCGGAGTTGAGGCGGGGCCTTGAGCAAATAGGGCGGAGCAGGTTCAGGAATTTCTTCAATTTTGAAGAGGTAAACGGGGACATTCAAACGACAGCAGTGATTGAAGAGGTAATCCGGGCTGCTACCGAGCTTTCCAAGACCTGTACGGGAGCTTTAATTGTAATTGAGAGGGATACAAAAATAGGAGAGATCATCAATACCGGAATCAGGCTGGACTCCAGTGTGACCTGCGAGCTTTTAATCAATATTTTTACTCCGAATACCCCACTGCACGACGGAGCTGTTGTTGTCAGAGAAAACAGAATAGCGGCGGCGGCCTGTTTTCTTCCCTTAACCGATAATCCAAACCTCAGTAAAGAGCTTGGCACAAGGCACAGGGCGGCGTTAGGAATAACCGAAGTGTCCGATTCCATTGTTGTGGTGGTATCCGAGGAGACAGGAAAAATATCCTTTGCCCTCAACGGGGGCCTGACCCGGAACCTGACCCCGGATACCCTGAGGAAAGCATTAAATAAGAACTTGCTGGAAAAAAAGAACCCCGGCAAAAAAATATCTCTATGGAAGGTGAAAACCAGGTGAATGCACTCTTTAAAAGGGATATAACTATCAAGACCATATCTGTATTGCTGGCAGTGTTTCTCTGGTTTATCGTGCTGAACATCGCGGACCCTTTTAAAAAAATTACACTGAGTGTACCTTTAACTGTTTCCAACGAATCGGCACTGCAGGAAAAAGGGATAGTGAATAAAATCAAGGATTATCCAAAAACAATCTCGGTTACGGTGAGGGCCAGGGAAAGTATTGCCAAAAACCTTACCGCTAATGACTTTAAGGTCTCTATCGACTTTTCCAAAGTTGACTCTATGGACATGAAGGAGCTACAGGTGGAGGGACCTGTTTATATAGGGGATGGGAATAAAAAAGATATTCAGATTGTGGAGGTCAAACCCTCGGCGATCAGCATGGACCTTGATAAGCTGGGGCAGAACCCCTTTAAGGTGGAAGTGGAGGCACTGGGAAACATGAAGAATAACTACAAAATTGTAAAGATTACTTCAATCCCTGATACATTATCCATCCAGGCTCCTGATTCGCAGATAAAACTTGTTTCGTCAATAAAGGCCCTGGTGGATGTGACCAACCTGGACAGGGACCTGACAATTAGAAAGAACTGCAAGGTTTATGACAAATACGGAGAGGAAATCCCCGGACTGGGCAGTAATCTCAGTGTCGACATAAAAATAGAAGTGGCGAAAGAAGTCCCTGTGACGCCTGTTGTGAAAGGAAACCCTGCAAAAAATTATATTGGCTTAGGCCCAAAGGTTAAGCCCGAGAAAGCGTTAATAACAGGTACCCCGGAACTGCTGGCCAAAATTGAGGATTTGAAAACCGAACCCATCAGTATTGAAAATGCTTCGGCCAATGTGGATGTTTCAAGATTTCTGGTTATTCCCCAGGGCATCAAGCTTGTCAATACCCCTCAGGAGGTAGCTGTCAGCATAGTGGTAAGCCTGCAGGCAAGAAAGACTTTTGCTATTTCAAAGGATGACATCCATATTGCCAATAAGAACATGGACAATTCTCTTCAATATGAGATCCTGACTCCCCAGTTGGACATAACCGTAAAGGGAATCAAGGAGGACCTTGATAATCTGAATGTTTCTGCTTTCAGTCCCAGCGTGGATGTGAACGGGCTTGGGGAGGGAATCCATAAAATTCCGCTGAAGCTCATACTTCCCGAAAACGTGACGCTTGTGAAAAATAGTTCAGGGAATGGTATCCAGGAAGGTTTGGATGGAAATACTACCGTCAGTGATCAGGACTATCTTGTAGAGGTAAAAATTCAGAAAGCTTAGGCACCTTCGGCCCAGGCCCAGGCAGTGGGGACGTAAATAGGGAAATTTATTGAAATTGAGGCGGTTATGAAATATATCATAAACAACATAAGACTTTCGCTGGATGACGACTACAATACATTGAGAGAAGCGGCCGCAAAAAAGCTGGGGATCGGTGTTCCCGATGCGGATAAGTTTAAAATCATTAAAGAGTCCATCGACGCCAGGAGAAAGCCAAATATCCATATGGTATACTCTGTGATGGTGGAGGTTGAAGGCAGCGGAGTGAGATCAGGGGACAACGACATTCACCGGGTGGAAGAGGTTCCTGAAGAGCCCCTGCTTCCAGGCAAATTAAGGCTAAACCATAGGCCGGTTGTTGTGGGAAGCGGGCCGGCAGGGCTGTTTGCGGGCCTTATTTTAGCGCAATACGGATACAGGCCCCTCATCCTCGAAAGGGGGGAGCGCGTGGAGAAGCGTGCTGTCATTGTGGAGGAATACTGGAAAAGGGGAAAACTGGACCCTGAAACCAATGTACAGTTCGGAGAGGGAGGAGCGGGGACCTTTTCGGATGGAAAGCTCACGACGCGGATCAATGACAAAAGGTGTGAGAAGGTCCTTGAGGAGCTTCATAAATCCGGTGCTCCCCATGAGATACTATACAGGTCCAAACCCCATATCGGCTCCGATTTGCTCAAGGATGTCGTAAGCAATATGAGAAAAAGGATTGAGGCCTATGGAGGGGAATTCAGGTTCAATTCAAAGATGACTTCCCTTCAGCTTTGCCGTGACAGGCTGTCGGGGATCACCGTCAACGCCCATGAGGAGATGGGAGCGGAGGTCGCAGTGCTGGCCCTGGGGCATAGTGCCAGGGATACCTACGAGGAGCTGATGAGAAAAAATGTTCCTTTTGTTCCCAAGCCCTTTTCCATCGGAGTGAGGATAGAGCACCCGCAGGAAATCATAAACACGGCGCAGTATGGGAGAGCGGCAGGTCATCCAAGGCTGGGGGCCGCCGACTATCAACTATTCCATAAGATGCAGGGACGTACCGTCTACTCCTTTTGCATGTGCCCGGGGGGAGTGGTGGTTGCTTCCGCGTCCGAACCGGATTCCATCGTTACCAATGGTATGAGCGCTTTTGCCAGGGATGAGGAAAATGCCAATAGCGCCCTCGTAGTATCTGTTGAACCCGGAGATTTCGGGAGCGGACATCCGCTGGCCGGGATTGAATTCCAAAGGATATGGGAAAGACTGGCTTTTGCCGTTGCAGGCAAAAACAATGCCGCACCTGTGCAAAGGCTCCAGGATTTTTTGTCGGGCGTAAATTCCGGGAAATTGGGAAAAGTAAAGCCGAGTTATACAGGAGAGACAAGAGTTAGCGATATCAACCTGTGCCTTCCCGGGTTTGTAACCGGTGCCATAAAAGCTTCCATAGGGTATTTTGATAAAAAGCTGAAAGGTTTCGGGATGAAGGACGCCGTGCTGACGGGAGTTGAGACGAGGACCTCATCCCCTGTAAGGATTCCCAGGGGAGAGACCATGGAGGTCATAGGGATCGGCGGACTGTATCCCGCAGGAGAAGGCGCGGGTTATGCGGGTGGAATTGTAAGTGCCGCCGTAGACGGAATCAGGGTTGCGGAGCAGATTGTGAGAACTTATTCCCCACCAATAGAGTAATTGGTACTCAGATTTGAGAACAAAACGAATTTATTGTATATAATATAATATTGAATATATTGAAAATGGATATTATGGCTCAAGGCAAAATTTACTTGTGAAAAAGAGAGTGAAAAGCTATAATTGTTATAGGTAACCGCACGGATGTGTGCGGTACGAGGTGGATATGGATAAGCACAGGTGAAACGGAGATTTCCCGGTTTGCCCGGGTTCATCTATATTCCCCCGTCGCATGAAAAATGCTTGGCATTTTTCATAAAATATCAATTTGCCTATAGGAGGGTATTTTGTGGGAAGACTTTTTGGTACGGACGGTGTAAGAGGTGTGGCGAATTCGGAATTGTCGGCGGAACTGGCATATAAGTTGGGACAGGCGGGAGCCTATGTTTTAACCGCCGAGACAAAACACACCCCCAAAATACTTGTAGGAATGGATACCCGAATTTCCGGCGACATGCTGGAATCTGCGCTGGTTGCCGGCATTTGCTCGGTAGGTGCCGAAGCGATTTGCCTTGGAATAATACCCACTCCTGCAGTGGCCTATTTGACGCGGTTGTATAAAGCCGATGCAGGGGTGGTCATTTCAGCCTCTCATAATCCTTTTGAATTTAACGGGATAAAGTTTTTTAACAGTAACGGGTATAAGCTGCCTGACGCTATGGAGGACAGGATAGAAGCGGTCATACGCGATAGCGCCGTGGAGCTGCCCAAACCTACGGGGAAGGGTGTAGGTGTCAAGAGAGTAAAGGAATCGGCCCTGGACGATTACATAAATTTTTTGAAAAGTACGGTAGACTGCAGCTTAAACGGGATTAAAATAGCCCTGGACTGCGCCAATGGAGCTTCCTATGAAGCGGCTCCCCTGACGTTTTTCGAATTGGGCGCCCAGGTGAGCGTCATAAATAATGAACCCAACGGTATAAATATTAACGATGGCTGCGGTTCCACCCACATGGAATGCCTGCAGAAATTTGTCAGGGAAAGCGGAGCCGACATCGGCCTCGCTTTTGACGGAGACGCGGACAGGGTGCTTGCCGTCGACGAAATGGGAAACGTGGTGGACGGCGACCAGATCATGGCGGTCATCGGACTGGACCTCAAAAGAAAGGGGAAACTGTATAAAAATACCATTGTCGTTACCGTTATGAGCAATCTCGGTTTCGACATAATGGCTAAACAGGAGGGACTTTGCATTGCAAAGACCAAGGTGGGGGACAGGTACGTACTTGAGGAAATGCTTGAAAACGGGTATATATTAGGAGGAGAACAGTCGGGGCATGTGATTTTCCTGGAACATAGCACCACCGGTGACGGACTCCTGACAGGACTTCAACTTTTACAGGTTTTGAAGAATTCGGGTAAAAAACTTTCAGAGCTGGCTTCTGTTATACAGGTTCTGCCCCAGGTTTTGAAAAATGCGAGGGTCAGCAATGAAAAAAAACATAAATATCTGGAAGATGAAATCATAGCTCAAATGTGCCGGGAACTGGAGGCCGAATTCCATGGTGAAGGCAGGGTGCTGATCAGGCCTTCAGGCACCGAACCGCTGGTCAGGGTTATGATAGAGGGAAAGGACCAGCATTATATAACCAGCAGGGCCGTTGAACTTGTGAGAGTCATTGAAGAAAGACTGGGATAGGTTTGAGAGCTGAAAAGGAGGTGATGCGGATTCATTTCGGAGCGGGATTAGGCTAAGAGGCTGCGAAAGGAGGAACTATTGAATTAAGCCTTAATAAAAGCGCCAGAACAGGATATGGGGATCTATCCTATCCCTATCCTGTTGACGAGGAGAAGGAGGCTGCAATACCGGTTTATAGGTTCTGGTTTACGGCATTCAATTTTGCCCGGAAACACTTCCGGCAGCCGGCAGGGGACAACCAGAAACCGGAGGAGCAGGTTATCGAAGCTTTCGGCGGAAACCTTCCGGCTGGTCACAGCCGTTAAGACTTAACAAAAACTGCAGGCGACTGCAAAACAAAATAAGTCTGAGTGATTAATCCCATCTGCACTTGTGGTATGTGTAATAAATTGCGGCAAAACTGCGAGCCGGTGAAGATTTTTCCTACCCTTTTGGGTTGTTGCACCGTGGTTTGTTACCTTTTCCAAAAGCCACAAATTTCTTAGTCATTTAATTAAATAAGGTGAGTTTTATTTTCACGTAAGACCGGCCGAGGGCAAACAAATTTTCTTTTGTGTTTATTGCCTTTAATTGCTGTTATTGTTCAACCATATTTTATGGTTAATTTTACCAAAAAGGAGAGGTCAATAGATATGTGTGGAATCGTTGGATATATAGGAAAGAAAAGGACATCGAAACTACTTTTAAACTGCCTGAGAAAGCTGGAGTACCGGGGGTATGATTCCGCAGGCATAGCGGTTTTTGCCGGCGGAGAGCTGAAAGTGGTCAAGTGCAAAGGAAGACTGGCTTCACTGGAGGAAAAGCTGTGCGGCGAATCCCTGGATGGGACTATGGGCATCGGCCATACGCGGTGGGCAACCCACGGAGAGCCCAGTGATGTGAATTCACATCCCCACCTGAGCCGATCGGGCAACATAGCCGTAGTCCATAACGGGATTATCGAAAACTATATGAAATTAAAGGAATTTCTTCTGCAAAGGGGCTATGAATTTGTGTCGGATACGGATACCGAGGTAGTGGCACATCTTGTGGAGTACCATTACAAAGGAGATCTGGTCCAGGCTGTTACAGCAACCATTAACGAGCTGGAGGGCTCTTATGCCCTGGGTGTGATATGCAAAAACAACCCGGAGGAATTTGTGGCGGCGAGAAAGGACAGTCCGTTAATCGTGGGACTTGGAGAAGGGGAGAACTTCATCGCCTCCGACATACCTGCAATTCTGGAATACACAAGAGATATATACATACTCGAGGATAAGGAGGTTGCAGCGCTTAGGAAGGACCAGGTGAAAGTGTTCGACAGCCACGGCATTGAGGTCAAAAAGAATATATTCCATGTGAGCTGGGATGTGACGGCTGCCGAAAAATCAGGCTATGAGCACTTTATGCTGAAGGAAATGCATGAGGAGCCCAAAGTCCTTAAAGATACAATTAATCCAAGAATTAAAGACGGATTGGTTGAACTGGACAATATCAAAATATCCACGGAAGACTTGAAGAATATTGATAAAATATTTATTGTGGCCTGTGGCACCGCGTGCCATGCGGGAGTTGTGGGGAAATACATCATAGAAAGGCTTGCCCGGATCCCCGTTGAAGTGGATGTGGCCTCCGAATTCAGGTACCGCGACCCGCTGATTAACGACAGGAATCTGGTTATCATCATAAGTCAGTCCGGAGAAACCATTGATACCCTCTTTGCTTTGCGAGAATCAAAGAAAAAGGGGGCGAGGGTGCTTGCCGTTGTAAATGTGGTGGGCAGCTCAATTGCCAGGGAAGCGGACGATGTATTGTATACCTGGGCGGGGCCGGAAATAGCGGTTGCTTCCACTAAGGCTTATAATACGCAGCTTGCGGCAATATATATGATAGCGCTGGACCTGGCTTATAAAAAGGGAAGTATTGACATTGAAACCTATAAAAAGACCGTTGAGGGACTTAAAGATACCCCCCGGGCACTGGAAAAAGTGCTGTCGGACAAGGACGCCGTTCAAAAATTCGCCGCACAGCACTACAACGCAAAAAGCATCTTCTTTATTGGAAGAGGGCTGGATTATGCACTGTCCATGGAGGGTTCGCTGAAGTTGAAGGAAATTTCCTATATACACTCGGAGGCATACGCCGGCGGGGAATTGAAGCATGGGACCATAGCCCTGATAGAAAAGGGCACACTGGTGATCTGCCCCATGACGCAGGACTACCTGATGGAGAAAATGCTGAGCAATATAAAGGAGGTTAAAGCCAGGGGCGCTGTTGTATTGGCAATTACGCAGCAAAAGAATATAGAGGAAGTCGAAAAGGCTGCAGATGTGGTTATACCCATACCCGACGTGGATTCTCTGATAGCCCCCATTGTGGCCGTTACACCGATGCAGCTTTTTGCATACTATGTGGCCGTGCAGAAGGGCTGCGACGTAGATAAGCCGAGGAACCTCGCTAAAAGCGTTACTGTGGAGTAGGGATGGGAGACATAAGTAACTGTTGTTGTATACCCCAAAAAAACTCGTGTCACGAATAAAAAAGTTGTGTTAAAAATAAAA
>JANLFN010000056.1 GCA_024655885.1 Eubacteriales bacterium | reverse complement strand
AGATCTGCCATTGCTTCGATCAGTTTTTTACTCATTAAAAAGTCCCCCTTTATTTTTGTAAATTTGGTTTAAAATTAACATTCTCGTTCTAGGCATTGGTGTTCCCAACGCTGACAGGATTCTTTTTTGATTTGATGGTTAAAAGAATTGAAAGCAGTCCGCCGATTGCAAGGGTTATTCCTATATACAGAAATGTCGGTGTCATTGTATTAACCTTCAATACAGCCTGGTAGAGGCTCAGGGCATAGGATGATAAGAATCCTCCAATGCCCATGGTAGCAGTTATGATGCCCATGGCAAGAGACATTACTCCAGGAGGTGCAATCATGGAAGTATGCATGAAGTAATAGGAGCTACCGAAATTATATGCCAAACCACCCATGAAGCACATTATTCCTATAACCCATATGTTTGAAGGGAATGCCAGAACTATAAAAGTTCCAGCCATCACAAGAAAAGCAATAATCGGTGTGCCTCTTTTGACCCGCATATAAACTATGGAAAAAAGTATGCCTGCGCATAAGCTGCCTATGGTAGATAATGAACTCATGATTCCTGCTGTAGAAGCGTCCCCCAGCTTCACTTCTTCCAGGTAGATTGCTATATAGTATAAAGCAATATAATATAAAGCGTTAAATATCAGATATGAAACCACCACAGGCAGCATTTTTGCTATAGGCAGGCGTTCTTTACCTGACGCTGCTACGTCCGATGCTTTTTTGCCTTCGGGAGGTGTCTTAGGCACAAAGGCTATAATCATAATCAAAATAGGAATGGCTGCCAGATAAACATAGTAGGAATGATGCCAGTTCCCAACCGCAAGGTAACCGCCCAGCAAAGACATAGCTATACCCAGTGCCGACGCCGCACTGCTATTTGCACCCATCATAAAGCTGCGTTCCTTTTCGTCCAAAAACACTTCGGCTATTATACCCATGCCTAAAGTCATTGATAACCCGTAAGAAAGTCCAACCAACAGCCTCATGGCCACAATATAATAGATGTTATCAATTAATGCACCCCCACAAGACGCAATGATGAAAAGCACATAGGCGCCTATCAGCAAGTATTTTTTACTGATGTATTGCGCAAGAAACCCGCATAATACTGATCCAATAACACAAAGAAGCAAAGGACCGGTTAAAAAGAGGCCCATAAGGAAAGGGCTGGCATCGGGAAAACTTGCAAAGATGCCTCCTACTGCAGGAATAACTACCATATCTGCCATAGAAGCAAATGTTACCAGTAAGACCGTTGTTTTTAACAATAACTTGCTTTTCATTTACACACCCCTTTTTTTACAGTTTGTTTTCTTAATAGCAGGTTTATTTGCCTGATGCTGCAGCAATCATGGCTTTTACATTTTCAACCTTTGCGTTTGGAGGAGTCCAACATGCAACTCCCATGACAAATCCAGGACCCATATCTCTTTTAAGCTGATTTGCATAGTTGTAGACTTCGTCCGGTGTACCAAGCACCAGTAGAGGAGCCTGTACATTACCCCTTATACACATCATATCTCCCAGTACTTCTTTTACTTTATAAATATCCGTCAAACCATCGGTACAGAAAAGGCCTTTTCCTTTTTCAAAATCCCTGAAATAGGATAGTCCGCGCTCGTAATTTCCATCCATATGCCATTGAACGGTGACACCGTTTTCTATGAGCACGTCAGCTACTTTTTTATAATATTTCCATACAAATCTTTCCCATACCTTCGGGGTATAGAACTCACAGGCGCCCCTGCCAAAGCCCACCCATGCAGTTATGGTATCCGGCGTCAGCTGTGGCTTTATGGTTTCTATGTTATACTCGTTGATCAATTCCAAGACCGCTTCCAACTTATCCGGCATGCGGTACAGATCCCTGGTAAATTTGGCCATTGTGCGCCCGCCGCTTAGGAAATCCAGCTCGGCATAAGGCATCACCGTACCTGAATTTACGTACCCCGCATCCTTGTACCTTTGGGGAGCTTCTGCAAATTTCTCCATTTCTGCTCCGAACTCTTCAAAATTCAGATTCAGTTTGTTTACCATAAAATTATTCAAAAAAGCCTCGAAGCCCTTATCCAATATGATGTCGTAGTCCTCTTCCGTCATCAGCCCGGTTTCGTCAACCTGCCACAGCTTACCCTCCGGCAGCTCCTTTCCGGGAATCTTCATTTTTGAAAGATTGTTCACTCCGACAAACGGTGCATAGGTTGCGCCGACATCAACAACGTCCACATCTCCAAGTTCGTTCATGCTTCTGATAAGAGTTGAAATGCTTAGTTCGGGATTAACAGCGAACTCAGACAGCTTTACACCCATCAGGTTGGCGCAGAAAGCATCTCCGTCCCACTGCATCGGTGTTTTATCCGGCTTTTCCAGAGCGATGGCCTTTTTGAACCTCGTAAGGCGTTCATTGTAAAGTTCTTGATTGCTTTTCATAAATTTTCCCCCTTGATTTGTTGTTATGGTTGGTTATTTTTTGATGAAGTGATGATAGTGGTTATGATATAAATATTAACATGCAGATAACCCAAAAACATCTGACAATGGCAACAAAAATACATGTTCTCCGCTATAATAATTGACTGTAATTAGTAGCACAATAATGATGAAATTGATGCATCCAGACTATAAAAATTGTTGGATCCATAAAGAAAGCACCTACCTATAGGTATATAAATCCGATAACTATATAGAAGTGTTAGTGAAATTAACATTTATTTCCTAATTTTAATTAATATCCCATTTTATTCGGGTTTTCAAGATTATTTGCTTATGATATATTAGAATCATAAGGAGACTGCTATATCCCCCATATATTTCAATTGGAGCTTTCATTTAAAATACTGGAGTATCTTAATAAGCTGGCTTTTC
>JANLFN010000007.1 GCA_024655885.1 Eubacteriales bacterium | reverse complement strand
GCCGATGATACTTGGCCGGCAGCGGCCCGGGAAAGTAGGTCGCCGCCAGATTGATATTCCTCAATAGCTCAGCAGGTAGAGCATGCGGCTGTTAACCGCAGGGTCGTAGGTTCGAGTCCTACTTGAGGAGCCAAAAGAAAGATGAAATATCATCTTTCTTTTTCTTGTTTATAAAGTGTTTTTTCTTATCGATGACGGATGGTTATAGAAATATAAAAAGAAATATTGCCTTCAATGCCAATATCTGATAAATTTATAGTTAGTGTTATTTTACATAACTGCTCAATTTTTATGACATCCTAAAATATAATAAGAAGATGGGAGATTTTTATGTCAAAAAGACTGAAAATCGCAATAGCTGCATCAGGATTCATAGTAATCATAGGCATAATAGCGGTATCTTTAGGAGCCGGACCGTTTGCCGGAAAGAAGCTTTTTAACAATAGACAGCAGAATACTACCCAGGAGGGGCAAAAAAACAATGCAGCAACATCTGGAACTCCGGGATTAACTGGAAATTCTGCCGGTAATAATGGTAAGCAGCAAGAGAAACCATCGGAAAGTAGTAAAGATAGAAAAAGGATGAAGGACGTTAAGGTCAGAGCAGTCTATCTGTCGGGGGATTCTGCGGGAAATAAGAGGGTCATTGACAAAATCGTGGAATTGTCAAAGGCTACTGAGTTGAACGCAGTAGTGATCGATGTAAAGGAAGCGGGAAAAGTAAACTATGCAACGGATCTGCCCGAAGTAAAAAAGGTTATGGCCAACTATTCGGTTCCGCTTTATGATGCTGAAAGTGTTATAAAAACACTTCACGATAACAACATTTATGTAATTGGCAGAGTGGTATGCTTTAGGGATCCTGTACTTGCGGAAAAGCGCACTGACCTGGCAGTTAAAAAAGTCAACGGCCAATTGTGGAAAGAGGGAAAATTTGCATGGACCAATCCATACAAGGAAGAGGTATGGCAATATAATATTGATATAGGAAAAGAAGCTCTAAATAAAGGCTTTGATGAGATACAGTTTGACTATGTAAGGTTTCCCGCAACGAAAAACTCAGAAGTGAACTATGGGAGCAATATGCCGTCTAAATCCGACACCATATGTAAATTCCTAGAGACAGCGAAAAAACAGCTGCATGATGAAATGGGAGCTACCGTATCGGCTGACGTATTCGGAATCATATGTGAAAGCAAAGGGGATGTGGAAGGCATAGGACAGGAGTTAGAAAAAGTCGGTGAGAGCATTGATTACATATCTCCCATGATATATCCCTCTCATTATGCCAATGCTTCTCACGGCATCAACGGAAACGGCGTAGGACAGATTATCAATGATGTAAAATTTACTGCCCCAGATTTGGAGCCATACAAAGTGGTGTATAACAGCCTTGTGAAGGCTAAGAGCAGAATAGAAAAGGTTCAGGGCTATAACGCCAAAATCCGTCCGTATTTACAGGCGTTTACAGCCTCATGGCTCTCAAAGGGGTATTACCAGACATATGGAACGGAGCAAATAAGGCAGCAAATCAAGGCGGTATATGACGCAGGAGGAGACGAGTGGATCCTCTGGAACCCTTCGAATATTTACCCGGAAGATGTTTTTGAAAAAAGGTAGGAGCTGTAAAACAGCCGTAATCATTGCTGGCACGGCTGTTTTTTATTGTTGTAAACGATTTCCTATGACGAAAAATTCAAGAATATTTATAATAAATATATGAAATATATTGAATAGAGGATGTATATAATATCATTTTGCAGAGAGTGGAACTTTTTATTGCCGGGGACGTCTGACATAAGCATACGGGGGGCAAAATGAATAGGAATTTTATTCGAAGCATTGTACCAGTAATTATTGTGGCTGTTGTTGCAGTAGGTCTTACTATAGCATTTACTGTAAACAGCTCTCAACCGAAAGGCGACCGGAATAACCCTATTCTGATACAGAATAATACCGGCGGAGGAGTAACACCCGAGACTACGGCAAATCCCGACGCAAATCGGGCACCCGTTCCCAGTGCTAAAAACACCGAGCAGGCCGAAAAAAACGGAAGAGACGGCTTGAAGGTAAAAGCCCTGTATCTCACAGGCTGGACTATGGGAAGTATGGACAAAGTCAATCATTTCGTAGAACTGGCCAAGACAACTGAAATAAATTCCTATGTTATAGATGTGAAGGATGATGACGGCTATGTAGGCTATGAGTCCGACATACCGGCGGTAAGAGAAATCAAGGCCTGGCAGCCTAAATACGATGTAGATAAGGTGCTGAAGGCAATGCATGACAATAATATACATATCATCGGAAGAGTGGTATGCTTTAAGGACCCTATCCTTTCCTCCAAGAGGCCGGACCTTGCAATCAAGAATACCAGCGGAGGGTTATGGAGGGATAATCACGGGCTCACATGGCTAAATCCCTATAACAAGGACTCATGGGAATACATTGTCGAGATTGCCAGAGAGGCTGTTAAAAAAGGCTTTGATGAAATACAGTTTGACTATGTGAGATTTGCAAATGACGGTAACAAAAAGGCAATGAATTTTGGCGATACAGGGAAAGAAAAATATGAAGCCATCGATGAATTCCTTGCCTATGCAAGGAAAGAACTCCCTGGAGTCAAGCTTTCCGCCGATGTTTTCGCAATCATTTGCGAAAGTCCCGCCGATACTGAGGACATCGGCCAATACCTTGAATATATGGGCAAAGATATCGACTATATTTCACCGATGGCCTATCCCTCCCATTATGCTGTGGGCCAGGTGATAAACGAGATTACATTTGTCAAACCGGATTTCGACCCCTATGGAGTGGTGTACAATACTCTTATTAAAGCAAAGGACAGGATTTCCAAGGTACAGGGATATAAAGCCAGAGTGAGGCCGTATTTACAGGACTTCACCGCTACTTGGCTTGGGAAAGGCTACTATCAGCATTATGGAGCAGAGCAGGTAAGGCAGCAAATTAAGGCGGTATATGATGCCGGGTATGAGGAATGGATACTGTGGGATGTAACAAATAGATATTCGGAGGATGCGCTGTTAAAGGAAAAATAGGTTATAATTTATTATCAAATTGCATGTAATAATTTTCATTCATATTTCTAATTTGTGAGACTGAAGATTCTTTATCCTCAATTTCCATTTCAATTTTTTTGAAGGCGTTATGGTTCATAATGCCTTTTATTTTTGAGAATAGGTTTATACTACGCGGTATTAAACAAGTAAAAATATTTTCCTCAATTGTATTGACTTACTTAATAGAAATGATACAATATACAGTGCCAAGAAAATTATTTATATACAAAATATAGTGATTTTCTTCAAACAAAAGATAATGTATCAGGAGGTTGTCCCATGAATTTAACAGATAATGCTATTAAAGTTCTTGAAAAAAGATACCTGGCCAAGGATGAAAACGGTGCACTGCTGGAAGATGTTGAAGGTATGTTCAGGAGGGTTGCCAAGGCGGTTGCAAAAGCAGACGCTGATTATTGTTCGGCTTCAGAACTGCAGCAAATAGAAGATGATTTTTTCAGCATGATGGCGAATTTGGAATTTTTACCGAACTCTCCTACGCTGATGAATGCAGGAAGGCCCCTGGGACAATTGAGTGCATGTTTTGTCCTTCCAGTGGAAGACACAATGGAAGGAATATTCGAAACCATCAAGAACGCTGCGCTGATCCATAAAAGTGGAGGTGGAACGGGATTCAGTTTTTCAAGGCTTAGACCCAAAGGGGCAACGGTCAATTCAACCGGCGGTGTTGCCAGCGGTCCTATCAGCTTTATGAAGGTGTTTAATGCCGCAACTGAAGCGGTGAAACAGGGAGGAACCAGGCGGGGCGCCAACATGGGAATACTGAGGGTGGACCATCCGGACATACTGGAGTTTATAACCTCAAAAAGGGATAATTCGGATATAACCAATTTTAATATAAGCGTTGCCATCACAGAAGAATTTATGAAAGCGGTGCAGGAGGGAAGGAACTATGACCTGATAGACCCCCATTTAAAAAAGCCTGTGGGACGCCTGAATGCGCGGAAAGTCTTTGATCTGATTGTGGATATGGCATGGAATAATGGTGAGCCAGGAATTATATTTATAGACAGACTGAACAAGGACAATGTGACACCGGAGCTGGGTACCATAGAAAGCACCAACCCCTGTGGGGAACAGCCGTTGCTTCCCTATGAGGCCTGCAATCTGGGTTCCATAAACCTAAGCCTTATGATTAAAAACGATGGCGGCGGTAGGTCGGAGGTGGATTTTGACAAGCTGAAAGCCACGGTGGAAAAAGCCGTACATTTTCTTGATAATGTAATTGATGTGAACATTTATCCCCTGCCCGAGATTGAAAAAATGACAAGGGGTACAAGAAAAATCGGACTGGGAGTTATGGGATGGGCCGATATGCTTTGCAAATTGAACATACCGTACAATTCCCAGAAGGCCGTAAACCTTGCGGAAAAGGTGATGAATTTTATACAGGACCAATCAAGGAAGGCATCCGTGGGCCTAGCGGAGCAAAAGGGTGTTTTTCCGTATTATGACCGGAGCATATACAAGGAGAAAGGTATCAGAATACGCAATGCCACAACGACGACCATTGCCCCTACCGGTACCTTGAGCATAATTGCGGGCGTTTCCAGCGGGATAGAGCCCCTGTTCGCCATATCCTACATTAGAAACGTGATGGATAATGATGAGCTCATTGAGGTAAACCCGTTATTCAAAGAGGTTGCCATGGCAGGTAGATTTTACTCGGATGAACTGATGATGCGTATAGCCAAGAAGGGAACAATAAAGGATTTTCCTGAAATCCCGAAATCCGTGCAGAATATTTTTGTGACGGCCCATGATATATCCCCGGACTGGCATGTGAAAATGCAGGCTGCGTTCCAAAAATATACCGATAATGCGGTTTCAAAAACGGTTAATCTGAGGCATGAGGCAACCAGGGAAGATGTCAGGGCTGTTTTTGAACAGGCATATAAGCTTTACTGCAAAGGAGTTACTCTCTACCGTGACGGCAGCAGGGATATGCAGGTGTTAAACATCGGTAAGGTTGCAGGCAAGGAAGAAACCCAGACGGGCAGTGAAAATGAAGGCAGGAATAGGCGGATTGAACCCAGGGTAAGGCCGGACATAACTACAGGCTTTACCGAAAAAGTAAAGATAGGCTGTGGAAACCTGTATATAACAGTGAACTATGATGAGCATGGCATTTGTGAAGTATTTACCAACACAGGCCGTGCCGGAGGGTGCCCGTCTCAGTCGGAAGCTACAAGCAGGCTTGTGTCTATTGCCTTAAGGTCGGGGATCGATGCCAAAGCCATTGTGGAACAGTTGAAAGGCATCCGATGCCCGTCTACAATACGGCAAAAGGGCTTGAAGGTAATGTCGTGCCCGGATGCCATCGGAAGGCTGATTGAAAAGGTAATGAGGCTCCAAAACGGGAAGGATGACGAGGAAATATCTACAGAACTGGCCTACATGGATGAGAGAAATTTTCCCGGACCCACAGCTAATAATTTCTCTGAATATGATGTGAATCCTGACAGAAAACACGAGGATGATACGGATTTATCCGCGGTTAATACCTGCCCGGAATGCGGCAGGCCGGTGGAGCATGAGGGCGGTTGCGTGGTGTGCAGGAACTGCGGGTTTTCCAAATGCGGGTAGGATATATTATAGCCGAAACCATTGCAGATAGTGGATTTAAGAAAAATGTTTATGTAAATCTGCCCTAGCGTATTGACCATTGCATTCGATGCAATACAATTCAGATTATGTGAGAATATAAAAATCTTCTTCATACTCAACTAAATGGCTGGTGTCTTTAGACGCCAGCCATTTTCTGCTTCCACTTTTTTATCATTTGCCCCTTTTCCGATTTTAAGCTTATATTGAAAAAACGCAAGTCGATAAAATATTGCTTTGGAAATCACACAATATCCCTTATAATTAACAAAATTAGTTTTTATTTGTAAAAATTCACAGTATTAAAACCCAGTAAATTAATGTTTCTATCTGAGTATTCAACCATTTTAAGTGAAAGATGCAATAGAAGCAGAATATTGTTATCGTTTAAATCAACATTCATGATCTCCTTGATTTTCTCCAAACGGTAAATCAGGGAAGTACGGTGTATTTTAAGAATATTTGCCGTATCGGCAATACTGCAAGAATTTTTTATGAATTCATACAAGGTTTTAGTAAATGAAGTATTATTTTGCCTGTCATAATCCATAAGTGATAATAATGAGGGATGGCAGTATTCCTGCAGTTTTCCCTGACTTGAACCAGCCTCCATCATATGGAATATGGCATAATCTTCATAAAAGTAAATCGCATTTTTATCTTTGAGTATTTTTCCCAGCCTTAACGCATGAAGCGACTGTAAATAATGTGCCCGTAAGTCTACAAGACTGTATAGGCAACGGCTGACGCCTGCTTTCATTTTATTTTCCAGGAGAAATTTGTATAATATTTGAAAATCTTCTTTAAATAGATTTCTTGTTTTATTGCAGTATACCAGCATAAAAACATTGCCTTCATATGCAACTGTTTTGCTGTTGCTGATTAAATTTTCTAAAGTATTGCATAAATATTCCAAAGAATCGCCGGGTATTATGGAAACATCGCCAGGTTTAATTGTTATGGCATACATATCTACATTCAATGGAAATTTCAATAACTGCCCTTTGTCTTCAATTGATTCCTTATCCTTTGTTTTCCCAGAAAGAATATCTCTCAGAATACTTTTATGCCTGGTCCCATCTGAAGAATAAATATTCTTATTAATTTGAAATTCAGCAGACAATGCTTCTCTTAAGATGGATACCAATTTAATATCATCATCTCCGAAGGGCTTTTCATATTCAATAACAGCCAAATGACCTGCAGGTTTGTTTCCTACATCTATGCTGCATAGGATTTTCCTATATTTTGAAACGGTGTCCTGCCAGTAAAAAGGTGGAAAAGAGTTTCCCTTAAAGTGGTACAAATCAGCATTTATATAAAGAGAAGATGTATCATAAATTGAGTATCCTTTAGTATAAAGTTCATTCCATACAGGATCATCATCTACATTTTTATCTCTTGTGATTGCTATAGTATTATAACTCAGATCAGTTACGCATATAGGATTTCCGAGCATTTGATAACCTATCTTAACTATGGAGTCTATTCCCTCATGATGAGTTAACTGTGCTAGTAGCTCATATGACCATAAATTATACTTCTTTTCTTTTATAAGCGCGTCCTGAACCTCATTAAAAATGCTTAAAAAATCTAAATTGCGTGGAAGAACTATCATGTTTAGATTAGGAATATCCATAAAATCATTAGGGAGATCTTCCTGGAAAATCATATTTAACGTGTTTTGCAATGGTAAATACTTTTTCATTGCAGCACTTTGTCCAAAATAAAGTACATCAGGCTCTATTGAAGTTCGTGTCTCAGTAAGAAATTCTATGGATCTTATATCTGTACACTCTCCATTAATCTGGATTTGGCTAATTTGATAATGGCTTAAAACCTGAGCAATAAAATTTATGTCAGTTTTCATAAGATCCTCCAATAAAGCCATGAAAGCGTGATAGGGTTTATATTTGCCGTTCTATTTAATTCATTATGGAAGTCCAATTAGATGATCTAATGTACATTATAGCACATGTTCTGCTTGATTCAAGTAATCTGAGTCTGCTTTGCCTTGTAAAGCTCCAGCATTTTAAATGAAATTTGAAGCTGCAAAATAACATTACTGTTTTCAAAATCAATATTCGTAATATCACTGATTTTTTTTATTTGGTAAATAACTGTATTCCGGTGGATATTAAGAATATTTGAGGTATCAGAAATGCTTTTGGAAGAATTAATATAAGTATATAATGTATGCGTAAATGTAGTGTTATTTTGTTTGTCATATTCAATTAAAGCGAGAAGTGAAGGATGGCAAAACTCAAAAAAATCTCGTTTTGTCAAAAAATCTTCAATAATATGATAGACGGAATAATCATCATACAAGTAGATTTGCTTTTCCTTATTGATCTTTTTGCCTAATTCCAATGCCTTGACAGACTGGATGTAATGTTGATACAAGTATTCAAATTTATGAAATAAACGGCTTACACCTACTTGAATTTGTCTGCCTTTAATAAATTCTTCAAGAATTTTCAATTCCTTTTCAAAAAAATATTTTTTGTTATTGGAACTTAAAAGCAGGAAAATAATATTATTGTATACAATAGCCTTGCTGTTTGTTATCTTTTTTTCAATAATTCTGGACAAGTTAGTCAGTGTAAGCTCTGTTTGTTCATAAGCCATACATAAATCAATGGAAACCGCACATAGCGTTGCTTTTGATTGAAAATTTAACATTTTCCTTTTTTCTTCCATAATTTCTTTGCTAATTATTTTTTCGGAAAGCAGCTCTACGATTATACTTTCATACATTTTTCGGATTGAATCATCCAGCAGCTCGTTTTCCTGCAAATAAGCTGAAACAACATCGCAAAAAAGAGAAGCCAGTTTGAGATCATATTCATTAAAAGGCTTGTTATATTCAACAATTGCCACTGTTCCCCTGTGTTTGTCCTCAATTTTTATTTTTCTAAAGATTTTTCTATAGATTTTTCCGGATTTGGTATATGAATCATGCCAAATAAACGGTTCATCACTGTTGTCTATCATTTTAGCCAAATTGTTTTTTGTATTAAAAACAAATGTATCATGAGAAATGTATCCTGAGGTTGAGAGCTCATTCCACACTATATCATCAATAACATCAACATTATTTGTCATTCCGATGCACTTACCATAAACGTCAGAAATGTATATTGGGTTTCCAAGCATTTCATATCCGGTATCAATTAAATCTTGCAAGCTTTGAGCGCTCGCGAGGGAACTGATAAATCTCGATGACCAGAAATCCAACTGCTGCTCTTTTGAAAGAGCAGCCTGGATTGCATTGAAAACATTATAGATGTCTACATCTTCCTTTAATACAATTAGGTTTAATTTAGGGTTCCAGGAATCATTATTTTGTAAAGGAACGCTGCCCATGCAAATTATGTTCAAAAGATAAGGGTCAGAAAAAATTCCTGGATCCATTAAGCCTCTTGCTACATATAGGATATCAGGCTCAAATGTTGACTGCGTCTCGCTTAAGAATTTTATTGCACTGATATTTGTATTCTCGCTCTTTATCTGAATATATACCGGCTGAAAAGGTGCTAATATTTCAGTAAGAAAATTGATGTTGGTTTTCATAAGACCTCACTAAATATGATTCATTAGACAACTTTAATTTAAATACGAGCATTTCATGTTTATATCCTGGGTCTCATTCTATTATAGCATTCCATAAGAATAATTATAAGATACAGTCATCTATATATATGAGATAATTAACATATAATTATCTCATATATCATATTGATTATAAATGTATAAAATATAGTAATTCTCATATAAAAATTTCTACATTATGTCTAAAGGGCAAAGTCAGTAACAAATAGAAATTAACAAATAGCATTAGAAATTAAAAAAGCTTGATCATGAAAAATAAGGAGGAGGGTCAATGAGTAAGAAATTAATTGACGCAATGGCAGATCTGGATGAAGACCTGGTAATATCTGAGGTTAAAACCTTGGTGAGCCAGGGCGTGCCTGCACTGGATATCATTGCAGCACTGCAAGAGGGTATGAGCACCGTAGGAAAGCGATTCGAGGAGAAGGAATACTTCCTCTCAGAACTGATCATGTCGGCAGAGATATTTAATGAAGCTTCCCAACTGCTAGGAGGAGTTGGTGGAGAAGGAGCAACCTCTAAATATGGTACTTTTGTAATGGGCACTATCTACGATGACATCCATGATATCGGTAAAAATATTGTTACTACCGTAATGAGCAGTAATGGCTTCCATGTGGTGGATCTTGGTGTTGACGTACCTACTGCAAAGTATATAGAAGCAATCAAGCAATATCAACCCAAGGTAATAGGCATATCCTGTCTTCTTACCACGGCATTCGACAATATCAAGGAATGCATCCAATCCATAGAAAAAGCAGGTCTTCGTAAAGACTTGAAAATATTAATAGGTGGCGGTCCTGTTGACGAAGCTACCTGCAAGTATGTTGGAGCTGACCACGTCTGCAAGAACGCACAGGAAACTGTAGAGTATTCCAAAAAATACATGGGGGTGTGATAATTATGACGCCACAAGAAATGACTGAAATACGTAATAAAAGAATCATGGCCGCTTTAAACATGGAGAAACCCGACAGGATACCCATTAACCTTTCGGGACAGGGATATTTCAAATGGATTGATCCCAAGGCAGTTTTGGCTGATATGTTCAGAAAACCAAAGTATATAGATGATCTGACTTTACAAGCTTATAAACTACCGATAATAGAGGAAATGGATTCAGCTCCTATGGTCGGCTTTTCCAGTGAAGCAGGCTTGGCGGCCTTTGCAGCTTGTTATTTTGCCAAGATCAAACTTCCAGGGCGCGAACTTCCTGAGGATGCAATTTGGAATATTGACGAATTAGGTCCAATGACCGAAGAAGACTATGATGTTGCCATTGATAAAGGCTGGGCGTACTTGACGGCTGAATTGTACAAAAGGATAGGCTTTGATCCCGCAAGCTTGCCTCCGCCAGACATGGAATACATGGGAGAGCTCATGAAGAAGGTTGCTGAACTTGGGAAAACCAGTATAGGAATGGGCAGTGCAATGCCTATGCCTTCCTTTGAGGTTTTAAGCGGTGCACGCAAGATGACAAATTTCTTCAAAGATATTCGCCGCATGCCGGACAAGGTGAAAGCCGTCCTGGAAATAATGAATGAGGAAACCATCGCACAGACCGTAGAGACTGTAAAGAAAGGGCCTTACAACCCATATCTTTTTGTTGGAGGTACCCGCGCTGGCAGTGACTTCATATCTGCAAAGGTATATGAGCAGTTTTACCATCCATATTATCAAAAATTAGTTCCCGCTTTGCAGGATATCAACGTCAAGACTTGGTTCCATAACGATTCCGACTGGAGCGGCTTCCTGCCATATTTCACTGAATTCCCGAAAGCACAGTGCATATTCGATCCTGACCATCTGACTCCTATGGAGACTTTGAAAAAGGTATTGGGGGACAAGATGTGCATTGAAGGAAATATTCCTCCGGGACTTTTAGCTGTTGGAACTCCCGATGATTGTTATAAAGAGGCCAGAAGACTGATCGATCTGATGGGCGATACAGGCTTTATGATGGGGGTAGGCTGTGGTGTGCCTGCAAATGCCAAGAGAGAAAATGTAGAAGCAATCATTTTGGCAACATTGGGTAAGTAGACCGGGTTTATTGCTTTAAAGAAATGGCAGTAACCGTTAATGGAATTTTTTACATTTTTATACTATGCGTAGTGGGGTATTGGTGCAAAATTATGGCAACAGTACCCCGCTACCACATTTATTCTATTATAATCAGAGCATTTTGATATGGTTTGTGCGGCAAAAAGAAGAATATCTTCATCACGTAAAGCATTATTCTATGAAGACAGTTCCTTGGTAATTTAGTAAAAGCTAGTAATCATAAGTTGAAAAATGAAAGGATGAAGGCGAATGAATCAAAAGAGGCAGTCAGCAATCGTATTTGCTATACTTTCACTTGGCTTTATAGCTCAAATAATAGGTGCCATCACACCTGCAATCCAGGCAATAGGAAATGCATTCCCGGATGTACCCTTTACTAGCTTGATGCTGGTTTCGACACTGCCTTCCCTTATTGCAGTGCCATTCTCTGTTATAGGAGGAGCTATTACCGGTAAAGTCCTGAAATATAAGACGGTCACGTATATTTCTTTACTGTTGTTAGCCTTAGGCGGTATGGCTCCATACTGGATGAAGGATTGGGCGATGATCCTTGTTGCAAGGGCAGTGTTCGGAATTGGTTTGGGACTTATGATGCCGTTGGGAGGCGCACTGGTATTCAACCTGGTTGCTCCTGAAAAACAGGCAAACATCATGGGATTAAACGGTGTTGTCGGTAACGTAGGAGGAATGGTGATCACATTACTCGGAGGAGTCCTGGCAACAATGCATTGGAGCTTACCTTTCCTGATACATGGCATTGCACTTATAATATTGATAATAGTAGCGATTTTCCTTCCGGAACCTCAAAAGCCCGAAATGCCTGCTGGCACGCCGGCAGCTGGCGCACCTAAAGCATCGGGTGGCATGCCTGCACCAGTATGGATCTGGTCTTTAGTAATGATGATTTCCACGATTTTATTTTACCCCTCTCTTACGAATATTTCGACTATCTTCCAGCAGATGGGACTGAATCCTGCAATGGCTGGTACAGCTATTATTCTTATGACGATAGGCGGAATGGTAACAGGAATGGTTTTTGGAAAAATCTTTGGAGCAATCAGCTTCAAATGTATTCCGCTTGGATTTATAATAATAGGCTGCTCGCAGCTTCTGATGGCTACCGGAAGCAACTTCATAATGTTTGCAGGCGCTGAAGCACTCTTAGGTATAGGAAACACCTTTGTCATGACTGCAATAATGATGGCTGTTGGCGGTGCCGTTACTCCCGACAAATCTCCTATGGCCATGTCCTTTATGATGGCGGGAATGAATATAGGCGGCTTCCTTTCCGCTTTCATTTATGCAGCTGTAATGGGAGCAATGGGAATAACTTCGATGAGATTCCAGTATTGGTCGGGATTAGTCTGCTATGGAATAATGATGGTGGTCACATTCTTAGCATTAGCGAGGAAATCGGCAGCTCCTTCAAATCAAATTAATGCATAATCCCCAAAAACCTGATTGTCTGTGATCCTGTCATAAAAGGAGGAACATAAATGCCTGGAGGATAATGGGTAGAGGCATCGGCCAAGGACTGCCAAAAGGTGTTAAGCTTTGAATGTGAATGCAGTCAGCCTGTACGTGTCTGTCAGTATGGAGATATCCCGGTTCATATTTTGGTTCGAAAGATGGGAGGCATTCATTTCTTGGGCCGGTGAAATAATGAAACATGTCTGTGAAGCGAAAAGAAGGAATTGGGCACACCTGAATCCCTTCTTTCCGCTTTTTTGCCGCAGGAACCCTGCGGAGCGCCGCGGATAAGGCTGCACAGCTAAACGATTTTACTCCGTAACTCCAGAAATTTTTCCTTGAGAGAAGCATCTTGAGCCTGGCTCATTCCAACATTAATGGCAATCAGCGTATCCCTTCGCAAACCTGTTTTTGACAGGGCTTCGGCAAAGTTATACCAGAGAGAGGGGTCGTAAGGTGATTGCCTTATTTTCCGTGCATAATACGGTACCACACTGTTGGCGTAATAAGTGGAAATGTTTTTTTGCGGCTGGAGCTGCGAGTCCTTCCAGTGCAGCACATCAATATCGTAGCCTCCGGTATCGTTTTTGTTCCAGACCGCCAGTTGTGCTCTGGCGGGAATGCTTTTCCTTTGAGGTGCTCTTAAAAGTTCAAATCTTTTGTATGTACGGTCCAATATTTTATCAGCACCGTTATTGCTGAAATCATATCCGTAGAGGGTTGGAAGTTTTTCATTTGACGTCAGTCCTAACAGCAGCTGCCTTTTACCTTCCCCGGTAATGCTGATGGTATCCCTGAAGTGGATGGCATTGTACCCGGGGTTGCTGATTTCGGCCGCCTTATGCCAGCGTTCCTTTTCCTTTTTCAGGATAACGGTTTTAATTTCATTGTTGTGCTTGAAGGAAGCAACCAGTTCTTTCACCGAATCGCCGTCAAGGTCTGCCAGCTGGATTTCTTTGGAATTCAAAGGGTATCTTGGTTTTAGAAGCGCTGCACCGCTTGGAAGAAAATCTTTTATAACGGTGCTGTAATCTTCCCTGGCAGTTATTTTTGCAATTTGTGACAGTGCCGATTTCAAACCCTTGTACAGGGGTCGAAAAGGGTTGACCGCTCTTGAGGGTTTGATTTTCATGCGTTTTTTGTGGGTATTCCGCTTGAATTGTGTCTTACCTTTGTTTTTCGAAGAATATCTATAATATTTTGACAGTAATGTACTTCCCGCAAGCGCGAGTCCGGTTAATGGCAGTGAAAGCATTGTTTTATTCTCCTTTTCTATTCTATTATGTTAGTATTATATGCTTTACATTAAAAAGGGTGGTATGGATACAATAATTTTTGAAATATTCGTAATTTATTTTGAAAAGAAAGAGTTAAACCAGAGATTATGTTATTTCTCCATGAAATAAAAAATCTCCCCGGCGTATAACGAAGGGGAGAATCATGCAACTTATATCATTTTATTCCATTTGTTCGATGTCTGTTAGTCTTTGGGGTCCCAGCCGAAACCAAACCCCCCGCAGCAGAACAGAAGAAGGATAATGATAATTATCCAAATCCACCAGATCCCGAAACCAAAACCAAAGCCACCTCTGTCATCTGCCATAGTACTCCGACCTCCTAGAGAACTTCAATATCCTTTTTCATCATATGAATCCTGCTTCAATTATGTTAATGTTTTTAACATCTATTTGATGTTATTAAAAAGGCTATTCTCTCAGTGTGGCCGTAATCCTTTTAGGATTGAACAGGAGATCCAAGGCTTCTTCAACATCCCTGACCGCTATGTCCGCTTCAACCAGGGCTTTGGCTGAACACCCTTCCGCTCCTATGATGATGATGGAAAGGGCGCATACCTGAAACATTCCGATATCGTTCGCGCCGTTTCCAATGCAGATAGTTTTCTCAGGTCCAAGGGCGCTTACAAAATTCTTTTTTTGTGTGCTGCAGTGCTCCCCGCTTAAGGTGGAAACGCTGACCCCCAGGTCCCTGCATTCTTTTGCCACAGTGCCATAGGTATCTGACGATAGGATGAATACATTGAGTTCAGCCTTTAAGCGTGCGATTTTTTCTCTGACCGAAGGGGACAGTTTTCCGTCCGTGGCCAGGGTACCGTTGAAATCAAAGACGACATTCTCCACATAAAGTTCACTTCGCCCGGGTATAGTAAGTCTCAGCATTTTTACAGACCTCCATAGAATGCATTGGCAAGTACATTATAATCCAGTGGCGGTAAGGACTGCAACGATAAAATGATATCATGTTTTTTTCCTTTTAGTGGCCTATAGGATTTCATAGACAGGGCCTCTTTAAATTCAGGCTTTTGTTTGAAAGAAAGTAGGATTAAGGCGGATCAATCACCCGTACCGCCTTTTTATATGTTTTAGAATAGTAACCGGAATCCATCCGGCTGATTTTAACGACATCATCGGTTTTAGGGGCATGCATGAAATACCCTCCGCCGATGTATATGCCCGCATGAGTGATGTTTATTCCATCCGCCGAAAAGAAGACCAGATCCCCGAACCTTAATTCGCTTTTTTGGACCACAAGGCTGCTTTCCGACTGTTCGTATGCGGTCCTGGGAAGGCTTATGCCCAACTTTGAATAAATATATCTTACCAGCCCGGAACAGTCAAAGGAATCAGGCCCTTCCTTCTCGTACCCATAGGGTTTCCCCAACTGCGTCAACATCAGGTCCCTCAGCAAAATATCCCTTTGGACCGGCTGGGAATCTGCCTGCTCCTTTAAAAAGTACTCATTGATGATATAGGACCGGGATCTGGCTTCCCTCTTTTTTTGAACGGTATCTATTCCGTTAAAACACTTCAGGAACAGGGCCAGCAGCAAGATTGCACCTATTGCGGGAAGCAATTTCCGGAGTTTTTCGCCGTATTTGCGCTTTTTTCCTGCCCGCCTTTTTGCCAAATGAGTTTTCATAGTGCATATATATTCCGCAGGCAACCGGAATAGTATAGCCGCATGCAAATACGCACCATTGAGGTATTAAGGAATTACAGGAATATAAAGGTATTGTTGAAAATAGAATAAAGGGATGTTATAATTCATTTAAAACTTAATAAGACAGTTCGAAACCATCCTGTCTATAAACAAAACTACGGAATCGTTTTTCATAAAGGGGCAGGTCTGCCTTTTTTTGTTGCTGCCTTTTGACGGGTAAGGGTATGGGACTGAAAGATTAAATGCAAAAAAACTTGAAAAGGAGCTTGCCTTATGGAAAACAAAATGAGAAAGAGACTGATATTCTTGGCCCAGGCGGCAATCATTGCCGCGCTGTACGCGGCAGTGACCATTCTGTTTGCACCCATAAGCTATTTGCAGGTTCAAGTCAGGGTATCCGAAGCCCTCACCGTCCTTCCTGCGTTTACCCCTGCGGCTATTCCGGGATTGTTCATAGGGTGCGTCATCGCCAATATTTTTGGAGGCGTGGGAATGCTGGACATCATTTTTGGCAGCCTGGCCACCCTTGCGGCGGCATTTTTGTCTTATAAAATGCCGAAAAAGTATCTCGTACCGCTCCCCCCGGTTATCCTGAACGGGATCATCGTGGGGGCCACCCTCAGCTACGAGTATAACCTGCCCTTGCTGGAAACCATGCTCTGGGTAGCCGTAGGAGAGGCAGCGGCGTGTTATATTCTGGGCTACATCCTGCTGGTGCGGCTGGATAAATACAAGGACCGGATTTTCAAATAGGACGGCGTATACTGAAAAACAGCAGAATTGTCGAAAACCATACCGCATTGATAAAACAAACATAAAATTCTATGGAATTCTCTCATATAATTCTTGATTTTTAAAGCTGTCTAAGATACAATAATTTTATTCAGAAATCCGAACATTATTTGAAAAAGCTATAGAAATGTTTGCTCGTATATTTTTAGAGATAGGGTCTGGAAGTTTCTACCGGACTACCGTAAATAGTCCGACTACGGGTGTTTAGCGGGTGTGTGGGACAACTATGGACAAGCAGGCAACTGTGTGTCCGGTTGTTTTCATGTCTGCAGTGTTAAACTCCCAACTTTATTTAAAGATGGGAGTTTTCTGGTGTAGTTCACAATGTTTTACATGGATGGGAGAGGCTGCTGGATGGAGCTGCTTAAGCAGAGGATACAAAGAGACGGCAAGGTCATAGGCAAAGATATTTTAAAAGTCGACAGCTTCCTGAATCATCAGATTGATGTCCAGCTGCTCAATGAAATGGGCAAAGAGTTTAAAAGGATGTTCAAGGATGAAAAGATCACAAAGATTCTGACGGTGGAAGCCTCCGGAATAGGAATATCCTGTATTACGGCGCAGTACTTCGGCGTTCCCGTGATATTTGCCAAAAAGACGGAGTCCAAAAACCTTGACGGGGAAACCTATGAGAGCGAAGTGTATTCTTTCACAAGGGGTAAAACCTATAAAATCAGGGTTTCAAAGAGATATATCGGACCGGAGGACCGTGTCCTCATCATAGATGACTTTCTGGCAAACGGGAAAGCGGTTTTGGGGCTTAAGGACATCATTGGAAAGGCAAATGCGTTATTGGTAGGAGTGGGGATTGTCATAGAAAAAGGCTTCCAGGAAGGCGGAAAAATTTTGCGCAGTCAGGGGATCCGCATCCATTCGCTGGCCATCATTAAATCCATGGACAGCGGAAAGATTGAATTTGAGGAGGACGAATTCTGAAAAGCTGCTTATTTAGAGATAACGCACTTTAAACCTTAAAATAACCGGTTGGGAAACAATCGGCATGAAGGACGCCGGAGCAGCTGGAAAAATTTAATTCTGAGGTGCGGTATCTATACAGTTTATTCAGATAAAAAAATAGAAAACATATTTTATAAGGGGGAAGTCAAATGAGTAAAAAGGTTATTAGTTCGGTGGTCGCACTGGTTATGATGCTGTCACTGGTACTTGCCGGCTGTGGTGGTTCACAGGCACCCGCTGCCAAAACGGAGGGTACTTCGACGGATAAGGCGCCTGCTGCAAGCACGAACGCGAAAACGGATGTAAAGGTCGGGTTTATTTATGTGGGACCTGCCAATGACGGTGGATGGAGCCAGGCTCATGACGAGGGAAGGAAATACCTGGAAGAAAAGCTGGGAGTAAAAACTCTCTACAGGGAAAACGTACCTGAGGGCCCGGAATGTGAAAAAGCCATCACCGACCTGATTGACCAGGGATGCAACGTAATATTTACTACCAGTTACGGTTTTATGGACCCGACGGAAAAGGTTGCAAAACAGTATCCCAATGTTAAGTTCTTCCACTGCTCGGGAAACAAAATGGCAGAAAACATGTCCAACTATTTCGGCAAGATCAATGAGCCCAGGTACCTGTCGGGTATAGTTGCGGGCATGAAGACAAAAGCTAATAAAATAGGCTATGTGGCTGCATATGAAACACCTGAAGTAATTTCCGGCATCAATGCCTTTACCCTGGGAGTGCAGTCTGTCAACCCGAATGCAAAAGTCATTGTAAAATGGACCCACACCTGGATTGACGCCGCCAAGGAAAAAGATGCCGCCATTGCTGCTCTGGACGAGGGCTGCGACGTGCTTGCACAGCATAACGACTCGCCTGCACCCCAAATTGCGGCGGAGCAGAGAGGCGTATGGGCTATCGGATATGACATTTACAATCCCCAGGCAGCTCCCAAAGCATACATGACCGCTCCCGTATTCCGCTGGGGTCCGTACTATGTGGAGCAGGTTAAAGCCATAATGGACGGGACATGGAAAGCTTCAAGCTATTTGGGGACTATGAAGGACGGTGTGGTTGACCTGGGACCGCTGACATCCGTAGCACCGGAAGGCGCTAAAGAGAAAGTGGAAGCGGTTAAAAGCAAAATGCTGGACGGCTCCTTTAATGTATTCAGCGGTCCTATCAAAGACCAGTCCGGAGCTGTTAAGGTCGAAGCGGGCAAGGCATTGACCGACCAGGATGTGCTCAGCATGATGTGGTTCGTGCAGGGCGTAGAAGGAAAAATAGAGAGCAAATAAGGGTGATTGGGTGAATAGGCGGGCTTTTATTCAAATACGGGGCATAACCAAAACGTTTGGTGCCGTTACGGCAAACAACAATATAAGCCTAAACATTTGTAAAGGTGAGATTCACGCCCTTCTGGGTGAGAACGGCTCAGGCAAAAGTACTTTGATGAACGTGCTGTCAGGGATTTATTCCCCTGACAGCGGTTCTATTTTTATTGACGGAAAGGAAGTCCACTTTAATTCTCCGAAGGATTCCATAAAAGCAGGCATTGGGATGATCCACCAGCATTTCAAACTGGTGGAGGTGCTTACGGCGAAGGAAAATATTATTGCGGGACAAAAAGGAAGCTTTTTTATCGGGAGCAAGGACCTATCCCGCAAAATCAAGGATATATCCGAAAAATTCGGGCTTGAAATCGACCCCGACAAAAAGGTTTACAACATGTCTGTAGGTGAAAAGCAGACGGTGGAAATAATAAAGGTCCTGTACAGGGGCGCCGACATACTGATCCTGGACGAACCCACAGCGGTTTTAACACCCCAGGAGACGAAAAGGCTTTTTGATATTTTGAGGAAAATGAAAGACGCGGGCTGCGCTGTGATCATCATCACCCATAAGCTCAACGAGGTAATGGAGATCAGCGACCGTATCACCGTACTGCGCAGGGGAGAAACGGTGGGTACGGTGAACAAAAATGAAACCAATATCCGGGAATTGACCGAGATGATGGTTGGAAGGCCCATTGACCTGTCTATTAAGAGAATTGAAAAAAATCCCAGGTCACCGGCTCTCCAGGTGAAGAACCTTACCGTTCTGAATGAGGATAAAAGACATGCCCTGGACAATATCAGCTTTGAATTAAGCGCCGGTGAAATTCTCGGCGTCGCCGGCGTAGCAGGCAGCGGTCAGAGAGAGCTCTGTGAAGCCATCGCGGGGCTTTATCCCGTAGCGGGGGGAGAAATCCTGTTTGAAGGGGAAAACATCGTCGGAAAAAATCCCCGGGAAATTATAAAAATGGGCATCAGCATGAGTTTTATACCGGAAGACAGACTGGGCATGGGTCTGGTGGCTTCCATGGACATGGTGGACAATTTTATTCTAAAGGAATATCAAAACCAAAAAGGTTTTTTAATTGATAGAAGGCCTGCGAGAAAAAAGGCGGAACAGCTTGTTAAAAAGCTGGATATAAAGACTCCCGGCGTGCACTATCCGGTGAAGTTGCTTTCAGGAGGGAATATCCAGAAGGTGCTCCTGGGAAGGGAAATCGAGTCTAACCCTCATCTCCTGATTACGGCATATCCGGTGAGGGGACTGGATATCGGCTCTTCCTACACCATATATGACCTTCTCAATGAACAAAAGTTGAAAAATGTAGCGATTCTGTACATTGGAGAAGACCTGGACGTGCTGCTGGAATTGTGCGACCGCATCATGGTGCTCTGTGAAGGCCGGATTACCGGAATAGTCGATGCCAGGGACACAACCAAAGAGCAGTTGGGACTGATGATGGCAGGGGAAGCGATATCGGACGGTATTGGGGGTGGCCTATGATTTTCCGTATAGTCAAGAGGGCTGAATTGTCCAAAAAGAAAGCGATAGCCATCAGGGCGGCAGCCATTGTTCTGGCCCTCGTGGCGGCAGCCGTATTTATTTTTGCCCTGGGGAGAAATCCTGTGGATGTATACCTGTCCATGCTTAAGGGCGCTTTCGGTTCCTCTTACAGGTTTAGAGAAATCATTATAAAGGCCATACCGCTGACCATTACTTCCCTTGGAATTGCTATTGCCTTCAAAATGAAGTTCTGGAATATCGGCGCGGAGGGACAAATTTTTATGGGGGCTTTTGCGGCCAGCTTGTTTGCACTGCATTTCAGGGATATGCAAAAACCCCTTATGCTTTTGATCATGGCTGCGGCGGGAATCATTGCCGGAGGCCTGTGGGCTTTGATACCCGCATTTTTTAAGGCTCAGTTCGGCACCAACGAAACTCTTTTTACATTGATGATGAACTATATTGCGCTAAAGTGGGTCACATACCTGCAGTATGGACCATGGAAGGATCCGGCCTCTTTCGGGTTCCCCAAGGTGGCAAATTTTTCTGACAATGCCATTCTCCCAAAGGTTTTCGGCATCCACATAGGGTGGATCATAACTCTTATCCTTATAGCTGCGGTTTATGTCTTCATCAACCGCACCAAGAAGGGTTACGAGATATCGGTCATAGGAGAAAGCGAAAACACGGCCCGGTATGCGGGAATGAATGTAAGAAAAATCATACTGACAGCGATTTTTATCAGCGGAGGCATATGCGGCCTTACGGGAATGATCCAGGCTTCCGCCGTAAACAACACCCTGGCGGTTGAAGTGACGGGAGGGGTTGGGTTCACCGCCATCATTACCGCTTGGCTGGGTCAGCTTTCGGCACCCATAATTTTTATCGTATCTTTTCTCTTCGCCGCTCTTCTCCAGGGAGGCGCCTACATTCAGTCCGCATTCCAGATTCCCCAGGCGGCGGCCCAGATTATACAGGGGACAATTTTGTTTTTTGTGCTGGGCAGTGAGTTTTTCATACAGTATCGACTGGTGTTCAAAAATGAGCACCCCTTAAAAACAAAAAAGGAGGGAGCATAAGGATGCTTGTATCGTTTTTGACCGCGGCCATTCAGGCAGGGACTCCTCTTTTGTTCGCTACGCTGGGAGAAACTATTACCGAGAAATCCGGGAATCTTAATCTGGGAGTGGAAGGAATGATGCTTATGGGGGCGGTTTTTGGCTTTCAGATAGGTCTTTCCACCTCAAACCCGGTACTGGCTTTAGTGGGCGCGGTGGTTGCGGCAAGCCTGGGAGCATTGATTTTTGCCTTTCTTACCGTCACCCTGAGGGCAAATCAGACGGTAACGGGGCTTGTGCTGAGCATCTTTGGCAGCGGTGTTGCGGGTTTCATCGGTCAAAAGCTGGCCGGAAAGGTTTTGCCGAACGTTGTGAAGAACTTTTTCAAGCCCGTTAAGGTGCCTCTGCTGGCCGATGTTCCCTATGTAGGCCAGATCCTGTTCAACCAGGACCTGCTGGTTTATCTGGGCTATATTGTTATTATTCTTTCAGGCATATACCTATACCACACGAGAAAGGGCTTAAACTTGAGGGTTACGGGAGAGAATCCCGCGGCAGCGGATGCGGCGGGGATCAATGTTTCGCTGTACAAGTATTTGCACATCCTCATAGGCGGAGCCCTGTGCGGCCTTGGCGGGGCATACCTGTCCCTGGTGTATGTGCCTGCATGGCAGGAGAACATTACGGCGGGAAGAGGGTGGATTGCCGTGGCTCTGGTTATCTTTGCAACCTGGAATCCCTATAAGGTGCTCCTGGGCTCCTACTTTTTCGGAGGGCTTGATATTATAGGTTTCCGGCTGCAAAAGTTCAATATAAGGCTGTCCCAGTATATACTGGACATGCTTCCCTATGTGGTGACCATTCTGGTACTGATAGCCATATCCCTGAGGAGGTCAAAGGACAACGCACCGCCAAAAGGGCTGGGCGAGCCTTATTTCAGGGAGGAAAGATAGTCCGGGAGCTTAAGAAAAATTTAGAAATTATATCCGGTGGGAAGGGAGGAGGACCTGGATGAAGAAGCTGGCGCTGATTTTAATCATTTTGGCGGCTGTGGCGGTTTTAGCAGCCTGCAGTCCAATTAAAAAAAGTACTGCGGTGCAATCGAGCACCCAGGGACGGGAGGTTACCGTCAACAATGCCGTCAATCATACTACTGAAGCGGGAGGACAGCCGGGGGAAAGTACGGGGAACACGGACGGCACCGCCGCAGGAACCGGAAATGACAGTTCCATCAAAGCAAGTGGAAAATATGTGGGGGAAATAGACGGCCATTCGGTTGAGATTGTTGCCGACGGAAAGCCGGAAGCGTACATCTACAATGAAAGCTTAAGCTCTGCCATACAAGCTCTCAATGAAGATGACAACGTCATATTCACCTATGTGAAAAACGAATACGGTCAGAAGGTCCTGACGAAGATAGAAGTTGGCAAATAGAAAATTAAGGGGATTTTGAACCGGTTATTCAGAATCCCCTTTTGCTTTGTATTATTAAAAATGTTACAATAAGAAATATATCTGCACTAAGAAATAAATCTGCACTGTATTTTTTACGAATTAGTTTTTATATCGGCACCCTGTATACGCTTTACTATAAAGGAGAGAAGGCGGGCTTATGCAATTTTTACATGAGATAATGAAGAGGGACATAACAAGAAGAATAATCGTACTTTCAGTACTGGGGCTGCTCTTGTATATTATGAGGGATATGTTGAACATGTTTTTATTGACGTTTATTTTCACCTTCCTCCTGTACAGCGTACAGGGATTTCTGGTTTTAAAGCTGAAAAAAATTATTCAAATCAAGCAGAAGGTAATGATTGTTTTGCTCTTTTTAGCCTTTTTAGCCATTATTGTATTTTTTTTATATAACTATATGCCTGTGCTGGTCTACGAAAGCAATATCATTTTAAAGCAAACCATCCATCTCTATAATAACCCTGAAGGCAATCCCATTGCCGAATATATTGTCGCTTTTATAAAGCAGTTGGACAAAGCCGAATATATCGGCAAAGGTGCCGGCATCCTGTTCAAATCCATTAAGGACATAAGCAAAATAGGGTTTGATCTGATCGTTTCCCTTGTGCTCAGCTTGTTTTTTCTCCTTGAAAAAAACAGAATTACCAACTTTGTTGCAGGATTTAAAAGCAGCAAAATCGCAGTTTTTTATGAGGAGATTCAATACTTCGGCAAAAGATTTCTGGATTCTTTTGGAAAGGTGCTTCAAGCGCAGGTCTTAATCGCCCTTCTAAACAGCATATTATCGGTAATAGCCTTGGCAATTATGGGTTTCCCGTATTTGCCCTTTATCGCGGCAATGATCTTCATCCTGGGCTTGATTCCGGTGGCCGGAGTGATCATTTCCCTGATCCCCCTTACCATACTGGGATTCAGCGTGGGTGGATTCAACATGGTTTTGTATGTGCTGATAATGGTTGTAATCCTGCACGCACTGGAAAGCTACTTTTTAAATCCAAAGCTTTATTCATATAAGACAAACCTGCCCGTTTTTTTTACCTTTATTGTGCTCATCGTTTCAGAGCATTTGATAGGGGTGTGGGGCCTGGTCATCGGTATTCCGCTATTCATATTCCTCCTGGATTTGCTTGACGTGAAAAGGGAAGACCCGAAAGAGAAAGGCTTGAGCAGCAGGGATGCAGGGAAGGAAGAGACATGACGGAGAATGGTGCAGGAGTCGGAATGTGGCAAAGAGCCCTTCCCTGGCCCAGCGCAAAATTAGCACTCTCTTGAGTGGAGTGCTAATTTTCTCTTGACATTTTTGAAGGACGAGTTGTATCATATATTAATGGAGGAAAAACCATATGCGGTGAAGTTCCTTTTCAACTAGAGTAAGAGGATTTAGGAGGATTTAAAGAAATGGATCGAGAAAGCGGAAATATTTCCATTCAAACCGAAAATATTTTTCCAATTATAAAAAAGTGGCTGTATTCCGATAAAGATATCTTTTTAAGAGAACTGGTCTCCAATTCCTGTGATGCCATCAGCAAAATTAAAAAACTTGCCGCTATAGGGGAAGCCGACGTGGACGCCAATGCGCGGTATGTTATTAAAGTGGTGGTGAACAAGGACAAAAAGACCCTTAGCATAGTGGACAACGGCATAGGAATGACGGATGAGGAAGTAAAAAAATATATCAACCAGATTGCGTTTTCGGGGGCAAAGGATTTTCTTGAAAAGTATAAGGATAAAGCAGATGAAGGGCAGATCATCGGTCACTTCGGTCTTGGCTTTTACTCAGCTTTTATGGTGGCTGAAAAGGTACAGATCGATACCCTTTCCTTTCGCAAGGGTGCGGAGGCTGTGCGGTGGATCAGTACTGGGGGAGTGGATTATGAGATGGAGCCTTCGGACCGGGCCCAACGGGGGACCACGGTTACCCTGTTTATGGCGGAGGACAGCCTTGAGTTTCTGGATGAATATAAGGTCAGAGGGGTATTGATGAAGTACTGCTCGTTCCTCCCTTACGAGATTTTCCTGGAGGATGAGTGCGCAAAAAAAGAGGACAAGGATAAAGAGCCGGCTCCCTTGAACGATACTCACCCCTTATGGCTTAAAAACCCCAAGGATTGTACCGAAGAGGAGTACAAGGAATTTTACAAGAAGGTGTTCTATGACTTCAACGAGCCCTTGTTCTGGATCCACTTGAACATGGACTACCCCTTCAACTTAAAAGGAATCCTGTATTTCCCAAAGCTCAGACATGAGTTTGAGACGTCGGAAGGACAGATCAAACTGTACTACAACCAGGTTTTTGTGGCAGACAATATAAAGGAAGTGATCCCTGAGTTCCTCATGCTGCTGAAAGGTGTAATGGACTGTCCTGACTTGCCTTTAAACGTATCCCGCAGCTTTCTGCAGAACGACGGTTACGTGAGCAAGATATCGGCCCACATCACAAAAAAGGTGGCGGACAAGCTGACCTCGTTGTATGAGAATGAGAGGGAGAATTATAATAAATACTGGGATGATATTAATCCCTTTGTCAAGTACGGCTGCATACGGGAATCGAAATTTTACGATAAAGTGAAGGATATTATTATCTATAAGACCATCAGCGGCGGTTATACAACTTTAAAGGAATATCTTGAGCTCAGCAAGTCAAAGCACGAGAACAAAGTGTTTTATGTTACGGATGAAAAACAGCAGGCCCAGTATATCAAGATGTTTAAGGAGCACGATATGGAGGCCCTCGTTCTGTCATCCATGATCGACAGCCATTTTATAACCTTCCTGGAATCAAAGGAGGACACGGTAAAGTTTGCCAGGGTAGACTCGGATTTGTCGGATACCATGAAGGAAGCAGAAGAAGACAGCGATAAGGAATGGGCAAAGGAAGTGCGGGAAAGCCTTGAAAAACTGTTTAAGGGTGCCCTGAAGAACGACAGTCTGAAGGTGCAGGTTGAAAACCTGAAAACAGAGGCCATACCGGGAATGATTTTATTATCCGAGCAGTCCAGAAGGATGCAGGATATGAGCAGGATGTTCGGAGGCATGGACATGAAAGGAATGTTCCCGGAGGAGCAGACCCTTGTCCTGAACAAAAAGAACAGCTTGATACGGCTGCTCTTAAGCTTGAAGGACAAGGAGGATAAGAAGGAAGACACCAAAATGATTTGCGAACAGATCTACGATTTAGCCATGATAAGCCACAAACAGCTGGATTCGGAGGCAATGACCAGATTTATCGAGAGAAGCAATAGGATTCTTGCGAAACTGGCAGAAATGGTGGCGTAGAAGGTTAAGACAGGAAATAGTAAAGCCCCTGTTCATGATAAAAAAGAACAGGGGTTTTATTTCCTTCGGGAACGAATTATTAAACCGCAGCGTGGAAGGAAGCCCAGGCCGGTGTGGAAACATGTCCCCAGTGCGGAAAAGAAGTGAGCAGAGAGGAATTGCTGAATGAGTGCTGCCCGTGGTGCGGATGGATCAGCGCGAAAGCTGAAATGAAGCTAAAAGAGAAGGAACTGGAAGGGATGCAGAGAATTGCAGCTCCTGTCCGTCAGAAATGATAAATGACATTTCGTGAAAGAGCCTGGGGAGGGAGGTGGATGAGGATGGAGAGACCCCGGGGGAAAAACAGATCAAAAGGGGATTTAAGCCTATTCCTAGAGGCCCTGGACGAGAAGAGCAGAAAAATATTCTGGTACCTTCGGGACCAAAGACATGCCAGGCTTTCCGAACTGACCGATTTTATCGGAGCCTCCGGCGATATGGAGGTCTTATGCAGGTTAAAGGAGGTAATGAATCCCGCTGCGGTGAGAATCCTCGGCAGCCTCTAACCGGAATTCAGCAAATCCAGGATCGACCCGGTGACCGGGGAAAAGGTGCTTTTTCATTGGTGGCTGTCGGACTTTGCAGAAGACGGCTCTCTCCCGGCAGGGGAAGGAGGGAAGCCCCTGATAGATGTTTTTGAGGAAGACGACCACATGGTGGTTGTTTTTGAGGTGCCTCCCTCGGTCACGGTGAGTGGCAGGGTGAAGGTAGAGCAGCGGCACGACATCTTGAGCATCCGGCTGGATAAACTCCGGTAGATTCGGGGAAGGAAGGGATAAAGCGAATGGCGCTGGATATTAATGAGGATAATTTGAAACACGGTTTGCTGGGGCTGATTATGGCTTTGGTGGAAATCATCAGGGACGCTTTGAAACACCAGGCCCGTGAAAGGATTAAAAGCGGAGTTTTAACCGGTGAGGAGATAGAGAGGTTAGGAAATGCCTTGATGGAACTGGACCTGGCCATTGAGGAAATAAAGGAAGAACAGGGGATTACCGAATCGGTCAAAGGGGTAAGAGAGTTACAATGGAGCCAACCCGGAGTCCCCAAGCGACGCTTAACGACCTGCTGGATCGAATCCTGGATAAGGGAATCCTGCTGAATACCGACATGATTATATCTGTTGCGGGAATCCCTTTACTGGGAGTTAACCTGAAACTGGCCCTGGCAGGGATGAAAACAATGCTGGAATACGGCATCATGAAGGATTGGGATGAAGCACAGCGCGCTGCGGCCATGAGGGAAACCGAAATAAATAGGCCTCCGCTGGGGAGGGATGAGTCCATTGTTTTTTCTGTGTTTGGTACCCACTGGTACAGCAAGGGTATCTATAACAGCTGGAGGGCAGGGACCATATGCATTACGGACAAGAGGCTGGTCATGTTCAGAAAAATGCCGGCCGAAGTCCTATTTGAGATATATTATGAGGAAATAAAGGCCATGTCCCTTCAGAAAAGGGATCATTTCACCGGCGAAAAGAGGAAAGAACTTCATATTTTATTCAAGGATAACGAGGTGGCACGGCTGCACACCAAGGATATCGATGCTCTGAAAAAAGCCGTTGAAAACATCTTAAAGGAAAAAGGGCTCAGCCTTGAAGACAATCCTGTCTTCCCGGAGAAGAAGGAAGTGGCGGGGGATTTCCTGCAGCCTGAAGAAGATGTGACTCATTCAGAAAAGATGTGGTACCAACTGCCCTCGGAGGCGGATGGAGGCATCCGTTCCCAATGGAAGCCGGGACATCTGTACCTGACGAACCGGAGGCTGTGCTGGTGGTATGATTTTGAGAGGAAGCTGCTTTTTGAGATTCCTTCCCATCAGATCATGCACGTTACTGTGCAGAATGTGCAGTTCGGAACCGCACCGGTACAGGAAAAATCCCTGATCGTATTGTACAAAAGAGGAAAAGAGAGCAAAGTGGCCTGTTTTTCCAGCAATGGGGCTTCCCTGGGAGAATGGGTGGAAAGTACTGGGGGAGCTGATAAGAGAAAATGAGGATAAAAGGGGTACCAAAACCTGCCCCAGGTGCGGTAGAAAAGCAGATAGGGAGAGCTTGCTCGAAAACGGATGTTCCCGGTGCGGGTGGGTGAGCCACCGGGTCAGAGGATGAAAAGGGAGGTCCTGCACAGATGAAGAGGACCTCGAAAATGGGCCGATGTTAATAGGCCAAGCTTAACCTTTTCCTGTATCCTGCTCTCTTATTTCAACCCGGCGGATTTTACCGCTGATGGTTTTGGGGAGCTCGGTTACAAACTCGATGACCCTGGGGTATTTGTATGGGGCGGTGACTTTTTTCACATGATTCTGAAGCTCGGTAACCAGGCTGTCGCTGGGAGTATAATTCTTAGCCAATACCACCGTTGCCTTTACAATTTGTCCCCTGATCGGGTCCGGCACCGCAGTGATTGCGCACTCCAAAACGGCAGGGTGCTCTAAAAGGGCGCTCTCTACTTCAAAAGGACCAATCCTGTAACCCGAGCTTTTAATCACATCATCCGCCCGGCCTACAAACCAGAAATACCCGTCCTCATCCCTCCAGGCCATATCGCCGGTATAGTATACATCGTCATGCCACACGCTCTTTGTTAAATTTTCGTCGCGGTAATATCCGCTGAAGATTCCCAGGGGCTTTCTCTTGCCCGTGCGGACGACTATCTGGCCCTCCTCCCCAACTTCACAGGAATTACCGTTTTCATCCACAATGTCTATGTCATATCCGGGCGCGGGTTTTCCCATGGACCCCGGCTTTGGTTCCATCCACGGAAAGGTTGCAATGGTGATCGTTAATTCTGTCTGCCCATAGCCTTCCCTCAGCTTCAGGCCCGTGGCCTTGAGGAATTGGTAGTACACCTCGGGATTTAAAGGTTCCCCGGCTATGGCGCAGTAGGTCAGCTTGCTGAGGTCAAACCGGGTCAAATCCTCCTTGATTAGAAACCTGTAGATGGTGGGAGGCGCGCAAAAGGTAGTGACGCCGTATTTGACAATTACATCCAGCAAATCCTTGGGTGTGAACTTGTTGTGGTCATAGACAAAGACAGCGCTTCCGCAAATCCACTGTCCGTATATCTTCCCCCAGACGGATTTTGCCCAGCCCGTGTCCGATACGGTGAGGTGGAGCCCTCCATCCTGTACGTTCTGCCAGTATTTTGCCGTAACGATATGTCCAAGAGGGTAAACAAAATTGTGCTGTACCATTTTTGGCATTCCTGTGGTACCGGATGTAAAGTATAAAAGCATGGTGTCTTCGTTTTTAGGCGCATCCTGGCCAGTGGGCCTTTCAAATTGATGGGAGGCCTTTTCCAATTCCCTGTCAAAGCTGTACCAGCCTTCGCGTTCACCGCCCACCAGGGCCTTTAATACTAGGGACGGGGATTGGAGTTCAGCCTCTTCAACATGTCGTATTACTTCCGGCTCGGCTACCGAAACAATCATTTTGGTATCTGCCGCATTATTCCTGTAAATGATATCTTTTGCTGTGAGCAGATGCGTTGCCGGTATGCAGACGGCGCCTATTCTATGTAATGCCAGAAGACAGAACCAGAACTCATACCGTCTTTTTAAGATGAGCATGACACGGTCGCCCTTTTTGATTCCGACGGATTTAAAAAAATTGGCAGCCTTCTCGCTGTAGTGCTTCATCTGGGCAAAAGTAAAGATTTTCTCATCCCCCTGGTCGTTGCACCATACTATAGCCACCTTATCCGGCGTATTTAACGCTATCTCATCCACAACATCGTAGGAAAAATTGAAATTTTCAGGAACATTTACTTTAAAATTAGCAACAAAATCCTCGTAGGAAGTAAACTTTTCCCGCGAAATAAATTTGCTCAACATATGCCTTTACCTCGTTTCTAGGACGGTTATAGAATTATTGCCAGAAACCTGGCCGGTTTGCCTCCCATGGCTTTCATTCCGTGGTTATAGCCCGAATCGAAAAAAAGCGAATCCCCCTCATTGAGAAGGACTTCATGCTGGTTGATGACGACTTTCATGGTTCCTTCCAAAACATAGTTAAATTCCTGCCCCGGGTGAGAATTGAAATGAATGGGGGCATTTTCGGGATCCGGATCTACGGTGACAAGGAAGAGTTCCGCTTTCTTGTGCATAAAATTGTAGGCCAGGCTTTGATACTTATACTCTTTTCTTCTCTCCACACTGACGCCCTTATTTTTTCTTACGACGGAGTAAATATGAAGCCTGGGATTCTCGCCCGTCAGTATGGCTGTCAGTTCAACCTTGAACCTGCTTGCAATTTTATACAGGAAACTGACGGGAATGTCCGTATTTCCGCTTTCGTACTCCCGGTAGGTCTCCTCTGAAATACCGAGTTCCTCAGCCAGCTTTTCCAGTGAAACGCCCGATATTTCCCGCAGCTCCTTAATTCTGGAAGCTATCTGTTTAATTTCCTCTGACATTTAGCCCCACATCCTTTCCATTGAATTAATATATAATGCACGCATTCTATGCTGAAGCGGCAAATCATTGAAGCAGTAACAGCTGAGGGAGTCAGGTTATATAAGAAAAAAAGCTTTAATGAATATGATACCATAGAAAAGTCAGTCAAGTAAAGGAGAATAGGAGATAATAAATTTTTTAATAATAATGCGTAAAAAATAAAAATAGTTATTAAAAATAAACGTGAAAAATTCTGTTGTTCATTTTTCCGTTAACAGTTTTATAAATTCGTCTGCCGCACGGGAAGGAGGCACACTGCCCACGGTGATTATGCCAAGGGTTCGCAAAGGGAGCTTCTCCAACGTTTCAACCTGGAACAGCTCGCCGCTGTTGATATAGTTTAAAGCGCTTTCCCTGAGCACATGGGCGACACCAAGCCCGATCCGTGCAAATTCCACAAGAAGGTCGATGCTTTCCAGCTCAATTTCGGGAAGGAGGCTTAAACCGTATTGGCTTAAGTAAATGTCCAAATTTTTTCTGGTGGTGCTGTTCTGGGGAAGCGCCAGTATGGGATAATTTAACAGAAGGCCTTTCACCGCTATCTTCCTGTTTTTTATGCCGCTGTATTTGGGGGAGGCTACAAAGATATCCTGTACCGTTAAAAATTCGCTGCAATTGGTGGAACTGTCCTGCACCGGAAGGGTCACGATGCCTATATCGATCATGCCATTCTGCAGTATGCTTGTAATCTGGGTTGAAGTCCTGTTTACCACTTTGATTTTGACTTTGGGATGCTCAATGCTGAATTTTTGCAGGTAGGGTATCAGAAAGTACCTGCACACCGTATCGCTTGCGCCGATCCTTATTTCGCCCGATTCCAGGTTCTGTGCCTCCAGAAGTTTATTTTCGGCAGTCTTTATAAAATGATAGGCCTGCTCTATATGCTTAAACAGGATTTGACCCTCGACGGTGAGTTTGACGCGGCGCCTTTTCCTGAAAAACAAAACACTGCCTGTCTTTTCTTCCAGGCTTTTTATGGCCTGGCTTACTGCCGATTGAGAAATGTAGAGCTTTTCCGCCGCATCCGAAAAGTTCTCCGACTTTGCAGCGAAATAGAATATTTTATACAGTTCAAAGTTAATGTCCATAAGTGATCCTTATCCTTAAGATTAATATTATTAATTTTACTTATTTATTATAGCATAATATAATGTAAGGGGACATTCCTTTCTGAACAAGTGAGCATTCCTTTTGCGATAAGGAATGTCCCCTTTTGAAAAGTAAGGAGACACTCCTTTTGGATGAAAAATGTCTTTGATATTATGAAAAGTGAGAAAGGGAAGGGTAGGATATGGCCGGACAAGTGAGAAGACTGTATGTGGAAAAGAAAAAGGGATTTGATGTAGAAGCCCGGGAATTACATTACGACCTGAAAGAGAACCTGGGCATAAGCGGCTTGAAATCGGTGAGGATCATCCACCGATACGATATAGAAGGGGTTTCGGATGAGGAGTATGCGCTCTCCAAAAACACTATTTTTTCCGACCCGCCGGTCGATAGGATCTATGAAGAAACCGTGGAGTTTGGGAAAGAGGACAGGATTTTTGCCGTGGAGTACCTTCCGGGGCAGTATGATCAGAGGGCCGACTCCGCCGCCCAGTGTGTGCAAATTCTTACCCGGGGCGAGATGCCGAAGGTCAAGGCGGCTAGGCTGATGGTACTGGAGGGACGGATTACTGACGACGATTACGAGAAAATAAAAAACTACTGCATAAACTCTGTTGAGAGCCGGGAAGCTTCCCTGGAAAAGCCCGAGACACTGGATATGGAAGTAACCCTGCCCCAGGATGTGATGACCATCAGCGGCTTTACTCAAATGGCGGAGGAGGAGCTTGAAGGTTTTGCACAAAGGCTTGGGCTGGCCATGTCCTTAGAGGATTTGAAGTTTTGCCGGGATTATTTTGCCCACACCGAAAAAAGGGACCCTACGATTACCGAGATCAGGCTCATCGACACCTATTGGTCGGACCACTGCCGGCATACCACGTTTTTGACCAGAATCGCCGGGGTGCAATTTGATGAAGGATACGGCTGCGATATCATAAAGTCGGTTTACGAGGACTACCTTGAGACAAGAAAGAGTATTTATAAAAACGAGGACAGGGACATATGCCTCATGGACATTGCGACGGCGGCCATGAAGGCCATGAAATCCCTGGGAAGGCTGGAAGACCTTGATGAATCGGATGAAATCAATGCATGCAGTATCGTTGTGGATGTGGATGTGAATGGTGAAAACCAGGAATGGCTTGTCATGTTCAAGAACGAAACCCATAACCACCCGACCGAAATAGAGCCCTTCGGCGGGGCGGCCACCTGCCTGGGAGGGGCCATAAGGGACCCGCTGTCGGGAAGGGCCTATGTTTACCAGGCCATGCGGGTGACGGGAAGCGGAGATCCGAGAACAAAGGTTTCAGAAACCCTGCCGGGCAAGCTGCCCCAGCGGAAGATTACCACAGGCGCTGCGGCCGGGTACAGCTCTTATGGGAACCAGATCGGCTTGTCCACCGGACATGTGGCGGAGGTGTACGATGAGGGGTTCGTAGCGAAAAGAATGGAAATAGGGGCTGTGATCGGTGCAGTACCGAAAAAAAACGTAAAAAGGGCAGCTCCCGCCCCGGGGGATGTGGTAATACTTCTGGGAGGACGGACAGGGCGCGACGGGTGCGGAGGTGCCACAGGATCCTCCAAGGAACATACCGAGGAGTCCCTTTTCACCTGCGGGGCCGAGGTGCAGAAGGGCAATCCGCCCACAGAGAGGAAAATCCAGCGCCTGTTCAGAAATCCCGCAGTGAGCACCATGATAAAGAAGTGCAACGACTTCGGGGCAGGCGGTGTGTCCGTCGCCATCGGTGAACTGGCGGACGGGCTGGAAATCAACCTGGACGCGGTGCCAAAAAAATATGAAGGTTTGGATGGTACTGAGCTGGCCATATCCGAATCCCAGGAGCGGATGGCGGTAATTGTTGCAAGGGAGGACAGCAGGAGGTTCATAGACGCTGCCAGGGAAGAAAACCTGGAGGCCACTGAAGTAGCGGTCGTCACCGGGGACAGAAGGCTGAAAATGGTATGGAGGGGAAAAACCATCGTGGATATCGGCCGGGATTTCCTGAACAGCAACGGGGTAAAGCAGAATACGGATGTAATAGTAGCGGCGGTAGACCGGGATAAGGATTACTTTAATCAAATTCCGCCGGAAGTGGAAGCCCGGCGGGAGGATATGGAAGGCGCATGGATGGCAAACCTGCAAAGGCTGAGTGTATGCAGCCAGAAGGGGCTTGTAGAGAGATTCGACAGCACCATCGGAGCCGGTACGGTCATTATGCCCTTCGGCGGGAAGTACCAGCTTACCCCTGCGGAATCCATGACGGCAAAAATCCCGGTTATGGATGGGGAAACAACCACAGGGACTGTCATGGCCTATGGTTATAACCCGTCCATAGCCAAGTGGAGTCCCTTCCATGGGGGAGTTTACGCCGTTGTGGAAGCGGCTGCAAAAATAGCCGCAGCGGGAGGCGATTACAGGAGGATCAGATTATCCCTCCAGGAATATTTTGAGAAACTGGGGAAGGACCCCCGAAAGTGGGGTAAACCTTTTAGTGCACTGCTGGGTGCGTATTACGCCCAGATGAAAATGGGGATTCCCGCCATTGGAGGAAAGGACAGCATGTCGGGAACCTTTAAAGATTTGGCTGTGCCTCCTACCCTTGTAGCTTTTGCCCTGGGAGTGGTTAATGTAGGAAATGTCCTCTCCCCTGAATTCAAATGTATAGGAAGCAAGGTGGTTTTACTGCCCCTGGAACGGGATGGGAATGAGCTTCCGGACTTTGAGCAGATGGACAAAAACTATAGCAGGGTATATGAGCTGGCCGGTTCGGGAAGAATCCTTTCCGCCCATACCGTAAAGGCCGGAGGATTAGCGGAGACCATCGGCAAAATGTGCTTCGGTAATGGCATAGGCTTTGCCTTTGAAGGGATGGAAAACGTAAAGAGTTTATTTGCAGCGGATTACGGTTCTCTGGTGCTTGAAATTCCCGCAGGCGAAGAAATAGATAAAATCCTTGCCGGCTTGAAATACAGGCTTGTAGGGCATACCCTGCGGGAAGAATGCATCCGTGTAAACGGGATAAGGATTGATTTGAAAAAAGCCCTGGAAAAGTGGGAGGAACCCCTGGAAAAGATTTTTCCCACCAGGGCAAAGGAAATGGAAGGGGAACCAAAGCAGTATTCCTATGGCTTGCGCAATAAGGCAAAAAGTTCCCTGTCAATAGCCAAGCCCCGCATATTTATGCCCGTATTCCCCGGGACCAACTGTGAGTACGATACTTCCAGGGCCTTTGAAAAAGCGGGTGGAAGGGTGGACATGATGATCTTCAAAAACCTGTCCTCCAGGGATATTGAGGAATCCATAGCAACCATGGCCCGAAGAATCGGCAGCGCACAGATTGTCATGCTTCCCGGCGGATTCAGCGGAGGGGATGAGCCTGACGGTTCAGGCAAATTTATTGCCACTGTTTTTAGAAATCCCCGTATAAAAGAAGCGGTCATGGATCTGCTAAAAAACAGGGACGGATTGATGCTGGGAATTTGCAATGGCTTCCAGGCGCTGATTAAGCTGGGGCTGGTACCTTTTGGGGAGATAAGGGAGATTGATGGGGACTGTCCCACCCTTACGTACAACACCATAGGCCGTCATGTTTCCCGCATGGTGCGGACAAAGGTGGTTTCCGCATTGTCCCCATGGCTTGCGTATACCAAGCCGGGAGATATTCATACCATTGCCGTGTCTCACGGCGAAGGAAGGTTTACGGCAAACCAGGAAACACTGGACTGGATGGAGAAAAACGGGCAGATTGCCACCCAGTATGTGGATTTCGACGGAAAAGCCACCTACGATATAAGGTTTAATCCCAACGGCTCCATTCAAGCGGTGGAGGGTATAACCAGTCCTGACGGAAGGGTATTCGGCAAAATGGGCCATTCCGAAAGGATTGGAGCGGGTACCATAAAAAATGTAGCCGGTGAAAAGGACCAAAAAATATTTGAGGCGGGAGTGAATTATTTCAAATAATACCAGCAGTGCTAACATTTATTTTTGATATCGCCCCTTGAATATGGTATCATAACCAGTGGCAAAGCTTTTTGTGGAACATAGAAACTCTATTTTATTTAGCCAAAGGGGGGATATTGGAATGAAGAAGTTCATCTTATCTGTATTTTTAATGGCTGCCGTTCTGATTTCAAATGCATCCTTTTCCTATGCGGCAGGCAGTATAGTCGAAAGTCCCCACCTAAAGATTAACATAAACGGGGAAATCGGCACTTACACAGATGTGCCCCTCATTAAAGACGGCAGGACGCTGCTGCCGTTGAGAGCCGTTTTGACCAACCTGGGAGTCCAGAATGACGACCAGCATATCGTGTGGAAGCAGTCCGACCGGAGTGTAGCCGTTTACAGCGATTCAACCGAGATTACGCTGGGGATAGATAAAAATACGGCTTACGTAAACAAGACGGCTATAACCCTGGATGTTGCGCCTATCCTTTATAACAACAGGACTTATGTGCCTGTAAGGTTTGTTTCCCAAAGCCTGGGGAAAAAGGTGGTATGGGACCCGTCGGCGGCCATGGCCTTGATACGCGATGAAAGCGAATTTGACAGGGTAAAGGGTATAGTGGAAAAAACAACAGCGGCTATGAATTCGGTGGATAGGTATAAGACAAACGCCACATTAAAATTCGATTTGACCGGAGAGGACGCTGCAGTTAATTCAACCATGGAGCTCACCGCTTTAACGGATATTAAAAACAAAACCGGCTATACCGCCATGACTCTGGTGCAGAGCGTCATGGGCTACAATTCCACTACAAGCACTGAGATGTATGCCGGCGGCAATGTCCTGTATGTAAGGAATCCTTTTGACAACACCTGGGAAAAGAAAGAGATGGATGAAGAAACATATAATGCGCAGTTCGTCTATTCAGAAATAGATAACAGCGATATAAGCTATGCAGGGCTGGTTGTTGCCGATAGCTCCAATCCGGACGAAATACTTCTTAAAGGCGATATAGCTATGGAAAAAATGCTGCGGCAAAACCTGGACGATGAAAATATAGGCCAGTATAAACTGGATACGGCTTATACCGAGATCACCATTGACAAGAATACCAATCTGGTAAAAAAGGTTTATGTCAAGGTCAGCGGCACTGCCGATTTGTCAGCGGAGAATGTAAACTTCGATATGGAACTGACAAGCGTCAACAGTGATTACAACGGAGACTTTGAAGTGAATTTGCCAGAGGATTTGCCGTAAAACGCACAGGGCTCTTTTGCCACAGCAGGCCCGGGCAGGGAGGAAATTTTTTCTTCCCGCACCTGGGCTTTTTTTTGGAATTCAATGGATATTTGCCGCGGAAAAATGGAATGCTATTCTTTAGTGACATTATTTATTCCATGCATACAAGCATTTCAGGAGGGCATCTAAGTGACCGGAAAAATATTTAGAGTAGAAATTCTGGCAGTTCTATGGGCGGCGGCCGTAATGATTTCCATGCTGATGGTAAAGCCCATCATAGGAGTGGCGGATAATGGGGATTTCAGCAGAATCATGGGGCAGACAGGGCTGGAATATATTTCGAGTGACCGGAGCGACAGGTATTTTGGATATGTAAACAGGGAATATAAAATGACGCATGAAGCGGCCCCCGGAAGGGGGTACTTTTCCTCCGAAGTCCTGCTGGTATGGCTTGCGAAACTGCTCAATTGCACTTTTACTTTGCAAAAACAAATCTTTGACATAAGGTTTTTATCGTTCATTTATATCTGTACCCTGCTTTTATCTTTTTATCTCATTATTAAATCGGCCAAGGGGGATGCACCTCTGTTGAACATAGCTGCTGCCGCCGCATTTATTTTCACTTTTACCGATATTGCCTATATTTCCTATTTCAATTCCTTTTACGGGGAGGCCGTATCCTTTTCATTCCTTTTACTGTCCACCGGCTGGGCCCTGTGGCTTGCAAGGCAGCAAAAGTATCCGGTTGCGGCACTGGCAGCTTTTTTTACCGCCGCCCTTTTTTTTGTGGCTGCAAAGGTGCAGTATGCGCCGGTGGGATTGTTGGTTGCATTTTTCGGGATAAGACTGATGGGACTCAGAAAGGATAAAGTATGGAGATTCAGCATCGCTTTTTTTTGCGCGCTGATGGTCGTTGCTTCGATGACATCGTACCTGTCGGTACCGGAAGGAATAAGGGTATGCAACAAATATCAGACCGTTTTCTACGGGGTGCTCAAAGACTCTCCCGACCCACGGAAGGACCTGGAGGAGCTGGGAATGGACCCCGGTCTGGCGGTACTTGCGGGCACAAACTACTTTATGCAGCAGTATCCCCTGGATATCAAAGACCCCGCTTTCTCAAAGGAAATCAGTGAAAAGGTCAACCCCTTAAAAATAGCCCTGTTTTATGCAAAACATCCGTCCAGATTCCTGCGTAAGCTCCAAACAGCCGCGAAATACGGATTTGATATAATGCAGGGCTTCGGGAATTATGAGAAGGCCCCGGGAATAGAATACGGGAAAACCGCAAAATCCCTGGGGTTATGGAGTAATCTGAGGCTGAAAATACTGCCCAGATCCCTGGGATTCGTCGCGTCGTTTTACGCCGTCTATTTTGCGGTGCTGCTGATACGCCGCAAGAAAGCGGACACTACACAGTTAAAATTATTCCTGGAGATTTTGATGCTCATAGGACTCATCGGGGCAAGCCAATTTGTCGTTCCTCTCATCGGGGACGGAGAGGCGGATCTGAGCAAGCACATGTTTTTATTCAACGTATGCTTTGACATGATGCTTGTGGTGAGTTTTACGGGACTTTTAAACGCGGCGGCGGGATGGCTTAAAAGATTTTTCCAGGCTTTCCCCGGCAAGGCAAAACTATGCTGAATATCAGGGATTATTTCAAAGGCGCGGGAAAGAGAGCAAACAGGACGGAAGCCCACCCGGATTCAAAAAGCTTACAGAGGTTTTATGTGGCTGCAGCTATAGGCATATTTGCATCGGCTTTAGTACTGGACCTTCATAATTCCAATACGGGCTATTTTACGGTAAAGGGTCTGCAGCTGGCATTTACGGTGCTTTTCATCGCTTCTTCAACCTTTCTCCTGTACACCTACCTTGCCGGAAAATGGGAGACGGCCACGGCCACTCTTGTGTTCATGGTTTTAGGCAGCGCGCTGAGAATATGCTATATGCTTTTTACCGGCCCGGGCACCAGAACCCACGATGTCTACAGGGAAGAATGGGGGCATATGGATTATATAGACTACATTGCCCGGCATTTTTCACTGCCTCCCGTGAACACCTGCCAAGCTTACCATCCTCCCGTACATCACATCCTCTGTGCCGTTGCCCTGGTTGGGGCAAGAGCCGCAGTGGCCGGCGAATTCCTTCAAATCAAGCTTGTGCAGGCGGTAATGGCTTTGCTCAATATTTTAACACTCGTATGCTTTCATAAAATCCTAAAGCAGGCAAAATGCGGCGATGGGGCCATACTGGCAGGAGTGGCCTTGTTTGCCTTCCATCCCTCCAACATATTTTTTTCATCCAAGCTGAATAATGACAATACCATGCTTTTCTTCTATGTGATAGGGTTTTACTATCTGGTAAAGTGGCTTAACACCGGTGCCCTGAGGGATATGGTGCTGTTTGCCCTATTTGCCTCTCTTGCCGTACTGACCAAATTATCGGCGGTTATGCTGCTGGTACCCGCTTTTGCGGCTTTTTGCCTTAAGCTGGCGGAAAGCAAAGAAAGCAGGATGGAGTACATAAAACAGTTTTCAATTTGCAGCCTTATATTCCTGCCCCTGGCATCCAGCTACACAATAAGAAACTTCCTGCTTTTCGGCCAGAAGCCGGGTTATGTTCCATCCTTTGGAAAAGGGTTTACCCCTACCCTTTACAATCTTTTATACCTTCCCATAGGGAATGTGATAAAAAATCCCTTTAATAGTGGAGGACTTAAAGGAGGAGAGTTTTTTCTTGAGTTCCTTTTTAAGTCTTCCCTGTTTGGGGAGTGGAGCTACCCGGGGCTGGAAGGGCCGGCCTATGCCTTGATCATTGCTGCGGCAGCGAATCTGGCCGTGTTTCTGGTTTCTATGTTTTTTATCCAAAAGGAGGAAATAAAAGGCTATGGGCTTGTTTTTCTTCTGAACCTGGCTGTGCCTGTAGCCTTGGCTGTGAAATTCAGAACCGATTATCCCATAGCCTGCTCCCAGGATTTCAGGTATATTGCGCCCGCTTTGATTTCTGTGGGCTATTTCCTGGGAAAAGCCGCGGAAAGGTCCTTAAGGCGGGACCGCCTATGGCTCAAATATGTGGTCAACGGCTCCCTTGCCGCGTTTTGCATTTTGTCGGCGGCATTCGTCCTGGCCCTGGGAAATTACAAATGAAGGGGGCAGTCCGAGAAAGCAGACTTATCAAAAGGGGACACTCCTTATCGTAAAAGAAATACTTAATCTTTCAGAAAGGAGTGTCCCCTCACCTTTCAAAAGGGGACATTCCTTGGCAAGGATGACCCGCGTAAGCCTAAAGAAGTGTCCCCTTTCCTTAAAAATGGGACATAATAAAGGATGCAAATGCAAATAATATATGGGTCAAGGGGACAAACTCGCCATAGAATTGTCCCGATTGGGTTTGAGGACGGGTGCGGATGGAAGACTATATAAAAAAAATATCCATATTTTCAAGCGGCAATGTCTTGGGACAATTTGTAAGGAGTGTGGTGGTAGGCGGTATTGCATCTTTTGTGGACATTGGCATATACAGCCTGGGAGTCATTGCCCTGGGAATCCACCACAGGATATCCAATATCCTGTCCTTTATATCCGGTTTGATCGTCAACTACCGGTTAAGCAGGGAGTGGGTATTTAATCAAAAGGTCCATCATGTGAAAAAAGATTTCCTTTTATTTTCCGCCATCGGGGTTATCGGGCTTCTGATAAGCGATATCCTGCTGTTTATACTGGTGGACCGCAGGGTTTTATACTTTATCCTGCCGTTTTCGGACAGCGGCCTGGTTAAATCGGCAGCCAAAATCATCACTGTTGTTCTGGTGTTTTTTTGGAACTTTTTTGCCCGTAAAAAGATGATTTTTTCGAGTTAAGCAAGGGAGTGGTTTTATTGGAAAAGGTAGTTATCATGGGGGCGGGCCCTGCAGGGTTATCCGCCGGCTATCACCTGGCGAAGAATGCATTGAATGTAACGCTGCTGGAGGCGGACAGACAGGTGGGCGGCATAAGTAAAACCATCAAGTACAAGAACTATTACTTTGACCTGGGAGGCCATAGATTTTTTACCAAGTTTGAGGAAGTGGACAGGCTGTGGAAAGAGGTACTAGGAGAGGCTTTTAGGAATACGCCCAGACTTTCGAGGATATATTATAACAACCGGTTTTTCAACTATCCATTAACCCCGGTGAATGCATTATCGGGGGTGGGCATAGCGGATACGGCCGCCATACTGCTGAGTTATCTTAAAGCCAGGATGTTTCCCTATGAGCGGGAAGAGACCTTCGAACAGTGGGTATCAAATCGGTTTGGGAAAAAATTGTATTCCATCTTTTTTAAAACCTATACCGAAAAGGTGTGGGGAATACCCTGCTCCGAAATACAGGCGGAATGGGCGGCCCAGCGGATCAAGGGGCTGTCCCTTTCCACAGCCATAAGGAATGCGCTTTTTAAGCCTAAAAATACAAATATAAAGACCTTGATAGACCAGTTCAACTATCCTGTCTATGGCCCCGGCATGATGTACAATGAAATGAGCCGCAGGATAGAGAGGATGGGCGGAATTATTAACCTGAATTCCAGGGTGACCCGGGTTAATCATGAAAATTCGGTCATTAAAAGTATAGAATACGTGGACGGGAATGGCCATACCTTTAAAGAGGAAGGGGACCATTTCATCTCCAGTATTCCCTTAACTGAATTAATAGGCATTCTTCATCCGGCGCCGGGGAAGGAAGTGGCAGGGGCCGCTCAAAGCCTCAGCTACAGAAGTATCATTACCGTAGATGTGATTGTAAACAGGCGGGAGGTGTTCCCTGACAACTGGATCTATATCCATTCACCTGAGGTTAAGCTGGGCAGAATACAGAACTTTAAAAACTGGAGTGCCCAAATGGTACCTGACCCGGATAAGACTTCCCTAGGTCTGGAGTATTTCTGCACCGAAAACGACAATCTCTGGAATATGGCGGATTACGAACTGTTCCGGCTGGCTTCCTCGGAAATTGAAAAAATAAGGATTTGCAAAGCCTCCGAGATTGAAGACTATACCGTTGTAAGGGTGCCCAAAGCTTACCCTGTATACGCTATGGGGTACCAGCGGCATATCGCCGTCATACGGGAGTACTTAAAGAGTTTTGTCAACCTGCATCTGGTGGGCAGGTATGGTTTATTCAAGTATAATAACATGGACCACTCGGTAATGACCGGCCTGTGTGCCGCAAAAAAAATCATGGGTGAAAGTCATGCTTTGGATACATGGGATATAAATACCGATGAAGAGTATCAAGAAGAGAAAAGAGAGGATGGGGGCAGCGGCCGGGAGGAGCTCCAGCCGGTCCGGCTGCTGGGGAAGCAGGCATGAATCATATTAACGTTATCTTTGGGATGCAGTTAACAGACAGTAAATCGAAGATTGCGGTGGAGGATAGAGATGGATGAATTGATTTCTATAGTGGTACCCATGTACCTTGAGGAAAATGTGGCGGAGGAGTGCTATAAACGGATTACGGCCATTGCCGAGAAAAGCGGGCTGAGATATGAATTGATTTTTGTCAATGACGGAAGTACGGACAGGACCATGGAAATTCTTGAAAGGCTTGCGGACAGGGATAAGCGCGTAAAGGTCATAAGCTTTTCCAGGAACTTTGGCCATCAGATTGCAGTAACGGCGGGGATAGAAAGGGCAAAAGGGGATGCCGTCGTTATCATGGATGCAGACCTGCAGGACCCTCCGGAGCTGATCCCGGAGATGATCAAGCTCTGGAAAAAGGGTTATGAGGTTGTTTATGCCAAAAGAAAAAAGAGGGAAGGGGAAACCTGGTTTAAGCTTCTGACGGCAAAGCTTTTCTACGAGGTCCTTGATAAAACGGCCAGTATCAAAATACCCTTGGATACCGGAGACTTCAGGCTTATTGACAGGAAGGCGGCGGAAGCCTTTAAAAAAATGCCGGAGCGCAACAGGTTTGTGAGGGGGATGATGAGCTGGGTGGGATTCAGACAGATCCCCATAGAATATGAAAGAGAGGAAAGATTTGCGGGCAAAACGAAGTATCCTTTCAGGAAGATGCTCAAGCTTGCTTTTGACGGCATATTTTCCTTCTCATCCAAGCCTTTGAAATTTGTGGAGTATTTGGGCCTCTGGACGGTACTGCTGGCCCTGGCGGTCATTCTATATTCCATGGTATGTAAAATAAGCGGCATGGGCAGCCCCGTTACGGGGTGGACCTCCATCATGACGACCGTAACTTTTTTTGGAGGTGTTCAAATGCTTTCTGTCGGAATTGTGGGAGAATATGTGGCGCGGATTTATGACGAGAGCAAGGGAAGACCCCTGTTTATTATTGATAAAGAAGTCAATATGGAGGAGCGGGACACAACGGATTTTACGGAAAATAAAAAGGAGGACGGTACGAAGCAGGCTGTTTCATAAGAATTTTTAGGAGGATGAGAAAAGCCATAGAGGTTCTATTTTTGCGGGCCGCTTGTAGACTGCTACGCGCGGCGTAGCAAAACTTATAGAACCTCTTTTTTTACAGCCTCCTACACGGCACGGCAAGTTGGATTTTTCTTTTGAAAAGGATATAATGAAAGGGTGGTTTATGTTTTGGCCGGAAAGTTGTTTTGTGAGGAGGAGTCCCATGTTTGGTGGTACAATATACAGGCTGGAGAACGGTTATGAGGAGTTTCTCAAGGATGAATCCCGTAGTGCCGGGTGTGCACAGTCCATTTCCTTCCCTCAATCCGAGGAGGATATCAAGCGGATTTTAACCCAACTGAAAGAAAACGGTGAGCAGGTAACCGTACAGGGGGCGAGGACAGGCATCACGGCGGGTGCGGTTCCTCGGGGGGGACACATTCTTAACCTCAGCAGAATGAATAAGATTACCGGACTCCGCTGTCATAGGGACGGCAAAAGCTTTTTGCTTACGGTGCAGCCCGGGGTCCTGCTAAAGGACATAAGACAGGCTGTCGCCCAAAAAACATTCAATGTGGAAGGCTGGTCCGGGGAATCTATGGAAGCACTGGAATTGCTGAAAAATTCGAAGGCTTATTTTTTCCCGCCCGATCCTACCGAAACCTCCGCTTCCATTGGGGGTATGGCCGCATGCAACGCGTCGGGCGCCCGTTCATTCAAATATGGTTCCACAAGGGAATATATTGAGTCTCTCCGCATCCTTCTGGTAGACGGTTCTGCATTATACTTGCGCAGGGGAGTGGAAAAGGCCCGGGGACGGTTGTTCAACCTTCTGCTGGATACGGGGACCCTTTTGGAGGGGACTCTGCCGGATTATGGCATGCCTGACGTAAAAAATGCCTCCGGCTATTACGTGAAAGAGGGCATGGACCTCATCCACCTGTTTATCGGATCGGAAGGCACCCTGGGCATTCTTACCGAAATAGAAATCCGGCTCATTCCCGCCCCCCCGTATGCCTGGGGCATAACGGCATTTTTCCCTTCCGAGGAAGGCGCTGTTGATTTTGTACGTGCCCTCCGGGGAGAATCGGTGGATTTTTTGACTTCGCCCCTGGTGGATAAGCCTGCCGCTATTGAGTTTTTCGACTGCAACGCCCTGAATCTGCTGAGAGGCCAGAAGGAAAGCAATCCGGCTTTTAGTGAAATTCCTGCGCTGCCTCCTGAATATCACACGGCGGTGTATTTCGAGTACGACGGGGAAGATGAGAACCGGCTAGAGGATATGGCTGCCCGGGCCGTCGAGGCGTTAACGGAGTGCGGAGGCAGTGAGGATGCCACTTGGCTCGCCACAGGCCCCAGGGAAATGGAAAAAATGCACTTCTTCAGGCATGCGGTACCCGAGGCGGTCAATCTGCTGATCGGCCAGCGCAACAGGGTAAACCGCAGCATAACCAAACTGGGAACCGATATGGCGGTGCCCGACCACAAGCTTGGGGAGGTTATGGCCCTTTACAACCAAAGCCTGGCGGCATCCGGCCTAAAGTATGTGAAATTCGGGCATATAGGGAACAACCACATCCATGTGAATATCCTTTCGGACAGCGCGGAGGAATATGATAGAGGCAGGGAGCTGTACCTGGACTGGGGGGACCGGGTTGCCCGGATGGGAGGAACCGTTTCTGCGGAGCACGGGATAGGCAAGTTGAAGGTGGAAATGCTCCGAAAAATGTACGGCCATGAGGCTGTCCGGCAGATGCTCAGGTTAAAAAGGCTGTTTGATCCTGACGGCAGGTTGAACAGGGGCAATCTTTTTGGGGAATGAACCCTATCCCATTTTCTTTAAGGCGATTAGCACGGCATCCCTTAACGCTTCTGCGGATTTTTGCTTGAAGGATTCGGTCTGTATCCTGGCAAGCTCGTTTTTGTTTGTCATGTACCCCAGTTCCGCTATAATGGCGGGCATGTTTGTGGTTCTTAAAACCGCCAGATTGGGCCGGGGTATGATGCCCAAATCATTGGTGCCCAGCTTGCCCAGCAGATTTTGCTGGACTATTTGCGCCAGATTCTGGCTTGTCAGGTCTCCCTTTATCCGCTCCGGATAGTACAGGGTCATTGTTCCGGCCGTATAGGTATCTCCCCGGGCGTTATGGTGTATGCTGATGAACAGGTCCGCATTCACTGAATTGGCAAGGTCCGACCTGTCGTATAAATCCACATAGGAATCGTCGGTTCTGGTCATATAGGTTTTAATGCCGGCATCGGTCAAAAGCTTGTTCAACCTTTTGGCCACATCCAGGTTCAGGTTTTTTTCATACACGCCGCCGCTGACCTCTCCGGGATCACTTCCCCCGTGGCCGGCATCAACCACAACCACCGGATTGTCGCTGCCGCCGCCCCCGGACGGACCGGAGCCTTGGTCCCCTGACGACAGGAATGCCGATGCGCTGGAAGGGTTCCACAGAATGCTGAATCCTATAGTCTCCGCAATAAACCTCAGGGGGACCATAGTCCGGTCGTTGACCAGGATGGGCTCCACGTCCAGGTCCTGGCTGGAACCGTTGACTGTGACCGTTTTATTCCCGATGACCAGGTCAATGGCGATGCTGTCCTTGGCTACTTTTACGGCACGGGTTTCGGGCCGCCACTCTATGTCGGCCCCGAAGGCTTCAAACAGGCTTCTCAGGGGCACCAGCAGCCTGTTGTTTTTAATCACGGGAGAGGTCAGCAGGTCCAATTTTTCTCCGTCAATAAAGACGCTGGCGTGGGAAGCCGAATATATATCCGATGAAGATTGCGCAAAAACCGGCAGGCAGTTTGCAGTTAAAACAAATAATAAGACCATGAAAGTGAATATTCTCTTCATGTACTCCTCCATTTTGCAGGTTAGTCGATATGTTTACATAATACTTCTGCAGGGGGAGGGCAAAACCCTTTATGAAATTTCTGGCATGGGTTCACCAGATGCGGTGAAAGGCTGAAAGGACCGCATTTTTAGCGTATATTGCATAAAAAGGATATACAATCGAATAGCTGCTTAAAATAGATCATCCCTCAAATCAACCGAGCTTGGGTGCTCTTGATTTAAGGGAGAAAATTTAATATCGGAAATTGTTCATTTTGTGAAACCGCGTGGTATAATTTTCATATAGCGGAGAAGTAGGCAGCGGTCAAGCAGGGAAGCCTTATTACACAGGGGGTAGGACATGTTCCGGGATATGAGAAGGAAAGACAGGAGTATGGATAACGAGCAGGCCTTAAATCTGTTGGAAAAGGGACAATATGGAGTGTTGTCGACGGTGGGTGAAAATGGATATGCCTATGGGGTTCCGTTAAACTACGTATATCGGGAAGGAAGCATCTATTTTCACTGCGCCCTGGAAGGAAATAAATGGGACAACCTCAAGTTTAATAATAAGGTTTCCTTCTGTGTCGTTGGCAATACCCAGCCAATACCCGACAAGTTCAGCTACCGGTATGAAAGTGTCATTGTTTTCGGACGGGCGACGGAAGTATATGATAAGGAAAAAGAGGATGCCTTGGTGGCGCTCATTCAAAAATACGCCGGCGAGTTTATGGAAAAAGGGATGGAATATATACAAAAGGACAGTATCAAGACAAAAGTCATTAAAATTAATGTTGAATATTTGACGGGAAAGGCAAGGAAGTAAGCAGCTTAACGGCGAATTGATACGAGGTGCAATGGTATGGAAGAAAATGAGATACAATTGTTTGACAAGCCTATTACGGAGGTAATCCGCGCAAGAAGGTCAATAAGGGCCTATAAAAAGCAGCCGCTTCCATTGGATATAAGAAATAAGCTTGAGCAATATTTTTCCCGGCTAAGGGGCCCTTTTCATGCGAATATCCGGTTTAGCCTGATCGACAAGGCCATGGGGGGCCATGCAAATGCCAAGCTAGGCACGTATGGCGTTATACGGGGTGCCTCCACCTTTATTGTGCCGGCGGTGGAAAAGTCGGACCATTTTTTGGTGGAATTAGGGTATGAACTGGAGAAACTGATACTGTATGCTGCCTCTCTTGACCTGGGTACGTGCTGGCTGGGCGGCACCTTTAAAAAGGGAGAGTTTGCGAAAGCCGCAGGCTTAAAGGAGAATGAAATGCTTCCGGTGGTCTCTCCCGTGGGATTCACCGATGAAAACGGCAGCTTTGTAGATTCATTAATGAGAATGGCGGCAGGTTCAAAGCACCGGAAGGGCTGGGGAGAACTGTTTTTCAACCAGAGCCTGAACAGGCCGTTGAGTGAGGCTGAGACGGGGACTTATTCGGTACCCCTGGAGATGCTGAGGCTTGCTCCGTCGGCTTCCAATAAACAGCCGTGGAGGATTGTCAAGGAGGACGGTATATACCATTTGTATCTGCAGCGCACCAGAGAATATGGCAGAGCTTTAGGGTATGATATACAGAAAATCGATATGGGAATTGCAATTTGCCATTTCGATTTAACGGCAAAGGAATCCGGCCTGGACGGAGGATGGCATGTCCAGGACCCGGGACTTAAGAATATGCCGGATGGAATGGAGTATGTCATTAGCTGGGTTGAAAGATAAAATTTTGGAGGACCACTTGAGGGCTTCAGACAACCATACGCTCCAGTTTTCCGGCTCCCATGATTTGATGGGCTCCGGTATGATAAATGCATTGTTCCGGGTATTTAACTATTGCATAGAACAGAGAACCGTCCCCTGTTATTACTTGCCGAACGGCACGTACGGCGGTGTGAGAGGATGCTGAATAAAATAATTATTCAGCTCCTACTCGATTGCAACGCAAAATTTAGATGCCGGCCATTCTTACAAACTCATCAAGGGGCCTTCTTGTAGTAATGAGCTTGTTCTGGATGCTTTCCGGGTCACCGTAGCCTAAAGCAATGCTGAAGACAACTTTAAGGTTGTCAGGGATATTGAGTTCTTCACGGATCAGTTTCGGATAAACAGACATCATAATTGCCGGGATGGTATTCAATCCGTAGTGCTGCGCGGCCAGCATGATGCTTTGGGAGAAAGAACCCAGATCATATAAGGACCATGGGTCAAGGGTACGGTCCATGCAGAGAAAGATGACTACCGGAGCGCCGAAAAATCGGAGGTTGTTCTCTGTCATGATCTTTCTTGCGTCTTTATCTTCACGCTTAATGCCGAGTATGGCCTGGTGTGCTGCCGCCATGGCACCGGTGCGTTTTTGATGGGCTTCAGGCCAATGCTGCGGTGTGGGTTGATCGGGCTCCGGAGGGACTCCATTCCGGAAATTTTCCAGGTTGCGCTGGCGCAGCCTTTCCAGGGGTTCCCCGGAAGCTACGAAAACTTCCCATGGCTGCGTGTTTGCCCATGAAGGGGCATGGTTTGCAGCTTCCAGTATCTTTCGGATGGTTTCCCTGTCCACCGGGTCGGGCTTATACGCCCTGGTGCTGTGACGCGCTTGCAACGCTTCTATAACGTTCATCATTCATTCCTCCTTAATTATTGCCGAAATGCCTCGTGAATGCTTTCTATTCTTAAACCTAGCATGTTCACGATGAATATGGTCTATTTCATACAAATTTTACCACTAAATCTGTTCTATTTCAAGTGGATTGGAAGCAATCTGCGGGGCAGGGACGCTTCTCCACTTTTTGAAAAGTAGGTTCTTTTTGAAATAATCCTGTTTCAATGATATAATCATCTTAATTAATTCAATTCTTGTTTGGCGGTAGATATGAACGATTATAATTCAATGAAAGAGATTATCCTGGATATGGAGAAAGTGGCAAGGGCCCTGGAAATTGAACCATTCCAGATATATTTCCTTGGAGGCTCGGCCTGCATACTGGGACAATATACTCAAAGGGCAACTAGGGACTTTGATTTTGTCGATCAGCATTATCCCGCTAATTATGGAAGGGTTTTAAGGTATCTGAATGACTTTGACATGCTGGAATATGAGAGTACTGTTCTTGCACCTTCCTACAGGGAAAGAGCAAAGCGTTTGGAGGAATTTAAATACCTGCAGGTTTTTGTACTGTCAAGGGAAGATATCATTGTGAGCAAAATTATCAGGATGGAGCCCAAAGATACCGAGGACATTGATTTACTTATCAAAGAAAGCGACAAAACTCTTATCCGCAAAATCATTGAAGAGGTGTTGCAGAGGAAGGATTTATATCCTTCGAAAATGGAAGGTTTTAAGAAAAATTTGTCTGTCTTCAGGGAGAAATATAATGTATAGGGTATTTTGTGAAAGCTTGAGCAATTACAAAAATATATACCTCTCAAATATGGACGAGTACCGTGCATTGCTTGTCAAACCCATTGAGCTGCTGGCAGACCCGGACAAGTATGCTAGGGAGATTCAATCCAATTCGGTGCTGTTTATGAAACTGAATGACCTGCTGGCTTATATGGAGAAAAATATAGCAAGGTACCCGAAAATGAAAGCTTTTTTATGGACACTGGAATCAAGAGGTTTCAAAGGCTGCAGCTTTGGTGTCGCAAAGCCGCATGAGCTTGAGGAGCAGACTAAACTAATCAATATGTTTTTGAATTTTCAGTATTGGGACGCTAGAACCCAGTGATAAAGAAATGGGGACACGCCCCATAGGAAAGGTTCCTGTGTCCGTGAGGTCTTCCCGGTGAAACCAGGGATAGCCGCCGAACACTTCATCTGCGCACTCTCCCGAAAACGCTGCACGTCTGAAGCAGCAGGGATGGAATGGGATGTAGATAAAAACGCTTAAAAACGGTAGAATTCCAAAAAAGTATATAGAAGTGCATTGACAAACAGTACTGTGCCGTGTGAAAATACTACTCAGTATCATATGTAAAAATATTAGTTAAAAGGACGGGGGAAAATGACAAAAAACAAAACCTTGATAATGATCGCGGTCTTATCTCTATCATTTATAGGTATGGCAGCAGGAGCGGTTAATCCTGCGGTTGCAAACCTGACAATGGCCTTTTCCAGCATAGATCCGGCCAGGGTCATGATGCTGGCAACCATTCCATCGCTGTTTTCAGTGCCGGCCAATTTGCTGTCCGGCTATCTTACACCGAGGCTTGTGAGCTATAGGACCATGCTGATATTTGCACTGGCGCTCATGGGTGTTTCGGGAGTGGTTCCATTTCTTATGAATGACTTTTATTTGATTCTGGCCATGCGGTGCCTTTTCGGAATAGCCCTGGGTCTGATTATGCCCCTGAGCATAGGCATCATATTCGGCCTTTTCGAAGGCCCGGCGGTGTCCAATATGATCGGCCTCACCAGTGTGCTGATCAATACGGGAGGCATCATATTCCAGATGCTTGGAGGGCTCTTATGCGTAATCAGCTGGCGCCACACTTTTATGGTATACCTTCTTGTGTTTATCATACTGGGAATGGTAATCCTATGGCTGCCTAATCCACCGAAAGCCGCTCCTGCGGCGGCGGATACGCCCAAGTTTAAAATGCCTCTTGCCATCTGGGGTATAAGCCTGGGGTTCGGCTCCGTAATGCTTGTGACCATCCCTGTGACATTGAACATGTCTATGATCATCGTCAACGGCGGTATGGGAAATGCGGCCTCAGCGGGATTTGCACTCATGATGTACACGGTGGGTGGATTGGTGTCGGGCTTAGTATTCGGCAAAATATTTCAGAAGGCCGGAAGGTTTACTCTCCCCATCGCATTTTCCATCGCCTGTATTGGGGTTGTCTTGCTTATCGTGGGAAACAGCCTGGCTCTCCTGGTTGTAGGAAACACTTTAGCCGGTTTTGGGATCAGCCTTTCCATGCCTGCCATCCAGATGATTGCCGGAAGGATGATGCCTCCCCATGCGGCACCCAAGGCATTTTCCATAATGAACAGCTTTAGCGGCGTGGCGGGTTTTGTGACCATGATTTTCTACGACGGATTAATGAAGGCTTTGGGGATTACGTGGATAAGATTTCCCTTCGTGTTTGGCCTGGCTCTGATGGTCGTCTTTGTGGTGATCTATACCGTCGTAAACCTGAGGCCGAAAGCGTCTGCAGCTCCTGTAGATGCTCCTCCTGCGGCATAATGCCGGAGCTTAAGCGGAATAACATGGGACAGGGACGCTTCTCCATTTTTTGAAAATCATCACTCCTGCCTGTGAAACCTTTTAAAAGGAATTCCGCCTTGCTTCAATAGCCTGCCGCCGGAGCACAGCAGGCCCGGATACGGGCACAGTGCTTCCCGCGCCCGCATCCGCGCTCAAGTGAAATGGAGAGCTCAGACAATGGAGATGTGGTATTCCTTTAACCAGGCATCCACCTGGACCAGATAGGCGAACATCTGCGGCGTCGCCATCAGCTGGCCGAACCAGGGCTTGCCGTAGTCCGACTTGCTCTGGGCCAGCGCTCTGACCGCCTTGACGTCGATGAGGGGCAGCAGCGCCGAGTTGCTGTCGTTCAATACCTCCAGCAGCAGCTTGCCCACGGCGGCCTCATAGGCCGGATTATGGGTCTTGGGATAAGGGCTTTTGCTTCGCATCAGCACGTCCTCAGGCAGAACGCCTCTCAAGGCATGCCTTAAGATCCCCTTAGACAGCCCATTCCAGAATTTAATATCCCAGGGGATATTCCACACATACTGCACAAGCCGGTGGTCGCAGTAGGGAACCCTCACCTCCAGGCCGTGGGCCATGCTCATCCGGTCTTTCCGGTCAAGCAGCGTCGTCATGAACCAGGTGATGTTGAGGTAGAATATTTCGCGCCTGCGGGCTTCCAGAGGGGATTCCCCGGGCAGCCGGGGAACTTCGGCCAGCGTCTCTTCATATCTTTTGGCCACATACTCCTCCGGTCTGATAAATTCATACAGGTCATGGGACATGACCGCCGTGCGCTCACTGAGAGAGCACGCCCATGGAAAGGTTCCTGCGTTCATGAGGTCTTCCCGGTGAAACCAGGGATAGCCGCCGAACACTTCATCTGCGCACTCTCCGGAGAGAGCTACGGTGGCGTTTTTCTTGATTTCCCTGCAGAACAGCCAGAGGGAGGAATCAATATCAGCCATTCCGGGCAAATCACGGGCCTTTAATGCCCCTGCAAGAGCCTCCACAAGCTGGGGCGTATCGATGACTATGTTATGGTGGTTTGTGCCTAAAAAGTCAGCCATGCGCCTTATCCAGGGTGCATCCGAATTGGGTTGAAAGGCACTGGGCTTGAAAAAAAGCTCATTGTCCACGTAATCCACCGAGTATGTGTTCAGCCGGTCAAGACCTCTTGAAATAAAAGCATTGGACGCATAGGCAGAGATGGCGCTGGAATCCAGTCCTCCCGATAAGAAGGTACATACCGGCACGTCCGCCACCAGTTGCCTTTCGATGGCGTCTTTTACCAGCCCCCGGATTACTTCGCTTGTATCCTCTAAACTGTCGGTATGCTCATAGCTCTCAAGAGACCAATACTTGTACCGGCGTATTCCCTGGGCATCGAAAGTCATGGAATAGGAGGGCTTCAACTCCCATATATCCTTAAACACACCGTGGCCCGGTGTCCGGGCCGGTCCCAGCGCAAATACTTCGGCAAGGCCTTCCCGGTTTACTTCGGCTTTAATTAGGGGATGGACCAAAAGAGCTTTTAACTCCGAAGCGAAAATCAAAGAGCTGCCGCGCTGTGCATAAAAAAGGGGTTTGACTCCAAACCTGTCCCGCGCCAAAAACAGTCTTTGCCTCTTTTCATCCCATATGCCAAAGGCATAGATTCCGTTTAAATGCTCGACGCATTTTTTACCCCACTCCATATAGGAGGTAAGCAGAACCTCGGTATCCGAACTGCTCAAAAAAACGTGGCCTTTTTTCTCCAGCTCACGGCGCAAATCAAGGGTGTTGTAAAGTTCTCCGTTATATACGATGATATATGTACAGTTTCCCCGCCTGCGGACCATTGGCTGCCCTCCTCCGGCAGGGTCGACGACAATCAGGCGCCTGTGGGCAAAGGCTGCATGCGGAGAAATCCATACACCTGAGGCATCAGGCCCCCGGTGGGACAGCTTTTCGGACATCAATTCCAGTATAGGCTGCTGTTCGGACAGATCAGCCTCCAGGTCGGCCCATCCTGCGATTCCGCACATTTCTATCAAGCTCCTTCCTTACAAAGATAATCAAGCTGTGGTTTACAGTTAGCTGCTTCAAGTGCCGTAAAAAGGATAACAAGCCTTGACAAAACTTAAGGCTTGGGCAATGCGGCTGTTGAAAAGCATAATCAAAATGGGGATAATGCTTCAATCCATTAGTAATATATGAAATAGGAAAAATTTCGTTACTAAAGATGGGGCACTTTAAACTTTAAAATAACTAGTGCCCCATAACAGAATTTGCTTCTAGAAGGGGGGCACAACAATCATGGATGCGCTTTTTAACATTTTGGATGTACTGGAAATTTGTTATGTTAAAAAGCACCGGTTGGGAAACGTCCGGCCGCAAGGACTGGAAAAATTTAATTCTCAAGAGGGGATCTATATTTTGATGATATGGCAAAAAAATATAGATGGGCATAGGTGGCCGGAAGGGTGCTGATAGAGCGAACAGATACCGCAAAAGCCAAATTCGCCTCAATAGAGGAAGCTTTGAAGGTATCCTTAGCTCATAAGCAGTTTGCAACAAATTACATCTGCGGCATCGTTGATATTGCACTTTAAAGAAAGAGACCGCAAATTCAACGAACAAAACTCATGTTTGGAAGAATTAACGCCCCGGATGGGAGACGCTTACTCACCTATTTCTTGTGTGCAGCGTAAAATTCTCGGTACTCTCCCAGCATTCTCTTTAGCAGGTTTGGAGTATCAAGCTCATAAGGGCATTTGCTCTTGCACTGCCCGCATTCAAGACAACCGGAAATCAGCTCCATTTTCTCTTTCCATTCGTCTTCCAAATAAGGCTGATAGGGTGCTCTTCTTAAAAGAAGAGAAATACGGGCTGCCATGGGTATAGGAATACCCGCCGGACAGGGCATACAATAACCGCATCCGCGGCAAAATGCTCCTGAGAGCTCAACACGGTCATTCTCTATGATTTTCATCATTTCTTCGTCCAGGACAGGGGGATTTTTCGCCAGGTCAAGGAATTCATCCAGCTCGGGCTCCTTCTGGATTCCCCATATGGGAACAACATTATCGTACTGCCATAAAAATGAAAAAGCAGATGAAGCCTTTGTGATCAGACCTCCGGCAAGGGCTTTCATGGCAATAAGTCCTACATTATTTTGCCTGCATATTTCCACCAGTTCCAGGTCATCCTCAGAGGAGAGGGAGCTCAATGGGAATTGGACGGTATCGTACAGATTGGACTGTGCGGCTTCCTTTGCAATTTCCAGCTTATGATTTGTGATCCCGATAAAACGGATCTTCCCTGCCTTCTTTGCATTTATAAGGGTATCATAGAGTTCATCCGGTCCATCCGGGCGGGGCATATATTCAGGAGCATGCAATTGATAGATGTCTATATAGTCTGTTTTTAAGTTTTTCAAACTGGTGTCAAGGTGCTCCAACAAAGTGTTTTTATCTTTAGCCATGGTTTTTGTGGCAATGATTATTTCTTTTCTTACATCCGCCAGCGCATAACCGATTTTCTCTTCACTGTCCGAATAGGCCCTTGCGGTGTCAAAGAAGTTGATTCCGCTGTTATAAGCCTTTCGCAGCAGATGCCTGGCATCATCAAAACTGATTCTCTGTATGGGAATACAGCCGAAACCCACTCTTGAAGCCAGCAAATTTGTCCGTCCCAGCACTATTTTATCCATGCTTACATTCCTTCCTTTTTTCAAAATTTATGAGTGCCCTTTGCTTGCCCAAAAAACTCGAAGTGCCAAAGTACTAAAGCAACTATTGTGCTGAAGCCGTTCCAGGTTCAAATACATCATATTCTAAAATGTCTTTGACTCCCCAGCTCAATATGGTAATTTTACCATTTGAAGCCGGTGATTTCAATTGTTTATTTTATGTAATTCAACAATCAATATGGGGGATATGATTGTCTAATTTTAATAAAACATACACACCTTGTAGGAGAAAAGCAAAAGGCAGGTTTGGGGGAAAATACCCGCTTTGAAGCTGTGATCCTCTGATATTGTGAAAAATAGGAATCATGATTGCATTGCATGTACGTCTGAAAATGGTATACAAACGGTGGAACGCTGTCAGACAAAATAAATAGGGGGCTATGGAGAAACTTTTGCGGCATATCCTTCAGAGTTCCAAAATATATTATAGTTGGATATTAATTTGGAGTGAACGGAATGAGGATTTTTGCTTTTAATGTGAAGAGGAGTTACAAGTTTTTTTTTGCTCTGCTTTTGGTTATTGTTAGTGTTATACTGGCGGCTTTTTTCCTGCCTGTAGAGGACGCCATAAGCGTTTTTTCAACAGAGAGGGATTTGCCCATCTATTGCGTGGACCGCAGCGATAAAAAAGTTGCCATCACTTTTGACTGCGCCTGGGGAGCAGAGGACATACCCCATATCCTGGACGTATTAAAAAGAGAAAATGTGAAAGCAACTTTTTTTATTGTAGGGCAGTGGGCTGAAAAAAACCCCGACGCAGTAAAATCTATTGCGGGACAAGGGCATGACATCGGCAACCATTCTTATTCTCACTTAAGAATGGGAGCCTTAGACAGCAAAAAGATAATTCAGGAAATCTCATTGAGCGGTAAAAAATTAAGTGAAATTTCAGGAAAAAATATTGAACTCTTCAGGGCTCCCTACGGCGACTACAACAATAATGTGGTAGGCCTGGCGAGAAATCTCGGCTACTTTACTATCCAGTGGGATGTGGATTCCCTTTAGATGGTTTAACTACCTTGTTTTATGTCTGGAAAAATTTTATTCACTTCTATCAAAAATATGGGTTTTTTGCAGTGCTTTTGAGAGAAAGCCGGAACAAAGCCCGACGAAACTTCCCATAATAATGCCGGAAACAAGCAAAATGGGCAAATAGGCCATGACCGACCACTGCTTCATAATAATGCTCGCCATTACAAGCTGACCGAAATTATGGACAATTGCACCCGCAATGCTGATGCCGTAAAGGCTGAAGGACCTCAAAAACTTTTTAAGCATGAATGCCATGACAATGGTGCTGAGAATGCCGCCCGTAATACTGAAAAGGAAAACAATTAACCCGCCTCCGAATAGGGAAGAAAGCGCGCAGCGGACGGTCACCACAAACAGCGCATCCCTAAAGCCGAAAAAAGTCAAAGTTATGAGAGTGACGATATTTGCCAGCCCCAGCTTTATACCGGGAACAGCAATGGGAAGAGGAATCCATGACTCTATAATTGAAAGTATAAGAGCTTGCGCAACCATCAGCGCAAGCAGGACAAGGCGTCTTGTGCTCTTCATGACAACTCCTTCAAAGGAAAAAGATGCGTTTCGGGTTTGAACAGGTGTTAAAGCCTAATTCTCTTCAATGGTAATCAGGGCTTTGTTGGGAAGGCATACCGCTATTTCACCGCGTTCGGTCAGCCAGCCTGTTTTTACACAGATCTGGTCGGGGCAATCCGCTTCTTTAAACCTTATTCTTCCCTTTTCCACTAGGATAACCTCGTGAAAACTTCCGGAGAGTTTTACTTCCCTGGGCTCCTTAACAGTATCAAGGTCTACGCGCTCGATGACCTGGTTGTTTTGAACGATTACAGCTATTTTGTGATTACTTTCCTTCCGGCCTTGATAGAGCCTCATACCTATGAAGCCTAACAAAACCGCCAAGATTACCGCTCCAACAAGCAAAATATCATTTTTTTTCATCACATAAAAACTCCTTACTTCCATTATCAAATGTAGAACCACTCTTAAGCCTGGGGTAACATGCACTTTTTATTTTTGTTATAAACACGGCTTCTACGCCGTCAAAGCTTTGTGCCAGCTTGACCATTGATGAAAGAACCGGCATTACCCTGTAAAATAAATGCCCCAAGGAAATCCCGGGGCATTTTTTAAGTTCCTCAAACAGATCCTATTTAACTCTTCGCGTCCTTTAAGGCCTGCTGAGCAAGCTTTTTAAACAGTTCATTGGACTGCGTAGCGCCGGATACGGCATCCACTTTTTCCGGATTTTGAACTTCTATCAGCTTGTTCGGATAGGTAGAGGATCCCTTGCGGGCTTTTTGCGCTATTGCATATACCTTGTCGCCGGATTCTTTTCCGTAGTTTTCATCCTTTAAGGCACCGTTATAATATTCCTTCCACTCAACGGCCGTTATTTTTGCTCCGCTGACAGTAATCTTTATCGTGCCTGAGTTTCCTTCCTTGTCAGGATCGCTTTTAGCCTCATAGGTGCCATCTTTGTATGTAACTTTTGCGGAGCCACATCCTCCTAACAATCCCATAACCAGAAAAATTGAAACTGCTACCGCCAATACCCTCTTCACAATATTTGCCCCCTTTGAATTTTAATTGACACAAGTTATCATTATTTATTATCTTTAGAATAGTTCTTCTTGCGTGCCATCGACAATATATTTTATACAAATATATGAGTAGTGTCAAGTATGGAAAAACACGCCGAATTAAATTTTTCTATAGCCAATATGGTAAATATGTGTTATAATTCTTTTGGTAAAAATATTGTCAACTTTATGTCAAATGCGGGTAACCGCTAATTTTTGGTTGGCACAATACCTCAGCATCCATGGTTTTTGCTGTGGGTATTGTTTCCCGGGGAATGCTTTTTACCATCCTCTATGGGACTTTATAAAATTTTTATAAGAGGCAGGAGAAGTCTATGATTGTAAAGCACTTAGTAAAGCACTTATCAAGTATGTCCAGGACGTTTTGGCTGGTTCCTCTCAGGATCTTTCTGGGATACACGTGGCTTATAGAAGGCATCGGCAAGATAAATGAAGGTTGGCTTCAAAAACCGATGCTTGCAGGACTTGCAGATGCGGTTACAAGCGCTTCGGTTACCGAAACGGGTGAGAAGGTATTTCGTATAGTTTCAGATCACACTCCTGGGTGGTATGCCTGGATTGCAGGAAATATCGTTATACCCCATGCCCTCTTTTTTCAAATACTGATTGTAGTTTCGGAAATCGGGCTTGGGCTGGCCTTTATCAGCGGGACTTTCACATTCCTTTCTGCGCTTGTCGCGTTGGGTCTGAACCTAAACTTTGCGTTATCGACAGGCTTGCTCCCCGAAACCTGGTGGATGATTCCGGCAGCCATAGCGATGCTTTGTGGAGCCGGAAGGTCTTTTGGTCTCGATCATTACCTGATGCCCTTCCTCGCCAAGCTGTGGGAACGTTATGCCCAAAAAAAGAAAGCCGGATAGGGTCCACCTGATCAGGAAATTTTCGAAAGGGTGATAGTAGAAAAGGCAAAAATATCACTGAAAATACCTCTCATAAATCTTCTGAGGGGTATTTTGTTTCTTTTGCAGCATTGTGATTGCCAGATAAATAGAAGATCTGAAGATACCGCACTTTTTGATCCTTCAACACAAAACACAATTCAAATAAATATAAAATCTTAGTAGGTGATGGACATGAGGTACCGCATAGGGGAGATATCACGTTTGGTTGATTTACCGACCCATGTAATCCGCTTCTATGAAACGCAGGGAATTGTAAATCCAGACCAGCGTAGCACCAATAACTATCGTCATTACAATTCGCTTGATGTCTGTAAGCTGCTAAACAGCAAGCTTTACCGCAGCCTGGGTTTTAGTCTGGCCGAATCTGCGGAGTTAATCAACAACTGCAGCCACGAGCAGGTGAAGCAGCGGCTTACCCGGAGAGCCGCCCGGATCGACGAAGCAATTGCCGACTTACAGCGCCAGCGCCTCAGGCTGCGCGAACTGCAGTCTTATTGCGAGAGCCTTGAGGAATGTCTAACCGGGTTCCACGTCATCGAGAGAAGAGGAATATATTGGGTGGCTGAAGGCAAGAGGGAAGATCTTTTTCTCGAGGAGGGCAGTGAAGAGATTATCCGGCACTGGATGAAGAAGTTGCCCTGCGTGTACTTTACCGGCGTATTTCCGGCGGAGGCACTGCTCGGAGAAAAGGATTTTGATTACAGCTGGGGAATTGCTATTAATGAAGAAGACATGGAGCATTTTCCCGGAGAGAAGATGTCTCTGGTGAAGTACTTCCCACATGGACGCTATGCCCACGCGGTTATTGAAAGAGAGGATACGCATGAGTTCCTGCCCCAGCATTTTTCAGGAGTGCTGCAGTTAATCGCACAAAACGGAATGAAAGTCAAGGGTGCGGCATTGGTGCAGCTGATTGAGATTGTCAGGGAAAACGGAAGGATGCTCTACAGGTTTGGCGTCAGTGTGCCGGTTTAATAACAAAAGGTAAAATTGTATAAAATATACAAATTTGAATTCTTTGTTTGTCCATCGTATAATTGAGAACAGGTAATGAAGGGATTTAAATGAAATATAAAATTGCTGAATTTGCTGGTATTTTAGGTGTAACGGCAGATACATTAAGGTTATATGAAAAGTATGGGATTATCAAACCTGTTAAGGATGAAAAAAACCATTACAGGTATTTTCATGATCTGGATGCGCGCAACTTGTTAAGGAGCAGATGGTACCGCAGCCTGCATATTCCGTTGCCCGATGTGGCCCAGCTTACCAACGATGCAACCCTAAATTCTATTATATGTAAGTTTGAAGAAAAAGAGATCGAACTGGAAAATGAGATTAAAAAATATCAGAGACTTCTTGCGAAAATCCGCCAGATTCATCAGGAATGCGACAACATAGAATCTTCTTTACGGCGTTGCTGTGTACAGCAGGCTCCGTCAATCTACAGATTGAGGCAGACGGACAAGGTCACTTTTGTACATAACCAGGAGCTTCATAGTATAATCAGCGAATGGATGAACCTGCTGCCGTTTGCGTTTTTTTCCCTTAAAATTGCTAAAAGTTCACTGCTGGATGAGAGTGCCGCCATGGAGTATGATTGGGGGATTGCTATCACAGAAGATGAAGCGAGGGATTTTAACTTAGGCATCAGTGAACATGTGGATTACTATCCTTCCCGCAAGTGTGTTTCAACGGTGGTAAAAGCACCGGATAACCTGCCTTTTACAGTTGATGCATTTAAATATATGTTTGAGTATATTGACGGCAATGGGTTTTCCATATGTGGGGACGCACTGGGAAAACATATTGTTGCGGAAAAGTCAAATAATACAATAAACCATTATATATCTATACAAATACCCATTGAATAACACAGCAGACCGATATTTAAAATCTCCGATTCTTAGGCGGATTGTTCAAAATTTATTGACTTTGGTGCAGCACTAAGGATTAAGATTTATTTATAGGGCCTTTACATAAAACGGCACCGAACTTTTACAGGAAATACGGTGAGCCCCCTTTTTTGGATTTTTATTTTAGTTTCAAACCTATTGTATTCATACTGCGTATGCAGTAATGATATGAAATACTTAATAAAAAAATGGAGGGTTAAAAATGATGAGAAAACATTTTCTCAGAAAAGCACTGTGTTTTGTACTTTGTGTTGCTTTCATTTTCTCAATTGCGGGTTGTTCCAACAGCAGTCCCACTGCTGCCAAACCCGAAGCGAGCGGTGCGGCACCAACAACGTCTCAAGCAAGCGGAGCTACAACCCCTGAAACCAACGCGAAGGTTGAAAGCATGAGCGCGGATGTGGTTGTTGTAGGCGCCGGCCCTGCGGGTCTGGCGGCAGCAGTAACGGCAGCAGAGGGCGGTACCAAGGTAATCGTCCTGGAAAAGACGGCGGCGATTGGCGGCACAGGACTTTTGGGAGCTTTCGGCTTACTTGCGGCAGACAGCAAGCTTCAGAAAGAGGCCGGCAAAAAGGTTCCTGTAGACGGGGTGTTTAAGGAATGGATGGATTACACCCACTGGTTTGCCGATGCAAACATAGTACGTGCGTACATTCAGAAATCCGCTTCCACTATCGACTGGCTTATAGCCCACGGGATGGATCTCAGACTGTCTCCGCCCGCACAAAAAACACACATGAATGGTTATTGGACCTACCACGCATTCAAGGATTACTCCAAGAAACCCGATTATTTTAAAAATCTTCAAACAGCTGCTGCAAATAAAGGAGCCCAGTTTCTTTTGGAAACACCTGCCGACAGCCTCATAACCGATGCTAACGGCAATGTGACCGGTGTTACGGCCAAGAAGAAGGACGGGACCGTGCTAAATATCTCCGCAAAGGCGGTTATTGTAGCCACAGGCGGCTATGGCGGCAACCCGGATATGGTAAAAGAGAAGCTGAGCGGCGACAAACAAGCGGTGAATTTGTTTGGTGTGAGCTTTACCAGCGGTGACGGTATAAAAATGGCATGGAAAGCGGGAGCCGCAAAGGGAGATTCAATTCTGCAGCTTCATGGGACCACCATACCTCCGGAATTAATGGCCAAGCTGGGGGATAAAAAAATACCCGACCTGTCGAGTGTGCTCAATCTTTGCTCCTATCCATACGTAGATCCTGCCGGAAGGCGTTTTGTCAATGAAGATGTGAATTATGACACGGCGCTTGTAGCAAATGTAACGTATGCGCAAGGCGATCATATTTTTATCCTGCTTAGCGGCAATATGGTCAATGCGCTTATGACCAAGGGTGCCCGCGCCCTCGGCAATTACGACAGCCCTGCCAGGATCGCAGGCGTGCCTCTGGTTCCTGATCTCGACAAACCGTGGACAGGGTTGCAGACCGATCTCGACAACGCTGTTGCTGCCGGCTTCGCATTCAAGGGACAGACTCTTGACGAGCTTGCAAAGGCATCGGGTATGGATGCAAAAATCCTTACTGAAACAATCAACAGGTATAATGAACTGTGCAAAAAAGGCGTTGACGAGGATTTCAAAAAGGATCCCAAGCTTATGTATCCTCTCACCGAAGGCCCCTACTACGCTGTAATGCAGCGTGCATCCTATCTGACTGCCGCCGGCGGAGTCAAGATCGACGACAAAACCGAAGCGCTTAACAGCAAGGGTGTACCCATCCCCGGCCTGTATGTTGCCGGTAATGATGCAAGTGGATTGTATGGGGATTCTTATGTGCTTCTTGAAGGCGGAACCCTGGGCTGGGCATTCAACTCAGGCAGAATAGCCGGTGAGAATGCGGTTAAGTATGTAACGGCAAAATAAATGGTGTTGACTCCATACGACATGGAGTATTATACTGGTTGTATGCATAGGATTCCTATGCAGTCATGGAAAGAGCACTAAATCAAATGGTAGAATGGAGGTCAATGATGAAGGGAAAGGTTTTTTTGAAGAAAGCGCTGTGTTTTGTAGTTTGCTTGGTTTTCGTCTTCTCAATGGCAGGCTGTTCAGGCGGCGGTTCCAGTACTTCCGCTGATTCCAGCAATGCTGCCGCCAAGAACAAATTTAAGGCGGGCTCCTACACTGCTACCGCAGAAGGCAAAAATGGTCCTGTAACCATAAAGGTTACCTTCAGCAATACGGCTATCACAGCGGTAGATATCGTTAAATCGGATGAAACCGCCGGCCTCGGTGATGAAGCTCTAAAAAGCATCGCTGAGGAGATCAAGACAAAACAAACTCTTGCCGTTGATACCGTTACCGGTGCAACTTATTCCAGCAAGGCCATTCTCACAGCCGTTGAAGACTGCGTCAAGCAGGCGGGCGGTGACGTAGAGGCTCTCAAAGCGGCAGCGCCAAAAACGAATTCCAAATAAGGATTTCAGTTTAACGAAAACAGCCTGTCCGGTGAACAATCCGGATAGGCTGTTTTCTATATTGCCCTTTTTTATAATTGTTAAAAAAATATTGACCTTCATGTTACATTAAACTTTATACTTATATATATATTTATAATAAGCTGCTAGACAGCAGCGTACACTAACGCTAAAAAATAGGGGGGATAAAAATGAAGAGAAAGCATTTTTTCCAAAAACTGCTTTGCTTTACACTGTGTCTGGTATTCATTTTCTCGATGGTAGGCTGTTCCGGCACTACTTCCGAGCAGCCTTCGAGTGCCCAGCCGGCTACGCCTGCCCAGTCGGCCGCAGGTGCTAAAGCCACCGAGCTGACTGCAGACGTGTGCGTCATCGGTTCAGGTGCCGCCGGTACTTCAGCTGCGGTAGAGGCAGCTGAGGCCGGGAAGAAAGTCATCGTGCTTGAAAAGCTTGCAACGCCCGGCGGCAACAGTGCCATCGGTGCACAGGGCCTGCTTGCCACCGACAGCAGCCTGCAGGCCAAAGCGGGCTACAAGACCACTACGGATGATGTGTTCCAGGAATGGATGACTTTTACCCACTGGAAAGCGGATGCCGCCATAGTGCGGGAGTATCTGGAACTTTCAGGCAGCACGGTGGACTGGCTCATGCAGCGTGGAGTGGATCTGGTGATGACTCCCAACGTCCAGCGTACACATGTACTTCAAACGTATCACGGATATGCGGATTTCAGCAAACGCGTCGAGTACTTCAAAAAGCTGCTGGCCATTGTGGAAAAAAACGGCGGCCAGATAATGTATGAGACACCGGCGCAAAGTCTGATCCAGGACAGTACAGGCGCCGTTACAGGCGTTATGGCCCAGAAAAAGGACGGAACAACCTATAAGATCAACGCCAAGTCGGTGGTCATTGCTACAGGAGGTTTCGGCGGTGATGCAGATATGGTCAAGAAGGCCTCCGGGGGTTATGACCGCATAGGCGTCGGTATCGCTACAAATACCGGCGACGGAATCAAAATGGCATGGAAAGCAGGGGCGGCTGCAGACCGTGAAAACCTGCTCCAGTATCATGTCATAACCGTTCCTGGAATGCCGCCGCCAGAGCCGGGCAAAGACGGGTCTAACTGGCCCATGGCACTGATATACCTGCCTGTTCTGCCCCATGTAAATATGGAAGGCAGCCGCTTTTTCAACGAGGACCTGATCTATGACGATTCGCTCAATGCTTCGGCGGCTGCCAGCCAGGGGGATCATGTTTTTGCTGTCATTTCCCAGGAGATGGTAGACAAACTGGAAGCAAGCGGGTCATCTGCTCTCGGCATGACCGACAGCGTACGGCTGTCCCGGGACCAGGATGTAAGCCCCATCAAAACACCGTGGACAGGGCTTTCTAAAACCATGGACGACATGATCAAAGCGGGTGCTGCCTTTAAGGCTGATACCTATGAAGACCTTGCAAAAGCGGCCGGCATGAACCCGAGCATATTTGTCCGGAACATGAACAAATATGAAGAGATGGCTAAGGCAGGCAAGGATACCGAGTTCCTCAAGTCCGGCCAGCATATGGTTCCGCTGGGCAAAGGTCCCTACTATGCTGTAAAGGAAGCTCCCATGTATCTTACCAGCCTTGGAGGCTTGAAGATTAATGCGGATTTCCAGGTTCTTAAAGCAGATAGGAAACCCATTCCGGGGCTCTACTGTGCAGGTGCGGACACGGGTGTTATCTATAACGACATTTATGTACTTATCGAAGGCGGATCCCTTGGGTGGGCCTTCAATTCCGGCCGCCTGGCGGGCAAGCAGGCTGCCGCCAATGCCAAGAACTGACCCAGGAAGCGTGTGTCTTGAGAATATGGTATAATATTGAGCAAAGGCCCTGGCCGGGAAAACCGGTCGGGGTCTTTGCTTATTTCAAAATTGTGAAATGCCGTTTTGTCAATTGAGGAAAGAGTTAAAAAGGACAGGGTGTACAACCGGACAGCATAGTATATCCCATGGGTGCAATTCATAAATTTAATGAAGAAGCACTAAAAAGGGACTGTGTTTGGGATGGAAGAACTAATTATCGGCGGAGACAGGTATAAGGTACAGCCGGATGAAAAGGGGAATTACTCTTTGATTAGATTTAATTCAAAGTACAAAATGTGGGTCGAGCTTAAATTTGCCGGCCTGTCAGAGGATATTCAGACGATAATCACAGGAGCGTTGAGAAAACAGTACTTGGAAAGGATCCTGTCTAAAGACGGCAAGTAGCCGGAGATAAATCCGGCTATAACAAAATATGCTGGCAGTAAGATAGGACAAAAGAGAGACGAAGGGGAGGTGAGGCTTTACGGATTATGCAAAAAGGGTAGCTTGCCTGTATAGAGTCTCAACTTTAATGCAGGTTGATGAAAATGATATCCCTATTCAAAGGAAGGCTTGCAAAGATTTTATTGATAAAAAGCCGGACTGGGTTCTTGCAAAGGAGTATTATGAAAAGGGCGTTTCCGGCTTTAAAAAGAAATCGGAAGAACGTGATGTTTTAATGGAAGTACAAGAGGATGCTATAAAGAAAAAGTTTGATGTATTGCTGGTATTCATGTTTGACCGCCTCGGAAGGCGTGATGACGAAACACCCTTTGTTTTAGAGTGGTTTGTAAATAACGGCATCGAGGTCTGGTCGGTTAAAGAGGGACAGCAGCGTTTTGATTCACATACAGATAAATTAGTTAATTATATCAGGTTTTGGCAGGCCAGTGGAGAGAGCCTGAAAACATCCATTCGTGTAGATGAAGCACACAAGCAAATGGTTGAAAAGGGTGAATTCAGGGGCGGTGTGCCTCCTTATGGCTATAAGCTGATAAGGTCGGGCAAATTTAATAAGAAGGGCAAAGAAGTAAAAAAGATGGTCATAAATAATGAAGAAGCAGAAGTAGTCAGAACCATATATGACTTGGCACTAAGCTATGGCATGGGTGGGCAAAGGATAGCTCAATACCTGAACGAAAAAAATACTCCTGCACGGAAAGGAAGCCAATGGGGATCCGCTGTAGTGAATTATATGCTGCGAAATCCTATTTATAAAGGTTATATGGCATATGGCAAGACTACATCCAAACAAAATAAACAGGGGAGGGTAAGTCCTAAAGATTGGCTGTTATCTAAAAAAAAGATGGATGAGTTGGCCATTATTCCTGAGCAAATATGGAATAAAGTGCAGCTTATCCGTCATAAAAGGACACCGGATAGGTTTAAGACTGAAAATTTAGATTATGGTCATTTTCCGATGCAGACGAAAAGCCCCCTGCTATTCACCGGGTTTATCCGCTGCGGATGCTGTGGTTCCAGCATGTCAACGGGCTACTCAAAGAGTGTGTGGACAACAAAGGATGGTGAAAAACGTGAAAAGGTCAGAAATGTTTATAAGTGTGTGGGAAAGACGTCCGGCAATGTCGGCTGTATAGGGCCATACACATATTCTTCAATGAAAATTGAAGGTATGGTTTTAGATGAGGTATACAAATATTTGGATGCATTAAAAGCGGTGGAGCTATCCCATGAGATAGAAAAATTACGCAGGCAGAATGTCAGTGCGGAGGAGCAAACTGCAAAGAAGCTTCAAAAGGCGGCCATAGAATGCGAAAAAGAACTGGATGTATTAAGAAAAGAGATTGCAAAAAGCATCCTGGGCAAAAGTTCATTTAAGCCGGACCTGTTAAACGCAGCGATTGAACAAAAAAATGCTGAGCTTGAAGGGTATAAAAAGGAATTTGAGAAAGTGTCCTCAACATTGGAGCGCAAGAGAATAGAGTATGAGGATATGGTTAAATTGCGGGACATGGTGCCTGTGTGGCGTGAGGAATTTGAGAATGCTGCCAAGGAGGTAAAAAAGGTACTGCTTGCTCAAATCATCGATGAAATTATAGTGTACCCTGAAAAGGTGGATATTAAGCTCAAGATGCGTATGGAGGACTTTATCAAATCTGCGGAGAGCGCTGATAATAAATTGGTAAAGATTAAGAGGCCTATGGGCGACATGAAATATTAAATAATAGTATTAACGTGAGCAAAACTTATATAAGGGGGGAGCCCATTTAGATAGTTTCGTTACCAATAAAACTTTTGAGTTTATGGTCTGGACTGAAATTATAAGATGCGGATAAAATATTCTAAATATAATAGACTATATTGATGGGATATAGCTCACCTGGGAGAGCGATTGACTACCTGGTAAGGGATACGGGAGTGATTACGATAGATGGAATGAAGTTTTACAGCATGGAATACAGACACGGCAAACCGTCTTTTGGGCCGGTCAATCTAAGTAAAGCCCTTGCGGTTTCTGACAATATCTACTTCCAGACGGTCGGAGTGAAAGAACCCGAATATCCTGTACAAGAAACAGACAGGATATTGTGTACTGGATGAGTAATTTAACCTAAATTACATTTCCAACTAACTTTGAATTCACACCCTATGAAAAGGGGCATTTCGATTTCATCCGTCGACCTGCCCCTTCATAATTGCGTGCATTATCCTATCCTGTTTGTTGTCTTGTAAGCTGTATTGAAAGTTCTATAGCATAATTTAGATCGGTACCGTCTGATCAGTTTTTGGATTCAGCAAGCTTAACCTGTACAGTCAGTGTTTTTGCACTGTTGCCATCGGAAGAACGCCTGTATATTTCCAGAGTCACAGTATCACCCGGCTTGAATTTGCTTTTCTCCGTATCGAGGTCACTATACCCCTTGACTACTGTACCATTTATCTTTGTTATAATATCCTTTGCCTGTATCCCTGCTGCAGATGAAGGCCCGGTCTTGTCAACATCGCTTACATATGCACCGGCCGGAAGATTATACTGGGCAGCCACATCCTCTGTATACTGATTGTTGATAGATAATCCAAGGTATGGCCTTCCGGGAACATATTTGTTTGTTATGAGCTGATCCGTTATGGTCTTGGCCAGATTAACAGGAATTGCAAATCCCAGACCTTCAAATCCCTGTGCAGCAATCTTCATTTCATTGATGCCTATTACCTGTCCCTGGGAGTTTACCAATGCTCCACCACTGTTACCGGGACTGATGGCTGCGTCAGTCTGGATCAATTTAAGCGCTGACCCGGTCAGGTCGGAAATAGTCCTGTTAAGTCCGCTAATAACTCCTGTAGTTACAGTACCCGCAAGCTCAAGCCCACCAGGATTGCCTATAGCTACTGTCAGCTCACCGACTTTTAGCTTGTCGGAATCGCCCAACTCTACCACAGGCAGGTTCGTTGCATCTATTTTTATTACTGCCAGGTCAGTCTTGCTGTCTCCCCCGACATAGGTAGCGGTATAAGGTTTATCAGGAGAAGCAGGCAGAAATACTTCTATCTTTGATCCCTGGGCAATGCTCTTAGGATTATTTGGATCAAGCACGTCCGACACAACATGGTAGTTTGTCATTATATAGCCGTTGTCCCTGATTATGACACCTGAACCTTCGCCTTGCTGCTGGGTTTGAAAGAAGTAATTGCCAGAAGCCGGCATGGTTATTTGGATGCCGACCACTGCAGGCCCAACCTTCTCTGCTATTGCTGCAACAGGAGAATCTGTAGTACCTTGAACAATTTCCATTTGTTTGGTATTGCCGCTTGTAGCAGCATTTGATCCGCTTGCCTGCGCTGAAGAATTTATAAAACTTTTCACCGAGGGCAGAAGGTTTGGCCCCAAGAAGAAGAAAACCGCACCAAAGATAAAAGCACCAAGGATAGAACTGACAAGTGCCAATGCAATTAACTGAACGATGCTTATATTTTTTTTCTGCTGGGGTTCTTTAATGTTTTCCATATACTGTAATGAGTTTGTTAAAACAGCGTTGTTGGTTTTGCCTTTGCTTTTTTCATCCTCCCCTGAGAAATCTGCAATAACATCAGAGGCAGAAATAATTTCATTCTCCGTATCTTCTGCATTGCTCTTTAGACCTTCAGATGCATTATCTCTGTCATATTCATTCTCAGTATGGCTTTCAGTGCTTTCAATGCTATTTCCAGAGTCCCTGCTAATATTTGTATCTTCCATAATCAAAGCTCCTTTCTTTTTGATTGAGATGCTTGTTTCATGAACATTGTATACTTTGATTATAGTAGTGTAATTTGAATAATATATGAATAATGTATTAAAACTTTGTGTATGACACATTGAATTTTAGGTGAGCCATAAATAGGCAGGAAGTTACAAGGATGGTATCTATTTGAGTAGCAAAGGCTCTAAAAAAACGGGAAATGAAAGCTGCGAAGGTGTACGAAGATTGGGAGAAGGTGAGCCCCGGTTCCGATGGATATAGAACTGTAGGAACCGAATATTATGCCGGGTATGCCAACGTGGAGGAGTTTGATGCACTTGTGAAAAGAGACAATAGGCCAAATAAAAATCTATTGATTAACTGCTTGTATCGTTTTATAATATAGTGTAGTGTTTTGTTATTTTTATGTAGTACGGTTTTTATATTATTAAACACACAATATCTTTTGTTGTGTTGGTAGAACGGGAGGATGGAGAAAATGCCCATCACTGAAATATTATCGCGCAATGCCGAGATATATGGACAGGAAACATGTCTGACTGAAATTAATTTGGATCTCCAGGAAAGTCATAATGTCATCTGGCGTGAGTATGAACTCATTGAAAACAACCCGGCAGGTGAATACCGCAGGGAAATGACCTGGCGCGTTTTTGACGAGAAAGCAAATCGAATGGCCAATCTATTATTAAAGAGGGGAATAAAAAAGGGGGATAAGGTGGCTATTCTTTTAATGAATTGCCTGGAGTGGCTGCCGATTTATTTTGGAATATTAAAGGCCGGCGCTATCGCAGTACCATTAAACTTTCGCTACACGGCTGAAGAAATAAAATATTGTTTAGATTTATCCGAAACCATTGCCTTGATTTTCGGGCCTGAATTTATCGGCCGTGTGGAAACCATTTATGATCAGATACCTAAAGTGAAGACACTTCTTTTTGCAGGAGAAAACCGTCCTACTTTTGCTGAAAACTATGACCGGCTTACTGCCAATTGTTCCTCTGAAGCCCCGCAGATTAAACTTACGGACGAAGATGATGCGGCAATATATTTCTCCTCGGGGACTACGGGGTTTCCAAAAGCAATTTTACACACGCACCGAAGTCTGATGTCAGCATGTTATACAGAACTTAAACACCACGGTCAAAAGCATGAAGATAATTTCTTATGCATTCCGCCGCTTTACCATACTGGCGCCAAGATGCATTGGTTCGGCAGTTTGCTGTCGGGGAGCAAGGCTGTGTTGCTTCGTGGAATTAAGCCAGAATGGATACTCAAAACAATCTCTGAAGAAAAAATTACCATTGTTTGGCTTTTGGTTCCCTGGGCACAGGACATTCTGGATGCCATAGAAAGAGGAGATGTGAAGCTGGAAGATTATAACCTTTCTCAGTGGAGATTGATGCATATTGGTGCGCAGCCAGTTCCACCCAGCTTAATTCATCGCTGGAAAAGGTATTTTCCCAACCATCTTTATGATACAAACTATGGCCTGAGTGAAGCTACCGGTCCCGGATGTGTCCATTTAGGCACTGAGAATATTCATAAAGTCGGCGCTATCGGAATACCGGGTTACAACTGGGAAGCCAAGATTACCGACGAGAATGGATGCCCTGTAACACAGGGACAAGTTGGGGAATTGGCTGTCAAGGGACCGGGTGTGATGAAATGCTACTATAACGACCCGGAAGCGACTGCTGAAGTACTCAAGGATGGTTGGTTATTTACAGGAGATATGGCCCGGATGGATGAAGACGGTTTTATTTATTTGGTTGACAGGAAAAAAGATGTGATTATCAGCGGTGGAGAGAATATATATCCGGTACAAATAGAAGATTTTCTCCGTGCACATAATGCGATTAAGGATGTAGCAGTCATTGGATTGCCTGATAAGCGTGTTGGTGAAATTGCGGCTGCTATCATAGAACTAAAACCGGGCTGCACGTGCACTGAAGAAGAAATAAGGACATTCTGCGCTTCAATGCCGCGTTATAAACGTCCGCGAAAAATTATTTTTGATAAAGTCCCGCGTAATCCAACCGGTAAAATTGAAAAACCGCGTTTAAGGGAAAAATACGGCGCGATAAGCTTAGTGGCGGCTCAAACCGAGGGATGAAGTGTAATTTAACTTAATTTTTTGTGCTGCCAAAAACGGTAAAAGCGACGCTCCAATCCATACGTCCGTAATAATCCAGGGGTACGTCATCATTAGGGGTGCTGTATTTCCAGTTTGCAGGCTGTCTTTGGTTATTTCCATCTCTGTCCATTATCCAGATGCTTCTTGCACCATCGGCATCGGTCCGTGCAAATATAATATAATCCCCACTCTTGAGAAATATCGGCGTTTTTGAGCGGTATGCATCGTTATTTGTCAGCGCTTTAAAATTGCCGTCTTCATAGATAGAAGAGCAGCAAAAGGTAATTGAAAGCAAGAAAATTGAGATTGAGGATATGGTTTCCCTGCAAAGGCTCATTCCGGTCTGGAAAGAGGAATTCGACCGGGCGAATGTCGAGAAAAGAAAGATGATGCTTGCACAGATCGTCAGTGAAATAAAGGTGTGGAAGGATAAGGTCGAAGTGAACGTCAGGATGTCCATAAACGATTTTATCAATAGTCTCAACGATTCCGGCAGACTTGAGCAAAAGTATCTCAATGGGGGATTCCCTTGACTGGAAACCGGGAATTTCCCAGGAGGAGATTATAGCAAGAATCTTAAAGAAAGTTAAATCCGGGTCCATTATACTTTTTCATAACGATACGCCCCATACGGCAAAGATATTGCCTTCCGTCATATCCAGCTTGAGAAAAGAGGGATATGATTTTGAACCCGTTTCAAAATTAATTTTACGGGAACACTATATCATAGACCTTGAAGGACGGCAAAAAATGAGGGAGTAAACCCGCAAAACCTTGGCCGGCGACGAATATGTGCCCTGTTGATTACATAAAAAATAGAAAAAGGCGCATTATATATTTTACAAAGCGATAACCAAAAGTTTTAACGGTGTGAAATGGATTTGCTTGTTATTGATGGCAATATATAAGGAAATGGGGCTATAGTCATGCTGATTGCAGGTATCGTAGGCCGGAATGAAAAGAATAGGACAGCCAATCTTATTAATTCAATCTTTGCCAAATCAGGGAAAAAAGTGAGCATCATCGACTCGAAAAACCTTACAGGTCTGGATTCACGCCTTGTTAAAACCTATATAAGCGAATTGGAGAAAAATAAGGTTGAAATCCTTATTTTGAAAATCAACCTGGATGATATTAATAATGAAGTGTACAGTTATATTCACTTTGACACTCTGATCTATAACGACAAAAGCGAAGATGCAGGTGAGATTAATATAGAAAATTACACCACTTTAATGCGGAGAATTTTTTCGTCCCTTGATGAAAAAGGCACCGCAATAATCAATGTTGACTGCAGTGATCTCATCCAGTTCTTGCAGGGATTAAACCGCCATGTGGTTACATACGGCTTTAATCCCAAGGCCAGCATTACAGCTTCAAGTACAGGGGATGACCTGTTGAAAAACTACATGTGCTGTTTACAAAGGACAATTTCCGCAAGAAACGGGCTGCTTATCGAACCCCAGGAATACAGCGTGACCGTGGAATCCGGGGACATGGACGCATATAATGTGCTGGCCGCCTCCTCGTTTGCAATATTAAACGGAGTTAACCTGAATGAGATATTCTCTGCCGGATTAAAGCCATAACTGTGAAAAAACAATTTCCATATGTCCCGGTGCCTTTGGGTGTGTGCACTTCTTTCAACACCTTCCGATACAGTTATATGTATAATATAGCTGTACAAATATATCTTGAAATGTATTTTCAGGGATTTTCAAGTCGAAAAATATGTAATATAATATATAATGTAGTATAGTGCGTCAGTAGGTGTTTTTTTGTTTGGCAATTTTAATGATAGTCCGAATATATGGAACGGTGAGGATAAAAAAAGAATTATTGCATAGCTTACAGATGAGTTTTTAAGGGGCTATGACAAAAACTACTTCTAAATATGATCCTTCACGAATAAATATTACATTAGATAAATTGCAAGATACATAGGAACCTAAGAGAGGGGAGTGGGAGTCGGATGGTCGGTAACATCATTGAAAACAACATGGTGACCATTTCCGGGAAGGTTATCACAAATCTGGAATTCAGTCATGAAGTATATGGGGAAGGTTTTTACAGCTTTATGCTGGCTGTTCCAAGACTCAGCGATAGTTATGACAAGATCCCGGTGACTGTTTCAGAACGCTTGATTAGCAAGCAAAAGCTGGAAATCGGTAAAATTGTTGAGATTGAAGGACAATTCCGCTCTTATAACAGTTTTAACAATGAAGGAAATAAACTTATCCTGACCGTTTTTGCCAGAGAGGTTAATTTTATTGACGATGAGCGGACGGTAAAAAACCCGAACCAAATTTATCTAAATGGATTTGTGTGTAAAAAACCTGTTTATAGGACCACACCTTTCGGAAGGGAGATCACTGACATTTTGCTGGCGGTTAACAGGCCGTATAATAAATCCGATTACATTCCCTGCATTTCATGGGGGAGAAATGCGAGATATTCGGAAGGACTGGCTATAGGAGACAACGTAAAAGTATGGGGAAGAATTCAAAGCAGAGAATATCAAAAAAAGTTTGAAAACGGTGAAGTAGTTACCAAGATGGCGTATGAGGTGTCGATTTCCAAAATGGAGGTCTGCAGCTCTTCCAACCGCGAGTATACCGAGACAGGCCATAAAGAGGATAACAAGGACTAAGAGGATGGCAATCGAGGATATATAAAAAAGGGAGCAGATAGGAATATCCGCTCCTTTTTAGTGCCTTTCAGCATAATACACCTTGGTGTGTTCAAAATGTCAAAAATGTGCTTCTATGACCTTTGAGTCTTCCTTCTAGAACCGGAATTCTGCCGCGGAGCACGATTGTCAGTGAAACAGCAGGAGCTTTATTTTATTGTTCCGGATATAATACCTCCACAGCCTCATAAGATACGGAATCAAATAATGGTCCACCCCATAAGCCCTTCCTGCGCCGCCCATCATGCAGATCGCCCCTGTAATAAACCACCAGTTTGACTCTTGAAATCCGGTGGACAGGGTGAAGTTCAGTATCAATCCCAGGGAGACCAGGCCGGCAATAAAGCTGAATGTTCCTGTAATAAAGGCAAGTCCAAGGCCTATCTCGGTTAATACGATGATTATCTGAAAAATAAGTGCATTAGGAATTACGAGATGATTGACAATCCATGCATACCATTGGGGTGTATTTTCGCTTATGATCCTGAAAACCTTTTCACCGGTATCTGTTACTGAAGCACTTGAATTTGCGTCTGTGGCCATGCCTGCGAGCAAAGGCTTTAAAAGCCATCCTTCCTTTATCTTGCCCACCCCCTCCGTCAACCATGAATAGCCGAGAAACAACCGGAGAGGGATCACCCAGAGGGCCAGGATTTTAGCCGAATAGTTCCTCCCGGTAACAAAACCCTGCCTGTTGTACAAAAATTCATGCTTGATGTATTTGCTGATAAGCTCAAATCCCCCGATTCCGAATAAATAGTGGATGTTAACCAGGTGCTTCATCCATATGGCTAAACACCGGGGGAGCTTATAGCCCATGATATCCGCTACGGCAAAATGGCCCCCCACCGAGATCATGACCCCGTGAAGCTTGGGCTCCAATGCCCTTTTTTGTTTATTCCTTATATCGGCCAGGATATTTTTCGCCGCTGTTTTTGCCGTCTGGACAGCTGCTTCAACCAGGTCGGGCAGCAGGCCGTCTTTTGTCATAAAAGCGGCTATGTCGCCGGCGGCATATACATTGGGGTATTTTGTCCGGGTATATTCATCCACTATGATCCTGCAGCCTTTACCCTTCATTGCGTCATTGATGTCGTCGGTAACACAGGAGGCTTTAATTCCGGCAGTCCATATCAGCGTATTTGTGGATATTTTTCTTCCGCTTTTGAGTTCCACCGAGTCGGGATTTAACCGGGTTATGGCGCTGTTTCTCAATATTTCCACCTTAAGGGTATCTGTCAAATAATTCACTACTTTAGCAATGGATTTGGGATCTAAAATGCTGAGAATATTGGGAAGGGCCTCCACAAGGACCAATCTGACCTTAGTCCTGGATATCCCGTATTCCCTGCATAGGGATTTTACCCAGTGAGCCACCTCTCCCATTACTTCCACCCCTGTAAAACCGCCTCCGCCCACAACAAATGTGAGCAGAGAACTCACCCTTTCCTGGTCTTCCTCCTGAGAAGCTGCCCAAAAACACTCCTTGATATGCTCCCGGATGTTTTCCGCATCTTTTAGGGACCAAAGCGGAAAGCTGTTTTCCTTCAAACCCGGTATTCCGTAGTAGTTAGGCTCGCTGCCTCCTGCGATGATCAAATAATCGAAACCGTACTCGGCGGTTTTGGATGCGAGCCGGTTCCCTTCAAAGTCAATGGTCACAATCTCGTCCTTAATGAGTTTAACATCGGTGTATTTAAAGATATCCCTTAAAGGGACAATAGCCCCATCTTCGCTTATTCTGTTTCCGGCCACCTGGTGAAGCTCCGTCATAAGGGTGTGGTATGAATTTTTATCAATAAGCAAAATTTCAATATTATCCGATTCCCTCTTTTTTTTCTGCAGTGTCAAGGCTGCTTCAACACCTGCATAACCTGCTCCCAGTATTACAATTTTTTTCGACAATCAAACCACTCCTCAAGTCCGTTTATTAACACTAATTTTACACATGTCTGGCAATTTTACAAGTAAAAGTGTATTCTTCCGAAATGCATGGCAGATCATTCATGCCTGCTATAAGTATACCACCCTCTGAGCTGGAAAAACACGATATTCATTTTTCTTTATCACTGGTGTCCGCCGGTCTATTTTTCATCTTTTTATTATACTCATCATCCGATAAATATATTTAAAAGGGGGCAAAGGTTCTAAAAGACTATCACCGGTATGGCATTGGATGTTTTATTGCCGGAGCCGGGTATTCCTTTTTAGTGTTTTAAGACAAATACCTGGAACACCTGCCCTGCGGCTTGTAAAATATTTAATGGGACCGGTGGGGTCAAAACAAAATACCGCCGGCGCCGAGGCAGAAAATTCGGGAAAGACTTATGCGGTTTATGTCGAAATTGAGGAATTCTCAGCACTATCGTACTTGCCAATTCCCCTTATATCTGGTATCATTATGGAGAAGTTTTGTTGGATTATGCATCCGTTTTGCCAAGGGCATTGAAGGAGCTTTGTGCTAAAATAAGTACAATTATTTCAAATCAGTGCTTCTTGCCATAATAAAATATCTAAAATTTATATAAAATATAATGATAAATAACTATACTTCAAATTCAAACGGCATTATAATATCCGTTAGCCTGGGTAGGGGGAGTTGGGTATATTTTGTGGTCCAAATATCCGGATATATTGAAAGAACTGAATGTAGTTGAAGAATATATAAAAAAAAGCATACAGTCCAGAAACAAGCTGGTTTCACAAGTGGTAAACGACCTTGTGGGAGCGGGCGGCAAAAGGTTGAGGCCTGCTCTTGCCATTATTTGTTCAGGGTTTGGCAAGGGGAGCAACGAAAAGGTCACCTCCATCGCAGGAGCATTGGAAATCCTCCACTCGGCTACACTGGTACATGACGATATCATCGACCGTACCCGTTTAAGGCGTGGGAAACCCACCGTGGCGGAAAAATACGGGGTTGATATGGCTGTGTACACGGGAGACTACCTTTTTACAAAAGCAGTCCTAATGCTGTCCAAGGATATCCCTGTTGACAAGCTGAAAGTGGTGGCGAAATCCGTTACGACCATTTGTGAGGGCGAAGTGTACCAGTATCAGGACAGGTACAATATAAACACAACGGTTTTATCCTATTTGAAAAGGATCAGAAGCAAAACCGCCGTGCTGTTTGGAGCTGCCTGCGGACTGGGTGCCTACGGGGCGGAGTGCCCCGAAGATATTTCCACAAGACTTTCAAAGTTCGGTGTGTATTATGGAATGGCATTTCAAATTAGAGACGACTTAAACGATATTCTTTCGGATTCCCAGAAATCCGGCAAACCCGTTTTAAATGATATTTCAGAGGGAACAATAACATTACCTGTGATATACGCCTTAAAAAGGAGCTGGGAATTGAGGGACATGGTGGCTAAATTTGCCGTGAAAAGGACCTTTTTATCCCCAAGAGAGGCGGAAGAGATGGCCCGCCTGGTTAAGGACTGCGGAGGGGTAAAGGATGCCGGCGTCCTGCTGGAAAAGTATATTGACAAAGGTTTGAATGTGATCTCTTCCCTGCCCGACATCTCCAACAGGCAAATGCTTAAGGATTTGATTTCTGAGTTAAGGATATAATTTTGCCACATTGTGGAATTATTTATTATAGGATGAATGTGACCAAGGAAGGATAGGTATGGATGATTAAAATTATTTATGGGAAAAAAGGCATGGGCAAGACAAAGATCCTTGTGGACGAAGCCAATAAGCACGGAGCGGGCGGATCCGGAAATGTTGTTTTTATTGATTACCACAATCAGTTGATGTATGACTTAAAGCATGAAGTCAGATTCATCAATGTGTCGGAATTTCCCGTGAGGAATGCGGAAGCTTTTTTAGGTTTCATTTGCGGCATCATCTCCGCAAACTACGATGTGAATGGGATTTTTATCGACGGGCTTACCTACATTCTCAAACAGGATATAGAATCCCTTCAGCCTTTTTTCATGAAATTAGAGGAAGTTTCCAAGAAATTCAATATGGAATTTCATATCAGTATTAACGGCGATCCTGACTTGTGTCCCGATTACATTAAGGGTTATCTGGTGTAGGAAGTGGTTTGTTGCGGGTTGAATATGTATTTATGATGGTGATACAGGGGCTTTTTCACAAGCCTCTTTATTCATTTTATGCTATAATGGGCTTAAAGGAAAGAAAAATAAGGTAAAAAGACAGTGATAGGGCGGATATGAACAATATTGCATCAGTTGTTGTCAGCAATACGGCTAGAGGATTCGACAGGGAGTATCATTATACCATACCGGACGTTTTGATGGAAAAAATTAAACCCGGTGTAAGGGTACTTGTGCCTTTTGGAAGGTCCGACAGAGTAAGGGAAGCCTATGTGCTGGATGTACTTGAGGAAACCGGGAAGACCGGGCTAAAGGAAATTAAAAGTGTAATTGACGAAGAGGCCGTGCTTTCTCCTCATATGATAAAACTTGCGGCCTGGATGAAGGAAAGATACATCTGTACATACTCGGATGTCATAAAAACCATGCTGCCTCCCGGTATAGGTGTAAAAAGTCAAAGGACGGTCGGGCTTTTGAAATATGAAGATGGATTGAATGCCGGTGCCAAAAAGATCCTTGACGTACTGGCGGAACATGGAAATGAATTGGATTATCGGGAACTGGGGGACATTGTTAATATAAAGGATTATGAGAAACAGATAGAGACGCTGGATAAAATAGGGGCGGTCCGGGTTTATGAAGAATTTACGGCACGGGTGAGGAAAAAAACCGTCCGGGTAGCATATCTTGCCCTGCCCGAAGAGGAGATCATCCACGAGATGGAAACCAACAGGATAAAAAAAATCCAGCAGGTAAGGATTCTGGAGATGCTGCTTGAAAACGAGTTTGTATCTGTTGCAGATATTGCACGGTTTTCGGGTGTCTCCCCCAGTGTCTTGAATACATTAAAAAAGCACGGTTATATAGATTTCAAGAATGTGGAGATCAGCAGGGATCCTCTAAAAAATAAGCCCATTGTTCAAACCCAACCTCTTTTGCCCACGCCCCAGCAGGCATACGCATTGGATAAAATCAAGGGATGCCTTGACAGCGGGAAATTTGCGGAAATTTTACTCCATGGGGTTACGGGAAGCGGTAAAACCGAAGTATACCTGCAGTTGATCCAGCACTGCTTTGACCAGGGAAAACACGCCATAGTTCTGGTGCCGGAAATTTCTTTGACTCCGCAGATGATTGAGAGGTTCAAAGGCAGGTTCGGCGACAGTGTGGCGGTACTTCACAGCAGGCTGTCCATGGGAGAGAGGTATGACCAGTGGAGGCTTATCAGGGACGGCAAGATCAAAGTGGCGGTGGGTGCGAGATCTGCGGTATTTGCACCCTTTGAAAAGCTGGGCATGATCATTATAGATGAAGAGCATGAAGGAACCTACAAAGCGGAGATCACACCGAAGTACCACGCCAGGGATGTGGCCTGCCAGCGCTGCAAAAATGAAAATGCCGTTTTGATCCTGGGGTCCGCCACACCTTCTGTAGAAACTTATTACAGGGCGGAGACCGGTGAGATCGGTTTTGTTGAAATGACCAAGAGAGCAAATCATATGGTCATGCCAAAGATAGAGATCGTTGATATGAAAAAGGAACTGGAGGAGGGAAACCGATCGGTTTTCAGCAGGAAATTAACGGCTGAAATCAATGAAAATATCAGGCTGGGACAGCAAACCATCTTATTTCTGAACAGGCGGGGATATGCTTCCTTCGTTCTCTGCAGGGACTGCGGATATACGTTGAAATGCCCCAATTGCAGCATTTCATTAACGTACCACGCCAGTGACGAACGACTGATTTGTCACTACTGCGGCTTTACGGTAAAGAACCCTTCCGTTTGCCCTAAGTGCAAAAGCGCTCACATAAGGCATTTCGGAACAGGTACGCAGAAAATTGAGGAGGAGATCAAAAAGAGCTTTCCTGGAAGTACGGTTATCCGTATGGACATGGATACAACCACGTACAAAAATTCCCATGAGGAGATACTGAGGCAGTTTAGAGAAGAAAAAATTGACATTATGGTGGGAACACAGATGATCGCAAAGGGCCATGACTTTCCCAATGTAACCCTGGTGGGTGTGCTTGCGGCAGACAGCCTGCTGAACTTAAACGACTACAGGGCCTGTGAGAGGACGTTTCAGCTGATTACGCAGGTAGCGGGGAGGGCCGGCAGAGGCGAGCTTCCGGGAAGGGTAGTGATCCAAGCCTATAATACGGGGGACTTTAGCATTGTATCTGCCTGCAATCATGATTATTCCGGCTTTTATAAAAATGAAATCCTGATCAGGAAAAAACTTGGATATCCGCCTTTTAACAATATTTCGGTGGTTGTCTTGAGTGGAGGCAATGACAGGCTCACATTCCGCAAATCCAAAGAGGTAAAGGAGCTGTTGACGGAGGGTTTTGCCCGGGAGGCCTGTCCATCCGAGGTTTTAGGTCCGGTGAGGGCACCTCTGTCCAAAATAAAAAACAAGTATAGGTGGAGAATTGTAATAAAATGTAAATCAATGGAAAAAATTATAGCTGTGTTGAGCGCCGTATCGGCTGAATACTATAAAAAAAGAAGCAATAGCTGTGTTGAATTAAGTATGGATATAAATCCGGCGAATATGCTATAATAACCATAGGTCACCGGGCCAAAGGATAAATGGTAGGTGGGGGAGAAAGGGTCCGTTCTCCTTGCCAATTGCACTGAAACGGAGTCGGAGGTTGTGTCGAATGGCAATCAGAGTTGTCAGAAAAGAAGGAGACGAGGTATTAAGAAAAAAGGCAAGACCAGTTGAAGTATTGAACGAGAAAATTTTGATCTTGCTAAAGGATATGGCTGAAACCATGTATAATTCCGACGGAATAGGCCTGGCAGCTCCTCAGATAGGAATACTTAAAAGAATGGTTGTGATCGATGTGGGAGAGGGTCTGATTGAGCTGATCAATCCGAAAATTGTTGAAGAATGGGGAGAACAGGTTGCGGTGGAAGGCTGCCTGAGTATTCCCGGAATATACGGCGAGGTAAAACGGCCGGCAAAGGTTGTTGTTGAAGCAATCAATATGAAAGGTGAAAAAATTGCCCTTCAGGGCGAAGAACTGCTGGCAAGGGCTTTGTGTCATGAGATAGACCATTTGGACGGCATTCTTTTTACGGATAAGGTGATCCGGTATTTAGACCAGGAAGAGCTGCAAAAAAGAAATAAGAGACAGGATTAGGAGAATAAGAAGGAATATGAAGATCGTTTTTATGGGAACTCCCGAATTTGCCGTTCCCTGCCTGAATATGCTGGTAGAAGAAGGCTATGATGTAGAAGCGGTGGTTACGCAGCCCGATAAGCCTAAGGGCCGGGGCAACAAGCTTGCTTTGCCTCCCGTGAAAGAATTTGCCTTAAAAAAGGGGCTGACCGTTCTGCAGCCTCACAGGGTGAAAGCTCCCGAATTTATTTCCATCCTTAAAGACATTAATCCCCATCTCATGGTTACAGCCGCTTATGGACAGCTGTTGTCCCGGGAGATTCTGGATGTTCCGGAACTGGGATGTATTAATGTCCACGCATCCCTTTTGCCCAAATACAGGGGAGCGGCTCCCATTCAGTGGGCGATTATAAACGGCGAAAAAGTATCCGGCATCACTACCATGTTTACAGATGTGGGAATGGATACAGGAGACATGCTTTTAAAAAGAGAGGTTGAAATAACTGAAGAAATGACCTTCGGCGAACTGCACGACAAGCTGTCGGTGGTTGGAGCGGAAGTATTGAAGGAAACTTTGCAGAAGCTTAAAGACGGAGTTTTGGAAAGAGTTCCGCAGTGCGATGCGGAGGCTACCTCCGCGCCTATGATAACAAAGGAAACCGGAAGGATTCACTGGCAGGAACCTGCAGAAAAAATACATAACCTTGTAAGGGGAACCAACCCGTGGCCCGGTGCGTTTACGTTTTATAAAGGCGAAAGAATGCGGGTGTGGAAAACTTCGGTTGACAGGGAATCCAGACTTAAGCAGCACGGAGCCAAGCCCGGCACAATATTCAGAACCGGCAGGGAAGGACTGCTTGTCGCAGCGGGAAGCGGGCTTATAAAAATTCTGGAGATCCAATTTGATTCGGGCAGGAGAATGCCTGTAGAAGAGTACATTCGAGGACACCGGATAGATGAAGGTGAGGTACTTGGATAGAGGCTCTGGATGAAAGTAGAGGGTTAAAAGCATGCCCGTTGATTTGCCAAGGGAAATTGCGCTGAAAATTTTATATGACGTCAATGAGAAGAAGGCCTATTCCAATATCGCGATTAACAAATACCTTGAAGAGTACGACCTGAAAGGTATCGACAGGGCGTTTATTACCGACATGGTATATGGAACGATAAAATGGAAGCTGGCCATTGATTGGGTAATAGAGCAGTTCTCCAGCGTAAAAATGAAAAAAATCTCTCCCTGGATATTGAACGTGCTAAGACTTGGCGCCTATCAACTGCTATACACCCATAAAATTCCCGAATCTGCCGCATGCAATGAAAGTGTGAAGCTTGCGGGAAGATACGGGCATTTTGCCTCCACCGGATTTGTGAATGCGGTTTTGAGAAGCATAGCCAAAAATAAAGGCCGGATAGAATACCCTGATAGGGATGGGGATTTCAGCCTGTATTTATCCGTAAAATACTCACACCCCCGGTGGATGGTGGAGGAGTGGATACAACAGTTCGGGAAGGAATTTACCGAAAGCCTTTTAATAAGCAATAATGAAGTCCCCGACTTCACCGTCAGGGTTAATACGCTAAAAATATCAAAAGCAGGGCTTATGGAGTCCCTGAAGGCTTCGGGCATGGAGGTAGAGGATGGAAGGTATGTACCTGAAGCAGTGGTTATTAAAAATCCCGGGTCTGTTTCCAGGCTTGATGAATTTAAAAAAGGATATTTTCAGGTGCAGGATGAAAGCTCCATGCTGGCGGCAAAGGTGCTGGACCCCAAACCAGGCCAGCTGGTGATGGATGTATGCAGCGCTCCCGGAGGAAAGGCCACGCATATGGCAGAGCTGATGAAAAATCAAGGGATAGTGGTGGCGCGGGATATCCATGAACATAAAGTAAGGCTGATAAAGGATTCGGCCTCAAGATTGGGGCTGAATATTATAAAAACGGATGTGTTTGATGCGGCTGTCGTTGATGAAAGATATGTGGGAAAAGCGGACAGGGTGCTGGTGGATGCACCGTGCTCCGGTTTGGGGATCATACGGAGAAAGCCGGATATAAAATGGGCGAGAGGTGCAGAAGATAAAAAGGAGATACTTGCGCTTCAGGCTAGAATACTGGATGCGTCTTCCAGATACGTCAAACCGGGAGGAGCCCTCGTTTACAGCACCTGCACCATAGATGGGGAGGAAAACGAAGAGATGGTGAGGAAGTTTGTTGAAGCAAATGAGGGCTTTCAACTGGATGATATCTCCTCAAGCCTGCCGGACAGCCTGCCCGGGCAAGACATTCACAATGGCTATGTGCAGCTGTTTCCCAATGTACATAAAACAGATGGCTTTTTTATTGCAAAAATAGTTAAAAGAGGATAGATTCTATGGATGATAAGGTCAACCTTCTGGACTTGAGTATTGAAGAACTGCAGGACATGCTTGCCGGAATGGGACAGGAGAGCTTCCGGGCAAAACAGATTTTCCAGTGGCTTCATAAGGGCGCAGGGGAAGTGGATGAGATGACAAACCTCTCCAAAAGCCTTAGACAGGAGCTCAGAGATGTTTCATTTATCGGCAAATTTAAAATATATCGGAAGTTCCTGTCACAAACGGACGGCACCGTCAAGTACCTGCTGGAATCCCGTGATAAAAATATTATTGAGAGTGTCCTGATGGAGTACAGACACGGGTTTACGGCCTGTATATCCTCACAGATAGGGTGCAGGATGGGATGCAGGTTTTGTGCTTCCACCGGCGTCGGCTTTGTGCGGAACCTTTCCCCGGGAGAAATGCTGGACCAGGTGCTATGCATCCAATCGGACTCTAAAAAAAGGGTGGGCAATATAGTGATTATGGGGATTGGAGAACCCCTGGACAACTACGACGCTGTGGTGAAGTTCTTAAGGCTGGTCAATCACCCCGAAGGATTGAATATTGGGTTGAGGCATATATCCCTGTCCACCTGCGGCCTTGTCCCCGGGATTTTAAGGCTGGCCCGGGAAAATGTGCCTGTAACCCTTTCCATATCTCTTCATGCGCCCAATGACAGGATAAGGGAGCAGATCATGCCCATCAATAAAAAGCATTCTATTGACAAAATCATTGAAGCATGTAAGATATATACAGAAGCAACAAAACGGAGGATTACCTTTGAATACGCCATGATTTCGGGAGTGAATGATTCCAGAGGAAATGCATTGGAATTGGCTGGTAAAATCAAGGGAATGCTGTGCCACGTAAACCTGATTCCCATAAATAGCATCGAAAGTGCCGATTTTAGGAAAAGCGATCCTAAGACCATAGAGATGTTTAAAAATATACTCCAACAGCGCGGCATTGAAACCACCGTACGGCGTGAGCTTGGAACAGATATTCATGCGGCGTGCGGCCAGCTGAGGAGAAGTGCCGTATCGGTTGAAAGCTAAAGGCTTGTTTTTATATAGAGTTCATTGTATCAAGAGGTTTAACAGACAGTTGAAAAAGAGAGTATATTATTGTTAACAATTGGCAATACATTTAACAAATCGGCCGGATTAAAGGAAACGGTGTTTTCAAAAAATGGCTTGCCGAAGAAACTGTCCGCTCTCAGTGAACGATGGATTTAGGGGTGATAGACAGTGGTGAAGTTCGCAGTTAAAAGTGACAGGGGAAGGATAAGGGAGATCAATGAGGACAGCTACAACATTCTTGCCGGTTATTCCGGGGTACCTGTGTCATTTATTATTGCTGACGGGATGGGAGGGCATAATTCGGGAGAGGTTGCGAGCAAAATGGCGGTGGATTTTATCAGCAACAGCATTCTTGAATGGCCCGAAGGCATTACGGATGCCGACGACATTTTCGGCTTGATGGGGAAAATCGTGGAAAAGGCGAATAAAAAGGTTTACAGGGAGTCCCTGGAGAATGACAGCAACTCCGGTATGGGCACCACATTGACCGTGGCTATCATCCATAACAAGAAATTGTACGTAGCACATATCGGAGACAGCAGGCTGTACATCATCAGAGAAGGCTTTATCAAGCGGTTGACAATAGACCATACCTATGTGGATGAACTGTTGAGAAACGGGTCTTTAACCACCGAAGAGGCCTCGGTACACCCAAAAAAGAATTTACTTACCAGGGCTTTGGGATGTTCGGAAAATGTGGAGGTGGATCTATTTGAATGCAGTATTAAGAATAACGACATTTTTATGCTTTGTACGGATGGGTTGACGAACATGCTGGATGAGGAGGAGATTAAAGAAATAATTGAGAAAACGGATGAACTCGATATTGCCTGTAACGAGCTGGTTTCAAGAGCGAATGAAAAAGGCGGAGAGGACAATATAACCGTTTTACTGTTCAAGAGTGAAGAGAGATAGACCTGTGAGAGAAGCATCAATTTATCACCAGTCAGCTTATAAAACATAAGCTGCGCTGAAAGCGAATTGAGGTGTTTATATGGTAGGTCAGATCCTGGGGAACAGGTACGAGTTAATTGAGAAGATCGGCGGGGGAGGCATGGCCCTTGTCTATAAGGCTAAGTGCAATTTGCTCAATAGATACGTAGCTGTCAAGGTTTTAAGACCTGAATTTACAAGCGATGAAGAATTTGTGAAAAGGTTCCGCATTGAAGCGCAAGCAGCCGCAAGTCTTTCCCACCCCAATATCGTATCCATATACGATGTGGGACAGGAGGACGGGATGCACTATCTGGTAATGGAACTTATTGATGGAATTACGCTAAAAAAATATATTGCCGAGAAAGGCCGCCTGAACTGGAGGGAAGCGGTTAATATTGCAATTCAGATTTGTTCGGCGCTGGAGCATGCCCATAGAAACCATATTATACATAGGGATATCAAGCCCCATAATATACTGTTAACAAGGGAAGGCATAGCAAAGGTTACCGACTTCGGTATAGCGAGGGCGGTTTCCTCGTCCACCATAACCATGGTAGGAAGCACCATCGGCTCGGTGCACTATTTTTCTCCTGAGCAGGCCAGGGGAGGGTTTACAGATGAAAAGTCGGACCTCTATTCCCTGGGGATTTGCCTGTATGAAATGGTAACAGGCAGACTTCCTTTTGACGGGGAAACTCCGGTGGCGGTGGCGCTCCAGCACATACAGGTTGAGCCTAAACAGCCCCGTGACATTCAAGACGACATCCCTAAGGGAATAAACGATATTATAGTAACAGCCATGAAAAAGGAGCAGGGACAGAGGTACCAGAGCGCGGCGGAAATGCTCCAGGACCTCTACCGGGTACTCAGGGAACCCGACGGAGATTTTTCAGCTGCAGACAGTGAGACTTATCCCACAAAAAGAGTGATGGCTATAAATAGTGAAAATGCCGTTAAAGGGCAAGGAAGTACTGGAAGAAAAGACGAGTATTTGATCCGGGAAGACGAAAAAGAGCCCGGTGAAAAGAAAAAGCGGGATAAGCGGACCATCTTGCTGGCCGCTGTTACTTCCTTAGTATTAATTTCCTTATGCGTCTTTCTCGGATATAGTTTTGTGGTTCCATCCACCAAACAGGAACCCGACTTCACGGTGGGCAACTATGTGGGCAGAAATATCGACGAAGTAAAGGAAGAACTGAAGAATGCAGGGATACAGGTAAAGGAAACGAGAAAACCGGATGAAACCGTCCTGAAGGATTTCATCATCTCTCAGAGGCCTGAACCCGGGAAAACTCTTAAACCCGGAGGTTATGCCGCTGTTGAGCTGGATGTAAGCGACGGCCCCGAGCTTTTGACCATGGAGGATTTGAGCAAGATTGACTATAAAATCGCTGAAAAGAGGATCCAGGATATGGGACTGGTACCCAAGGTTGAATCGGAATTCAGCGATACCATAGGAATCGACCTTGTGACAAGAACGGTTCCCGCGGCAAAAGAAACCGTAAAACCCGGTTCCATAGTAACGATATATAAGAGCAAGGGCCCGGAATTAAAACCTACCAAGGTTCCTGACCTGGTGGGAAGTACCAGTGATGAGGCAAAGCGCCTACTGGCGGATGCAAAGCTGAAGCTGGGGAAAATATACCCCGAAGACGGGAAAAATTATGTGGACAAAATCATAGACCAGGATCCGAAGCCCCAAACCGAAGTGATGGAGGATACGGCGGTCAACATTTATTTTGAGAGCAGCGACGGTCAAAGAAAATCGGTGAAAACCCCCATCAACCTGGTTAATCCGGAAAGCTACGGGGATAAGATCAAGGTGCTGGTTGAATTTACACCGTCGGATACAAAAAAAACGGAACAGCTTGTGAATAAGGTAATAAGCAAGGAAGAATTTCCTATAATCCTTACAGTTCCCGTGCCGGACAAGGGAAAAACCGATGTGACCGTATATCTTGACAATGTATTCTATAAGTCGTTTCCAGTGCAATGACGGGGGAGGTAGAAAGCTTGCCATCAGGCATTATATTGAAAGGCATCGGGGGCTTTTACTATGTTAAAACCTCCAATGCCGTGTATGAATGCAGAGCAAGGGGGATATTCCGCAAAGATGACCATTCTCCACTGCCGGGAGATAGAGTGGGCATTACCGTTTTGGATGAAGATAAAAAAACCGGAACCATTGATGAGATTTTGCCCAGGGAGTCCCATCTGGTAAGACCTGCTGTCGCAAATGTGAACCAGCTTGCGGTGGTTTTGGCGGTAAAATCCCCCTCTCCTGATTTCATGCTTGTGGATAAGCTTCTTATTACGGCAAGGCTTAAAGAACTGGATGTGGTAATATGCGTCAATAAGATGGACCTGGATGAGAACGGGGAATGCAAAAATATCCGTGCTGCTTATGAGCAAGCGGGGTATCCCTGTATCCAATTAAGTTCCAAATTCGACATCGGGTTTGACATCCTTAAACACAAGCTGCAAGGTAAAATTACGGTTTTCGCCGGACAATCGGGGGTGGGAAAGTCCACTATTTTGAATAAGATTATGAATTCATGGATTATGAAAACCGGAGACATCAGCGGAAAAATCGAAAGGGGAAGGCACACAACCCGCCATGCGGAGCTGGTGGAGCTGGAGTCAGGCGGTTATGTTGTGGATACCCCAGGCTTCAGTTCTCTTGAGTTGACAGGAATCAAAAGCAGTGAGCTGGACACCTTTTACCCGGAATTTAATGACCGGCGTCTCCACTGCAAGTTCATCGGCTGCAGCCATATCAGCGAACCCGGATGCAGTGTGAAGGAGGCTTTGGAGGCCGGTCTAATAGATAGGGGAAGGTATCTTAGGTATATTGAATTTTATAATGCTTTAAAACAGCGCAGGGAATATTAGAAATCCATTGGTGAAGAGTTAATACAAGACCTTCGCCCAAGCTGCAAAGGAGAAAAAGAAATGATAAAAATTGCACCGTCCATTCTGGCATCGGATTTTTCGAGAATGGGTGAAGAGATCAAAAAAGTTGAGCGGGCAGGGGCGGACCTGATCCATATCGATGTTATGGACGGCCACTTTGTGCCCAACATTACCATAGGGCCTCCCGTGATAAAGTCTTTGAGGCCTGTAACGGGCCTTAATTTTGATGTCCATTTAATGATAGAAAATGCCGGTGAGTATATTGACAGCTTCATTGATGCGGGGGCCGACCTGATTTCGGTGCATGTGGAATGCAATTACCACTTGAACCGGGTTATACAAAAAATCAGGCAAAAGGGAAAGAAAGCCGCAGTGGCCCTTAATCCCGCGACGCCGCTGTCAGCGGTGGAGTGGGTTTTAAGCGATGTGGACATGGTGCTGTTGATGAGCGTAAACCCCGGCTTTGGAGGGCAAAATTACATCGAGTCGGTGACTGAAAAGATCAAAGATCTGAGAAGCATGATAAAAGCCAAAAAACTCGATATTGATATAGAAGTGGACGGAGGCATTGATTTAAATAATATCCGCAGGGTAACCGAGGCAGGGGCCAATGTCATTGTGGCGGGAACCACCATATTCAACGCCGTAAATACGGCTGAAATCATAAAGGAGCTCAGGGAAAACGCCCATCAAGGCTAAGCAGCATTACCGGTTGCCATATTTGTAAGAGCCTCAAATTTTCAAAAGCCGGTGGTTTTCTGGGTTTTGAAACGGTATCCAAATGGATTTTTACTTGAAAAAAGCAGGGTAAAATGAAGCGTAAGGTGGGAAATACTTGATGAAGGCAGTTATTGTCTGTAATGGGGACATAGAGGACTATACATATTATAAAAAATATTTTGAGGAAGCGGGCCTGGTGATATGTGTGGATGGGGGAGCGCGCCATTTAAGAAAACTGGGCATTGTGCCCCATGTCCTTCTGGGGGATTTTGATTCAATTTCCGAAGCGGATTTGAGTTTTTTCAAAAACAGCGTCGCAGAAATTATCAAATTTCCTGTGGAAAAGGACAAGACGGACACAGAGCTGGCAGTGGCCTATGCGGTGGAAAAGGGCTGCAGTTCTTTGTTTATCATCGGAGGGATCGGCTCGCGAATAGACCATTCCCTGGCCAATGTATTCCTGCTGAAAAAGGCCGTGGATATGGGCGTAAAGGGGTTCATCGTCAATGAATCCAATGAAATCACACTGATCAAGGACAGGATAGAGCTTTCCAGGGAAGAGGCCAAAGTGACCCTGCTTCCTCTGTTTGAAAAGGTGGAAGGTGTTACGACCAAGGGACTGTACTACCCTTTAACGGACGCCACGCTGGAAATGGGCTGGACATGGGGCGTCAGCAATGAATTTGACTCGGAATTGGCCGAAGTCACAGTAAAGAAGGGGTACCTTCTCGTCATCAAGTCCAGGGATTGAAGCACATTACCGTAAAAAAGAATAATAATATCCTTCTCCAATGATTATATCGTTTGAGCCCTCATATAATTAACTAATAGTTCCATGTGTTAAGCAAAAATCGCAGTTGGAGGGTTTGAATGGTTAAAAAAAGATGGATTATTCTTTTATGCCTGATGGCGGTTTCTCTCTCATTTGCGTATGTTGTAAATAACGTCCTGTGTTCTGACGATGTTCATCCTAAGGCTACAAAGAAGTTTTACGAAGATATTATGGCTAACGGGGATTACCTGGAAGCGGAAGAAGGAGAAAAGGGCGGCAGTTCGGTTGCCGACACAAAGTCTAATAAGAGGGGCTATACAATTCATATCAATCTTGATACTTATACCATGTTCGTTTACAAAGACAATGAACTGATTAAAACTTATCCGGTTTCGGGAGGCAAACCAACGACGCCTTCACCCCTGGGCACATGGAAAATTATCAGCAAGGACACATGGGGCGAAGGCTTCGGAGGAGCATGGATGGGGTTTAACGTGCCCTGGGGGATGTATGGGATTCACGGCACTACCGAACCCTGGAGCATTGGGAGGGTCAATTCCTCAAAGGGCTGTATCCGGATGAACAATAAGGATGTAAAGGAGCTTTATAAAATCATTCCCTATGGGACCACCGTCACAATAGCGCAGAACAACCGAGTCTTCCGAACCATGAAAAGCGGGGATGTGGGATCGGATGTCAAGGAAATACAGACGGCGCTGAAAAGTCTTGGCTATTATAAGGGAAGTATAGACGGAAAATATGGTGAAGTGTTAAAAAGCAGCGTAAAGAAGTTCCAGAAGGACCATAAGCTCTACTCCAACGGTGTTGTCAATAAGCAGGTTTACAACCTGATCCGGGAAAAGCTGGAAGCCATGGAAAACTAAATGATGAGGAATAAAATTACTGCTTATTTTGCTTCACTATAAAAATCTGTGATAAAGCAAAATAAATTCTATTTTTGCGGAATAGCCATGTCTGATGATTAAGACGCACCTGGGTGAAAGCATTGAATAGATAATTACTATTTGGTATAGTTAAATTGTATTGGGCAGGGAAATAGGGAAGACAAAGATTAATAATAAAAAGTGAGAGATGGATATTTCAGCCTATGGAAGAACATGTGAAGTTTTCAGACGATTATACTCCGCAGTTTTCAGGGTTTCACGACTTGATGAGTTTCAGGGTCCGCGAGATTTTACTGGTATCCAGCGCCTATGACGCGTTTGTCCTGGAGGAGGACGGGCGTCTGTCTGAAAAGATATTCAGTGAATACCTGGATTTGAATCTTCAGTTTGTCCCCCGGATCCGACGTGTTTCAACGGCGGAAGAAGCGTTTTCGGCTCTGCAGGAAAGAACCTACGACCTCATAATTACCATGGCCAGAATCAGTGATATGAATCTTATAGATTTCGGGAGAAGGGTAAAAGCCTTACACCCCGGAGTTCCTGTTGTCATGCTTACCTATGATTCCTTAAACAAGGAGATGGTTTTCCAGATAAGGGAAAGCAAGGTTATTGACAAGATATTCTATTGGTCCGGAAACAACAAAATCCTTCTTGCTATTATAAAATACGTGGAAGACCTGGGAAATGTGGAGGCCGACAGCAAGCAGGGCGTTCAGGTTATTCTGGTCGTAGAGGATTCAACCCTGTACTATTCCCAGCTGCTGCCCATCATTTATACAGAAATCATGAAGCAGACGAGGTACCTGATTTCCCATGGGGTCAATGACCTTCAGAAGCTTTTAAGAATGCGGGCAAGACCCAAAATTCTCCTGGCCAACACCTATGAAGAGGCAATGGATATATTCAACCGCTACAGCAACAATTTGCTGGGTATCATTTCGGATACCGGATTCCCGAAGGGTGGGAGCATCAATGCGGAAGCCGGCTTTGACCTTGCCCGTAAAGTCAAGGAAGCAATTTACTACCTGCCCTTTTTGCTCCAGTCGGAGGAACAGGACAATGAAGAAAGGGCCAGGTCCAACGGGATCAGTTTTTTAAATAAAAATTCACCTAACCTGCACATGGAACTGCGTACGTATATTTTGGACAACTACGGCTTTGGAGATTTCATATTCAGGTATCCCGACGGCAGGGAAATCAGCAGGGCTTCCAGTATGGACGAATTTGAAAGGATTCTCAAGGACTTGCCGGAAGAAAGCCTTTTATACCACGCGAACAGGTATCATTTTTCTTGCTGGCTCAGGGCCAGGACCGAATTTTTGCTTGCGGAGGAGATCCGGCACAAGCAGGTGTCGGATTTTTTAAACACGTCCCAGCTCAGGGAATTTATTCTGAGCAGTATACGTAAATACGTCAAGCTAACCCAGGAAGGAATCATCACGGATTTCGGCGTTTCCCGCATTGATGCGAACAATTCCTTTATAAAGCTGGGAAGCGGTTCTCTGGGAGGCAAGGGGAGGGCAATTGCCTTTTTCAATTCTCTGCTTGCAAAAACAAAGGTTTTTGATAAATATACCCGTATAAAAGTGAAGACGCCCCGCTCCTTCGTGATTTGCAGCGAGGTGTTTGAAGAATTTATGGAGATGAACCGTCTGCAGGAAATGGCCATTAATTCAGAAAACGAGGCGGAGATCGCCGAAAGGTTTTTAAGTGCGCAGCTTCCCCCAAAAGTGGTGGAAGACTTGCGGAAATTAACGGGGAAAATCACCTATCCTCTGGCCGTACGTTCCTCCAGCATACTGGAGGATTCGCAGATGCTTCCCTTTGCAGGTATTTACAGTACTTATGTGCTGCCCAATAATGATAGAGATCCCGAGACGCGTTTAAAGCAGTTGCTTGCAGCCGTTAAACTGGTCTATGCATCTGTGTTTTACCAGTCTCCCAAGCAGTATATAAAAAATGCCGACCTGCGGATTGAAGACGAAAAGATGGCGGTACTGATACAGCAGCTGGTTGGAGAAGCCCATGGAGATGTGTTTTACCCTGTGGTTTCCGGGGTGGCGCAGTCCTACAACTATTACCCTGTCTCTTATATGAAGCCGGAACAGGGAATGGTGGGTATTGCCCTGGGCTTTGGGAGAATTGTGGTGGAAGGAGAGCAGGTATACAAGTTCTGCCCCGCCTATCCTGAAATGAGTCCGCCCTTTTTATCGTCGGAAGACTTCCTGAAAAAAACCCAGACACATTTTTATGCCTTGAACTTGAAAAATCCGTCCTCCGAAATTACGGCAAACCAGTGGTGTACCTACGAAAAACTGGGTTTGGAAAGGGCTGAGGCGGACGGCGTTTTAAAATATATTGCAAGTACCTATTCTGAGGACGACGACAGCGTGCATGATACGCTGTCAATCAAAGGCACCAGGGTATTGACCTTTGCATCCCTTTTAAAGTACCGCGTCTATCCCTTTGCGGATGTCATAAATGACCTTTTGGCCCTGCTGAAACAGTCGTTCAGTGCGGATGTGGAGATAGAGTTTGCCATGGTCCTGCCCGATGACGGGGAGAAGGAAGCGGAATTCTACCTACTGCAGATCCGGCCCATGGTTGCAGGCAGAGAGGTGTACCAGGTAAAAGTCGACGTGAATGAGAGGGAAGATCTTATTTTAAGCAGCAGCCATACCATCGGCAATGGCATTTTTCAAAATATTTTTGATTTGATTTTTGTAGACCCTGACCTGTTTGATTTAAATCGGACCAGGAAAGTTGCCGAAGAGATCGGGGAGCTGAACCGGCAGCTTGTTCGAGAAAACAGGAAGTGCATCCTTATGGGTTTCGGACGCCTGGGCACCTCAGACCCGTGGCTTGGAATACCTTTGAAATGGGGCCAGATGTCCCAGGCAAAGGTAGTGATAGAAGCAGACTGGGGCCATCTTCAAGCAGAGCCTTCCTTAGGAAGCCATTTCTACCATAACCTCACTTCATTAAAAATGGGATATTTCCATTTGGAGGAATCAAAGGGCACCGGATTCTTTGACTGGAAATGGATCAAGGAGATTCCTGTGTTTCGCCGCACAAAATTTGTCAAGCATGTGCGCTTCGATAAACCGCTGCTGGTTAAAATCGACGGCCGGACCGGCAGGGGGGTTATCCTGAAGCCGGGAAAAACATAAATTCCCATTGACCATGCTTTATGGGCATTCATTGATTCCATTAATACCTGGTGAAAAAATTGGAATACTATTATTAAAAATTGAAGGAGTTGTTCCAACATGGACAATAAAAGGGCAAGACAGATTATGGAGTCTCATGGTGTCATACAAGTGCTGTATGAGGGAGCACCGGTATGGCTGGAGAGTGTAAGAGAGGGTAGCGCGGAGGTTACCAACCTCCAAACGAAAGCCAGGCTGGAAGTGCCTTTAAGCCGGCTGGAAGAGTGCACGTAACCCAAAACGGCTCTCCGCGGAAAAAGGCCGCTGTGAAAAAGACTGCTGAAAAAGCAGTCTTTTTTAACTTATATTGAACGTGAAAATGATTTTACATTTATACATTTTCACGCTTCAATTACTTTAGCGTATATGGCGAAAATCTATTTTTTCCCCTTGTAATTTCTTTTTCACGATTCATACAGACAAATTTTCTTTAAATTTGTTATATTTTAGATTTATTTGTCGAATTGTTGATTGATGGACGTGAAAATGTAATATTTCATATGTTGCGTTTTATTTTGCCCCGAAAACTATGGGAGGCTTAAATGCAATGCAATATATACTATTGCTTCAGATAAATGATTTTTTAATGGGGTTTGGAAAGATGTTTTTCGAGAAAGACTTGGTTTTGGAGGCTAAGATTGAGAATTTAAAGAAAAAGTTAAATTCATGTTTAGAGGACGATGATTTGGATTCCGAAAAAATACTCAAATTGAGCACCAGGCTGGATAAACTGATAGCTAAATACTATTCACAGAAAAAGATATTATAGAATATCTGCAATAACCTGTTCCAGTTGCTCGATATTTGAACATTGGAATGCACCGGTACAGCTGCTGGCATATTTGGCCATAACGCAATCTTCATGATTCCATAAATCTTTACTCATTGGGTTTAGCCAGTAAAGTGCCGCCGCACATGCCTTGATGTCGCCCAGCACTTCACTGCCGTTGGTTTTGTTCCAGTTGTTCTTGGCGTCTCCTAGAATAATTACGGTAGTATTTTTATTTAATTGGGAAAGATAGCCGGTGGAAAATTGATACAGTACGTTGCCATAATGGGAATAGCCTGTAAGGTTATAGCCTTTAAGGCTGCCGATGCCGTCAAGAGCGCTGTTCCAGTCCTGCTTCCTCAAATAATCCGTGACTTCCAGCAGCTTGTCCACGAAGATAAAGGACCGGATGTTTGCATACCTCTTTTGGATGGTATATACCAGGAGCAGCATAAAGTAGCTGAAATTCCTGACGGAATTGGATAAGTCGCACAAAAGCCAGATATCAGGTTTGGAGGGCTTTCGGTCCCTTTTCATCAAGTGGAAGGGAATACCGCCTGCGGCCATTGCACGTTTTGTGCTTTTACGCAAGTCAATGTGGCCTTTGCTGCATGTTTTCATGCGCCTTCCTTTCCTGACGGCCAGCTTTCTCCCGAGTTTTTCCACCTCCCGGGACATCTGCAAAATTTGCAGACGGCCCGTATCCTGAAAGTCAATGCGTCTGGGATTACGCCTTTGAAGCACCTGGATTAAGTAATCCTCGCCGCTGACATTGACCAGCAGACGCTCCATTTCCTCCACCAGCAGTTTGCTCCATTCTTCCAGTGCCTCCAGGGCGGCACTATAAGCTTCTCCTGTGATGCGTCCCTGCTTGTAGCTGGTTTCAATGGTATTGGATACCTCAAACCATCCGCTTTCACGCTTAAAATTGGAAATGGTTTCCTCTTCGTTTCCCGCCAGCAGAGGTTGGCCGAAATTAAGCCCTTTCACAATAGAACATACCTGTTCAATATTTCTTTTCATCACTAAATCCGTCAGGACATCCACCGGCGCTCCTTTTCCCCATCTTCCCATGCCTGTGCCCATAGAGGATGAAACCGGCAGTGTGAGGGCAGCTTTGCCGCTTTCCGTATCCTCACCGCCTAACTCGAAGTACAGGTCCACAAGCCTGGAAATATATTCAGCACCCCATTCCCTTTTTAGCATGGTTGAATTCATGAGACTTGATAGGTTGTGTTTATCTATTTCATCCGTGCTCAGCGCCTTCAGGGCGCTTATGCAGTCGGCAACTTCCGAAGCGCTCACGTAAACCCCGGACCTTCGCAGAATCCGCGCAATATCCAGTATGATGTATTCCACTGCACTAATCCTCTTGTTTTTTTATTTTATTTTATAATGAGCGCAGTTTAAAAATCAATATTTTCACAAGGTAAACCGCGCAAATTTCATCAATAACCGCCTTGATTTAATTCTATTTTTAAAATGCTTCGGTCCATATATTTTATCAGGTATTATTCAACAGCTAAAATTTCTTCATATAATTTCATCTGTTTTCATAACTTTAAGTGTAAATAAATGAAATGTAGCGGAGGAGATACATATATGAGGAAGACAGGCTGTGGATGGAGGATGGCGGCGCTTTGCCTTTTAATCGGCCTGGCCGTATGCGCCTGCACTGCAGGGCATAAGAATGCCGATATGGATGTTCCCAAAAGGCAATTCCCTGCCGCGGATAATCAAGGGAACCGGAAGTTTACCGGTTTGTATCCCGCCTCGGTAAACTCCATAGGTGGGAATAAGTGGGGGTATATCGATAAGACCGGCAAATTCATAATACAGCCTAAATTCAGCCTGGCGGAAGATTTCCAGGACAACGGGCTTGCCGTTGTAACGGAGGGTGATTTGACGGGAAGCAATCTTTCAGGTGTAATCAATGATAAGGGTGAATTTGTAATAGAACCTCAATATGACCATATAGATAAATTTTCGGAAGGGGCTGCCGTTGCGGTAGGGAAAAAGGGTTTTACTGTGGTGAACGAAAAAGGGGAAAAATTATTTGAATCGGGGGATTACGTAGGAGGGTTCCATGACGGACTGGCGGTATTCAGTAAAAATGTGGAATCCGGCGGCTGGCTTTGCGGGTATATAGATAATGCGGGTAAAGTGGCCATTGAGCCGAAATTCGAGATCGCAGGGGATTTTCACAACGGCAAAGCCGTTGTCAAGCTGGACACAGGCGGATGTGCCGTCATAGGGAAAAACGGGGAAATCATTACCACTTTCAATTATGGTTATGTTGGAGATATTGGGGACGGGATGCTGGTTTTTAAGGAAAAGGACAGCGATCTTTTCGGGTATATGGATGAACAGGGAAAAGTTATGATAAGTCCCCGGTTTTCAGGGGCGGAGCCCTTTAAGGACGGTGTGGCCATTGTAAATGTATCGGGAAATTATGAGGAGAACCTATACGGCTTGATCAATAAGAAAGGTGAATATGTTATAAAGCCCGAATATAACGACATGCGCATGCTGGGGGAGGGCATGGTTGCCGTGGGAATCCCATTGGACAGGGACAATTTGTCCAAAGGCAACAAGTATGCGGTTGCCAACAGGGAAGGAAAACTTTTAACGGACTTTATATACTACGGGGTTTCAGATTTTGAAGGTGAATATGCTTCGGCTTATGACAATACCTCCACCTTCTTTATTGACAAATCCGGGAAGAAAGTGGAAGACCTCCCTGTTTTCAAGGGAAGCGGCACCCTCCAATTTGATGGGGAGCTGATTAAGGCTGATGTAGATAACCGGATTTCCTACCTTGATAAAAACGGAAATGTAATCTGGCAGTCCAAGGCGGATGTTGTGCTTAATGGCCAGTATACCATTGAGGAAATGAAATATAGGCCCAACAGAAATTATCTGGCCTACTATCCTCGGATTTCAGGGATAGCTGACGAAACGGCCCGGCAGGAGATCAATGAAAAGCTTGAAAAGATGGCCATACCGGAGAAAGTGGACGGGGACGCGGAATTGGATTACAGCTACCAGGGGGATTACGGGATAGAAATGTTTAAGAAAAATCTATTGGTTATAAAATTTACGGGCTACACCTACCCCTTCGGAACTGCCCACGGAATGCCCAATAAAAGTTATGCCCATTTGGACTTAAAGTCCGGGAAGCTCTATCAACTTAAAGACTTGTTCAAGGCCAATGGAAATTATGTTGAAAAGCTCAGCCGTCTTGTGGGGAATCAGATCAAAACACAGGGAGAAGAGCCGGAAATATGGGCGGACAGCTATAAGGGCATCAGGCCGGACCAGCCCTTTATCATTACGGATAGGGCTTTGAAGCTGTACTTCCTGCCCTATGAAATCGCTCCTTATGCCGTCGGGTTTCCGGAGTTTACCATACCTTACGAGAAAGTAAAGGATATAATCAATGCGGAGGGCAGCTTTTGGAAGGCGTTTAATTAATTGTATATGCCTTGTTATATTTGCAAGGCCGCACTTTTGAATTTCAGCGGGTGAAGAAAGAGACGGGCAAGTGTGAAATTTATAAGCCTGCGTATGTGAAGGCGAATAAATCATTTCCATTCATGAGAGTCCTCAGCTAATATTTACTGCATCAATAAATAGGGATATAATATTGGTGTACCGGCATGGGAACAACCATCAAACTTTAATATTGGAGATGTAGCTATGGACGATATGGATGTGAAGAAAAAGGACAATATGACAATGCTGGCCGATTTCTATGAAATTACTATGGGAAATGGTTATTTCGAAAGCGGCTTGAAGGATAAGATCGCCTATTTCGACATGTTTTTCAGAAAAGTGCCGGATAATGGCGGTTATGCAATCATGGCAGGGGTTGAACAGCTCGTCGAGTACATCCAAGGCCTCAAGTTTACAGAGGAGGACATTGAGTACCTGAGAGGAAAAAAGGTGTTCAGTGAGAATTTTTTAGAGTATCTCAAAAATTTTCAATTCCACTGCGATGTGTGGGCTGTTCCCGAAGGGACTCCCATTTTTCCTAACGAACCCATAGTAATTGTCAGGGGACCGCTTATTGAGGCGCAGTTTATAGAGACCATGGTCTTATTGACCATAAACCACCAGAGCCTTATTGCCACTAAAGCCAACAGGATTGTTAGGGCTGCACAGGGCAGGACCATAATGGAATTCGGATCAAGAAGGGCACAGGGAGGTGACGGAGCGGTACTTGGGGCAAGAGCGGCCTATATTGCAGGATGCGGGGGAACTGCCTGCACTATGGCGGAGCGGGATTTCGGAATCCCCGCCCTGGGGACTATGGGACACAGCTGGGTGCAGCTTTTTCCGACCGAACTCGACGCTTTCAGGGCGTATGCCAGGATCTATCCGGACAACTGCCTGCTTTTGGTGGATACATACAATGTGTTGAAATCCGGGGTCCCCAATGCTATTAAGGTATTCAGAGAAGAAGTCCTTCCGAGAGGCTACAGGCCGAAAGGAATCCGTATTGACAGCGGGGATATAACCTATCTTTCCAAGGAAGCGAGGAAGATGCTGGACGAAGCCGGCTTTGCCGACAGTGTTATCGTGGCCTCCAATTCACTGGATGAGTACATTATCAGGGATTTATTGGTGCAGGGAGCCAAAGTGGACATGTTCGGGGTGGGTGAAAGGCTGATCACCTCAAAAACGGAACCGGTTTTTGGGGGAGTGTACAAGCTTGTGGCTCTGGAGGAGGGCTCAAAAATCATACCCAAGATTAAACTCAGCGAAAATGTGGAAAAAGTTACAAATCCAGGGTTTAAACAGGTGTACAGGCTCTTTGACAGGCGCAACAACAAAGCCATCGGTGACGTTATTACCCTTGCCCATGAGGAAATAGACGAAAGCAAGCCCTATGAGATATTTGACCCTGAGTATACCTGGAAGCGGAAGACTTTAACCGATTTTTATGCAAAAAAGCTGCTGACGAAAATATTTGAAAACGGCCGGTGCGTTTATGAAGGTCCCGACTTAAATACAATAAGGAACTACTGCAAAGAACAGATGGATACCCTGTGGGAGGAGGTACTGAGGTTTGAAAACCCCCACAAGTACTATGTGGACCTGTCACAGCCCCTATGGGACATAAAGACCCAAATGCTCAGGGAGTATTCATCAAAATAAATCCGTTCCTCCCATTTATGGAAATATAAAAAAACAGCTTTCAAAAAATGGGTGGACAGCAGAGGAAGGGCCATAGGGATTATCATTCATGTGCCCCAATGAAAAAACAGAATTGCAAGACCCCTGGCTGCTCAACCTGCCAATGTCTACGAGGGAGAGCAGGACGAAAATTGGAAAGGCGTGACGGCGAAAAAGGCAAAGCTTTGTTTAAATGTGGGGTTTCGTGGTATATTACAACCTAATATAGTGAATTTCTAGCATTGGGGGAATGAATGTGAAAGGAACGGTTGTAACCACATGGCTGAACAGCATGAAAATGCTGTATGGAAGCGAAACCGTAAACAAAGCGGTCCGCATGGGCGGTTGGGCAGAAGACAGGATTATCAACCCCATGGAGGACATTGACGACCAGGAGATCACCGGTATGGTGAGACAGGTGGCCGGATATGTGAATAAACCGGTGGAGCAGATTTGGAAGGAAATCGGAAGGGAAAACATACAGTCCTTTTCCAAATGGTTCCCTTCCTACTTTGAAAGATTGAGCCTTAAAGATTTTCTCATGATGATGGATACCGTACATATGCAGTTGACAAAAATGATCCATGGCGCAAAACCGCCAAGACTGGTTGCATCGGAGATTTCTCCCGGAGAGATGGAAATCAGGTATTCCTCTTCCAGGGGCATGTATGACTATTTTCTTGGGCTGATTGAAGGAAGCGCGGAATTTTTTAAAGAAAAGATAGAGTACAAGGAAATTGAAAGAGGCGTTGAGGGGGACCAAAAATTTCTCAGGGTCAGGATAAGGTTTGAAAAAAAGGATAAGCTCGAAAAAAGCTTTACTCTGAGCAGGATTCTGTCTTTAGGATTTATCAGGAGCTTGCCTCTGAAAATCAGCGTTTTTACCTCTCTTATTGCAGCGGCTGCGGTTTTTGCCTTGTTCCCGGGCCAGGGATTCTTCAGGTATATGGCTGAAATTGGCCTGGTCTTCCTGGCCGTCTTTGGGGCTTCCTCCGCAACCCTTCGTCCGGTGGGTTTTATAGACGAGGAGCTGAAGAGGCTCAACAAGCTGGACTTCACGGGGAAAATCCGCATGAAATCGGGGGACGACCTGGAAAAGCTGGCCCGTGACATCAACAGGTTTAAAGAAGAGATGACCAAGGATTTGCTTTTCCTTAAAGGAGGCACCGATGACATGCATTCTTTTACGGCCACTTTTTCGGAAATAGCGGAAAGGATGGGCAGGGTGTCGGACGGGATCTCTTCCGCCGTGATGGATGTGGCCAACGGCGCCGTTCACCAGGCGGAGGAGACGGAGAAATCCGTAAACATTTTAAACAAGAATATCGAAAGCTTGAACAAAATTCTGGCGGAGCAGACAGAAGGCCGGAAGAACCTGGAGCAGGCCGTATCCAATATAGAAAAATCCTTTGACGATACCGAACAGGTGGGGGGAATGATCTTAAAGGTTAGGGACAGCTTTTCACAGATCAAGAATGAAGGGGAAAACCTGTCCCGGCAGGTAAGCGATATTCTGAATATTGCTACAACGGTGGCTTCCATAGCGGACCAGACAAACCTGCTGGCGTTAAACGCGGCCATTGAGGCTGCAAGAGCGGGTGAATCAGGCAGAGGATTTGCGGTTGTGGCGGATGAGATAAGAAAACTGGCTGAAAATGCGAAAAGGGAGGTGTCGGACATCAACAGCAACCTGGTGGTGTTTACAAGCAAGGTGTCCGAACTTGTTGAAGGCATAACCTCCCAGTTCAACAATCTGGACATGAGCAATAAGACTCTTGGGGAAGTACTGGAAGGGAACAGGAGCGCCACACGGCAGATCGCTGTCGTATCCCAGTCCATTGCGTCGCTGGTCGCGGAACTGTCGAGAGAAACCCAGCAGCTTGCAAAAGTGTATGAAAACATACACTCCCTTGCGGCAATTGCACAGGAAAATTCAGCGTCTTCCCAGGAGATGAGCGCCAATGTTTCGGAATACTCGGAGAGGATTAAGGACCTGACGCAGCATGTCCACATGCTGGCATCGCTGACCGACAATTATCAGAACGAGTTGAAGAAATACAGCATATAATGCGGTGTGGGGCGTTATTTCATCAGGACCGTCTGTCTCCCCAAAACAGTTTTCCAGATTCTGGAATAAACCGATTGAATCTCCCGGCATGTTAGTGTAAAATATTTAATGAAATAAAAAACCTAAACGGGAGTTTTTATGAATACCAGTGAATTGATGGAGGTTGCGCTAAAGGCCGGAGAAATTTTGCTTTGCAGCGGGGCTGAAATATATAGGGTTGAAGACACTATTTCCCGGATATGCAAAAACTATGGCGTGGACTGCGAAAGTTTCGTTTTGCCTACCGGGATTTTTATTTCTACAGGCGGAGGCAAATGTGAATCCGTTTCTCTTATCAAGCGCATTAGAGAGCGTAGCGTTGACTTACACCGGATTGAACGCATTAATGAATTCTCAAGAGGACTGCAAAAAAAAACCATGTCATACGAGGAAGCAATGAAGACCCTGGAGGATATACAGAACACCAGGCAGTACAATTTCATTACAAGGCTGGTTGCAGCAGGTATTACGGCCTTTGTATTTACCATGCTTTTCAAGGGGAATGTGAAGGAAGCTTCAGCGGCACTTCTCATCAGTACATTGATTTACCTGATCAATGAAAAAATATCCGGCATCGGACTGTTCAGAATTTTTGAGCTTTTTGTTTCAGGGGTCATCATAGGTGCCTTAAGCCTGCTTACGGTAAGAATAATTCCAGATTTAAGCATTTACAAAATCATTATAGGTTCCGTAATGATACTGGTACCGGGGGTAACCATAACAAACGGCATGCGGGACGCTCTTCACGGCGATATAAATTCCAGCATGCTCAGGCTGGGTGAGGCCGTGTTTGTTGCAGCGGCCGTCGGCGGGGGAGTGGGGTTCATGCTGTCAATCGGATTGCTGTGGGTGTGAGTGGATATGCGGGAAATGTTACTGGCTTTTATAGGCAGTTTGTGTGCCGGAATACTTTTCAACGTGAAGAGCAAAAACCTAATATGGACAGGTTTGTCAGGAGCATTGGGCTGGGTTTCCTATATATTGATGAATAGAGCTACAGGAGGGGTTATTGTGGCGACTTTTATAGGCGCTGTCGCTGTCGGGTTGTTCAGCGAGAGTGCGGCCAGAATTGTAAAATCCCCCGCAACCGTTTTTTCAATCCCGGGTATTTTTCCTTTAGTTCCCGGCATAGGAGCCTATACAACGGTTCAATACATTTTTGAAAACCGCCTTTCGGATGCGGCCCGCACGGCTGTCGAAACCATCGCCAGCGCCGCCGCAATTGCTTTCGGCATCATGATTGTTTACGCCGTGTTCCGCATTTTAACAAGGCCGGGCGAAAAAAGCAAAAAAAGGTATTAGGCAGCAACCTATTACCGTTTGCAATACTTGTGGCAATTGTATATTTTCAAAAAACAGTGGTTTTCTGAGGCCTGAAAACGCTGCCCCATCTAAAGCGGAAATAGGTTCCTGCTTAATTATTTGAAAAGCCAAGCACCAGACATTGAATGGCTTCATTAAAGAGTCCGGTGCTTTAATTAAAAATTATTTTTCGTAGGCTGCCTGAATCGCGGCAAGTGTTTTATTTCCCGAAATCTGGTAGGCTATACGGAGCGTTTCGGCTATCTGTCCTTCGGTAACTCCCATGCTGCGAGCCACTCCCGCCAGATGTTTCACTCCTTCCGCCGAGTTGGCGAAAGCATCAATGGCCAAAGAGATCAGTATTTTGGTTCTGGCATCCAGTTCTCCCGGGGACATGGCCAGATCGAAGATGCGGCTGACCGATTCAAAAAGCTTCGGATCCGTTTTTTCAAGGGCACTTATAAAACCCGGATAATTGCTTGCCATTCTTATCAACTCCTTTAACTCTCCAAATATTGAAAAAAACTGTAATCCTATTATACCCTATATCCTAAGCAAATCCAACGGTCAGTTCACAGTAAATTCCATATGGCAAACGGTATAGGCTCATTGCTGCAGTATTTCCCTAAACTGTGTGCTGTCGGTGACGGGCGCACGGCACCCGAAGTTTTCACAGACGTAGGCAGTAGCCTTACCATCCACCGCTTTATAATTTTCCACAAAAGGCACAACCGTTTTTAGTTCGTCCGTGATGTCCGAGTATAGCAGGGTGACGGTAAACGGCATGAAATACCCTCTTATGACGTCCAGCATGGGATCGACGCCTCCGCCGCTTTTACCCGATACCAGTACGATCTCCCTGGCAGCCGTCTGAGCAAACATAATGGCGGTAAGGAAAAAGGAATAGCTTTCCGGAGCTCTCCGGATAGATCCTCCAAAAGCTTTAAACTGTTGCTGGGCTATTGTTTCAAGTTCATGGTCTCCTGTTAAACGAGCCAGCCTCAGAAAATTCAACGCCGCTACGGAATTGCCGGAGGGTGTGGCACCGTCGTATATTTCTTTGGGGCGGAGTATAAGCTGTTCGGCGTCACTGCCGTATATGAACAGCCCTCCGTTTGCCTGGTCCCAGAAAAGCTTCAGCAGGTCTCTATTAAGCCGGACCGCTTTTTGGAGGTATTCAGGGCTGTAGGTTGTTTCGTAGAGCTCTATCAGGCCCCAGATCAGAAAAGCATAATCATCCACATAAGCAGGAAAGTTGGATTCGCCGTCCCGGTATCTTGCAAGAAGCCTTCCGTCATTTCTCATAAGGTTTGTTTCGATAAAGCGTACGGCTTTTTCTGCGGCGGAAGTGTATCTTTCCTCATCCAGTATTCTTCCCCCTATGGCCATGGCTGCGATCATAAGTCCGTTCCAGGCTGTAAGTATTTTATCGTCTTTATAGGGGTGGACCCTTTTTTCCCTGAAGTCAAACAGCTTTAGCCTGCACTCTTCAACAAATATTTTTTCGCTGTCAGATAGAGTATTGTTAATGAGGTTGGGGATGCTGTGCCCTTCAAAGTTCCCCTCATGGGTGATATCAAAGAGTTTGCAGTATTTTTCTCCTGCCTCGTCACCTAAAACCCTTTTAACCTCATGGACAGTCCAGACATAGAATTTACCTTCCACACCCTCCGAGTCCGCATCTTCCGCGGAATAAAATCCGCCTTCGGGTGCTGTCATATCCCTTAGAATATAAGTGAATATCTGCCTTGCGACTTCCGCATGCCTTTCATTTTTTGTTGCCTGGTATGCTTCAAGATAAGCAATTGCCAGCAGGGCGTTGTCGTACAACATCTTTTCAAAGTGCGGGACCAGCCACTTCCGGTCGGTAGAGTATCTGCTAAATCCGAATCCGATATGGTCGTAAATCCCCCCTCTGTACATGGAATCCAAAGTTTTTTCCACCATTTCCAGTGCAAAATCCTCTTTTGCAAGGCGCCAGTACCTTAAGAGAAAAAATAAATTGTGGGGGGTTGGAAACTTGGGGGCTCTCCCAAAACCACCATAGATGCCGTCAAAATCATCTTTTAAGCTGGAAAAGGCTTTATGCAAATCATCCTTTGAAACTTCCGCTTCAGTATATACGCCGGTTTCATGACGGATCAGCTGTGTCATTCGGTTCCCGGAATGCATCATCCCATCCTTATCGGTATTCCATACATGAGCGACTCTTTTCAGCAGAGGCAACAATCCCTGCATCCCCATCCTGTCCTGTTTGGGGTAGTAAGTTCCTGCATAAAACGGTTTTTTGTCGGGTGTGAGGAAAATGGTCAGAGGCCATCCGCCGCTGCCTGTGATCGCCTGGCATACGGCCATATAGATGTGGTCGATATCCGGACGTTCCTCCCGGTCTACTTTGATGGAGACAAAGTGTTTGTTCAGCACTTCTGCGACTTCCTCGTCTTCAAAGCTCTCACGCTCCATCACATGGCACCAGTGACAGGTACTGTAGCCGATACTTAAGAATACAGGTTTATCCTCCGCCACGGCTCGGGAGAAAGCCTCGCCGCCCCATGGATACCAGTCCACGGGATTGTGGGCATGCTGAAGGAGATAAGGGGATTTCTCATTGATCAATTTGTTAGTATATTTATGTTGGTTTTCATTTTGCATGATATCACATCCTTAACTACAATTCATTTATATTATTTGAAGGTTCAAAATTAGTATGCACATCTACTCTTGTATATTCATCTGAATCATTCATTACTTGAAAATATGATATTTCTTTTATAAAATCATAATATAGCGGAAACAAAAGCAAAATGGTAAAAATTACAAAGGTGGTATTTACAATGAAAGAAGTTTATCAGTTTTTAAAAGAGAATCCAACATTTTATCTGGCAACTGTAGATGGTGACGAGCCACAGGTTCGTCCCTTCGGTGTGGTCGCAATTATCGATGGTAAATTCTATATTCAGACTGCAAATACAAAGAAAGTGTATCAGCAGATGATTAAGAATCCCAAAATTGCCATCTGCACAGTGGGCAAGGATGGTCGCTGGCTGCGCATTTCAGCAACTGCAGTTGAGGATGACCGTATGGAAGTAAGACAGCAATTTCTTGATGCCAATCCCATGTTAAAGGATATGTATGCCGCAGACGATGGCAAATGTACCGTTTTTTATTTGAAAGATGCAACTTGCACCTTTTACTCCTTTACGTCAGCCCCTGAAGTCCATAATTTTTAATTTATGCTTTTATACTACAAACCCCTTGCCGTAATAGCAATGAGCGTGACATTTGAAATTGCCACGCTCTGCTCATTTCATTATTTTATTATTACACTACCCGCACAGTTTAAACTGTAAATTAAAATTACTTATGTTGAAATACCGGGTGAGGAATCTTCTCCACATTAAATGTCTCATTTCGGAATTCTCCGTTATAATACGGGAATCTTGCAACAGTAGCACGTATTTCTTTCTGCGGACGACTTGATGGTCCCCAAAGAACAGTCAGTTCTTTTCCTTCTTCAGCATACTCTATATCGATAAATGCAAGAGAAATCATTCTACGCTCATAATAAGCAAATGTTCTGCCACTGGCAATACCTATCTTTTTTCCATCAGCCAATACAAAATCTCCACGGATTGATACATTTGTTGCATCTGAAAGTACAGAATGCTGTTCAATTGAATCATAAGGCTCAACATCCCGTCCCCTGAACTGTGACATGAATACATCACCAACGTCTTCGGTATTCCACTCCAAGGTCACTACTTTTTTCTGGGGGTTCTGCTTAATTTTCATTAATGCTTCTTTTCCCATAAAATCATGATCAAAATTAACAAGATATCCCCAGCCTACATCATAAGGACTTACATAAAACGCCTCGGGATCATCGGCAGCACTGCCTGATAGTGGCATCATAAAGCATGCTTTTTTCGCAAATTCGGCAAGTCCGGGATCACTTGTTAATAACGGATAAGCATAATGCTGCAGCTGATTAGGATACCCGGCAGGTGTATGGTTTAAAATGCCATAATTTCGTACGCCTTGTGGTTTGCCTCCGAATTCTTCAAGAACTTCCCTGATTCTCTTATAGGCAACTTCTGCATCTTTTGCCGCACCATGTACTTCATACGCAAGGGCGCCTGACATACCAAGACGATGTACCACCATTTCCGTGCCACAGATTGTAACTTTCTTATTGTGGGCAAATTTTATATCGTGCAAGTCGCACTGACAGGCTTTTTCCAGAATTTCCAGAGATTTAGGACCATCAATCTGGAAGAAATATTCATCCTGACAATATTCGCCTTTGACGTCAAGACCGCTGGTTTCCACATAATACTGAAGGACAGGAGCCATCCAGTAGGTACGGAAATTATCTCCTTCGCGTTTCATCACTACACCATCTGCCAGCATCTGACCTTTTTCATTACAGATTATTGCGTGTTTGGATGAACCAGGCTTCATGACCGAGAAATCCCTGTTGACACAAATACGATTAAAAAGTTTCGCTGCATCTGGACCGGAAACGTCATATACCGGTGTATTGTTGAGGTTGATACCAAGCCAGGCACTTTCTCTGCAAGCAAGATATTCGCTTTTTGGACCAGAGTACTCATAAGGCAGGAACACTCCAATACAGTCAATAAAGGTCATAGCACCTTTAAAAATAGCGCTGTCTGATGGAAAATTCATAATCAAACCCTCCGTTTTTATTTTAAGTATAATGCCGTGGAGATTTTTATAAGTAGGATAAATGTGTAGAAAATTTCACTTTTATTTTTACAGATTTGCACAAAAGAAAATGTATACGTCTATACTGCTGTAAACAGGAAAATGTGTTATTATAATATATAGATCTGGCCGGTAATGTAAATGGTAGCTTTACAATAATTTTACCATAGGCAGCTGTCAGGCGAGGTGAAATGATAGCAAATGAATCTATACTTTTCGGTTATAGCTGATGAGTTGCATGATCTGACAATAAGAATTAATACGGATATACAGAACGAACCTCCGCTAAAAGACATTCGTTTTCTTGCAGACGGCCAGATATATAGCGATGACTATCTCTATTTTACCACACCGGAACAGCTGACTCAGAATACCAGTGAGTCTTTGCCAAAAAACCTTGTCATTGCAGGTGGTGCTTTACCAGATCCGGATTTTTCTTCCGAGCACAATATTTTGTACATTGATTACTGCTACTCCGCACATATTCTTTTTTCACGTATTCAGGATATCTTTACAGATTATCAGGACTGGCATACACGAATTCAGAATGCGATTATTCTGCATTCAGGAATCGATAAAGTACTTAATATCGCGGCAGAAAAACTGGACAATCCCATCGCTTTATTTGACACAACAGCTTCTCTGGTTCAATGGGCTGGAACTTTCTCAGAAGACATTAGCGGCAGCATCTGGGATAATGCACTTCATAAGGGGTATACTATGGATTATTTTTCATATGAAGAATGGAAAGATCTTACTCAGAAAATGAGTAATTCCGATATGCCTTTTTTATTTCACTCAAGCAATGATCCCATGCATTCAATGTTAGCATGTCCTTTAAAAATCGGAGGAAAATTCATTGCCAGTTTGGGAATGACATCTATAAACGCCCCTTTTACAGATGGGCAAATACGGCTGATTGCTTTTATAAAAGAAATGCTGGAAATGGCTTTAAATAATTCCACCAGCCTTCGGCATGCAGCAGAAAGTACGTCCTATTACGTCGAGTGTCTGCTAAATGGTCTGTCTGTTGATGAGAAAATAATTACCTATTATCTTAAACGCCGTGGATGGAAAATAAATGATTCCTATTGTCTGCTCAATTTTTCTTACCCAATAAAACCAAATAATCATGACACTATCTTACAACCTTATATTGGAAGAATTGAACATAAATTTCCACTCGGATTATTATGTTCTCATGAAGAATCCGTAATTGTTATCCTCAATACCTCAGATTATTCAGTAACTGCCTCAGATTTTCAGGATATGATGCAAGAGTTATATGAAAAATTCCAGCTGCAATGCGGTATCAGCGCGGAATTCTATAACTTCTTAGATTTAAAATACTATTATATACAAAGCAAGTCGGCTCTTACAGAAGGACGCAGAGAAAAACCGCAGCAGGCTTTCTATTATTATTTGGATTATTATCAATCCAACCTGGTTCACGCACTTGATTCTGTTGCTAGTTTAAAATCACTATGTCATCCTCGCATTCTACAAATGTGGAAAAATAATGATTCCAGCCAGTTATCTTTAATTCATACATTATATACGTATTTGCTAAACGGTCAAAACATCACGACAACTGCTGCAGCCCTTCACATTCACCGGAATACCCTGCTTTATCGTTTAGATAAAATTTCCGATTACCTTTATGTAGATTTCGAAAACCTCAGTTCTGATATGTTGTTTTATTTACTCATGTCATGTATCATTATTGAAAATTTGTAAGAGGCGGAGTTTTTAACCCTGCCTCTATTTCTGTTATTTAAATCTATCTATGACCTACGTTAATCAGATTTTCGTTGTCATGTGTCAGTGCGCTGTTTGTAACGATGCCGCGAAGTCCTTAATCCGGATATTTTACGACGTAAAGGGATACACGGTAGCCGCCCATGCTGTGGCCGAGTAGAGCTTTTTGTTAAATTTTTGGACATATTCATTTAACAACAGAAAATTTGAAGTTTGAAGCTTTGTATACCTTTTTAATGTATCATTAAAAATCTGGAGGTCAATTTTGCTATGGCTTCGTGCGATATCACAAATTGTCCTTTCAACATCATATATTTTTATGTCATGTCCAAAAGAGCTTTTTGCAAGCATTACACCAAGATTATGCAGTCCAGGCTTAATATAATATACTTTGTATTTTTCTTTAATGTATAAATAACAGTAACGATTAGGCCCTGCTATTTTCTTGGCGTATAGTAGCATATGTAAAGATAATTTTATCTAAAACCGCATAAATAGGTTATTAGCTTTGGTTTATTTTATGATCATGCCACCAGTGACAGGTACTGTAGCCGATACTTAAGAATACAGGTTTATCTTCCTTTTTGGCTTTTTCGAAGGCTTCTTCGCTCCAAGGATACCAGTCTACTGGGTTGTAAGCATGTTGTAACAGATATGGTGATTTTTCATTTATAAGACAATTGGCTTTTCTTGCCTTTGCTTCTTCTTTTTTAGGTAAAGTCATAAGCTGCACTCCTTATTATATTTTATTTAGCTTTATTATTCCACTGCAATCTATCATTAAACATTTAGGATTAATAAACTTAATATAGTATAATATTTGAATGTAACTGTATTCCAATAGAGTTTTATTTCTACAATCAAACTATAAAAAAATGATTTACATAATGTAACAATTTATCTATTATGCATATTATATAATATAAAATAATTTTTGAAAGGTGGGAATTAAAATGGCTAAAGAGTTCGACGTTGAAGAAGCATTAGAAGTAGCTTATAAGACAGGTCAACAAGTGACAATAGGCTTGTATAGTGGCAAAATATTAGAAGGAGTAATTGTCGATGCATTATGGGACACATCATTCCGTGTATGGCTGGAACCAGCTGAACCCGTTGAACCAGGAGAAGATATTGACAAAGCTATTGTTGCAATTCATGCTGTAAAGTCAGTTGAATTTGGACCAGTAAATAAAGATTCTAAAACCATAAATTAGCAGAGAAGGAGGTCTGAAATATGTGCAATGATAAATATGAAGGTATAATAGAAGCATTAGAATATGCTGAGTTTACAGGTCAGTCAGTTAATGTAGGTTTAAATAGAGGCGGAAAAGCAGTAAATATTGAAGGAATCATAAAGAAAGTAGATGATGATGACTTCAAGATAATATTGGAGGAAACTGGCGAAAAGAAAAAAATTCCAATATCAGAAGTTGAATATGTTGAATACTCTTAGATAATCACATTTTTCAAAGGAACGTTTTTACGTTCCTTTTATTGTATATGAAGACCCCACGTCTAACGTGGGGTCTTCATATACAATAACCTTAAACTAATCAAACGCCTGTGACAATTAAGGAGAAGTGAAAATAATTCGTTCTTGACATGGAAGCATAATGAGTTATATACTGTATATATCCCCCATCCCCCCAAGGGGGATATGCGAGAGGAGGTTAATGCAGTGACCCATTGTCAAGACGTAAAAGCTGTCTGTGATAGGCTATCAAGGATAGAAGGCCATATAAGAGGAATAAAAAAGATGGTTGAGGAAAGAAAGCCTTGTGAAGATATACTTGTCCAAATAGTTGCTGTAGAGTCAGCGATACATAAAGTCGGCCAAATAATTTTTGAAGACCATCTTGCCGGGTGTGTAATTGACGGAATAAAGAAAGGCAAAGAAGAAGAAACGCTTCAAAAACTCAAATCAGCGCTGGATAAGTTTATCTAAGCGGCAATTCTTTATTTTGTAGAGAAGAAACATGCAGGAAATTATAAGTATAAAAAAATTCCAAAATGACCGGGAGTACCGAACCATTGGTTTAACAATTATTTCAGGTATTTTTCTTGTTATCAGCCGGTTCGGATGGCTTAAACCTATCTTACCCTTTGATGCTGCATGGTTTAGTATTGTTATCAGCGGCACACCCTGGACTTTATCTGGCAATAACAGAGTCTATTTCATATTTGGCCTGTCATGAACTGTATTCCTATGCTAACCAGGGCAACCGTAAACCATACAATCAGACCAAGGAAAAGAGGTCTTAAGCCGGTTTTGAGCATTTTTTTAAAATCCGCGCTTAATCCCACGGCCACTAGAGCCATGACAATAAAGAATTTGCCTGCAGAGGACAGAAATGTGACGGTAGGTCCTTGAAACAGGCCAAGGGTGTTTAACAGAGAGGCTGCTAGAAATCCAAGGATGAACCAGGGGAAAATGCTTTTAAAGCTGTAATTTACTGCGCCTCCGCTCTTAGAGGCCCTTTTCTTTTTTAATGCCGTAGCTGCCGCAAAGATGAGGGATATGGGAATGATCATTGTTGTTCTGGTCAGCTTGACGATGGTCGCATAGGCCCCTGCCTGATTGCTGAAGGCATAGCCGGCCGCAACGACGGATGAGGTGTCGTTGACCGCCGTACCTGCCCAAAGGCCGAAGGCTTTGTCCGTAAAGCCTAGGATATGGCCAAGAGGCGGAAATATAAGTACGGCGATAATATTAAAGAAAAAAATAGTGGATATGGAATAGGCCACCTCCATTTCTTCGGCTTCGATGATGGGTGAAACCGCCGCAATGGCCGAACCGCCGCAGATTGCCGTACCAACGCCGATGAGGCTGGTCAGCCTGAAAGGAATTTTCATAAGCCTGCCCACCCCATAGGCAGAAATAAAAGCGCAGCAGAGGGTAAAAAGCATTACGGACAGGGAGTCGAGACCTGTCTCCCATACCTGCTTCAGGCTGAGGCCGGTACCCAGGAGGACAATAGCCCACTGCAGAATTTTTTTTGACGTAAATTTAACGCCCTCGGAAGTCCGTTCCGGCTTTCCCAGAGTGTTATTTATTATGATACCCAGAACAATGCCGAACACCGGCCCGCCCACCAGGGGAAATTTACCTCCCAGCCAGTAGGCGGCCAGGGCAAGGGCGAAGGATAGGGCTATCCCCGGTATGTTTCTTCTAAACCAATTCATAAAATCGCCTCCGAGCATTTAGTCTATTGAGCTGTAGAGTTCCTTTTTTTCACAGCTTCCTTAAATATTTTAGTATGGATAAACCATAAAAACAAATTATGATTTGTTATTAAAGCATAAGAAAAATTTATAGACAGCTTTAAAAAATTTTTTTAATGATATAAAATTAAATCAAGCGGGGCAAATAATTCTAGGAGCAAAAAAAATGCTGGACTCAAAACTGACTACATTTATCCAGGTGGCAAAGCTGAAAAGCTTTACAAAGGCGGCTGATACGTTGAATCTCACACAGCCGGCAGTAACACAGCATATCAAGCAGCTGGAAGAGTTCTATGGGGTGAGGTTGATAAAGAAAAACGGGAGACAGATTTCACTGACCGAGGAAGGAGAACTGCTGCTCCAGCACGCAAAGGAGTTTGAGGCAAAGGAGGTTCTCCTGGAAAGGAAGCTGAGAAACAAGTCGGCGCTGGTAAAGCGCTATACCATTGGCGCCACCCTGACCATTGGCGAATACGTTTTGCCCTATTTTCTAGGGGAACATAAGAGGCTTTACAATTCTATAGATATTGTCATGCAGGTCAATAATTCGGAGGTCATCCTGAAAAAATTAATCAGCGGTGAGATTGATCTGGGGGTGATTGAAGGGCCTTTTGACAAGAGCAGGTTTCAGTACAAAAAGCTGAAAGAGGATGAGCTTGTTCTGGTCTGTTCCCCGCTGGACAGTTTTGTAAAGTGCTCAAAGGTAGGGATAGGGGATATCATCAAGAGGGGAAAGCTGATTTTGAGGGAGAAGGGCTCAGGGACCCGGATGGTCTTTGAAAATAAATTGGTTGCGCTAGGCCATAACCTTTCGGATGTAAAGGTATATATGGAGGTTGGCAGTATCGGTGCTATAAAATCTCTTGTAGAAGCAAATCTTGGATATACCGTTATCTCCAGGGAAGCCGTAAAGCGGGAAGTGGAGGCAGGGTCACTGGTTATCATTCCGATGGATGGTGTCAGGATTATGAGGGAATTTAATTTTATCTATTCAGACCATGGCCCAAAAGACTTTATTGTAGGATTTATGGATTTTGTCGTGAATCAAGGTGCGGTGATTTGAACCTTTAAAATAGGAGTTTGATACTAAGAAGAGCTTCTTTTTTTGCAATGGGAACAAACGTGCTTCATTCATATTTTCAGCCCAACTGTTCTATGTACAAGATTTCGAATAATTATTTCCCAAAAGGCAAAACTATATCGAATAGGTTTAAGCTTTGCTGAAACCTATTCGATTTCCTGGATATTCTTTGCGGCAGTTAATCTACATTAGCTGTACTCTGCCGCAAATTAAAAGTTATACTATGTAGGAAAGAAGGGCTTAGAATGAGGATTGAAGGATATTTCGGCAAAATTAAGGCTGCAAGAGAGACGGTTGAAAAGCTGAAAGAGTTAGGTTTTAAAGAAGCTTTTATAGATATGAATGACCATTATAATGAAAATAGAAATGTGCAGACGAACCTGCCGGGTACCGAAACATCCGTTAGTCTTTCCGGCTTGGTGCTTGGATCAGAGGCTTACGGAGCAGTAAGGGATAAAGCGCCTTTGAATGCCGCAAGTCCTATGGTCAGCGGCATGGGAACATTTGATGAGATTGCTGACGTAAACTGTAAGGTTGTTGTGGATTCGGGAGAAAGCGACGCAAACAAAATAAAGCAGATCATACGAGAAATGGGCGGAGATCTGGAAAGCCCCAATATTAGGAAACCAAAGATTAAAAATAATGCAGAAATTACTATCAGTAACGCTCTACATGAAACCCAGGAGTTTCTCGACCAAGAAGAAAAAAGAATTTAGGATAACCTATTCAGACCAGGGAAAAGAGGTCTTAAGCCGGTTTTGGGCATTTTTTTTGCTATGCATTAAACTGGAGGCATTATACCTACTGTTTGCTTCGGGGAACTATTGCGGCATAAAACTTTTATTATGTTATACAAGGCACAACAAATGCATTAATGAATAGTATATTGATATATTGTTTATTTTAAGAAAAACCTTTCTATTTAGGGTAAAATCAAAATTGTACAATTTGGAGGGAACTATTGTGAGTTATACAATAATGAGCGGTCAACCCCAAGGGAATCCGCTTCTTTACACAAATAGAATCAGAGAAGCATTAATTGGTGAAATTATCGCTATAAATGGTTACGCTGAGCACATTGCAAATTCAAACATGGAAGACATTAATGCAGCTTGGAGAAGCATCATGAGAGATGAAAAAAAGCATTATGGCATGTTTCTTATATTGCTTCGTAAATATGACACGGTACAATATCAAAGATATCTGGAACATATAGGTGATAAGTTGGGCCCTAAAGCACCAATGCAAACATATAAACCTGAATACGATAAACAGATAATCTTAAATAATGTAAGGCAGGATATAAAAGGTGAGTTGGAAGCTGTGATTCTCTATGAACAGCATTTGGCCCAAATACCTTACCAAGACGTAAAGAGTGTGTTCTATACGGTCAGCAGCGAAGAAAAGGGGCATGCCGAACATTTAACACAACTATTATTAAAATATGACCCGGATACGTATGATTCTCTTGCGTAAAAAACAGCGGTTTAATATTTATTGCCAATTCATTATAGTCTGTCCTATCTTACATTCGAGAACACTTTTAAAAACCGGAACATAGAATATTATGTAAGTCTGTAAGGAGGGAATTTTATGCAATACTATGGGGGGTATTCTGATATCACAATGCCCAACGTGCCTATGGCTCCGATGCCTGCATCAAATAGGCCGATATCTTCCGCACCGCCGTGCATGGTGCAGAATCCATATATAATGGCTCAAACAATGCCAGGAATGGCACCACAAGATCCATATACTTATCCTGGAAATCTTTCCGGGGCACTGCAACTTATACATGGGGCTGTTGCAGGTGAACGGGAAGATGAGCTGTTTTACGATTATCTTATAAGCATAGCCCCATCAGAGGAAGACAAAAAAATAATCAGCAGCATAAGGGACGATGAAAGAAAGCATTTCAAGCTGTTTAGACAAATTTACCTTGAGCTGACGGGACAAATGCTACCGCCTGCACAGGATACGGAATTCGAAAGGCCAAAATCCTACTGCGCAGGAATACAAAAAGCTCTTTTCGGTGAACTGGGAGCCGTAGAGAGATATAGGAAAATACTATTTGCGTTGCAAGACAGAAGACAGATTAATATGCTTACAGAGATTATAACAGACGAGATAAAACACAGCAGTAAATATAATTTTCTATATTCCAGGAACCAATGTTACGAGAAATGATTGGTCCAGACGTGTGTCTCACTGCGAATGACTTGTGGACAAGAGCACAGCGGGCACCTTTTTTCGTCTTTGTTTGTTTTCTTTGGGGTAATATCCCTATTTTTTATCTCTAAAAAAGGTCATAAAATCAGAAGCCGAATGATTTATATTTAAATGCAATCGGAAATAAATGGGACATTCATTTCATCTTAGCCAGGCAGTTGAGAGGGAAACGAAAGCTGCAAATGCGGCCGCCCGACCTATGATGTCCCGGCTGCCTGCCTGGAATACTTGGCCTGGCTGTGGAACCACCGCCATGATCTATAAGCAGCAAAAAAAGGCGCGCTGCCGCCTTTTTTAACCATTCAAACCGGTAATAGGATGATAGGCTTATTATATCACGTTTTTTCAACGGTTATATTTTATGATTCTACCATAGCGCCTCCATTTACATGGATCATCTGCCCGGAAACATCGCTGGAGTCGTCGGAAGCTAAATACACATAGGCCGGAGCCAGTTCATATGGTTGTGCGGCACGCTTCATGGGAACTTCCAGACCGAAAACTTTCACCTCATCAGCGGAATAGCTGGACGGTATTAACGGTGTCCACGTAGGACCGGGAGCCACTGCATTTACTCTGATTCCTTGCTCGGCCAGCGACAGGGATAGTGACCTGGTAAAAGATACAATGGCCCCTTTGGTGGATGAATAGTCTATTAACTCCTTTTTACCCTGATAGGCTGTTATAGAAGCCGTATTAATAATTGCACTGCCCCGTTTGAGATAAGGCAATGCGGCTTTAGTCATGTAAAAAAATGAAAAGATGTTGGTCCTGAATGTATTTTCCAATTGTTCGCTGCTTATATCGAGGATGCTTTTTTGAGGGAATTGCACACCAACGTTGTTTACAAGGATATCAAGATGTCCAAAGCATTGCAGGGTGATGCTTACCATCTTTTTTGAAAATGATTCGTCCCTGAGGTCTCATTCAATCAAAAGGCACCGTCGGCCCAGTCTTTCAACTGCAGCCTTCGTTTCAAAGGCATCAGACCGCTCATAGAGATACACAATAGCTACATCGGCTCCTTCTTTGGCAAAAGCCACGGCTACGGCGCGGCCAATTCCACTGTTGCCTCCCGTAATAATTGCGACTTTGTTTGCAAGTTTTTCGCTCCCGTGATAATAAGGGTTATCATAGATGGGCCTTGGGACCATCATCCATTCAATTCCGGGCTGCTGCATCTGGTGCTGAGGCGGAAATGTGATGGGTATGGGGGCACATTTAATTTCGTATCCAAAATAGGGATATATGGGACGCATAACATAATTTCATTATGGTAAACTAACTCTATATTATGGTATTCATATAAGAAGATATGTGTTCAATATGGATTGAACAGCTTTTTTAAATATCCCCATCTTTTCTGTACATGCCTCTTACCCGTTATTGTGCCTCCTCGAATTCTATCTCATGCCTTAAAATTTCATTGATTTTTTTCTCGATTTTATCAATGTCGAATTCTGCTTCACTTTTTATACTCTTCCGAAGCATGGGACCGATTTGCAGGATGTCATCCCGGATATCCTTTAAAAGTTCTAAAGCGGCGGCCGCTTCCAGATCTTCCCTTGGAATTTCCACCATGTTGGCAAGAATGGAGTTTTCGGTCCTTGATGCAATTAAAGGGGATTTCACGTCTTCGACGTATACTATTGTACGCCTGCCCGGTCCGCGGTCGTCTTCTATGGGTTCCAGGCCCACAATTTTATCCGAGCGCACGAATTTACCATACCCCAGGGGGACCATCCTGTTCTCTCTGATTTCCATATTCATCACCTTAATCATTGTATTTTTATGGGTTAAAAATCGCTTTACTACAGTTGCCCTTGAATTAGCATTTCCAGCAATAATACAAATATGCGGCGGCCTGTAAATTCACTACGTCTAATGAAAGGATGGCGCAGAGTATTGAATTATAAACATTCTTATGGTGAAAAAGAGTTCACCCTGTCAATCCTGGAATCAGGCGATATTTTCAGCACCCATACCAGGGCGTACACACAAGCGCTTGAAGGCAGTGAATTGACTTAAGGGGCGGTCTGGCGTTTGGGGGAATGGCTCCCGGGAATAAAGCGGCTCACCTGGAATGCCAGAAGAACCGTGTTAAGGCTTTTCTCATTGCATTGGGCCCCCGGGACGACATAAGAATATCTGCTGGGACCACTGCGAAAGAAATTCCTCCTTTCCTGGAAGAAAAAGGGCACCCGGCATCGGCCACGGACCCGCTGCTGTAAACAAAGATGAAGAATAAAGCGGCGGAATAAGTAAGAATTGAAGATGCGAATATTTAAAACTGCAAGCGGTAAAAAGCTTGCAATTTTTGTTATTTTTACTTTTTCTTCAAATCGAGGGGTTATTTTGTTATAATTATAATATATTTATATACATTTAATACAGGTATTACATTTAAAAATTAAATTTTCCGGTTGTTCCAATGTCCTAAAAGAGGAGGATTTAAACGCCCTTTATAAAACCGGTGTCCATGAGTTCCATAAAAATCCCATGCCTGAACTTGGGGGTGAGGACATATTAAGAAGAAAAAATCGGTTAAGCAGATGTGCGCGTCCTAAATGCAGAAAAGCTTAAAAAGTATAGTGCTTATGGTGATATCGTGATATAATTTCATTGTTTAAGTGGGTGTGAAAATTATGTAAAAACAAGTAGATATGTTCACAAGTGCCCCGCAGCCGGATTGGGCCCCGGAAGCGAGGCACGGCAACGAACCATCAAAGAAGCGCGTTTTTAGCATTCTGGGAAGGCTAGAAATTGGTCATGCTAAAAAGTATTCGTGGCCCTGTAACGAATATACCTATTGCAGCAGGCGATCAAATAAATTTAATCGGTAAAGCGGCATCTTTATATAAAGTTTTTAAGATTTAATTAAAATTAACGATACATGGTACATTGGTCCGTGAGGAGGAAAAGATGAGTATGAGAGATATGTACTATCCACTGACACATCCGCAAAAAGGAATATGGTATACGGAAAAGTTGCATCCTCATACCAGCATTGGGAATATTGCAGGCACAGCCAAGATAAAAGGAAATATTGATTATGCATTGCTTGAAAAAGCGATCAATACTGCCATACAAAAAAATGATTCAATGCGGCTAAGAATGGTTGAAACCGAGGATGAGCCGAAACAGTATATTTCCGAGTATAATTACATAAAGCTTGATTTTTTTGATTTTAGCGGAAAAACTATCGGAGAATTGTATAAATGGGATGAATACCAGACACGGAAACCTTTTAACCTGATAGAATCCGATCTCTTTTATTTTGCTCTCGTGAAAATCAGCCACAACGAGGGAGGCTTTTACATAAAAACCCATCATTTGATTTCGGATGCATGGACGATATCGCTGATTGTAAATCAGATCATGGAATACTACGGGTGCCTTGTAAACGGCACTGCAATCCCTTCAGAAAAGATGCCTTCGTACACCGAATTCATTTTGAGGGAAAAAAGCTATAAGAATTCTAAAAAATTTATTAGAGACAGGGAATTCTGGAATTCCAGGTTTACCGATGTCCCGGAAATTACCAGCTTAAAAAGTAAAAGTGCCCCTTTCAAAAGTACCAGATCAAAGAGAAAGGCCTTCGTAATTCCTGTAGAACTGGCGTCGCAAATACACCGGTACTGTGCCGAAAGTAAAACTTCAATCTTCACGTTTTTTCTTGCCGTACTTTCCATATACATCAGCAGGGTTACACAAAAGAAGGAGATTGTTCTGGGTACGCCGGTTTTAAACAGGTGCAATGCAAGAGAGAAAAATATAGCCGGAATGTTTATTAGCACGGTACCTATCCGGATTAATATAGAGGAGGAGCTTGACTTTTCTGGTTTTATCCAATCCATAGTCAAAGAGTGGATGCTTGTTTTGAGGCACTATGAATATCCTTACGACTTGCTGCTTAAAGATATCAGGGAGAAACACAGGAACAGCGACCATCTTTATGATATTGTTCTATCGTATCAGAATGCCAAACTGAATAAATCTACATATATCGGCAATTATGAGGGCAGATGGCATTTTAACGGTCATCAGACCGATTCCCTTTATATTCATATTGATGAAAGGGAGAATGACGGTAACTTAATACTGAATTACGACTACCTTCCCGATGTATTTTCGGCCAAAGATATGGAATATATTCATAAACACATGTTGGCTTTGCTGCAGGATGCCATAAGAAACCCGCATAAAAAAATATGCCGGCTTGAAATCCTGGAGGAAGAAGAAAAGCAAAGAATATTGCTGGGATTTAACAGAACGGAAACCGAATACCCAAAAGATAAAACCATACAGCAACTGTTTGAGGAACAGGTGGAAAGGACACCCCATTCTTTGGCGGCTGTTTTTGAGGACAGGCAGTTAAGCTATAGAGAACTGAATGAAAAATCCAACCAGCTGGCAAGGGTTCTGAGGGATCGAGGTGTCAGGCCCGATAGTATTGTGGGAATCATGATTGGCCGTTCACTTGAAATGGTCATTGGCATTATGGCAATACTTAAGGCCGGAGGGGCCTATTTGCCCATAGATCCGGAATATCCTGACGACCGGATAAGCTATATGCTCCAGGACAGCGGTGTTGAGCTTATATTGACACAGGCTCAGTTAAAAGACAGGATCAAGCCGGGGCCTGTAATTATAGAAATAGATTCTCCGCTGGTCTATACGGGAAACAGCTCTAACTTGGAGAATATAAACAGGTCCGGTGATTTGGCGTATGTAATCTATACTTCGGGCTCCACAGGGGATCCCAAAGCCGTCATGATCGAGCATAAATGTGTAAACAACTTTACTAAAGGAGTATGCGATTTGATGGATTTTTCTCCGGGGGTTACGGTTCTGTCAATATCTACTATTTCCTTTGATATATTTGTATTTGAACTGCTGCCTTCACTTATGAGAGGATTGAAAATCGTCATTGCCAATGAAGATGAACGGAAAATGCCCAAATTGACGAGTGAATTAATTCTTAAGCACGGCGTTGAAAAGATCCATGCAACACCGTCCAGGATTCAGCTGTTAGCTGAGGACAAGGATTGCGAGGCCTGTTTTAAAAATATAAAAGAAATAATCATCGGGGGGGAAGTTTTTACTAAAAATTTATTGGAGCGGTTGAAAGAGATAACAAAGGCCAGAATATTTAATGGGTATGGACCCACTGAAACAACGGTAGGAGTTACATTTAAAGATTTAACGGAAGAGAAAACCATCAACATCGGCAAACCCATAGCCAATACCCGTATCTATATATTGGATAAATATCTAAACCCTGTTCCCATAGGAGTTCCGGGAGAGCTGTATATTGCAGGGGAAGGGCTTGGAAGAGGATACTTGAATAAGCCCGGACTGACAGAGGAAAGGTTTATTTTAAACCCTTTTATTCCCGGAGAAAAAATGTACAAAACAGGTGACCTGGCGCGGTGGTTCCCGAAGGGGGATATTGAGTTTCTAGGAAGAATAGACCACCAGGTAAAAATAAGAGGCTTCAGAGTAGAACTGGGAGAAATAGAAAACTGGATATTAAAATACAAAGGTATAAAGAAAGCAGTAGTAATGGACCGGGAAAACGGTCAAGGGAAAAAATATTTGTGTGCATACTTTGAATCGGACACAAAACTATGGCTGCCCGACTTAAGGACTTTCCTCTCGGAAAAACTGCCCGGATACATGATTCCGTCATTTTTTGTGCAAATGGATAAGATCCCTTTAAGTCCCAACGGAAAGGTCAGCCGGGATGAACTGCCCGAGCCTGAAACAAGCACTTATATCACGTCCGAGTATATCGCTCCCACCGATGAGGTTGAAAAAGAGCTGGCGGAAATATGGTGTGAAGTGCTAAAGGTGACCAGGGTAGGGATACAGGATGATTTTTTTGAACTGGGAGGCGATTCTTTAAGCCTGATATCCCTTGTTTCAAAGCTAAACAAACATTTTAACATTCAGGTCCCGCTGGAAGAACTGTACAAGGTCCGCACAATAAAGGAATTGGGGACATACATTAAGAGTGCCCAAAAAAGCCTATATATTCCCATTGAGCCTGTAGAAGAACAGGAATACTATCCCATGTCATCGGCGCAAAAAAGGCTTTTTGTATTAATGCGGCTGGAGGAGGACAGCATAGCCTATAATATGCCGGGCATTATGGTGCTGGAAGGAAAATTGGACAGGACCCGATTTGAAAATGCCTTCGCGGAGCTGATAAAAAGGCATGAAGCTTTTAGGACATCCTTCAAAATGGTGGATGGGAAGCCTGTCCAAAAAATCTCCGACAGGGTTGATTTTAATATTGATTTTATGGAATCGGATGAAACTGCTGTAAAAGAGATTATTGAAACGTTTATCCGGCCTTTTGATTTAAGTAAAGCTCCCCTGTTGAGGGTGAAGCTGGTGAAGCTGGCGGAAAACAGGCACATCCTGTTGTTGGATTTGCACCATATTATATGTGACGGGGCATCCATGGAGATCCTTTTGCATGATCTGGACAAGCTATACGCAGGAGAGTCCTTGCCGGCCCTGAGAATACAGTATAAGGATTACTGCGCATGGCAAAACGGATTGTATCATTCGGACTATATCAAAAAACAGGAAGAGAATTGGCTGAATATTTTGTCGGGAGAAATTCCCGTATTGGATCTGCCTACCGATTATCCCAGGCCCTCCATACAGAGTTATGAAGGAGACATCCTGTATTTCCATGCGGGAAAGGAACTGTCAAGGAGTATAAAAAAGCTGGCAAATCAAATGGGGGCAACTTTGTATATGGTTTTGCTGGCCGCATATAATGTGCTGCTCTATAAATACTCGGGACAGGAGGATATTTTGGTGGGCGCTCCCATTGTGGGCAGAAGGCACGCGGACCTGGAGGGCATAATGGGAATGTTTGTAAATACGCTGGTCATGAGGAACTATCCCACAGCCTCAAAAAAATTTTCCGAGTTTCTTGAAGAAGTAAAAGCCCAGGCACTGAAGGCCTATGAAAACCAGGATTATCCTTTTGAGGAGCTGGTAGGAAAACTGAAGCTCAGGAGGGATTTGAGCAGAAATCCGCTCTTTGACACCATGTTTGTCTTACAGCATGTGGATACGGCGGAGATAAAAATAGGGGACCTTAAGCTCACCCCCTATAAGGATATCCACCGGATAGCGAAGTTCGACCTGCTGCTGGAGGCGGTGGAAAGGGACGAAGATATTGTTTTCAGCCTGGAGTACTGTACAAAACTTTTTAAGAAGGCAACCATTGAAAGGCTCATAGCACACTTTACGAATATCCTGGGCATAATAGCCTCTAATCCCGAGAAACTGCTGGGGGAAGTGGACATGCTCACCGGAGAAGAGAGGCACCGGCTTTTTTACCACTTTAACGATACCCGGCGGGATTCTCCTGTCCAAGGGACCATTCATCAGCTGTTTGAAAAACAGGCGGAAAGAACCCCGGATGCCGCTGCCGTTGTTTTTGAGGGAAGGAAGCTGACATACAGGGAATTGAATGAAAAATCCAATCAGCTGGCAAGAGCTTTAAGAGAAATAGGGGTAAAACCCAACAGTATAGTGGCCATTTCCATGTACAGGTCACCGGAAATGGTGATAGGAGTCCTGGGCATACTTAAAGCCGGAGGTGCTTTTTTGCCCATAGATCCCGATTACCCCCAGGGGAGGATCGCCTACATGCTTGAAGACAGTAATGCCCCATTATTGCTGACCTGCGGCGATTTGGGGGAAAAAATCAAGTATAGAGGAAGAATGGTCAATATCGATGACAGCCAATTATACAAGGGTGCGTGCACTAATCCGGAAACGGTCAATAAGCCCGGGGACCTGTTATATGTGATTTATACCTCCGGTTCTACCGGGAAGCCGAAGGGGGTTATGCTTGAACATAAGAATATGGTTAACCTGATGAAATACCAGTTTACAAAAACCAACCTGGAGTTTCGCTGCAAGGTGCTCCAGTTTGCCACCATAAGCTTTGATGTCTGCTACCAGGAAATATTCTCCACACTGCTGTCCGGCGGAGAGCTGCATATTGCGGGAGATATGCTAAAAAGAAATGCCATGGAGCTGTTCAGGTTTATTGAGGAGAATGAAATCCGCACCATATTTTTGCCTACATCCTATTTAAAACTGGTTATCAATGAGGAGGAGCTGTTGAAGCGGCTGCCTGCCACTGTCCGGCATATAATTGTTGCAGGGGAACAATTGATCCTTACCGAGCAATTTAAGGAGTACCTGAAAAGAAATAATATTTGCCTGCACAACCATTACGGCCCGTCGGAAACTCATGTGGTTACGGCATATACAATGATGCCGGACGGGGATATTCCCGTTCTTCCTCCCATAGGCAAACCCATATCCAACACCAGAATATATATCCTGGGTAAGGACGGCATGCCGCTCCCTGTGGGAATAGGGGGAGAATTGTATATTTCGGGCGACAGTGTGGGAAGAGGCTATTTAAACAGGCCTGACCTTTCAGCGGAGAAGTTCATACCCGATCCCTTTTTTCCCGGGGAGAGGATGTATAAAACGGGGGATATAGCCAGATGGATGCCGGATGGGAATATAGAATTTGTGGGCAGAATAGACCATCAGGTTAAGATTAGAGGATTCCGGATAGAATTAGGCGAGGTTGAAAGCCATCTTTTAAACCACCCGGAGATTAAAGAAGCTGTTGTGGCAGCCCAGGAAGGCCCTTTAAAGAATAAATATCTATGTGCTTATTTTGTTTCGGATAGAGAGCTGGCGGTATCCGACCTCAGAAGCTTTCTTTCATCGAAGCTGCCGGATTACATGATCCCTTCCCATTTCATGAGGCTGGAGAAAATGCCGTTGACTCCAAGTGGAAAAATCGACAGGAAGGCTCTTCCCATGCCTGACTCCAATATGGATACGGCTGCCGGATATGAAGCTCCCCGGAATAGAATTGAAAATGAACTGGCCCGCATCTGGTCTGAAGTGCTGCACGTGGATAGAATAGGAATCAACGATAATTTTTTTGAGATGGGAGGAGATTCTTTAGCTATAATCCAGGTGCAGATAAAAGCTTTTTCACATGATTGGGGTTTGACTACACAGGATTTTTACCAGTATCAGACCATCAGGGAACTGTATTCCAAGATTAGCGGAGAGCTGAGCAGTTGTGAGAATAATACGGCGGTCCCGGAGGAATATATGGATCTGTTCACAGGGGGAGTTCTGGAACAGGCGGCAGGGGTGGAAACAGGCTTTGAACAGTTAAAATTGGACAATGTTTTGCTGACAGGGGCCACCGGATTTTTAGGTATTCACATATTGGATGAGGTTTTATCAAGTACAGAAGCCCATCTTTACTGCCTGGTACGGGGTCGAAACCATGAGCATGCGCAAAACCGCCTCATGGAAATGCTGGAGTTCTATTTTGGCACCAAATACTCCGGTGAAATAGGAAAAAGAATTCATGTGGTCAATGGGGATATTACCCTGCCCCGTTTAGGAATGCCGGAAGACTTGTACTCCGAACTGGGAGAAAGAACCGACATGGTCATACATACAGCGGCCCTGGTAAAACACTATGGGGATTACCACGAATATGAAAAGATCAATGTTAAGGGCACAAAAGAGGTTATGGAGTTTTGCCTGTCTTACGGAATTCCTCTGGGCCACATTTCAACCGTCGGCATTTCGGGAAATTCTCCCGGGAAACCGGAAGAAAAAGAAAAGCCGGTTGTATTGATGACCGAAAACGATTTTTACATCGGTCAAAACTTTAAAGAGAATGTGTATGTAAGAAGTAAATTTTTGGCTGAGAATTTGATTTACAGGGCGACGGGTTCAAACTTGAAGGCCATGGTGTTCAGAGTGGGGAACCTGACAGGCCGGCACAGGGATGGACATTTTCAGGTGAATGTGGACCAGAATGCTTTTTATAACAGAATAAAGTCTTTGATACAAATGGGTGCTGTTTCGGAGGACATGCTGGAGCAGGAAGTTGAATTTACTCCCGTTGACTGCTGCAGTAAAGCCATTGTAAAATCAATCATGGGCGGCGTGCTTCCGGGGAAGATATTCCACATGTTCAACCATCACAAGATAAAGCTGAAAGACCTGTTTCGACTGCTGGAGTCTGTGGGCATCCATGTGGAAGTGCTGGGGAAGGAACAGTTTAAAGAGTATATTGAGCAAATATCCAGAGACAGCAGCAGGCAGGAAATTCTCAGAGGGGTTATCCAGGATTTTAATGGTGAAAAAGAGCTTCACTATGCTCCGGCTGTGATTGTCCAATCCAAAGATACGGTAGAATATTTAAAAAAGCTTGATTTTGAATGGCCGGATATAGATAGGGCCTATATTTTAAAATTAATTGAATACATGAAAAAGGTCGGATTTTTAAAATAGCTTTAACGTTAAAGCCGATATTAAAAATCATACATTTCAAACCTTACAAAAACGGGTTGGAAAACCACCGGCCTTAGGACGCCGGAGCAACCGGATAGATTCAACCTAAAGAGCGAGCCGAGGGGAGTTGTTCATGATAGAGTATAGTTTTCCTTTTGTATTGCTTCACCTATCCATACTGCTTTTACTGTTCACAGCTGTTTTAGTTTTCAGAATGAAACGCAGGACGCAGATACATTATGCATTTTTATGCTGCATACTTTCCATGCTTCTCTGGAACTCGGGTATTTTGACCAATACCTATACCCAGGCCATATTTAAGCATACATATTTTATTTTTTTCATAATAACCCATATCGGGCTGGTTTTTGTACCTCCGTTCTTATTATTTATCGGCATTATATTTGCCCATACCAAAGTTACACTATCCTCAAAGCATATATTGCTGTTCGTCATCCCCATAATATCTATTTTAGTTTTAATGACCGACAATTATCACCACTTGTTTTATATTAATTACTCTTTGAATACCAATGAACTGGTTGTGGGGAAATATTTTATCATACATGCCGTTTATTCGTATATCTGCATAGGAGTGGGGCTGTATAACCTAATTATATTCTCCATAAAAAACTCCGGGTTTTTTTCAAGGCAGTCCATCCTGATCCTTGTAGGAAGTACGGTGCCGGTTTTGGTGAATGTATTTGCCACGTTTAAAATAATTTCTCTTACGGAATATGCCACTCCCATAGCCTTTTCATTTGCCGTGATATGTTACATGTATGCCATATTTAAATTCAAATTTTTAAGTATTGCCCCAATCGCTTTGCAGAAGATCGTTGACCTTATTTCAGACGGCTTCATTGTCGTAAATGAAGAGTTGTCGGTGGTGGATTATAACCAGACCTTTTTAAACATCTTCGGGACTATATTTAAAGTCAAAAGAAATACCAGCATTACCGATATTTTAAGTTCCAATCCCACGGTAAATGTTGACGGAAACGAAATCATCGCCGTCATTGACCAGATAAAGAAAACGGGGAAATCCTTCGTATTTGAAAAACAGATCAAGGCACACAATTTCGACAGGTATTTTGCCGTGGAAATAACCCCCATTATTTCAAAAAATAATTACATCGGGACAATCATACTCTTGAAAGACATTACACAGAGCAAGAAAGACCTGGAGACCATAAAGGAGAATCAATCCATCATCATGGAGCAGGAAAGGCTTGCATCTCTGGGGCAGTTGATAGGGGGTATCGCCCATAATCTGAAGACCCCCATCATGTCCATCTCAGGGGGAATCGAGGCCTTAAAGGACCTGGTAAAGGAATATGAGGAATCCATAGGAGACACAAGCGTTACACCTGAGGACCACCATGAAATTGCGGGAGAAATGATGTCCTGGCTGGATAAAATGAAACCCTACTGCTCCTACATGTCGGATGTGATCACTACGGTTAAGGGACAGGCGGTTCAACTGAACACATCCTCCACATACAGTTTTACTCTTGATGAGCTTGTCAAAAGGGTAGAAGTATTGATGGCCCATGAACTAAAAAAATATCACTGTATACTAAGAACGGATTTTCGTATTGATTTGAACACTCAACTCAAAGGGGATATTAACAATCTGGTGCAGATACTTGACAATATCGTAATCAATGCCATTCAGGCCTATGAAGGCGAAAAAGGGGATATTGACTTTATACTGGAAAAGCTTGATAATAATATTGTATTTACAATAAAAGATTATGGTAAAGGAATTCAGCCGGATATAAAAGAGCGGCTGTTTAAGGAAATGGTGACAACAAAAGGAAAAAACGGCACGGGCTTGGGTCTTTATATGTCCTATGCAAACATCAAGGGGAGATTTGGCGGTAATATGTGGGTTGAGTCGGAAGTAGGCAAGGGGACGGCATTTTATATATCCATACCAAATACAGACACATATGTTGACCGGGAGGCAATTGGATGAGAAAGAGAAACATAGCGGCTTCTTCTAGCTCTGGCTATAAAATAATGGTTGTAGATGATGAAATAGGTATCATTGATTCACTGTCCGTTGTTTTGAGACGCATGGGTTATAATTTTACAGGTATTGTAAATCCATTGGAAGCTATTGAAAAAGTTCGTGAGGAGCATTATGACCTTCTCATTTTAGACTACCTGATGAATCCTATCCATGGGGATAAGGTTGTGGAAAAAATAAGGGAATTCAATAGAGACTTATACATACTCCTTCTGACAGGACACAAGGATTTAGCCCCTCCTTTGGAAACCATAAGGGCACTGGACATACAGGGGTATTGTGAGAAAAGCGACAGGTTCGACCAGCTGCTTCTATTGGTTGAATCGGGGATTAAGTCCATTTCCCAGTTGAACACCATAAAAAAATTTAAAGACGGCCTGAACAGCATTCTGCAAGCGGTACCTAAAATTTATCAGCTGCAGCCGGTAGGAAATATTCTGGAAGAAATTTTGACCGAGATCATGCCTCTTGTGAATAGTGACAACGCTTTTATTCTTGTCGACAATATTACAAAAACCGCCAATGAAGGCGACAAGAGTATATTTAAGGGTATAGGCCGATACAGGACGGAGATCGGTGATTTTATGGAAATGCTCAGTCCGAACTTAATGGAGGGTATTGGCTATGCAAGGACAACAAAGGAAGTTGTGCGGCTGGACAACGGAGTTATACTTCCCCTGGTAAATGAGTACCTCCAGTCCATGGGTGTGATTTTTGTGGAAAGCAGCGATACCGAAGAAGGGATAAAGCTGCTTGAAATATATGCAAATCAGGCGGCCTCCTCTTTGAACAATGCTTTTTTGCATTCCCTTGTAAATATAAAGAACGAGGAGCTCAACATAACCTATAATGAGTTGAAAATAAGGTACATGGATACCATAGAAGCTCTCCGGCTGGCGGTTGACGCAAAAGACATGTATACAAGGGGACATTCGGACAGGGTTGCACATTATGCCGTTAAAATCGGGGAGACACTGGGACTTTCCCCGCAGGAGCTGGAAATGCTGAGAGTGGGCGGCATCTTCCACGATGTGGGCAAAATTGGAACTGCGGATGATATTTTGCTAAAAACGGATAAGCTGAATGAAAAGGAATTTGAAGAGATAAAAAAGCATCCGCTAAAAGGAGCTCATATCCTCTCAGCTGTTTCAATGTTTAAAGAAGTTGCTCCCATCGTCAAATCCCATCATGAAAGAATTGACGGCGAAGGTTACCCCGAGGGGTTAAAGGGGAATGAGATACCCTTGCTGGCCAGGATAATCGCCGTTGCCGATGCTTTTGACGCCATGCTGTCCGACCGGCTGTACAGACCCAAGTTAAATTTGGAGGAAACGAAGAGACAGCTGCTGGAAGGTGCAGGGACCCAATTTGACGCTTTCATTGTAGATCGATTTATTTCGCTGCTGGAGAATTGTGACCAATTCGTTCATGAAGCGGCTGCCACTTATGAATAAACTATGGCTCTTTAGAGGAACGCTACATATTATATTCAAATATAAAGGTGTCCGCAAAAGGAATGCCTAGGCATTCCTTTTACATATTTTTCCGTTTAATTCCGACTTTGCCTTTACTTCATCCACATGAAGAATTTTTGGCGCTTTTGATGTAAAATGGTACAAAAGCTCAGGGTCGAATTGGCCTTTACACCGGTTCATTATCTGCATGGCTTTATCGATGGAATAAGCTTTTCTGTATGGCCTGTCCGAGGTAAGGGCATCAAACACATCACACACCGATATCATTCTTGCCAGAAAAGGGATTTTATCTCCTTTAAGGCCTGAAGGATAGCCTGTACCGTCGTAATGCTCATGATGGTGCAGGACGGCTTCCGAAATTTCCTTGGGAAGGCCGGCCTGTAATAAAATTGCGTACCCATAGGAGGGATGATGCTTCATGATATTAAATTCATTCTTGCTCAGAGCGGACGTCTTATTAAGGATGTGGTGATCTATCTGCAACTTTCCGATATCGTGGAATAATCCGGAATAATATGCCAGTGCTTCATTCGGACAATAACCTAAGGATTTTCCAAACTGGACGGAATAAAGGGCTACATTTAAACAGTGTTTATAGGTAGTAGAGTCAAATCCTATTTTCATGTATAAATCGTATATTTTTTGCAAATAACTGATTTTGTACGGTTCACTGCCAAGTAGAATTTCCATGTTCTTGTCTCCTGTGTGTATTTCTTGGGTGCACAATACTGTCCTATAGGCATAAATAAGTGGATTAGCCACTTCATGGTATTAATTTATGGTATTAATTTATGGTATTAATTTATGGTATTAATTTAAAGCAATTGGATTAAAAGCCCTGTAAAATCCGGCTATCTACCTATAAAGTGAAAAACCACAGCGGTACAACTCGCCATGGCTTGGTCAATCACATAAAAATGCCTTGGCAACCCGACTGTCATGGTGCTTCCACTTTAGACTCGCGGCTTTGCGTCCTTACCTTTCGATAAGTTTGCCTTTTTCAAAGTATCCTATCCAAACTTTAATTCTTTAATTTTGTTATGCTAAAAACACCGGTAGTGACACAACCATTTTAAAATAGCTTTTCGCCAAATATGCATTAACTCTCTGCTTATCAAATCCAAAGCCCATTATAGCATCCTTTGCAGTTTTTGTCAATAAATGTTATAAAATTATATATATTGTTTATTTGATAACTGCTAAATATGACATAAATTTTATATATTCCTGTTCTATTTGTAAATTTTTGTTGACTTTCCTTTGAGGCCGGGCGATAATATTCTTGAACTTTTTACAAACACTGCTAAAGTTAAGTATTATTCCATGTTTTATTCAATCCGCCTTAGAGGGTTTTATTTAAACAACACCTTATGCCTGGTATTTTATGAAAAGAGTTTGGTTTTAAATAAAATTTAACAGGAGGTAGAAAAATGCAGAAAAAAGTTATTCAAGTGGAAGAAAAAGTACCCATACTCCAGGGACTGCCTCTGAGCCTGCAGCATTTATTTGCAATGTTCGGAGCGTCGGTTTTGGTGCCCATCCTGTTCAATCAAACAGCGCAAAGGGTTTCAGGGGATCCGCATATGCAGGTAATAGACCCTGCGCTGGTTCTCCTCATGAATGGGATAGGTACTTTAATTTATTTATTCCTGTGCAAAGGAAAAGCGCCGGCTTACCTCGGCTCCAGTTTTGCTTTTCTGGCACCTACCTTTGCGGTTATAGCAAGTCCGGGTGATGTTAAAACCAATTTTTCAAAAGCACTGGGGGGTTTTATACTGGCAGGCTTGATATTTACGGCTACGGCGTTGATTATCGGCGTTACCGGCACCAAATGGCTGGATGTGGTTTTACCTCCTGCTACCATGGGACCGATTGTGGCTCTCATCGGCTTGGAATTGGCTTCTACCGCGGTAGCCAATGCGGGCTTGCTGCCGGATGCCAATGGGCATTTCGACACGCAGGCCATTATTATATCCCTCTTCACTTTAGGGGTTTTAATTTTTGGAACACTTGTATTTAGAGGCTTCCTTTCAGTTATTCCCGTATTGTTTGCCGTTGTTGCGGGTTATGTGCTGGCAGCTTTTATGGGTAGAGTGGATTATTCTACAGTTACAAGCAGCGCTTTAATCGCATTGCCTCATCCGGTACTCCCTGTATTCAACTTGGATGCCATGCTGGTGATTGCTCCTGCGGCACTCGTTGTAATATCTGAGCACATCGGACATTTGCTTGTCACCAGCAAAATCGTGGACAGGGATCTTGTGAAAGATCCGGGTCTGCACAGGTCCATGCTGGGGGATGGTTTGTCCACCATGATTTCCGGATTTGCCGGTTCGGTACCCACCACCACTTATGGCGAAAACATGGGCGTCATGGCAATCACAAAAGTTTACAGTGTCTGGGTTATCGGCGGGGCAGCGGTTATTTCCATCATACTGGCCTTTGTCGGCAAACTGTCAGGTATAATATCGAGTATACCCGGCCCGGTTATGGGAGGGGTTACAATTCTGATGTACGGGGTTATTGCCGCATCGGGCATCCGGATCCTGGTAGAGTCAAAGGTGGACTACAGTATTCCAAAGAACCTGATATTGACGGCGGTGGTGTTCATCGTGGGTGTCAGCGGGGTGGCCGTCACGTTAGGGGGGACCGTGCAGTTGAAAGGAATGGCGCTGGCGACTATCGTAGGCATTTTGCTGAGCTTGGCTTTCTACATTCTTGAAAAATTGAAACTGACCAATGAGGCTGAGCAGAACCAGTAGGACCAACAGGGGAAATGAAAGCACGGCAGGCGGGTATGTTGAGCATCCGCCTGTTTTTTTATTATTTATGGAAATAATTTCTATTCCGCTTGGAAGAGAAAGCCGTACAATACCGTTTATGCATAAAACCCGCCGCAAGGAAGAAAATATTATAAGCTGAAAATGAAGAAAATGAGACCGGAGGAGGAACTGCATAGAAATTGAAGTTTTTTTGGCGAAATGAAAGGTTGACCGAAGGAGTTGAAATTGTTGGCGAATTTCAGGAAAACACTTGCGCGGCTTTTTACATTTGAGGAACCTAAAACGAAGGAGCGTTTTATATTAAAGGAAACAGAGGAGGAGATGGCGGAGGGAGGGCAGAAAGAACAGGATAAAAAAGTTGAGCCCCGGAAGAAGAAAAACGAAGGCCTGCAGCTCAACAAAAAGTCCGGGGAAAATGAGGAAAATAAGGGCCCGAAGCCGGATATCAGCAAAGCGCTTTCTGAAAACATGGAGAGGATTAAGGATATTTACAGCATTCCAACAAACGGGGATGCTGTTTTAAGAGAGTTCGACCTGGTGGTCAAAAACAAGGTTATTCCCGCGTTCATGGTGTTTTTCGACGGGATGACGGACAGGAAGGTAATCAATGACGATATCCTCCAGCCTCTAATGCTTTTGTCCAATCTGGATATCAAAAGCGATGAAAAGAGCATCGCGGATTATATAAGAAGTCATATTTTGCCTCACAATCAGTTGAAAGAATTCAAGGCCATTGAACAAGTGGTCCAGGGAGTGAATTTCGGCGGCTGCGGCATCTTTATAGACGGCGTCGACAGCGCTTTTGTCGCTGATGTCAAAGGGTGGGAACACAGGGCTGTTGAGCGGCCCAATACGGAACAGACAATCAGGGGACCCCAGGAGGGCTTTACCGAACTTCTCAGGGCGAACACGGCGCTCATAAGAAAAATACTGAATGATGAGGATTTGATCGCAGAAAGCCTGACCATCGGACGAAGAAGTAGGACGCCCTGTTCCATGATGTACATCAAGGATATAACCAATGATTCGCTGGTCAAGGAAGTGAGAAGAAGGCTAAAAAGTATTAAAGTAGACTACCTGTTTGACTCGGGAGAGCTGGAGCAGTTGATTGAGGACAGTTCTTTTTTGCCTGTCCCCCAGATCATGGTTACCGAACGGCCGGACAAGGCCGCTTCCATGCTGGCGGAAGGGAAGGTGGTGGTTGTGATGCACGGAAGTCCCTTTGCCCTATGCATGCCTGTTACCAATAATGAACTGCTGCATTCTCCCGAAGACAGCTATGTCCGGTTCCCTTATGCGAATCTGCTGAGGTTTGTGAGAATCATGGGAGTTTTTCTTTCGTTGCTGCTTCCTGGGCTGTACGTGGCCATTACCAACTACCACCAGGAAATGATTCCCACCAGCCTTTTATTTGCTATAGAGGCATCCAGGGAAAGGGTTCCTTTCCCGTCTGTTGTGGAAATACTCATCATGGAAATCTCCTTTGAACTGATCCGCGAAGCAGGCATCCGGATCCCCGGTCCCATCGGCCCTACCCTGGGCATTATCGGTGCGCTGATACTGGGGCAGGCAGCCGTTGCCGCAAATATTGTGAGTCCCATATTGATTATCATCGTTGCGGTGACGGGCATAGGCTCTTTTGCTATACCCAACTTCGCTCTGGCACTGGGCTTTAGAGTTTTGAGATATGCCTATATCCTGTTGGGTGCAATAGCGGGTTTCCTGGGCATAACCACAGGACTTTTTTTACAGGGAATATGGTTTGTGAGCGAGAAATCCTTCGGAGTGCCTTATATGGCTCCATTTGCATCCAAGACGGCCGGGGGGATAGCGGATCAATTTGCAAGGCCGCCCTTCTGGAAGCAGGAAAAGAGGGCGGACTACATGAATGTGAAAGACGCCAGGAAGCAGCCGCATATCAGCAGGGGATGGAAAAGCCAGGAGGGAGAGGACCAGAAAGAGGAGGACGATGATGCAGGAAAGTAAAATAGTATTCGGAAAATGGGAAACAGCGGCCCTGCTTATAAACGCGCTAAACGTCCAGGTGTTTTTGAATTTTCCGCGCACCATGGCCGAAAGAGGAGGAACCGCAGGGTGGATTCTTGCGGCTTACATATCGGTGCTGGCTTTTTTGCTTTTTTTGCTGATATCCAGGCTGTATTCCAGGTTCGAAGGCAAGGATTTGCTGGATTTGGGTGAATATATCGGAGGGAGTGCCGGCCGGATTATAGTGGGAATCATTATTTTAATACACATAACCTTTATTATTTCGATTATTCTCAGAGAATTCGCAGAAGATATGAAGGTAATATCCCTTCCCGCGTCTCCCATCAGCTTTGTAATACTTTTTTTCCTCAGCGGCATGATTGCGGGGGCCTATGCAGGAATTGAGGCTATTGTAAGGTTTCATGCCTTTATTGTGCCCATAATACTGGCAGGGTATTTAATCATTATCGGAGGAGTAGCCCCATATTACAATATATCCAACATCATGCCCATCCTGGGAAATGGGGCGTATGCCATATTCGGCAGCGGATTTTTCAGAATATCGTCCTTTTCGGGACTGATAGCCCTGTTCCTGCTCTTTCCTTTTATAAAAACGGGTAAAAATTTTAAATCGGCAGGCTCTCTGGCCATCGGAATCTCATCCGGTGTTTTGATTACCTCCGCCCTTACGTTTTTGTTGGTATTTCCGTACCCCTCAGCCATAGAGGGCTTTCTTCCCATATTTCAGCTTGCCAGGCTTATCAACTATGGAAGGTTTTTCCAGAGGGTGGAGTCCATTTTTGTAATGATCTGGGCGATAGCAGCCCTTTTGTATTTAAGCATGGGCTTTTTCCTGATTGTGTACGTCTTTTCAAAGACCTTCAGGCTCGAATACTATAGGCCCCTTATCATTCCCATGGCAATCATCGTCTTTGCCATCAGCCTTTGGCCCAAAAACCTGATGTCGGCCATTGCCATGGAAACCGTTTATTTTCGAAGTGCAGCCTGGGCAGTTACCTTCGGCATGACCCTTCTTCTCCTGCTGGTGGCGGGAGCAATGAAAAAAAGAAACCACAGGAAGGAGGGTGACAGGAAATGAAAAGAACCGCAGCTTTTCTGCTTATGCTGGCTGCAACCTGCACTCTGCTGTCAGGCTGCTACGACGGGAAGGAGATTGATGACCAGACCTATGTCATTGCCATAGGTCTGGACAAGGGTGAAACGAATAAGCTGAGGATGACCCTCCAGTATGCCATCCCCCTGGCCATGGGAAGCTCAGGAGTAAGCGGCGGGGGGGGAGGTGGTGGAGGAGAGGGGGAGAGCAAATCCATTGGCTCCATGACACTGGAATGTCCTTCAGTATACTCGGGACTTAACATGGTCAACAATTCTGTGGGCAAGCAGGTGAACCTCTCCCATGCCAAGGTAATGGTTTTTTCGGAGGACCTTGCGAAAGACGGCAGGATGGTCATGCTCACCCGTGCCATAACGCGAGGAAAGGAGTTCAGGCCCAATATGGTGGTGGCCGTATCCCGGGGGTCTGCGGAGGACTACTTGAAATCCATCAAACCGAGGCAGGAGGCGGACCCGTCCAAGTATTACGAACTGAAATTTTCCGGGTATAAGTATACCGGATTTATTGACCAGACACAGCTCCACGATTTCTTCATCAAAGAGGAGTCCACGGGAGCACAGGCCGTAGCGGCGTTAGTGGGCGTCAACACCAAGAATTCGACAAAGGAATTCAGCGTAGGGGAATCGTCGGCCCCCCAAAAAAACAGGCCCGTACCTTTTGAAGGCGATTACCTTGCGGGAAACCTTCCAAAGGTGGGCGACATAAAGGGAGAGGCCATGGGGCTGGCTGTTTTTAACGGCCCTAAGATGGTAGGAGAACTGGACGGGGAGGAATCGACCCACTACCTCATGGTCACCGGAAAATACGGGCATGCTTACGTAACCTTTCCCGACCCAATAAAAAAAGACTTTTATATAGTGGTCAACTTAAAACAGAGCAGGAGGCCGACATACAAGATAAAGCTTGTGGACGGGAAGCCCAATATAAAAGTGGAGATAAAGCTGGAGGCGGACTATATGTCGATACAGAGCGGAATTAACTACGAAAGCGAATACAATGATATTTTCGAACGATCCGCCGAAAAATACCTGGAGGAGGGCATTAAAAGGCTTCTAAACCGGACCTCCGCCGAATTCCACAGCGATATTTTCGGCTTCGGCAACCAGTACAAATCCAGGTTTCTCACATGGGATCAATGGAAGAACTTTCAGTGGCTGGACAGGTATAAGAATTCCACCTTTGAGGTGGCAGTGGATGTGAAGGTGAGGAGGACAGGCCTTACGATACGGAATGCACCCATCCAGGGTTCTGAGGGGGAGGTGCAGTCGCCGTGATCACAGTGGACATGCTGGTCGCTTTTATCATCCTGGTCTGGGTGTTTGTTTACACGGTAAGCTACGGTGTATGGACATGGAAAAAAAAGAACAGGCTTGGGGCGGTTATGATATTTCTCCTGGCTTTATCGGCCCTGGCGCTTCCTCTTTATACCATGCTTTTCCGGTATTAGGAACGGTTTTAACCAATGCGGCCTTTTTAAAAATCCCGGGATGATTTTGTGCCAGACAGGAACAATCCTTTCTGCACAAAATCATTTTTGTATATGACATAACCCCATGCTTCTTCATATGATTTAGTATGGCTGATTATTTTAAGCCGGCTAAAATTTGAAGGAGTAGAGTGATTATGAACGTAAACAGTATGTCCACCGGGATGCCGGTGCAGCCGGATAATCCTACCGATAGTGAAAGGCGTTTTTTGGGACAGTATGCACTGTGGTTGAGGGGACGTCCGGAGGATTTCGATTTTGTAACTAATCTCATGCTGCCTCCCCCGGATATTACCTCCATCGCGGCTCCCGGTTCTTTCAGGGGAATCCAGGTGGGAATTGTGGGTGGGGGGCTGGCGGGCCTGTCTGCAGCCTATGAATTGAGAAAACTGGGGTTTGATATTACAATCTTTGAAGCATTGGAGGACCGCATTGGAGGAAGGGTCTATACATATTATTTTGATAGGGAAAGAAAACTGTACGGGGAGTTTGGACCCATGCGCATCCCGGTTACCCATGAAACCGTATGGCATTATATCAACCTGTTCAAACTGCCTACCCGGACTTTTATACAGGTAAACAGCAATGCCGTCATTCATTTGAGGGATGTCAGCGTACGGAACGACCCTGAGGGCAGAAATGTACAGAGGTATATTTATCCGGAATTTGATTTGAATGAATGGGAAAAAAGGACAAAATGGCAGGATCTGGTGTACCGGGGCCTTGACAGGCACCTGCTGGAGGCTGATCCCTGGGTGAGAAGTGAAATACTTCAGGTAAGGCCTTATTACCATCCGGAAATTCTATACTGGGACAGCAGAAACAGCAGGCAAATGCTTGAAAGTTCACGTTTGAGTCAGGATGCCATCAACCTCGTCTCAGACCTGACCCCTCTGCCCGGAGAAAATTTGTATTCAAGCTATATAGACTATATACAGGAAAGCTATTCTGCCGACCTTTCCTTCCTGTATGAAATTCCGGGCGGCCTGGTAAAACTTCCGATGGCTTTTTACAAATCCTTTATGGAACAAAGCCACAAAGACAGCTATCCGGACATACCCGGGCAGCTTTTGGGGAAGGTTGCCTGGAAGGGAGGCAGCCGGGTCACCGGTATTTCTTTCAACAGCGACCAGGAAAAGGTTGGGATTGAATACAGAAATAGTCACCAGAGGGGAGCCCTCTATGAGCAGTTCGACTATGTAATCTGCGCCATTCCCTTCTCCACTCTCAGGAACATAGCGGTAAATCCCCTGTTCAGCCATACGAAAATGCAGGCCATCAAAGAGGTAAACTACATTCCTGCGCAAAAAACCTGCATTCTTTTCAGGAATCGCTTCTGGGAGGAGGGGAGACCGGAGGAGCAGATCATCGGAGGCGGATCATACACCGACCTGCCCCTGACAAGCATATGGTACCCTTCGGACCATGCCGCTCACTGCTCGGGAAACATCCGGTGCATCCCCGGGAGCATGCCCTATCACTCCCTGCATATACCTGAAGATAAAAGCGCCGGACTTTCAAAAGAACGCGGAGTGCTCATCGCCTCATACAATTTTAATTTGGACACCACCCGCCTGGCAAATCTGCCTGAGGGGGTAAGGCTCAATGAAATTAAGAGGGAGCTGGAAAAAGTCCACTGCCTCCCTAAAGGTTATCTTGACACGCTTGTGCTGGATTTCAAAACGGTGAATTGGAATACCGAGACCTGGTTCAGGGGCGCATTGTGCTTCTTTACGCCTGAACAGAAAAGGATTTTTTCCTATGCCATAGCCCAGCCGGAATACAACAACAGGGTTTTCTTTGCGGGAGAACACATCTCTGCAAAACACAGGTGGATGCAAGGGGCGCTGAAATCGGGCATGGAAGCTGCGAATGCGGTTGCGCTGACCTGCAGGAAAGCGAATAGCAGTAATTAGAGAATAACTTTAACGGGACTGCCTATGGTAATTTCATTTTCTGTGACATGAGAATCATAGGCAAGAATTTTCACTCCCCTTTCCTCCGCATAGCACAGCGCCGATGCGAACCTGCCGTCCATTTTCCTGTTAGGAGTAAAGCAGTGGACACCGTCCATCTGTATCAAAAAAAGGATATACCCCAAAAAGCCGCCTTCCACTGCTTTCACCATTTCCATGACATGTTTGGCTCCTCTTTCGGTGGGGGCATCGGGAAACATGGCAGTTCCGTCTACTTCAAGGGTAACCCCTTTGACTTCAATAAACCCTTTTTTCTCTTTATCCTCAAAATATAGGTCGAACCTGGAATTCCCATAAGTCACTTCCCTCAAAACGGCTTGAAGGCTTCCAAACTCGTTGATCTGAGAAGCTTTTAAAGCTTCCTGCACAACCGCATTGGGGACCTGTGAATCTATGTTGATCAGCCTGTCCCCCTTATAAGCGGATATGAGGGAATATCCCGTTTTTCGCAGGGGGTTTTTGGATGCTTCAAGAATCACGGGAGTTCCCTCCTTAAGAATTTCCCTGCATCGGCCGGTGTTCCTGACGTGGACCATTTCCTCGCGTCCGTCAAGCAGCACATGGGCCGTAAATCTGTTGGGCCTGCTTATAAAATTGGCTTTTTTTATTAATCCGTATCTCACGGAATAATCACCGCCGCTTATGTTTTTAGTTTGTACTCTGACCATGGGATAGCCGGTAGGACAAACTGTTTTAATTTTACCATATAATCTACTATGGATGTCGTAAAATATAAAAAGGTCATGCATGGGCTGCATGACCTTTTATATTTTAAAACCGCATTACTTTCCAGCTATCTGTGATTCAGCCATCTGTATAAGCTTCTTGGTTATATTCCCACCTACTCTGCCGGCGTCACGTGCCGCGATGTCGCCGTTGTAGCCCTGCTTTAAGTTGACACCTACCTGAGAAGCAATTTCATACTTCATCTTATCAAGAGCTGATGCTGCGTTCGGTACTACCTTCTGATTATTTCTTGCCATTGTGATTTCACCTCCCGATTTAGTTTTAGCCCTGGACCGTTGCTATTTCCTATAGGCTTCTTTTGGCCTTAAAGATAATGATCTTATTTTTAAAGCCTTCAATAATATTTTGATAAAAAATTTTAAATTTATTGCATGAATTTTATGGAATGTTTTTAGGAATGAAATATTCACAGAAATAAAGGATTTTAAGAAAATGTGACGAATATTTCTTATAGAACTAGATTTGAGAGAGCTGCGGCCGGTATGGGTTTGAAGCAGTGGGCAGGGGAAGACGTATGCTATCGCTCAACATACAAAATGACGTGATACTTTTCAGGGATGTTCAACTGGAGTATTTGCCTCAAATACTGGAATGGTACAACAAAATTGATGAATATAAATTTGCCACGGGAATTGACAAGCCCATAACATTGGAAAAACTGACTCAAAAATACTCGGAAGTCGCCATTTGCAGCAATGAATTTTTTGTGGGCATTTACACGAAAGCCCGGGGAGACCTGATAGGGATTTTGAAAGGAAGCATCAGGCATGAAAACAAGAGGTATTCCGTATGGATCAGTTCAATTGTTATTGACACACAGTACCAGGATCAAGGATACGGCAGTGAGGCGGTAAATCTGCTGTTAAGCCATGTTAAAGCAGCCAGAGGGATTCGAAATGCCTATGTGGCCGTTATCGAAAATAATCCCCGGGGTATGGCATTTTGGCTTAAGCACGGCTTTAAAGAGCTGAAAAGGATTCCCAATCATATAAGACTGGACAATCAGGATCAAAATGTAATTATCATGCGTAAACGAATATAAAGTCAAAAAAGTGTAAAAAATAACTGAATAGGTTTGACAAGCCATAATTGGACATGTATAATATCTCTAGACAAGAAAATACAAAAAAGCTGAATCCTTTTAAAAAAGGTACGGAGGAACCAAAAAATATGGGGCTAATCCGTACTGGAACAGAGGAGGGAAGTGGATGTCGACATCAATGGCAGCGTCCAAATCCCATTCCCCCATTTCCAGTATGGTAGGGGTGGTCCTATTACCCGAACCCGACAGCTAACTTCGGAAGCTATTAATAGGAGGACAACATGTCTAATTTGAAAAAGGTACTTGTAAGTACCGTGGTGTGCGTTTTATTCATTACCCTATTTTCCACACTGGCTTATGCCGAGGGATCTCAGACAGGCGTTATCACAGGTAAGGTTGTAAACTTGCGCCAATCGCCCAATACCTCTTCCAAAGTGCTGGATCAATTAGAAAAGGGAAGCCAGGTAACGGTTCTCAAGAAATCAAACGACTGGTATCAGGTGAAGCACAGCGGTATTACCGGCTGGGTCAGCGGAGAGTACCTGTCTGTTAAAAACTCTGTTATTGGGACAGGCACTGTAATTGTGAACTGCGCCAATGTAAGAAGCCAGTCCAGCACATCTTCCGATGTAGTCCTGCAGCTCAGCAAAGGGGCCAAGGTCAGCATCCGTTCACGTACGGGAGACTGGTACAGGATTACGACGGCAAACGGCACCGAGGGATGGATTAACAAAGACCTTATCAGTGTTAAGGACAGCAGTGTTTCCAGGGGGGATGAAGAACAGGTTTCGGCAGAAGAACTGGCCGCCGCTGCCAAAGATGAGGGAAACGCGACCACGAAGGGGGAAAAGATTGTCAATTTCGCCAAAAAGTATATCGGAGTAAAGTATGTGTGGGGCGGCACAACACCCAAGGGATTTGACTGTTCCGGCTTTGTAGGGTACGTGTATAAGAACTTCGGTATCAGCCTTAACCGTGTGGCGGCAGACCAGGCCAAGCAGGGGACAAAAGTGAACAAAAGTGATCTGAAGCCGGGTGACCTGGTGTTTTTTGATACAAACGGAGGGATGAACTCCATAAGCCATGTGGGTATATACATTGGCGGCGGTAAGTTTATACATGCTTCGTCCAGCCGTTCGGTGCACAAGGTGACCATTAGTGAAATCAACAGCGGGTATTACTCACAGACTTTTATGACAGCGAGAAGATTTATTAAATAAGAGGCAGGTGCCAAGACGCTCCTTCATTTGTTGAGGGGGCGTTTTTCTTCCGTTGGAGGACCATGAGAAAACCGTTAATCCTTTTTGCCCTTGCACAGATACTGGGAATATTGTCGTCGGTTGTTTTAAATTCGTATCCAATGATTATCCTGCCTGTTTTTGGTTTGGCCTTTTTGTCTGCCTTGATGGCTTACAAGATTCCGGAGAACCGGTACGTGGTTATCGGGATCTTCCTGTTTTATGCGGTGGGAGCTTTTGAATACCGCATTGCAGAGGATGCAAATATAAACAGGTACAGGGAGTTTTCCGGGAGCCAGGTGATGGTCAGGGGGTATGTCGCATCAGACCCGGATATAAGGGAAGCTAAGGTCAATTACGTTATCGTCACCCGGGAAATTATTATGAAGGACCGGGCTGTAAAAGTAAGAGGCAAGGTCCTGCTGACCACTCTCAAGGAACAAGACCTCTATGGATACGGGCGTGAAATACAAATATCAGGACAGCTGAATATTCCCCAGGGCCCGAAAAACCCAGGCGCGTTCGACTACCGCAGGTATTTGGCCGGACAGGGCGTGACTGCCGTTATTTTTGCGGCGGGGGACCGTATTATCCCCGGCAGGGAGATTGGGGGCACTTTTCCCGTCAGACTGGGCCTGGAGCTGAGGCACAGGATTGTCGACACCATCAATCAAAGCCTTCCCCCGCAGCAGGCCGGGCTGCTGAACGGGATGTTGATAGGCTATAAGGAAGGCCTCACGAAGGAAGTGCAGGAAGCCTTCAGCGACGCGGGCCTATCCCATATCATGGCTGTGTCCGGTGCCAACATAGCCTTTATTATGATGCCCCTGGTGTTTTTGTTTAAAAAACTGCGGATGAGGCAAAAAGCTGCCAACGCAGTCATCATACTGATTCTTCTGATATTTGTGACGGTCACGGGATTTTCACCTTCGGTCATGCGTGCGGCTATCATGGCCATTGTGGTCTTATGCGGCCAGATGATGCGAAGAGAGGCCGAAGTGGTCACAAGTCTTTCCTTTGCATCGGTGCTGCTCCTTTTGTATAACCCGTATACGCTTTTTGATATAGGGTTTCAATTGTCTTTTGCGGCCACACTCTCCATAGTCCTGTTTTATAAGAACATCAAGCGGTGGCTGAGCTTTAAATTCTTGCCGGCTTTTGTCGTGGATATATTGGCTGTCACACTGGCGGTACAGGCGGGAGTGATGCCCATAACAGCCTTCTATTTCAATAAAGTATCCATTATCTCCCTGGCATCCAATATTTTGGTGGTCCCTGTAGTACAATTCATCACAATCCTTGGTGCCGGCATGGCGGTACTCGGGCAGGCAGGCCTCCTTTTTTCCCGGCTGCTCGGATATGTGAACACCCCCTTTCTTTCCTTTGTACTGCTTGTGTCTAAAGTTTCGGCATCCTTCCCATTTGCTGTTGTCAAAACCGTAACGCCGCCAGGGATCGTCTTGGTCCTGTACTATGGTTTAATTCTTTTTTTGCTCTGGTATAAGCCGTTAAAGGGTATAAAACTGAAGCCCGCGTATTATGCCGTAGCGGGAGGGGCGGTTTTAACGGCATTTTGCTTGTACATGCTCATCCCTAAAGGCCTGGAAGTATATTTTATCGATGTGGGTGAAGGGGATTCCGCCTTGATAAGGACTGGTTCGGGGAGAACGGTGCTCATCGACGGAGGGGGCAGCAGCGACAACACAGATTCGTCGGCCAATATTGGGGAGTCGGTGGTTATACCTTTCCTGCTGGACCACAGGGTGGCAAAGCTTGACCTGGTTGTGGCCACCCACGGGCACAGCGACCATATCCAGGGGCTTATTCCTGTGCTGAGGGATTTTAGGGTTGAAAATTTTGTTATGCCCGATATTGAGGAAAAAAAGGAATTCAAGACTTTGCTTCGCATATCCGCTGAAAGGGGGATGAACGTAGCCGGCTGCAAAAGGGGGGACACCATCAAACTGGATAATGAAACCTATTTTGATGTGCTGTACCCGTCGGAAGAAATAAATCAATATGATCCGTCTTTAAATAACAGCTCCATCGTGTTAAAATTACATTATAAGGAGATCCGCATCCTTTTTACCGGTGATATTGAGGAAGAAGAGGAGAACCTGCTTTTAAAAAACGGGGTGGATGTAGGGGCGGATGTGTTGAAAGTCGCCCATCACGGCTCATCCACTTCCACAACTCCCGCTTTTTTAGACGCGGTCAAACCGGCCGCCGCGGTCATAAGCGTAGGGAGGAACACCTTCGGCCATCCCTCCGAAAAGGTTCTGGAGGAGTTGAAGCGTAAAAACGTAAAACTGTTCAGAACGGATAAGGACGGCGCGATAATGGTTGTGTCGGACGGAAGAAAAATAAAGATCAGAAAAACTCTACAGTAAGGAAATTCATATGAGCCTGGATGCTTTGAAGAAGGATATTAAAAGTAATAAAATCAAAAGCCTGTACCTTTTTTACGGGCAGGAGGAATACCTGAAAAAGTATTATGTGGACGCCATTGAGAGGGTGCTGCTGAAGGATGAGCTGAAGGCGTTGAACCGCATTACTTTTGAAGGGAAAGCCGATGTCAAAGGTATAATGGATGCCTGTGAAACTGTGCCGGTGTTTTCCGAAAGGAAGGTTGTGATTGTAAAAAATTCAGGCCTGTTCAAGCCCAAAAAGAAGACCGACGAGGACGGCAGCAAGTTTCAAAGCAACGATTTCAGCGGCTACATCAAGGCTATACCGGAACATGCCTGCTTGATTTTTGTGGAAGAAGAAATCGATAAAAGGCTAAAGCTGGTGGAAACCATCAAGACCTATGGGCTTATGGTGGAATTTGGGCTCCAAAAGCCGGCAGAGCTTGTAAAATGGGTTGTGAAGGTATTCAGGTCCTACGGGAAATATATTGATACCCCTGTGGCTTCACACCTGGTAGATATCTGTGAACCGGGTATGTACGAAATACTGAACGAAATCAACAAGGTGCTGCTGTACATGGGCAACCGGGAAAAAGTGTCTATGGATGATCTGGAAGAGGTATGCACAAAATCGGTTAAGAGCAGGATATTCGATCTGACCGACGCCATTGCCGAGAGAAACGGGGCAAAGGCTTTAAGGATGCTGGATGAAATGATCACATTAAAGGAGCCCCTTCCTAAAATACTTATTATGATTGGAAGACAGTTCTGTCACATTTTAGAGATGAAACTGTTGGCGGAGGAGGGGATGAGCACGGCCGAAGCGGCCTCACGGCTGGGGATCACCCCCTATGCGGCAGGCAAAATTCTAAAGCAGGCCGGCAACTTTGCGGCACAGGACCTAAGGGAGGCTGTCCGGGAAAGCCTTGAGATGGATATCGCCGTAAAAACCGGCAAATTAAATGACAGGCTGGCTGCTGAAATACTGATTGGAAAGTATTCGTGCAAATAAAAAAACGTACTGCAGTACGTTTTTTTCTAAGGTCGATAGCTGTGCCTTCTCTTTAATCTATCTCCACTTAATTTTAAAAAGGATTTTATTTGTCGCATTTAAGCTTTAACCGAAGCGTTTAACGCTTTTGCCAGCTTAGATTTCTTTCTCGCAGCGGTGTTTTTGTGGATCAGATTCTTTGCTGCTGCTTTATCGATAGCCTTGGTGGCGCTTTTGAACAATTCCACAGCCGAATCGCTTTTAGCCGCAATGGCTTCCTTTGACTTTTTAATGGCTGTTTTCAAGGCCGTTTTCCGGCTGGTATTCCTCAAGGTTCTGACCTTGGTTATATTTGCTCTTTTTATAGCCGATTTTATATTTGGCAAACTCTTCACCTCCTGCGAGTTAATCAACACCGAATATTCTACCATGAAAAAAATTAAAATGCAAGCTGGTATTGAAAATTATTTATGAGACAAACTATACTTGAGAGCAAGATAACGAAAGGGTTGAGCGGATGCAGGCAAACAGAAGTGTTAGAACCGACCTTGTACTGGAAGCCAATGAGCTTTTCAAGCAGCAGGCACTGAAGGAAAAGATGCAGGAACAGGGAGAAACTCCGGGGGTGGAGGTAGAGAACGCAGGGGATGAAGACATAAAAATAACAAGGGTCCGGGTGGTGTCACCCACGGGGGAAGCCTCGGTGGGGAAGCCCATGGGAAACTATATTACCCTTGAAGTTCCCGGCCTTAAGGAGAATGACCAGGTTCTGTATGAAAACACGTGCAAGGCTTTTGCAAAAGAGCTGGGGAGTATTCTTAAATTGAATGAGAAGTCCACCATTCTGGTGGTGGGATTGGGAAACTGGAATGTCACTCCGGACGCCCTCGGACCAAGGGTTATTTCCAGCATCATGATTACAAGGCATCTTTTGGAATACATGCCGGAGCAGGTGGACAAAGGAGTGAGGCCTGTCTGTGCGGTGGCTCCCGGAGTGCTGGGCATTACCGGGATTGAGACGGGAGAAATCATAAAGGGAATTATAGAAAAAGTCAAGCCCGATGTGGTGATTGCTATTGATGCCCTGGCCTCAAGAAAAATGGATCGAGTCAGCACCACCATACAGATTGCGGATACAGGGATCGCACCCGGTTCCGGGGTAGGAAACAAAAGGATGGAGCTGTCCAGGGACACCCTGGGTATCCCTGTGATTGCCATAGGGGTTCCGACGGTTGTGGACGCGGCCACCATGGCAAACGACACCATCGACCTTGTTATAGACAGCATGATCAAGCAGGCCAAACAGGGAAGCGAATTCTACAACATGCTGAACAACATAGACAGAAACGAAAAGTACCAATTAATTCAAGAGGTGTTGCAGCCTTATATTGGGAACTTGATTGTTACTCCCAAAGAAATAGACGACATTATTGAAAGAATATCCAAAGTAATAGCCAACGGCCTGAACATTGCCCTCCATCAGGGAATTACACTGGAGGATGTCAACAGGTACGTGCACTGATAACCGAGTAAGAATCCGGTTCCGCAAATAAAAGGGCTTCCAGGTTGAAAAATATTCAAAAACCACCATAAACCGGCCGGGAAAACTCTTTTCTTTTTGTCTTTTAGACTGTATAATTTGATTAATATTTTATGTGGGGGTACAAATGAAACGTTTGGGAAGGTACTTGTTTATTCTGGCTGCAGTAATGGTTTTGTGGAACACCGTGGCCATTAAACCGTTGAAGATATTTACCGTATACCTGCATGAATTGGGGCACGCACTTATGGCCTTCCTTTTTGGCTATGGAATACAGTCTTTTCGTGTGAATTTTAATGAAAGCGGATATACCCTTGTTCAGCCCAAAGGCTGGTTTTCCACTTTTATGATTGCCAACGGCGGATACCTGGGGAGTATCCTTTTTGCGCTTTTAATCCTTTACTTGAAGAGGACCGCGCTTAAAAATTATATCCTGGGTGTGCTGGCCATTTTATTCCTTGCCGTATCTATAAGGTTTTCCGGCTTTTCCTTCACCCTGCTCTATTCCATAATATTTGCCGGTTTTGTGCTTGTTGTGTACATGCTTCATAATGAAAAAGTCAATGACTGGGTTATTGATATTATAGGCATATCCAGTGCCGCTTATGCCATTTACGACACTTTTGTGGATACCATACTTCTCCAGTTGAACCTCCAGTTCCACCTTATCGGAGGATGGAACCAACAGCCGCTGACGGATGCGATGCAGCTTGCCAAGCTGACCCATATACCCGCGGCGGTATGGGGAATGATATGGCTTGCCATTGCCCTGCTGGCAGTGAATGCAACCCTGTTAAAGGCCCCGGCGTCCGGGAAGGGGAAAAGATAGAGGATGAGAGCAAAGATAAAGGCAAGGCTGGGGTTAAAATAAATTTGGATACAACTTGATATGGAGTGTGCATATGGAAACAGGAATACAGAAGAGGATAAAAGAACTGAGAGAAATTATCAATCACCATAATTATAAGTACTATGTGGAGGACAAGCCTGACATAAGTGATTTTGAGTATGATGCGCTTTACAGGGAACTGGAGGATTTGGAAAGGAGCAGGCCGGACCTCGTAACACCCGATTCCCCTACCCAGCGGATAGGAGGTAAGCCTGTGGAGGGTTTTGAAAAGGTGGTGCACGCCGTACAAATGCAAAGCCTGACCGATGTTTTCAACGAAGGGGAGCTTTTCGCGTTTGACGAAAGGGTGCGGGAAGCTTTGGGCGAAGAGGTGGAATACGTTGTAGAGAAGAAAATTGACGGGCTGTCGGTATCCCTTGAGTATGAAAACGGAAGGTTCATCCGCGGCTCTACACGCGGCGACGGAGTGGTGGGGGAGGATGTAACCCAGAACCTGAGAACCATTAAATCCATACCACTGTTTTTAAAAGAGGATTTGCCCCTTATGGAGGTCAGAGGGGAAGTTTTCATATCTAAAAAGGACTTCATAAAAATCAATGAAGAACAAGAAGCCTTAGAACAGCCCTTGTTCGCAAACCCGAGGAATGCGGCCGCCGGCTCTTTAAGGCAGCTGGACCCGAAGATCACCGCAGGAAGAAAACTGGATATTTTTGTATTCAATATACAGAGAATAGAAGGAAGAAGCTTTGAAACCCATGCGCAGACATTGGGCTATTTAAAGTCGGTGGGGTTTAAGACCATTCCCGGTTACAGGGTGTGCAAGAATATGGGGGAGGTCATGGAAGAAATCCGGCGCATTGGGGAGGAGCGGGGGGAATATCCCTTTGAAATTGACGGGGCGGTTGTGAAGGTAAATTCCCTGAAACACAGGGATGTGCTGGGAAGCACTTCAAAGGCTCCCCGCTGGGCGGTGGCCTTTAAGTATCCTGCCGAAAGAAAACAGACGGTTATAAAGGACATATGGGTCAATGTGGGAAGGACCGGAGTTTTGACCCCCAATGCGGTACTGGAGCCGGTGAGGCTGGCCGGTACCACCGTGAGCAAAGCAACACTGCACAATATGGATTACATAAGGGAAAAGGACATCCGTATAGGGGATATGGTGTGGGTGCAAAAGGCAGGGGACATCATACCCGAAGTGGTTGAAGTGGTAAGTGAAAAGCGTACGGGGAATGAAAAGAAATTCACCATGCCTGAGACATGTCCGGAATGTGGAGCGCAGGTTGTAAGGGAGGAAGGAGAGGCGGCATACCGGTGTACCGGAATTGAATGCCCGGCACAGCTTTTCAGGAGTATAGTCCATTTTGCCTCCCGGGATGCAATGAATATCGACGGATTAGGCCCTGCCATTATCCAGGGAATGATGAACAAGGGCCTTTTAAAAGGGGTTGCGGACCTCTACTATTTGCACCTTCAAAAGGAGGAGCTTATCCGCATGGAGCGAATGGGCAGGAAATCTGTGGAGAACCTGCTGAGCTCCATAGAAAGGTCCAAAGAAAACAATATGGACAGGCTTATTTTCGGCTTCGGGATAAGGCACATCGGCCTCAGGGCCGCCCAGCTGCTGAGCGAAAACTTTGACTCCGTAGAGGACTTGTTCCGGACGGAGGTGGAGGATATTGTAAAAATACCCGAATTCGGTGAAAAAATGGCTCAGAGCGTTGTTGTTTTCTTTAAGCAGGAACAAACCCATGATACCATTCATAAATTGAGAGAGGCGGGGGTCAACCTTAAGAGCAAGGGGAAAAAACAGTTGAAGGACACCCGGTTTGAAGGCCTTACTTTTGTTTTGACAGGCACCCTTCCAAGCTATACCAGGGATGAAGCCGGCAAAATCATTGAAAGCCTGGGGGGTAAAACTTCGGGAAGCGTTTCCAAAAAAACGGATTACGTGCTTGCCGGGGAAGAGGCCGGAAGCAAGCTGGATAAGGCAAAGCAGCTTGGAGTGAAAATCATCGATGAAGAAGAGTTTAAGAGGATGATAAATACAAACACATTTAAAAGACAAATATAAAATAGGAAAAAGACCGCTGCCATTAAAAGTGCGGCAACCGGTACATGGATTATATGAAAATTAACTTGAAATTAGAGAAAGACAGGCAAGGTAAACCCTGCAGAGGGGCATACCTTGCCTGAATGGCCCACAGGCGCTATTGGCCTTTTCTAGGATCGTTAAAAGCTTTGAGAAATTCTATGGGAAAAGGGAATAGGATGGTGGAGCTTTTCTCCGCGGCAATTTCGGTCAGTGTCTGAAGGTAGCGAAGCTGGATGGCGGAAGGCTCCTGGGATATTACTGCGGCCGCCTCCTTCAGTTTCTGGGATGCCTGGAATTCACCGTCGGCCGTGATTATCTTGGACCTGCGCTCACGCTCTGCTTCCGCCTGCCTGGCCATAGCGCGCTTCATAGTATCCGGGATTTCGATGCTTTTTATCTCAACGGCTGTCACCTTGATGCCCCACGGGTCGGTATCCTGGTCCAGCAGGCTTCTCAACAGCTCATTGAGCTGGGCCCGCTGGGACAGAATCTCATCAAGCTCATGCTGCCCCAGGACCGAACGAAGTATGGTCTGCCCCAGCAGGGTTGTGCTCTGGGTGTAGTTGGCCACTTTCGTCACCGCAAGGATGGGCTCGAAAACATTGAAATATACCACAGCGTCCACCATAACCGGGATGTTATCCTTTGTGATGACCTCCTGCTTATTCACGTCAATGGTGAAGGTCCTCAGGTCTATTTTTATTACCCTGTCTATCCCGAAGGGAAATATGATGTTAAGACCCGGGCCCAGCACCCCTATGAGCCTCCCAAAACGGAAAAGGACGCCTCTTTGATATTCGGTAATAATGGATACCATGCCCGGAAGAAGAAGAAAAGGGATTATGACCAAAAACAGGAGGACCACCAAAAATCCTCCGGATACAATCAGGCCGTTAACGCAGCTTATGGCCAGGATTCCCCAGACAATAACGCTCGCCGTCATAAAAACGGCATTGGCGTAAATCTTCTTGGAAAAGGCAAGTCCTATCCAGAGGATCCACCAAAGGGCCTCAATTACTATGATGAACCAAAAAATTGTTGAAATGAACACCATACCTATACCTCCTTAACAAAAATGATTTTTAATATGCTAAAGCAAAACACGATGTCCGGTTTTTACAGCCTTAAAAAACAAGCATAGGGTATATAAAATATCTTTTCTCATTCCAGGCCGGTCAATACCGGCAGGGATTACTTTCCAACGGATTTATAAGGAAATGCGGTGCTCCGGCTGCCTGCCATATCCTTTAATAAAAAAGGAAGATATAGAATAAAGAATATGATCACTCCCAGCGCCTCAAGCTCCGCCACATACCAGGGCCAAGGACTCAAGAAATCAAGGAGCGACGCGGTTCCCGGCTTGGCGCAAATAAAAAGGTAGTTCCCTCCGGTTATGGAGTTGACAACAGCTATAAAGGCCATATAAATATTGCAAAACACAAATGCCTTGATCATGGAATTTAATTGGGGCCTGTATCCCTCAATCAGGGTCATGTACAGGACGGCAGTGACAATGCCTCCGTGTGTGGTAAAAAAGATGAAGTACATCATATGGGGAAAGGAGTAAGGTGCCAGGCCGGGGGTGAGAAGGGCCTGGGCGGCGCCTCCCAGCCCGAGGAAAAACGTTACTTCATAAATGAAATAGCTCCTGTTTAGAAGCATGACCGAAGAAAGAATCAGGCTCAGGTCGCAGAGCTGGAGCGGCAGATGGTATTTGGGGGACCAAACTCCGGCCAGCAGGCTCCACGCCTCATACAGCAGCTCAAAGGCCATCAGTATCCCGGCCAGAATACGGCGCGAATAATTGTTGACCCGGCGGCTATTGATTCTTTTGAGGGAAGTCAGGAGTATGGCGTTTAAAAGGGCCAATACCAGCAGCGTGATGATGTGAAGGGTTGAAAACATCACAAAAGGCTCCCCCGAAAAATCAGCGGAAAAAAAACTATTCATAGATAAATCCTCACCTGTTTCTAAGTATAATGCGCTAATGCGCATTATACTTATATTATACATTAAATATACACAGCAGTGATTAAATTATGAGACATTAAGCAGAAGTTGTGGTATTATAATCTAAAATGTGAGAGTTTTTCTTAAAAATTGGAAGCAATAAAACTTGTTTAGGGGTGCTTTATGGAAATATATGAATATGAAACGGCTCAAAAAAGATCTAAACCCTTTGCCACCTACGCTTTTATAGGAATCAACATACTCATGTGGCTGGTAACGGCCTATTACGGCTTCAGGAACAACCTGGGTTCATCGGATGTGAACCTGATTTTCGGGGCGAAATACAACCCGCTCATTATGGAGGGCCAGTACTGGAGGCTGGTTACGCCCATTTTCCTTCACGGGGGGATTGTGCACCTGCTGGTCAATTCCTATTCTCTGTATGCGGTGGGACCTGAGGTGGAAAGCATATTTGGCGTCAAAAGGTACATATTCCTATACCTGGCTTCAGGCGTCCTCGGCAATATTGCCAGCTTCATATTTTCCCCTTCGGTTTCGGTGGGAGCTTCAGGGGCCATCTTCGGACTGATGGGCACGCTTTTGTATATTGGGCTGAGATTTAGAAAAACCTTTTCCAGTGCCTATTATATCAACATTGTTGGGATAATCCTCTTTAACATCCTATACGGCCTGAGCCAGAAAAATATTGACAACTATGCCCATATCGGAGGACTGGCCGGGGGCCTCATTTGCTCGGTGCTCACGGGGCTTGAGGGGGAGAGGCTGGTTACGGGCAGGAAGGTGCTCGGGTGGATTTTGGCCGCTGCCGTGTTTGCAGGGGGTATCTTCGCAGGAAATGTGGCTCCTAAAAATGTGGGCTATAAACTCGTTGAACAGGCGGAAAAAAGTTTTGACGAAAAACAGTATGAAAAGTCCGGAGAGTTTGCAGCAGAGGCTTTAAAGTTGAATGTTCAAGACAGGAATATTACTGTAAGGGCTACCTATATCCTCTCCGCTTCCCTGATCAATCAGGGCAAGTTTGATCAAGCGCTGGAATACTCAAAAGATATGGTCAATCTATACCCGAAAGTGGGGCATTATCTATTGGGGTTGAATTATAAAGGCCTTGGGGAAAATGACGCCGCGAGGGAAGAGCTGGAGAAGTCGCTGGAGTTGGATCCGGAAAACAAGCAGGTGAAGGAAATTCTGGACTCCCTGAGCCAATAGGCGGACAAGAGGTTCAAGTTTTCCGGCAATACTGAAAGGGGTAATCCCGGGTCTATAGAATTCGGCAATATTAACCGATAAACCGTTGACTTGAACTTGATGCATTTTATATAATGATCATAATTGATAGGAGGAAAAACCATGAAAATAACTTTTGAAATCATAGAGCATGTGGCGGACCTGGCGAGATTGAATCTCACGGAAAGCGAGAAACAAAAGCTTACTTCGGAAATGGCGAATATCATTGGCTATGTGGACAAGCTGAACCAGCTGGATACCACCAATGTTCCGCCCACCTCCCATGTGAAGCCCATAAGCAACATTTTCAGGGAAGATGTTGTGAAGGAGTCCTTTGATAGGGAGAAAATACTTTCCAACGCACCTTCCCGGGACAACGGATGTTTCAAAGTACCGAAGGTTGTGGAATAAAAGCAGTTTACGTTTAGGGTTAAAGTTTATAAAAAGCGTTTGACAGGCTCAAACAATAAGCAGCATTTACAGAAGTTTAAACCCTAAACCCTAAACCTTAAACATTAAAGCTGAATGAATTTATAAGACAAGGAGGAAAAGGCGTGGAGCTTTATGAATTAACCGCCCATGAATTAAGCGATTTACTCAGGGAGAAAAAAGTCGGTGCTGTAGAAATTACCCGGTCTTTATTGGATAGAATAGAGAAAGTGGATGCAAAAGTTGGGAGCTACATAACGGTATGCAGAGACAGGGCAATAGAGAAGGCCAGGGAGGTGGAAGGAAAAATTTACAGGGGAGAGGCCAATTCTCCCCTTGCGGGGATTCCCATGGCCATTAAAGACAACATGTGCACCGAAGGGGTGTTGACCACCTGCGCCTCCAGGATGTTGAGCAACTTCATTCCCCCCTATGATTCCACCGTTGTAAAAAAGCTGAATGCGGAAGATGTGATTTTACTGGGCAAAACGAATATGGATGAGTTCGCCATGGGGAGTTCTACCGAAAATTCCTATTTTAAAAGGACAAAAAATCCGTGGGATCTGGAAAGGGTACCAGGGGGCTCGAGTGGAGGGTCCGCTGCGGCGGTTGCTGCTTGTGAAGCCGTATTTGCACTGGGGTCGGACACAGGAGGGTCTATAAGACAGCCTGCATCCTTCTGCGGAGTTGTAGGTCTGAAGCCCACATACGGTGCAGTGTCCCGTTTCGGGCTGGTTGCCTTTGCTTCTTCCCTGGACCAGATAGGTCCTCTGGCAAAGGATGTGACCGACTGCGCTCTGGCAATGAATGCCATTGCCGGCTATGACCCCCTGGATTCCACCTCTGCCGACATGAATTATCCGGATTATACCAGGTCGTTGGTCAACGACATAAAGGGCATAAAGATCGGGATACCAAAAGAATATATAGGGGAAGGCATCCATGGAGAAGTAAAAAAAGCGGTGCTGGAAGCGGTTGAGACTTTGAGGAGGCTGGGAGCGGAATGCGAGGAGTTCTCCCTTCCCATCACCGAATATGCCATACCGGCCTATTATCTCATATCCTCTGCGGAAGCCAGTTCCAACCTGGCAAGGTATGACGGCATAAAGTACGGCTACAGGGCGGAAAAGTTTACAGACCTGCTGGATCTGTATAAGCAGACAAGGAGCGAGGGCTTTGGCGCGGAGGTCAAAAGAAGGATCATGCTGGGGACTTATGCACTCAGCTCAGGCTATTATGACGCTTACTACAAAAAGGCGCTTCAGGTGAGGACCCTGATAAAGCAGGGCTTTGACCAGGCTTTTTCAAAATACGACCTTGTGGTGGGGCCTACGGCACCCACCACCGCATTCAAAATCGGTGAAAAGGCGGACAATCCCCTTGAAATGTACCTGGAGGATATCTATACCGTTTCGGTCAACATTGCGGGACTGCCGGGACTGGTAATCCCCTGCGGCATGGACGGCAACAACCTCCCCATAGGGCTGCAGCTTATCGGCAAGGCCTTTGACGAAAGCACCCTGCTGAGAGTGGCATATACATTTGAACAGAATACCGATTTTCATAAAAATAGACCGCGAATATGAGGTGAAAGAGAATGGAATACGAAATAGTCATAGGCTTGGAAGTGCATGCAGAGCTTTCAACTAAATCCAAAATATATTGTTCGTGTACAACGGAATTCGGCGGTGAGGAAAATACCCATTGCTGTCCTATATGCACCGGTATGCCCGGCGTCCTGCCGGTATTAAATAAAAAAGTAGTGGAATATGCGGTGAGGGCAGGCCTTGCCACAAACTGCACCATAGCGGATTACAGCAAACAGGACAGGAAAAACTATTTTTACCCTGACCTGCCAAAAGCATACCAGATTTCACAGTATGACTTTCCCCTTTGCAAAAACGGCTATATTGACATAGAGACGGACGGAAAGACAAAAAGGGTAGGTATTACCAGGATTCATATTGAGGAAGATGCGGGAAAGCTTATGCATGATGAGTGGGATACCGGGACGCTAGTGGACTATAACCGGTGCGGCGTGCCTCTGATAGAGATTGTGGGAGAGCCTGACTTAAGGTCTGCCGAGGAAGCCAGAGCCTATATGGAAAAGTTAAGGTCAATCCTTCAGTTTATTGGCGTGTCCGACTGCAAAATGCAGGAAGGGTCTTTAAGAGCCGATGTGAATCTTTCGGTGAGGCCTGTAGGACAAAAGGAGCTAGGGACAAGGACCGAGATGAAAAACCTGAATTCCTTCAGGTCTATTGTCAGGGCTGTGGAGGCGGAAGCGCAAAGGCAAATCAGGGAGATTGAGTCGGGAGGCACGGTAGTTCAGGAGACCAGGCGTTGGGACGATGAAAGAGGCCTGAGCGTTTCCATGAGAAGTAAAGAAGAAGCCCATGATTACAGGTACTTCCCCGAACCGGACCTGGTGCCCATTGTCCTCGATAAAGAGTGGGTGGAGGGCATAAGAGCGTCCTTGCCCGAACTGCCGGATGCAAGGAAAAAAAGATATGTCCGTGAGTTTGGACTTCCTGAATATGATGCGGAAATTCTTACGTCATCCAAAGTGTTGTCGGATTTTTTTGATGATGCGGTAAAGCAGAGCAGTAATGCCAAGGCGGTCAGCAACTGGATTATGGGAGATTTAATGAGGATTTTAAAGGAAAAGGGCATGGAAGTGGAAAACATTCCTTTCCCGGCCGGATACCTTGCCCGGCTGGTGGGGTTGATCGAAAAAGGCACAATTAGCGGAACCATAGCCAAAAAAGTCTTTGAGAAAATGTTCCTTTCGGGCAAGGGTCCGGAGACCATCGTAAAAGAGGAAGGGCTTGAGGTGGTCAGCGATGAAGGCGCATTGACGGCGGTGGTTCGGAAGGTATTGGATAATAATCCTCAGTCGGTGGCGGATTACAGAAAGGGGAAGGAAAAAGCCCTGGGCTTTCTTGTGGGCCAGGCCATGCGGGAAACGAAGGGAAAGGCCGACCCTCAGCTTATCAATAAGCTGTTGAAGGAGGCCATGGATAAGGCTTGAGAGCCGATACCCTTGCCCGATCCAGAGAGAACATCCCTTAACGCAAAAGGAATACCCCTTGTTCAGAGAGGAGTGTCCCATTTCCATAAATTACAAAAAAGAGAATAAAATTTTAACAAAAAAAGCAAAATATTAATATAAGAGAACTTGTATACAATGCACATATTGTATATAATAAAAATGTTGTGAGTTGTTTTATTTGTGAAATAATAAGTACAGGACCACAGGACCGGGTAATAAAAATCGTGATTAGGATGCATTCCCGCGAATGCTTGCTGCTGACGATTTTTAAATATAGTACTTTTCATAATACGAAAGGGGTCACAATAAAATGAATTTCTTAAAGCAGATTACGGAAAGGGCAAAGGTTAAAAAACAAACCATAGTCTTACCTGAAGGCACGGATATAAGGTGTATAAAGGCGGCGTCTATCGCTCAGAAAGAAGGAATTGCGGATATCATCCTGGTGGGAAACGAAGCGGAAATCAGGAAATTGGCAGGGGATCTGGATATTACGGGAGTTAGAATAGTGGATCCTTTAATTTATGATAAAACGGAAGCTTATATAAACCAGTTTCATGAGATGAGGAAATCTAAAGGTATAACCCTTGAACAGGCTGCGGAAATAATGAAAGACTGTGTTTATTTCGGAGTGATGATGGTGAAAATGGGTGATGCGGACGGAGCTGTTTCAGGAGCGTGCCATTCGACGGCTGACACTTTAAGGCCGGCTCTTCAAATAGTAAAAACGGCACCGGGGACCAAGCTTGTATCCGCATTCTTCATTATTGACATGCCTACGCCTGAATTCGGGGAAAACGGTACTTTCGTATTTGCAGACAGCGGACTCGTTGAAAATCCTACCGCCGAGGAATTGGCCGTCATTGCCATCGAATCGGCAAAAACCTTCAAAAATCTTGTCAACGCCGAACCCAGGGTGGCAATGCTTTCCTATTCCACTTACGGAAGTGCAAAAAGCGAATTGACGGAAAAAGTGATTAAGGCGACCAAGCTGGCAAAAGAACAGGAACCTGCTTTGATGCTGGACGGAGAACTGCAGTTGGACGCCGCCATAGTGCCTGAGGTGGCGAAAACAAAGGCACCGGGGAGCCCTGTTGCAGGTAAGGCCAATGTTTTGGTGTTCCCTGACTTGAATGCGGGAAATATAGGTTACAAACTGGCACAGAGATTAGGTAAGGCGGATGCTTTCGGTCCTATAACCCAGGGTATGGCGATGCCCATCAACGACCTTTCAAGAGGCTGCGTAGCCGAAGACATTGTCGGTGCAATTGCCATAACGGCGGTACAGGCTCAGAGTATGAAAAAATAGGGCGTCCTTTCTTTTCAAATTGTAAATTTAGGGGTGGAACAAGTATGAAAATTTTAGTTATCAATACCGGCAGTTCTTCTTTAAAATATCAACTGATTGATATGACAAACGAGAGTGTTCTGGCAAAGGGTTTATGTGAAAGGATAGGAATAGACAATTCCTTTCTTAAACACACCAAAGTCGGAAGCGATGCCGTAGTTATTGAAAAGAATTTGCCCAACCATACGGTTGCGATTAAAGAGGTAATCAAAGCGCTGGTAGATCCAAAAATCGGCGTTATATCCGATATGAGCGAAATTGGAGCCATTGGACACCGTATTGTGCACGGCGGCGAGAAGTTCCACAGCTCAGTCATTATCGACGATGCTGTAATAAAGGCGATTGAGGAATGCATCCAGTTGGCTCCCCTGCATAACCCTCCCAATCTGGTTGGTATAGAAGCATGTAAAGCGGTTATGCCAAAAACTCCTATGGTAGGTGTTTTTGACACGGCTTTCCACCAGACCATGCCCAGGCGTGCATACCTGTATGCCTTGCCTTACGAGATCTACGAGAAGTATGGAGTTAGAAAGTACGGCTTCCATGGAACTTCCCACAACTATGTAGCCCACAGAGCCGCTGACATGCTGAACCGTCCCATAGAAGAATTAAAGCTGATTACGTGCCACCTTGGTAATGGGGGTAGCGTATGTGCAGTGGAATACGGAAAATCCATAGATACCTCCATGGGGTTCACTCCGCTGGCAGGTCTGGTCATGGGTACCAGAAGCGGGACCATCGACCCTGCTGTAGCAACTTTCTTAATGGGAAAAGAGGGAATGTCCGTAAGGGATATGGAAAACTTTCTGAACAAAAAATCCGGTTTGCTGGGCATATCTGGGGTGAGCAGCGATTTCAGGGATTTGGAAGAGGCAGCCGACGAAGGAAATGACAGGGCTAAATTGGCCATTGAGATGTTCTGCTATAAAGTCAAAAAATATATCGGTGAATACGCTGCCATAATGAATGGGGTTGACGCGGTAGTTTTTACGGCCGGCGTGGGAGAAAACAGCAGTTTGGCGAGAAAGACCATTTTGGAAGGAATGGATTATCTCGGTATTTCCATTGACCCGGAAAAAAATAAGGAAAGGGGAAGGGAAATAGATATCAGCGCTGAAGGTGCAAAGGTGAGGACACTGGTAATTCCTACAAATGAGGAGTTGGCCATAGCCAGGGAAACGTTGAAGTTAATAAAACGATGAGATTCAGGCGAAATAAAAAGCCGGCTGATTCTTGGCTGGCTTTTTGTAATGTATGGGATAAAGGCATAGCGTAAAATGTATTTTGCGAAATTAGGAAGGAATATTTTATGCCCTAAGTGGGAATAACCATTTACAGCATTAATTTATATCGAATTATTGACAAAGTATGTATTAGTTAGTATAATATCATTTGTCGGTTTTATGAGGTGGCCGTATGAAGGTGAACATATCCGATATTTTGAAAAAGGAAGGAGCCTCATTAAATATAGAATTTAATGAGAAGATGGAAGAACTAAATTCTATCGACCCGGGCACTGTATTTGGCGAGCCTGTCGTTTTTAAAGGCAACCTTGTCAATATAGGCGGAGTGCTGAAACTGCGCGGGAGGCTCTATACCAGGTACACTGCCAAGTGCTACAGATGCCTTAAAGATGTAACCTGCAGCGTGGACGTCGATGTAACGGAAGATTACATAAGTGCTGAGAAAAACCAGGATGCAGACGCGTATACTTATGAAGGCAGCTATATCGTGATTGATAAGGCTTTTATAGACAACATCATTTTAAATCTGCCCATGAAAAAGGTTTGCAGTGAGAGCTGCAAAGGGCTATGTCCTATGTGTGGGACGGATTTGAATGTAAGTGAGTGCGGCTGTAAAGATAACCCGATGAACCTGCAAATGGAAATTTTAAAAAACCTTTTAAATAATTGAATATTTCAAAGCGGCTGCATAGGGATGGGGAGGTGTAATACATGGCAAATCCAAAACGCAAATGGTCAAAGGCAAGAACGGGGAAAAGAAGGTCCCAGTGGAAATTATCGGTCCCGAATCTGATTAAATGTCCACAATGCCACGCTTTAAAGTTACCACATAGAGTTTGTAAGGAATGCGGTTATTATAATGGCAAACCAGTTATCAAGGTTGAGTCCAAATAGAGAGTTTGATGAATAATAAAAAGCAGCAGCGCATGTACTGCTGCTTTTTGTGTGTGCCTATATAAAAGGTTTAAACTTATATTTGTTATAAGCCTTTATATATGCTAATATTAAAGAGTATACTCTTCTGGAAGATCGAGTATTTATATAAAAAAGACCTTAGACGGCATCCAGGGAGGTTTTTTGTGAGCCGTAATACAGTAAGTGTTTATAGCGTGTCGGCCGGGAGCATTGCCCAAGAGGCTGGAATTGAACAGGGAGATGTCTTGTTATCTATCAATGGTGCGGGAATAAGGGACATTTTTGACTATAGGTTTCTTATAACCGGTGAAAATATTGTTGTTAAAGTTCAAAAGCCTTCTGGCGAGATATGGGAAGTCGATATAGAAAAAGATGAATATGAAGATCTGGGAATAGAATTTCGAAATTCCATGATTGATGAAACAAAAAGCTGCCGCAACAAGTGTATCTTCTGTTTTATCGACCAGCTTCCCAAGGGGTTGAGGAAAACTTTATACTTTAAGGACGACGACTCCAGGCTGTCCTTTCTTACAGGCAGCTATATCACTTTGACTAATGTTTCGGATGAGGATATAGACCGGATTATCCGGTATAGAATGGCGCCAATCAATATATCGGTGCATACGACCAACCCCGGGCTGAGAAAATATATGCTGAAAAACAGGCATGCCGGAAATGTCATGGATAGAATTAAAAAGCTTGTAGACGGCGGTATAACGGTTAACTGCCAAATTGTACTGTGCAGAAATGTAAATGACGGCAGGGAGCTTGACCGTACCCTTTCCGACTTGGTAAAGCTTTACCCCGGTATGAAGAGTATATCCGTAGTACCTGTAGGGATAACAAAATACAGGGAGGGCCTTTGCGAATTGGCCCCTTATGATAAGGAATCCTCCGCTGAGGTTGTAAAACAGGTGGAGGGATGGCAAAGGAAGATGTTTCAAACCTTAAAATCGAGAATTGTCTATATTGCGGACGAGTTTTACATAATGGCCGGGATTGAGATACCTGATTATGAGGTATATGAGGACTTTCCCCAGATAGAAAACGGCGTAGGGCTGATAGCCTCTTTGCGGGATGAGTTCAATGAAAGTTTGAAAAGCCTCCCCGGCGGCCGGCTGGCCCAAGAAAGGCATATAAGCATTGCCACGGGAGTTCTGGCGTATAGATATATCAAGGAAATGTGTGAAGCAGTGGAGAAGAAGTACCGGGGGTTGACCATATCCGTATATAAAATAAAAAACGACTTTTTTGGGGAAAATATCACGGTAACGGGCCTTTTGACAGGGAGAGACATCATGTCCCAGTTGTCGGGTGTGGACCTGGGCACAGAGCTGTTGATTTGCAGAAGCATGCTGAAAGCGGGGGAAGAACTGCTGCTGGATGATTTCACTGTGGCCATGCTGGAAGGGGGACTGGATGTTAAAATAACCGTGGTGGAAAATAACGGAAAGGATTTTGTAGATAAAGTACTAGGTGCCCCGTAACAGTCTTTAAATGGTAAACCGCAAAAATCGGAGGTGAAGTGTTTGGCGAAACCGGTTGTAGCTGTTGTTGGCAGGCCAAATGTAGGAAAATCTACATTTTTTAATTATATTGCAGGAAGAAGGATTTCGATTGTTGAAGATACCCCCGGTGTAACCCGTGACAGGATCTATACGGAGGTGGAATGGAGAAATAGAAAGTTTACGCTTATAGATACAGGCGGCATTGAGCCTTATGCCGAAGATAAGATCCTGCAGCAGATGAAAAGGCAGGCGGAAATTGCCGTTGAAACCGCGGATGTAATTGTGTTTATGGTTGATGCAAAGGATGGAGTGACCGCGTCGGACAAGGAAGTGGCCGCCATGCTGCGGAAAACGAATAAGCCTGTGGTTGTGGCCGTGAACAAGGTGGACAGGGTGGGTGAAACTCCCCCGGAGGTCTATGAATTCTATAATCTCGGGTTGGGAGATCTGATGCCCATATCCTCCATACACGGACTGGGAATGGGAGATTTACTGGATGAAATCTACAAGTACTTTCCTCAAAAGGATGAGGATGAGTATGATGAAGATGTTATCAAGATTGCCGTTGTGGGCAAGCCCAATGTGGGAAAATCCTCACTTATAAACAAAATACTGGGTGAGGAACGGGTCATTGTCAGTGATATCCCCGGGACTACCAGGGATGCCATCGATACTTTTGTAGAAAATGGGGAAGATAAGTACCTGTTTATTGATACCGCCGGAATACGGAGAAAGAGCAGGATTACCGAAAATATTGAAAGATACAGCACCATCCGATCATGGACCGCCATTGAAAGAGCCGATGTGTGCCTGCTCCTCATTGATGCCGCAGACGGCGTTACCGAACAGGATACTAAAATTGCCGGGTATGCTCATGACCAGGGAAAAGCTTCCATCATCGTGGTCAATAAGTGGGATCTTGTGGAAAAAAGCACAGGCACGCTGGAAGAATACAGGAAGGCCGTTTTAGAAAAGCTGGGATTTATGACCTATGCTCCGGTCCTTTTTATTTCCGCTCTCACCGGGCAAAGGGTGAACAAACTCTATGAACTTATAAAGTATGTATCCAACCAGGCTTCTTTCCGGGTATCCACGGGAATGCTGAACGACCTTGTGAATGAAGCCGTTGCTATGGTGCAGCCGCCTTCAGATAAGGGAAAAAGGCTGAAAATTTACTACATGACCCAATCGGGAATAAAACCGCCTACATTTGTACTATTTATAAATGACATGGAGCTTATGCATTATTCCTACGAAAGGTATCTTGAAAACCAGCTCAGGAAAAATTTTGGTTTTGAGGGTACTCCCATCCGGTTTATTCATAGAGAAAGAGATAAGGAGAGATCTATTTGTTGACTTTAGCAATAAAGGCTGTCTTAGTGGCGGCTGTGGGCTATTTGCTGGGAAGTGCCAATTCTTCCCTGATCGTGGGCAAATTTTATGGGGTCGATATCAGAACCATGGGAAGCGGTAATGCCGGTACTACAAATACACTGAGAAACCTGGGCAAAACCGCGGCCTTCTTTGTTATCATCGGCGACGTGCTCAAAGGGGTCATAGCCTGCCTGGCAGGGCTTTACATCATCGGCAATGTGGAGGGAATGGGAAAACTTGGTGTGATGCTGGGGGGCGTATCCGCGGTGATCGGCCACAACTGGCCTGTGTATTTCGGATTTAAAGGCGGAAAGGGCATATTGACATCCTTTTCTGTAGTGCTGATGATGGACTGGAAAATAGGGCTTATGCTCTTTGGAGTTTTTCTCATCACCGTGGCGGCTACCAGATATGTTTCACTGGGGTCGGTGCTGGCATCCGCGCTGTTTCCTGTAGTTGCAGCCATCCCGGTATTCCACAAAAGCCCGGCATTCATCATCTTTGCGCTTGTGATAAGCTTTTTAGCCATAATCAGGCATCGCTCCAATATTGAAAGAATTTTTGCAGGTTCTGAGTCAAAACTGGGTGGAAAGAGAAGCAACTGAGAGGTTGAGAAGCTGAGGAAAGGATTAGGAACAGGTATGACGGAATTGTTGAGAGCTAAGCAACTCAGAGGTTACGAAAAAAGGATTCCGGAATTTACATAATAAATAAAAATATTTAAGCCTTGCGTAAACAAATGGCTGGGCAATTAGAGATCGTGGGGGATTTGAATGAAGACGAACATTTCCATAATAGGCGCCGGCAGTTGGGGTACCGCCCTGTCAATACTGCTATGCGGCAACGGCCATTCTGTTAAGATGTGGTCCTGCTTTGAAGATGAAGTCCAAATGATAAACCAGGTGCGGGAGCACACGCAAAAACTCCCGGGAGTGTCCATCCCTGAAAGTATTGTTTGCACCAGTGACCTTGAGAAGGCGCTCGCAGGCTCCACAACCATAATCCTTGTAACACCTTCCCAGACAATCCGGGAAAATGCCAGAACCCTGGGAAAGTATCTAAAAAAGGGCGATATCGTTGTTTGCTGCTCCAAAGGCCTTGAGGAAGGGACAGGCTTAAGATTGTCCCAGGTTATCGGCCAGGAAATCCCACAGGCGGAGACCGTGGTGCTTTCAGGCCCCAGCCATGCCGAGGAAGTAGCGAGGAATATACCTACTGCGGTTGTTGCTGCATCTGCAAATACCGATGCGGCGAGGTTTGTCCAAAATGTTTTCATGTCTCCCCAATTCAGGGTGTATACCAATTATGACATTGTAGGAGTCGAGCTCGGAGGGGCTTTAAAGAATATTATAGCCCTGTGTGCAGGAGTGTCGGACGGTTTGGGGTTTGGGGACAATACCAAAGCCGCCCTTATGACCAGAGGGATAGCGGAAATTTCCAGGCTTGGGGTTTCCCTAGGAGCCAACCAGTATACCTTTGCCGGCCTTTCAGGAATAGGAGATTTGATAGTGACCTGTACCAGTATGCACAGCAGAAACCGGCGCGCCGGCATACTGATAGGCCAGGGGAAGACACTGGAGGAGGCATTGGATGAGGTGAAAATGGTAGTGGAAGGTGTGGTTACGACCAGAGCGGCATTTGAACTGGCAAAACGAAAAAATATCTCCATGCCTATTACCACCGAAGCGTACAATGTCCTGTTCAAGGGTAAAAACGCAAAACAGGCCGTTGTTGATTTAATGATGAGGGACAGGAAAAGTGAAAATGATAAGGCAGGCTGTGATGAGTGGCTGTAATACAAAAAAACAAAGGGGCAGGCAAGGGTCCCTTTATTTTTTTGCCATTTTTCAAGAGAAAACAAAATTCTTTTTGTAATATTGGTGGAATAAAGACATATATTTATTATAAGTACAAGGTAAAGGTGACATATGTGCATTCAGGGTATTTATTGTATGGTTGAACATTGGCTTTGTAGGGCTGTTTTAATAAATATAAGGGGGGTTGCGGGTGGATAAATACGACATTTACCAGCAAATAGCGGAAAGGACCCAGGGGGACATTTATATAGGCGTTGTGGGTCCGGTAAGGACAGGAAAATCTACTTTTATAAAGAGGTTTATGGATTTACTGGTCATACCCAATATAGAAAATACATACCAGAGAGAAAGAGCCAAGGATGAGCTGCCGCAAAGTGCCGCAGGGCGTACAATAATGACCACTGAGCCAAAGTTTGTGCCTAATGAGGCAGTGGAAATTGTGTTAGATGAAAACGTGCAGCTTAAAGTCCGGTTGATTGACTGTGTGGGATACCTGGTAAAGGGTGCCATCGGCCATATGGAAAACAATGCTCCAAGGATGGTGACAACACCGTGGTTTGACTACCAGATCCCCTTTGAAGAGGCAGCGGAAATCGGCACGAAAAAGGTTATCAATGAACATTCCACCATAGGCCTGGTGATAATAACGGATGGAAGTATAACGGATATTAGCCGGGAGGAATATGTAGACGCAGAGAAGAGGGTTATTAGTGAATTAAAGGAGATTAACAAGCCCTTTGTCATTGTATTAAACTCCACAAGGCCATACGACGATGACACTTTACGGTTAAAGGAAGAGCTTGAAGGGAAATATGAAGTACCTGTAATCAATATGAACTGTGCTCAAATGAGGATTGAAGATGTGAACAACATCATGGAAAGAATTCTGCTGGAATTTCCGATTTGCGAAATCGGAATTAATATTCCAAGGTGGATTGAAGCCTTGGATGAAGACTACTGGCTTAGAGTCGAAATGTTAAACGCCATCAGGGAAGTATTCAAGGGCGTTGGAAAAATCAGAGAAGTTAAAGACTCCATAGGAAAGTTTGGAGAATATGATTTTATTAAGAAGGCCAATGTAGACAGGATTAACCTGGGGGATGGGACCATACTTGTTGAAGTGAGTACGGCAGACGGGTTGTTTTACCAGACACTCAGCGAGATGACGGGTCTGGATATTGAAAGCGAGCATAAGCTCATCGGCATCATGAAGGAATTGTCCAGGGTGAAGAAGGAATATGAAAGAGTGGAATATGCCTTGCACGAGGTCAAGGTAAAAGGGTACGGCATCGTATCCCCACAGCTTGAAGAAATGTCGCTGGAGGAGCCAGAGATTATCAAGCAGGGCAATAAATTCGGCATTAAGCTGCGTGCCAGCGCCCCGTCCATTCATATGATCAGGGCGGATATTGAAACGGAGATAGCCCCCCTGGTGGGAACAGAAAAACAGTCGGAAGAGCTGATCAACTATCTGTTAAAAGAATTTGAAAATGACAAACGCAAGATATGGGAATCCAACATGTTTGGAAAATCGCTGCACGAGCTTGTGAGTGAAGGACTCCATAACAAGCTGTACAGGATGCCTGAAGATGCCCAGCTCAAGCTGCAGGAAACCCTGCAGAAAATTATCAATGAGGGCAGCGGAGGGTTGATCTGCATCATACTGTGAGCGTAATTTGGATGGTACAAGGTAAACATAGGTTAAAAAAGAAATAGAACATTTGTGTTTTATTTCTTTTTATTTTGGTAAAATATCATTTGTGTGTTTAAAAAAATTAGTGTTATACTATTTTTGTATGATTGTTTACGTGGAGGAATTCTATGGACTACCTTTCAAACTTTAAATTCTGGATGCAAAACGAATACTTCGATAAGGAAACCAGGGAAGAGCTGGATAAAATCAAAGACAGAGAGAAGGAGATAGAGGAAAGGTTTTATAAAGACCTGGAGTTTGGAACAGGCGGCTTAAGAGGCATTATCGGGGCCGGAACAAACAGGATGAATCGATATACCGTCCGAAGAGCGTCCCAGGGGGTTGCCAATTATATCGGCAAGCAGGGAGAAGAAGCTAAGAGCAAAGGGATCGTGATTGCCTACGACTCACGCAACAAGTCGGCGGAATTTGCGCTGGAAGCTGCCCGGGTGTTTGCGGGAAACGGCATTAAAGCATATTTGTTTGATGAGTTAAGGCCAACTCCCGAGCTTTCATTTGCAGTAAGGCATCTGGGGGCTAAGGCAGGTATTGTTATAACGGCCAGCCATAACCCCAAGGAATATAACGGCTATAAGGTTTATGGCGAGGACGGCGCCCAACTGTCCCTGGAGGGTTCAAACGCCGTACTGGAAGAAATGAACCGGCTGACCGATATAACCCGTGTAAAGCTGATGGATAAAAATGAAGCGGTAAAAAAAGGCATGCTGAAGGTGATAGGCAAGGAGATAGACGATGAATACATATCAAGATTGAAGACCTTGAGTATCAACCCCGATTTTGCCGGGGCGGTCGGGGATTCATTTAAGCTGGTGTTTACTCCTTTGCACGGCACAGGAAATAAGCCGGTGAGAAGAATTTTAGACGAGATTGGGTTTAAGAATGTTCTTGTTGTCCGGGAGCAAGAGCTTCCTGACCCCGAATTTTCTACGGTAAAATCACCGAATCCTGAGGAAAAAAGCGCGTTTTCGCTTGCAATGGACCTGGCGGAGAAGGAAAACGTGGACCTGATTATTGCAACCGACCCTGACTGCGACAGGGTAGGAGTGGCGGTGAGAAATTCTGCTGGAGACTATATTATACTGTCGGGAAATCAGATTGGCTGCCTCTTACTGGAGTACATTCTTTCACAGAAAAAGTCTAAAATGCAGCTTCCTCAAAACGGATTTGTTGTAAAAACCATTGTTACCACAGAGCTTGCAAGGAAGATTGCTGAGAGCTATGCTGTGGAGCTTGTGGAGGTTTTAACGGGATTTAAGTTTATAGGAGAGCAAATAAAGCTTCTGGACGAATACGGGGACAAGAAGTTTTTGTTTGGGTTTGAAGAAAGCCTGGGGTACCTTGCCGGTACATTTGCACGGGACAAGGATGGGGTGGTAGCATGCATGCTTATTGCTGAAATGGCCGCGTATTACAAGACCAGGGGTATGTCGCTTTACGACGGGCTGCAGGAAATTTATAAGAAGTACGGGTACTTCGTTGAAAGCGTTTCTTCCTTTGGCCTTGATGGAATAGAAGGATTGGCCAAAATTAAAAAAACCATGGACCGCTTAAGGGAAAAGAAGCCCGAAAGGTTCAACACTTCTGAAGTTGCGGCCATAAGAGATTATGAAAGGAGCCAGCGCTGGGATTTGCGGACAAAAAAAACGGAGGTACTGACTCTGCCCAAGTCGGATGTATTGTATTATGAAATGCAGGATGGCTCCTGGTTTTGTATAAGGCCTTCCGGTACCGAACCCAAGATAAAAATCTATTTTGGGACATCCGCCGTGGATATGGAAAGGGCGGAGCTAAAAATGGCGGCTTTAAGGGATGATGTGCTTGGGGTGGTAAAAGGGCTGCTGAACCATTGATTTACCGAAGAAAAGGGAACGAGCGGCAGGGCTGTTTCCTTTCCTGGCTTTTAAATAAGAACCCATTTCCGCTTTAGGTGAGGAGCGTTTTCGAAAAACAGAAAACCGCTGGCTTTTGAAAATTAAAATGCCGTAAATGCTGCAACCGTCCTGTAAATCATGCCCGAGCCTGCAAAACTTTTATCTATATTGAACGCGAAAATAATTTTGCGTTTATATATTTTCGCGCTTCAATTCCCTTAGTGAATATGGCGGGAATTCAAACGATTCCTTATAAAATTATTTCCGCGATTTATCTGGTCGAATGATTTCTAAGATTATAATTTCAACAATTGAAAGATATTCAGAAGCATTACCGATAAATTTATTCTTTCATAATTTTTCATAATTATTGAAATCAATTTTATGGCGGTAACAGAAATAAACATAAAATTTTATTTTTTCAATCTAATGTTTTTTTGCACAAAGAAATCCAAATCCTGTTAATAGAAATGCGTAAAACCACTTATTTTATTAAGGATTGCAGGAATTTAAAAATATGTGTCGAATTAATTAAAAGCATAAAGGAAATAAATAACATTTTTATAATGTGGTTTCTGTTCGCATTATTTTATGTTTGGAATGTTACCGCACCATAACCTTCACACAAATGACAACAACGTTGGAGGACGTTAGATGCGAAAAGTACATATAGATAATATCGTGCCGGGTGCAAAAGTTGCAAAAGCCATATTTACTCCCGACGGACGGATCTTGCTTACATCCGGTGAAGAACTTAAGAAAAAATATATAGATAAGCTTAGAGACAATAATATCACCGAGTTGTACATCGAGGATGAAATATCTCGAGAAATAGATGGGCAGGATGTAATTTGCCAGGAGACACGAACAGAGGCAACGGTACTTGTGAAAAATCTGATGAACAACTATGCTCTTGCAAATACAACGAGAATACAGGAAACAGTAAATAGAATTATCAATGATCTCCTGAACAATGACGATATTCTGCTAATCCTTTCAGATATAAAATCTGTTGATGACTACACCTTTGAACACTCTGTTAATGTATGCATATTGTCCCTCATTATAGGGATCGGTTTGGGTTTCAATATGGACAGGCTGAAGGAGCTTGGCGTCGGTGCCCTGCTGCATGATATCGGTAAACTGCGGATTCCCGAAGAGATATTAAAAAAGCCTTCACAGCTCACGATTGATGAATTTGAAGAGATAAAAAAACACACCATCTATGGCTATGAAATATTAAAAAAAAGCGGCAAGATTCATATGGTCTCCGCCTTTATTGCTTTTGGGCATCACGAGAGGTATGACGGAAGCGGTTATCCTCTTCAGCTGAAGGGCGACAACATCCATCAGTTTGCGAGAATAGTGGCTGTTGCGGATGTTTACGACGCGCTGACCTCCGACAGGGTATACAGGAAAAAGCTGCAGCCCCATGAGGTGATCGAGTATATTACGTCCTTAGGGACACACCATTTTGACCAGCGGATCGTCGATACCTTTGTAAGGTTTGTAACGCTATACCCTGTGGGTACAGGGGTCATTTTGAATACAAAAGCCCGGGGCCTTGTTGTCAAGGTTAATAAGGATATGCCTACCAGACCTCTGGTGAGAATCATTTATGACGAAGAGAGCAAAAAGCTTCAAGAATACTATGAAATAGACCTTTCTAAAAAATTAAATGTATTTATAGAAAATACATGGGAGATATAATTTACGAAACGAAGGATAGACTAAAATCTACCTCTTTTTTTCTTATCTTGTCTACGATTATAAATAGTAATACCTATAAGCAGCAAAGCCAATATTCCAAGTAATATATAACTTACAGCAGGGCCTAATTTATCTTCGGTTTTGTAATAGTACTCCAATAGATTCAAAAAATCACCACCTTGAAATATTCCTCTTATTGGCTTTCCCCTGTTCATGTAATAAATTACAATGCTCCGATTTTTTCTTTGCTCTTTTTCAAGCTTTTTTCCCAGATACCCATTCCTTTCTAGTGTTTACCTTATTTTTCTAAAAGAGTAATTAAATTCATGTAATAAAAGTATAGGAAAACTTTAGATATATGTCAAGACATATTAGACAAAAAAATATATATTATGACTAATATGCTCTTGTCTGTGCTGCAACAAGCATAATATATTCTTTTTAATGGTGGGGGTGGCAAAATGAGTGACATAGCGAAAATTGTAGGAGACAGGATAAGAACTATAAGAAATGAGAGAGGCTTAAGCCAAGAAGAATTGGCACATAGAGCAGATATAGACCCTTCGCACTTAATTCCAGTATGACAGGTCATGTTTCCTTTGACGTTTATAGTGGAAAAAGCGATGTAATATAATTATAAGGAAAGTGGAAACTAAGATAAGGCGTTGGATTTCCGATTCACCAAATTGCTTTTGCTTTTGAAAACAAAAAGATGCTGCATAATATAGCTGAACAGGAAGAGAATGGCCTCCGTCAAAATTTTGCTCCAGAACAGCCGTATACCGCAGACTGTAAAAAAACGCAGCAGGAAATAATTTGAGGCAAGGATTATACATACAAGAGCATAGTATTTTAACGCCGTTTGAATGGTTTTTCTTCCGGATGCGGCACGACTGAATACAAATAAGCGGTTCAAAATGAAATTCGCAGCAGAGCTCAGGACTCTGGCTCCTACCACGGCTATCAGGAGACTGCCGGTAAACCTGGCGATTACAAACAGTGAGGCATAATCCACTGCTGCACCGCACAGGCTGGATAAGCAAAATTTTAAAATTGGAAGATATACCAGCACGGAATCCCTTACTGTATGAAAATGTGAGGAATGGTTGCCCTCCGGATAGACAGTGCTGATATCTACCCTTTTAAATTCAATATTGCAATTTTTTGCCTTGAGAAGCATGTTCATTTCATACTCAAAACGCTCGCCTTCTACAGTGACAAGCCAGGACAATACAGACATGGAAAAGCCGCGAAGACCGGTCTGGGTGTCGCGCACCTCCAGCCCGCTGACTAATGAGAATACAAGGCGGGTTATCTTGTTGCCGATAATACTGCGCAGCGGGACTTTACCAGTAAACTTCCGCTCACCGAGTACAATACTGCCCGGATATGCTATAACCGAAGCAGCAACCGACAATATATCCGGCACAAGGTGCTGCCCGTCTGCATCTGCTGTTACAACACCGTCAACCTCACCTGTTTTTTTAAGTATATATTCAAAGCCGGTTTTAAGTGCACGACCCTTTCCTCTGTTGGTGCGATGTACTAGAACCTTGCAACCGAGCTTTTCAACCTCATTGAAGATCCGGTCATATTCACTGCCGCTACCGTCATTTACAACTACAATGGTAAATACAGAGGAAGCCTTAATCTGGCTGACAAGGTTCACAAGCTTATCGCCGGGTTTATATGCAGGTATCAAAACTGTCAAATATATGACCTCCCGTTGCCTGAAATAACGCTTTGCCTGAACATTTATATATCATGATGATTGTATTTTGTTAAAATTATAAGCGGATTAAAGTCACATTAGAAACACATTAGAAGTCGTCAGTCGTTTTCTAATCTACCTTTAATCTCTTTTTAATATTATTCTAATCCGGTTCATTTATTATGAATCCACGTGACTTAATTTGCTTTATCGGCCTGTACACCGTCTATTTAATTTGGTAGAATAGATTATTATCTTGAATGCTAATACGACAGGAGAATATATTGATGCTTCCGGTAAGAATTTTGATTATTGAAGATGAAAAACAGATAGCACGATTTCTTGAGCTTGAATTGAAGCATGAAGGCTATGGCGTCGAGATAGAATATGACGGCAGAGGCGGCCTTAGAAAAGTTGAAGAATACGAACCCGACCTGGTCCTGCTGGACATTATGCTTCCCGGAATTAACGGCATGGAGGTTTGCAGAAGAATAAGGCAATTTTCAAAGGTGCCTGTTATTATGCTTACAGCACGGGATGAAACGACTGATAAGGTAATGGGACTTGATATCGGGGCCGATGACTATATTACAAAACCATTTGTGATCGAAGAGCTTTTAGCGCGGATAAGGGCTGCACTAAGGAAAAACATCCAGCATGAAAAACCACAAAAGAATCTTGTTGCCGGCGATTTGAGGATGGACCCGTCAAAGCATCAGGTAATGCGGGGTAATGAAGAAATTGAACTGACAAAGAAAGAGTACGATCTTTTGGAATATTTGCTTAAGAATAAGGATATTGTCCTCACCCGGGATCAGATACTTGAAAATGTATGGGGTTATGATTATGCAGGAGATACCAATGTTGTGGACGTATATATCAGATATTTGAGAAGCAAGGTGGATACCCCATACAATGCCAAATTGATACAGACGGTGCGCGGAGTCGGATACATGCTCCGGGAGGAAAAGAATGGGGATTAACTTGTTCAAATTCACAAAAATTTCATGGAAGCTGACTATTCTTTATGCATCCATATTCTCACTGGTACTGATACTGTTGAATGCATTGGTGCTTTACGGAATAAAATTATTCTTGATAAACCAGACCATACAAAAGGTCAACTTTACATGCGATACGATTGCCGACAGTATTAAGGGATCTCCCGGTGAAAAAATGTCGCTGGATGACCCTGAACTGATTAGAGAAGTTGAGTTCGACCCTACAATCAATATAAGAATAGCAAATTCTGAAGGCGTTGTGGTAAATTCATTGAACAACTTCAAATGGTCGGCAATACAGTTTACCTCGGAAGCCAGTTCAATAAGAAAAATAAAAGAAAATGGACTTCATATTATAGTTAAGAACAAAGAGGTTTTATCTGACGGCAAGGTCACGGCATACATCCAGGTTGCAGGAAATATGGAGAAGGAATATTTGTTCCTGAAGATCCTGTTTATCTTTATGGCAGGCGCAGATTTGGCCGGAATTGCAATTTCCCTGATTGTCGGCTATCTGATAAGCAGGAGAATGCTTTTTCCTATCGACAGGATCACAAAAGCAGCGCAAAGTATAAGCATCAATAACCTTGATCGCAGGATAGAGGTAAGTCAAACCGACGACGAACTTTCCAGGCTTGCCAGAACCTTTAATGAAATGATCGACAGGCTCAAGCTGTCTTTCGAAAAACAGAACCAATTTGTATCCGATGCTTCGCACGAACTGAGGACGCCTATATCGGTCATACAGGGATATATAGGCCTGATAGATCGCTGGGGAAAGGAAGACAGAAATGTCCTCCAGGAGTCCATCAATGCAATAAAAAACGAAACTTCGGGAATGACCGAATTGATTGAAAAGCTGCTTTTTTTGGCAAGAGGGGACAGCGGATATCAAAAACTGCAAAAATCGGAATTCAGTTTGAATGAATTGATTGATGAGGTGGGCAGGGAAAGCAGGTTGATTTCTCAGGAACATTCCATACAATACGGTGCGGATGAAGAAATTTCATTATTCGCCGATCGGAAAATGCTTAAGCAAATGCTTCGGGCTTTGATCGACAACAGTATAAAATTTACGCCTGCCAATGGGGCCATTGATATACGGGCTTATAAAAATAAGAATACAATAATGATAAATATAAAGGATACTGGAATAGGTATTCCGCAAGAGGACATTAACCGGATCTTCAACCGTTTTTACCGGGTAGACAAGGCAAGGGCGAAAGAAACCGGCGGAAGCGGGCTCGGGTTATCTATTGTCAAATGGATTGCAGATGCGCACAATGCAAAGATAAAAGCCGAAAGTATTGTTGGCGAGGGGACCAGTATAACCGTTGAATTTCCTGCTAAATAATATTTTTGATTCAATTCTAATTTAATTCTAATCCAATTCTAATACTTTTCTAACCGGTTTATAATTCAGTGATATCATAATTTGCAATATCAGGTTGATGAATCCTGAAATTTATTTTCCTTGCGAGGAGGTTGCTTTTATGTTGCAAAAAGCAGGTCTCAGTCTGGCCATTTTTATTATTATCACGGCAGTTCTAAGCGGATGCGGTCAGGGAAGCAGTCAGGTCCGGCAAAATACGCCCTCAACGACACAAGGGCAGGTTCAGAGTTCGACAAATCAGGCAACTGCGAGCGCCCCGGGTTCTACCGCTGCAATAACGGATGCTGCCGGCGTTGCCGCAGCAAATACTACAGGTGGCACTACGGTCAATACTTCAGGCGAAAAAGCCGTTGCACCTGAAAAGAACCCCCCCGGGGACATTCCCGACACCCAGGTGTTTGTCAAATATTCTTCTCCCACAGGCGGTTACGAGCTCCAGACACCGGAAGGATGGGCGCGTACGGAAAACGGGGGCGATGTCAAATTTGTAGACAAATTTGACGGCCTACAGGTAAATATCATTGATGTGACAGGTCCGGTTACGCTTGACAGTATAAGTAAAAACCAGGCTGCAGATTTGGTGAATACGGGAAGAGCGGTTAAGATAAAAAGTATTAAAGCGGCAAAACTTTCAGGACAACAGGCGTTTATTATTTCCTATGATTCAAACTCAGACCCGGATCCTGTAACCAACAAGCAGATACGTTTGGAAAATCAGAATTTCTACTTCTATAAAGGCGGGAAAATGGCAGTGGTAAAGGTTTGGGCACCACTTGGAGCCGACAATGTCGACCAATGGAATTATATATCTCAGAATTTTAAGTGGAGGTAATTATGACGTTATTGGAGGCAATTGACCTTTACCGGTTTTATCATACGGAAGATGAAGAAACGCTTGCCTTGAGGGGTGTAAGTATGGGCGTGAAAGCGGGTGAGATTGTTGCAGTGATGGGACCGTCGGGCAGCGGCAAGTCGACACTGCTTTCATGCCTTTCGGGAATTGACGAGCCGGACGGCGGATATGTTGCGATTTTGGGGAAAAGGCTCAGCAGAAAACCTGAGGCGTACAGAGCGTCGGTCCGTGCGACGGATATAGGTATTATGCTCCAGTCGGGGACTTTGTTCAACGGACTTTCAATATATGACAATATTTTATTAAAGATGCAACTGGCAAGAAAAGTAGACAGAAAACGGGCAATGCAGCTTATTGAAGCTGTAGGGCTCTCCCACAAGGCTCACGCCTATCCTGCCGGAATTTCGGGAGGAGAGGCCGCGCGTGCCGCCATAGCGGTAGCGCTGTCCACAAATCCGAAAATACTGCTTGCAGACGAGCCGACAGGCGAAGTGGATGCAGAAACGGAAAGACAGATCATCCGCCTGTTCGAACAGTATTGCAGGGATGGAGGCGCGGCTGTGATAGCCACTCACAGTGGCAGCCTGGCATCCCATGCCGACCGTGTGGTATATCTTCGTGACGGGAGGGTAGTTGATGAGTGCTGAATATTATATGGATAAACCAGATTGTTTTATAAAAGTTGAAAATGCAGTCCGCACGTACAATCAGGGAGGTATCAGGGTTGAAGCCTTGAAATCGGCTTCGTGCAGAGTGCTGCCCCACGACCGGATAGCCGTTGTGGGACCCTCGGGCAGCGGCAAGTCGTCCCTGCTTCATATTATGGGGGGACTGGATAAGCCGACGACGGGTTCTGTTTCATGGCCTCTTCTCGGGGGACCGGAATCGCTCAGACCGGGCCGGCTGGGGTTTGTTTCCCAGACAAGGAGCCTTGTGTCATCATTGAATGTACTGGAGAATATCGCGCTGCCGCTGCTGCTTCTGGACCATGATTATGAAGAGGCGAAGAATACGGCTGAGGATTTGCTGCGAATCATGGGGCTTATGGATATTGCCAACAAGCAGCCGGACGAGCTGTCCGGGGGACAGCTTCAAAGAGCTGCGGTGGCGCGGGCTCTATCCACAAGGCCGAAGGTAATACTTGCCGATGAGCCTACAGGACAGCTTGACCATACAACTGCCGACCATTTGCTCGGGGTGCTTTTCGAACATATCCGGGATACCGATACTGCCCTCGTGATTGCTACACACGACAGGGATGTGGCAAGACGCATGGATAAAAAATGGAAGATGCAATACGGTATTTTGGAGGTGGAAGCAGTATGAACATTGGTAAATGGATAAAAGGGATTTTCAAACAACGGTCCGGACGTATGGCGGGAGTTATTGCCGGCGTTGCCCTGACCGTATCGCTGCTTTCATCCATCGGCTCATTTGTAGCTTACAGCGGTGCGACTATGACAGCACGTACGGTAAGGGACAATCCCACGGACTGGCAGGTACAGCTGGTGCCGGGCACGGACGTGCAGAAGGTGCAGGATGCCATAGCAAAGACTACGGCATATACGGCGCTGGAAAAGGTAGGTTATGCGGATGTGCAGGGCTTTCAGGCGGAAACGGGCGGCACCATACAGACAACAGGAGCAGGCAAGGTTCTGGGAATCAGTACTGCATTCGAGAAGAAGTTTCCCGGCCAGATACGCGGACTTGTAGGAGCGTCGGACGGCGTGCTCGTCGCACAGCAGACCGCAGCCAACCTGCATGTTGTGCCAGGTGATACCGTAAGTATAATGCGTACGGGGCTGTCCCCCGTTACAGTGAAGGTCGATGGCGTCGTAGACCTTCCAAATGCAGACTCCCTTTTCCAGGGTATAGGACTTCCGTCCAATGCCGCCCCCCAGGCGCCTCCCGACAATATACTCCTGATGCCCGAGCAACAGTGGCACGAGCTTTTTGACGGCCAGGCAACGGTCCGCCCGGATTCCGTAAGGATGCAGCTGCATGTAAGAATTGACAGAAGCCTGCCTGCCGACCCCAATGCAGCTTATATATATGTGCAGCGGCTTGCCAACAACCTTGAAGCAAAAATTTCCGGCAGCGGCATAGTAGGCGACAACATAGCGGCAAAGCTTTCGACTGTGAGAGAGGATGCGCTCTATGCAAAGGTCCTGTTCCTCTTCCTGGGACTTCCCGGCGCCATATTGGCTGCACTGCTGGTAATATTCATCACAGGCTCCGGAAGGGAACACAGGAAAAAGGGGCAGGCGCTTCTTAGAATGTATGGAGCGTCTTCGGCACAGATAATTAGGATTCAATCAGTAGAAGGAATTATCGCAGGTTTGGGCGGCAGTATACTGGGTATTGGAATCTCTATTGCCGTAAATAACCTGACGATTCCGAACGGAATGTCAACAGCAAGCCTGACGCCTGCCTGGACGGTATTTTCGGCTCTTGTAGGATTAGTACTGGCGACCGCCGCAGTTTTGTATCCTGTCTGGAGGGATTTGAGAGGCAGGCCTGCCTTAACCTTCAAAAATACGCGGATATATTCAAAGCCAGTCTGGCAGCAAATTTACCTCGACCTGATATTGCTTGCCGTTTCAGCCTTTGAGTTCTGGCGAACAGCCAGCACGGGCTATCAGGTAGTTCTGGCGCCTGAGGGGGTCGCTGCGATATCGGTAAACTATGAAGCCTTTATAGCACCCTTTTGCTTATGGGCGGGCGGAGTGCTGTTTGCACTCCGGATATTCGACGCCGTGCTCAGAAAAGGGAAAAATGCAGTATCCGGGATAATAAGGCCGATAGCAAAAAGACTTTCCGTCATTGTCTCGGCGTCGCTTTCACGCGAGAAAAGATTTGTGACTGGTGGCATTGTGCTTGTGGCTCTTGCAGTATCCTTTGCAGTATCGACCTCCATTTTCAATACCACCTACAATATGCAGGCCGGAGTAGACGCCGAACTGACCAATGGATCGGATGTGACCGTTACGGGAATCGTGCCCTTTGAAAATGGAGACAGCCGCATTGGAAAGGTGAAGTCTCTTCCCGGCACATCAGGGATACAGCTGATGCAGCACAGGTTTGCCTATGTCGGCAACGACCTGCAGGACATATACGGGATTGACCCCGGGCATATCGGCGACGCTACAACCATATCGGATGCATATTTCGGAAACCACAACGCCGCACAAACTCTTAAAACTCTTGAAAACTACCGAGATGGAGTGCTGGTTTCTGAAGAGACGGTCAGGGACTTCCAGCTTCAGATGGGGGATACCATCAATTTGAGGCTTCAGGATGCCCGAGACCATCAGTATCATATAGTCCCATTCCGATTTGTAGGTATTGTACGGGAATTTCCGACAGCCCCGAAAGACTCTTTTCTTGTGGCAAATGCCGGCTATATTGCGGAAAAGACCGGAAACAGCGCCTCCGAAATCATGCTTGTGCGTACATCCGGAAATCCTGCGGAACTTGCGGCAGAGGTGGCAAAAGCCCTTGGGACCGCAGATGTACGAGTATCCGATATAGGTTCGGCACAGAAGCTTATAAACTCCAGTCTGACATCAGTGGACCTGCATGGTTTGACTTCAATCGAACTGGCTTTTGCGGTGCTGCTTCTTGCGGGATCTGTCGGATTGGTGCTGGCTCTTGGCCTTGCCGAACGGAAACGTAACTTTGCCATATTGAAAACCGTCGGCGCAAACGGAAAACAAATCGATGCGTTTATATGGAGCGAAGTGCTGATCATGTTCTTTGGAGGGAGCATTTCAGGCATACTTCTAGGAACGGGAATTGCGCAAATGCTTGTAAAGGTTCTTACAGGAGTATTCGACCCGCCTCCCGAATTTTTAGCGGTGCCATGGGGTTATCTTGCCCTGTTGGCTGTAGCAGCGGTCCTATCTGCGGTCATTGCCTCGTATATGGTAAAGTCGATTTCAAAGCGCCCGGTCGTAGAGGAATTGCGAAACCTATAAACCAAGGTTTGCAGTTTATATTAGAGAAATATTGTTTACCTGCCGGATTATAAAAGCCGGCAGGTTTTAATCTGATGCTAATCCTGCTGTAAGCAGCTTTTAATAAGAGGTACTTAAATATTTCTTTTAATTAAATTCTAATCTGTTTTTAATGCTTTTCTAAGTCTATTTTTATAATATTTTTGCTTGTACATAAATAGTTTTCCAAGGAGAGAAATATATGAGTATATTACAAGCAATAATATATGGAATCGTGCAGGGAATAGGAGAGTTTCTGCCGATATCCAGCACCGCACACCTAGTATTGCTGCCATGGTTGTTCGGATGGAAGGACCCGGGAGTTGTATTTGATGTTGCTTTGCATTTAGGTACTGCCATAGCTGTGATATTGTTTTTTATAAGAGATTGGATCAGAATTATCGGTGCAGGATTAACAAAACCCAAAACACAAGATGGAAAGCTGTTTTGGAGTTTGGTACTGGCGACGATACCTGGCGGCTTGTTCGGTGTTTTACTTGACAAGCATATGGAGAATTTCAGGAACGCTGCCTTGATAGGCGTTATGCTGATAGTCATGGGTATTATCCTGTATTTGGCGGATAAATACGGAAACAAAACGGTGAATATCACTGAAACAGGAATTAAACGTAGCATAATCATAGGTATTGCACAGGTTTTTGCAGTAATACCAGGGATATCACGTTCCGGAATAACAATGTCAGCCGGACGTCTCTTAGGGATGACCAGGGAATCCATTGCCAGGTTTACATTTTTAATGTCAGCTCCGATAATCCTGGGAGATGCATTGTATCATGCAAAGGATTTGGTCAATACCTCTATAGATAAGGCGCATTTTTTCGCCGCCATGATAACGGCAGCTGTGGTAGGTGCATTAAGTATAAAATTTCTGCTGGATTATTTGAAAAGCAAAGGGTTTGGAATATTTACCATTTATAGATGTATTTTGGGGGTATTGGTTATTGTTGCTTGCTTTTTAAGATAGTTGCTGTTTTTCTAAATTCTCCTGAGTGAATAAGCTTCGTGTCACGAGGAAACCGCCTATTATGTTTCATTCTGCATATATGGCTTTTCCGTACAAAACAAAAAACCCTTGGAATCCAAGGGTTTTAAAATCTGGTGCGCCATCAGGGACTCGAACCCGGGACACCCTGATTAAGAGTCAGGTGCTCTACCAACTGAGCTAATGGCGCATGTCAAACCGGCTTTCACCCCTTGAGCATCCGGTTTTCCACTCAAGGGAGCATCGAATCACCGCCGAACGACATTGATTATTATAGCAAGGTCTTTCTTAAAAGTCAAATGCTTTTTAAAAAAAAGTTTTTACTCTCAGTAAATGAGTGCAGCACTTCCTTGAATTGATGCTGTTCACTGTTCAACATTGTAGCCGAGATATACGAATACTCGAAGCAAGGCTTTAGGCTGGATGACGCTTCCAAAGTCCAGAAAACTGGCGATTTTTGAAAATTTACAATGGCCATAATGCAACCGCTAATGATCCGCTGCGTAGGAAAAAATAATAAGCCTTGTTCAAGGCTTTCCCAGGAAAATGTAAATTCATATGACTAAAAACAAAACATAAATATATTATAGTTAATATAACTTTCCCGGTATATCATTTTTTTTGTAATTTTTTAAACTATTTATCAACATTGGCTGTCATTCTATGCCGTGCTTTTTCCGATGGCCGTAACAGAGCTGCGGTTGATTGTGAAAGAAAATTTCTGTAAAAAAGAACCGCCGGAGGGCTATTTTTGTCTTACGGTTTTATAGCTTTTAATTACGCACATTTGCCCATGAGGCTGACAATATAATCCTTGGTCTTCTTATCAAAGGCCAGGATCTTATATTGCCATCCTTCCAGATAAATAATTCCGTTAACTATATTTTTTTCTTCTACAATACCGAAGGGGATTCGGATCATACCAATCACTTCCTGTGAAAGAAACTGTCATACTTTATGTTAACATATATATATATAAATCCTGTATCAAAACTATTAAGTTTTTATTAAATTTACCTGCCACTTTAAAAACAAGATTCCATTATAAACTATTTATTACATTTTTATTATAGCTTCAATCTTCGTAAATATAAAGAGTAAGACAAAATATTATAAAGGACTGCTTACAATCTCTTGACAACAGAATAAAACAAGGATATTATAAAAGCATACGGGGGATTAACTCAGTGGGAGAGTGCTATCTTCACACGGTAGAAGTCGTTGGTTCGAATCCAACATTCCCCACCAAGGCCTTCGGGCGGAATCCTGGAGGCTTTTATTTGTGAGAAACCGTGACAGAATTTAGTTCTGGAGGCGGGGACAGAGGCCGGGAAAGTGCATTTCCGGCATTACACCTGTGGGGCATTGGCTCAGCTGGGAGAGCATCACGTTCGCAACGTGGGGGTCAGGGGTTCGAATCCCCTATGCTCCACCACAATTTGTCCGAAAACCCTTGATTTTAAAGGGTTTTCGGCGTTTTTATACAC
>JANLFN010000055.1 GCA_024655885.1 Eubacteriales bacterium | reverse complement strand
TTGATTTGCGATTAGAAAATCATAAAAATAGCTTACATCGCAAAAAGCTCTAAACAAAACCGGCTTGACAGGGACCCATAAAAGCCATAAAATTTTTAAGGGAAAAATTGAAAAGGAGGTGGACGCATGCCAAACTACGATTATCGCTGCCCTCAATGCGGCAAATTTACCGTTTACCAGGGGATAAAGGAAAAAGCCCTGGAAACCTGCCCGAGCTGCGGTTCACCCGTTTACAGACTGATAGGCAGGAATGTGGGGATTGTTTACAAGTGTTCAGGGTTTTACTGCACGGATACGCGCCCGCCATCGCCGCCGGATGAGGCGAAAAAACCGGAGACGGGAGATGCGGCGGTGAGCAAGGCCGTAAACGAATGAGACGAAAAATGTTCATAATAAAAACCAGCAAGGCGCTCTCCTTGCTGGTTTTTTATTTTCGTTTTTAATAAACCGGGGACCGAAAACTGGATTAAGTGGTTCCTTTCAAGTTCTCTTCGGCGAACTGGATCATTTTCCTGACCATGTATCCACCGATATAACCGTTTTGACGGGAACTCAAGCTCCCTTTGTCAATGCTGGCATAGTTGCCGAGGCCAAGTTCACTGGCCATTTCGTATTTAAGGTTGTTTAGGCCGGGTTTTGCGCCCTGAACAGCCGGTTTGTTGGTATTGCGGGACATTTTACAACCTCCTTTTTTGTTTTTTTGAATCCTTTTTTAGCTTGCGCTAAATTTAAAAATGTATACAAAAATAATCTAACAAATCTGGCAGTGATTGTTTAAAACAAAAAATTTATAAATTTTTGTAGACAGGCACTTTTTCCCGGCATCTCCCATATTATAAAGAACGACCGGAAAATGGAGGTGTTCTTGGAATGGGGCTTGGCTCGGCAGTGATTGCTGCTGCAGCATTATTACAGAGTTTGCTGCTCCTTGCATATTATCTCAGTAATAATGCATTTCCCCAGCCTCTTTCGGATGAAGAGGAGAGCTATTATCTCAAACTGGTTAAAGCTGGTGATGTGAACGCCAGGAATATCCTGATCGAACACAACCTGCGCCTAGTGGTGCATATCGGAAAGAAGTTCGACAGCGTGAGCAATGATCGGGATGACATCATTTCTATCGGGACCATCGGACTGATCAAAGCGATTAATACTTTTGACATGAGCAAGGGGACAAAGCTTGCCACGTACGCGGCCCGCTGCATAGAAAATGAGATTTTGATGCATCTTAGGGCCACCAAAAAGAATAAAGGGGAGGTTTCTCTTTATGACCCCATCGGAATTGATAAGGAGGGCAACGAAATATCGTTGATAGATGTGCTGGGAACAGACCCGGAGGTAGTATTGGATATTGTTCAAAACAACGTGGAATTCAAGCAGATGTTAAAAAGGATAAAGTACCTGGGAAAGCGCGAGAAAAAGGTGGTGGAGCTCCGCTTCGGCCTGGTGAACGGCGTCCGGAAAACCCAGCGGGAGATTGCCAAGATGCTGGGAATATCGCGCTCTTATGTTTCCAGGATCGAAAAGAGGGCCTTGGAAAAACTGGTAAAAGACTTGAACTAATTTTGTTAAGAAAATAAAAAAACAAGTTGTTCTGGCTAATGCTTGTCACGTAAAGAATCTTCCTGGACGCAAAACAGACACCAACAATGCTAGGTGGCTGGCAAAGTTTCTTGCACTAGGCCTTGTAGAAGGCAGCTTTGTTCCTCCAAAATACATCAAGGAGCTTAGAGATTTAACAAGCTCAAATGCGTTCGTAAAGGTCGATAGATAACTTTTTCTACCAAAAGCACGTTCTATTATGCTTATTGTCTTTTTTAGGGTTAAGAATGGCTTCGCGGGTCTTTTTCCCGGGTAAGCCAAACTTCATACCAATCAATTTTATGTTAGCAGCAGAGGGCTGGGGGGATTGGCTCTAAATATCCCCCGGAATTTTTGTTGAGCTTCCTGTTTTAAAACCAAGCAAAACATGGTATAATCTTACAAAAGAAGGCAACCTTTTTGGAAAAAAAGGAGTCAATACCTGTGGAAGAAGCACTTAATAGTAAAAACTGTAAACCCTGATAAAATCATACACACCGTAATGCCTGTCAAGTTCTCAATATGCGGGGCTTAGTACGGGGTCGTAGTGCTATGGACAAAGGAGCAAAGGGTTGGCAACATAACAATGGATGTATATAATTTATTGGATTCTTATAAAGCAATAATAGATAAACATAGGCCCTTTGAAGGAGATTTATTGAAGCAGATAAGGGAATATTACCGTATTGGCTTAACATGGTCCTCTAATGCCCTTGAGGGGAATACCCTTACTGAAAGCGAAACGAAAATATTACTTGAGAATGGGCTTACGATTGGCGGGAAATCCTTAAAAGATACCTTGGAAGCCATCGGTCACGCCAGGGCATACGATTTCATGTTCACCCTGCTAAAAAGCAGGACAATCCAAGAGAAGGATATACTAACAATGCACCAGATGTTCTATGAAAATATTGAAAAAGAATATGCAGGCAGATACCGAAATATAGAAGTGATTATCACCGGCTCAAAATATCCGGTAACAAAACCGGAAAACATAATGAAAGAGATGGAAAATCTTTTCCTTTGGAGCAAAAACAAAAGAAAAAATTTCCATCCTGTACAGTTTGCTGCCCAATTTCACAAGCGTTTTGTTTTCATTCATCCGTTCAAGGATGGTAATGGAAGAATTGCAAGACTTGCCATGAATACCGTCTTAATTCAGGACGGATACCTGCCGGTGATAATACCTCCGATACTGCGGCATGAGTATATTGAGCTTTTGGAAAAAGCCCATAGGGACGATAAACCCTTTGAGCGATTTATTGCGGAAAGGGAAGTAGAAGCTCAAAGGGAACTCATGAGGCTATTGCATATACCAATTCCGAAAAAATCATAAGCCGCCCAAGTGCGGCTTTTTCTTTTTAGCGTAGAATTATAGCATAAAATTGTAATTTTGCCTTCTTCAGCATTGCTCCCAAGTTTAACAGAACAATGATTTAAATTTTGAAAAAAACCTTCAAAAAACCGC
>JANLFN010000054.1 GCA_024655885.1 Eubacteriales bacterium | reverse complement strand
GCCTTTACTTCCTCCAGCACCGCGTCTTCATTGAGGTCTGCCATTGCATCTACCAGTTTTCTATTCATGGATAACCCCCTCTTATAAAATATAGCATCTTGTAATAACAGTTTATAACAAGTTATATCATGTGTCAATAGTTATTATTAAAAATTTCTAAAATCTAAAAAAAATAAAACAGGTAAGCCTTCATATGTTATTCGTAAAAGTATCGACTTTGTCAAAAAAGTCAGGGAGCATTTCCCATCTAATTTGAAAGGCAGTTAAAAAAAGCTTCGACATTGGAATGTTCAGCCTGGTAAGGCAAAGCGCACCCGGAACCGAGTATAAATCCCCCTCCTTGTCCAACCTCTTTTAGCAGTCGACTGCAGTAATTTCTTACGTCATCCGGTGTCTCTACCGCAAACATGGTAGAGGGCACATCCCCAAGCAAACATGAATGTTCTCCCAGGATTTTTTTCGCAAGGAAAATATCTGTATTTCCATCCAGTTCTATAACTATCTTTCTCTTGGGAAGTTCCAGGAAATACGGCAAATTTAACCTCCACTCACCGTCAAGATGCACGAAAGGAGTTATATCCTCAACGATCAAGCTCTCAATCAAGCGCTTTAAATGTTTCCATGAAAATTTTTCAAAATAGGATAAAGAAAAATATCGCCCGTTCATTCGCGACATACCGATCATAACACGTGGAATACTGGTTTTTTTAACAGTTTCCTTGCATTCGCGGATTGAAAAGTCCGTGGCTATGGAAATTATTTCTTCCATAAGCTCAGGAACCTGATAAAGATCCTTTATAAATTCTGGGAAGGATCGGGTATAGGAAATCATCTCATCCGCCGATGTTGTTCCTGCTCCATACAAGTATACCTGCCCACAGCTGTTTGATGCTTCTATTTCCTTTAACTGAATTTGAATTTTTTCTTTTTTTGCTTCCTTGATATCCTCTTTCGTCGTTCCATGCGCCCTCTTAAAATATTCCGTTTCATAGAAATCATACCCGTTTTTGATTATGGTGAAATAATCTTCCCTGTGCATAATTTCAAATTCGGAAAACTGAATTTCATAATCAGCAGGAAGATCTATACCCGGAATGCTATTTCTTAAAATCCCTATTTTTTTTTGGTATGGTCCGTAGAACATGTTGTAAGAAGACCTTCGGATATCCCACACCGGATAGCGGTTCTTTAAAAAGGCGAAGGCGTGAAATGCTTTTCTATAGTCAAATAAAAACTCATACTGAGAAATTCCCGCAAATCTCGCAGCGTAGCTTTCTATAGCTGGAGCGCACGGAACGCGGTCCACAGGAGCAAGTCTTATTGCGGCATTTAATCTTTCTTCAGGTGTAAGAATTTTATTTTCCATAAAATTACCACCCCCATTCCCAGGAATAAGACCAGGCGGACAAAATTCATTTACAGCATGACTTAATGTCTCTGCATTTCCACAGCGATTTCCTCACATATCTTCAGTCCCTGGGAGCAGTCCCGCGTCCAGTAATCCGCTCCGGCAAATTCCCTTATCTTTTCATTCACGTTGCCTCCGATAATCACTTTCACTTTGCTGCGAAGCTGCCTTTCCTCCAGCCGCTTTACCGTTTTTTTCATGGACCTGAAGGATGAGGTGATAAGGCCGGAAAGGCAGAGTATGGGAGCTTTTGTTTTTTCAACCTCATCGGCTATCCTATCCGCCGGAACGTCCACTCCAAGGTCCGTTACCCGGATCCCTTTTGACCTGAAAAGGCTTATGGTAATATTTTTCCCCACATCGTGGATGTCCTTTTCAACGGTTGCGAATACAACCTCAATATTATTCAATATTGAGGCTTCATCTTTAGGGAAATCAAGCAGCTTCAGCACATCCTCAAAAATCATGCCGGACATGATCAGATCCGCTATATAGAATTTTCCTTCCTCATACAGCTCACCGACCCTTTCCACTCCCTTGCGGACTTCCTCAATAATAGCCAGCGAATCACAGTTTTTCTTAAGCTTTTGCTTTACCAGCCGGATAACCTTATCTTCATCCAAGTCAATTATCGCTGAAATAATAGACTCCTTCATGCTTTCCCTCCAGTCTGCTTTCACAGATGATTATGCTTTCACAACCCTTTCGTTAAATGACGAAACCGCGCGAAGATGGCAGTACTCTCCCCTGTAATAGATTTTGCCCCATCCTACGGGTTTGTCTTCATCAGAAAACAGCTTCTGCTCTACTACCAGCAATGAATGCCCCTTTTCCACCTTTAAAGCCTTCTGCTCTTCTCCTTGGGCATTTTCAGCTCCGATGGTGAGCTCTTTCCTAAGCGAAAACAGCGGCGTACTCAAAGATACCAGTTCGGGAAAGGTTGCATACTGAATTACCTCTTCTACGATGGGTTTGCATTTATCATAAGGCAGATATTTGACGTCGTACGCAAAAGGGTCCTTTTTAGAATAGAACAATCTCCGGATTACAACCACTTTCTGGTTTTTATTGATTTTCAACTGTCTGATCAGCTCACCGGTCGGTACAATGATTTTGACTCCAAGAAGCACGATCTTGTCCACATGCCCTTTAATGATGTCCATTTCGTTGAAATGGAGTATATGAAAGTCGTTATTGGGCTTGCGCACAAAACTTCCTTTTCCCGGAACCGAATAAATAAAACCCCCCTCGGCCAGCAGGGCCAGGCTTTTTCTTATGGTTATTCTTGAGGCGCCATATTCCCTGCACAGGCTGTTTTCCGAAGGAATCATCTCCCCGGGGGCATAGATTCCTTTATTAATTTTTTGCCGAATATCCTCAACTATTCGTTCATAGATCGTCGAAGCCAAAAAAAAACTCCTTGACATAAACAATTTAATATTCTAATAAAAGCTTATCAGTTTTTTTACTGTTTTTCAAGTGATTCTATGCACTGGCGTCAAGGTTTTATTTGTTTGCTCTTTCTTTAAGTAAATATAGACTGGTATTTATAGTTCACTTATGATAATATAGTTATATATACATATAGTAAAGGAGGATGTTTTAATGAGCAAAAAATTGGTAGATGCAATGGCAGACCTCAATGAAGACGCGGTGCTGGAGGAAGTAAAGGC
>JANLFN010000053.1 GCA_024655885.1 Eubacteriales bacterium | reverse complement strand
GTGTATCCGTGATTTATAAGGGTTTGGTAAAATATGTCGCCAAACTCGGGTTAAACAGCATTTTTTATACTTTTTACCGCTGCCGCACGGGCATGGGTCATTGCGTCCCACTTTATAGTCAGCTTTGTATAGTTCATTAAGTTTCTTGGTTTCCTTCATCCTATCACATAGTTTTTCAAAACTATTCTTTGATTCCACTGCATAAACACAAAAAAGACTTCACTAAACCTTGATAACTTCAGCAAGCAACCAATATTTAGGAAATATATAATGATAATATGTGTTATTGCGTCGTCTTTTATTTAAAAATCCCCTTGGCTACGCTTGTTTTCTTGGTTTTTCTACTCCTTTCAGCTAAAAATGGGGACAGGTATCCTGTTCGGTGGAATTTTGGATTCCTTGGGTTTGTATCCGCCTTGCGAGAATTTGATAAATCGCTTAATGTTCTGTGCAGTTACTTTTAATCCGCATACCACCGTGCTTTTGGCCTTTCCACGAACATTAAGCTTGTCCAGCCCCGCACGCTTCAACGCTGAATTGCTTCCTTCGATTCCTGCACGCTTGCTGATGTTCTCTTTTTGGTTCGCCTTCATTTTTGCTCGTTCCCGGCCGGTATTCACTGCCTTGAGGCTGATACGCACGACATAATCCTTGGACTGCTTTTTACTATAGCATGGTCCGAGCAACTCACAATTGGCACAGGCTTCAAGGGAAAAATGCGCCGATGTCTGTCCGCGGCTTATTCCGGTACGAATGGGGATGTGTCCTGCCGGACATTTGTTAATCATATTGGTGGTTTCATCTATGTCAAATTCAGTTACGGGGATTTTCTTGGTGGGTTCCGTTCCGCTAATGTTGGTCAGGTGGATTTCTATTCCGTTTTCTTCTGCGGTTTGATGGATATCCTCAGAGTGAAAGCCGCCATCCGCATAGATGTCGGTACAGCCAGTGTTTTCTCGGATTTTCGCAAGACGGTCCTGCAGGATTTCCACATCGCTGGTATTGTTGGGCGCTACGGTGTAATCGGTGATAAGCTGAAAGGGGTTTTTCTCGTCACAGGTTTCGGATATTTCCAGCACATAACCACTTTGGCTCACATTCCCTTTACGGCGATAGGTGGCGTCTTCATCATACGCCGACTGGAGAGAGCCGGAGGTTATTTCCTTCTTGGGCTTGGGAATCAGTTTTTCGCTTCTGGCTTCAGTTGTGGATTGTTCGGCCAGAAAACGTTTGAGTATCCTCACTTCTTCCGAATCTTGCATTCCAGGCTGGGCTTCCAGTATCATAAGCGCTTCCTGGCAAAGGTTTAACAGCAGGGCGAGTTTGCTATCCCCTTCCTGGGCTTTGGTACGGTAAAGAACATCGGTTTTGAAATCCGGCTCAAGCACCTTGGAAAGTGAGCCTGTGAGTTTCTCCTGGCGGATCGCTTTGACCGCCTTAACCAGTACGTCATAAGCCAGAGACATCCGCCCGGCCTTCTTGATGTTGCTCATGAACAGCGTAGTGTCTATTCGTTGCTCCTCCAGCGATATTCCAGCCTCTTGTGAAAAATCGCGAAGCAGTTTAATAAACTGATCAAATAACAGATCGCCCTCACCGGGGTTCTCCAGACAGTACTGATAGACTCTTTCCCTGAAATAGTAAAGTGTCCTTTCAGCCAGGTTCATTTCCCCAAGTGTCCGGATGCCTACGGCATAGTTTACCAGATAATCAAAGTAGAAATCGTCTAGAAGTTCTAAATCACTGCAGCATTTCATGTGTTTGATATATTCAAGTGACAGCAGGATGTTTACAGGAAAATTGGGCTTTCCGGGGGTGCCGTACAATACGGCAAATGGTCTTTCGTCTATCTTGCAAAATACGTGCTCGTAAAATATCGGTGCCCATGATTTTTCTAGCTTTTCACGTATTTTGGGGCTCATCCACTGGGTGCTGTCTCCAAGTGCTAGCTGGTTATGGTTATTGTTTGGTCTAAACATTTTGTACCTCACCTTTTTATGCTATTTCTGTTGTTATTTTCTATGTCCATTATAGCATAAAAAGACTCATAAACTCAGTGTTTTCAAGGCTTTTAGCAGTTTTTTTGGTTTAATTTTTATGTGCTATTACCAGTTTTATACAGGAGTTGTTGCAGTGGAATCAACTTTATAACTCTCAAATTCATCCCTGTAATGTTTCTTTAGCCTCTCAAATATTTCAAACACCACAGGACAAACAGCACAATTTTCTACAAGGTTGATAAGCCTTGTCCATATTTCTTCTTTATCAGTAAAAAGATACTCTCTGCAATTCTCCGGTCTATGCTCATAGACTGAACAACCACTTTCAGTCAAAAAGGGGCATGGCTTTTTATTTATTACGAACCCTTCATCTGTTTTGGTAAGGTATTTGATTTTGAACTCAGCGGCAGTTAATTTCAATTGTGCTGAAATTGCTTTTATTTCATTTTCTTCAACTATTGGCACAATAGCCTTACAGCAATTGGAACAGGCAATACAGTCATAACTCTCAAACAGTTCCTTATGCAGATAATGTACGATACTGTCCATCTCATCCGGGTCCTGGCCCTTTAAGAATGCACGCAGCATCCAGTTCTCTTCTTCAACTTTTTTAAATGCCTTTTGCAGTTTATCAGGTGATAGCACAATAATCCCTCCATCTATTTTACTATTCAATCTTGATTTGGATAGAATATCTTTTTTGCACACTCAACGGTTCCACAAAGTCAGCAAATTGATAAAACGCCCCAAACTCTCTATCCATCAGTCCTTCACCCTCTCAATCCTCACGACTGTCTCTATATTTCCTTTTTTACGTTAATCTTTACGTAAAAAAGGGAAAGTAGAAGCTACCGTCAAATACTTTAAAAACAACTTTGCAAGAAACCGGCAGTTTATCACGATCGACATTTGGAACGAGAGCTTCGGGGATTGGCTCATCAGAACCGGCAATGCCAAGGTGCATGGGATCACAAAAAAGGTACCGGCCGAAGTCTTTGAGCAAGAAAGACTTTTTCTCAAACCGGTACCCTCAACCAATAGAACTGTTGAGAATATTGTAACAAGAGACGTTCATAAGAACAATACAATATTCTACAAGGGTAACCGGTATACCCTTCCCCTGGGAACCTATAGCCC
>JANLFN010000052.1 GCA_024655885.1 Eubacteriales bacterium | reverse complement strand
GCTCTGGGCATCCTCCTCACCTCTAGGGATATTTTATCACATAAGGGACAAATTGCAAAGAACAAATGTTCTGTATGCAGGAATGTCCCTATCTTTGTGGAATAGCACAGCAATTTGACTTATCTCATTTTCTTGGTTATAATAAAATCAAAGAAATGTGTATAAAACCATACTTTGAGCATATACTGTGAGAAGGTAAGAAAATGGCGCGAGTAGCGCAGTTAGGAGCAATTCTATGGAACGTAAAATTATTAGTGTTTCGGGTAAAAGGCAGATAACCATACCGCAGAAATATTTTGAAGTGTTGGGCTTCAGCAACGAAGCCGAATGCATACTGCAAAACAATGCGATTGTCATCCGTCCTATCAGGGAAAACACAGGAAACGAGTTTTCCGAGCAAATTCTTGCTGATTTAATTGCTCAAGGATTTTCAGGACAAGAGCTCCTTGAGAAGTTTAAGGAAATGAGCAAAAAAATTGCTCCTGCCATGGATAAACTGATCAGCGAGGCGGACAGCATTGCAAAGGGAGAGAAAAAGGGTGCAACCATGGCTGATATTTTTGGGGCGGAGGACAAATAGATGTATGAAATCCGTTTTACGGGAGCCGCAGAGAAATACTTGAAGAAGGTCAAAGAAAAAGGCCTGAAAAAAGCATTTCAGAGCGCTCTTGAAGAAATAAGCAGCGACCCGTACATTGGAGAATTGAAAACAGGTGATTTGGCTGGAGTATATTGTTATGATGTTTACTACAGCAAAACCAATTACGAGCTTGCTTACAAAATTTATGAGGAAGATGGTCAGTTAGTGGTTGTGATTCTTGCCGGAACGCGGGAAAACTTCTATGATGAACTGAAAAGATATATGAAGTAGATACTTTGGTAATACTTTGATTCGCAACAGTTATATTTAGTAAACTTAATGTCTATTTATGGCAATTTGCATAAAGTAGCGATTTCCGACTCAAATATTTCTTTTCTCCGCAACTTTGGAAGTAAGACTTATAATTAAAATTAAATGATTTACGTATTTGTTGAAGGGTAATAAGGTTATGAATAAAAAAGGTACTTATGTTTATATGATATCCCGTTTTTTTCCGGTTTGAATAAGGATTCCTTTAAGATAATTTGTCATGCAGCCAGTAAACAATTGAAAAGAAAAGGGGAATTTCTTTTTTGTCAGGGTGATACTGCAGATACAATTTATATCGTTAAGGAAGGTAATTTTAAACTGATTCGTACAACTGAAAACGGGGATGAGGCGATTTTACAAATTGTCAGTCCTGGTGAAATTCTGGGTGAGAGTGCATTGTTTCGCAGTGGTATTACTCATCCTGTTACTGCAATAGCTATGGAAGAGTCGAAAGTGTGCAGCATTGACAGAAATACCTTTGAAAAAGTAATTAAGGCTGAACCGGATTTAGCATGGCAGATGATTGAAAATCTCAGTAATCGTCTGTATAATACATGGGAGCAGTTGACAGAATCATATACGCAAAATGCTCGCGAAAAAGTTTTGAATTTGTTTGTGCGGTTAGCCCAGGAGCATGGTGAATCCTGCCTTCAAGGGCAATATATAAAAATCCGGTTAACACAACAAGAGATTGCTTCACTGATGGGAGTATCCAGGGTGATAGTATCGCAAGTTATCAATGACCTTATTGCAGATAACTATTTAAGTAAAGAAAAAAAGAATTATATTTTAAAAAGCCGGTGTTTTTGATAGCAAAATGTAAAGTTTTTAACAGACAACCTCTGTTTTTGGTATTAAAATGAAAATCAATAAACATTAAAGGAGAGGTGTGTCTGAAATGAATAATGAGTGCTGTAACACGAATAACCAGGTTGTTTTAACTCCGGAGGTGAAGAAAATAATTACTGAGTCTCCGTTTCTGGCTTTAGCGACTATTTCGAAAGCAGGACAACCCCACTTGATTGTTGTCGGAAAGGCTAAGGAAATAAAGGATGACAATTGTCTGGTATTTGGGGTATATAAGATGAATAAAACCCAGAAAAACATAGCTGAGACTGGAATTATGCAGGTAGCCGCGGCATCAGGGAAATCAGGTTATCGTTTAACAGGAAAAGCATGTATTAAGGAAAGTGACGTAATTTTTCTTGCAGAAAAGGTGGAATCACTTTTGTAATTACTAAAAAATATTGTCAGGTATTTTGGAGCTGGTGAAAATCAGCTCTTTTGTTTGATTTTTATGATGATGAGGACTGGAATAAAAACAAAGCTGATTGCCGGATAAACAGTATATTGAGATAGGAGGGCTTTTTTGTGGATAATATTGAAAATTCTTCAGGACAAGATAAGCTATTGCCCTATGGTATAAGTTAATGGGCAGGAAACGGAAATTTGAAATAGCATTTTATGGCTTTTCAGCATGTCTAATTTCTTTAACATTAGATGTTTTTGAGGCGTTTTTATATTAAAATAATATAAATCAAATAAAGTTGAAAAAACTTATGTTAACAAGGAGTGGTTGGAATTGATAAAAAACATACTTTGTTGCGGTGTATTGTACCACGAGATAGAATATTTGCTGAGAGGTAGTAATACTAATATAAAGGCTGTCAATCCGGGACTGCATGTAGACTGTAAAAAAATGGCCTCCGCAATAACTTCTTCTCTGCATGAAATCGGTGGAGATGAAACGGCAGTTATTATTGGAAGTCAATGCCATCCTGATATGTGTAGCATGGTATCTGGTCATGGACGAATTATTCAGGCTAAAAATTGTATTGAAATGCTTTTGGGGGACAAGATGGCACAGTTGGAAGCTGAATCCAGAACCTTTTTTATTACTGTGGGATGGCTGGAGAATTGGCAGAGTATATTTGTTGAAGGTCTTAAGTGGGATTCTATTGATGCACGTCAAAATTTTGGCTATTACGAACGGATATTACTCTTAGATACAGGGATTATGCCGGTTGATGAAGAAAAAGTCCTGGAGTTTTATGACTATACCCAAATACCTATTGAAATAATGCCTATTTCCCTAGACTACTTCAAAGGTTTGTTAAACCAAATTCTTGAGTCTGTTTCCATGTAATATCTCCGGCTATATTAAATTTCTACTAGTGCCTCTTAACATAATTTTTATCTAAGTAAGAATACATTCATTACCAGTTGATATATCATAAACATGTGCTATAATCCCAAGGGTAAAGGGGGT
>JANLFN010000051.1 GCA_024655885.1 Eubacteriales bacterium | reverse complement strand
GAAAAGCCAGCTTATTAAGATACTCCAGTATTTTAAATGAAAGCTCCAATTGAAACATGTAATCGTTATCCAATTCTGTTCCAATGATTTCTCTGATCTTTTTTATCCGGTAGACAAGAGTACTATGAAATATGTGCAGGGTATCCGCAGTCTCCTTATGATTGCCTTTATGCTTTATATATTCATAAAGTGTTTGAACGAAGGTTGTCTTGTTTTTTTTATCATGTTCAATCAACTGCAATATGGACGGATGACAAAAGCTTATCAGATCCTCCTGCTGCTTGCAGATCGCAAGCATGTGGTAAAACAAATAGTCTCCGTACAAAAAAAGATGATGCTCCTTATTCAAGTGCAGGCCAAGTTCAATGGCGTTTAGTGTTTGAAGATAGTATTTTTTTATGTTTTTTATGTTGTTGAACCTGAGGCTCAACCCGCCATAGATGGAGTTTTCTTTAAAAAAGCTTCGAATATTGTCTAACTCATCGGCATTAAGAATTTCATTTGCACTTCTGCTTATTACCAATAGGATATTGTCATTATATGCAATGGATTTGCTGCCATATAACATGGCTTCCAATTTGTATCTTAATTCTAGCATGTCGTTGGTCAGGTTTTGATTATGGGTTGATGAGATGGTAAGCAAGTATAAGTTTTCCTTCAGGCTCATTCCGCGTTCGTCCAGCATTTTGCCGATAGGCTGGTTATCGTCGGCTCTGCCCTCGATTAAATCATGAAGGATATATTCATAGGTATATTGCTTAAAATAATATTTATATTTATTCTTTTGCATTTCCAGAGATATAATTTGGCAAAGAAGCTCAAGCAAATCGGCGTCACTGTTATGGAATGCCTTTGCCAATCCAATGACGGACAAATAGGCAATCAGCTTGTTTTCGATGACTATTTTTGAGACCAGCCTGTGTAAACCTTTTGTATCTATGAAGGTAAAAGGTCTTTTTGATAGGGTTTCCTGTAAATTATTCCAGTTCCTATTCTCTGTTAAAGGGCTTGAAGCTTTGATTAGATTTTCAGAATTTATGTTCATAGCACGTGCTATAAGTCTTCCTCCAACATCTTCAAGTAAAATCGGATTTCCTAACATTTCATTTCCCGTTTCCATTATCTGCTGGAGGCCGGCATCTTGAAATAGCAGTTTATACAGCTTTGAAGAGTAATTCGTATATTTATTATATTCTTCAATTAGGAGTTGTATTTCATTGTAGATTGAATCAATGTCAGTTTCGGCTGTGATTTTAATGAAATTTGCTTTGAATTCCCTATAGCAGGTTTCAAGATTATCATTATCCAAGTATTTAACATACAGAATATTCTTACAGCCTTTAACAATATCACCCATAGTTAACTCCGGTGATTTCAAGATATATAATGTTCCTGAGTCATAATTTTCTTGATTGTTTTCAAGAACCGCAACATCATAAATATCCGTTAGTGCGGGCTGGTTTATTTTCAGCATTGAGCCATAGTGCTTTAATTTGCGTGAAAGAGCTGATATATCCATGTTCAACCGGTTCCTCCACAAACAATAATTTATTTATATATAGCAATTTAGTATTGAAAAAAATCAGGCTTCTTGATGATCCAATGAGTATATTACTAATATATCATAAGCCAAGAATCTTGAAAACCCGCATAAAATGGAACATTGAACTAATTTAGTAATTAAATGCCATTTCCATTCACATTTTTATATAGTTATTGAATTTATATACCTATAGGTTGGCGCTTTCTTTATGAATGCAGCAATTTTTATAGTCTGGCTGCTTCAATTTCATCATTTTCGTGCTATTAGTTACAAACGACTATTGTAGTTGCGAACATAGATTTTCATTGTAGTCGTGCGATGTTTTTGATTTGTCTGCATGCTACTATTTATCTAGATACCATGACTATTCTCAACTCTATTGAACGTTGTTTTGAAACCAACCGTAAAAATTTAGATCAAAATATCTATTTACAATGTGAGGGGATATAAAGCATGAAAACAACACAAGAGCTGCATTCTGAACATGTTGAGCGTATAAGAAAAGCTATTGCCTTGGAAAAAACAGACAGGACTCCTTGCGTCATCATGGCTGATGCTTTCTGCGCCAATCATATGGGAGCTAAGATGTCTGAATTCTGCATGAGTGCAAAGTATTCCAACGAAATCATGTTGAGATCTGCCAAAGAGCTTGGACTGTTTGACGGGATGTCGGGGACCTATGTCTATGCGCCGATGTTCTCAATGGGATTTCTGTCTAAAGTAAAAGTTGCAGGCAAGGAGCTTCCGGAAGGATCCCTCTGGCAGATTGACGAGCAGGGTCTTATGACGACGGAAGATTATGATACCATACTGGAAAAAGGTTGGAGTGCTTTCCGGGATGATTTTTATGTTAACAGGCTCAATATTGATTTGGATGAGCTGCATAGACAACTTGAATACGAACCCATTGCCAATCAAAACTTTATAGATGCCGGATATGCTATTTACTATGGGGTATTTGGCGGAAACTCCATTGATTATTTAAGCGGCGGCCGTTCAATATCCAAGTTTATGATGGATTTAAGAAGAATGCCGGATAAGGTTGAAGCCGTTTTGGATGTGATAGTGGCTGAGGAGATTGAAAGTCTTAAGTTTCAATTTAGTTTCTGCGAAACCCCGCCATTAACGGGATGGCTAAGCACGGCCCGTGGAAGCAGCGACTATTACTCTCCAAAGATGTGGGAAAGATTCGTATGGAAGACCTTAAAAAAGTTAATTGATACAATCAATGAAAATGGTTCCGCAGCGAATGTGCATATGGACGGAATGTGGGAAAGGGATCTGGATTATTTCCGTGAGGTTCCAAAGGGGGAGCTTGTATGTGAATTGGACTCAACAACAAACATATACAAAGTCAAGGAAAAACTTGGCGATATTGCCTGCGTCAAAGGGGATGTTCCTCCTGCGATGCTTGCATTGGCTTCAGTTGATGAGGTTTACAACTACAGTACAAAGCTGATAAAAGAATTAGGGAATGGTTTCATTCTTTCATCTGGTTGCAGTGTACCGCCCAATGCAAAGGTTGAAAATGTAAAAGCAATGATCGCCGCAGCCTCAGGCAAATAAATCTACGCATTATAAATGTTTAGTACGGAATGTTAGTTTAAAAAGTCAAATATTAGATAAACGGTAGTTAGCAAAGAGACAAATAATGTATAGGTTATGTTAAGAAATAAACAGATTTTAATACTAAATAAAGGGGGACTTTTTAATGAGTAAAAAACTGATCGAAGCAATGGCAGATCT
>JANLFN010000050.1 GCA_024655885.1 Eubacteriales bacterium | reverse complement strand
TAGAATTCAGGCTGTGGAACTGGGAATATTATCCTGGAACTGCATAAGTCCTGTAATATTTTATATAATATGTAAACATTTAGATGCCAAGTAATGCTTTTCTGGTTTATCTTATAAAAATAAAAACCAGCTTATTTTTAAAAATAACCGAGTTTTTATCATCGTTTTTACCCCTTAAAAACTGTCTTTCAAAATCCCCGGAAAGCCTTATCCCATGCGGGTTTCGGCACGTTTTATCTGAACTATGCACTCCACGTGCTGCAAACAGATTCCACTACGGTGTTTCAACCGCCATTCAGAAAAATCGTAGTCTATACAGTCTGTACAACTATATTTTATCACTTGCGTGATTCCTAAGTATCCCTGTCTTCTCCGGAGTCTGCCTCAAAGGCCGCTCCAAAGCAGCTGAACTTCATACTTGTGTGTGCCGCAGCGCGGCATGGATATTCTACTGTTACTTTCCGCTACCGGGACTACAACGACCATAACAAGGTTAAACTTATGTCTCTTGAGGCCATGGAGTTTATCCGGAGATTTCTTCTCCATGTTCTTCCTTCCGGTTTTCAGAAAATCAGGTATTATGGTTTTTTGAGTAACCGAAACCGGAAAGTTTTGCTGCAAAAATGTTTTCTGCTTACCCGAACTCCAGTTAGGCCAAAAATAAAGCTAACTGCAAAGGAGCTTATTTTAAAGGTCTCTGGAGTAGATATTTCTGTTTGTCCCCACTGCGGGGGCAACTGGTGCCGCGTCTCAACTCTTTTACCAGCGGTAGGGTAATATGAATGCAATTGCTTACTTCTTTGACCATACCCGGATTGGGAGAGGGGGGAACTATGCCTTTCTACTGGTAATAAAACCTCTTTTCCCTGGGTTTGGGTGGTTAACTCCAGGTTTTTGTGCTAATTGGGAGGATGGTAAATACATACAATCCCCATAGTTCCCGTTATTCTTCCACGGCTTCGTTCAACACGGATTTGCGCAATTGCCTTCGTGCCGCCATGTGCTGTACGCCTTTCATCTAGCCTTCTTTCCTATTATGGATGAAGGCTTTTTTGGGCAACTGCGCAACCAATCCGAAGTGTTAGGCGACTGTACCTTGATTTAGTTTTTTCACTTTCTTTTCGATAATTCTCTTGATACTTTCATATGTAGGCGGAGGGCCTGTCCTAATTTGCTTCCCATCAACAAATAGTACATCTGAAAGCCCCCATTCTAAAAAAGTCTCTCTATCATAGGTTCCATACTCTTGAAATACAACTTTATCTCCGAACTCTGCCGAAGCCCTTTTTGCCCTTTCAAATGCGATATTTTGTGCCGGACACCATCCATTAATAAATGCAGTGACTGTTACTTTGCCTGGTACAATCACCGGCTTCTTTTTCTGCTTAATCCATTTCGGAGGAATTGCCTCTTCATTGAAAGGCTTCCATAATAGAACTTGTAGCCCAAGTCTATCAATTGGTTTATATCCTTGCTTTTTAAACCATGAGGCTCTCATAAAGAATGGCAACATTAATCCCCATGCTACTATACCTTTTGCTCCTCGGGCTTTTACATCTTCTTCTGCCGCCGCGAGTAAAGCTTTTCCTAAGCCTTTTTTTTGAAAATTTCCTCTTCCTTGTTTATGACCATGTACCCAGATACAGTTAATGAGGTATAAGTCCTTCCCGTCTACAAAAGAATGCTCTATTGGTATGTATTGTATCATCCCGCCGATTTCATCATTATCATCCCGCGCTATCTTTACTCCAAGCCCTTTATCCTTCATCCTTTGATACCATTTTTCTTTATGTTTTCCAGCCTCTTTTATGTCTTCTGACCAATCTTCTAAGCACACGCAGTATAACTTTTCACTTTCTGAGGTCAAATCCTCAACTCTCATGTTTCTTCCCCCTTGAATATTCATAACATATGTCACGGCACTGTCGTATAACGCGGCGCGGGTTTACGATGCCCCTGAGCCAAAGTGCTTGCATTTGGCGAGGGGGTGTTCGTAAACCTGCTGATAGGCGATGTCGCGAGCGCTTTGCGCGAGCGAGCCTATCAGCAGGCGAAGCCCGCGCCCCGATAATCGGACGAGCGAGCGCAGCGAGCGATGTCCGATTATCGTTCCCGGCTTCCCTTATTTTTCTCTGCCGCTTAGATGGCTTATTATCCATCTCTTTATTCCCTTTTCATCTATAGAACCATCTGCAATTCCTAATCCCAGCTCTATTAATTCTTTTTGAGTATATTGAATTCTTATATTGTTCAACTGCAACAAAAGTAACATCACCGCAATGCCAATTCTTTTATTTCCATCAACAAATCCATGATTTTTAATAAGGCTATACGTAATGGCAGCAATTTTATCTTCCGTGTCTTTGTATAAATCATGTCCCTCAAAAGTTTGAAAAGCTCTATTCAAGGATCCTTCAATTAAACCTAAATCTCTTATGCCTTCACTGCCACCTGTTGCTTGTACAATCCTTTTGTGAAACAAAAGTACCTCTTCCAGATTAATTGTCTTCATCGTTTACTTAATATCTCAAAGGCCTCTTTATTTTCACTTATTATGCTGTCCATCATAGTTAAAAGGTCTTTTTTTTCTTTCGACTTCAGAAAATCAACAAAATTAATGACTTCTCTTTTTTTATCTTCTGGAAGTTCCTCAAATTTTTTTAATAATTCTTCTGCCATACTCATAAAGCACACCTCATTATAATTAAACTTAATAATTAAATTATACCCTAAATGAAAAGGTAGTTACTATCTTCTTTTACGTAAATTACCACTTTGTTAATAAATCTTTATACGCATACATGCAAATGTCGTTATTTCAGATAATGATCTGCGGCTACCCGAAGTTGCGACCGAAGGGAGCAATTTTATTATACTATATCGCCGCTATCTTGTTTAATGCTGTAAGTGTCAATCAGGCCTACTCCTAACTTGAGTTTTCAACGTTACTTTGACGAATCCCTGCGCCCGCTGCGTAAAGCCATTGTTAGTCGACGTCATCTTTAGTATAATAATATTAGTCCTTAAAATAAATTTAGAAAGGTTAATCTTATGCCAACCATTTCTATGTTTTTTGGAATTATTATTCGGATGTATCATTCACCAAAAGAACATAATCCTCCTCATTTTCACGCTTATTATCAAGAACATTCAGCAATAATAGCAATAGAAACAGGCGAGCTAATAGATGGTTTTCTCCCTTCAAAACAATTAAAGCTTACAATAGCCTGGACCGAAATACATAAAGAAGAACTTTTAGCAAATTGGCAACTCGCTTCAAATGGAGAACCCCCGTTCAAAATCGAACCGCTAAAATAGACCAGCTAATTGTTGTCAAGTAAATTTGTGAAAAAAGTTAAAGTTTTTTTCA
>JANLFN010000026.1 GCA_024655885.1 Eubacteriales bacterium | reverse complement strand
TCAAGGTCAACATTCTTCCAGCTTAATGCCAGAAGCTCTCCTATTCTGAGACCGCTTACCACATCACTTTAACCGATTACTTTCTATTTTATTTGTTTCACAATGGTTATGGATATTGCCGTTTCCATCTCCTTTATTTTTTTTCAACATCATAGGCAGCATCAGTAACATCATTAATGGACAAAGGAATGGTATGATCTTACCTACAACAGTACTTGCACCGGGGATAAAACTGCCGATCGCCGGTAAAAGCAGCAGAAGCAAAACCGGAGCACCACAACACAATAGCATCATCCATAGATGTGACATATGCCCTTTATAATTGTGCCCGTGCTTGTTACCGTTATCTTGATTATGATTGCAACAATTCATATAATCCATCTCCTTGTTAATATTCAAATCTTACGGTTTATTATATACAAACCATGTGAAGATTTAATGAAGATTGGTATACAAAAAAATAAAAACAAAAAAACAGATAAGCAATTTGCCTATCTGTCTATCGTTCTTAAAAATGAAATTTTTCTACATAGCTTTTATCATGAGCAATTCCGGATTAAGCATACCAAAGATCATCGCTACATGGGCTACTACAAGGAAAATACCTACAAATATAGCATGCAGCTTTAATTTGCCAACTTCATCTCTTTTTCTTCCAATCGCACCTACTTCAAGTAACGCCATACCAAGGAAAGGTATGATGCCGGAAAGATAGAAACCAACAGCTATAACGTCTGCTGGCCCTCTCCACCCGCCTGTTGCAGTGAGCGGAATAACAGCGTTTACAAATAGATAAATAAAGATACCGAGGAAATAGAGACCTGCGAAAATACCAGTCACTTTACTAACTGCTTTTGCTTTTCCAGCCAGATTCCTGGTAAAAAGAATAATCAACTCTGTTATTGCCAGAGTTTCGGCACAGATAACCGGAACTGCCATAAAAATCAGCAGATGCCAGGGTTGACTTGTTGCCAGCAGTTCCATGTAATGTGTCATTGCATTATTCATGTGAACTTTTCCCCCTTATGATAAATTTTGTTTGCTTGACGTGATGATTCTACAAAATTTATGTGAAGAAATTATGAAGATTCCTTCATTTAAAATATTTTTTTGTAAATACCTTAAGATTCACTTGGTTACCTGTTTTGGCAATGTCACAATAAATTCCGTCCCTTTCTCTAACTCACTTTTTACAGTAATACTTCCTTTGTGAGCTTCCACAATGGCTTTGGCTATTGTAAGACCTATCCCCGAACCGCCTGTCGATCTGTTACGTGACTTGTCCGCACGATAGAACCGTTCAAATATATAAGGCAAGTCTTCCGGACTGATTCCATGTCCATTGTCTTTCACACTGATCTCAATGTTTTTTTCATTCCCTCCTACGCTTATACTTACTGCACCTCCTTCAGGCGTATATTTTAACGCATTGGATAAGAGATTGACCACTACCTGGCTGACCTTATCCCTGTCGGCAAAAATTGTTTCTTCCTTTCCGTTAATGCTGATTTCTATATTTTTGTTCTTGAAATCAGTTTCAAAGTTATGTGTAATTCTCTGAATAAGTTCAGAAACATTAAACTGCGACTTATCCAACAATATATTTTCGTTTTCAAACCTGGCTAATTTTTCTAGATCTCCAACCATCCGGTTAATCCTCAATACTTCTTCGTGGCAGCTTTTGAACCTTTCGACATCAGGCTTCCAAATACCGTCAATCAGTGCCTCCATGTGGCTCTGAAGCGTTGCTAAGGGCGTTCTTAATTCATGGGCCACATCAGCGGCCATCCGCTTTCTTAGCATCTCCTGTTTCTCTAATGTCTCGGCCAGGTTATTGATCGTCCCTGTCAGCTGTAGTATCTCCTTCGTACTGGACTTTTCAAGGATTCTGTCCCCGAAATATCCTTTTGAAATTTGATCGGCAGTGCTGATAACCCTTGAAATGGGCTTACTCAACCGTCTGGCCATAATTGCTCCTAAAATCAAAGCAAAAAACAATGAGAAAACACCAACAGCAATGAGTGCATTATTCAATGTATTGATGAATCTCAGGTCATTATCAGTAAAATAAAACGGGCCGTAATACCCTATTTCAACCTTTCCAACCTGATTAAAATCTTTGAGTATCGGATATTTGTTCTCCACATACCCGCCCTTAAAATTCGGATAACGGCTGTTCATATTTTGTGCCATGTGCGAAAACATCTGCATGCAAAGTCCGTTATTGTGAAGTGTTGCATCCCAGATGACCTTATCCGATTTGTCTTTAACCTTGATAATCAGCCCCTGCTCCAATACATTAAGTCCGATGTTCTCTATGACATCCGTGCTCCAGCTGTTATCATCCTTATACTGCTGCGTAATAAGTGCAACAATCTCTTTATTCTTCTGTTCCTGCTGCTTAATGATATAGTCTTTAAACTGTTTTTCCAGAAGAAAATTCGTAAAGTAACTGATCACTGAAACCATGAGTAAAGTCACCAATACGTAGGATAAAGACAGCTTCGTTCTCAAACTGTAATTCATATTATTCACCATTAAATCTATAACCAACTCCATGCACGGTCAAAATAAATTGCGGATTCTTTGGATCTGTCTCAATTTTCTGCCGTAAGTTTTTTATGTGCGTATCAATTGTTCTGTCAAAGCCTTCAAAATCGTTACCAATCACAAGAGTGATCAGTTCCTCACGCGTAAAAGCCTTTTTAGGATATTTTGCCATGGTGCTTAAAATTTTAAATTCGTTGGGTGTCAAATTGACCGATTCTCCATTCTTTTTTACATCATAGTTGGCAAGGTCAATCATCAGGTCATCATTATTAAATGACAGTATATTGGATAGAGAAGCAAAATGATCCTCTGCCCTTCTTAATAGTGCCTCTACTCTTGCTACAAGCTGTCTTGGACTGAATGGTTTTGTGACATAATCATCCGCCCCCGTTCCTAAGCCCTTCAGGATATCCTCTTCCTCGATTTTTGCCGTCAGCATGATAATGGGAACCTTAGATTTTTTCCGCAGCGTCTTGCATATCTCTTCACCTGTCGTATCCGGCAGCATCAAATCCAATACAATGAGAGAAGGACTTATCTTCTCAAATATCTCTAGCGCTTGTTTTCCTGTATACGCTTCATAAACCAGGTACCCACTGTTTTCCAGATAGGACTTGACAACTTCTACAATCTTTGGCTCGTCATCCACCACAAGGATACGTTTCGTATTTGAACTCATAGCAACCTCCTTCTAACAATAAAAGCCCCTTACAAAAGGAGCTTTCATCGTTTCATTCCTTATTTGACATCGTAGCCCTGATCTTCGATCGCTTCTTTGATTGTATCTACGGTTACCTTACCAGGGTCGTAATCTACAGTAACCTTTTTCCCTTTTAGATCAACCGCTACACTATCTACACCACTGAGTGCTCCTACTGCTTTTTTTACAGCATTTTCACAATGGCTGCAAGACATACCTTCTACACTTAAAATTTTTGTTTCCTTTGCCATAAAAAGCCCTCCTGATCTTAATTTTACTTATATGAATCCGCATTTTTCGTGCTCACAACTTCCTCTGCCGACAGGTCAAAATCCTCGCCCAAAATTTCTTCCAGTTGCTGTTCGTAAGTTCTTAATCTTGTAAGTATTTCTTTTCTCAATACCCATGCATCTTGCCTGATGCTCACCAGCTTTTCCTTTTCCGTCTCAACCTGTGATTGCAAGCGCGATTTTTCTTCCAACGCTTGTTTTCTTGCTTCTTCCAGGATATTATCCGCCATTTGCTGTGTTTTGATCAGCACTTCGGCAATTTTCAATTTGATTTCAGTTGTATCATCACCTTTTTTACTCAGCTCTTTAACCTTATCCAGTAATTCTTTATTCTGCTTCTCAAGCTCTTCCAACCTGGCATCCTGCTGCTTTATTCTTTCTTCCAGCTGCCTCACATCCTGCCCGGGTGAGGTTTTGAGCTTCCATTCCGGGTTTAAGGCAGAAGGAGTTGCATACGCATTGGATGTAATATTTTTACCCGGGTTGTAGCGTTTTAAGCTCAGTGAGTTGGTAACAACCGAGACCGAGCTGAACGCCATAGCCCCACCTGCTATCATAGGATTCAAGAATCCCAATGCGGCAAAAGGTATCCCTATTATATTATAAAAGAATGCCCAGAACAAATTCTGCTTGATTTTATTCATCGTCTTTCTTGAAAGCCTTATGGCCGCGGGTATTGTTCTTAAATCGCCCCTCATCAAGGTAATATCAGCCGCCTCAATTGCGACATCCGTTCCCGTACCGATGGCCATACCGATATTGGCTGTTGCAAGGGCAGGCGCATCATTGATTCCGTCCCCAACCATGGCAACCACTTTTCCCTTGCTCTTCAGCTTGTCAACTTCCTGTGCCTTGTTTTCAGGGAGAACTTCCGCCAGTACGTTCGTGATCCCGACCTGCTTTGCAATCGCATTCGCCGTCCTTTTATTGTCTCCGGTTATCATGTAAACTTCAATACCCATCTTTTGAAGGTCTTCGATGGCTTCCTTTGAATTCCCTTTTAATGTATCGGCAACGGCAACTACCGCTTCCAGTGTATTATCCACAGCCATCAGCATAGCGGTTTTCCCATTGTCTTCAAACTTTGCCAGCGTCGCTTCGATCGCACCGATATCAATATGCTGTTCAAGCATCAGCTTTCGTGTGCCCATATAAATGGTCTTGCTTCCAACCACTGCCTTGACGCCCCTACCGGGAATTGCCTCAAAACTGTCAGGGTCGGGTATGTTGCCCAATTCTTTCTTACCGTTTTCATAAATCGCAACACCCAATGGATGTTCGGAATTCTTTTCCGTGATGGCAGCTAACCTTAAAACCTCTTTCTTGTCAAAAGTACCTAAAGTGAGGATATCGGTTACTTCCGGCTGACCTTTTGTAATCGTACCTGTTTTATCCAATACAACAGCGTTTAGTTTGTAGGCAGTTTCAAGATGCTCTCCACCTTTAATCAGGATACCGTTTTCTGCCCCTTTTCCAGTGCCTACCATAATGGCTGTGGGTGTTGCAAGCCCTAACGCACAGGGGCAGGCAATAACCAGTACTGCAACCGCACTTACAATCGCTTTTGTAAAGTCGCCGGTAGTAAAGAACCAGACTAAAAATGTCACTACCGCAATTCCGACAACCACCGGGACAAATATACCTGAAACACGGTCAGCGATTTTCTGGATCGGAGCTTTGGACCCCTGCGCATCTTCCACCATTTTAACAATCTGGGATAGTGCCGTATCTTTTCCTACTTTGGTCGCTTCAAACTTAAACGTTCCAAACTTATTGATGGTGGCACCGATAACAAAGTCGCCGGGCTTCTTCTCTACAGGAAGACTTTCTCCCGTCAGCATGGCCTCGTCAATGGAAGAGTTGCCTTCGATTATTTTTCCGTCGACAGGAACCTTTTCTCCCGGTCTTACAATGACGATATCGCCAACCTCGACTTCTTCAATAGGAATATCTTCTTCCGTGTTATTTCGTATAACCCTGGCGGTCTTTGCTTGTAATCCCATCAGCTTTTTGATCGCCTCAGAGGTCTTGCCTTTTGCAACCGCTTCTAGATATTTACCTAATAGGATCAGCGTGATGATGACCGCAGCAGCCTCAAAGTAAAGATCTTTCATTCCGCCCATCTTCGCCGGTTCAAAGAAAACATTGTATAAACTGAAGAAATAGGCTGCGGAAGTTCCCATCGAAATCAGTACATCCATATTCGCACTCCTTGACCGTAAGGCATAGAATGCATGTTTATAAAACCGGAAGCCGATCACAAACTGAATGGGTGTAGCAATAATCAGTTGAAAATACGGATTATGCAGTAATGGTACATCAATTCTTAACAGGGACAATATCATTGCAAGCAGCAACGGTGAACTTAAAACAATCGATATGATCAGTGTGATTTTAAGTCCTTTGATCTCTTTTTCCCTCTGTTCCTTCTCACGGTCTTTTGTTATTTCCTCCGCTTTCTGAGCTTCATAACCAAGTGCCTGGATTGCTTTGATCATCTCAGAGACCTTGATCTCATCCGGGTCATATTCAACCGTTGCTCTTTCGGTCGTGAGATTTACATTTGCTTTACTGACTCCGCCGAGCTTACTCAGCTTCTTTTCAATTTTGGCAGAACATGCTGCACAGGACATACCTGAGATTTTCAGTTCTACCTTATTATCCTGGGATTCCTTTTCTTCGATAATTGTATAACCCAGCTTATTTATTACTTCTTCAAACTTCTGCTTATTCACCTTTGTACTTTCAAACTCTACGGTAGCCTTCTCCATAGCGAAATTGACATTGGCTGATTGAACTCCTTCTACTTTTCCAAGCCCCTTTTCAATCCTTGCTGCACAGGCTGCACACGACATACCGGATATTTTAAAAGATTCCTTCTGAACCATCATATCACGTCCCTCTATACTGTAAATTTATATTCATCTCATTAACCTCCACAGCAACCACCGCCACCGGTGCTCTGTGCCGGTTTGTAATTTTGAATTTCTTTCTTTATATCATCCAGGTTAATTTTATTTATGTCATCTACCACTTTGATATACCCATGGAGCATATTCATGCTGCATTGGAAGGTAAAGTCCTGTTCCGGGGTGAGCCACGGTGTTTCCTTTTGACTCGACAGATCCAATTGTCCTTGATATTCAGGGAAAACAACTACCGCATCACAGTTACTCAGCTGCTCAGTATTAAACTTAATTTTTGTTTTTACCCCTTTTTGTACTACAAAAGCTGCTGGAGTAAAGCCATTGTTGTTTACCGTAACCGTTACTTCCTGCTGATCACCGGTTACCTTGGCTATCTGTATGTTATCTGTCGGTATCTTGCCTCCTGCAAATTGAGGTGGTGTAGCTCCGCAGCATCCTCCTGCTCCGCCAATACCTCCGGTAGATGTGCTTGAGTTGTTTGCTTGTGCAATATCACTGCTGGAAACTTTTGTTACATCAGAAACAACCTTGATATTACTACTGATCATACCCATCCAGCAGGTATATGGAATATTTCCTTCTTCATCCGGTGTGAATTCAATCAAATTGTCGCCAGGAACAAGTTTTTTTGAAATTCCGTATTTGGGAATAGTTACCGTGCCGTTACAGCCGTTGATATCACTTGCTGCTGCACTTATTGTCCACTTGACAGGAATCCCCTTTTGTACTATAAATGGCGTATACCTGCCTGATTCCAATTTCGTCGTGACAACCTGCACATTTCCTTCTATTTTAGCTACATTCCCCGAAGTTGTTGGCGATGCATAAGCCACGTTAACCAGGCCGATGCCCGAAAGGTTCAGTCCTCGATTCAGCATGATGATACCTAAGATCATTACAAGTACTGCACTGACTTTCATCATTCTATGCGTGAATTTGCCGCTCAGGAATGAACTGACAGCTCCAAAGCCGAACATCAAAGGGACTGTACCCAAACTAAAGAAAAACATCGATGCAGCTCCGGCCAAAAAGCTCCCTGTACCTAAAGCATATATCTGCATGGCCTGAAGCGGACCACAAGGCATTAAGCCATTGAGAAGCCCCACATAAAGCGGGCCATGTTTTCCGTTGTTATTGTGTATCTTATTGCCGAATATCCTGGGCATTCTCGGATTCAATTTACGAAGCCACGGGAATATGTTCAGCATGTTAAGTCCCATAATCACCATAAATACGCCGGAAATAATCGCAACAATTCCTTTCGCTGTACCTGAAAAACTAATAACAGAGCCTAAAGCACCGACAATACCACCGATAATTGTATAGGATATAACTCTTCCCATATTGTACATAAGGCTGGGCTTAAGCTTTGAAACCTTGCTTGTGTCACCCTCATCGAATTTATAGGACACACACTGCGAAAGGTTGATCCCGCCGCACATGGCGATACAGTGAAGGGAAGTAATCAATCCCACGACAAACAGTATGCCATAGCCCATATTCTGGTTGACCTGAGGAATGAAATTAAAGCCTACTGTATTCTTAATAATGATATATAATGCGAAAATTATGATACCGACACCAAGCAGGTGACTTACGGGCATCTTATCGCTCGACGTCTTCTTTGGCTCTCTGGTTTGAGCGGCAACCTGGCTTTTGGGGCCATTCTTAACCTTGTAGTCCAGCTGTTCAATAGCGTCTACAATTTCATTCAGTCCAACCACGTTTGCATCATACGTCACATATACATTGGAGCTGCTGTAGATGGCTTTAACTTCAACAACACCTTCGATTTTTTTAAGCCTATTCTCAATTCGCATTTCACAGCTTGTACATGTCATCCCGGCAATTTGCAGTACTTTTTTCATCAATTTTTGTTCCATGGTATCACTCCCATCAAAGCTTCCGTTGAATATTAGTTTTCCTTTACTGCCGTAATAATAACAATATTGTGTGAAGATATTATGAAGATTCGAAAAAAAAGTATGAATTATTTATGAATAAAATAAGGGACATCACAGTTTAGTTCTTCAATTCTTTTTATGGAATCCTTAAAATCCACTTTGTATTTTTCAGCCTCTTTTAAGCTATCCTGGGATTTGGTCAGTGCTGCATCGGTTAACCATTGCTGCACCTGGATCACCGATATCTTAATTGTGTTTAAATATTCAACCTGTTTATTTGCAACGTCTTTAATATGCATAATATGGTCATTGCTTTCTGAAATAGCATTAAAGTCAATGAGTATGACAATTACAAATAGTAACAAGACCAGACCGAAGCTGAGAATAAGTTTCGATTTGATATTGAGCTTCAATGTATGTACCCTCTTTATTCTCTTATTTTTGGTTAATAGCAAAAAATGAGCCATCCATCGACGACTCACCATTATTCCCTATTGCTTTTTCCAGTTTCCAAATAAATCTTTGTTCTGCGCAAGGAAGTCTTTTGAGATTACAATATTTGTTCCATCGTCCGTCTTATTGTCCTTTAATATCGGTACCGGGTTGCATCCACCCTTAATTTTTTCTACCTGACTTGTTTTAAATCTGTTTCCGCAGTTCTGGCATACAAGCTCATCACCTTCCTGTTTGTAATACCCCCTGCCGGAATTATAGCACACCTGGCAAGTGTTGAACGCTGTTCTTATTGTCCCATCAGGAGCTTTTACAGCTAAAACTTCCATTTTTGTATTACCGACTTTATATGGATAGAATTTAGCAGTTTCGGTCACATCGCTCTTTTTAATTGTAATGTCTCCACCTTGTGAAACTGTTTCGGTGCCAGAGCTGCCGATACCTTTAACAATGAAAAATACTGCGATTAAAACAATAATAATGCCCGTTCCAATAAATATGCCCTTGTTTGATTTCCTTACAGGCACAGTTTTCTTTGTATTACCCATAACATCTCCACCTCTACAATTTTTCATCGATAATACCACTTAGATGTGAAGATATTATGAAGATAAGAAATTATGAAGAAAACTTTTTAAGTGCTTTTCAACTTTTTATCTCGGCTTTTTTCTTTCTATATTCTTCATCCGTAATTTCACCTTTAGCATATCTTTCATCGAGTATACTAATGGCGTTACCGTGTGAAGAATGAGTATCAGTATGGTTTGTGCGTTGTAAATACCTTACCAGCGCAACAACCGCTAAAACAATTATAACAAGCGTTGCAAGCATCATAATCCATCCCCATCCGTAACCCATCATTCCATATCCATAACCACCATATCCCATCATAAATATCGCCTCCTATTATTTGTACCACTTTGGGCGATTCTTAACCCAAAAAACTGACTTACAGTATTTCTACTAGTATTCTCACTTATGAATTTTTTATAATTAGTCTTCTTCACAGTCTCTCTGGATATACTCAGTATACCGGTTTCAACGGATTTTGGGCAAAGTGCCTCAATTTCTTCATATCCGCTATTTTCCTGCCAATCAAAAGAATAACATCGTTTATTCATACTTTAATGACCTCCGGATTCATTCATGTTTTTGTTTACTTCACCTTATAGCTTTATGATATAACCGTTTTGTGAAGATATTATGAAGATTGAAAATTTAAATCAGAACCTATTTTTTATAGTATTTATTGTAAATAATTTCATCAAAATTTATTTATGGCCCTCATAAAATCTTCACATCTTTGTGCTATACTGTTTTATTAATTGTTCTATGATGCGTGAAATTAAGAGAGGTGAACTACGGTTGAACAATATATCATTTATTCTGGCTTTTTCTGCAGGGCTTTTATCCTTTTTGTCACCGTGCGTGCTGCCTCTGATTCCTGCATATGTGAGTTATTTGACAGGTCTGGCAGTATCAGAACTAAATACAAATAAAGCAAGGCTCACCTTAACATATAAGTCCATCGGGTTCATTATAGGCTTTAGTATTGTATTTATCATAATGGGGGCTTCTATCAGCACCTTAGGAAAATTTTTCGCCGCAAACCGGAGTCTGTTGAGGAGAATAGGCGGGATAGTGATTATTATTATGGGACTGCATACTACAGGCTTGTTTAAAATAAAAGCATTGTACACTGAAAAACGTCTTTTACCCTTTGGAAGCGAAAAAAAACATCTGGGCTCAATATTCATTGGTATGGCCTTTGCTGCGGGATGGACACCGTGTATTGGCCCGATATTGTCCAGTATACTCATCTATGCCGGAAGCATGGACACAGTCGGTGAAGGAATTTTTCTTTTGATCATGTATTCGCTGGGTCTTGCTATTCCGTTTTTACTGACTGCTTTAGCCATAGATAGTTTTTCGAAGTATTTTGAAAAACTATCAAAATATCTTCCTGTGATATCCGTTGCCAGCGGCATCCTGATGATAGTTATGGGCATTCTGGTTTTTACAAACAAACTCACATTGATTAGCCATTATCTTAATTTTATAAACTTTTATTAGAATGGAGAATGGATATGAAAAAGAATTTGCTTATTTGGGGTACAGCTCTTATTCTCGTGATTGTGGCATTCTATGTAACAAAGAATTATAGCAACGCAAAGAGTGCAGGTACAGTAAATCAAACACAGTCCACACAGTCTAGCAGCAGTCAAAGCCTGAATACAGCCGATACAACCTCAGACAATAAAGCGATTGATTTCACCTTGACGGATCTTGACGGAAAAAAAGTTTCCCTTAAGGATTTCAGGGGCAAAAATGTCTACTTGAACTTCTGGGCAACCTGGTGTCCTCCCTGCAGGGGTGAAATGCCTGAAATTGAAAAAGTATACCAGCAATACAAGGACAAGGATTTTGTCGTTCTGGCGGTTGACCTGGGTGAAGACAAGAATACCGTCCAAAACTTCATAAAACAAAACAACTATAACTTCAAGGTTCTTCTCGATTCAGACCAGAGTGTTGCAACAAAGTATAACATCACTGCCATCCCGGTATCTTACTTTATCGATAAGGATGGAAATGTAGTAACCAAAAGGGTTGGGGCATTATCTGAGGAAGAAATGCAGTCGTATGTCAAACAGCTAGTCGGGAAATAGAATTCCGGGGAGGTGAAAACCGCCCCTGGAAATAATCAACTCTTTTCTAGAGGTAGTATTCCAATTTATCCTTCTCTTTCATTTCCAATTCCATGAACACTTTATCCCGTATTGCTAGAAAATCTGCATGTGTTCTGTCTCTTTTTCTTGCCAGTGGCACATTGATAATGCTCTTTATTCTTCCCGGATAAGGAGTCATAATTACAATCCTGTCAGCTAAGAATACCGATTCATCAATGTCATGTGTGACAAACAGAATAGTCTTTTTCTTTTGCTCCGAGATATTCGATATTTCGTCCTGCATTTTCATTCTGGTCATAGCATCCAGTGCCCCAAAGGGTTCATCCATAAAAATAACATCAGGGTCAACAGCTAGTGCTCTCGCAATAGCCACTCTTTGCTGCATTCCTCCCGATAGTTGGTAAGGATGGTGTTTTCTAAAATCACTTAGCCCGACCAGTTCAATATATTCCATGGCAATTTCCTTCACTCTTTTTCTTTCAAGTCCCAATAATTCCAGGCCTAATTCCACATTACCCTGAACTGTCCTCCAGGGTAATAAACCATAGTTTTGAAAAATGGTCACATTCTTTATTGAGGGTTTTTTAACTTCTTCTCCGTTAATTGTTATCCGCCCAGCGGATGGTTTTTCAAAACCGGCAATCAAATTGAGCAGCGTTGTTTTACCGCAGCCGCTGGGACCAAGCAAACATATAAACTCACCCTTTTCAATATTCAGCTTTGCCCCGTCAAGAGCCTTAACACTGTTTCCCGAGTGTTGGTTATACATTTTTGAAACATTATCTATTTCAATGTACAATTTATGCTCCCCTTTCATTGGGCACAATACCCCAATTTCTGCCTATCCATTTTTCTAAAACCCTTATGGCTTTATCAAGAAGCAGTCCCAAAATCCCGATAAATATGATACCAGCAAGCACCAGATCTGTTCGCAGGTTATTTCGTGCATCGACAATCAGATATCCGAGTCCTGACTGTGCTCCGACCATTTCACCGGCAACAAGGAATATCCAGGCTGAGCCCAGTGCAATATGAAGCCCGTTTGCTATATAAGGAAACGCTGCCGGAAAAATAATTTTTGTAAAGACCTGAAACTGTTTTAACCCGAAATTTCTGGCAACTTTAAGATATGTCTGATCTACCTTTCCTACGGAAGAAACCGTTGATAAAAGCACAGGATAGAATGCCGCTATGAATATGATCACAATCGCAGGCAGATCACCGATTCCGAACCATAAAACGATAAATGGAAACCATGCTATCGGAGAAATTGGCCTTAAAACCTGCACAACCGGATCGATGATCTCCCAAAGTCTGTTAAACCAACCAAAAGTCAAACCAAAGACTACTCCTGCAACGACTGCTGCTACATAACCTAACAAAAAGCGGAATAAACTTACCTGTATATGCGTAAATAAAGTTCCATCAAGCAGAAGTTCCTTCATATCTTCAAAAACCTTAACAGGAGAGGGTAAGAGAGACTGTTCATACCTACCCGACAGTGCTACCCCCTCCCACACGGCAACCAAAATCAATATACCCACTACTGTATTTGTAAACTTTCTAATTCTGCTCATACGATCACTTCACCTTATCAAATAACGAATTATCAACAAAGTCCTTGTAAGAAGGAGGGTTCTTGGACAAATCCATTTCAATAAGATACTTTCTCAAATCGTTATAGTCGTTTTCGTTCAACCTTAAGTCTTTATAAGATACCCACTTTAACGAAAGATCAAGAACATTCTGTTCAACATTCATATATTTTTTAGCAACGTCATTGACCTTTTCCCCATTTGAATCAATATATTTTCCCGCCTCGACGTACTCCTTAACGAGTTCTCGTGCAGCTTCACTTTTATTCTTTATAAAATCGTTTCTTAATACAAGACCACAGCATACGGAATTTTTCCAGATATCCTCCGCCTGGTATAACACTTTCCCTTTTCCATTCGCTACAGACTTTGCTCCAAACGGTTCAGCCACTATGTACCCTGATACCCTTCCTTCCGAGAGCGCTGCAGGCATTTCCGCCGGGGGAAGCTCGACAACATTCAGATCGGTAAGCTTAAGACCTGCATTCTTCAGCATTTGATATAACAAAATGTTATGCGTTGAAAGCTTGCTTGGTATAGCAAAGGTTTTCCCTTTTAAATCGGCAGTTTTGCTAATATCCTGTGAAGCAACTACAGCATTTCCGTCCCTGTGTCCCAATGCAACAGCCTTCAAATCGATACCTTGTTCTTTTGCCTTCATGGCCAGTTCAATTAAAACAGAGGCTCCATCCACCTTACCAGTATTTAGTGCATCCATAAGTTCAGGCCAGGAACCGAATTTAACCAACTCTACATTTATGTTATTAAATTTAGCCTTCTCTATCTCATTTTCAACGTATAACGGTAATGCATGTGTAATCGGGAGATACGCAACCTTAACCGTCTGCTTTTCAGTGTTTGTACCGCTTGCAGTTTTTCCGTCTGCATTCTGGCAGGCAGAAAGTCCCAAGACTAAAACCGTAATAACTGCTGTAATGACAATTATTTTAATTTTTCTCATGAATCGCTCCTCATTTCCATCCCAAATTATTTCTCTTACGTTTGATATGCATTTTTATTGTTTGTGCAGCCAGTTCCGGCACTGGTTCGGTATATATTTTTGCACCAAGCTCCTCCATGGCCCCATTCCCTCCGAAATAATCGGCAATATTGTTGCTGCCGCGTTCCATTTCCCCATCCGCAGAGCCTTTTACAGGTATGGGATTCGGGACCGGAATGGGAGCAGGGAACCCGACAAGATTTGATACACCGTGCATCAGGAAGCTTAAGCCCTGTCCCACTGTCTTTTCGTTTCCAGGTTCCGGTCCAACAAACATGAATGGCATATCTTTCATTGGCTTTTTTAGTTTCTCTGCCAGGGATATGAAAAGCCTTAACGTCCTTGTATTATCTACGCAGCCACCAACTGCCAACACGGGAGGTACCCCATATTCGGATATAACTCCCTTCAAACCACCACCGCATATGTCGACAGCGTCTCTATTACATAAGCCCGCATTTAAAAGTGCATGGGAGCAGCAGCCTGTAGTAAGAACAAGAATATCTGACTCTAAAAGTTTTTTAACAATGGTTACATGGTTGTTTTCATATGCAACCTTGGGCGTATTACATCCGACAACAGTGGCTATTCCTTTTATTCTGCCCTGTTTTAGCAGTTCTGCCATGTTATCCAACCCGCCCAGTGCGTCAACAATGCTTTCATAGCCCCAGCCGCCATAAGCCTTGGTTTTTACATCAGGAATATGTATTTTGCTTCTATCCCTGTCCTTAAATGCCTCAACAGCAGTTTTGGCAATTGTATATGCGTCTTCATCAAGAGTTTCAGGTTTTTCCGGATCAAAAGGCAAATGAACTGCACCGGGAATCCTGTTTGAGTTGCAGGTGGTTATAACTTGAGTTCCGTAGCAATCCGCAAGAATCTTCATTCCAGGAATAACACATTGCATATCAACCACGACACAATCTACCGCACCCGTGCCTATAACAAATTCCTGCCCGAGAATATTGGTCACCGAAGGTATTCCATACCTCGCCAGAAGCTCTGTTCCGGTACAGCAAAGTCCTCCTATGACTATGCCTTTTGCTCCATAGTCCCTGGCAAGCTGCTGAATCTCAGGCAGGTTGATTTTTTCAAGCACCTTCTCAATCATTACCGGAGAATGTCCATGAACCAGAATATTGACATGATCTTTTTTCAGCACGCCATAATTGACCTCGGTCTCGTTGGGTTCGGGAATTCCAAAAAGGATCTCCGTAGCCAGAGATGATCCGAATAACGTACTATAGCAGTATGCCAGCGCCGAACGCTTCTCCTGTCCGGCTATCGCTTTCCAGTCGCTGCAGCTGCCCAGCGTCGTCATATGTAGTGCCTCCATGATTTCATAGGCAGCAGAACGGGGTAATATTCCAAGTTCACCCCATAACTTTTTTCGTTCTTCAGGGGCAAATACTTCGAGTAACCTGATATTTTTGTTATCCATCCTGCCGAGGTCTTCAACCAGGATATCTGCTATTTCTCCTGCAAGCTGGTTTTCTGTCTTATTCCCAATATCAAGCTCAAGCTTTTCTGCCATTTCGTAGATGCGGGTAATCCCCTTCAGTTTCAGGTTTATTTTACCTTCTGCAATACCTTTAATCGTATAAATGATTTCATGGGCATGTCTTCCATGTGCCGCCAATCCTGAAACCAGGGACCTGATAATATTACTGATGACAATATCGTCCTGGCTTCTGCCGCAAATTCCTCTCGGGCTTTTTTCAGTGATACGGCAGGGACCCCACTGGCACATTCTGCAGCAAGTTCCGTTGAGACCAAAGGAGCATTGAGGCTGCTGGCTTGCAAACCTGTCAAGATATGTTTCGTTTCCATCCCCGGATATTTTCCGAATCAATTCTTTTGTCGCCTTGTTGGGAGTCTTTTGCAAAACTTCGTTCTTATCAGGCATATCTGTATTTAGATAAGGATATTTGTAACTCATTTAAACCCACCTCGAAAATTAATGTTAATATTGACTTCTCTATTCTACGTTGTAAAGGCCTGCCGACAGGTATCTTTCTCCAGTGTCCGGAAGTACTACTACGATACGTTTTCCTTTATTTTCTTTTCTTTTTGAAAGTTGAAGCGCTGCGTAAGCTGCTGCACCTGACGAAATGCCGACAAGAAGGCCTTCATACCTGGCAAGGCTTCTTGATGTATTGATGGCATTATCGTTCGAAACCTTGATAATCTCATCGATCACATCAATATTCAAAACCTCGGGTATAAACCCTGCCCCTATGCCTTGAATCTTATGAGGTCCGGGCATTTCACCCGATAGTACTGCAGATGCTTCGGGCTCTACAGCAACAACTTTCACATCAGGATTGTTCTTTTTTAAAACCTCGCCCACACCTGTGACTGTTCCTCCGGTACCGACTCCTGCAACAAAAATATCCACTTTCCCGTCGGTGTCATTTAAAATCTCCTGGGCAGTAGTGATGCGGTGGATTTCCGGATTTGAGAAGTTTTTAAACTGTTGGGGTATGAATGCATTATTATGTTGTTCCCTTAGTTCTTCCGCTTTTCTGACAGCCCCCTTCATGCCTTCCGAACCGGGAGTCAGCACAAGCTGTGCACCATAAGCTTTAAGAAGAGTCCGTCTTTCAAGGCTCATTGTTTCAGGCATGGTAAGAATAAGCTTATAACCTTTGACAGCGGAAACCAATGCAAGTCCTATTCCTGTATTCCCGCTTGTGGGTTCAATAATTACCGTATCGCTGTTAATAAGCCTTTCTTTTTCTGCCTTCTCAATCATGGCGAAGGCAATTCTGTCTTTTACGCTGCCACCCGGATTAAAATACTCGACTTTTCCTAAAATTTCTGCTTCTCCATCATTTATTCTGTTGAACTTGACTAGCGGAGTTCTCCCTATAAGAGTTAAAAGATTTTCATGGATATTTGACATAATAATAATCCTCCCATTTTGTATTATTCCAATCGATTTAATATGTATTTACCTAAAAAATAAATGCTTCATTCACAAGTACTAAAGGAAATCGAGGTTGATTTATACTATTCCTATAATTTTACTAGTAATTATATCAGTTTTGAAACTTTTGTCAACAGTTAAAAATAAATCAGACATACTTCATTACCGTAAACATTCCACCCATCGGTTTTTGCATATTATTGGACATGTGGTGCGGTATGTGGCAGTGAAACGGCCATATACCCGGGTTGTTTGCTTTGAATTCGATATCATAGGTTTCACCTGACGCTACATTTATAGTTGTTTTCACAAGCCGGTTCCGGATGGGAATGCTATTGCCGTCACTTGCCGAAACAATAAACTGATGTCCATGGATATGAATTGGATGGGCATCGTGTACAATATTGCCAAGTCTGATTCTGACGTTTTCGCCCATTTTCACAATAAGTGGCGTCGTAAACGGAAAACATCGTCCATTTATCGTAAAGAAGTTGAAATCATGGCTCATAGGATCAAGATCATATACCCCCGGCTTTATTTCACCCATCTTTAGCCCGTTTACACGGAATTCCTGCAGCATAATAAAATAGTCTCTATGGATATATTGGTTTTGCTGATTGGGGTCCAGGATGATGAATGCTCCTCCCAGGCCCATCATTTCCTGTGTCACAGAGTAAAAATGGGTATGATACATGTGTGTGCCGGGCGAATTGACTATTCTGAAATAATAGTCAAAATATTTGCCAGGATCTATTTTAGGTGATGGCTCTACATCCGGAACTCCATCCATAACGTTAGGTATATCAAGACCGTGCCAGTGCACACTTGTAGGCGCCGGGAGCTTGTTTATGACCCGTATATTCACATAATCCCCGGGATAAACCTGAATCGTCGGACCCGGCATGCTTCTGTTATATCCCCAGGCATTGATGAACAATCCTGGGAGTATTTCACGTTTGACAGGTTCAGCAACAAGTTCAAAATATTTAACTCCCTTATGCAATGTATACGGTAAATCCGGAACATCAGGAGTAATGACCATAAAAACACCCCCTTTTAATCCTTTTATATCAGTATACTTTGAAGATCCCTAAAAGTTACGGCACTAATATCTATTACAATTGATATTATGTCCATAGAATGGGTATTGACTATATTACAATCATTTATTAAAAAGGAGCTTCTCATGGATAAACATACAGAGATCATAAAAAAGCGATATAACCGGGCTGCAAAGTTCTTTGACCTTTATTACTACCTGTGTTTTTTGTTCCGTTCCAGATCCGATAAAAGGCCTGAAGGAAATCAAGCGGGTTTGCAAGAAAGACAGCCTGGTCATCATGTTGGAACATGTACGTAGCAAGTATCCGGTAATCGGTTATATAATGGATTTACTTAACCCTGTGGTAGTCAGGATTGTCGGAGCCAATATTAACCGCAATACTGTGGAAAACTTAAAAAAGCAGGACTTATTGTTGAAGTAGAGCATAATCTTATGATGGATATTGTTAAGCACTTACATTGCAGAAGAAGTTAAGTCAGGTATGAGTTCGATGATGCCTGAGTATGGATAATATAATTTAGCGGTTACCATGAGGTAGCCGCTTTATTTACTATATCTCCTTTCCACGTACAGGTACACCCGGCTATATACCGAGCTGCCGCAGGTCATACATGCTAAGCCATGGCTGGATCAGGTAGATGACCATCACCAGGATCACCAGCAGGAAGCCTGTAACTCCTACCACATGGATTGCGTCGATGCGCTTTCTCACCTCCCGCTCCAGCTCACGCCTTTCCAGGTTGAATTCATAGGCGATGTTTTTTACCGCCTGATCAAAGTCATAGTTATTGGCTTCATCCAGCTTTTCAAAAAACAGCTTTTCATTGAGGGATTTGGCCGAGGTATATATGTCCCGGTAGATTTCCCCGGTATTGACCGAATTGCGCTTGTTCTTGTCCTCGATATCCAGCAGGACGCTTTTGTAGTACTTTGCCCGGGCGATAAGGATTTTCAGGACTTCCATAAAATCCACCGGTTTGATGCTGCCGTTCAGGATAATGAGCCGCTTTAGAAAGCGCAGCTCTCTCCGGGCATCCGCCTTTTTGACAAGGTTCGTCAGGAAAATGAAAAGCTCCGGGGTAAAGGAAAATGCGATTCCCAGAAGCAGGTAAAGCATGAGGCTGTAATGCCTTATGGCGAAGTAATCGTACAGCCGGTAATACACCTTGTTGACAATGGTGTCCACAGGAGCCTGAAGCTCGGAAGGCTTATCGGCCAACAGCATTCCCTTGATGATGCTCTGCGCGCTGTATACGGTCAAATCCCACGGATGCTTGTCCTGGTATTTTTGCAAAGGCTTTTATCAGGCGGTGATCGGCCCGAAGCTTTTCTCCGGCAGCATGAACTGCAAGAAGTAAAGCCGCTGCAAGAGGTAAAAAATGAAGATAGGTCCATACACTCATTCCTTCGCCTCCCTTCATGTGATTTTTTCGAGATAGAGCAGGTATCCGATATACAATACCAGTGAAACAAAGAACACGATTTTTATTCCTATCCCCATCGGACTTGCATAAAACTGATCGGCGGCATTGCCCAGTGCAACCCTGTTAAAATATTCAATTCCCAGCAGCCCCACGGGCATGAAAAGGGAAAGAAGGATATACGACCGGCTGGTGGCTGAAAGGTCTTTGCTGCGTTCAATCTCCGAAAGTATTTCCTCGGTGGAAACTTCAAACTGCTCCTTGATGACAATACTGCCGCCCTTGTAATGTGCCTGCCTGATCAGGTTCAGGAGCAGAGTAAGATATTCGTTTCTGTAGAAGCTTTCAATCATATTGAAGGTATTGTCAATCTCCTCCATGCTGTTGGTATTAAGAGTGTCATAAACCTTTTTCATTTCCTTCCGCACCGCCTTGTCCATATCCTCCAGGGAAGTCCAGATAGCTTCCTGGATGCTGCCGCGGCTCATATACCTTGAATTGAGCATCTTGAAGGTTTCGGGCAGCTTGCCTGTAAATCTGATTTTAGCCATGCGTTTTAGCGTTCCCGTCTTTTGCTTCAATGTGGAATACTTCATTTTCTTCTGCATATACTCCAGCCGCCCTGCGACCGCTGCCACCCAAAATACCAGTGAGACTGAAAACGGCACAATGTACAGGAGCATGGAAAAAATGTCATTGAGCATGCTTTTATTCAATGCCATCACCTGCCCGGTACGCTTCAAAGTTTTGTTTGAATTCTTTTATTTCTTCCGGTTCGACATACCTTGAGAGCTTTTGAAAATAGGCTTCGGAAGGGGGATTGACTGCAAGCCAGATATCCGTCCGATAGTCATATCTGAACAAGATAACCGGCACCTGTTCTTTTATAACTTGCTTTTTTACCACAATTTTTTCTTTCTCTACGATCTCCTTCTCTACGCGAACTTCCTTTTTGACAATGACCTTCTGCTCACGGCAGAGAGCTTCATAAATGTTGTCAAAGGTACATTGTCCGTCAATAAAAGTATCAAAGATACCTTTTGAGATCAGCCAGTTGTTAAACTCCTTATTTTCAGATTTTTCAATCAGGACAATTTTGACTGTATCGTTGATGCTGCGAAGAGCTTCAATAAAAGCCCTATCCTCCAGGTCACCTTCAATGTCCAGACTGACCCGGAGAGCATCCGGCATGTTGCTTTGCAGTGCTTCCAGAACGCCCTCCTGGCAGGACAGGTCGGGTAATAGGAATTCAAGCTCCGGATAGCTTTTTTTAAGGCTGTCCTGGACATGTTGATTGTCGAGAGCAGATATGACCTTTATACAAACCACCCCGTCTCCTGAAAAATGGCAAACAAAAAACGCCTGTAAAAAAGCGTTTATGTTTTTCATTATATTACTTCAATCTATGAGATTTATATTTTCCTATCTTCTCTTCTTTTCAAAGCACCGATATCATAGCTGTGCCGGAGCGTCTTTGCAGAGAGGGCATCTACCTTGGTTTCAAGCGTGTCAAACCTCCGGTCATGTTCTTCAAGCTTCTTATTAGTCTGGATCTGCAGCTCATAAAGAGTTTTTATGTCTGGCTTGATTTCATTCTCAATAACTAACTCTATTTTATGAATGTCATTTTTAAGCTCTTTTCTGGTATCCTTGAGTTCAGCTTTTGTATCCTGTAATTCGGTATATACCTTCTCCAGCAGGTCGAATACCTGATCGATTTTATCACTCATACTTAACCACTCCCTGTACTTCACACGATTTATTCTATCACAAAACGGCGGGACAAAACAATTTTCTCTGATTAGAGTTCCACATAATGTATTTAGTTGTATAAATGTTTACACATTCACTTAATATATCTTTTGAGCCATAAACTATACAAACCCTTTGATCCACATTCTGAAATATTTTGGCAGGACGAATACTATAAGAATTTATCCATATATTCCTACTGCGTTTTATAACATAGTTTTTAATTGAAATCATTTTAGGAGAAGTAACTAACGACAAAAGAATTATAAAACCATATACTCCTCCATTTTTAAACTTTTCTATACTATTTTCCATCATATATGCATATAAATTTCTGCTGGATAATGTATAATAAACAGAATACCTGACTGCAATCTTCCACAGCGGTTCCATTTCTTCCGTTTTGAAGTCATTTATATCCTTGCTTCTCAACACATCAGCAAATTTCATCTCATCTTGAATTCCGCCAGCATACAAGCTTGCCAGGTAGTAATCATACTTTTTCTTCACAAGCTCAAGCATCTGGTTGATTTCATCATGAATTTCCTGCTGCTTTTTTACGTCCTCCCTGGTTGCGCTGCCTGTTTTTTTTAATTCCTTATATTTTTTCATTACAGGCTCCATGTAATTTTCATAAGACACTTCAAATATTGGGTATTTCTCATTTTTAACCTTTACATGATGCCTATCGGTTCCTATAATACTATTTCCCTCTTTCAAATGATGGTCAATAAAAGACAATGCCTTGTCATTGGACGCGGATATCAACCACAGGGAAAGCTTGGCAAGCATTACCGCAAGAGGATTAATATCTATTCCGTAAATGCAGTTTTCTACAACCCTTCTTTTCCAATGCCCAATATCAACGGGAATATCCTCATCGCTTTCCCAATTATTCTCACACAATATATCCACAATTCCGTTTGCAAGCCTGTATGCTGCATTTACCAGGAAGTGGCCGCTTCCCGCAGCACTATCAATAACCGACAGACTTAAAACCTTATCTTCGATAAATTTTACAGTTTCTTCGTCTATACGCCTCTGTATACGCTTTTTCACGGAATCGGTGGGCTCGTACGCAAGCGCGTCAAAGTCGGTTTTTAATAATTCCTTCAATTCATTCTTAAGCTCCTCAAGCTTCCTTCCCACTGTATTTGATACTATGTATTCAACCCCGTCTTCAGGGGTATAATATGAACCCGTATCCTTTCTTTCAGTGGCATCCTGAGAAAGGTATATATCTCCTGGTTCGATAATGTTTGGTTCATCTGATTTCCTTAAAGTAAGTCCTCGAGTTTTCAGATACTGTACTTTTCCTTTTGAAATACGTTTTACCATTCTCTCGCCTGCGATAAACAAATTGAATTCCGGAAGCCCTTCGTATATGGACCCGAGGTTCCTCACCGAAAGGTCCTTGTATTCAATTTTTTCAATATAGCTGTTTGTCTTTCTGTCCTTCTTATAGGCTATCTCCGCTAAACACTTTATCAGCCATCCATTTGCAATCCTGTACTCTTTCAATATGGGTTTATCACTGTTATCAAAAAGCCCGCCGTTATAAGTCCTGTCGACATAAATCCTCAAATGCTCATCCAGTCTGTCCCAGAAATCAAAGCCATTTTTAATTTCGTGTGTCTTTCCCTGATTTAAAACATCCTTCGCTTCCTCACATAACTTAAAAAAACTGTTGTCCCTGTAATCAACATCCTCTTGATTGCATGGCAGCAGCCCCCTTGACTCGGCATACCCGAAGAAAAGCATGCGGAACAAAAGGGTAATCGCGTCCTGGTAAATCATCCGGCATGTTGTTCTGTCATACTTTTCATACCCCATATTTTCTTTGAAACCATAACACAGGTCCTTTAAAATCTCTTCTGCTTTACCTCTTAGGAAATCTTCAATCTGTTCAGCCTTTTTATCCGAGTCCTCCTTTATTTTCTCAATTACAAGTTCACCATCATCTTCACGGTAGTATGTCCTGACATTAAAGAACAGGTTGAAAAGCGTAAACGCTTCATCCGGACTTTCCATATTATTTACGCTGTCTTCAATATCTACTTCCAGGTAGTTCTCGTACGGACTTACGTTTCTGGTGTTATAAATTCTCCACTTGCACCCGTTGGTCAGCATAGCCCACTCAACGCCATTCTCTTTCGCAGCCTTTACTGCATTAAAAGCATAGTACTTTCCTTTCTTTTTTGAATCCAAATCAAATCCTTTTGAAACGGCGTACAACACTGCAACCAGTCTATCTCCGGAAGCAGGAGGGTTCGTATATAATATAATTATATTGTCCTTAACTGGTGGATATTTAAAACCCATTGTATCAAGGACCGGTCGGATAAAGTCTGTAAACCAATTACTATCGGTGCATTCATCATGCCATTCCTTAATTGTTTTGTATTTATTCAAAATGTCTTCGCCTGTAATGTCTTCTTGTTTTTGCTGTTCTATGTATTCTTTATATATGTTTCTGAAAACAGGTAATGATTATCAAAAAAGTTCATTACTGCACCTCTTTTGTCCTGTAAAATTATGCTATATGCTTAGTATATAAAAATATCAAACATTTATCAAACCTTTCTCTGCAAAGCTGACATATCTCTCTCCGGCAACTATAATATGATCAACAACACCTATAGATATAGCTTCAAGGGCCGCAGTTATTCTTTTTGTAGCCTCCAGATCCGCATTTGAAGGTTGCAGGCTCCCGCCGGGATGGTTGTGAGCCAGTATCACACTATTGGCCTGGTGTCTTAGTGCTGTCTCAACAATCAACCTTGGATAAACCGGTGCCTCATTAATTGTTCCCTCATGTACTAAAGCAGCATAATTAACTCTATTCTGTGCATCCAAGCAAATAACAAAAAATGCCTCATAGGTCCTGCCGGCAAAAAGAGAGACAGCGTACTCACCAGCCTTTGACGAGCTGTTAAGAACAGGCTTGTCTCCCCATTTACCTTTGAAATACCTTCTTGCCAGTGAAGGAATCAGGGAAACCAAAATAGCTGTGTTTTCACTTACTCCACACCGTTCGCATATGTCCTTCGGCTTAGCTTCAAACAGCCCTGCCAGTGAGCCAAATTCCTTAATCATCTTGTGGGCCAGTTCATTTGTGTCTTTCATAGGAATGCAGTAAAACAGTAGCATTTCCAGTACCTGATGGTCTTCGAAAGCATCCAGCCCTTCAGTCAAATATCTGGTTTTTACTCTTTGCCTGTGTCCCTCATGTAAGTTTTTATCCATTGACTCCTCTTGCAAACACTATATAGCACTTGATTCATACGTCTGAAGTTTTGTACAAATCAGCATGCAATCTTACTTTATATTTATATTTTTAATACCACGTCAAACCAATTAATTGCAAATACAGTACAATAAAACGGATTATAAAAACATTTTTGCCGTCCTCTTGTTTCGACAAAATCCACCATCCGTAAGGCTGCAGGCCACTAACTTTTATAATTCTACACAAATGTCAAAAATCCTTCATTTTTCTGGAAATATATCTTTGCCTTTACTACCTACTCTCAAGCATTACTTGTCACTATAAATCATACTTTCTTTCAATATCCCGAATCCTTGTTACTCTGTATAGTTCTATGGGGGTACACAGCTGTCACCGCCCCGGTGACAGTTACGGTAAATGGGAATTTTATCAAAATACGAAAAAGCAGAATCATCAGCTTGATTATCATTTTTTACCACCAAAAGATAAAGATTTGAACTCTGGCTTCCATTCTTTCTGTACCTTGGCGTTTTAACTATGTATCCTTCCTCACAAAGCTCTTTCAACGCCCTCTGAACAGTTCTTTCACTTAATCCTGTTTCCCTTGCTATGGTCGGGATGGCAGGAAAACAGGTAAGCTCCCTGCTTGAACGATTCACAAGATAAAACATGACGGTCTTGGCTCTGCCTGGCAAGCTGGAGGCATATACCCGGTTTAAAACTCTTGCTTTATTCAAAAATCCAACCACCCTTCCGATATTGAAGAATATTAAACTCTTTAGCTACTGGATAGTTTTCACATGCGTATACTCTTTCACTATCTCAGCATATATTGCTGCATTTGCCTTGCCATCAAACAGGTCCGGGGAATAATCCGTAAAATACAATTGAACATTCTTATTCTTCAGCATATTACATATCTCACTTTGAACCTTTTTGGGAGTATAAGACAGTAAAAGACACAAAGGCATATCACAGAGTTCCGCAAGAGCTGCTCTGACAAAATCAAGCTCATACGGTTTTGTTGTGCCGCACAAAATCAGCAATTCACATTGTTTAAGTACCTTCAGACTGCATTGTGCAAGAGTGCCAAAATCAATAACGATAAAGTTATTCTCCTCCGGGAAATGTCCCCTGAAAAAATACTTTACACCGTTGTATTCAACATGTGTTTCTCTTACAGTCATTTCCTTATAATACGTTGGCAGAGTACTTATATGATCGTTTGTATTTGCTTCAACATAAGCTGCGTCAGCTCCGCTATTTACAAGAAAATTCACCAGATTAAAAGCCGTTGTGGTTGTCCCAACCTTATGTGCTGCACCCACTACCGCTATCTTTATATCCCTGCATAAAAATGCAAAGTCAGCCTTGTCTTTTTCGTCCTGACTAATGCAAAGGTTATACAATTCCTTTGTCTTTTTCTCACGCTCACTCAACAGGTCAATAGCTATGGGGTTAATCTTTATATACATCATAATCTTGTTGTCCCGTGTGTATAAATACCTGTCCCGGATGTCCCTGACATTGACGAATTCATTGGCTGTTTGCTGCTCCTTGCCGTCCGATGTCTTTGTTGTTTTTTTTGCCCATTTTCATATAAAAAAGAAAGCCCCCGCCGCCAAGCAGGGTTATAATTATTGTGACTATTGGAATAATAGAATTCACTGTTACACCTCCATTTCATCCTCGTCGTCCCCGGCATATACTTCAAGGAAAATTGCATTCTCCACTTCCTCAGCAGTATAGTATTCAGGCTCTTTGAAGCGTTCGGTATATTTTTTTATCTGCTCATCCGTAAGTGAAATCATTTGCTTCCTTCATTGTTGTGGCATAAGGACAGGTAAAAGCAATATGATTTTACTTTGTATTCGTTATGCTAAAACAAAAATACACACTCTACCGTTTTACTATCTCGTTAACACTTGTTATAGTCTTTTTGTCAGGACATCATTAATTTATGTACGGCAAAACAATTAATAACCGCATATTATATAAAAGTCCCGTGACATGATCTACCAATATTGGATATATCCTGTTTTTATTTCCATAAGAAAATTCAAATGGCATCTTATAAATAATTCGGTACAGCAATATAATGCTAACAAAGAACCTGAGTTGACGCCCAGGTTCTTTGTTAGCATAGTGCGTCAATATATGCTGAATTATGATTGGAAATATGTCAAGATTTAGTTAAATAGTGAACTCGATGCATTAAGAAAAATTGTAATGTTTTTAAAAATATCTCTTTTGTCCGTCAGCTTTACAAATATGTCTTCGATGAAAGCTTCAACGGCTATTATGTCAGATAAACCAGGAGTCAACTGTAGTGATATTTTTGGTATAACTATGTATGAACTCACAACCTTTTCATTTTCAAATGCGTGTACAGGCTGCGATGGTTCATTGGCTATGTATACTATTTTTTCCCGAATATTTAATTCTACTACCAGCTTTACACCTGTAGATATTAGCCCTGATGAGCTTTTCCCAATTGGAGTTTCGACAATTCTTTTACTGAGTACATTCACTTCTGCGATGACTTTTAATATTTGTTCGGCTTCCGGCTTGTGATCGGGTATCTTGAGGTTTTCCATCACAGACATTTCAGTAAATGCTCTCGGACATGACGGAAAAGTATCCGCTATTCCCGAAATTTCTATCAGGTCTCTTACTATATTGCCCATAAAATCCCCCTTTCAAATAAACTATATCATTCCCGACAACAATCAATTAACCGTTTTCAGGTTCCATATAGAGTTCATCATTTATTGAGCAAATGCAGGTTTCTTTTTCAATATAGGCAATTTTTATGATATGTTCAATGTTAGGTTCTACAGGGAACAGAAACTGTCCGTATTTATCTGTGAATTGGAACGCGATAGGTTTCAATTTTTCATTGCAGTCCTGTTTCTGAAATAACTTTACCAGGGCATCTTTGACAGGATTATCTTCAGGGTCCACAATTACACCGTGGATTACACCCCTATTTTCAGGCCTAAGCTTGAATTTCAGATCGATTTCCTCATTTTGATCTACTGTTATTGGTTTTGAATGTACTATTTTATAACCCATAATATAACACCTCCAGAAATATTAACAGTATTATAATATTAAATTCTCTCTGAAGTGCTACAACATTTTTCATATAAAAATCAATGTTTTTGTAACGCTTTCATAAAAGTAAACATAATATATGCTAGAAGCAACCCAAAATAAATTTTCTAAGGAGGTTTTACTATGGCTTCTGTATTAAGAAATTTGGTAGAGATTGTGGGAATAGCGGACCAATTCCCGACAGCTCCGACAAACTTTACCCAGATTGCTATTGCAGAAACGCTAAAATTACCTGATGCAAAACCAGACATTGAACAAATTACAAAAGTAACAATTGATACTGTAATAACCAGTACCAACGTGGTAGCAACACCTATAGGCACTGCTGTAGGCGGTACGATACTCACAGGAGCAAAATTAATAATAGAAGGCAAGCTGCGCCAGAAAGTAGAATATGTGGCCAATGAGCCCACGCAGTCTGTTCATGCGGCTGAATTCGAAATGCCTTTCAGCACCTTTGTTGTAATTCCGCTTCCGGTTCTGCCTATAACCCCTCAACTGGCATTGAAATATCCTGTGGAGGCGTTTATTGAAGACGTTTATATTAACCAGATAGATGCCAGAACTATATTCAAAAATGTCACTGTCTTTTTGAATGTGACGATTTTACCGTGATTGGGGGGTAAACAATGGCTAATGTTGTTAGGGATCTGGTTGAAATTGTAGGTATTGCTGATAACTTTCCAACAGCTCCTGTAGCATTTGCACAATTTTCCGTGATGGAAAAGCTGGTAATACCCGATGCAAAACCAGATATAGAGCAGATTTTGAAGGTTCTCATTGAAGCCCGTGTAACAAGTACGCGTATTGTTGTTACTCCGGTAGGCACGTCAACGGGAGGATTGGTATTAACTGGCGCAAAACTTGTAGTTGAAGGTGTTGTAAAACAGAAGATAACTTATGTGTCAGCCGCACCAGATCAAGCAGTCCATGCTGCCGAATTTGATTTACCATTCAGTACTTTCATGGTATTGCCTACACTCACCGTGCCGATTACCCCCGGAATAGTAAACCAAATTAATGTAGAACCCTTTATTGAGGATGTATATGTGAATTTGGAGAACCCGCGGACTATACTGAAAAATGTAACTTTATTCTTGAATGCTACCAGTGCATTATTTGCATAACTCCGAAAATGATGCTTCATCCCCATGACTAGTTTTGGGTATGTGCAATAGAGCGGATAGACTTTAGAGCTTATCCGCTCTTTCTTATTCATCTTCCTGATAATCTATCTTTTCCAGTATCTCTAAAGGCTCGATTTTACTTAAATTGTAGCTTTTAAAATAGTATTCATATAAATCTTTGTCGATTTCAAGTGCAACAGATAGGTTTTGCATTATTGATCGTTTATCATATACTGAATAAGCTATATTTTCTATTCGACCAGCAACTGTAAGAAGGTCGCAAATTGATTCCGGAATGTAGATGGCCGTCAAAGGAAGTATAATACCATTTAAAAACTCAAACTCCGCATCAAAAGCATGAAGGTTCCCACCTGGAACAGCAATATATAGTATTTTTTGCTTTAATATCCAATGAACCATAATTTTATTGCCATTAACATGAGTTCCCTCAGCGGATTCCCCCACAGGTGTTTTTAATATATATTTTCTGTCTATGCAAATCTCAGATAGTATTTCATCAACTTTTCCGATATCAGGCATAGTTTCAGGGATTTTTATATTGTTATCAATTTGTATTTGGCTGGTAATAAATAATTTGTTGATCATAAAAATTACTCCACTTTTGGGCTTACTATAATAAATATATTATTGGTATTTTTAAATATTCAAAAAATTATGAATTCAAGATTCCATAGTAATTTAGCAAGCTTACCTTTGAAAAAAGCGGGCAGGGAATCAATTAATGTGTACCCTTTGTCAAGGACAATTTGGTTTTTTGGTATTCCAATTAAAT
>JANLFN010000049.1 GCA_024655885.1 Eubacteriales bacterium | reverse complement strand
GATACCGCCTTTCTTGCGCTGCAAGGGCTTTAAGGGATTAGATGCGGAGTTTCTGTTTCTATCGTCTGTGATGACCAAATATAAAATATCTCAACATTTAGTGATGTAGGATTTATTTAGATAAAGTCGTAAAGACCCAAACAAGCAAACACGGGATTTGACTTCATGCGGGTTTATGATATAATTAATTTATTAGACTGGTCTGTCTATTATTTGTTAAGGGGAGTGGATCTATATCATGAGTGCAATAGAGGCAAAGGCCTATATAGGAAAGGAGAAACCTATGCGCAGCGGTTATGAGCAAATTTATGAAAGCCTTATACCCAAATTGGGCGAATGCGATTTTTCGGAAGCTTCCGGGCGACTCGGCCTGTCGCTTGCGCCAGACGGCGCAATGACTGTCATTTTTCTTGGCAGGGAATACGAGATCAGTCCCTGCGGCATTAATCCGACGGACGGCATGCCGGTTAACGTCATCAACCGCATTGTGCTGGCCTACTATGCCTTGTCAAAGGGGGCGGGAGAGCCTGTATTTTCCTATGTGCCTGTTTACAATTTTATTGGCACGGGAATGGCATTCGGCTCAAATTTGAAATGGATGACCGATCCACTGGGAAAAGCCTTCAGCGGGGATTATGACAAATTCAGAGAAACCCTGAGCAGACTGGGCGGCGTTTTTGAAGGCAAGCTAAGCGCGGGCGGCTATTCATGGCATTTAAGGATATTGCCCAAAATCCCTTTAAGAATTGTTTACTATGACGGAGATGAAGAATTTCCGTGTGAAATACGCATTTTGTTCGATGAAAACGCTTCACGCTTTATGGAGTTTGAATGCCTCGCTTTTTTGGAGGGATGCCTTGTAAGAGCCATGTCCATGACCGCTAAAACAGGGAGTATAGCCGGATGGGAACAAGACGGGTGAAGTGATAAAATCTGTAGGTGTTCCTTGTTGACGCATGCAATGCAGATGTGTCTGCATGCTGGCACGCAGGAGGCTTTTCCACTGCTACCTGTATATCTTGCTCCAGCTGTTTCGGGGTGAAAGATGGCAATTACTGCACGGTCGATGGCGATCCTGATACGGGAGCTTAAGCTTCAGCGAATCAATATAATGACAAAGCGATGCGTCAATATATATAAACATTCTCAGTTTGCTTCGACAGGGAGGACAACCACTATATCTTGACACCGTCGTGCGGTATGCTATAATTTAGTAGACCAGTCGGTTTTATATGTCACTGTAAATGCTTATTTTATTGACTCAATTGTGAGCACTAAATAATTAATAATAAAGTTGGGTGAGAAGATCGTATGAACCAGAATGCAAAAGGTTTAAAGGGCGAAAAGTCTAAAGAACAATTGATAGAATGTGCAGCTCGTTTATTTCTGGAAAAAGGTTATAATGCAACCGGAATAAATGAGATAATAAATAGCGCTGGTCTGTCCAAAGGGTCTTTCTATTTTTATTTTTCGAGTAAAAAAGATTTGGCAATATCTGTAGCCGAATATTATAGCCAAATGAAGCTAACTGAAGTTTCCGAGACTGCAAGAGATAAAACATGGGAAGATTTTATTGAAAAACTAGTGGGCGATACCATTAAGGCAGCAAAAGGAGGGAAAAGTTTTGGATGCCCAATGGCTGTATTAGGAATGGAAACCGCCTTTCTGGATCCAGATATTGCCGCTAAAAATTATGCATCTTTAAAAAGCATGATTGGTATATTTGAAGATGTACTCAAAAGGTCAGGTATCTCCGAAGAAAAAGCAACCATCAGTGCAGAGCGTGCGTTCGCTATATATGAAGGATATTTGTTATTTTATAGGTTAAGCAAAGATATCCATGAATTAGAAAAGCTTCTAAGAGATTTAAAAGAATTTCATAAACACTTAAAATGAAAATTGTAAAAAAGGCAATTAAGGTAACCATGGAGGCTATGCCTCCACACCGTCAAGACCTGCATTCTTTGCCCTCTAATGCCCAGATCTAAAATCATCTGCGATTTTCTTAAATCCGTTCTGGTCGAGTGTGGCTGGAATAGTTATACTGGCTTTCTATCAATGGTACACCATAATTTCCTCCTTGCCTATTTTTATCTTCAGATGAATTAAAGTAAGTGCGGCGGTTTGATACTTTATATATGCAACGCGATCGTCCCCATTGTCCAGATGATGTTGTGTTCATAACCGTTTGATATTGATTACTGCCCTCCTGGGTCTTCTGATATGTCTGTGTCATTGAATAAAAGAGCGCCAAAATAAGTGACGGTGTTTTGTCCATTGTTGTAGTTAACGCCTGCTTGTTTTGCCAGTTCGCTGACAAGAATCCCATAGCCTTCAATGGAGTGATGTAACTGCTCCGGAAAACGGCAAGGCGCGTGGGGGTAGGTACAGGTTTTGCATGTGCCGCAGCCTTCATTTGACAATACGAGATAGTCTTTCAGGTAGGGCTTCACTGCTGATTCCACATCTCGGGCAATCTGTTTAAAATCTACCATGCCACGTATCATACCTTTATAATCAAAGGAATTTTTGAGCATGAATTTACCCGTAAAAACAAGCATGGTATTGTACTGCATACATCGATTCCTACACTCTTCTATCGTTCCAACGGCCGGAGGACATGCCCAGTTTGTCCCGTATTGCCCGCATGAATTGCCCTTGCATATATCCCTTATTTCCTGTAGATAAGATATCTTCGATGGTTTTGTCAATCCGTATTGAAATACGCTGGTTTCCTTAACTCGTTCCAATAACTTTTCTAACATGGTTTTTTACCTCCATACGTTATATTGTGCTAACACAGAACCGGCATAAAGAGCCGGGCTTTGTTATCTCTTCCGCGCGTAATGGACAAACAGCTATACCGCCCTTATAAAGCGTATTCCCGCTCTTGTTGAACATGCCGGGTGGGTGCAATGGTTTTCGCGCAATGAATGTTAAGTAGACGGATACGATACGAATAAATGCTTTATATTCTTCTTCGCCAGGCATGTGTACAGTCATGTAATTGTCGATATCCATTTCCATCTCCCGAAGCCTTTTTTCATTAACCGGCAAGGGTGTACTGCTGGGAACAGCTCGTTGTAGCTCCAAAAAAGTTTCAAGATTGTAAATCGAAAGCTTGTGCAAAGGGTTCCCAGTATGAGCTTTTTGTTTTTCAAAAAGCTTTTCTTCTATGTCCTCAATCTTGAATTGCAAGGATTCACAACTCAATTGCCTTAATAAATCGTTTGTATCCATAATAGTATCCATCGGCTCATCCTGTATAACCTGGTTTGCCTTATAAATAGCGTTTCGTATTTTGGAAGATTCAAATTCCGCAACAGAGCCGTCCCGTTTTCTTATTTAAGTAACTATTGAGTATCATATTCTTTCTGCACAATGTCAAATATATACCAACCGGTCTATTTTTTATAATAGCCTTTTTTTTTGCAATTGTCAAGACAAAGCACTAAATGGTCTGTGTCAAGATCTTGTAGGTGAACTCCCCAAAATGTTTTTTGTTATGTCAGATCGGCCACCGTCTTAATGATGTGCCCGATCAGATAACCAATCGGATAAGGAGTATCTAAGTAAGAATACATTACCAGTTGATATATCATAAACATGTGCTATAATCCCAA
>JANLFN010000025.1 GCA_024655885.1 Eubacteriales bacterium | reverse complement strand
TAGAAAGAGTCAAAAACCAAAGGTCTTGCACGAAGTGTAAAGGCTTTTTATTGTTTATGCAGATAAACGACGAATGTACAAGCTAAAAAGAACTTCAATTCGGAATAAAGATTAGAACCACAAGATGAAAAGAGGAAAATAGGTCAATGTACATAAATATATAATAACAAAAGAACAGGAATGTCCCTATTTTCACATATGCCCGTACAATACCTCTCTTGCCTTGAAAATGTCGGTGCTTCCGTCAGGCCAGAATATGCTCCTCCCTTTGGGAAGCTCAAGGAAATATTTCAGGAAGCGGTCCCAGGACATGTCAATGTGCAGGCAGGCATTTGAGCCTTCTTCAACGACAATCTCAATCTGCTTTTTAAGGTAAGGCCAGGCAAACCTTTCAAAATCCTTATAAGACAAAAAGTCGCCGGCCTCCCGGGCTCCGCCGGCCCAGCAGGTAACACGATGCCCGCATCGATGACATTCTGGGTCAACTTTGGAATCATGGGTGCAAAGAATTCCATTTCCTTAAAACCGTTCTTAAGCCTTGTGGATACCATTTCTGCAAATACGCTGTTCCAGCCCCTGTCCAGTATGGCATCATAATCCTCTTCCTTCATGATTCCTATTTCGTCGATCTGCCAGAGCATATCTTCCGGAGATCCCGGCCCGGAACCTTCATTTCTGATAAGAAGAAGGCTCCGATCATATTGGGGTAGCCGGTTGCCAATACTGTGCTGTCAACCTCTTCAAGAGCAAGCAAACCTTTTAGCGCCAGAGCGTTTCCGTTTTCCGGGTTGGTGCAGAGCTCCGACAGCTTGCCGCCCGCGTATTTAATGCAAAACGCAAAGGCATTGAGAGAGATTGGAGGCCTGTCGGTCTTTTTCATGGCAATGCTGTCCTTTAACCTGTTAAACCGCTGGTTGAATAGTTCCTGTCCAGTCATAGTAGATATTACCCCCTCTTAATTTGATTCTGGTTTGTGATAACAGTATGTTGAGAATCCTGTTCAGCGACGTGAGATACGGTATGTTAAGCCAGATTATTATACTTATATTTTAATCCCTGGTGCAGGGCTAAAGTCAATAAGACCACAAAAATTCATTTTATGTGCAGCGGGAAATGGTCTGAAGCCATTGAAAAAATAGGTCTTTCCCGGTGGTCTCGAGCCATCCTCTGCCACATCTTGACAAACAAATACCGATAAAATACACTTAAAGTTGCAGGTTACAGACTGAAAGGCCTTTGGACAAAACTTCAGATAAAATGTTGTGGATTTTGACGCTTCACAACAAAAGGAGCACACAAAATGAAGGTTCTTCATTTAATAGGCGGCGGAGATGTAGGAGGGGCAAGAGTTCACGTCCTTTCCCTTGTAAAGGAATTAAGCAAATACATTGATGTCAAAATTATCAGCTTCCGGCCCGGCATGTTTGCAGATGAAGCCAGGGATATGGGCATCAATATTGAAATCGTAAAAACAGGCAATATTGTGGCGGATATTCGAAGGGTGATCGCCGTCATAAAACAGGAAGGCTACGAGATCATACACTCCCATGGGGCCAAAGCCAATATGATCGCCCTTATTGCGGAAAGCTTCACCGGCTTGCCTACGGTTACAACGGTACACAGCGATTACAGGCTTGATTACCTTGAAAGCATGGTCAAACAGATGTCCTTTGGAATGATCAATACAATAGCCCTCCGCTTTATCGATTATTACATAGGGGTTTCGAACAATTTCAGGGAAATGCTGATAGAGAGAAAGTTCGATCCCAGCCGCATCTTTACGGTTTATAACGGCATTAACTTTGACCGGCGGATTAAAAAATATTCCCGGAGCCAATTTGCAAAAAAATACAATTTAGACCTGGCAGAGGACGATATTGTTGTGGGCATCCTGGCCCGCCTGTATCCCGTAAAGGGATTGGGCACCTTTGTCAGCGCAGCCAAGGAGGTACTGGATAAAAACCCTTTCATAAAGTTTATTATCGGCGGAGACGGTGAGGACAGGGAATCCCTTCAGAAAACGGTCCACAGTCTGGGCATATCCGGCAGCGTATTTTTTACAGGCTGGGTGGATGACCCCTATGAGTTCATGAGCAACCTGGATATCAATGTTCTCACCTCCATCAGCGAGAGCTTTCCCTACTCCATCCTGGAAGGCGCCCTTCTCAGGAAAGCCACCATCAGCAGTAACGTGGGCGGTATTGCGGACCTCATAGACAGCGGTGAGAACGGCTATCTTTTTAACGCCGGCGATTACGGCAAGCTGGCGGAATATATTCTGAAGCTGGCGGACAGCGGCGAACTGCGGGAATCCCTGGGTGAAAAGATATACCGCAAGGCAAAGTCCCAGTTTTCACTGGACAACATGTGCAAAAGCCAGCTGGAGATATACCGGAAAATCTTGGACGCTCACAGGGCCCGCCATGAAAATGCCAAGGGGAGAAAAAAGTATCTATATGACGCCATCATATCCGGGTATTACGGCTCGGGGAATATCGGCGACGATGCCATCCTCGCCGCCATTATCAGCGGCCTGCACATGTATAAGAAGGACATAAAGGTCCTTGTCATGTCCCGCAACCCCATTCAGACCAAAAAAACCTATCATGTGGATTCTATAAACCGTACAAACCCCTTTCAGGTGCTGTGGGCCATGAAAAATTCCAGGCTCTTTATTAACGGGGGAGGCAGCCTTATACAGGACATCAAGAGTACAAGGTCGCTGCTTTACTACCTGTCCACCATATGGCTTGCAAAGAAAATGGGGCTCAAGGTGATGATTTACGCCAACGGGATAGGCCCTATCAGCAGGCAGGGCAATAAAAAGCGCACACGGCATGTCCTGAACCTGGTGGATGTCATTACCTTAAGGGAAAATCTGTCCCGTAGGGAATTAAGCCTGCTTAAAGTAGACAAGCCCAGGATTGTGATAACCGCTGACCCTGCTTTGACAATCGAAGCGGCGGACGACAGGTGCGTGGATAAAATATTCCGGGAGGAAGGCATCGACTTCCCGGGACCCTTTATAGGCTTTTCGGTAAGGAAGTGGAAATGCTATGAAAAGTATGAGGATGTCATCGCACAGGTCGCCGACTATATGACGCAAACCTATGGGATAAAAGCCCTGTTCCTCCCCATGCACTACCCCGGGGACCTGGACATCATTGAGAATATCCTGTCCAAAATGAAGGAAAAGGGCTACGTCATAAGGAAGAAATACGATGGAAACTATGTTTTGGGGATCATTAAGAGAATGGAAATGCTGGTGGGAATGAGGCTGCATGCCCTTATTTTTGCCGCCAGCGCCGGCATCCCCATCATAGGGCTGGAGTATGAGCAAAAGGTGGAAGGCTTCCTGCAGTATATAAATCAAGCCGGTTACGCATCGGCAGGCCATGTCCGGGATCTGGAGTACGGAAAACTTAAAGATGCGGTGGAAAGCGTATGGAAGAACCGGCAGAACATCAAAATAGAGCTTGAAAAAAACACCTCAGGCCTGAAGGAAAAAGCTCTGGAAAACGCAAAAATTGCGGTTCAACTGATAGAAGGTTGACAGAGAGGAGGCACACATGCGAAATACGGTTGATATGGCCGGCATTCCCGTAGACAAGGTGACCATGGGGGAAGCCGTTGAAAAAATCAAGGGTTTTTTGGCGGAGGACAGGGTGCATACGGTCTACACTCCCAATGCGGAAATGATGATGGAAGCCCAGCGGGACCCCGCTTTAAAAAACATTCTGGTGCAGGCCGACCTGCTGGTAGCGGATGGAGCAGGGGTTATCCTGGCATCCAGGATACTGAAGTGCAGCTTGCCCGAAAAGGTTTCGGGAATTGATCTGGTAAAAAATATTTTTTCCATAAGGCAGGAGCGGAAAATAAGGTTTTTCTTTTTCGGCAGCAGGCCCGGCGTGGCGGAAGCCGCTGCGGAAAACATGCGGAAAGCCTATCCCTGGATTGAAGTTTCGGGATGCCGGAACGGCTATTTTTCAGAGGATGAGGAAAAAAGCATCGTCGAGCAAATCAATTCATCGGGTGCCGATATCCTGCTGGTGGCACTGGGGGTGCCCAAGCAGGAAAAATGGATTTACGCCCACAAGGATGAACTCAAGGTAAAAGTATGCATCGGCGTCGGCGGAAGTCTGGACGTGTTCGCCGGCAAAGTCAAACTGGCGCCCGAGTTCCTCAGGAAAAACGGGCTGGAATGGCTTTACAGGCTTTGCAAGGAGCCGTGGAGGTTTAAAAGGATGCTGGACCTGCCCAGGTACATGCTGTTTACGCTTTCTGCAAGGTTAAGGGGCCAATAGCCTATTCCGGTATCTTTTTACCGGTAAAAAGCTCAATGTTGTAAGCGCTCAGGTAAAATATATCGTCCATGGCAAGGGCCTCTTGCTCTGAAAGTTTTGCCAGCTTCATCTGCATTTGGTTGTCCATGTACCCCAGCTGGCACACCCTGTCGTAGGCGCCGGCCTTATCAATATTCAAGCCGTAAAGAGCGGCCAGAATCTCTGCCGCCTTCCCCTTTGTCAGTTTCTCTTTTACAAAATAGGGCCTGATTTTGGAATCCAGCTCCAGTGAATACCTGTCCGGCGCCAGCCTGTATACGCCGTTGATGAGCAAGATGGCCAGGTCCTCCTGCCTTGCCTTCCTGTCAAATTGATAGTCATTTTTCAGGCCGCCTGCAATGAGCCCCAGGCTGTTCAGCTTTTTTACCGAAGGATAGCTCCAGTTTGAGGCGTTGGGGTTTTTAAGATCAATTTTGGGGAGGTACATCCCCTGCCTTTTCAACAGGGCCTGCATTTCTTTAACCCTTTGTGCATCCTCTTTTTTTACCATATCCCGGGGTGTTACCTGATTGACTATGGAGTACACCGCAGCAACCCCTGCGGACTCGCCCGTGGCAATACTGGTTCCAACAGTGCCGACGCTGGACGAGGCAAGGGAGGAACAGGAGATTTTTCCGCCCGTCATCAATAAGTTATCAATTTTAAGCGGCACGATGCTGCCCAGAGGAATTCCATACATTGCAGGCTTTCCCATCACGTCCATTCTCCCGGTATCATCCAATTTTCCGACCTCAACCGGATAGGAACCCAGGGCGATTTTGTCGTCAAAATCTTTGTTTTCCAGCAATTCATTGACGCTCAACACATGTTCTCCCAGAAAATGCCTGTTTTCTCTTACATAGAACGCTTCGGCAGTCTTGCTCAGCTTACAGTTTTTAAAGGCGTCCACCCGGCCGCTTAAAAAAGCCGTGATGTCTCTCGCCTCGTCCGCCGCCTCCTTGTACGCCGCCGCCACCGCTTTTTCATCCGTGACGTCCACGCCGGAAACCTCGATGCCCCGGACAATCGCCCGGTTGTTTTCCTGCTTTATGATATTGAAGTTGTTCAGTTTTATATGGATGTGGGAAGGACTGTAATTTTTAATGGCGGCAAGGGCCTGGGTTTTAGCTGCGGAAGCTTTATTCCCGTTTGAGCCGAGATTGACGCCTTCCAGCTCGAAATTCAGCAAAACAGGCATGAAGACCTTATTTAAATTGAGATCCCCCGAACCGGTAAAGTACGGTACATTGCACATCAAAAGCAGTTTGCCCTCTCTTGTGGCGTCGATGAACCTCTTTCCGTAATAAGCCCTGGCTTTTTCGCGGCCTAATGAGATATTCACACCTTGCAGAGAATTGTTTTCCATGATGGGAGAAACAACAGCCGCCCCATAGACCGTTTCAAGATTTTTTTCTTCCCCTACAAGCTTGTTTACTACTGTTTTATATTTGCCGATGGAGAAGCTTTCACCCAATTTGTCGTACATCTCACCGAAAATACCCCGGCTTAAAAGCTCTCCGTTGGGCCCTGTGCTCACTTCCATTTCGGGATAAAGGCATCGGGAGACAGACCCGCCCAGGTCCTGCCCTTCAGCCACAAGCAGCGTCCTTGCCCCTGCCCGGGCGGCAGAAACAGCCGCAGCGATGCCGTCGGGCTCCTCCCCCACAACAATGACGTCATACCTGTCCTGCTCTTTTGTAAGCCGGCTTTTAGCCCACTCATTATTCGTTGCGCCTTCAAAGTAATAATCAGGGCCCAGCATGGGTTTTATGCCCAGCCGGTAAACCAGCAGGACAATGCATAATATCAGCGCCAGCTTAAAAACAAATTCCTTCTTCATCATGCCCCCGGTAAAAAAATCCGCTTGAATGTTTCAGTATAAAATAAGTATCGGCATAAATGCAAAAGAGGCTTACGCCTCTTTAGGAATTTTATCATTTTACCGTATATGCGCCTTTTATAAGAACCCATGAATCCTGGAGGATTTTCAATCCCCTGCCGTCATCCTTTGAAAACAGCAGCAAGTGGTTAAAAAGAATACCGCCGCCGGTGGCAATATCCTTCCCCGCCGTCACATCCGCCACACCTCCGCTTGCGCTTGCAATGGCCGTTGCCTTTCCGCTCCTCAATATCATTTCGGTTCCGGCTCCCGCAATAACCTGCTTTCCCGCTTTTATTTCAACGGCTTTAAAAGCCCCCTCCTGGGCCTGGGAACCCTCCAGCCGGGCTGCAAGGCTGTCCAGCCTATTGCTCAACTCCGCAATTTTTCCATCCACGTAATCCTGGGTAACCAGAGGATTTGCGTCGGTTCCGGGATCAGCCGCCGCTCCGTATACCATATGGACTATTAAAAAACTGAAGGCAATGACCAAAGCCGCCGTTATGTATTTCCCTTTAGCGAAATCTGCTAATTTCATCTTTTGCACCCCTTTTTTAACTCTCCGTCAAGCCGAAGCTTATATTCAATGCCTCATTCACCTTTTCCATCAGCTCGTCGTCCAGATGTCCGATTTTCTCCCTCAGCCTCTTTTTATCAATGGTCCTTATCTGCTCCAAAAGTATGACCGAATCCTTCGCGAGTCCGTATTCCTGAGCACTGATTTCTATATGCGTCGGCAGCTTTGCCTTGTTTATTTGCGAGGTAATTGCGGCAGCTATAATCGTCGGACTGTATTTATTGCCCACATCATTCTGGACCACCAGCACGGGCCTTATGCCTCCCTGCTCCGACCCTATGACCGGGCTTAAATCCGCATAAAAAATGTCTCCTCTTTTTATTACCACTATCTTTCCAACTCCCCCAGACATTCTTCATATTTGCGCTGCTGTTCATCGTCCGCTTCTATATAGATTTCCGCCAGCTTTGTATTTATTTCAGCCATCTCCTGATAACCTTTTTTCATTCTATCCCTCATCTCTATTTTTCTTTTTTCTCTAATATAGAGTGTCATTGCTTCTCTGACAAATTCGCTTCTATTGGTTTTCTCCATAGAAACAATGTAGTCTACTTCTTTCAAAAGATTGTCAGGAAGACTTATTAATATTTTCTTTAACTCAGCCAAAATAAACCCCCGCTTTCCTATTTTGGACCCTGTACATAGACTTTAGAAGCAAAGAAATACGTCCCTCAAATTAATATACTTCTCACATTAAAGGATAAAAATTCGTATAGAGTAAAAGGTTTTAATATTATTTAAAATCCTAAAATAATATATATAATTATATAGTTTAATCTATTCGTGGGTCAAATTAAAATTATGTTACGACATGAAAAACGCTCCCGGGATAGAGATCCCACTTTGCTGTTGTGCCGTGCTTATATAAGATAGTTCAGCACTTTATAGACTTTTCCGCCTTTTAGATACACCCTTGGAATCCGTTTCCCAATAATACATACAACCTCATAGTTCACCGTGCCTATCATGGAGGCTACTTCCTCCACGGGGATTCGGGCGCCTCCCTGTTCACCGAACAAAACCACTTCATCTCCAACATTTACCTCCTTTGTCAGGTCCGTAATGTCAATCATGCACTGGTCCATACAAATTTTCCCAACCACCGGAGCCGACTCCCCGTTGATAAGAACCCTGGCCTTGGTACTGAGCAGCCGTGTGTACCCGTCCGCATACCCTATGGGGATGGTAGCGATTTTGCTGTCCCGGGCTGTGGTAAAAATTCTGCCGTAACTGATGCTGGTATTTTTTTCAACATCCTTGACCAGGATTACATTGGCCTTCAAGGTCATGGCAGGCTTCAGGTCTATTTTCCCCTTATCCACTTGGTCCGAGGGGTACAGCCCGTATTGTATGATTCCGGGCCTCACCATGTCCAGGTGGGTTTCGGGGAATTCCATGATGGCCGCACTGTTGGCCGCATGTTTTATGGGGATATACAGCCCGATCCTGTTTAATTCGCTGCATATGCTCATAAATCTCTCAAACTGCATATAAGTGTAGTCCTTGTCCTTTTCGTCCGCCGATGCGAAATGAGTGAAAAGTCCCTCGACGATGATTCCCGGAAGCTTGCTGATCCGCACCACGTTCTTGACGGCGCTGTACCCGGGCATAAAGCCCACCCTTGTCATGCCCGTGTCGATTTTGATGTGGATCTTAATGTTCCTCTTGAGCTTTACGGCCACGTCTGAAAGGGCTTGGGCCAGGTCATGGCTGAACACGGTTTGGGTCACGTCGTACCGTGCTATTTCCTCCGCTCTCCTTGGATCCGTATAGCTCAATATCAGGATAGGCACATGAAAACCGCTTTTTCTCAACTGGATGGCCTCGTCCAGCATGGACACGGCAAGGCGTGTCACACCGCTTTCCAGCAGTGTCTTCGCCACTTCCATAACACCGTGTCCGTAGGCATCCGCCTTAACCACTCCCATGATTTCCGCCCTTTTATTGGTAATCCTTCTGATTTCACGCACGTTATGGGCAATGTTGTCGAGATTGACCTCAGCCCATGCCCTGTTCAACTTGTACTCCATACAACCTGCCCCCTATATATTCACTATTCCATCATTTTTGCAATATTTCGGACAATGTCCGCCCTGCTTATGATCCCCGTGAGCTTACCGTTTCGAGTTACGGGCACCCGGTTGATCTCTCTTTCAACCATCAGCTCCGCCACCCGTTTAACCTCGGTATCCTCTTCCACGGTAAAAACCCTTTTGGTCATCAAATCCTCCGCCTTTACGGCTGCAAGCTTTCTTAGCTCCTCATTGTAGTGTGCCGCGCCCTGGAGGAAAAGGGTTCCTCCCAGAATTTGCGCAACGGCGGGGAAGCGGGGTTCCACATCCTTGTAAAGCAGGTCCCTCTGAGTGACCATTCCCACCACCGCGCCCCTGTCGTCCACCACCGGCACTCCGCTAATATTCTTTTCGGTGAGAAGGTGGGCGATCTCCCCCACAGAGGTGTCTTTTTTTACCGTGAACACGTCCGCAGACATGATATCCTTTGCTTTCATCCCAACACTTCCTTATATTGTTTTGGACCCTCACGCTGCTACCTTCCCACTTTGACCATCCTTTTCATCACATGCGGAAGCTGTTCAACCAGATCTCCCGCTATAAGTCCATGCTCTCCTTTTATTTCAGCAGTATTATCCCCTGCAAGCCCGTGCAAATATACACCGGCTACCGCCGCTTCCAGAGGCTTCAGGCCCTGGGCAACCAGACCGGCGATAATGCCGGTCAGCACATCCCCCGTGCCGCCCGTCGCCATTCCGGAATTTCCCGTAGGGTTGATAAATACCTCTCCGTCCGGAGAGGCGATCACCGTCCTTGCACCTTTCAACACCGTTATGGTTCCCCATTTTGCAGAAAATTCACGCGCCGTCTCTATCCTGTTTTCCTGTATATCCTTCACCGTTTTTCCGGTCAGCCGTGCCATCTCACCCGGATGAGGCGTAACAACACCCCCGCATTTCAATTTTTTAAGCACCGGCACATCCCTGGAAACGGCATTCAACGCATCTGCATCCAGTATCACGGGTGACTCCGCCTCTTCAACCACTCTTGCGATGATTTCGAATATTTCGTCGCTCACCGACAAGCCCGGGCCGACGGCCACAGCCGTTGAACGTTTGAGTGCATCCAGCACCCGGTCGATGCTGCGGCGGGACAGGTACCCGGAACCGTTGTCCTCCAGAGGTATGGTTACGGCTTCCATGATTGAGGTCTCATAGATGGGGGCCAGTGCGGAGGGAACTCCTATATAGACCAGCCCCGCGCCCGCACGCAGAGCCGCACCCGCACAAAGGCAGCCCGCTCCTGTCATCCCCACCGAGCCGGTGATTAAAAGGACCCTGCCGTAGTCCCCCTTGTTGCTTTCGCTGCGCCTTGAGGGAATAAGTCCTGAAACGTATTTTTCCTCGGTCAGATTCGTTTTAATCCCCAGGCTGTCCACAACCTTTGAGGGAATGCTGATATCCGAGACCACAAGCTCCCCTGCATATTCACATCCCGGATGGACCACCAGGCCTGCCTTGGGAAGGGAAAAAGTGACCGTTTTTTTCGCTTTTACGCAGGCGCCTAAAATTTTTCCCGTTTCACCGCTCACTCCCGAAGGAATATCCACGGATATAACAGGTTTGCCTGAACGGTTGATTGCCTCGATGATTTCCCGGGCCAGGCCCGTTACTTCTCCCCTTAAGCCGGTACCAAAAATTCCATCCACAAGGAGATGGGCCGCCGCTATTTCAAAAAAAACCCTGTCCATTTGCTCCTTTTCCAGGAGCTCCACCACTTCCTGGCCAAGCCTCTCCAGGATATCCAGGTTCACTCTGGCATCCCCGGCTACGGCTTCTTTCCTGCCCAGCAGGAACACCCGGACCTCCGCACCTCTATTATACAGGTGCCGTGCCACGGCAAAGGCGTCCCCCCCGTTATTGCCCTTGCCTGCAAATACCGCAATTTTCTTGCCGGGCACAGGACCCAGCTCTTTTATGATCTCGCCGGTCACACTCAACGCCGCATTCTCCATCAGCACAATGCCGGGAATACCCGCCTCCTGGATGGTACGCCGGTCTATTTCATTCATCTGTTCCGGTGTTACAACCTTCATCTGCCACCCTCCGGTCAACTACTCAAAGAACTCCTTATCCAGCTTTTCAAGCTCCTCTCTTCCCAGCAAATCGTGAAAGTAGGAGTAAATCTGATCATTGTCCTGGGACAGGAGTTCTCTTTCCTCAAAATATTCCTTGAGTTTTGCCCGCGTTTCCTCAATCAAGGCTTCCAGCTCTTTAATTCTTTTGCTGTCCGATTTCATCTTGAAATACACTACATTCACCGTATGCTCCAGCAGCTCAAGATTGACATCCTTGATCCTGTCCGGTATGCTTTCCAGCTCCTTTTCTATTTCATTCAACCGGTCGTTAATCTGCCTTATATCCTTTTCACAATCCTGCATTTTATCCTTGGCTTCCTGGTCGTTTTTGTCAAATACCTCCGGCGTCAGCTGGATGATCATGTCCACGCAGGCCTTCTTCCGTGCGGAAATTTCCCTGGACTCTTCTATAAGCCTGGACTGCTGTTTCAACAAATCCCTCAGCTTTTCCTCGCACCCGGCAATCTCGGGAGTTTTTTGGGTGTTGGTGAAAAGGTTGTTCCACCGCTCATCCAAAATCAGCAGGGATATGTCGTTCTTTTTCAATATCTTCCTATCAAACTTCCTCTGTTTTTTGCGGGAAAATTTGAACATATACGGCACCTTCACTCTAAACAAAGATTAAGGCTGAGGCAATAAAAGTGTCCGCCCCAATTCCTTAACTTTTTTACCGGCACATTAGAACCTCAAGCCTTATATTCTATATCGGCATATCCGTCCCCGGCTCTTAGGCCCCTGCAGGTTCATTTTCAGCGGCCAATAGACCCAGTCCCGCCAGGACGATTCCTACAACCAGCCAGAAGAACATTTGCACCCTGGGATAAAACCATACATGCTCCACCAGTCCCATGACGGCTATTCCCGCAAGGGACGACACCCCTGCAATAAGAAGGTTGTTGATGTAGGGGTCCGTCTTGTTGAAAATATGAATAAAGCACTTTTTAACCACCCGCGCCATGGACCACAGGAAGGATACGATTCCCACAATTCCCGTTTCCATCCAGGTTTGGAGGTAAAGGTTGTGGGAATGGGCCACCGAAGCGTTTGTAAACAGGTGATAGTCCCGCACGATCTTCATGAACACTTCGGACCCCAGTCCTATGCCTGTCACCCAGTAATCCCTGAGCATGGGCCTCACCGTATTGTAAATGAGAAGCCTGTATTTTGCGGACGTATCATTGGGATTGCCTATGGTTTGAATCCTTCGGATGACAAACTCCGGAAGCAGGGGGACGCATAAAAGGCCGGCCGCCAAGAGGATGGGTATCAGCTTTCTGTTTTTCAGGAAAACAAATACCATGGCGCCGCAGGCAAAAGCAATCCACCCCGAACGGGAGCCGGTCAAAAACATGGCCGCCAGCGGAGGTAAGGCCAGCAAAAAATACAACACCTTTTTTAAAACGCTTCTTGAATTAAATATCACCGCAAGGAAAAAAGGCAGGGTCAATATAAGAAATTCCGCATAGTTGTTGGCGTTTCCCATGGTTGAGAATATCCTTCCCGGCATGCCTTCATTCAAATCAATGTCGGTAAGGGCGGCATCTACGGCCACACCGTTGATAAACTGCCATATCCCCAACAATCCGCTGATGAACACCCCTATAAGGGCTACATCCAGCAGCCGGCCCACTTCTTCCCTTGACCTCAAAGAGCCCAGGAGCACCAAAACCAGTAAGAACCCGGTCAAATGAAACAGCAGATATCTTAAGCTGTCCCTGGGTCCTATGGAGGTTGCCGCTGCCAGAAGAACGGACAGCATAAACACAAGGAGGATGACGTCAAGGGCTTTGATGTCAAACCTTCCCGCTTTCCCCGCCGCTGTCCGGATAAAGGCCAGGCACAGCAGCAGGCACACTGCGGCCATGCTGTACATGTTGTTCCACCGTTCATGGGGGACGGCCGCCGCCAAAAGGAGGAAAAGTCCAATGAGCACTTCCAGCCTGTTTACCAGGATACTCAGCCATTTGCATATGAGACTGTTTTGGAAGGCCTCTTCAAAGGTCCCGTAGAATTTTCTTCCTATCCGGGCCGGCAGGTTCAGCAAAAAGTCCAGAAATTTATATATTCCGCTGGACTCCCATATTTTGGACAAAAAGTCCTTCCTTTTTATAAACGTCCAGAGGACGCTGGAGGAAGCCAGCCTTTTTCCGCAATCCCCAAGCCTTGCCGCTGCTTGTGCGGCCGCACTGTTATAGTAGGCAGCCTTAAGCTTCATCAGGATGGCAGAAATAAAATTGAGGAGGATGCTGTCATAGCTCAAAATACATTACCCCTTTTTCTGTATATCGGATATCCTGCCGAAAAAAAGAGCTTTCCCGACTTTAAGCGTAATGGTTTTCCCTATGTTGTAAGTGCCGTTGCCGATTTTTACTCCGGTATCCCCAAGCACACCCTTGGTTTCCATGGTTATGTAAATGGAAGAATACCCCGGCTTGGAGGACGGTATTACCTGCCCTACCGGGTTCTGTGCCCAGGACACCGCCTTGCCGATTTTTATATCCGTAACCTTTCCAAAGTCCGCACTCTGTTCGCTCTCCATCGCCAAATCGCCCTCTTTTATCGCCTTTGCCGTAAAATCGTTGACTTCCTCCTGGTAAAACTGCACCTCTAAGGTATCCGTTTTTACAAAAGGGCTGGCCGTCTTGGACTTGGTAAACTTGTAGCCCACGCCCGCCGCCGCCGCAACCAGCACCAATATAATCAAAATGTCGATAATGCTGACTTTTCCGAATAATTTGCCCTTACTATCGATAATCATTTGTTCCCCACCTTCATCACTGTTTTGGTAAGCACGGGTAAACCCAGACCTTCCTATGTTTACCCTCTTAAATATAAATTATATGTTTCCTTTACCATCTTATCAAGGCTGAATTTCTCAGCGGCCGTTCTGCTGGCATTGGAACTGCGGGTACTGTAGAATTCCCTGTCTTCCATGAATTTCAGCATTGCCCGGGCAAACCCTTCCACATCCCCGTATTCCACGAGACAGCCGCACTGGTTTTCCTCATTGACCACCTCTGAGGTCCCCCCAACATTTGTGGCTACCACCGGCAGGCCGCAGGCCAGGGCTTCTATAATGGACATGCTCAGCGCCTCACTCTTGGAGGAGGATACGTACAGGTCGCTTCCATGGAAGATGTTCCTTATATCGGAGCGGAATCCCGCAAATACGGTATTCCCGGAAATCCCGAGCTGTACGGCAAGCTTCCGGCATTCCTCCAGCAGTTCCCCTTCCCCTACAAGAAAAAACCGGACCCTTTTGCCCTCATTTTCCGGGACAAGCTGTATCAAACGTCTGGCGCATTCCAGCAAGAACCGGTGTCCCTTGACCTCGTTGAACCTCCCGGCGGAAGTAATGACAAAATCCTCCTCCTTCAGGCTGAATTCGCTTCTTATGGTGCTCCGGACCCTTTTCCCCCAGAAGCCGATATCCACACCGTTATAAATGACCTCTATTTTATTCTTGTTCAGTCCTTCAGTGAGCATTTGTTCTCTGCCTGCGCCGCAAACCGCAATGATATTATCCTCAAGGCCGTGGATTATCCGGTTGGTGAGTTTGAGCGCAGGGCTCTTGGGCACAATCACATGGCTGGTGTAAATCAGCCGGGCCCTATTTCCGAACAGCCTGGAAATGGCGCTGATGTAGCGTTCCCTTATGAAATGGGTATGCACGGCATGGATGGAGAGTTTTTTACAGAGATTTGCAACCTCTCCGGCCGCTTTAAAGTCATAAGGGCTTTTCATGGGAATATGAAAAGTCTGAATGCCCAGCCCTTCAACCAGTTCCGGAACAGGTACCCTTTCGGAGTAGGCTATGTAAATATTGCACTCCCTGCCGTGAAGTTTTTCAACCAGAGAATGGACGTAGCTTTCAAAGCCCCCCTTTCCCCAGTTATATATTAGATGTAATACATTAAGCATTTGTTCCCTACCTTGCATATCCCGCCCCCGGTGCCCCCTCATTTCCTGTACTTTATCACTCTGGCAGGGTTGCCGCCCACCACGGCGTAGGGGGGCACATCCTTTGTAACCACCGCGCCGGCTCCGATAACCGCGCCGTCCCCGATGGTCACACCCGATAGTATGATCACCCGGGCGGCGATCCATACGTCGTTTCCTATGGTGACTTTTCTTCTTTCGGAATTGCCCTGTTTTATCATGGGGATTTGGGTGCTGCCGAAATTATGGTTTTGGGTGTAAATCAGCACATCCGGCCCCATCATCACGTTATCCCCAATGGTCAAGGGGCCGGATACCCGGCAGTTCAAACCCAGGCCGGAGTAGTCCCCTATCTCTATATCCCTGCCCGAGCCGAAAAAAGCTCCGCGCTCTATATTGATGCCCTTTCCCGCCCTGCGGAATATCCTCCTGCACAAAAAAGCCCGGATGTGCTTGGCCCCCAGGCTGTAAGGCCAGTCCGAGCCTGGCAGGCGGCAGGCCACCAGATAGTATAGAATCAAGCAAATCTTACCCACAATGCCCATAGAAACCTCCGTCCCGCTTCGTCCTATGCCCTCAGGGCTTTCAATTTCAGCCTTATTTTGTTGAATGCATCCACAGCCTCATCCACCTTTAAAACGTATGTACAAATAAAATATACCGTCCCTCCCGCCGCCACGGGAAGCAGCAGCTTCACAGCCCTGTCGGTCAGCCCGCTGCCGTACACATGGCCGGAAATCCATGAGTTTAATGCCGTAACCCCTATGAGCATAACCGCACTGGATATTATAACCTTGGACAGGTTCAATGCCATGTCCCTTACATCAAAGCCCCCTACTTTCTTCCAGATCATGTACAGGATCACCACTCCGCCGGTAACGCCGGATATGGTGTAGGCAAGGGGAACCCCCAGAACGCCTAAAAAACGCTTCAATACCAGAGTGGACCCGATGTTGACAAGCATGATGATCACGCTGTTGACCGCGGGCTTTACCGTATCATTCAAGGAATAAAAGGCCCTGTCCACCACTTCTTTGACGCTTATTCCCGTAATTCCCAGGGCATACAGGGCAAGGATCCTGCTTGCAAGGCTGACATTGTCCGGAGTAATTTTCCCCAATTCAAACAGGTGCATCAATGGATAGCGCACGGCAATGAAGCCGAAGGCCGCCGGTATGGTCAGGTAAAAAATTGTTTTCAGAATCCTTGTCAGACTGGACTTAAAGCCCTCCATGTCATTCCTGGCCGCCAGCATCGTCAGCTTGGGGAATACCACGGCGGTGACCGAATAGATTAAAACCAGCACCGAATATAAAAGGATATCCTGCACAAAGGACATCAGCGTTACCGCATTTTTAAAATTGGCGGTGACCGTCAGGTTAAACAGCATGTTGAGCTGATAGGCGGAAGTTGCTATCAAAATGGGCGGTATCAGCCTCAGAGCCCTTTTTATATCTTCATTTTTATAGTCAAAGGAGGGCCGGAACCTGTACCCGGCGTTCATCACAGGGGGTATTAAGATCAAAGCCTGCAGCGAAAGCCCCACAAATGTGGCAATCAGGAGTCCCATAACCCCGAATTTTGAGCCCAGGGTATAGACATACAGGATTAAAACCATGCTGCTGGGTATGCTGACCAGGGCAGGCATGTTGTATTTTCCCAGGGACTGAAGGATGCCCTGCAGTATAAAGTTCAACGCGTAAAAAACCATGATGGGGAACATGATTCTGAGGGCCGTTACGGCAAAGCCGTAGTTTTGATCCTTGAAACCGGTCAGAAGCACAACGGCCGGGGCTGCGGCAATTCCTAAAGCGGACAGCAGCAGGGTGAGCACCATGGAAAGGCTGATCACATTATCGGCAAATTTAAAGGCCCTTTCCTTTTCATTGGTGCCGATGTACCCTGCAAATATGGGAATTACAGTAATCGTCAGGGAAGTGCCGAGGATGGTAAATAAAATATTCGGCAGCTTGATGGCATAGGTATAAATATTGATTTCAGCGTAATTCACTCCAAAAAACGTCATGTATACCGTGGTGCTCAAGAAAGAGAGCAGCCTTGAGCACAGCGTGATGATCATTACCAGCCCTACTGTTTTTGCTGTACTTTTCATTAAACAAACCTCATTATGTTTTCTACGGAATCCAGTACACATCCTCTTTCAGTATCCTTGCAGGATTTCCGCCCACCAGCGTTTTAGGCGGCACATCCTTTGTGACAATGCTGCCTGCCGCTATTACAGCGCCGTCTCCGATGGTTGTCCCCTTCAGGATAATGCTGCGGCAGCCTATCCAGACATTATTTCCAATTTTTACGGGCTCTATTTCTTCCATATGGGAATTGAACTTGTGATAATCCCTGTCCAGTATGCACACATCCCAGGCAATATTGCAGCCCGAACCGATCTCCACCAGCCTGCCCGCATGGATTTCAGTCCTGTCCCCCACCGCCGTGTTGTCCCCAATCACGATCCTTGAGCTGCACTCATTGCCCCAGGCACTGAGTTTGACTCCCTTATGAAGCTGCACCTTGCGGCCTATTTCAATGGAGGCGTTCTTTTTTAATACGACCACACCCCTGCCTGCCCTGAACAGAGGCCCGCATTTGCTGAATTTCCGCCTCACCCAGACGCCTCTCGCCAGCTTTACCGCCTCGGCGGCAATCTCAAAAAGGGACCGGTTGAAAGAATCCCTATCGATTTTATACTCCTTTTGCGTATCCAGTCCGGCATCCACAAATGATCCCCCTTAGAGGCAAAACTATTTTATTGTACAAAAAATAGTTTCGCCAATCTATGCTTAAACTTGACATTTCCAGTATTTCATTGGCTGCAAATATGGCAAGCCAATGCGCTTGTCCCCATTATTCATAACACCCATTATTCATAACATATATGATTATATCATTTGTCTTTCCACATTGCCAGTTCATACGCGCGCGATTTATATGTAAAATGCCCCAAACCGCTTTTCTTTTTTGAACAAAAAGCAGGAGACATACCTTTCAATTAAGGAATGTCCCCTTTCTATATTTCATGCTTGCGGAGGGGAAAGCAGAGGGGCAAAAGGAAACCTTCGCAAGCTTATTTTGGGTTTATTTTATAATACTACGGATTTGTGTATTTTTTTTATAAACATTGTTAACAAATTGTGAATTGTAAATTTGCTTTACAGTCCATATCCATTATGCTAAAATCGTATCGATACGATTTTAAATCGTTATGAGAAACATTCAAAAGGAGGATTTTATGCTGGAGCTGTTTAAGTCCATCCGGCTCGACAAGGAGGACAAAATCCCGCTGTACACCCAGCTGTACGGCAAAATTAAGGAAATGATCAACGAAGGTATCCTGTGTGCCGATTTCCGCCTGCCTTCTGTCCGCCGGTTAGCCGATGCTCTTCATGTAAACCGGGTAACAGTGGTGTCGGCATACAGGCAGCTTGAAAGCGAAGGTCTTGTCTATTCAAAACCGGGAAGCGGGACCTATGTTGAGAATGCACCGGCTTTAACAGGCCGCAGTGCCGGTAAGGATCCGGATGTCTTCCTGGACGAGCTGTACCAGCAGGATGACCTTTCGCTGATCAGCAACGGACAGATCAAGATCGACGACAAAACCATCAACTTCGCCAGTGCAACCCCTACGCCGGACCTGTTCCCCGTGGAAGACTTCAAGCTGGTTTTAAATGAAGTGCTGGAGCGGGATAAGGGGAATGCCTTTGGCTACCAGGACAGCCAGGGGTTTTATCCCATAAGGGAGAGCATATACAAAGTGCTGGAAAACAAAATTCAAGGGGTAAGCCCTGAAAGCATCCAGGTGATCTCAGGCGCCCAGCAGGGAATTGACATCATTTCCAAAGCCCTTCTTAAGCAGGGGGACTGCGTAATCACCGAGAGTCCTACGTACACAGGAGCCATTGCTGTTTTTAAATCCAGGGGTGCGGAAATCATCGATGTTGAAATGCAAGAAAGCGGTCCCGACCTCAATATTCTGGAATACAGCCTTAAGCAGTACAGGCCCAGGCTCATTTACACCATCCCCTCCTTTCAAAATCCCACAGGCTACTCCTACTCCAATTACAAGCGCGCCCAGCTCTTAAATCTGGCGGAGAAGTATAACTGCCATATTATTGAGGACGATTACGTAAGCGACCTGGATTTTGAAGGAAAGAACTACACCCCCCTAAAAGCCATGGACAAACAGGACAGGGTTATTTTTATAAAAAGCTTTTCAAAAATATTCATGCCGGGCCTGAGGCTGGGCTTTATGGTCGCTCCCCGGCACTTGCAGGGGATTATACTTGAAGCGAAGCACGCAACGGACATTTCCACCTCGGGACTGATTCAGCGGGCCTTTGACCTCTATATCCGAAAGGGCTTCTGGGACAGGCATTTCAAATTTATGTACGATATCTACAGGGAAAGGTATACCCTTGCCGTAAAATCCCTGGACCGAAACCTTCCTGATTCCGCCACTTACGCAAAGCCCGGAGGGGGGTTGAATATCTGGTTGAAGCTTCCCATGGGAATTTCAGCAAACAGTTTGTCCAAGCACGCACAGGCCGAAGGGATTGTTTTTGCACCGGGAAAAATATTCTACAGCAGGAATACCCCTCAAAAGCTGGACAATATCCGGTTGAGCTTTGCCGCGGCAGACAGCGGGCAAATTGAAAAGGGTATGGAAAAATTGTGCCGCATGATTCATTTGTTTCAGCAAAGGCAGGTCTCCTACCAAAACCTGCCCGTGTTATAACGGAAACTATACAAAAAAACGGGCAAGCCGCCCGTATTTTTTGTATAGTTCCTATTGAATCTCTATTCTGTGTCTGTTTTCTCTGGAACCTTCCTGTTTCGGTAAAATTACCGTGAGTACCCCGTTGACGAATTTGGCCGTTACAGCCTCCTGTTTTACGCCGTCTACAAAGAAGCTCCTGCTCAACGCTCCGTATTTTCTTTCCTTCCAGATGTACTTTTCACTTTCCTGGCTGGTTTCTTCCTTATGCTCAACAGAAATGGTGAGCACATCATCCCTCAGGTCCAGCCTGATGTCCTCTTTTCTGACCCCGGGTAATTCCGCATCTACGATAAATTCCTTGTCCGTCTCACGTATATCGGCCCTGATGGAGCCCATACCGGCAAAAGCTGCAGGAAAGAAAGAGTCGTTGAAAAAGTCTTCAAAAACACTTCTGAGATCCCAAATGCTATTTCTCCTTGGAATGCCATAGTTCCTTCGATTCCACGGCAGCAAAGCTGACATGTAAAACACCTCCTGTGACTTTGACTATCTTTGACCTTCTGTTTATTTTATATCACATTTCTGTGTTCTAAATCAAAATTATATTTTGACCATCTTTGACCTTTAGATTGAAATAGCTCTGACTATATCCCAAGGAAATTGTTTTTCAGCTAATTTCTGCTTCTTTTTATGCCTATCAGCCGTTTTATCTCATTCTTTTCCAGCGCTCCTATGCCCTCCATAAACGCCAGGGAAACCGCAGCGTAAAGGATAAGCGCCAGCACCAGCGTCCAGGAGTTTCCCAGGTTAAACACATTTAAAAAGCCGTACAGGTACCTTCCCGACAAGAGCATGGCTATTCCCACCAGTCCGGGCTTCACTATCCAGTTTCTGAAATCCAGTATCATTCCCGTTGTCTTGATTACGGTATACAGGTTTAAAATGCATACGCAGCCCGAACTTAAAATAAGCCCCCATACATAGCCCCGTATCCCGTAAGAGGGTATACAGTAATAGACAAAACCTATTCTTATGGCATAGCCTATGACGGAATTCCTGAGAGACACGCCTTGCTTGCCCAATCCGTTCATGATGCCCAGCAGTGTCTGCTGCAGGTATGTAAAAATACATGTAAAGGCAAGCAGATAAAGCATGGGGCCGATATTTTCCCTCCTGTAGAGGATATTGCCTATTTCATTGGGGAAGTTTATAAAAAGCGCCGTGCAAATGAAGCCGATGATAAACGTAACCTGAATGGATTTTGAAATTCTATAGTTGACCGCTTTAAACCTTTTCAGGGAAACAGCCTCCGAGATTGCAGGCACAAGGGTGGTGGCAAGGGACAACGTAACCAGCGAGGGGAAATAAATCAGCGGCGTAACCATCCCTGTGAGCCTTCCGTATTCTTCAATGCTGCTTTGGTAGTCCAGCCCGCCGGCCAGAAGCCTTCTGGGGATTAAAATGAGCTCAACGGCAGACATGATGGAAGTAATGCACCGGTTAAAGGATACGGGTACCGAAATTCCGATGATTTCCTTGAATATATGCCTTTTCCGCATAAATCCTGTTCTGGATTTATCGGCTGTATCCCTTTTCCTTTTAGCCTTATATACAATATACAAAACAGCCAGGTTGGCTATCTCCCCTAAAGCCATTCCCAATGTGGCCAGGGCAGAGGCGTACTCCAATCCCAGTTTTACAAAATGCGCGGCCATGGCCATCACAAGCCCTATCCTTACCATCTGCTCTACAATCTGCGAAACGGCTGTAGGCGACACGTCCTGTATGCCGTAAAAGTATCCTTTCAAGGCGGAAGCCGCCGCTATGACGGGGATGCAGGGGATGAGCAGCAGGAGGGAAACATAGGTCCTGGCATCCTTTAAAATAAATTTTGAAATAAATTCCAGATTCAAAAATATAAATACGGATACGGCTATGCCTGAGCTTATCACCACAGCCGCGGCGCAGCCCGTGATTCTCCGGAGGTTCACCGGATGGTTTTTAGCGGATTCCGCCGCCACCATCTTGGATACGGCGATGGATACACCGGACGTCAGGGTAAGGATAACCAGGGAGTACACGGGAGTAATCAGTTGGAATAATCCCATACCTTCCGCACCGATGAGATTTGAAAGGTAAATCCTGTAAACAAATCCCAGTATTCTTACCACAAAGCCTGACAGCATAAGAATGATAGCACCGTTGACAAAAGACTTCTTAGCCATTCTACCCCCGAAAAAAACAGTCTTGATTATAGATATTTTACAATTTCCACATATATGACCTTGGCCATAAAAGAATTATGGACCCAGGGGTATAAAAATCATGAAATGCCAGAAACTAATTCTATTGGTAAAACTTGAATAAAAGATTTGTTAAATCATTCAGGAGGTATGCCATGAAAGAAGGAGCCATATTATTGATCAGCGTACATAACCAAAAAGCTCTGGGAATCCGCTACCTGGAAAGAGCTTTGACAAAGGCGGGCTTTGAGGTAAGCGTAATCTATTTCAAGGGATACAACAGCATTAGGCCGGGCCGTGCCACGTTTAAAGAATTGGACATTTTAAGAGGCCTGATTCATGCCATCCGGCCCCGGCTCATAGGAATCAGTGTGATGACCTCCCTTTACCTTGAGACGGTGCTTGCGGTTAACCGTATGGTGAGGGAAAACTTCAGCATTCCCATTCTCTGGGGCGGAGTTTACGCCTCCCTTTTCCCCGCCCGGTGCCTGGAGCACGCGGATTTTGTAATCCGGGGAGAGGGGGAAAAAGCCGTTGTAGAACTTGCAGATGCCCTGTACGGGAATAAGTGCTGCCACTCTATACAAAACCTCGCCTATAAGCAGGGGGATGCCGTCATAATCAACGATGTAAGAAAACCGGTGGAGGACCTGGATTCACTGGGTTATCCCCTGATCGGCGGAAGCAACAAGTACTTTATAGACAATGACAGCCTTTTTAGGGGAGACCCTCAGTTAAACTCCATCAGCTATGAACTGACCGCGTCCAGAGGTTGTCCCTTTCAATGCTCCTACTGCTGCTCCCCCAACCTTCACCGGCTTTATAAGGGCAAGGGCAGGTACCTGCGTTTCAGGAGCGTATCCAGCGTGATGGACGAGCTGGCACAAGCGAAGTCTACCGTTAAAAACCTGGGCTTCGTGCGTTTCTGGGATGAAATATTCCCCGATGATGAGACATGGGTCAATGAATTTTCAACCCGGTATAAAAATGAAATAGGCCTTCCCTTTGAAATATGGGGACATCCCCTCAAAATAAAGAGGACGGTGATGACAAGCCTGGTGAAAGCGGGATTAAATAAGGTTGTGGTAGGAATACAGAGCGGTTCCCAGAGGATCAGAAAGGAAATATTCCGCCGCTTCGAATCCCAGGAGGATATCCTTGAAGCCAGCAGGGTGTTGAGTGAGTGCAGGGTCCCTCATGTCATATATGATTTCATGCTCCGGCACCCCTTCGAAACCCCGGACGACCTCCGGCAGACCTACCATCTCTGCACCCGGCTTGTGCCTCCCTTCAGGCTGCAGTTACACGGTCTTAACTTTCTTCCCGGTTCAGACATCGTAGACAAGGCCGTTCACATGAATATCATGGCCCCCGGGGAGCTGGACAGGATCATCGACAGTCCTGCGGAAAAACAGTACAAAATGTACTGGGGCCCTATAAATCACAATATCCTGTCCGATTTCTGGTACTCCCTCATTTATATGACCCAGTTTAAAGCAGGTAGGGCAGCAGCAGAATATTTTTCCAAAAGGTGTGATTCCGGGAGCTGTATCAATGCCGCCATAATGCTTGCAAAAATTATAAAGCCTGTGGCGGTGATAGACAGCTACCATTCGAAAGGAAAGGCCATACGGAAGCTTTTGGAACGGAGACTGTCCGGGGGTCACATAAAGAAGAGGCAGACTGTACAGGACGGTTAAATCATCGCATTCACCCATAAGTGAAAAGGTTTCGGGGAAGATACCCTTTTGCCTATATGGATGCCGTCCTTTACAATTGAACCTTTTCCAGTGGCTGCGACGCCCCTAAAGCCGTTTCCCGGCAGATTATTGTAAGGTTTAAAGCGCAGGATCAGGGCAGAATGCCCTGTAGAGTACTGCCCCATTTTTCCGTCCACTGGTATATCTTGGCGCCGTCGCCCGTGAGATCCACCACCCAGCCTTTTTCATCCGTATAGGCCACAAGCCTGTTTTGTGAAACCCATCGCACGCTCATAGGGTCAACGGCGGGCTGTTCATTGGTGCGGCAGTTTAAAAGCACTTCCTGGGGCTTGTCCCCTCCGGTCCTGAAAATATGCAGTGCGATATAGCCGTTTTCACGCTGCAATACGGCAATACTTCCTCTGTCCGGGGAGCTTATGATGCTCCTCACAAAATCGGGGGAAATTCTTCCGCCCTCCAGGTTTCTCAACAATAAGCTCTTTTTTCCCGCTTTAACGGCAGTCCTGCCGTTAAGATAGAAAACTCCGTCCTCACTGTCGTCTGAAACAGCGACATACGGGCCTTCCGGCGATAGGCCGTATACGTATTCACACCTCCAGGGCAGGTCCGCAATCTTCCTCTCGGTTTCGCCTTCCTCACAATACAGGGTATTGCCTTTCACGAAAAACGCTTCGCCCTTTGAGGTCTGCCCTACCGTCCTGTACTCCGCTTCAGCCCTTGTCCTGTTTTGTCCGTTGCTGTCCACGATATACATCCCGTCGCCGGTTCGCAAAAGGACCCTGCCGTTGCCCACCCATTGGGCCTCCTGCGCCTCTCCCAGCAAAACAATTCCCGTCCCGTCCAGATTGGACACGTAGTACCCTTTGCCGGCCTTGGAATAAAGGACCTTTTTCATGTTGGGGGAGTATTTTACACTGCCCTCCACCACAACCTTGCCCTTTCTCTGGATAAAAACATACTTGTTTTCGAAGGCGGCATCCGTCAAAACGATTCGCTTAAAGCCGCTGCCTTCCTTATAATCGAAAAGGCGGTCGTATACTATTTCACCTTCCTGGTTCGCAGCACTTCCGGAGGCTTGGGCATCCTGCGCCCTGAAAGCGTAATCACCTATGTTCTTTACTCTTCCGCTTTCAAGATTATATATAAAGGATGTCCTCTTACTTTTATCCTCCCAGTAAAGATATTTCCCGTCCGCTGAAAGGGTGGCGGACGGATCCACGTTTATGCGGTAGGAGCTGACGCTTTTTCCGTTTCTCACAACGTACATCTTGTCCCCTGATCTTATAACACAGCCCTTTCCGCCGTCAAAAAGGTAAAAGGTCTCATTTTCCTCTGCTCCGCCTTCACTTTCCCAGTAAAGTTTGCCCTCCGGGAGATCAGAAATTTTTACCTTCCCCTCTTCGGTCCTCAACAGCTTAAGCCGCACACTTGCCGCATAATCCGGGTAGTAGTTGACAAAAACCAGCTTCTTGGCATTGTCGCTTTCCACCTTGAAATCATCCAGCCCCGTAAGGATTTCAACCGGTCCCAGGACATGGCCTTTGGCAGCTATAGGGGCCTGCGGCAGGGCTACTTCACTACCGTTGTTCTGATAGCTCTTTTTCCAGAGCCGGATCAAAGCCTTTTTATCCTGTACAACCGCTTCAATAATGTCGTCGGAATTAAAATAGCTGTAGTTTATGCCCGCCTTATCAAACAACACGTCAAGAGGCAGAAAACAATTCTTTTTATTAAACAGATAGGAGTTCACACCTGTGATTTTTTCGCCGTTATAGTATAGGGTCAGTTCCTCTCCCTTGTTTATATTCAATATTTTTTCCCCATCCTGGGCCGCCGCTTTTACTTCCCTGTCCGATGCGCTTTTTACTATCTGGTTTTGCCGGTTCAATAAAATGGTGGAAACATAAATGGCTATTGCAACAGCCGTGATGCAAAGCACTGAAAGTATTGCCGTAAAAACCATTAGAGCGCGGGATTTTCCATCTTTCATCAATTTTTCTCCTATAGCTGTCCCTTTCAACCTATTTATACAATTAATTATAACATTAATTTTTGCGTTTACCAAACCCATTCATATTATCCCCATTTTCCCTGTGATGCCAACCCATATATTTCAGGTTGATTAAACCCTTCCTCATCCTATATAATCGGGTGCATGGTCATGACTCAATTATTTTGCCTAATCCTTAAAAAGGAACGGGGGAAAACAAATTCTTTTGGGGTTAATCCGCAGCCAAAAGCCGGCCGAAGAAATGTATCAGGCGCTTTCCCCAGGCCCTGATTCCTGGCTTCTGCAGCGGTAGGGGTCACCACTCTTCCCGAACCCGTCAGCTAACCTCGTAGGCTATGAGAGGAGGTAATTGCGTTGAAAAGGAAAATTTTGTCGATGTTGGTGGTTGTAGCGGTTTCGCTTACGGTTTTTGCTTCATCGGCCTTTGCGGATTATTATTCCAGCGGACAGGTGTTGTACTCAGGCATGACCGGCACCGAAGTAGCCAACCTTCAGAAGGACCTTAAGACACTGGGCTATTTCGGCCAACAGCCGACAGGCTATTTCGGAATCATCACCAAGCAGTCTGTAATTTCATACCAAAAGAGTAAATTTCTTACAATGGACGGCATCGTCGGGCGTGCTACCGCAAGGGCCATCAAAGTGGACAAGGTGCTTCAGACGGCAAAGCAGCTGCAGGGAGTGCCCTATGTCTGGGGCGGAACAACGCCTTCAGGCTTTGACTGCTCAGGATTTGTACAATATGTAATGCGTCAAAACAACGTGCCTATATCCAGAACCGCCGAGACCCAGTACAATGAAGGAACATGGGTTTCAAAGAGCCAATTGAAGCCTGGGGATATAGTATTTTTCACCACATATAAACCCGGCCCGTCCCATGTAGGCATCTATATGGGCAATAACCAGTTTATCCATGCAAGTTCAGGCCAGGGTAAAATAGTTATATCCGACTTATCCAATGTTTACTACAGCCAGCATTATATTGGAGCAAAAAGGGTTATACCGTAACCCGAAGTCGAGATGTACAAGTAAAGCTTTGTTCTGGAGAGGCTGAGGCTAAGCTGAAGGAGGGCATAAATCCGGGAGCAAAGGTTGAGTAAACCGATGTCATAAAAACCGGCGTTGAGCCCTGCCGGAATTTTAGCCTCAGCCTTTTTTGCCTTAAAGGCAGCACACTTTAACCTCCATTTTAGGCAGGCCTATTCCAGATCTTTGAGTCTTCGTTTTAAGCGCTCAGTTCTCCTGAGCTCCGCCTCAATATAGTCCTTTTTTTCTTCCTCGTTTTCAGGAAGCAGTGCAGGGACCGGACAGGGTTTCCCTTCATCATCCAAAGCCACAAAGGTGAGGTAGGCTTTATTCGTCATAATAATATTCCCGGTTTTTATATTCTCAGCGTACACCCTTACCGTCACTTCCATGGATGTTTTGCCAGCCCATGTCACTTTGGCCTTTAAAATCACCATTTCACCCACTCTGGCAGGGTGCCGGAAATCAACGCTGTCAAGTGCAACCGTAGCCACAATCCGGTTGGAGTGCCGGGAAGCCGCCATGGCTCCCGCAATATCCATCCACTGCATCAGCCTTCCCCCCAGCAGGTTGCCAAGCAGGTTGGTATCATTGGGCAGCACCAGTTCCGTCATTTCCACTTCGGATATCTTGGGGGTTTTTCCGGTAATACTGCTCGCATCCCGTTTAGATCCATTTTGCATTGCAGGGCCTCCTAGCTAAATCTTTGTAACCATCTTATCATCCGTTGTTTGCTTAATCAATATTTTCCCATTCTGCTTCCGATCTTAAGAAAAAAATAAAAAAGAATGAAATATTTTGGTGAATTTCGTTTCTTTCTGTAGTATAATAATAATTGGAAATCTTATACTGTAATCGAACCAAAGATAAACCTGAATTGCGGGGAGAGCCAGATAATTATATGAAAAATATTCTTATCTTTATTTCGGTATTTTTATATGCAATCGCATCCACAAGCTTTTCCGGCCCTCAATTAATATATGCCTCCAAGGGCAGTCCGGGCATTTCTCAAAAAAGCGGCAAAAATTACGCGTTGAATGACTCAGGGGCCAAGCGGCCCAGAGATTTTAAACTGCCTGATGAGACTGTAGATGAAAACACCATCTATAATATCTCCTCCATCGTTACAGGGCCAAATACGAAGGAAAGCATGCCGAAAAAGAGAGTGCTGTCGTGGAAAAAATCCCATCTGGTAGTAATTGACCCCGGTCACGGCGGCAATGACCCGGGTGCCCGGGCCTACGGCCTTGTGGAAAAGGAAATCAACCTGGATGTGGCTTTAAGGGTTAATTCGCTTTTAAAAGACTATGGGGTGAGAACCTACATGACCCGTACGGACGACTGCTTCGTAGGACCGAAAGACAGAATCTATACGGCAAACCAGAAAAAAGCTTCCCTATTTTTATGTATACACAGCAATTGGTTCAAAGATCCCTCTTTCAATGGTACAATGACCCTTTACTACCCTTCCCGTGATCTGTCGCAAGGCAATCTGAGCGAACTGAATTACGCTTTAACCATTCAAAACCAGCTTTCAAATACGCTTGCAACAAAAGACAGGGGCATCATTGACAGGCCAAATTTATCGGTGCTCAAACACGCGCAAATGCCCTCTGTTCTGGTTGAACTGGGCTTTATGTCAAATAAGGAGGACGCCCGGCTGCTGGCCTCCGACGAATTCCGGCAGAAAGCTGCTCAAGCACTGGCAAGAGGGGTTATTGAAGCACTGGCGGAAATAGATTAATTACTGGGATTTTAAAAACTCATTCATCAGCTCTATCACTTTATCTCTGGATGTTAGTTTAAAAACTCTTTCCTTTAGGCGGGTGGAATTTCTCATACCCTTAACATACCAGGCAATGTGCTTCCTCATCTCGCAAATGGCCGTATGTTCCCCTTTCACCGCAATGAGCATGTCCATATGCCGCAGGATGGTATAGATCCTATCCTGCACCCCGGGCTCAGGTAACACTTCTCCCTTTTCCAAATAGTGAAGTATCCTTTTAAATATCCAGGGGTTCCCCTGGGCACCCCTGCCCACCATGACGGCATCACAGCCTGTTTGAGCCAGCATTCGCGCCGCATCCTCCGGTTTAAAAATATCCCCATTGCCTATGACAGGAACCGACACGGCTTCCTTCACCCTTCGGATGATATCCCAGTCCGCATTTCCACTGTAGAACTGCTGTCGCGTACGCCCGTGCACAGCTATGGCCTTAGCCCCGTTTTCTTCAGCTATTCGGGCAATTTCTACCGCATTGACGCTGTTCTCATCCCATCCCTTCCTTATCTTAACGGTTACAGGCTTTTCTGAAGCTCCGGAAACGCTTTTAACAATACTCCCCACTAAATCGGGCCTGAGCATCAGCGCGCTCCCTTCCCCGTTCCTGGTGATCTTGGGAGTGGGGCAGCCCATGTTGATATCGATCATACATGCATCAGAGCCGTTCAGTCTGTCGGCAATGCGGGCCATAATAAGGGGATCGGAGCCAAAAATCTGGATGCAGGCGGGTTTTTCACGCTCATCTATTTCCGCCAGCCTGCCGCTTTTGGCGTCATGATAGTGCATGCCTTTGGCACTCACCATTTCGGTATAAACCAGCCCACACCCCTGCTCCTTGCATAAAATTCTGAAAGGCATGTCGGTTACACCGGCCATAGGTGCAAGAAATATATTATTTTCAAGTTCTATGTTTCCGATTTTCATGCTCGTCCTCCCCAGGCGCAGGAATACTTACACATTCATAATAGCCGCACAGTTATTTTACCATATGCAGTGGAATTAAATCCATAAAATAAACGGATACCCCCTAAATATGTGCTTAAGAGGTATCCCCGGTTCAAAAGGTAAGCTGCGCAAATTTCATCGATAACTGCCTTGATTTATTTCTAATTTTAAAGTGCGTTATCAATATAAATGGTCATTCTTTCCCTTCAAATAACCGTTGTGAGCTTCCGCGGTCTTGCTCTGGACATGAATAAAAATGTATAAATTCCGTCCTCCGCTGTATTTTCACCGAAACAGTCCATGCCCAGCCTTGATTTTATGACCTCGTCCAGTTGAACCCTTCTGTACTTGTCGAGATGAACAAATTCCACCGCGTGTTTATTAACGCTCTTGTCCCTTTCGCTCCTGACGACAATTCCCTGTAGCTCCATATTGAATTCAGAAAAAAAGTTGTAAATTGACAGCTTAATGTCTATTGGAGTATTCAGGCCGATAGGATGCTTGGTAGAAAATTTCAAGCCTCCTGCAGAGATGTCAAATACTTCGATTTCACTCCAGCGGATACTATCCGTGCTTATTTCTGCTTTATAAACGGCGTTATTGCTTCTCTGATATTTTCTTCGTTCCGCAATGTAGCTCATTTATCCCCACCCCTTCTATAGTATATGTAAATCTCCGAGAATAAATAAAGCGTGCCTTGGAAGCCCGATCCCTATGTTCGGATAAAGCGGATTTAAGCGTAAGCCTGAAGCAAACAGTCTGTGCCCTGCAACAGAATTCGGTTGTAGAAATGAAGCACAGCAGTTAAAGGAGTGTACTTTTTACATTCCAAAAGGGCTCTCGATTTAGATTTATAAAATGTAAAAAATACAGAAAAATTTTGAACATAAATTACATTTTTTATACTCCCAAAAAATGTATTCTACTATTATTATAGCATCCCCCCTGTTTAAAGTCGAGGGTTATATTTTTAACGAAACCGTACCCGGTTGCTTGCCCCTGGCTGCCCGAGAGAAGGGAAGCACAGGGCGGGTTGTTTGCCTCCGGTCAGAAGGCAAAAACCCGCCCTGTGCTTCTAACGCTCCGGTGTCCCCGGGGCTGTAAAATGTATGAAGAATCTCATATAATATTGTTGACCAAAGGAGCAAAATTATTCATCCTTGGGGGACGCTCCTGTTTTTTTATCATATATTTATATCAGCTAGCCTATTGATCATCCGTCAAT
>JANLFN010000024.1 GCA_024655885.1 Eubacteriales bacterium | reverse complement strand
TGGTAGATGCAATGGCAGACCTCAATGAAGACGCGGTGCTGGAGGAAGTAAAGGCGTTAAAGGCCCAAAACGTTCCCAACCTGGACATCATCGCATACCTCCAGGAGGGTATGGGGATTGTGGGAAAGAGGTTTGAGGAAAAGGAATACTTCCTGTCCGAGCTCATCATGTCGGCGGAAATATTCAACGAGGCCTCGCAGATTTTAGGAGGAGTAGGAGGAGGCTCCGCCACGTCCAAATACGGGACCTTCGTTATGGGAACCATCTATGACGACATCCACGACATCGGGAAGAATATTGTGACCACGGTCATGAGCAGCAACGGCTTCAACGTCATCGACCTGGGTGTTGATGTGCCGACAGCGAAATACGTAGAGGCGATCAAGCAGTACAAGCCCAAGGTCATCGGAATCTCCTGCCTTTTGACCACCGCCTTCGACAACATCAAGGAGTGCATCCAGACCCTGGAGAAGGAAGGCCTGCGCAAGGACGTGAAGGTCCTCATCGGCGGAGGCCCCGTGGACGAGGCCACCTGCAAGTATGTGGGCGCCGACCACGTGTGCAAGAATGCACAGGAAACAGTGGAATATTCAAAGAAATACATGGGGGTACAGTAATATGAGTGAAAAAACAGGTCAGGAATTATATAATGAACACCTGGAAAGGCTTAAAAAGGCCATAAGGATGGAAAAGACCGACAGGCCGCCTGTATCGCTAAACGCAGAAGCGTTTACTATACAGTATGCCGGTGGAAAAGTTTCCGACTTTTTTAAAGACCCGGAGTACGGAAACGACCTTTTTCTTAAAGGAATTAAGATGCTGGGCGATATAGACTGTGTGGGTCCATCCACTCCTGAAACGCTGGGAGCTTTCTTCATGTCAAAAATGAAGCTGCCCGGGAGGGATCTGCCTGATAACGCCATATGGCAGATCGTCGAACTCAATCCCATGACCGTGGAAGACTACGATGTGATTATTGAAAAGGGGTTTATGTATTATACCCAGGAAGCCACCAAGAAATACATTCCAGAAACCGAAGAGATCATGGCAAGGCTTATGCCTTTGATGCCCAAGCTGGCCCAGAAATTCATCGACGCAGGGTATGTGAATATGATCGGCATGTGTGGAGGCGGAGGAGGATATGAATCCTTGATCGCCTACAGAGGAATAAGCAATTTCATGAAGGATCTGCACAAGATACCCGACAAGGTTATGGCTGCCATTGAAGCCATGCACGCGGAAGGCATACAGAATATGAGGAAGGCATTGAGCGGAGACAACAAGCCTTTGTGCATCTTTAGCGGAGGAGCGCGGGCAGCCGGCGATTTCATATCCATGAAGACCTTTGACAAACTGGTATGGCCTTATCTCAAGGAAGGAATAGAGGTTGCCGCAGAGTATGACGTAAACGCATACCTGCATCTGGACAACTGCTGGGACCGCTTTATCGACCATTTCCTTGACCTGCCCAAGGGAAGGTGCATTTTCTCACCCGACGGCACAACAGACATTTTTAAGGCTCATGAAGTACTGGGAGGTCATATGTGCTTCCAGGGAGACGTTCCTGCGGCCCTGTTTACATTGGGCACTCCTGACCAGGTTTATGCGTACAGCAGGAGGCTGATTGACGAGTTCTCAGACCAGGGCTTCATCATGGGCTCCGGCTGCAGCGTACCTTCCAATGCCAAGAAGGAAAATGTAGAGGCATGGATGGCCGCAACTTTCGGGAGATAATGGATCCCGCACAGTAAAAGTCTTGTGCTGCAAAGCCCTTAGAAATAATCTGAGGGCAGATTGCGGCACAAGACTTTTTTATTGAATGGGCTAAAGAATCTGCATTGGGCCGGCGGAGGGAAAATAAAAAATAAGCCTGACGGCAAGTCAGGCATCCGTATAGGATAATATTCTTTTAATGGGGAGGCAGTTATTAAAGATATTTAAGATGCAGCCTGCTCCATTTCAGCAGTTTTTTACTCAGTCATTTCTAAATCCAAAGCCTCCACAGCAGCAGAGTATGATTATAATAATAATTATAATCCATATCCATTCAAATCCAAAACCAAAGCCGCCTCTCTCGTCGGACATTGTCGTCACATCCTTTCATTTCCGAATTTGGGTTTTACTATATACTATGAAAACATCTCGTAAAGGTGATTTTTCTTTTAAAAAAAAAGCCCCTGGAATACAAAGGCTTTTTTATCAATCCATCAAAAAATTTTTTATTATACCTTTTCGCAAATGAATGGGGTGAACCGCTTCCGCGTCAGACCCGTGTTTTAGTGCCCGTCTCTTAAGACTTTCAGCCTGATAAGGTTGACCAGGCCCCAGGCTATGATTGCATACACGATCATTGCAATGATGACGGCAGGCTCGAAAACAGACCTCACCGCAAGCCCGTTGGTTGCAAAAGAATTGAAAATCCCCGAAAAAGGCGCTGCGAAAATACCTGTAATAGAGTACAAAAATGCTACAAATCCGCTGTTGGGATTTGCTCCCAGAAGCTTGAATATGAAGCGGAACGCAAGCATTACCTCCATGACCCCAAGCACGTAGTATATCGCATTTCTGCTCTTTATATACCACAGGGGTGCATTATAGTTCTCATACCCCATAGTTCCGTCGCCGTACAGCTTTTTCATCCTGATCCCGTTGTCTCTGTGATCCTTGTTGGCATCATTCATGCGATTTATAATTCAACTCCCATAATTATATTTTTTGTGCAATAAAATAGCTTTGCCATTAGTATTTTCATTATGGATGGAAGTTATGCGGAATATATCCGGAACAGCCGCCGTTGTCTATTTTTGTAAACGGGGGCAAGGTCCAGCCGGTATAAAAAAATACAGGTGAATGTAGCCATTGCATGAAAAAACGCGGGCTTTTATGAAAAAGCCCGCTGACGTATCTTCCCAGCAGCCTTAAAGATTGCTGCCAATTTGATGAAAAAGGCTGTTGACAAGGATAAACAACGTCAACAGCCTGAATTTTAAATTTAAGATTAATTTTAATTGCCTATAGTTTGAACTTATTTGTCTAATGTTGCTCTAATAACCGCCTGTACATTCTCAAGCTTGGCATTGGGAGGCACGCTGCAACCCGAGTTCATGATAAAGCCGGCAGGTCCGACGATATCAATAATCTTCTTGGCGTAGTTGTAGCAATCCTCAGGAGTGCCAACCGACAGGAGGGCCGGCGGGACGTTTCCGGTAATGCACATCTTGTCGCCCAGAACCTCTTTTATCAAAGCCATGTCTGTCAGGTGGTCGGGATCCCAGATACACTGTTTTTTCGGGAATTCGGCAAAATAGTGCAGGAATGTGCTCCAGTTGCCATCCTGATGGAACCATGTCTTGGTGTTGTGCTCCTGCATGGCGGGCACTACTTTCTGGTAGTACGGGAAATAGAATTTTTCAAAAACCTTTGTGGATATGAAGTCGCTTCCTGCGCGGGTTCCACCTATAAATCCGTATACCCCGGGCATATCTGTGATTGCCTTGACCGTGGCGTCTACTTCTTCCTTATCCATAACATCCAATGCGGCTCTCACCTTGTCGGGCATGCGGCGAAGGTCCCTGAAGAAAGCAGGCAATTTACGCGCGCCGCTTAAAGTCTCAAAGGTGGGGAAAGGCAACAGTCCGCCGCTCATTGCAATGGTTGTTTTTCCGAGCTCGGCTACCTTTTTCTGGATTTCACCGAAGTATTCCATGTCCATCGGAGGCAAAGCTGCAGGATCAAAGCCTATTCTGTTGAGCAGCTCCTGTTTAAGATATGCCCATCCTTTGTCGATGATGGTGTCATAGTCTTCCTCGGTCATCGGCCCCTGCTCATCGATCTGCCACAGGGCGTCTTCCGCCAGTTCCCTGCCCGGGATCTTCATCTTTGCGAACCACATGGCAGCAAAGTTCTGCAGGAAGGTGTCCATGGGCATACCCGAAGCTGAAGGGGCAGAATCCATTTCTTCCAGCCACGGCAGCTTGGCGGCCTCTATCAGATACTCGTCCACCAGCTTGGGCCTTCTCCAATAGTCAGCGATAACCATTGTAGGGTCTATGAACTTAAAATACATCTGCCCGGAAAGGCTTATGGGAATCCTGTCGGGCTTTTCCATATTCAACGCGGCCAGCATTCTTTTATTGCGGATTTCGGTCATTTCTTGCGGCGTCATTCTATTACACCCCCATGTATTTTTTAGCGTATTCTACGGTTTCCTGTGCATTCTTGCACACGTGGTCGGCGCCCACATACTTGCAGGTGGCCTCGTCCACGGGGCCTCCGCCGATGAGGACCTTCACGTCCTTGCGCAGGCCTTCCTTCTCCAGGGTCTGGATGCACTCCTTGATGTTGTCGAAGGCGGTGGTCAAAAGGCAGGAGATTCCGATGACCTTGGGCTTGTACTGCTTGATCGCCTCTACGTATTTCGCTGTCGGCACATCAACACCCAGGTCGATGACGTTGAAGCCGTTGCTGCTCATGACGGTGGTGACGATGTTCTTCCCGATGTCGTGGATGTCGTCATAAATGGTTCCCATAACGAAGGTCCCGTATTTGGACGTGCCGGAGCCTCCTCCGATTCCTCCTAGTATCTGGGAGGCCTCGTTGAATATTTCCGCCGACATGATGAGCTCGGACAGGAAGTATTCCTTTTCCTCAAACCTCTTTCCCACAATCCCCATACCCTCCTGGAGGTATGCGATGATGTCCAGGTTGGGAACGTTTTGGGCCTTTAACGCCTTTACTTCCTCCAGCACCGCGTCTTCATTGAGGTCTGCCATTGCATCTACCAGTTTTCTACTCATTAAAACATCCCCTTTTGCACATATATATACATAATTATACTAGCATATCTATTCAAAACAATCATTAGACAAGATGTAAAAATGTTAAGTTTTAAAATTATGCATCTTGTAAAACAGCTTGGCTCAAAAACCTCTCATCCTGCGGGGTTAAACCGCATAACGGCACCGCGTAGATCATGTCTTGACTCACCGGATTATCTCCAGCCTTAAACAGGCTCTTTCAGAACCTTTTCAATTCTTTCCATGGCCCAGTGGATTTCATCCTTTGAGATCACCAGCGGGGGTGCAAAGCGGATGGTCTGCTGATGGGTCTCCTTGCACAATATGCCCAGCTCCGCCAGCTTTTCACAATAGGGACGTGCCGTACCGCATTCCTTTTTAATCTCTACGCCGATCAGCAGGCCCTTGCCCCGGATTTCTCCAACATAAGGGCTGTTTAAATCCTTAAGGGCGTTCATGAAATAGCTGCCCAGTTCTCCGGCCCTTTCAGGCAGGTTTTCTTCCTGCAGGACTTCCAGTGAGGCAATGCCAACGGCTGCGGCCAAAGGGTTGCCTCCGAAAGTAGACCCGTGGTCTCCCGGAGTGAAGACATCCATGATTTCTTTGGAGGAAAGAACCGCAGATACGGGGTAGCAGCCTCCGCCCAGCGCTTTTCCAAGGACCAGGATATCCGGCTTTGCGTCCTCATGCTCATAGGCAAACATTTTTCCCGTCCGGCCCAATCCGGTCTGAACTTCATCAAAAATAAGGAGCACATTCTTTCTTTTTGTAATATCCCTTACTTCTTTGAGGTACCCTTCGGGGGGAACAATCACACCGCCTTCCCCCTGGATGGGTTCCACCAAAAAGGCTATTGTATTTTCGGTTATGGCCTTTTCAAGGGCCGCCGCGTCTTTAAAAGGTATTGCCTTAAACCCCGGGGTATATGGGCCAAAGCCATACCTGTACTGGTCTTCGGTGGAAAAACTTATGATGGAAATGGTCCTGCCGCTGAAATTGTTTTGACATACGATGATCTCCCCCTGGTTTTCGCGGACTCCTTTTTTCAGGTATCCCCATTTCCTTGCGGCTTTTAAGGCGGTTTCAACAGCTTCGGAGCCTGTATTCATGGGAAGGGCTTTCTCAAACCCGGCCATAGAGCATAGCTTTTTAAGGAAGATTCCCATTTTATCGTTGTGAAAGGCCCTTGAGGTGAGGGTAATTCTATTTGCCTGCTCTATCAGTGCCCGGATAATCTTGGGATGCCTGTGTCCCTGATTCAACGCGGAATAAGCGGAAAGCATGTCCATGTATTTTTTCCCGTCCACATCATAGACCCAGACGCCTTCCCCTTTTTCCAAAACGATGTTGAGAGGATAATAATTTCTGGCGCTCCACTGTTCCGTTTCCTTTATTATATCCTTTGTATTCTTCATACCTATACCCCCCACATATTTATCCAATTAATTAGATTATCACATGAGGCAGTTGAGAGCAATGCATAAAACTTCAAAAATAAGTCAAATGGAGGGAATAACGGAAGTATGCTCAGGAATGTACGGGTATGCTCTTTAATGCTAGAAGGCCATGGACAAAGGGATGTAGAAATTCAATCGCGTAGCAAATAAGGCATATCTGCAATATGCTGTTATCATGGGATATTTATTGTTGTAAGGAGGACCTACCATGATACGCACACAGCGGAGGAAACATTTCCATAATATCGGAATACTTGAAGAACTGGCCTTTATTGTTGTTTTTATCATCCTCTTCTTTGGTTTTGACAATTAAAAAAAATTTATAATAAAATTTGACAATTATACAATAATTATGTATAATTAACTAAAAAAAGAAATTCGTGAGGTCGTATTATGTCGAGAATCAGTCTAGTGGCGGCAGACCCCGACGAAGGGTACATAGACAGTCTAAGCAGCTTTTTTAGGAGCCTATGCCCCATGAAATTGAATATTCACGTGTTTACCAAGAAGGAGGCGCTTTGCGACTATCTCTCGGGCAATGGGAATAAGACGGACATCCTTTTGGTGGATCCTGATTTGCTGCCGGAAGAAGTGCAAAAGTACGGCATAGGGTTGATTGTGCTCCTTTGCCGCACTGCAAGCCCGGACGAGAAAACAGCCCAACCGTGTATAGGCAAGTATCAGCCGGGGGACGAGATATTGAACAGGATCCTGGAGCTTCACGCCGCAAGCGGCCGTCAGGTCCAAAACCCTTTGAAGTTGCCCCAGAAAGTGTCCACCATATCGGTATTTTCCCCTCAAGGGGGCAGCGGCAAGTCTACGGTGTCCCTGTACCTTTCCCGGCAGTTTTCGGAAATGGGGCTTAAAGTGCTTTACCTTAACTTTGAGTCAATCAACTCTACCGGTTTTTTTATCCCTCAATGGGACGGAAAGGCCGGGGGGATGTCAAGCCTTCTTTATTACTTAAAAGAGAACCGCAAAAACCTGGCCGTAAAGATCAACAACATAAAAAGCCTGGATAGCCGCCTGGGCATACAATACTTTAAGCCTGCCTTCAGTTCCCTTGAAATTGACGAAATAACGGCGGAAGATATGGAAAGGCTGCTATTTGAACTGAAAGACACCGGTCAGTTCCACATTTTGGTTGTTGATACCGAATCCTCCGTAAGCCAGAGGAACATGGCCTTGCTTGAAAACAGCGAATGTATTGTTTTTCCCATAATTCAGGATTCAATGGCAAAATACAAGCTGGAACTGTTTCAAAAGGACATCGGAAAAATCTATCCGGAGGACGGAAGTAAAATATTGGGTAAAATACTCCCTTTGATTAACAAGTACACTCCTGACCCCTCATGGAGGGACATGTCCCTAGATGGGGCCCCTGTGGCCTATAAAATCCCTTATGTGGACGATATGGTGCTGTCCCGCGCCGGCAGCCCCGTATTCAATCCGGACAGCGTCGTCAATACTTACATGGGCGAGCTGGCGCGGCATATCCGGGAAAAGCTGAGCATTGCGGTCATGGAGGGGAGACATGAATAACAGCCGTTTTTATAAGGATTTAAGAGAGTATATAGGCAGCAATATCGACAATACCAGGGATTATGAAGATGAGGAAATTCTCAGCCTGATAGAGGAATGCGTTTTTGAAAAGAGCAGGGATATGTACCTGAGCATTTCTCAAAAGCGTGAGCTGGTAGCCGCAATATTCAACTCCATGAGGAGGCTGGATGTACTGCAGCCTTTGATCGACGACGACGGGATAACCGAGATCATGATCAACGGCACGGATATGGTGTTTACCGAGCGGGAAGGCATCATCCGCAGGGAGGAACTGCGGTTTGAAAGTCAAGAAAAATTGTACAATATAATCCAGTCCATTGTTTCCAAGGTTAACAGGTCGGTGAATGAATCCTCTCCTATAGTGGATGCAAGGCTTCAGGACGGTTCAAGGGTCCATGTGGTCCTGCCTCCTATAGCCCTTAACGGACCTGTAGTAACTATAAGGAAGTTTCCAGAAAAGCCTTTGACAATGGAGCACCTGATCCGCATGGGTTCAATCACCCGGGAGGCCGCAGAATTTCTGGAAAAATTGGTCAGGGCCAAATACAATATTTTTATAAGCGGAGGTACAGGTTCGGGTAAAACCACCTTTTTAAACGTCTTATCCGGTTTTATCCCCCAGCAGGAAAGGGTCATCACCATCGAAGACTCGGCGGAGCTGCAAGTTCAGAGCATCCCCAACATCGTCAGACTGGAAACCAGGAATGCGAATACCGAAGGGAAAGGAGAAATAACCGTCCGGGATTTAATAAAAGCCTCCCTCCGGATGAGGCCGGACAGGATCATTGTCGGTGAGGTCAGGGGCGCAGAGGCCCTGGATATGCTGCAGGCCATGAATACGGGACATGACGGTTCTTTATCCACCGGTCATGCAAATTCCACCGCAGATATGCTGAGCAGGCTTGAAACAATGGTTTTATGCGGTGCGGTGCTTCCTATAGAAGCTATACGGCAGCAGATAGCTTCAGCCCTGGACATCGTCATACACCTGGGAAGAATGCGGGACATGACCAGAAAAGTGCTGGAAATAACCGAACTTGTAGGCTACAGGGAGCATTGCTTTCAATTAAACCCTTTATACGTGTTTGACGAAGACGGGACCCGGAAAACGGACGTGGACCAACCGCTCAGGAGGACGGGGAATGCGCTGGTCAATACACACAAACTGAAGATGGCGGGGATATCTTTATGATAGCTGCTGTAATATGCATAGCCGCCGGGGTAGCGGCGGCTGTATTGTTCTCTCTCCTTCGGCACGGGAAATGTGATGACGCGGGTATTCTCTACCCTGAAAAGGGGAATGCCGCGCCCTATTCAATATTAAAGACTTTTAAAAAGAGTATTCCGGGGGCAAGGGATCAAAAACTTCATCTAAAAGCGGCTAAGCCAGGGAAAAAATTCAATATGCCGGGCTTTGTGAAAAAGGCGGCCCGATCCATGCCTCTCTTCCATGGCTCCGGCCCGGCGGTTTCCCATGAGGCCGGGCTCATCCGCTATAATACCTACGTCCTCACTTCAGCCGAAAAGTTTAAATATTGGCTCCTTGCCGCCGCCGTATTATTTTCCGTCGGCTTCCTGTTCTTTAAAAGCCCTTATATCAGTGCCTTCTTATGCGGCTTTTCATTTCTCTACCCCCCCTATAAGAAAAAAGACCTTATGACCCGGCGAAAAAATCTGTTGAACCAGCAGTTCCGGGATGCGCTTTTTTCCATAGCCTCTTCCCTGTCTTCCGGCAAGTCGGTGGAAGGGGCCTTTAGAGCCGCACTGGACGACTTGAAAATACTGTATGACGATGAAAATGCTCTAATCATAAAAGAGTTCGAGCTTTTAAACAGGAGAATGGACAGGAATGAAACATTGGACAGGGCGCTGCTTGATTTTGCGGAAAGAGCGGATATCGAAGATATAAAAAACTTTGCAGATGTTCTGATAATCTGTAAAAATACGGGCGGCAACCTGATTGAGGTTGTCCGGAATGCGTCAAATATAATCAATCAAAAAATAGACATAAAAAATGAAATGCAGGTAGTCATTGCAGAGCAGAAATTCAGCCAGAAAGTATTAAATATGGTACCCTTCGGCCTTTTGTCCATGATGGCGGCCGGGTCCCCGGAATATATGGCGCCTCTTTACAGCTTAAAGGGCCATATGGCAATGTTTTTGGTTCTGATGCTGCTGGCGGCCTCCTACGTAATAAGCTCAAAGATAACGGATATAGAGATATAGCGGAGGGTAAAATGCAGAAAGCACTATATATTATTTTCATATTTCAGGTTGCCGGAGTTGTCATCCTGTTTGCGGCCTCCCGGAACAGATTTAAGGAAGAACTGGCCTTTACAGACCGAAAGGTTAACAGATTGAAGCCCATACTGCCTGTGGGTTTTCAACTGTTGAAAATTTTCAGGCATAAGTATAAAACCGGATATGAAAAAAAGCTGGAAATGAAGCTGAAGGACCTGAAAGGAGCCAAATATGCGCATACGTACCTTAAGCTGCATATCGCCCAGAAGGTTGTTGTTATGCTCTTATCCCTTGTCTTTCTTACCTTTGTGGGAACACAGGTGCAGATAGACGCCGCATACCTGCTGTTTTGCGCGGCACTGGAAGCCGCATTGTTTTACGCCGCCGACAGGCAGCTTGACAATCAGCTTAAGAAAAGGGCAAGAAGCATCCAGCTTGAGTTTCCCGAATTTTTAAACAAGCTGGTCCTGCTGGTAAATGCAGGGCTGTCCGTATTGGGATCCATTCAAAAAATTGTAAGGGATAATAAAAAGGAGAACCCTCTTTATGAAGAACTGGCCATAGCCATAAATGAGATAAACACCGGAAAGTCCCAGATTCAGGCCTATGAGGATTTTGCAAAAAGGTGCAGGCAGCAGGAAATAACCACCTTTGTAACAACCTTGATCCAGAACATGAAAAGGGGGAATGATGAAATGGTACCTGTTCTCAGGATGTTGTCCATGAACAGCTGGGAAAACCGGAAGCTGGTTGCCCGGAGGCTTGGTGAAGAAGCGTCAACCAAGCTTATACTGCCCATGATGATTGTTTTCATTGCCATACTTATTATGGTCATGACTCCGGCGGTTTTACAACTGAATTTTTAATTAAAGGAGGATATGAAAATGCCAGCCATGATAAAAAATTTCTTTTTGGAAGAGGACGGTTTGGGAACCGTAGAAATTGTTATTATCATCGCCATCCTGGTGGGACTTGCCCTAATCTTCAGAAAGCAGATTTACTCCCTTGTGAACCAGATATTCGACAGGATTTTCGGAAATATAGGCGAAACCACCGCAAAGCCTGAAGGGACCTACACCCAGGAGAAATCCATTGACTGAATAGACCGGCGGCAATGATCCAATTTTTCTCAGGTAACGGACTCTAAAATAAAAAATAATGCCCTTTTCACCCTATTATCCGTTGCCTGCACCGAGGGACCCATATGTATTTATTGACGGTAAAAGTTTTAGAAGTAATCCTTCTTCTCGCCGCGGCAGCAAAAAGCGACTGTAAAACCTACAAAATAAAAAACAGCATTACCCTCTCCTTTATGCTGGTTGGAGCAGCCACCAACATATATGCATACGGTATTGAAGGATTGAAGCTTTCTCTCCTGGGATGGGGTCTTCCGGTCGCTCTGCTGTTTATCCTGTATGCATTAAGAATGCTGGGAGCCGGAGACATAAAACTTTTCGGCGCCATAGGAGCTATCATGGGCTACAAGTTCGCCTTTTACAGCATAGCTTACTCTTTTGTGTGCGGCGGGGTTATGGGGGTTATTCTTCTGGTTATACGGCATAATGCCGGTAAAAGGTTTCATTCTCTCTTAACTTATGTAAAAAGCAGCTTTTTAATGCTGAAACCCATGAGTTACAGTGAATTCGGCGATAAAACCGGCGGAGATAAATTTCATTTTTCCTTCGCCGTTTTGGCAGGTACTCTAATCCATCTTTTATCGGCTGCCGTGAGCAAAGGGGGATTTTCATGAGTTCATACTTTTCAGATTTATTCAGGACAAGCACCGAAAAGGACATGGGGTGCACCTATTCAGTCCTCTCCCTCAATCCTGCCGGGAAATTTGTGGTATTGGGCTACCAGGTGGAGATGATGGCCAATAACCCGGTGCCCGACCTCCTTCCCCTTGAAGTGAGGAGGAGGGATGAGGATGTCAAGTTCTACTATGATATAACCTCAAAAATACCCTTGAAGGATTACCTTAAAAACCGGAAGCTTAACAAGCAGGAATTTATTGACCTTGTGCTGGGAATAACCGCTCTATTGTCAAAGTATAAAAATCTTCTTCTTAGCGAAAATAACTTTATTCTCAGTGAAGAGCATATTTATTTTGACCCCTCCTCCAGGTCCCTGTCCTTAATGTATCTTCCTGTAAAAATGGATTTCAACCAATACACGGCTGTCAAAGATCTTGTAATTAAATTGATTACTAAAACAGCTTTTATAGAAATCCAGGAAGGGGACATCTTTTTGCAGAGAATCATTGAATATCTAAAAACGGACGGTTTGACCCTGGCCGATTTCAACAGATTTCTCGCCAGAATAAGGGACGAAAAGCCTCAGACAGCCGGGAGTGAAGCGAGCCTCCCCCTTGAGAAACCATTGGTTTTCGAAAGCAGCCGGGATATCCAGGATACAGGGGATAAAAAAGCACATCCTTTAAACAGAAAATCCGCTGCCGCCGCACTGTTATTGCAGTTCGTCCTTTTGTGCGCTTCGGTTGCGGGGGAGAAATTGATGAGGGCCTCCGGCATGGATGAGCTGAGCAGGTACGCCGCCATTGCAGCGGCTGTGATAATATGCGATTTGCTTATGCTCAAATTCATGTTCCTCAATAAAGGGGAGTACAATTCCGAAAAAAGAAAAAAACCTGAAGGGACCCATGAAAACCTGTCGTCCCATGGGGAAAGCATTTTGATCAAGGGCAGGAAGAACCTCTCCGCAAAAAAAGAGGATAAACCGGCAGGGCTTTCAAAAGCGGAAGGAAAAGATCTCCCCGTTCCCCGCAGCAGCAAATCCGAATATGCACCCAAGTCCTATGACGAGACTGCTTTGCTAAGCCGTGCCGACGCTCCCCTTGCTGAGCTGGTGCATGAGGAAGAAGGCCGCACCGAGTCGCATCCGATCACCAAAGACAGTTTTATCATCGGCAGAAATCCCGGCATATCGGACATGGTTATTGACGAAAAAGCTGTGGGCAGAATCCATGCGGAGATCATCTCAAAAGGGTGCGATTATTACATTGTAGATAGGAATTCCAAAAACGGCACTTATTTAAACCAGGAGAGGTTGGCGGGAGGACAGGAATATAAGCTTGAGAACAATGACACCGTCATATTTGCAAATAAGGAGTACAGGTTTATCCTAAAAATATGACAAGGGGGGCGCTCCTCTGTCCTGTGCCCTCCTGGGGCAAAGACCCGTCCCCTTGCCATGTTTTATCTCTTTCCCTTTACCTTCAGTCTCGCCATCGCTCTTGCCAGAGCGGCCCTTGAACGGATGAACTCAATCTCGCTTATCTGTCTTTGGAGTCGCTCCTCAGCTCTTTTCTTCGCCTGTTCCGCCCTGTTGACATCAATTTCTTCGGGCCATTCCGCCGTGTCCGTCAGGATTACGGTTTTATCCTGTTTGACTTCCATAAAGCCTTCGGTCAGGACAGCCTGCATCCACTTCCCATCCTTCTTGATCTGGATGGGCCCTATGTCCACGGCCACAACCATGGGCATATGTTCCTTCAAAATTCCCATTTCTCCTTCGGGAGTCTTCAATATGACCATTTCAACATCGCCCGAAAAGAACTTCCTTTCGGGGGTAACAATCTCCAGGTTAAATGTGGATGCCATAGTCACACCCCCTATAAGTTCTTGGCATTTTCATATACCTCATCAATGACACCGGTCATATAGAAGGCGGATTCAGGAATATCATCCATTTTACCGTCGATAATCTCCTTGAAGCCCCTGATTGTTTCTTTTATGGGCACATATTTTCCAGGATATCCGGTGAACTGCTCCGCCACGTTAAAGGGCTGCGACAAATACCTTTCAATTTTCCTTGCCCTGTAAACGATCAGTTTATCTTCTTCGGAGAGCTCTTCCATGCCGAGTATGGCTATGATATCCTGTAATTCCTTATACCTCTGCAGTATTTCCTGCACCCTTCTGGCTACATTATAATGCTCTTCACCCACAATCCTCGGGTCAAGAATTCTTGAAGTGGAATCCAGAGGGTCAACCGCAGGATATATGCCTTTTTCAACAATCTGCCTTGAAAGAACGGTGGTAGCGTCAAGATGGGCAAATGTGGTGGCAGGCGCCGGGTCGGTAAGGTCATCCGCAGGCACATAGATGGCCTGCACCGAGGTTATTGACCCTTTTTTCGTCGAAGTAATCCTTTCTTGCAGCTCACCGACATCCGTCGCAAGGGTAGGCTGGTAACCAACGGCGGAGGGAACCCTTCCCAGCAGGGCGGAAACCTCTGAGCCTGCCTGCACGAACCTGAATATATTATCAACAAATAAAAGAACGTCCTGTCCCAGCTCATCCCGGAAGTATTCGGCCATGGTAAGTCCCGTAAGCCCCACTCTCATTCTGGATCCCGGCGGCTCGTTCATCTGTCCGAACACCATGGCTGTCTTTTCTATAACACCGGACTCCCTCATTTCATGCCACAGGTCGTTTCCTTCCCTGGACCTTTCTCCAACACCGGTAAATACCGAATATCCGCCGTGCTCGGTAGCAATGTTCCTTATCAATTCCTGTATCAGAACCGTCTTTCCCACTCCGGCTCCGCCGAACAACCCTATCTTTCCTCCCTTTGCGTAAGGGGCGAGTAGGTCTATGACCTTGATCCCTGTTTCAAATATTTCGGTAGCCGGCTTCTGATCTTCGAAACCCGGTGCGGGCCTGTGGATGGGGTAAAACTCCTTTGCCCCCACATCCCCCATTTTGTCAACGGGTTCACCCAGAACGTTAAACACACGGCCCAGCACTTCCTTTCCTACAGGAACCTTTATAGCACTCCCCGTGTCAACAGCCGCCATACCCCTGACCAAACCGTCAGTGGAAGACATGGCCACGCATCTCACCATGTCATTGCCCAGGTGCTGCATAACTTCTGCCACCACTTTAGTTCCCTGGTTTTCAATCCTTATGGCATTATAAATACTCGGAAGTTGGCTGTTTTCAAACCTTACGTCAATAACAGGGCCAATGATCTGTACTATTTTTCCCACATTTTCTGACATACTTATTTCACTCCGTTTTCTAAAAAATTCACAATCTTCATACTCCGCTATTGAAGAGCAGATGCGCCTCCCACAATTTCAGAAATTTCCTGGGTTATAGCTGCCTGTCTCGCTCTGTTATAGTAAAGGCTAAGCTTTTGGAGCATTTCATCGGCACTGGAGGTGGCATTATCCATAGCGGTCATTCTTGCACTCTGCTCGCTGGTAAAAGCCTCCACCAGGGCCCCATAGATTATGCCCTTCAGATACTTTGGTATCAAAACGTCAAAAACTGCCTGGGGTGAGGGTTCATAAACCAAACCTTCATCTATGATTTCTACATTTTTAAGATCTTCCCTCAAGGCTTCCAGTTCCAGCGGCAAAAGCTTCAGCACCTTGGGTTCAAGCTTGATGGCCGATATCATATGGGTATACACAAGATACACCTCATCAATTTCACCCTTTTTGAACAGCTCCAGTACGATTTCAGCCATTTCCCTTGCTCTGTACACGCTGGGGTTTTGAACCGGATAGTCAAATTTCTTGTAGACATTATAGCCTTTACGGTTAAAATAACCTTTTCCCACAAGTCCGGCCACAAACAGCGTCGCCGACGTATCTCCGGCGATCCTGCTCTCCGCCAATTTGAATATATTGCTGTTATATCCTCCGGCCAGCCCTTTATCTCCCGTCAATACGATATAGCCTTTTTTCTTTCCCTCTTTCTCATTTCTGACATCAAAAAAAATATTTTGAATATCTCCACTGTGCAAAAGAATATCGGCAATGGTCGCCTTCACTTTGTCAAAAAAGGGTAAAGTTTGTTCCAACTGCTGCCTTGCCTTTTTCAATTTTGCGGCAGATATCAGTTTCATTGCTTTCGTTACTTGCCTGATCTCCCTGACACTTTTAATTCTTTGCTTTATTTCCCGCATGCCTGCCATGTCATATCACCCACCTTTGAATCCGTTGAGAGCTGATAGCGGAGAGTTATTATACAAAGCAGCAAAAGCAACGATCACAATAAGAATCTTCCTCCAATAGCTGCCTGCCGTCCACTCTTTACCACCATCATATAAATCAGCTCAAAGCTCTCAACTTTCAACTATCTGACGACGAATCTTTCCTTGCACTCTTCAATTCCCTTTTTCAGAAGCTCCTCAATCTCCGGCTTCATTTCGCCCGTTGTAGCAATGGCTTCCGGAACCTGTGGATACCTGTCTCTTATATATTTCACCAGTTCTTCATTAAATTTCTTAACATCCTTGTTTGGCAAATCCATTAAATACTTGTTCGTTGCGCAATATAACACGATTACCTGGTCCTCCACAGGCATTGGCGCATACTGGGGCTGCTTTAAAGTTTCAAACAACCTTTCGCCCTGCACCAGCTTATCTCTGGTAGCCTTGTCCAGGTCGGATCCAAACTGGGCAAATGCAGCCAGCTCCCTATACTGGGCAAGATTGATTCTCAGTGGTCCGGCGATTTTCTTCATCGCCTTGATCTGTGCGGCTCCACCAACCCTTGAAACCGATATGCCGACATCCACCGCAGGCCTCTGTCCGGAGAAGAACAGCTCGGATAGCAGGTATATCTGTCCGTCGGTTATGGAAATAACATTGGTGGGGATATAGGCCGAAACGTCACCCGCCTGGGTCTCAATGATGGGCAATGCCGTAATAGAACCGCCACCCAATTCGTCGCTTAATTTTGCCGCCCTTTCCAGCAGCCTTGAATGGAGGTAAAATACGTCGCCGGGATACGCTTCTCGTCCGGGCGGACGCCTGAGAAGCAGGGACATGGCCCTGTACGCGACGGCATGTTTGGATAAGTCGTCATATACGATAAGAACGTCCTTATGGTCCGTAAACATGAATTCTTCCGCCATGGCACAGCCCGCGTATGGTGCTATATATTGAACTGTAGCCATTTCACTGGCGGTGGATGAAACCACGATGGTGTAATCCATTGCGCCGAATTTCTGGAGGGTATCCACAATGCCGGCAACCGTAGACGCCTTTTGCCCTATGGCTACGTAGATGCAAATCACATCTTTCCCTTTCTGGTTTATGATGGTATCAACAGCAATGGCTGTTTTACCCGTCTGCCTGTCACCGATGATCAATTCCCTCTGTCCTCTTCCGATAGGCGTCATTGCATCAATAGCCATGATACCGGTTTGCAGAGGCTTATCGACGGATTTCCTGTCAACTACGCCGGGAGCGAGGAATTCTATGGGCCTGTATTTGTCCGTAACAATTTCGCCTTTCCCATCCAGGGGTATCCCCAGGGGATTCACAACCCTGCCTATCAAAGATTTTCCTACAGGCACTTCCACGGTCCTCCCCGTGCGTTTTACCGCCGTACCTTCCTTTATGTGCTCGGGATCGCCGAGGATAACGCATCCGATGTTGTCTTCTTCCAGGTTAAGCGCCATTCCGCGGACACCGTTTTCGAATTCAAGAAGCTCTCCGTTCATACAGTCTTCCAAACCGTATATTCTGGCAATACCGTCACCGGCCAGTATTACATAACCTGTGTCCTCCGTTTTCGCCTTGACCCCATAGCTTTCAATCTGCTGTTTTATAATAGAACTAATTTCTTCAGGTTTCAGACTCATTCCCATCACCTCATATAAAATTAATCGGCAATTGACAATCAACAATTTCCAGCAGAAATCGGTAGTGAATATTTGCGGCTTTCATTCCTTCGTAATTTCCGTTATGTCCTGTTTCTTACTCTCTTTTTCAATCCTCGCCCTACAGCTGCCATGAATTGCTTTTGTCCATTGTCAACTTTTAACCAGTATATCCTTCAAGCTTGCAAGTCTTCCTTTTATTGTGCCGTCAACCACCTTATCGCCTGCCTGCACCCGGATGCCCCCCACCAGGGTTTCATCCACTTTCGTTTCCACTTTTACATCAGAGGCGTTGTATAATTGCTTATACTTTGCCTTAATCTTTTCTATCTGCATAGGTTCGAGAGGAGCCGCAGAAAAAATGGTTATGCTCAATATGTTTTTCCTTTTATCTGCAAGCCTTATATACTCCTCCAGGATTCCCGGCAAATATTTAACCCGGTCCTTATCAAGAATGAGCTTCAGGAAGTTTAACACTTCTTTTCTTATTGCACCTTCCCACAGCTTCTCCACAACTGCTTTTTTTGAAGAAACAGCTATTTCCGGATTTAACAAAAAAAATCTAAACTCCTCGTCTTGATTGAATAAGCTGGTAATTTCCTGCAGGTCCTCCTGGTAGGCATCAATCTCTCCATTCTTTTCGGATATGCCGATCAGCGCCTCAGCGTACCTTTTCTCAACCAAAGGCATTACGCAGCACCTACCTCGTCAATGAATTTATCTACAAGAGCACGGTTGCTTTCCGTATTCATGTTGGCTTCAATAACTTTAGATGCAGCAGCCAATGCCAGCCCGGCAACCTGTCCTTTAATCTCCTTGAGCATCTGGGCTCTTTCGCGTTCGATTTCTTCCCTTGCACTTGCCAAAACCCTTTCAGCTTCCTGCTTGGCAGCCGCAACGATAGAGTCGTATTCCCTGTTTCCCCTTCCGCGGGCCTCGTTTAAAATCTTGTCGGCTTCGTCCCTGGCCGTCCTAAGCTGGTCTTCATACTTCTGCTTCATTTCCAGGGCTTGAGCCTTGTTTCTCTCGGCGCTGTCTATGGACTCTTTTATAGAATTCGTCCTGTTTTCCATAAAATCGGTAACGCGTTTGAAAAGAAGCCTTTTCATAATAAAATAAAGGATTAATAAATTCAAAGCCACCATCAGAAACTTAAACGCATTCAAGCTTTCAAACATCTATGTTCACCCTTTCAAAACTGCATTGAACTATTGCATCAGGTTAATGTCAGTAAAAAATAAATCTGAGAAATATCTTATACGGGGGGAATATGATACTCCCCCCCAAAGATACTTACGGTGGTAAACTATCCTATTTTGCCAGTTAAAATCAAAGCGATAACAAAACCGTATATTGCGGTTGCTTCCGCAAGCGCTGAGGCAACAAGAGTGATTGTGGTAATCTTACCTGAAGCTTCCGGCTGTCTGGAAACCCCCTCAGCAGCTTTGGAAGCTGCATAACCTATCCCGATACCTGCTCCTATACCTGTAAAAACTGCTATACCGGCACCGATTGCTACTAATCCACCTATTGGCATCTAATTCACCCCCTTACTCAACGGCTTCCGCGATATAAACCGAAGATAGAAATACAAATATATAAGCCTGTAAGATACCATCAAACAGGTCAAAATATAAACTGAGAAACGCCGGGACTACAGGTGATATAAGTCCGTAAATAAGCTCCATTACAATAAATGCAGCCAGTATATTTCCAAAAAGTCGAAGAGACAGTGATAAGAATCTTGTACCGTAATCTAAGATGTTAAAGGGGATCATGATTGGCGACGGTTTTGCCAGTCCCTTCAGCCAGCCAAATACGTTTTTAAACCGGATGGACGAGCCCAGAACAAGCAGTACGGTCATAAGCCCCATGGTAGCAGTGACATTGATGTCTTTTGTGGGAGGCTGGATTGCAAATTCGGGCCAGTGCTCGAAAAACTCAAGGCCGGTAATTTTATAAAGCTCCTCCCCTGTGGGTATAATGCTGAATATGGAAATGATGTTTGCAACTATAAGGAATAGGAAAATGGTGCCTAAATATGGAGCAAAGCTGCGCCAGTGGTGACCAATGTTATCTTTAATAAAATTATTGATAAATTCCACCAGCACTTCGGCAAAATTCTGTTTTCCCTCAGGTATTGTCTTAAGATTTCTTGTGATTACAAATGCAAAAATGATTAAAAATACGCTTATTATCCACATCACAATAATACTGTCGGATATGGGAATGTTTAATCCGAAAATATGAATGTTGAAAATGTCATTTGCCTTCAATACGTTGTTCAATTTGTCCATAGTTCATACCTTCTTACTCAAAATTATTATGGGTTATTCCAAATCCTTCGGTAATTGCATTTATAAAAAACACAGCGGGAACCAGCAAAATACCCGCTGTCATTCCTGTAAACATACTCATGCTGATTTTCATTGAGATAACCAGCAAAGCTATTACAACAACCAGGCTCACAACATAGTTCAAGACACTTTTAGCTACGGCTGCCTGTTTAGCCTCTTGTGAGAGAATTTTGGCGTACACGGCAACCATTGAACTAAACCTGAACAAGCTGAAAACAGTTCCGCAAAATAACCCTCCCAGCACCAGCCATTTGTTTTTCATAAAAACTATGTCCAATATCGTCAATACCGCAAATAAAATTAATACTCTTTTTGCTAAAAACTTTTCAATTTTGTTTTTTAACAAAACCTTGCACCTTTTTACAAATTGGTTAAGTAATTATACACAGCAGCCGATAAATTTAATATGTATATTAATAAGGCTTTAAACACTGAATAAGTCTATTTAAAGCCTCTTCGCCGGATTACACAGGTATGATGGTATAAAAATCAATTAAGATATTATCACAGCAGATTTTTTTTATCAAGGTAAATTTATGATAAATTTGTAACATATTTATGATGTTTTATTTTAAATAAATGTAAAATTTGTATACCTGGTTTTTTTGTGTTAAGATAGTCTGGATAAGCTTTGCTAATCCAGCCACATACTATTCGACTTCTTGGGAGTGATTTTATGGATTTAAGTTCAATTGTAGGTATCGTTGTCTCTTTTGTAGGACTTCTTGTCGGATACCTCTTGGAGGGTCACTTCGACTTCTCCCTTCTGGGCTCATTGCTGCAGCCTTCGGCAGCAGCCATCGTCTTTGGCGGTACCATCGGAGCGGTCTTAGTATCCTTTCCCCTGTCAGACCTGTCAAAGCTTCTTGACCTTCTTAAGGTAGTATTCACCCAAAAGCAGTACAATGAAGTGGACATCATAAACCAGCTGGCCGAATTGTCGGAAAAAGCCAGAAAAGACGGTCTCTTGAGCCTGGAGCAGGATGCCCAGACCAACGAAAACGAGTTTATCCGCAAAGGCCTTGCCCTGGTGGTGGACGGCATTGAAACCGAGGTCATAAAGGATATACTGGAAAGAGAGGCCTACCTGCATGAAGGCGTCTATGAATCAGGTGCAAAGATATTTGAAGCGGCAGGAGGCTTCAGCCCAACCATGGGAGTTCTGGGGACCGTCATGGGCATGGTCAGCATATTGAAAAACCTCACCAATCCCGAAGAGCTGGGTCCCAAAATCTCGGTGGCCTTTGTCGCCACCCTCTACGGTGTGGCCGCTGCAAACCTGCTGTGGCTTCCCTTTGCCAATAAAATAAAGGTAAAGGCGGAGAGGGAAAAGATGATCAGCGACCTGATCATTGAAGGACTGCTTTCCATACAGGCGGGAGAAAACCCAAGGATTATCAAGGAGAAGCTTAACCTTTCACTTCTTGAAAAAATGAGCAAAAAAGGCGGTTCCAAGCAGGAAGCAAAGGAGGCTGAAGGTTGAACCATGGTTAAAGAGAAAACAAAAGTTGTAAAGGACAGCACTGAGAGGTGGCTGCTTACATATTCGGATTTAATGAACCTGCTCCTGATTTTATTCATAATCCTCTATGCCATGAGCCAGACCGACGCCGCCAAATTTGACAAGCTGGCCGCCTCGCTCAGGGAGGCCTTCGGCGAGAATCCACCTGCCAGCATCATGACGCCCGGTGGAGGAGGAAATTCACTGCTGCAGTTTGATTCCACGGCCCCCGCTCCCGTGGTGCCTTCAAGGCTGGAGGAGCAGCAGATGCAGGCTGTAAAGGAAACGGTCTCCAAGCTTATAGAGCAGGAGAACTTAAAGGGGGAAGTGGAAGTTGCCATGCAGGAAAGAGGCGTGGAAATTTCCATTAAGGAAAGGGTCCTGTTCAAGAGCGGCAGTGCGGAAATCGAGGAAGCCGCCAAGCAGACCATTGAAGGGATAGGAAAAGTGCTTCTTGCAGTTCCTGGAAACCACATCAGGGTGGAAGGACATACGGACAACGATCCCATAAATACCGTTCAGTTCCCGTCCAACTGGGAGCTTTCATCCGCACGGGCCACCAATGTGCTGAGGCTGCTGGTTGAAAAATCAGGCATCAACCCCAAAATTATATCGGCGGTGGGTTACGGTGAATTCACCCCAAAGGTGCCCAACACCACCCCTGAAAACAAAGCGGCCAACCGAAGGGTGGACATTGTCATCTTGAAGAGCATCTACGATAAATCGGAGGCAAGCTCCGAAAAGGAACCCTCAACAGAACCGGGCACCGGAGCGGGCGCAAGCCAAACCCCCGCAGGGAAAAGCCAATAGGCTTTAGCGGCGCCGGTGAAAATAAAGCCGCCACAGGCGGCGAAACACGCTGAAAATCGGGTGCAACAGGCTTCCTGATACTATTGCTGTGCGGTCTCTTGTCCTCCGGACATAAACTCTTCCGGTTTTTCTCTCCTCAGCCCGAACTCATAAAGAAGGGCCTGGACTATCCGCCGGGACGCTTTTCCGTCTCCATACGGATTGACCGCTTTTGCCATAGATTCGTAATCTTCGGTGTTGTCCAGCAGCCTGGAGGTCAGGGAGATTATTCCCTCCTTCTTGGTACCTGCAATCCTCACCGTACCTGCCTTCACCGCCTCGGGCCTTTCGGTTTCATTCCGCAGCACAAGCACGGGTTTCCCAAGGGCAGGGGCTTCTTCCTGCAAGCCGCCCGAGTCCGTCAAAATGATATAGGACCTGTCCATCAGATTGTGCATATCCTGTACGCCCAGAGGTTCAACCAGATGCACGCGGCTGTGTGCGCCCAAGATGGATTGAACCGTTTCCTGCACTGTCGGGTTCAAATGCACCGGATATACAATTTCGATATCAGGATATTTATCAGCCACACACTTTAATGCTTCGCAAATATTTTTCAAAGGTTCTCCCAGGTTTTCCCTCCTGTGAGCGGTTATGGTTATAACTCTTTTATGGGAATAGTTTATTCCGCCCAGTATGCTGTTTTCAAAGGCATAATCCTTGCGGACGGTGGTGTTTAGCGCATCAATAACGGTGTTTCCGGTCACATAGATATGGCTCCCGTCCACACCTTCCTTGATCAGATTCTGCTTGTTGGAAATCGTAGGGGCAAAATGCAGGTCTGCCAGTGTGCCCGTCAATTTTCGATTCATCTCTTCCGGGTACGGAAAATATTTGTTAAAAGTCCGTAGACCCGCCTCCACATGTCCTACCTTGATCTTCCGGTAAAAAGCCGCCAGGCTTCCAGCAAAAGTGGTGGTTGTGTCCCCGTGGACAAGCACAATATCCGGTTTGTTCTCCTCAAATACCTTGCTTAAGCCGGCCAGGGCCCTGGTAGTTATTTCGGTAAGGGTTTGCCGCGCCTTCATAATATCCAGATCAAAATCCGGAGCAATATCAAACATTTTCAAGACCTGGTCAAGCATTTGCCTGTGCTGTGCAGTGACGCACACATAGGATTCTATTTTCTCCTGTCTGGTAAGCTCCTTAACCAATGGGGCCATCTTGACAGCCTCAGGCCTGGTGCCGAAAACAGTAATAACCTTTAATTTTTTCACTTTTATTTCCTCTAACTCTATCAATTATTTAATGCTGGGTCTCAGGCTTAATATCGCCTGTAACCATTTTGGAATCCTTCCCGTCCTTAAATTCCTTGCCTTCGCTCTCCTTGCCATTGTCCTGCCCGTCCGGCAGCTCGGTTTTAGCCTCCCCCTCGGGACGTCCTTCCTCTTCTCCCCCACCTGCTTGGTATTCATCGCTGTTCATCTCGTTCATATACCTTGTACCCGCTATAACAAAAGCAGAAACGGCGATAATCAGTATAATTGCGCTCAGGGCGCCCTTGTCCGCCAGCACGATGGCACAGAGTCCCAAAACCGAGCTGGTTACGTACATGACCCCCACCGATTGCTTTTGGCTTAAGCCCATGTCCATCAGCTTGTGGTGCAAATGCCCCCTGTCCGCTTGCATTATGGGCTTTCTCTTGACAACCCTTCTTATAATCGCAAAGAGCGTATCAAACAAAGGCAGTCCAAGCACCAGAATGGGTATGGCAATGGCCAGTGCAGCATAGGACTTGATCATACCCTGTATGGATATGACACCCAGTGTAAACCCCAGGAAGGTTGCCCCGGTGTCTCCCATGAAGATCTTTGCAGGGTTGAAGTTGTAAGGCAGGAATCCCAGGGAGGAACCTGCCAGAGCCGCCGTAATAAAGGCCGTGTCGAAATCACCTGTGATTAACGACACAAAAAACAGGGAAAGAGAGGCAATGGAGGAGACTCCCGCCGCAAGGCCGTCAAGACCGTCAATAAGGTTTATGGCATTGGTGATTCCGACGATCCAAAATACTGTCAAAGGATAGGAAATGTAGTCGCTTAAGAAGGATATGCCTTCGGGGGAAAAGGGGTTTGTAAAATTGACGATGCGGGTACCGGACAGTACAACCACCATGGCTGCCAGCACCTGAAACACCAATTTTATTTTTGCATCCAGCGATTTGATGTCATCCACAATTCCCAATGCTACAATGATGGCGCTTCCGCCAATTAAACCCAGTAACTGTTTATCCGGAGTAAAAAAGCCTTCTCTATCCACAAAATAGCCTATGACATAAAACAGAATGGTAATCAGAAAACCTGAAACAATTGCCACACCTCCCAGTCTGGCAATGGGCTTTTTGTGCATTCTCCTTCCGTCCTTGGGGATATCGACGGCTCCTACCTTGAAGGAAAGTTTCTTTGCCACGGGTGTAGCCGAAAAAGCTACGATAAAAGCCAGAGCAAAGCAAATAATATATTCAACCACTTGAACACCTTCTTAAAATTTTATCCTCTGTATTCAGTATTGCCAAAATAGGTTCAATGCAATACCCCAATGGGTTAAAGCCTTATCACCCTGATTCCGGCTTCTTTCAAAAGCTCCATGGAAAGCTCGTCGGGGTATTCGCCCCTGAAAACAATTTTCTTGATGCCTGCATTAATAGCCATTTTGGCACACAGTACGCAAGGCTGGTGGGTTACATACAGGGTCCCGTCCTTCACGCTTGTGCCTGAATAAGCCGCTTGAACTATTGCGTTCTGCTCGGCGTGGATAGCCCTGCAAAGCTCATGCCTTTGTCCTGACGGGATTTTCAGCTCCTCCCTAATGCAGCCTATTTCGGTGCAGTGCTTGCAGCCCATGGGTGCACCGTTATAGCCTGTAGACAGTATCCGCTTATCCTTTACAATCAGGGCTCCTACCTGACGTCTTATACAGGTAGACCTGCTCTTAATGAGGTCGACGATTTCCATAAAATATTCATCCCATGAAGGCCTCATAATAACCCCCCCAAAAATCCGTTTTGCGTTTAATACTTATCAACAATATTTTTATGCTTATCCATCATCCTTAAACTGTAAACCTTAACCTTAGCCTTAACCTCACTTAGTTCCGAACAGCCTGTCCCCCGCGTCTCCCAAACCCGGCACAATATATGCATGGTCGTTCAACTCCTCATCCACCGCCGCACAGTATATTTCAACATCAGGGTGGTCCGCATTAATTCTCTTAATGCCAGCCTTTGCAGCAATAAGGCACATAAGCTTTATGCTTGTCACACCTTTTTCCTTGATGAATTTTATGGCTGCAGATGCAGAGCCGCCGGTGGCCAGCATGGGGTCCAACACCACGATATCCCTTTCCTGCGCGTCCACCGGAAGCTTGCAGTAATATTCTACAGGCTGCAGCGTTTCCGGATCCCGGTACAGGCCGATATGCCCCACTTTTGCCATGGGCAGCAGCCTCAGCATTCCATCCACCATTCCGAGACCGGCCCTTAAAATAGGCACAATGCCCAGCTTTTTCCCGTACATGACCTTTGTTCTCGCAACGCCCACAGGAGTTTCTATCTCCACCTCCTGGAGGGGAATATTCCTTGTCACTTCATATCCCATCAGCATGGATACTTCCGAGACCAATTCCCTGAACTCCTTGGTACTTGTATTTTTATCCCTTAAAAGTGAAATTTTATGTTGTATTAATGGGTGCTCAAACACAAATACATTTTTCATATGCCGATCCCTCGCTTATATAAAATATTTTTTTTCAATCGCAGTGATCTTGTCCACCCTTGCCTTATGCCTGCCGCCAAGGAACTCAGTTTTCAGCCAGGCATCCACGATATCCAGGGCAAGTCCCACACCTATGACTCTTCCGCCTAATGCAAGTATATTCGCATCATTGTGCTCCCTGCTCATTCTGGCCATATAGCTGTCGGTGCAAAGCGCCGCCCTGATGCCTGGGACTTTGTTGGCCGCGATTGAGATCCCCAAACCCGTCCCGCATATTACAATGCCTTTTTCACATTCACCGCTTTTGACCGCTTCGGCCACGGCCAGCCCAAAGTCGGGATAGTCAACGGAACTGCAGTCACATGTGCCGAAATCCTTGACCCGATAGCCTTTCTTCTTTAGATGCTCCACAACTGCGGCCTTTAACTCAAATCCCCCGTGATCGCTTCCAATGGCAATCATGCCATCACCTTCCATTCATTAATATTGTATAGTATCGAAAAAAGTATGTCAAAAAAAGTTTGACTGTGTAGTCTGGGTTTACGACGGTCATTAAAAATCACGGTTTTCTTTTAACTTCAAAACAAGCTTTCCGATGATTTCCCTTATTTCCGCGGCACACTGCTCGTATACCTTTGCAGGCATTCCATAGGGGTCGGAAATGTCCGGGCTGCAGCCACTCTCCGGTCCCAGGACGTATTCTTTTAAGGTAAACACCCTATCCCGTGACAGTGGAAAGGCTTCAAGCAACATTTCCTTATGGCTGGCCGTCATGGTAAGTATCAAATATGCATTTTTTATCATAGCATCACTGATGTTTTTTGCCCGGTGGCCGCTCAAGTCTATTCCATACAGTTCCTTTAAAGCACGGGTGGAACCGGAGCTGGCGGGTTCCCCTTCCAAAGCGGCAACTCCGGCGGATGCCGCTTCGAAGTTTCCTCTTATCTCTTCATCTTGGGAAGCCATGGCATTAAAAATTCCTTCAGCCATAGAACTCCTACAGGTGTTTCCCGTACAAACAAAAAGAATTTTTTTCATGGTTCATCCCCCTGCTTTTATACGCTACAAATGACGGCTGCCTTCCCGCTTTTTTAATCCGCTCTAATAATATTGTAGCCTGCCGCTTTGGTCATTCTGTTCATCACCGCAAGGCCAATCCCCGTATTCTCTACGGCTTCGGCAAGTATCAGGCGGACACCCGTTTCATCAAATTTCCGCAGTGTCTTAAACAGATTGGCGGCGATGTTTTCCGGGCTATTCCTGTCCCCCATGGAAATAACCGTATTTTTCGACGGATACAGGTTTTTTGTCTGATCTGTGGCCAGAACCCCCACGGTCATACCCCCGGCCTCGTGCTCTGCAATCAGTGTATTGATTTTAGCCGCTACTTTTTCAAGGGTTCCTTCAATTATAACAACATCGGCCTTAGGAGAATAATGCTTGTACTTCATGCCCGGGGACTTAGGTAGAAGGTCCGGGGCCGGTTTTCTCAGCAGGCCGGGGTCAATACCAACCACACTCCCCAATCCCTTTTCCAGCTCTTCGGGCGTAATTCCACCCGGCCTGAGTATGACAGGCGGGCTGACGGTAATGTCCAGGACCGTTGACTCCAGCCCCACTGCCGCACTGCCACCGTCGATAATAATATCTACCTTTCCATATAAATCATCTATCACATGCCTTGCACAGGTAGGACTGGGCCTGCCCGATGTATTTGCGCTGGGAGCCGCAATAGGAAGGCCGGACCTCCTTATTAAAGCCAGCGCCACCGGATGGGAAGGCATCCTGACGGCAACGGTACCAAGTCCTGCCGTAGTAGTCCGGGGAACGACATCCGCCTTGTCCATAATAAGGGTTAAGGGACCCGGCCAAAACCTCTCCATAAGTATGGAGGCGTAAGCCGGTTTATTTTTTACAAGGCCGTCCGCCTCCGACCTTTGGGCTATATGTACAATCAGGGGATTGTCCGACGGCCTTCCCTTAGCCTCAAATATTTTTTTTACGGCCCTTTCATCCAATGCATTCGCTCCAAGCCCATATACCGTCTCAGTGGGAAAAGCCACCAGCCCTCCGGCTCTTATGACTTCCGCGGCGTATTCCAGCTTGTCCTCATCCATAGGGTCCTTTTCAATCTTAATTATTTCCGTCTTCAACTTCTTTTTCTCCCATGTTGTTGGCAGTCATCCTATGAACCGTATGTCGATACTATTATACCACAAATAATGCCCAATATATTTCCCAGTGAAGAAAGTCTTCCAAGATAAAGCCTTTTTGACTCGGGGACCAGTTCCGCATACACGATGTACAGCATGGCACCTCCGGCGAAACCCAGGGATATTCCGATCAGTTGCTGGGATATTTCTCCCATTAGCGCACCGGCAAACGCTCCCAGCCCCATAGGCACCCCGGAAAGCACGGTGAAGCTAAAGGCCTTTAGCCCTGAAAATCCTCCTGCTCTCATAGGTACAGCCATGGCAATGCCTTCAGGTATATCGTGTATGACAATCACCGCCGTGAGTGTGGCGCCAAGGCTGAAGGAGGCTTCAAAGCCCGAGCCCACGGCAAAGCCTTCCGGGAAGTTGTGCAGCGCAATCCCGATGGCAACCATAATTCCGGCACGCAAAAGCCTGACATTGCCAGAGTTTTTTCTCAGCAAATCCATCTTCATCATAAAGTTTTCAATGCATATGATCATGAATATTCCACATAATACCCCTATAAAAGTGAGGAATTTTCCCCCAATTTTAAACGCTTCGGGTATGAGCTCAAAGCATACGACGGAAGTCATCAATCCGGCGGAAAACTCCAGAATAAAGCTCATAATGCGGTTGGATATCCCGCCAATAAAAAAAGCCATCAATCCCCCCACACTGGTTCCAACCATGCCGGAGATAAGGCCGATTATTGTTATTTCCATCAACCGTGGCACACACGTCCCCCCACTCTAGTGCCCCGCAGCAGAATTCAGTTCTAGAAGCGGGGCGCAGCAATCAAGGAAGTGCATTTTTAGCATGTAGGTACGCCAGAAATTGATCATGTTAAAAAGCACTGGCCGTTATCACATAACAGCTATCACAATTCTATTCGTCATGGGGGAATTTTATCACGGCAATATTGTAAAATGCGCCTAGTGCATTTTACGCTGAGGTACCCTCTGCTTCAGTCCTCGTCGTCAAACCCTCCGCTTCCCAGCTTCTGGCTCTGGTCGGTGGTTATCAGAGCGTCGATAATCTCATCTATATCTCCATCGAGAATTTCTTCTATTTTATATAAGGTCAGGCCTATCCTGTGGTCGGTAACCCTCCCCTGAGGATAGTTGTAAGTCCTTATCCTTTCACTCCTGTCGCCGGTGCCAATTTGGCTTTTCCTGGCTTGAGCCACCTCGGAGTTTTGCTGCTCCTGCGCCAGTTCATACAGCTTTGACCTCAGAACCTTCATTGCCTTATCCTTGTTTTTATGCTGGGATCTCTCATCCTGACATGTAACCACGATTCCGGTGGGAATATGGGTTATTCTGATGGCGGACTCGGTCTTGTTAATATGCTGTCCTCCCGCTCCTCCCGCCCTATAGGTATCAATCTGCAAATCGTTGGGGTTGATCTCCACATCCACTTCATCCACTTCGGGCAGCACGGCAACCGTTACCGTAGACGTGTGTATCCTGCCGCCGGCTTCGGTTGAAGGCACCCTCTGCACCCTGTGCACTCCGCTTTCAAACTTGAGCCTGCTGTAAGCGCCTCTGGCCTCAATGGCAAAAACGACCTCCTTAAATCCCCCCAGCTCGGTAGCATTGGAGTCTAAAATCTCCGTTTTCCAGCGTTTTCTTTCCGCGTACCTCGAATACATCCTAAACAGTACACCTGCAAAGAGCGCGGCCTCTTCCCCTCCGGCTCCGCTGCGGATTTCCACAATTACGCTTCTTTCATCATTGGGGTCCCTGGGCAGAAGAAGTATTTTCAACTCTTTTTTGATATGCTCCAGCTTCCGCTCACTTTCCTTCAACTCCATCTCTACCATTTCGCGGAAGTCCTTGTCCAGCTTGTCCTCAAGCATTTCCCTGGCATCCGAGATGTCCTTGCTTGCCTTTTTATATTCACGGTATTTTTCAACCACCGTTTCAAGTTCAGAGTGTTCCTTCATCAATTTCCTGTATTCATCCTGGTTTTCCAGAACCGCCGGGTCGCTCAGCTTGTGGTTTATTTCCTCATACCTGTCTTCCGCTGCCTGCAATTTGTCAAACATCTTCCACCTCGTAATGAATTAATTTGAAAGCGAAACTTGAATCTACGGTGAAATATTATACCACATCCCTGCGGTTTAATCCATATAGTTTTCCTCAAGTGTCAAGGTGTATAAGGCATCGAGTAAACGTGGGCAAGTTTTTTCTTACGATTCATCCTGTAGTAATTGCTGTATAAGCAGGTGCAGGGTGCAACCCTGCCTTCGACTGAGGCTTGGGGACGTTTTTCAGCAAGGATGACCCCCGACAGCAGAAACGCGTCCCCCCGTCTTAGTCAATGGCCACTTCTTAGCCGCTATTTTTGTCTTCCTTGCAGTCGATGATTAAAAGACTTTTCACACGACCTGCCGTCCCCTGTTGTACTCTATTCTTTACCTTCATCGGGATGTACCATGCATAGCCTCTTCAAACGATGTAATCTTTGTTATATCTGAAAGTTTTTTAGCAGTACCCACAACCTCATCTGCTGTAGCTGCAATCTCCTCGGTAGCCGCAGCCTGGCTTTCAGATGTAATGCTGATTTTTCCGATTTGTTCGCCGATAGTCTCGATAGCTTCCTTCATTTCCAAAAGTGATTTCGCTACTTTCTCTGCCGATTCTTTGCTCAAAGTGGAGAGTTTGCCCATTTCATTCGCCACAACGCTGAAACCTCTTCCTGCCTCTCCGGCCCTTGCCGCTTCAATAGTTGCATTCAACGCGAGAAGATTTGACTGTGATGAGATGTTTTTGATAACCTGGATGATGCTGTCTATTTCCTTAATTTTATCCTGAGTCTGTCCGGTAAATTCCACAATTCCCTTGATGAATGAGGAAAGCTGCTGAGAGCTGGATGCAATTTCCTCTATTCCTGCATTCAACTGCTCCATTGAATTAAAAAGTGAACTGGTACTCTCTTCAATTTGTGTTTCAACTGCCATGCTTTTGGAAACAGAAACAATAGCAACAACTTCTCCTTCCTCATTTATTACGGGAGTGAGAATTCCTTTTACAGGAAATCCAAATAAAGCTTCTGGAACCATTGATACCATCTGTTTCTTTTCTTTTTTTACTTTCGCAAAGGCACCCATTGCATCCTCCGTTTCAGTTCCCGCCTTAAAGGGTGACTCAAGCGTTTTACCATCCACACTCGCTAAAACAATGTTCGTTTTGAGATCAATTACACAAATTGTAATATCTTCCTGTACTGTTTCGATTATAGACGGCATACTGTCAATGTATGACCGCAGATTTTTTTCTTCCATAAAATCAACTCCATACAAATTATTTTCATTGCTGCAATATATTTAACATTAGATTTTATCGGCCGATTAAGACGTATAATTTACAACAAAATAGGGGACATTCCTGCATATAGAACATTCGTTCTTTACAACTTATCCCTTATGTGATAAAATATCCCTAGAGGTGAGGAGGATG
>JANLFN010000023.1 GCA_024655885.1 Eubacteriales bacterium | reverse complement strand
TAGAATTCAGGCTGTGGAACTGGGAATATTATCCTGGAACTGCATAAGTCCTGTTGTATAGAATTACAGAAGTGACACACAACAGCGCTCCGGCGATAAAAATGAGAAACCCAGTTCCTCTGCCGCCGCCGGTGCCGAAAATCTTTCCCATACTGCCGACGAGAGCTCCGCCGTCAACCAGCAGGGGAGTGAACACATAATCCGCAAGCACGCCCGAAAGCGCGTAAGCGGCAACGTATCCAAGCTGGGAAATGACCCCGATAAGCCCCCACGCTCTGCCCTGCAGGTTATTTTCGATGTTGGTGCGGATGAGAAAATCCAGGCTTGTGTTTGCAAACGGGAGCATTGAAAAAAACAAGAACCCCGAAACACAGATAAGCACAATGCTTTCGCGCAGTCCGAACACCGCCATGAATAATCCTGAGCAAAACAGTGAAGATGAAAGTATTTTCACATAGCCGCCTTTTATCGGAATAATTCCAATAATCATGCTTGTCGCAAGCATTCCGGAAGCGGAGATTGTTAAAACCGTTCCTAATGCGGAGCTGTCGGAAAAAGCAAGTATCATCGGCGTGGAAAGTGTTTGTATGAAGCCGAGGGAAAATGTTATTACCGACGTCATTATCACAAGAACAAGCACGCCTCTTTTTTCGTTAACTGCGCCCCAGCCTTCTTTGAATTCGCGGATAAACGATTTCGCACGTTCATATTTCTTTGTTGCAAGGCCGTTTCGCACAACGAGCGTTGATATGACGGTTACGAAAAAAGTGCAGATGTCGATTACAAGAAGCAGCTTTATATCTGAAACGGCGAGCAGAAGCCCGGCAATGACGGGAGAAATCAGGTATCTTGCCGAGCCTGCCGCCTGGACGAGGCCGCTTGCCTTTGTATACTGCCCCTCGCTGAGCAAATCAGTAACCGTGGCTTTATATGCGGGCTCAAGCAGCGATGAAAACACCGAGCTTATTGTGACGCCCGCGCAAATCTGCCACAACCGCACTTCCCCGCATAGCATGCAAATCAGGATGAACGCAACCCCAACCGCGGACAGGCTGTCGCCCATCACCATCAAGAGCCTGCGGTCAAAGCGGTCCGCAAGCACCCCCGCCGGCGCGCTTAGGAGAAGCGCCGGCATAAACGCAAGCAAGGTTACAAGCGCCACTGCCGAAGCCTTACCCGTCTGCGCAAAAACGTAAACCGCAAGCCCGAAAGACGTCAACCCGCTTCCTATGGCAGAAACAAGTTCTCCCGTCCACAAAAGAAGGAATTTTTTGAAGGATTTTCCCGGATTATTCATGGCAGTCTCCATTGCTGCCGCCGAATACCTGCATAATGCACATGAGACTTCCTCTTTTGGCGCCGAGCAGCCTTTCCGTATTGTAAATAAACGCCTGTATGCGTGAAGGGCGCTCCTCGTCCGTCATTTCAACCATATCATCAAAAACGATATTGGCATATGCCACAATCATTTCCATGCATTCGTACGGAAACAGCGTGCTGAACTGTCCCTGTTCAATGCCCTCACGGATTATTCCCGCCAGTATCGGAGTAACGCCGCTGATTATTACCTTTTGCATTTTTTGATGCATAAGTGCGTTCTGCGGCTTGTGAATGTGCTTCATGATTTCCCTTCCGCTTCCGCCGCTTATGTTCATTGCCATTACAACGCGGATAATGCGCTCGTTTACAGGTATGCTCCTGTCTGCGGCAATTTCCCGCGCCGCGCCTAAGAGGCGGACTTTATACCGCTCAATAAGCGCGTCCATAATATCTTCCTTGGACCTGAAGTGGTGATACAGCCCTCCCCGCGCAATTCCCACCTTTTCGAGAATATCGTTTGTGCTTGTGCCGTCAAAGCCTTTCAGGCAGAAAAGCTCATCCGCCGCGTCAAGTATCTCGTTTTTGCGTTCCTCTGCGTCCTTTACAATCCTCATTTTTACATTCCCCTTCAACAGACCGACTGCCTGTCTGTTATATAATAACATGGCTATCTTATACAATCAAGCAGAATGGAAAAAATCATGGCTTTACTCCCGTTTTGAGAGTGTCAAGACACGTTCGTTCGGTTTGATGTCATAGCCGATTCATTCATCTTCTATATCCCGGTATATCCAAAATTCAAGCATTTCCAAATCAGCACATTACAAATGCCGCGTAAGCAAGAGGGCTGGGACAGGATTGCGGCGGCAAAATCGCGAAAGCCCGGCGGATTCAAATTGTGGATAAGGCGCACCATGGCGAAAGTTATACCGAGGCACAAACAAGCCCGATGATTCGCCGTTGTTTGCAAAAAGACGCAGACATAAAACAAAGACCCAGGCCTATTGATTTACCTCCTGTGATGTGATATATTTATAACACTATGTTAGAATTATATCACATATTAGTAGGGAGGAATACCATTGAAAAATAAACTGGGCTATTTAAGTCTTCTGGCGTTATTGGGCATTTTGGGATTTTTATCGGATAATAAGGCATACCTGGGATTTTGGGGTTTTCTCTATTACATTCGGTATTTCTTTGTTATACCGGACGAATTATTTAAAGCCAACGTTCAAAAAGCGGCAACGCCAGCATTCTTCACCGGCCTTGCGTCGTCGGCGGTTACAATTATGCTGAAAGCGCTGTTGAACAACGACGCGCTGCTGGCGGTTGGCATGGGGCTTGGGATGGCCTTGTCCATTTTCGTATTCTCCGTCATACTGCTTGTGTGCGAACTGAGGGAAAGCGGCGTCGGCTTATGATTATCAAAACCAAAATCAAGGAATACAGAGCTAAATACAATATGAAGCAGGAAGAATTGGCGGCTTTGGTCGGCGTAAGGCGCGAAACGATCGGCCACCTGGAAAACGGCAGATACAACCCGTCCTTAAAGCTGGCGCTTGACATAGCGAAGGTTTTTCATGCGTCAGTCGAGGACATCTTTGAAATCACGGAAGAATAACGCGGGGGCGGATATGAACAGGTTTTTAGGTTTATTGGTTAGATTAAAATGGCTCGGCCTGATAGGGCTGCTGGGGAGCGTCATCGGCAACGCTTATCTCAGAAAATTTTGGCTTTTCTTTTTGCTTGGCCTTGTTGAAATATTCATCAATCTGTCGGCGTCGCGGCAGAGCGTGCGGCAGCTTTTCTCTTATCCCCTGATATGGTTCAGCCATCGTTTTTCTCTTCCTACAAAAGAAAACTATGCAGCCGATACGGACTTCATATTGCCTTTCCGGGGACAATGGTACGTCGCAAACGGCGGCGTGGATAAGAAAACCTCCCATTCCTGGCATGTGTGGCCCCGGCGTTATGCCTATGATTTCGTCATGATTGATGAAAGCGGGAAAACCCACTCCGGAAGCGGCAGGGAGCTGCGGGATTATTACTGCTACGGTCAGGATGTCCTGGCGCCCGCCGACGGCGAAGTCGTAAGCATGGCCTGCAATCATCCGGAAAGCAGGGCGTACGGCGACGGCAGGATCGAATGCAGGGCGAAGGATATTAGAGGAAACTACATTACGCTCAAGCATAATGAAAAGGAATTCAGCACCATTGCCCACCTCATGCTGGGCAGCTTAACCGTTACCTTGGGCCAGAAGGTCGTACGGGGGCAGGCGATCGCCAAATGCGGCAACTCGGGGAACACAAGCGAACCCCATGTGCATTTTCAACTAAACGACGGAAAAAGCTTTTTCGCTTCCGCGGGGCTGCCTGTCAGGTTTAAAAACGTACTCGCAACAGGAAACGGAAAAATGCATCCTGCGGAATATATCTCGAAAGATCAGTTTGTGAAAAACATCCAGCCCGGTTTAGATTTCTTGCATAACCGAACGCAGGATTAGGACGCCTTCCCGGATTTCTCTCGGCTCCAAATGCCCGAAGCCAAGCAGGAGCTTATTTGAATGCCTGCCCTTTTGTATGGCGTGACGCTCTACCGAAGCGATCCGGATTCCGTTTTCCTTGCATCTTTTTATGAATGCCTCGTCGAATCGCATGGCCTTAAATTCCACTGAGAGATGCAGACCCGCGGCGTCGCCGCAGGCGCGCCATACATCCCCGAAAGCCTCTTCCAGCGCGCCGAGCAGCGCGGTTCTGCGTTCTCCATACAGCTTCCGCATCCGCCTTATATGGCGGTCGAACTTTCTCGTCCGCATGAATTCAGCCAGCACCGCCTGTTCAAAGGGCGGATTTTGCACATCCGTGTGCATTCTAAGCTCACGCCATTTGGGCTGCAGTTCTTTCGGCAGGATAACGTAGCCTATGCGGATGGCCGGAAACAGGACTTTGCTGAATGTCCCCACATAAACAACCCTTTGCGGATCCATGGCGTAAAGCGGAGCGACCGGTTCTCCGGCATAGCGGAATTCGCTGTCATAATCGTCCTCGATAATATAGATATTGTTTTCCCTTGCGTGGCGGATCAATTCCGCGCGGCGGCCGGCAGGCAGGATTGGGCCTAAGGGAAACTGGTGGGAAGGCGTGGTATAAACCGCGCTGACCGAAACATCTTCAAGGCATTCCACATTGATTCCTTTTTCATCTACGGGTATCGGTTCAACTTCGTATCCTGCGTTCAAGAAGGTCTGGAGTATTCCCCTGTTGCAGGGATCTTCAATTGCGATTTTATTCCCGCGGCCGTAGAACAGGCTGGCGATGATGTGAAGCGCATGGGTCGCGCCGGATGTAATAAAAATATCTCCGGCATCCACATTTAGCCCCTTGCTCCGGAACAGCCACGACGATATTTCGGCGCGCAGCTCCGGCGTTCCCTTAGGACTTGCGTAGCCAAACCGCTCCAAGGGCATTTCTTCAAAGGTTTTGTGAGCGATCTGCTGCAAGAGATACCGTGGTATATGGCGCAAGTCAGGCCATCCCGTCTTAAAATCGACCCTGTACCGGGTTTTATTTTTTTCCTGATAATTTGAAATCCGCTCAGTAGACTTACCTATGCGCAAACCCTCGGCGACGCGGGTCGGCGCGCCTTGGCGGCTTAAAACAAACCCTTCGGTTATCAGCATGTCATAAGCCTCGCACACGGTATGGCGCGAGACATTAATTTGTTCTGCCAATTCCCTTGTGGAAGGCAGAGCTTCACCGGCCCTCAGGCTGCCGTCCAGAATACGATCTTTCAATGCCTGATATATCTGGCGTTTAATAGGAATTTCGCTTTGACGGTTTAATTCAATCCTGTACATTTGCGCGCCTCCACTGGACTGGTTAAAATCGTGTTAAACTGGCGCTTTATTCATACCAGTTTGTCAGGTACAATTATATAGCGTATTCGGTCATTATTTCAAGCAACTTAGGGAGAAACATTATGAAGCTTTTATGTCCTCATTCAAGAGGCATGCTTTTTTTGACAGGCGCTTTCGCTTTGGCCGGAACTTCCGTAATATCGGCCAGGTTTGTCGCAGGAAGGCTGGGAACGTTTACAATAACCGCCGTCAGCCTGTTTTTCGCGCTGCTTCTTCTTGTCCCGCTGGCGGGGAGCAGGATTATCGAGTCAATCCGGGGAGCGTCGGCTCGGGACTGGGCCTATCTGTTCCTTCAGGCGCTGTTTGGCATTTTCCTGTTCCGCATGTTTCTGCTGCTCGGCCTGCTCCATACAACATCCGCGGAGGCGGGCATTCTCACAGGAGCGACGCCGGCGATAACCGCCGTTCTTTCCGGACTGCTTTTAAAGGAAAAGATGGGCCCAAGCAAGATAATCGGCATACTAAGCACAGTCGCGGGTGTTCTTTTTATTCAGGGCCTGTTTATGCCCGGAAAATGCTTCATGCCGGAGCACATATTTGGCAATATTCTTGTATTGTGCGCCGCGGCGTGCGAATCCATTTTCAACGTTTGCTCCCGCATCGCAGTGGTTAGAGCGCGGCCTGCTGATAAAGCCGCCATGCCGCCGATGGTAAAAACCGTGCTAGTATCTCTTATCGCCATGTCTCTTTGCCTCATTCCGGCCTGCTTTGAACAGCCTGTCGGCTTTCTTGCGAAGCTGGGATTGCAGGGATGGCTCTCGCTTATATGGTATGGAGTGTTCGTCACCGCGCTGGCGTTTCTGTTCTGGTACTCGGGAATCAAACGATGTCCCGCCTCTACGGCCGCTGCCTTTTCAGGCATGATGCCGTTTACGGCGCTGCTGTTGTCGGTTTTGATATTGGGCGAACACGCCGCCATACAGCAATGGTGCGGCGGGATATTGGTCATTTCCGGCATGGCGCTGATAGGGCGCGAGAGAAACAAATTGAGCGATCAGGAAGCCTTTTAAATTGGGAAAGGATTGGTGAAACAAAATGCTTAGTATTCAAAATGAATTGCCTAAAGCTTCAAGCAAGTGTTTGGTAGGTTTTCTTGTCATGTCGGGCATCAGCGCCCTTAATTACAGCGAAGCGCTGGACAAGGCAAGATGCAAGCTGGAAGAAGAAATCAGAGAGAGGTACGGGCCGATGACCCGGCAGGAATTGAAGCATATTTATCCAATAGGAGCGTATGTCTCCTATTACAAAAAGTATGGGTACACATATCATGTGCTTCAGCAATTGGAATCAGTAGCCCATGGCAAAAGCATTCCGAATGCTTCCACGGTAGTTGAAGCGATGTTCATGGCTGAACTAAAAAATATGCTTCTGACCGCCGGACACGACCTGGAAAAAATAAAGCAGCCGCTCATTTTACAAGAGTCATCGGGAGAAGAAAGCTATGCGGGCATTAACGGCAAGCTCGTAAAAACAGTACCCGGAGACATTATGATAATGGACGGGGAGTCGGTTGTTTCCAGCATATTGAAAGGGCCGGACAGCAGGACGCGCATCGGAGAGAAAACGCGTCAGGTTTTGTTTACGGTGTATGCTCCGGCCGGAATAGACGAAAAGGATATCGTCCGGCACTTAAACGATATTGAATCCAACGTGCGCGTTTTCTCGCCAGATGCCGAAACGCGTGTTAAAGACGTGTATGGTAATTTTTGAGATTTGATACATCTGTTCATATTGCTCAGTAGGCAATTACAATCATGACAGTGACAAACAGCAGAAATGATATGGCATTCAGAAAGGCGGTATTAATTTGCATTACAAACCGCAAAAAGTACAACTAGAAATATTGTTGCTAACCAAAAGACAAATTCGGTATGACAACACCTGCCGAACTTAAGTTGAGGCTGAGCGTATGGCGGGTGCTGCCGTGTAGGTTGGAGCTGACGAGGTTGATATTGTATGGCCTTGACTTCATGCAATATCAAGCGGTTCTCTGCCAATATACATAAGGCAAAAGCTATACGCCGGAAAAGATTCCATCCCCGTATAAAAAGACAATACAGCGCAAAAAGCGATGACGACCCTTAGGCAGGGCGCTGCTTGATAGAATAGTTTTTGCGGCCGAGTTTACGAATTTCAGTAAACTCGGCCGCTTTTGTCTTTGCGCTATTTTACCGGGATGCCGCAGTCCTCCCCACCTCCTTTCCCTGAGTTTTCGGGAAAGGAGGTGGAAACGGATGGACAAGGAGTATTTCATTGAACTTAACGGCAGGCAAATTCCGGTCAGCAAGGAAGTATATTATGCCTTCAAGCGCCCTGCTTGGAGAGAGCGCAAACGCAGACAGGTTCGCGAGGAAAAGGAGCTTTCGCTTGAAGCGTTTGCGGACGCAGGGTTTGAGATTCCTTCCAGGCAGGCGCTTGTTGACGAGATCGTCGAGGACAAGCTGTTATTGGACATGCTGTCCAAGGCGCTTTTGGAATTGACAGATGATGAGCGTTTTTTGATTAATGAGCTGTTCTATAACGGCAAATCGGAACGTGAACTGGCTAAAGAAACCTGTGTGCCGCGAAAGACGCTCGCCTACCGCCGAACTAAGGTCCTGGAGAAACTGCGCAGGCTGATTGAAAAAATGTAGAAAATTTTTCGCCCACCCGCCCCCTAACTTTCCTTTGGATTGTGAGGGGGTTTTTATTGCCCCGAAACGGAGGTGAAGGATATGAGAAAAAGCGTGAATGCCGCTTTGGCGCAAAGCGAGGAAACGACGGAAGAACTGGCAGGCATCCTGACCGCCATCAGCATAGTGTCAAAGCGGCTGGCAAAAAAGTTGGCGACGCTTGAAAAACCGCCTGACGAAGGGAGGGAGAAAACGGATGGAACAGCCGAAGCCGCTTCTGCCCATGCCGATTAAAGCCGCGCCGTATAAGCATCAGATCGACGCTTTCAATTTCGTATGCGGCAAGTTCGGGCTTGTTTCCTTCCAAACCATGCCGTCCGCTTGCGCGGCTCTGCTCATGGAAATGGGCACCGGAAAGAGTTTGACAAGCATCGCAGTCGCCGGCGCTCTGTATCAGGCGGGTAAAATACGCAGGGTTCTGGTGGTGGCCCCGCTCTCAATCCTCGGCGTATGGGAAGAGGAATTCGCCAAGTTCGCGGATTTCGATTACAGTCTTGCGGTTCTTGAAGGCAGCGGCGCAAAGAAGATCGATACCCTTCGGCATATGCGGGGTACGCCCTTGCAGGTGGCGGTCATCAACTACGAAAGCGCGTGGCGGCTGGAAAAAGAGCTGGCCGCATGGAACCCCGACATGATTATTGCCGACGAAGGCCACAAGATTAAAACCCATAACATTGCGGCGTCCAAGGCCATGCACCGTCTTGGCGCGCGGGCAAAGTACAGGCTGCTGCTCACAGGGACGGTCATTACCAACAAAGCCATCGACGTATTCAGCCAGTATAAATTCCTCAACCCGGCAATATTTGGCCAGAGCTTTTATGTATTCCGCAATAGGTACTTTGACATGGTCGGCTACGGTCAGCACACGCCGGTGCTGAAAAAATCAATGGAGCAGGATTTGATGAAAAGGCTCCACAGCGTCGCCTTTCGGGCGACCAAAGCAGAATGTTTAGACCTGCCGGAAACCACCGACATTGTGCGGTACGTGGAATTGGAACCCGCCGCCATGAAGATTTACCGGGATCTGGTCAGGGACAGCTATGCCGAGCTTGGCAAGGGAGAAGTGACGGCGACCAATATTCTGACGCGCCTGCTCCAGCTGTCGCAGATAACCGGCGGCTTTATAGGCGGCAACGAAGGCGGCCCGGTGCAGCGCGTCAGCACAGCAAAAGAGGAAGCGCTGGAGGATATTATCGAGGATGTTTTGCAAAGCGGCAAAAAGCTGGTGGTTATCGCGCGGTTCATTCCGGAAATCAAAGCCATCTGCAGGCTCTTTGAGAAAAAAGGCATCGGGTACTCGCTTCTAATGGGCGGTGTGAAAGACCGGGAGGAGCAGGTGGCGGCGTTTCAGAACGACCCGGAGGTGCAGGTGTTTATCGGGCAGATAGCCACAGCGGGGCTTGGCGTAACGCTGACAGCCGCCAGCACCATGGTGTTTTATTCCCTCGACTACAGTATGAGCAATTTCGAGCAGGCCAAGGCGCGCATCCACCGCGTCGGGCAAAAGGAAAACTGTACCTATCTGTATCTGACGGCAAAAGGCACCATCGATGAGAAAGTGCTGAAGGCGCTGAGGAGCAAAGCAGATCTGGCGAGGATGCTGGTGGACGATTACCGGAGCGGGCTCAATCCTTTTGGGGCAGGGGGTGAAAAAGCATGAACGAGCAAGGCGAGAAAATGTTTGAACTGGCCGAGCAGCTTAAAGAACTCAAAGACTTGAAGAAATCTACAGAGCAGGAGCTCAAAGAAATCAACGACAGGATCGACGAGACGGAATACCGCCTGTCGGAGCTGATGGCGGAAACCGAGACTCAGAACTTCACCCGGGGCGGCGTTATGTTCTATCTGACCGGCACGACGAGGGCTTCGGCTGCCGCAGGCCGGAAAGAGGAGCTGTATTCGGCGCTCAAAAAAGCAGGTTTCGGCGATCTGGTCTATGAAACGGTCAACGCCAACTCCCTGTCGGCTTTTGTTAAGGAGCAGATGGAAGAGAACAACGATGAGCTTCCCGGCTGGCTTTCGGGACTTGTGAACGTCTTCGAAAAGACATCGGTCGGGATGAGAAAAGCGGCAAAGTAATCATGCGAAAAGTAAAAAACACTGAAAATTGGAGGTATGGAATTATGTCGGCTAAAAAAGAAACGTCGTTAACAAAGCAGGACAACGGTTTTATGAGGCTCGCCGATTTTAACATGGCTGGGATGATGGCGGAAGAGCTGGACGGCCTGGATATGAGCTTTGAGCGGATTAAAATCCCGTCGGCGGGCAGCACCGTTTTTGAAGTGCCCGGCGAAAACCCGGGCGAGCCGGATACGGTCAAGGAATTCTCGGCGGTGATTTTGTACCATCATCCGCTTCATGCCTACTACAAAACAAAATATACCGGAGGAAACCAGCCGCCCGACTGCGGCAGCTTCGACGGCGTGACCGGCGAGGGCGACCCGGTCGGGAATTGCAGTACCTGCCCATTGAACCGGTTCGGCACCGGCGAAAACGGCAGCAAGGCATGCAAGAACCGCCGCAGGATCTATGTGCTGCGCGAGGGGGAGATTTTCCCGCTGCTTTTGTCCCTCCCCACCGGCTCGTTAAAGGAGTTTACGAAATACATCAAGCGGCTGCTGTCCAAAGGCAGGAAATCCAACAGCGTGGTGACGCGCTTTTCCCTGAAGAAAGCCACCAACAGCGGCGGCATCGCCTATTCGCAGGCGCAGTTTGCTATCGACAGGCCGCTGACGGCCGAGGAATACGCACTTATCGGCAAGCTGTCCGAGCAGGTCAGGGAGTACAGCAGGCGGGTCGGTTTCGAAGCGGACAATACCGTGGAAACGGACACTGATGAAGAGATGTTTGCGGATCCCGAAACCGGCGAGGTAATCCCACCCCACGAAGCAGGCTTCGCGGGGACCCCGGTTGAGCCTTTAAAATAAGAACCATGCTTGGGGCGTGGGAGCAGGATTTAGTCCTGTTCCCTGCTCCGGGTGGCAAGGAGGAACTATGGAATACAAATGCGTGACAGATTTAACGGAATTACGGGGGTATTTCGATAAAGCGCGGCTGATTGCTTTTGACTTTGAAACCGCGCCCCGGGAGAAATACCGCAGGGATGAAAAGGCGGCGCTGGACGCCCATAAGGCGGATATTGTTGGAGTAAGTTTTTCTATTTCCGAAGGAACGGCCGTATATGTTCCGTTAAGGCATAAAACAGGAAAGAATGCCGGTTCGCCGGATAAGATCATGCAATGGCTTGCAGAGAGGGTGTTTGCCAATCGAAAGGTTGTAAAAATCGCTCACAACCTGAGCTTTGAGGCGATGTTTCTGTACGCCCTCGGCATCGTGCTGCAGCCGCCCTGCTATGACACCATCGCGGCGGCGCAGATGACGCTGAAAAGCAATACAGCATTCAGGACACTTGCAGACAGCGGGCTGAAAGCGCTGGCGCAGGAGCTTTTCGGCGCGGAGCTTCCAAGCTTTGAAACGGTGACCGCAGGAAGGTATTTCGATGAATTGGATCCGCAGGATGAAGAAACCGTCCGCTACGCCTGCGCCGACAGCGACTTTACCTTACGGCTGTATCACCTCTTCAATAACTGGTTTGACCGGTATCTGCCGAAGCACCGCTTTATCGTGGAAAAGCTTGAATCGCCCGCGGCGGTTTACTGCGGGCTTATGAAGCATAACGGCCTGCTTGCGGATGAGGAACTGATGCTTAAAAAACAGGCGGAGGCCAAAGCAAAGCTTGCGGAGCTGCGGGATAATATCGCCTTTATGATCGGCGACGTGAATATCGGAGCAAATGCTTCTACCTCGGCTTTCAAGAAATATCTGTACGAAGATTTGAAGCTGCCGGTGTTCAAAACGACGGCCAAATACCAGGAAGCCATGGACGATGAGGCCATGATCCTGCTTGCAGAATGGTGTGCGGAAAACCGTCCGGAGCTTGCGGCGCTGTTTGAAATGGTGCAGGAGTACCGCAGATGGGGAAAAATCAAATCCACCTACATAGACGGGTATCTGGAGCATATCGACAGCGCCACCGGCAGGATCCATCCGGACCTGTTTCCGCTGGGCACTGAGACGGGGCGCTTTGCGGCTAAGAATCCGAATTTGCAAAACTGCCCCCGCAAGGACAACGACCCTGTCGGCGTGCGCAATTTCTTTATCGCACCCAAGGGGAAGGCGCTGCTCTCTCTGGACTTCTCCCAGATCGAGCTTCGGGTCGGCGCCTTTTACTGCCGGGACGAGCGGATGCTGGAAACCTACCGCACAGGAGGCGATATACACGCCCAGACGACTTCGGTTATCTACCGCATCACCTTCGGGCAGGCTGCGGACAAAAGCGCGGAGCATTACAAGGAGCGCCGGGCTATCGCTAAAAACTGCAACTTCGGGGTGTTCTACGGCCTGTTCCCAAAGGGGCTTCAGCGGAACCTGAAATTCAAGGCGGGACTTAATACTCCGCTTTCGGAATGCGAGCGGATCATCGAAAACCTGAAGTCCGGTTATCCACGGCTCGCCCGGTGGCAGGAGGAAACAAAAAAGCGTGCGGCATCAAGGCGCTATACGGAAACCTGGCTGGGCAGGCGGCGCTATCTGCCGGATATTGCCTGTGCCGACTGGGGAAAAAAGAGCTTTGCCGAGCGGTGTGCGCTCAATACCCCGATTCAGGGAACGGCGGCGGATATTTTGAAGCTGTCGCTTGGACGCATCATTGAGGGCCTGCCCCGGAGGATATGGCTGCGCCCGGTTTTGCAGATCCATGACGAGCTGGTGTTTGAAGTTCCGGAGGACAAGGTGCATGAGGCGGCAGTGTTCATTAAGGCTTGCATGGAAGAGCGGCCTTTTGAGGAATTTGACGTGCCAATCCTTGCGGAAGCCGCGGCCGGAGAAAGGTTCGGGGATTTAAAAGAAATAACGGAGGAGGGTTACGCATGGGAATAAGCAAATACAACGCCGAAGGATACCTTGATCTGACGGCTTATGAAGCGCTGCTGGCCACCACGCGGGAGGCAAAAAAAGCGGCTTTCCGGCCGCTGGTGTTCATCTGCTCGCCGCTGGCAGGCGATGTTGAGCATAATCTGGAGCAGGCAAGGCGCTGCTGCCGGTTTGCCGTAATGAAAGGCGCAATACCGCTGGCGCCTCATCTGCTGTTCCCGCAGTTTATGGATGACGGCGACAAAGCCGAAAGAAACCTGGCCATCTTTATGGGATTGGTATTGCTTTCAAAATGCCATGAACTGTGGCGCTTCGGGGACAGAATATCCCCCGGCATGGCGATAGAACTGGAAAAGGCAAAGCGGCTCGGCATCCCCATCCGGCATTTCACCGGGCAATGCGCGGAGGTGAAGGAACATGCTTGGGGTTAAAGCGCTTGACATTCCCATCGAGGAGTTTTTGCGCCCGTTTTTCGACGCGGGAGAAACGGTCTGCCTGCGGGTATTCAGCGACCGGAAGGATCCGGCCTTCAAGGGCGCGAAGCTTGAGTGCCCGGCAGGAAGAATCGGCGGCATAATGGAAACCCTGAAAAAACATAACGCAAAGAACCGGGGCATTTTCTTTGTGGTCAACTACGGCGGCCATGAGGACGCGGATATAACCCGCATCAACGCCCAGTTTGTGGAGTGCGACAGCCTGAGCTTTGAGGAGCAACTTGCCGCAATTGAAGAGTTTCCAGTCGAGCCGTCGCTTATCGTCAAGACTAGAAAATCATTGCACACATACTGGCTGATGAAGAATGCCAAAGTCGAGGATTTCCGCCGGGTGCAAAAACGCCTGATTGCCAAATTCAACGGCGATCCGGCCTGCATCAATGAAAGCCGTGTGCTGCGCCTGCCGGGCTTTTGCCACTGCAAGGAAGAGCCGGTCATGGTGGAGTGCATCAAATTCAGCCCCGAGCTGCGCTACACGCAGGCGGAGCTGGAAGCGGCATTGCCGGAGATCCGGGGAGAACCCAAACCCGGCACGCCCGCCCTCAAAGGAACGCGAAAAGGGCTTGAGCTGGTCGCCAGGCGATGCCTGTTCATACGGCACTGCAGGGACAACGCAAAGACGCTTTCTGAACATGACTGGTATGCGATGATTGCAAACCTTGCGGTTTTTGAAGGCGGCGAGCGGCTGATCCACGCCTTGTCAAAACCGTATCCCAAGTACAGCCATAAAGAAACGCAGGACAAGATCAATCATTTTCTGGAGAGCGGCACCAAACCCATCACCTGCAGAACGATCGCGGGAAAGGGCTTTAGGTGCCCCAAACTGGAGGACAATTCCTGCGGATGCAAGGCTCCGGCCGCCCTCTGCTATAGGCCGCTTTCCGTGGAGGAACTGCGCGAATTTCTGTCCGGGCAGCCGGTGGCAAAGTTGGCGGTGGACAATGTGCAGATTGCGCAGAAATTCGTAAGGGATTTTTTATACAATGCGGACTCTGTTGTTGCGGCCACATTCATTGAATACGAGATGAAGGAGCATTATGGGCTCAAGACTCCGGCAGTCAAATCCCTTTCCGCATTGCAGAAGGATCTTTTCAAAGAATACCGCGAGAGCAAGGACACAAAGCGGGAAACCATGGGCGAAGAATTGCCGGATTGGTATGAACCCTCCGAGCGCGGCGGCCTGCGCTTTATCCCGGGCCTGCTGGCAAGCCACATGGCCAAAAACGTCAGCGCCTTTTACGGGGCGGAGAGCTATTACATCTACGAAAACGGCGTATACAAGGCGGCGTCCGATCTGCAGGCGGCGGCCAGGGTGCGCGGGCATCTCATCGAGCGGTACGCCACCATGTCCGCGATCAACGATACGGAGGGCCAGTGGCGGATGCTCATTTACAAACCCATCCGGGAAATCAACTGCAACCCGTTTATCATCAACCTGAAAAACGGGCTGTACAACGTGCTGGATGGGAGCTTCAAGGCGCACACGCCGGAGTACTATTCTACGGTGCAGCTTAAAGCCTCGTACAATGAAAACGCAAAGTGCCCGAAATTTATGGCCTTTCTTCAGGGAATCCCGGGAGACGCAGAAATCCATCTGATGCAGGAAATCTTCGGGTACCTGCTCATCCCGGTCAACAAGGCGCAAAAAAGCTTTGTTCTGGTGGGCGCGCCCAACGCGGGCAAATCGACGCTGCTGTCGGCGGCGCAGGAAATCCTGCTGGGGAGCGAAAACGTCAGCAACATCCCGTGGCAGTCGCTTTCTGACCGGTTCAAGACAGCAGAATTATTCGGGAAACTTACCAACATCTTTGCCGACCTGCCTTCAAAAAGCGTGGACGACAACGGCATTTTCAAAGCCTTGACCGGAGAGGACTACATCACCGCCGAGCGCAAGAACAAGAATCCTTTCAGCTTCAAGCCCTACGCCAGGCTGCTTTTTTCCTGCAACGAGATCCCGCGCAACTACGGAGACCGCAGCGAGGGGTTTTACCGCAGGCTCATTATCATCCGGTTTGAAAACCCGGTGCCGCCGGAAAAACGCGATCCGAACCTCATAGAAAAGCTTGCCTCGGAGCGGGACGGCATTTTTATGTGGGCGCTTGAGGGGCTAAAGCGCCTGATTGCAAACGGCTATGCGTTTTCGGAAACCGAAATGACTAAAGCCGAGCTGCAGAGATACAAGGTGGAGAGCAACAGCGCCCTGTCGTTTGTGGAGGAATGCTGCGTGTTGGAAGACGAAGCGGAATGCGTCCGGGAGGAGCTTTTCCAGGCATACCGGGACTATTGCATGAAAAACGGCTTCAAGCCGATGTCGCAGGCCAATTTCAACAAGGATGTGGAATCATATGGCGAGCAAATCTGCAGGGCGGTCGACAAACTGGGCAAGCGGAGGACCTGGCGCGGCCTGCGGCTGCGTGAATAGCTTTTGACGGCTTTTTGACGGGGATTTGACGGGTTCAAAACCGTCAGAATCCTGATTGCAGCTTGCTTCTGACGGGTTTGACAGGTTTTTTCCTTTTTTTGCATGAAACCAAGGATGAGATAGGTATAGAGAGAAAAATGAATATATATAAAGGTATGTGGATTTCCTGTCAAACCCGTCAAAAAACGAGGTGGGATTATGACGGAAAAGGAAATCACATCCGCAATCATGCGGTATTTAAAGTTTGTGCCGGAATGCTTCTGCTGGAAGGAGCATGGCGGCATGTACGACACAGCCGGTCTGCCGGACATCATCTGCTGCATTAAAGGCAGGTTTGTCGCCTTTGAGGTGAAAACAGCGTCCGGCAGGCTGACAAAGCTTCAGGAAGCGGCGATGCGAAAAATCAAGGCTGCAAAGGGCGAAGCCTTCAAAGTGACAAGCGTCGGGGATGTCAAGGTTATTCTTGATGCTTTGGAGGTGCCTTCCCATGATGATAGCCTGGGCATATTTGGACAAGAAGTCGGCGGCGGTTGACGCGCTCAAGGATTACGCCAGCATGAAATATATCATCCAAAACCATCACTGCGAGCTTGAGGAGGCCATGGAACGGATGACGTCGCTTCCATCCTCCCTGCCGGACGGCCGGCCGAGGGCGAAAAACCCGAAAGCTGGCGAAGCGCGGCTGGCGGCCTCGCTTGACGAGATAGACGTCCTCAAGGAGCGGTACCGGAGGGCGCTGGAATATATGGAGTGGTTCCAGCCCGCCTGGGACGCCCTGACGGAGGACGAGCAGTTCGTCCTGTCGGAGTTTTATTGCGGCGGCGATGCGCGGCAGACCGATGCGGTCGGGAACATCTGCGAGCGGTTCCATATCGAGCGTTCATCCGCCTACAACAAGAACAACAGGGCGCTGGCCCGGCTGGCGCTTTTGCTGTACGGCAAATGAGTAATTTCGCGGACGACTTTTGCATTTGAAGGTGCTATACTGGTAGCATGAAATAATATGTTAAAGCCGAAGAAGCCTTTGGGGCAAACGCCCTGAGGGCTTTTTTTGTGCATGGGAGATGGAGCTATGCCGAAAAAACCCAAGCGCCCGTGCAGCTATCCCGGCTGTGCGGAGCTGACAGACGTAAGATACTGCGATAAGCATCAAAAACAAGCTGATTCATACTACAACAAATATGAGCGCGACCCGAGGGCACGAAAACGCTACGGCAGGAGCTGGAAGCGCATCCGGGACAGATACATGGCGGAGCATCCGCTTTGCGAGGAATGCCAAAAGGCCGGAAGGCTCACTCCGGCCGAAGAGGTGCACCATATCATCCCTTTATCCAAAGGCGGAACCAATGAGGACAGCAATCTTATGAGCCTGTGCACAAGCTGCCACTCGTCGATAACGGCGAAAGAAGGCGGGCGCTGGGGATAAAGAAAAGCCGCCTTGCGGCGGCGCTTTCAATCAAACTGCCTGAGAAATGCGGCGGGCTCTTTTGCGGGAACCGGCGAGGCGGCAAAGTCGGCGGTGTTGCGCGTGACGATGCAGTCCGCTTTGATGCGTTTTGCGCACTGTGCGGCAAGCGCGTCCTCGTAGTCCGTCATGTCAAGCTCCATCGCGCCGAGTACGTCCGCCTTCCCGACGTCGGCTATATCCAGAACGGAGCACAGCGTCCTGATGGCTTCCAGCGTTTTTTCCCTCCCGGCCGCTTTCCTGACCACATAGTAGATGTCTGTGACGGCGCTGGCGGTGAGAAAGCCCTCGACCTCGCCGCTTCTGCAGAGCTCCAGCACCCGTTCGGCATGATCCGCGAAAGGCGTCCGGTCGACAAGGTAGTCGATGATGACGTTGGTGTTAATTAGGATCTTCATTGTACCTTGCCAGCCTTTCCTCGCGTATCTCCTCCCGGGTAATATCGACTCCTTTTAAAATGCCGCGCAGTGATTTAATTGCGTCTTTCTTCATGCTTTCGACGTTTGTAAGGAGCGCGACGTCCTTGCCGTTGCGGGTGATGATGATGTCCTCGACCGCGGCGCGCTCGATATACTTGCCCATGTTCATCTTAAGTTCGGTGGCTGAAACGCGCATGTCGTTCACTCCTTTCGCTTACGCTATGTTCAATTATATTATATGCATTTTGTTCGATTTAGTCAACAATATTCTGTTCGATTTAATGTGACGCGGCAGACCATAGGGAGGTCAAAATCTCCGGGTGGATATGTTTCGTGCAACGGGCGTGGGGTCGCGCGCGAAAAATCGCGGTTTCAAACGGGGTATATACCCTCGCCGCCGCAAACTGCGCTGTGCTCGTTTTGACGCCAGCGTCAAAAGCTCGCCCGCTCCGTTGCTCCTCCTCGCCCCACAAAGCCTGCGGCTTTGCGGGGGCCCCAATTAATTTTAGAATCGAGGTGATGTGTATGGCAAAAGACGGTACCAACCGCGGCGGGGCGCGTATCGGTGCAGGACAGAAGAAAAAGCCGCTGGCGGATAAAATTTTGGAAGGAAATCCCGGCAGACGAAAGCTTATGGTAATGGAGTTTACGGATGCTGCGGATCTGGAAGGCCAGATCATGCCGCCACCGAGGGAGTATCTTGCCGCAAAGCAGAAGAATGGCAAAACAACTCTGGCGGTGGAAATATATGAAAAAACATGGCAGTGGCTTAAGGAACGCAGGTGTGTTCATCTTATACCTGCGCAGCTTATAGAGCAATATGCCCAGAGCGTGGCGCGGTGGATCCAGTGCGAGGAATGCATCACCGAGTTTGGCTTTCTGGCCAAGCATCCGACCACCGGCAATGCCATCCCGTCGCCTTATGTGGCTATGAGCCAAAGCTTCATGAAGCAGGCCAATAACTTGTGGTATCAGATTTACCAAGTTGTGCGGGAAAACTGTGCTACCGAATACAAAGGGGCTACTCCCCACGATGATGTGATGGAAAAACTCCTGACAGCCAGGAGAGGTGGCTGATGCATAAAACAAATTCAATCTTTCTTAGAGAACTTAGAGAATATAAAGACCATTTAACGAAGCAGCAGTTTAAGACCCTGCGGGGACAAGTATTAAACGGAGATTGTGAGGGTGCTAAAAAGGGTCTTGAGAAAATATTGAACAGGAGAATGCAACATGAACATACAAAAAATATCTGTTGACAAACTTAATCCTGCAGAATACAACCCGCGCAAGGATTTAAAACCCGGCGATAAGGAATATGAAAAGCTGAAACGGTCAATAGAGGAATTTGGCTATGTGGAGCCTGTTATCTGGAACCAAAAGACAGGTAATGTGGTAGGCGGGCATCAACGCTTAAAGGTTTTGCTGGACTTGGGACAGACTGAGATAGACTGCGTCGTTGTAGATCTTGACCCGCAGAGGGAAAAAGCGCTTAATCTTGCCCTCAACAAGATTCAGGGAGAGTGGGACGAGAATAAACTGGCCGAGCTGATGGCAGAGCTGGACGCGGGTGCATTTGATGTTTCACTTACAGGGTTTGACGCTTCTGAAATAGACGAACTGCTTAACCGATGGTATTCCAAAGAGGCTGTGCAGGACAGTTTTGACATAGATAAAGCGCACGAGGAAATCATGCAGCGCAAGCCGGTAACGAAGCGGGGCGATATCTGACTTCTCGGGAACCATCGTTTGATGTGCGGCGACTCTACGAAGGATGAAGATATTGAGAAGTTGATGGACGGGTGTCGCGCACAGATGGCAGTGACTTCCCCACCTTACGGGGTAGGCAAAGAATATGAAAAAACTGGGATTGAGCCATGGTTCGAGACAGTACGCCCGGTAATTAAAAATCTGTGCAGGTATGCAGATATTGTCTGCTGGAATTTAGGCGACCTCTATGCAACCGGCTCCCAATTTATTGAACCTACCAGCGTGTACAGCGTGAATATGTTTTTGGACAGTGGCTATCGACCTATCTGGATCCGTATTTGGAAGAAGCAGGGGCAAAACTTCGGTGTAGGACCCTATCACCTTGTTTCAAATAAGCCGGTTCAGCAGTATGAATATATTTCAGCCTTCAGTAATAAAGGCGAGACTGAGGAATATAACGATCAGGAATATGTATGGCTTTCAGCGTTTGCAGGACACAGTTATAAATTTGTGAAACGGCTTACAAAGGAAGAACGCAAGAAATGGGGCTATGCTGGCATATGGGAGATGACCACTGTCCGGGCAAACAAGGAGCATCCGGCAATGTTCCCTGTGGAGCTTCCATGGCGGTGCATCAAAATGCACAGTATTAAAGTAAAAGTTGGGCAGGCAGTAAAAGCCGGCGAACTCATATTAACTCTCGAAGCCATGAAAATGGAAAATGAGATCTTTTGTGGCGGTGCTGGCACCATAAAAGAGATCAGAGTAAACGAGGGTGCAGCTGTTAACCCCGGTGATGTGCTTGTTGTAATAGGTTGATAAACTACTTGTATTTAAGCGAGAGGGGTTGTATCCTAGATGGATTTAAATTTATCAAAGGACTTAAGTGACCTGATAACAAACACCGGGTTTCTATCAATAACTCCTGGCCAAATGCTGATGATGCTGATATCTTTTGTTCTTTTATATCTGGCAATAGTCAAAAAATTTGAGCCTCTATTGTTGCTGCCGATTGCCTTTGGTATGCTTTTGGCCAACTTGCCCAATACAGGCTTAATGAATGCCCAAAGCTATGTTCCGGACCCACTGAATCCCGGTCACGACAAATTGGTTACCGGAGGACTTTTATACTACCTGTATCAAGGTGTAAAACTGGGAATTTATCCGCCATTGATCTTTTTAGGCGTAGGGGCTATGACCGATTTCGGTCCGCTAATCGCAAATCCAAAAACCTTACTGCTCGGCGCAGCAGCCCAATTGGGGATATTCTCTACATTTATTGGGGCGCTTTATCTTGGATTTGTACCTAAGGAAGCCGCATCTATCGGGATTATCGGCGGCGCTGACGGTCCGACTGCAATCTATCTTACTTCAAAACTGGCCCCGCACTTATTGGGAGCGATTGCCGTAGCGGCGTATTCCTATATGTCATTGGTACCGATTATCCAACCGCCGATTATGCGTCTTTTAACAAGTAAAAAAGCACGTATGGTTGTAATGGAACAGCTTCGTCCTGTCTCCAGAACTGAGAAAATAGTATTCCCTATAGTAGTACTACAGCGTAGTTTAGTTTTCACAAAAGCTCTTTGGCAACCTTAAATAACGACTCACTTTAGCAACTGGAGCCTGCTCTTCCCCGGTGGGATTGATAGGCGCTGAAGTTATGTTTCATGATATATCTGATGTCCCTTAGGGCTTTTTTAACCGCCTTCTCATCGTCGGACAGAGCGGCAATGATCAGTCTCTGGGCTTGGGGCAGCGTTAGCACCGGTTCTCCCGTTTTTTTTAAACCGCTGGCGCACCTCCAAAATGAAGAGATGGGCAATCAACACAAAAAGGATATAGCGGTACCAGGCAGTCCAGGAACGGGCCTCGCAGTGTCCCATCCCGAGGTAACTTTTGCACTCCTGGAAACACTGCTCGATTGGCCAGCGCAGGGTCGCCGCCCGGTGCAGCTCCGCTTTGGGTATGTCAGCCGGAGCGTTGCTGAGGAAGAACTTGAGCTTTCCATCACTGAAACGGCGGATGTAGAGCCAGACCTCATTACCAGGCAGATTGTCCCGGCATTCGATTACCCGGAGCACCTTGACATCGGCGATGATGGGGCCCTGTGACCCCTCCGCCAGGATCACTCGCTCCCAGGGGATGCTGTCGTCCGTTGCGATCTGAGAGACTTGAACCGGCGGGAAGGATGGTTTAAGCCTGGTAGGATGCCTGCCACGTCCGCTGAACTCGGGAAGCGCCACTTCGGGCTTCTCTCTCCACACCAGGGTGGGGGCATGGATGTCAGCGAAGTAGTAACATTCTTTGGGCAAGCTGTCCAGGAATGTCTTGCTGGCGCCGAAGAGACTGTTACAGCCGATCCATTTGGCCTGGTACAGCCCGCAGTAGATCACCTCGTTCAGCATCTCCGCTGCCATCTCCGGCTTGGTCTTGAAGGTGACGTCATCAGGTACGCAGCACTTCTGGCGCAGAGGTTCGTATTCCTTGGTAAACCACTTCTCTGGCATGAACAGACGGTAGCTCACCAGGCCGTAGCCTTTCTCGCTGGCGTAACCGATGAAGACACCCGACTGGCAGTTCTCGGTTTTGCCCAGGCGCCCGCAATGTTGCCGGGATACGCCGACCGAGTGCTTCCCCTTCTTGACAAACTCCGTGCTGTCGACGCTGAGCATGCCCTCCGGGTCATTGACCCTGGATGATAACGTCTCTTTGTAGGTCTGCGCCATCTTTACATCATCGAAGGGGGCCTCCCGCATGAAGAGCTGCATCTCCCGGACGCTTTCCTCGTAGCGCAGGGCGATGGGTTCGATTGATTTCCGATCGAGGTCCGATAAAAGCCCCTTGACGAAGACCTCGCCGTTTTGACGCTGGTCGCTTCGCAGGTAGCAGTCCCGAAAGGGAGCAAGGAAGTCGTCTAGCATGTCGCCGAGTTCAGACACCTGGTCGACGCCAAGACCCACTTCATCCAAAAGCTTCGGGTTCCAGTCCGGTTTGGCCAGTTGCATCTTTACCATCCCCTCCCGCACCTTGGGGGCTCGGTAACGGCGGGGGCATTCCGCAATTAGAGATGGAAAGCGTTTGTTCAGCATATACGCATAGACAGCCTTCTTGTGCCCGTGATAAAAAAAGGCCTTGCCTGCAGGCGGGCTTTACCATTGCCGACCGGCGGCATATCGGGCATGAGGACGATATCGGCTATCACCATTACGCCATAGATGTTGCAAAAGAGTATGAGGTAAGGGAGGAATGAGAGACATGGCGACAATCGGACTGGACAGGTTGTATTATGCAAAAATAACCGAGAATGAAAACGGAGAAGAGACCTATGACACGCCTGTTCCGCTGGCCAAGGCGATTACGGCGGAGCTTTCGGTGGAGTTGGCAGAGGCGACGCTTTATGCTGATGACGGAGCGGCAGAAGTGGTCAAGGAATTTCAAAGCGGCACCTTATCTCTCGGCGTTGCGGATATCGGCGCTGCAGTAGCCGAGGTTTTGACGGGAGCCACCCTTGACGACAACAAGGTGCTTATTTCCGCAAGCGAGGACGGAGGCGCTCCGGTGGCTATCGGCTTCAGAGCCAAGAAAGCCAACGGCAAGTACAGGTATTTTTGGCTTTACAGGGTAAAATTCGGCATCCCGGCGACAAATCTGCAGACGAAAGGCGACAGCATTACCTTTTCAACACCCACCATTGAAGGGACAGTCATGAGACGTAACAAACCAGATGGCCAAGGAAAGCATCCCTGGAAGGCAAGTCAGCGAAGACGATCCCGGCATATTGCCCGCCACTATTACCGGCTGGTATACGCAGGTGTATGAACCTGTTTTTGCTGTGGGAGGAGGCGGCGAATAATGCAGGATACTGACAGAAGCGCAAGCATCGGCATCGGCGGCGAGGAATATCAGCTTATTTTAACTACCAGAGCGACAAAAGAAATCGCTAAAAGGTACGGCGGGCTTGAGAATCTCGGTACCAAGCTGATGAAAACGGAAAACTTCGAGATGGCGCTGGATGAAGTGGTATGGCTGATTACTCTTCTGGCCAACCAGAGCATCCTTATACACAACCTGAAAAATAAGGATAAGCGGGAGCTTCTGACCGAGGAGGCGGTGGAGCTTCTCACATCCCCGCTGGAGCTGGCGGCATACAAAGACGTTATTATGGAAGCAATGTTCAAAGGTACGAAAAGAAACGTTCAAAGCGAGGATGACTTAAAAAACACACTGGCCGGGTGAGCGATGAGGAATTGTTCACCCGGCTCATATATTATGGTACCGTCCAGCTAAACCGCACCGAGGAAGAAGTATGGCTCATGCCTATTGGATACCTGCTGGACTTGTGGGAATGCCACAAGCAGTTCTTAGGTATTTCCAAACCGAAGCGGGAGCTGACCATCGATGATGTGATACCTTATGGAATTTAGGCGGCAAAAAGCAGGTAATTATTCAAGCCCTGCTTTTTGCTGCCGTACGTCCTTTACCAGATCCATGACGTCGTCATCGCTGCGGATTCCGGCTTTTTCAGCTTCGCCCTCCATTTCCTTCTGCAGCATTTTCATGGCGTAGACAGCGGAGTTCATAAGGATAACCCGATCTTCCTCGCAGATGAGGGTGACGCGGTCTCCGGTGGAAAGGCGAAGTCTGGAGCGGATATCTTTCGGCAGCGTGATCTGGCCTTTGGCCATTACCTTTGCATTATCAACTATGGGAACGCTCATGCTAAGTCCTCCTTCATTTGGATTTGAAAAGCAGGGCATTCCCGCCTCTAACGCAATAACGATGTTTTACAAACAGATCATCCTCCGAAACGGCCTGCCTTTTGAGGTGAAACTGCCGGATCACCCGCTTGATGTCAGCCGCATGACAACGGAACAGCTGCACGCGGAACTGGAGAAGGGATATGCGCAGATGCAAAACGGGCAGACGATTCCGGCCGAGCAGGCGTTTGCGGACATCCGCAGGAAATACGGCGTATGAACTATGAAATTCTGTTAACCCCGGAAGCCCAAAATGACCTGCGTAGCATTTTTGAATACATTGCACATGATTTGCAGTCTGTTCAGAATGCGGCAGGTCAGCTTGACCGTCTGGAGAAAGGAATCGCTTCGCTGCGTCAAATGCCGGAGCGTTTCCGTGCATACGACAAAGAGCCATGGCGCAGCCGCAATCTGCGTATTATGCCTGTGGACAATTATCTGATTTTTTACATTCCGGACCATGATAAAGGAACGGTCACAATCCTTCGTGTCATGTACGGAGGGCGGGATATTGACAGGCATCTGAATGAGACATAAAAAGCAAATTATACTTTCTTTGAAAGAACCGCGAAGCTGGTTCTTTTTTCAGCTCGGAGGATCCGGGCTTTTTTCATGCCTTTTTGAGGAGGTGAGAGCATTTGGCAGACGATTTTGGCCTGAAGATTGGCATTGAAGGCGAAAAGGAATTTAAAAACGCCATTCGGGAAATCAACCAAAGCTTCAAGGTGCTGGGCAGCGAGATGAACCTTGTCGCATCCCAGTTTGACAAGCAGGATAAGTCTGTTGAAGCTGTCGCTGCGCGAAACAGGGTGCTAAGCAAAGAGATCGTCGCGCAGAAAGAAAAAAATCGCCACCTTGGAGAAAGCGCTTGCCAACGCCGCCTCCTCTTTCGGGGAGACCGACCGACGGACGCAAAGCTGGCAGATACAGCTTAACAACGCCAAAGCAGAACTCAACAAAATGGAGCGCGAGCTGGAGTCAAACAACAAAGCGCTGGACAATGCGGGAAAAGAGTTTGATGAAGCGGAAAAACAGGCGGATGAATTCGGCGACGAGATCAAAAAGGCCGCGGATCAGGCGGATGACGCGGGCGGGCGTTTTGAAAAGCTGGGCGGCGTTTTGAAAGGAATCGGCGTGGCCATGGGCGCGGCCCTGGCCGCCATTGGTACGGCGGCGGCCGGCGTGGGCAAGGCTCTTGTGGATATGTCGGTAAATTCCGCGGCCTATGCCGATGAAATTCTAACCGCTTCAACCGTAACCGGCATGTCCACCGACAGCCTGCGGGCGTATAAATACGCCGCGGAGCTTGTTGATGTCTCATTGGATACTTTAACTGGAAGCATGGCAAGGAACGTCAGATCCGTGTCTTCAGCAAGAAAAGGCACCGGCGAGGTCGCAGACGCTTACCGGCAGCTCGGCGTTTCGGTCACAGACGCCAACGGCAACCTGCGCGACAGCGAAGCCGTATACTGGGAAACCATAGACGCTCTCGGCAAGGTATCAAACGAAACCGAGCGCGACGCGCTGGCTATGCAGATTTTCGGAAAATCCGCACAGGAACTCAATCCCCTGATTGCGCAGGGTTCGGCAGGCATAGCGGAGCTGACCGAGGAAGCAAAACGCATGGGCGCGGTCATGAGCGAGGATTCGCTGAACGCTTTCGGGAAATTCGACGACAGCATCCAGCGGCTCAAGGCGGGCGGCGCAGCGGCCAAGAACATTCTGGGCACAGTGCTGCTCCCCCAGCTTCAGATATTGGCCGACGACGGAGTTGCGCTTCTTGGCGATTTTACGCGGGGACTGTCCGAAGCGGACGGCGACTGGACGAAGATAAGCGGGGTCATCGGCAATACGGTAGGAAGCCTCGTAAATATGCTGATGGAAAACCTGCCGAACCTCATCCAGGTGGGGCTGGATATCGTCACCTCCATCGGCGGCGCAATAGTGGATAATCTGCCGGTTATTATCGACGCGGCGGTGCGGATTGTCATGACCCTATTGCAGGCTTTAATCGACGCTCTGCCGCAGATAACCGACGGAGCTTTGCAGCTTGTTATGGCGCTGGCGCAAGGAATCATTGACAACCTTCCCGCTTTGGTGGAAGCCGCGGTGCAAATGATTGTTACGCTGACGTCCGGCATCGGGGAGGCGCTTCCGGAGCTGATCCCGGCTGTCGTCGAAGCTATTATCCTTATCTGCGAAACGCTCATTGACAACATGGATCAAATTTTAGATGCGGCCTTTGCCATTATCGAGGGATTGGCGCAGGGCCTTTTAAACGCCCTGCCAAAGCTTATTGAGGCCCTGCCGGGGATTATCGCGTCAATCATTGATTTCGTGACAAGCAACCTGTCTAAGATCATAGAATTGGGAATTGCGCTGAGCGTGCAGCTTGCCGTCGGACTTGTAAAAACTATTCCTGAACTTGTGAAATCCTTGCCGCAGATTGTGGCGGCCATCCTTGAAGGCTTGGGCAAGACGGCCATTTCGGTGGTTGAGATCGGCAGAAACATTGTCAGGGGCATCTGGGAAGGCATCAAGAGCCTTGGAAGCTGGCTTTGGGACAAGGTCAGCGGCTTTTTCTCCGGTATTATCGACGGAGTGAAAAATTTCCTTGGCATCCGCTCACCGTCCACCGTTTTTGAAGGCATCGGCGGCAATATGGCGATAGGGTTAGGCGAGGGCTTTAACAAGGCCATGGCAAGAGTGGCGGACGACATGCAAAGCGCAGTGCCGACGGACTTTAATATTTCGCCTGACATTAGCGTAAACGGACGCGGCGGATCCGCCGCTTCAGCTTCCGGTCCGCTGGTCGTGGTGCAGCAGATGATAGTGCGCAGCGAGGACGATATCCGCAGGATTTCGCAGGAACTGTACAACCTGATGCAGACCGGCTCAAGGGCGCAGGGCCGCTTCAGCACGGCGTAAAGGAGTGGTCATATGGGATTTATCTACAACGGAATATCGTCGCAAAGCATGAAAATCCGGGCCAGGCTTGCCGGATGGCAGGTCTCCCCTGCCCTGCGCAATTCCTTTGAAACTGTGCCGGGCAAAGCGGGCGTTGCGGATTTCGGGTGCGATATCTCCGAACGAACCATCACAATAAGCTGCGGCGTGCTTCCTCAGCGCAGTTTTGCGGATCTGGTTTCGGTGCTGGATAACGCTGCAGAATGGCTGAATCCGGCAAACGGGCTTAAGCAGCTTATCCTCGACGACGTGCCCGACAGGTATTTCATGGCGCGGCTTTCGGAGGCTGTGGACTGCGAACGGCTGCTTCGGACTGCGGGAAGCTTCGAGCTGCGTTTTGTCTGCCCCGATCCGTATGCGTACGCGCTGGAGGATGAGGTGTTTGTTTTTTCCGGAACGGGAACGTATGCGGCGGAGAGGCTTTCGGGAAACGCCGATTCCGAGCCGGTGTATTTCTTGAAGGGCGTGATCTCCGCATCCTCTTCGAGCTATATATCCCTCATTACAAATGGAGAGGAATTGCGGATTGTCGGCTCGCTGGCGGTGAATGAAACTCTTGTCATTGATTCCGGCATGCTGACCGCAAAGGTGACGGACGCCGCCGGAAATACCCTGAGAAACGGCCTGCCGTGCCTGCAGGAGCTGAACTTCCCGATTCTCAGGAAGGGCGTGAACAATATAGAGATTGCTGCGGCAAACGCAGCTTTCACGGAACTGAAAATTCAGGCGAAAAGCAGATGGAGGTGATAACAGGTGGCAGTCAAATCGATTTTAACCTCTCAGGAAGATTTCACTGGGGAGTTTCCTGTAACCGCGAGGACGTCCGCTTTATGGCGTTTCAACGAAAGCGCGCCGGACGGCAATCTGCGGCTTCTGGATTCGTCCGGGCATGGCAGGCATTTTACCGTTTCCGGCTGGTCAGGCACCACCGCCTCGCTTCCGCTTGGCCGGTTCGGACGGTATTTCAGGCAGAACATCAACAACCCGACCAGCGAAAGGACGCATCTTGTGGCTGCCAACGACGGCAGCCTTTTCAGCAATCTGGGAGAGAGGATTGTCGTAGGCGGATGGATCAATCCCACCACCTATTCGGTGGGTAATACGTATACTCCGATCTTCAACACCCGGCAAGGCCCCGGCCAGCCTATTTTCTATGTGTCCCTCTATCAGGGCAGGCCGCGCATGATGCTCTACAACTCGGCAGGTTCGCTGATTCTGGATCAGAGCGAAACGCCAAGCTTCTCTATGGTCAACGGCGGCTGGTACTTCATCGCGGCCGTCATTGAGGTGGCTGCCAAGACGTCGCAGTTTATCCTCTGCAACCGGGGCAGCGGCGCTGTTTGGATTGCACCCAAGCGCACTTTCGCCGGTACGCTCAACCCGTCCTGTACGGCGAACATCGTCATGGGCATGCACGCCGACACCTATTATTTCGCCGGAGGCTTCGACGACTGGTTTCTGGAGACCGATTCGCGCCTGACCATCGACGACCTGGCGCAGCATTTTAAGAATGCGCTGCTGGCTAACGGAGCCGACAGCGCCGCAAGCGTGGACGCCCTGACGGAGCCGGGCGCGGTTGCGCTGAAAGCGGCAAACGGCGTTTATCCCGCAAGCGGCGTGCTGTATACCAAGGCAGTTCCATGCGCCTTGTCAGGCAGCGGTCGTGTGGCGGCGACCAGCGAGTATGCCGCAGGCATAACGTCGGTGTCTTTGGTGGAGACGGCTACGTCCGACGACCTTGCGGAATGGTCGGCATGGCAGGCGGTGGGAACCAGCGGCGAGCTTCATTCTCCAAACCGGCAATACATCCGCTTCCGTGTGACGCTGACCACCGCCGACACGTCAAAAACGCCGAAACTCTTGGAAATCCAGGTTCATGACATCTCCAAGCCTCCCTATGAAAAGCTCGGTTTTGCCCGTCCGGTGGTGCTGGATGAAAACGGCGCATGGGAAGCCGTCCTTGAAAACGCCTTTGACGTCATCGTCACCGGCGAGGTGAACGGCGCAGACACGCTGGAGTTCAAGCTCCCGTTCCATGATCCGAAAAGAAGCGCGCTGAAAAACGAAAAACAGGTGCAGATCGCAAGCGATATTTACCGGATCCGCACTCTGACGGACAACAAAAGCGAGGACGGGCGCATCATTACGCAGGTTTACGCCGAGGCGGCGTTTTACGACCTGTCCTTCAGCGCGGAAAAGGAACCTGCGGACTTTAACGCCGATGCCGCCGACGTTCCGATGAAATATGCGCTTCAGGGCACCGGCTGGTCGGTGGGAAATGTTACCATAACAGCAAAGCGGACATGGCGGTGCACCGAGAAAAATGCTCTGTCCATCCTGCGCGCCGTACAGAACATATATGGCGGCGACCTTGTTTTTGACAGCGCCGACCGGCTGGTGCATTTGCTTGAATTCAGCGGCACGGACAGCGGGGCGCTGTTTTCGTATCGAAAGAACCTGAAAAGCATCCAGCGGGTGGTCGATACGCGGGAATTAGTGACAAGGCTTTATGCCTATGGGAAGGACGGCATGACCTTTGCTTCCATCAACGACGGCAAGGAGTATGTGGAGGATTACAGCTTCTCCAGCGAGGTGCGGGTATCTACGCTTGACTGTTCGTCATTTGGCAATCCGTATCAGATGCTGGAATATGCAAGGATGCGGCTTGCGGAATATTCGCGCCCCCGCGTTTCCTACGTGCTGTCGGCCATGGATTTGTCGGCGCTGACCGGCTATGAGCATGAAGCGTGGAAACTGGGAGACATTGTGACGGTGGACGATAAGGAACTGGGCCTTTCCATCAAGACCCGCGTTGTGCGGCGACAGTACAACCTGCAGGAGCCCTGGAAAACGGTGATCGAGCTTTCCACCAAACTTCGGGAGCTTGGCGACTCTTCGGCGCAGTGGGACAAGGCGGCGGACACGCTGTCTTCAACCGACCTGCTTGACCGCCAGGAGATCAAGGATATGGTGCCCTTCAACCATCTGCGCAACTCCCGGGCGGACGACGGCTTTGCCTACTGGGTTAATTCCGGATTTGAGGTGGATACCGGGAACGGCGTTTCGGGGACGGCTTCCTTTAAAGCGGAGGGCGTGCCCGGCATGACAAAGAGCCTGTCGCAGACGGTATACCCGGCAGCGCGCAAAAGCTACACCTTTTCGGCGCAGATTGCTTCCGAAAACCTCCAAAAGGGCGAAAACGGCCAGGTGGGCGTTGAATTGGTCATTGAATATGAGGACGGCACGACCGAAACAAGGTTTATAGATTTGTATGGCTTGGGCGGACTCCGCTCCAGGGCCAGTATCTCCCCGGGATTGGCTGGAGGGCATATATGATTATGCCGTTACTGCTATGTCGCCGGACAAGATATTCATGGGACTGCCCGCCTACGGCTGGAACTGGCGGATCCACGACACGCCCGAAAACCTCGGAGTCACCTATCGCGGAGTGTCCAACACCTACTATGCGGCCAAATACTGGATGACGGGGGTTTACAATTTCACCGGCGATGCGCCGCCCCAGCCGTTCATTCCCATTGTCGCCTACTGGGACGATTACAACAAAGTGCCATGGGCGCTGCCCCATGTGTACGACTACATGGAGGGCTGGGACGCCGTATCCTGGGAATACCCGCTGCAAAAGGGGGTGTACAACAGGCGGAGATATTTGACAGGCTACGGCAGGGAGCAGAAAACAGAGTTCGGGACCGTATATATTGACAGAAACGGCGTTCCGGATGAGTATGAGGGAAATGTCATTGTGGCGGAGGGTATGGCCTCACTTGGCGATGCGGAGGCGTCGGCGGAGTACCGGTTCGAGATACCGGAAGCGGGATATTATGATATCGCGGTCAGGCTTTGCTTTCCCTATTGGGACAAAAATGCGATTGTGGTTTCCCTGGACGGCAATGCGAAGACCTTCAGCGAAAGCCGCCTGTGGTGGCCGTACTGGAGAAGGCTTTGCTGGCTTATCCTTGCAAAGGGTGTATTTTTAGCGCAGGGTATGCACGCTGTCAGCATCAGCGGTGGCGTGCCGGGAGTCCAGTTTTTCGGATTTAGGGTTTGCAGCGGATTTTTGGAGCATCCCTTTGCCGGTGAAGCCTGTTTTATGCTCTCACCCCGGCAGTTTAAGGATGCAGGCGGCGTGATGGCGTCTCCCGATAAGGGGTTTAAGCTGACATTTGAAATGCTGCGCCGGAAACCCGATTCAGCCCTCATATGGTACGAGGATTTCCGGGACAGAAATATACTTCCGGAAAGCTACTGGACGATCCTTTCCGGGCAGTGGAGCGCGTGGCAGGATCCGGACAGCACAGAAAGCCGCCCTTATTCCCAGCTTGAAGGGCATGGCGAGCTTGCATGGAAGTACGGCGGCTTTTCCGATGTCCATATCCGGGCAAGGCTGGCCTTTCCGCAAAACGGCGGCGGCCGGGCGGGAGTATTCATCGGTGATATTTTCTGCTGCCTCAATTACAATACGCAGAGAGTCGAGCTGTACCAAGGCGCTTCCCTTCTTGGAAGTTATTCCACAAGTTTTTCTAAGACTCCGGACGGCGAGATCCGCACAAACCCGAACATGTACACCATTGAGATGCGAAAGCGCGGCAATAGAGTCAGGGGCTATTCCGGCGCAAGCTCAACCCTGGGCTTTACGGCGGCTGTAAGCAGTGCAAGCGGCTATGCCGGAATCCGCTCGGACAGCCGGATAGTATGTGAGCTTCTGCGTCTTGGTGACGCGTGGGTTTATGAGCCGTATGAACGCTTTGACGCGGAGCTTCCGGACGGCACAAGAATAAGCTTTGGCAGGCTTGCCCGCACGGGCGTCACATGGGGCGAGGAGTTTCAGGTGTTTTCGGTAAATAGTTTCCCCTGAAAAAATCGTATAAAAATCGCAAAAAGTTAGAAGGAACTCGGATCATTGAATGGAAATTGTTATTATATAGACAACAAATCC
>JANLFN010000048.1 GCA_024655885.1 Eubacteriales bacterium | reverse complement strand
GCTTATCGAAAGTTTTACATTATCTAAAGTTCACTCCAAAACAGGCGTATATAGTTCAAAACAGGCCAAACAACTTTTCATAATGTATAATCTCCTTTGAACTCAATTTCAAGGAGGTTAACATTATGTACGAAGTCTTCCCGGCACAGTTGCCGGAGCAGGTAGAAAAAGCAAGAAAGTTAATGAAAGAAAAGGGGTATGCTGAAAGGACTGTTGAGAATTACAGAGGAGTTTGGCACCATCTTCTAAAGTATGCCAACAGTGAAGGCATAACATTATGCACTGACGAATTGACAACTCAATTCGCACGGTTGCGGTATGGTATAGAAGACATCTTTCACCCAATAGGGGATAGGGAGAAGTATTACGCCCGAATCCTCCTTTGCCTGTACGATTTATCCATCAAAGATTTGTGGATTATGCAACGAACATACGGACGAGTAAGACAGTTTAAAACCAAATCTTTTGCGGCGGCATACGACAGTTATACTGCCTGGCTTAGCGGGAAAACGCTGAAGCAAGGGAGTATTTCGTTGAAGCAGCAGATCATCAGGAAGTTTCTATATTTCGCTGAAGATGAACAGATTAGCGACATTTCTGAATTAAACCAAACTATCATCCTGAAATATCTTGAATCCAAGAGCGGCTTAAGCACCTCAACGAAAAGCGGTATCATCATAACGCTTAGGGATTTTTTCAAATGCCCTGAAATAGCGGGGATAGTGGGAAAAGACTTATCGGTAAATCTGAAGGTCGTTAACAACAGTAAGTACCAACACCTTCCTTCCATCTACAGCGTTGATGAAATCAAGCGAATTCTCGCAGTCATAGACCGAAAGACATTGGAAGGCAAAAAGGACTACGCCGTAATTCTTTTGGCTGTTGATACTGGATTGCGGATATCCGATATTATCAACCTTAGGCTCGGAGACCTCAAATGGGACTGCCATACAATTGAGATTATACAGCAAAAGACCGGAGAATTTTTGCAGACTTCCATGACAGACGCGCTAAAATGGGCGCTGCTCGATTATTTAATGAATGCACGTCCCAAAAGTACCGCGTTTGATCATGTGTTTTTAAGGTCATTAGCGCCGTTTTCTCCGTATATTTCTGCTGGACATTACTACAAGCGGCTCAATAAATATTTTGAGTTGGCCGGTGTCAATAGGGATGGCAAACATCATGGAATGCATACGTTGCGGCACAGTCTCGCTGCAAGGCTAATGGGCGACAATGTTCCCATTACGGTTATTTCTGAAGCACTTGGCCATAAATATGCCAATGTCACAATGCAATATGTTCGCATAGACATTGAAAAGCTTAGACTGGCAGCATTGGGGGTGCCCTCCAATGTCTGAAAACAAATTAAGCATAGCATTTCCGGCCGGCACATGTACAAAAGTCTGCCTTGATTTCCTTAGATTCAAACATAGCCTTGGCCAAAAGTTTGAAGGCTCATATATATATTGTCTCAGATATATCTGTCAACAAATGAACCAAGCTGTGGGAGATACTCCAGTTTTATCGAAAGATACGGTTCTAAACATAGCACAGCGCAGAGACGGCGAAGCGCAGGGAACCCAGCTGAACCGCATACGCATTCTCAGGCAATTGGCCGAATACATGGTTTCGATGGATATGGAAGCATATATCCTTCCGGGACATTTTACGCAGAAGTACAAGTATGATTTCAGGCCATACATATTCAGCAGAGAACAAATTGCCGACATCTTAGATGCTGCGGACCGAATGGAATACTCTCTTCGTTCCCCTTATATTCATATGGTTATGCCTGCAATTCTCAGAGTATTTTTCGGATGCGGCCTACGTTCATCCGAAGCGCGTCAATTGAAACTTTGCAATGTAGATTTGACCAATGGCGTATTAACTGTTGAAAAATCCAAAAATCTGGTCAGCAGATATGTCCCGATGACGGAATCCCTTACCGCATATTTGCAAAGATATGCAGATGCAATGGGTTTTAATTTCACCACGAACAACGATGCGTATTTCTTTCCGTCGCCTTCTGGCGGTGTTATACATGAGACTACATTGCGGGATCGATTTCGTGCGATTCTTTTGCAGGCTGGTGTGTCTGCCCCGGATGACGGGACTTTTCCTAGAATACATGATATGCGGCACACATTTATTGTTTACTCATATGCGAGAATGACCGGGGAGCTTGGCCTGGACCTGTACACTGCTATGCCGATCATAGCGACATACGTAGGTCATACGAACATCAAAGATACTGAGAGATATATTCACCTTCCGGAATTTGACTATTCAAACATCACAGCTGCCGGCGCACCTTTTGTGGATGCCTGTGTACCGGAGGTGATGTTTAATGTCTAAACAGTCAAAACCTGACTTTGCTGACCATGTCTATTCGTACTTTATGAAGTATCTCCCACTTCAAAGAGGATTGAGCCACAATACGATCTCCTCTTACAGCTATTCGCTGATGCTATTATATCAGTTCTGCAAAAGGGAGAGGGGCATCCCGTATGAGAAACTGACATTGAATAGAATAGACAAGCAACTTGTGGAGGATTACTTGCTCTGGTTAGAAACCAGCAGGAATAATTGCGCCGCAACCAGAAACCAGCGCTTATCCGCACTCAAATCACTGTTTCAGTACATTCGGTCTGAATCGGTTGTTTATACTGCTCTTTGCTGTGATATCCTATCCATACCCGAGAAGAAGACTTCGACTGTCCCCCCTAAATATTTATCTGCGGAAGAAATGGGAGTGCTGTTCTCTATGCCGGATATCCAGACCAAGCATGGTCGCAGGGATCTTACGCTTTTACTGCTTCTTTACGATTCCGCAGCACGCGCCGGTGAATTGGTTGAGCTTAAAGTTGGAGATATTTCCTTTGCGAAAACTCCGACCGTAAGACTGTTTGGAAAAGGCAACAAGACGAGATTCGTTCCTATCACACAAAAGACATCTAATATGTTACAGGGGTATATCAAGGAAAATCGAATCAGCAAAACGGATCAATATTTGTTTGAAAACCGAAGCCACGAAAAGCTGACAACCGTGGGTGTTTCCTACATTCTCAAAAAATATGTGGAGATGGGAAAGCTGATGCATCCGGATATGTTTCATGTTTCCATCTCTCCCCATTTGCTGCGGAGTACCAAAGCCAGCCACTTGATTCAAGGCGGCGCAAACATCTATTACATCCGGGATTTTCTTGGCCATGCATCTGTTGTGACAACCGAGCGGTATGCAAAAAACAATCCCGAAGTTGTCTGGAATGCAATTGGCAAGGCATCGTCCGATTTGACAGGCGATACAGAGTATTACGATGATAGCGAAAAATCGATAATGCTTGAATTCCTGAAGTCTTTGCAGTGATTTTGATTATCTAAAGTTGAGTTTGCGGTTTTCCTGCTTTTTTCCTGGGTAATTGCACTCAACTTTAGATAATGTAAAACTTTCGATAAGCGATAAATCCCGGGGTTTGGGGCGGAGCCCCAAGGTGACCCTTTTATCGTGCAAATTGTTGGTTTTTTATTCAACTGTAATTTGAAATATTATGGCTAAACTGAGCTAAAATATTGTGACAAATAATGTCCGTTTTAATTTGCACAATCACAGCATTGTCAAAGATCAACTCTATTACTTCTTTTCATGCCTCATAGGTTCAACCAAAACCAGGTTCTTCATCGGAGAAATAGCCGGGAAGAGATCTTTTCATGCCTCATAGGTTCAACCAAAACGCAAATATCCTGCACCCGGTAGCGTGTTGTCAAGTGGCTTTTCATGCCTCATAGGTTCAACCAAAACCAATTTTAAAACCTCGAATCTGCCGACAACTGCTGCTTTTGTACAAACATATTTTG
>JANLFN010000047.1 GCA_024655885.1 Eubacteriales bacterium | reverse complement strand
TGTCAATCGTCAAATTAAAACAATTGCGATTTTCGCTTTAAAATAGGGTAAAAAATACGAAAAAAGTACGGGATTCTTAAATTGCATCAGATTATCCGGAATTCATTCGCACTTTCTGTCAGTATTCACAGTACTCGAGTAAACCAGAAAAAAAGAGCCCTTATGAGCCCTTTAATAGATGTGTATCCGAAAGTTATACGATTGCCGTCTGGAATCCATTCAGCATAAGTTCCACAAGCTGAACTCTCTTTTTTCCAATACGGTTTTGAATAGTGGGGTTAAGCTCCCCAGGCTTCGAATAGGAGAACAGCTTTTTACCATGATACCTGGCATAATGCAGTATGAGTTCTCTGTACTCCTTTTCTCCCATGGTCATGGAAATATAATCATCACTTGCGGCTATGATTTGCTTTGCAAGCATTTTCACAGTGGTTGGGTTCCTTAGAAGGGAATACCGCTCTGCCGTCCTTGTATCCGTTCTGGTTTTTTGGGTTTTATTCTGCACCATTTTTGTCCTCCTTCCAGTTTTTGAAACAGGTCAACTGCAGCCATTATGGCGGTAGATGTGCCTTCATCGAATAAATCCAGCAGTTTTTCAAGAACCTGCCGCTCACTTTGATGTTGTGACATATTTATGCCTTCCTCGAATTGCGGAAAGTAGATAAATCCTCCCTGCCGCCTTTTACCAAAAACCAAAAGTATATTCCTGCCATCTACACAAAGCATAACCTCAAAGTGGCTGCCGAAATAAGTGGCATTAGAAATATGTGCTTCTCTGATGTTGCACGCGGAATAATTTAGTGGGATTTGTATTCTAATCATAATGACCTCCTTTTAGACCCCAGTTTCGACATTAGCCTGATAAACAGCTTCCTCATCTACCATGTCCAGCTTGTGCGCCGTTGAATACATCAGGGCTGTCAGAGCTACGTTGTTGATGCTTCTTGGGAACCCTCCCGAGGTTGTGTGTATGGCTGCCAGAGCCGCCGGTGTAAATACTTCCCTGGTACAGCCTGCAAGCTTCATGCGGCTGGTGCAATAAGAGGCGGTTTCCTCAGGGGTAAGACCCTGCATTGAATATCTCATCGTAATCCTTTGCCTCAAGGGATAGCAGGAATTTAACGACAGCTTGCTCCTGATGGAAGGCTGACCGGACAGAATGAGTACAAATGGATTCGCCGAATCCACTTTGAAATTGAATATGACCCTTAGGTCGTCCAATACTGAAGTAGGGGCCATATGTATTTCATCAACAATGATTACCGGCGTTATCCTTTTTTCAAAATACAGGTTGGATATGCTGCTTTGTATCTGTTGAAATAAAGTGACCTTCTTGTATGCGGGCGTTTCGCCCAAAAGGCTGGCAAGCGCCTGGTAAAACTCTTTTACGGTAAGGGTTGTAAGAGGCAGATAGCATGGCTTGTATAGAGACCTGCTCATTGTCTCATAAAATTTTCTGAGGCCTGTTGACTTTCCGGAGCCTGGTTCCCCCACGATCAGGCAGATACCACGATTGTCCAGCATATATTTGAGCCTGGAATCAAGTTCTTTTAAATCCCTGCTTTCATAAAGCTTATCCGTGGGGATTTCCTTGTCAAAAGGATTGAATTTAAGTCCAAAGTGCTGCTTAAACATTTTCCCCACCACCCTTGCTCATCATCTCGTAGTATGAAATCGTATTCTTTGCTGCAACTTCCACATTACCGGTTTCCATATCTTCTTCCGGAAGCTCTTCTTTCCTCCGATTGCCCGGGTATCTACGCTTGACATGTGAATTGTCATTAAACCTGACCATGCGGGCTTCACCGACTTTTTTACCGTCTATGTATATAGGCAGGGCTTTTGTCAGGTCGCTGAGCCACTCCGGCTCATACCGGACTTCCACCCTCTTGCCTGCAAATACTGGATCTGTTTCGTAAAGTATATTCTCTATCTGCGTGGTCGCATCCGCCATGACCTTTCTTGATACCCGAAGAAAAAAGTTCTCGTAAAGCTGCTGCATATCCTTCACCAACCGAAGCCTTGAAACCTGTGACATAAGCACATCGTGAGGGCTTTTCCCATTTAGTGCCGAATGCTCCTTCCTTGTGTAGTCTTCTTCCAGCCACTTGAAATACCTCTCGTTAAGAGCATCAAGATCCCTGATGTTCTCCACATCAAGCCTGCTTAAGAATCTCATCCTTACAGTGCCGAAGTACCTCTCAATTTTGCCTCGCCCCTGGGGTTCGAAAGGCTGTGAATGGAGAAGTGTGCAGCCGATGGAAGCACATATGTATTCAAACTGCTGGCTCCTGTATATCTTTCCATTGTCGGTATATACCAGTTTGGGAACACCCCGCCTCATTACCGCCTCTTTAAAGCAGTGCCTTAAGGCATCAAACTTCTGGCTTAAGTAAAACTGGGAATACATAGGATACCTTGAAGCGTCATCCAGGAAGGCATGGAGGTATGTCTGCACCTTTTTCCTGCCTATCGTAATCTGTGGCCCATACATAACATCGCCCTGGTACAGGTCCCCGACATGCTCATATGAAAAGCGGAGGCTTTCCGCCTTTTTAACCGGTGCATTGTCAAAGCGGCCATCAAGCGTAAGGTCCTCGATATGCCTGTAAACCGTAGACAGGGCTATGTTATCCGGTTCTATCAATCCATCCTTTACCAATTCCTCATACAAAACCGTTATCTTTAGTTTGGGGTTGGCTTTCCTTCTGGCTACAATCTCTTCACTGAGCTCAGAGGATATCTTTCTGCTTTTTCCCTTGTCGCTCCGATTCCCACGGATCAGTCCTTCAAGGCCATACTTCCGGTAATCGTTCAGCCAGGTCTCAAGTGTCTTTACCGAGTAATTACGCATGCCATATACAGGCATGTCGATCGGCTCTGCCGCGACTTGCCTGAAATATTCAATGTTGCTTGACACCTGTCCGTTCAACACCGGCGATATGATTGAGAATTTCTTGAGCGCTATGCTCGTCTTGCTTTTTTCATCCATTCCGATACCTCCCGTACCTTTTTTGGAGTCTATCCGACCCCTTAAAAAAGAGTCTAACCCGGCTGCTCCCATAATTGTAGTGTGAAAGCTCTGTTGCAGTACAAAAATTACGAAAGGTATTTTTTTATCCTGACGGTTATGCTATCATTTTCATATGGGCCATAAAGGATTTGCCTATTTCCTGATGAAAATGGATGTTAAAAATGCTTGGTGGTGTTTTGACCATTTCATCAAGAATCCCTTTAGCCCACTGACATATCTCCGGTTGGCTTCCCGTTACGTTGCTTCCCGGAGATATGTTGTTTATATAGTAGTCTATCAACTGCCTGTTGTGTATAAACCGCTGAATATATAAGTATATGTGCCGTCGCCTGAGCGACGGATAAACGGTTTGCTGTTCTCTGCGTATTCTTGATATATTCTTTTGATTGCAATAGTACTCATAAAGGGTCAGAAATATTGCTGCCAACGAATACTGATAGTATGGCAGGCAGAACATCGGAAGCATTGACAGGGTTTTGCCGCATACCGGGCATATGTACCGTCGGATGTATATTTTGCCTATATACTCGATACTTATAATATTTCTCTCATAAAACCCGTGGGATTTCTGTCGAACAAAAGCTTGGCAGCCTGGGTGGGGACAACGGGCAGGCCCTACCGGAAAAAGAGCACTATTTGGCAGTCTATATTCCGACACATTATGCTCTGTATGAAAAATTCTCTGCATTAAGATCACCTCAATGCAGAATTCTATCATAACAGGAATGCTACCGTAATCTGCAAAAGAGATTTGCAGATTACGGTAGCATTCCTCGTATCACCACATTATTTAATTCTAGAAAAAACACGGGTTTTAGATAGATTTAATTTGACAATTGACA
>JANLFN010000006.1 GCA_024655885.1 Eubacteriales bacterium | reverse complement strand
TTTGATGGTATCCGATAGGTAAAGATAATTTTACTACAACAATTACTACAACAACCTCGATGATTTTAGATGAAATCAGATGGTTTTTACATATTTTTCAAAACCTCGGATGTATTGAAAATAGCGGTTCTGGAGACTAGATGCCCTTAGGTGGGATGAGCGACTTAAAAATGATAAGGTAAATCAAGCTTTTTTATTTTTTCTCGGAATCATATAGTTGCGATATAATATTAAAATATCTTAATCTATATCTTTTCATTATCATCAAAAATAAAAAAACCTTCAAAGCGACAGCCAAAAGCTTCTGCTATTTTGTGAAGCTCCTGCTCTGAAAAGTTATCACGCGTTAGTTTATTCGATAAATTTTGGTTTGATGTTCCAATGGCGGCAGCTAATTGGGATATTGTCATTTTTTTTCGCTTCAGAAGTATCCGTATTTTTTCACCCATGGATAACGACACAAGTATCACCTCGTCAATAATATAAGCTATTTAATGTTTTATATCAACGATTCGTTATAAAAATAATAGGAATGAATATATTTCCTCAGGGTATGAGCTGACAAATCTTAAACAGGAGTGGTTTAAAATTAAATTATCCTCGGAGACCAGCAATAAGATTTTGGAGGGTTTAATCGAATACGGTACAAAAGTAAGTGACGATCCAGATAATATCCTGTTGACGATTTTAAGTATACCTGGTTTGAATGGGGGATAGGATAGAAGTAAGAAGGAAGTATCAAGAGAACATGGAATAATTTCCTGTTTCTTTGGCCTTATCCCTTAATTTTTACTGAATTGCCGCTCTGGAGGATAAAAACGGATATAGCAAAAAATTTGTCAAAAAAGAAAATAAAATGTTGAACCATGATAAAAGCATGATAAAATGGTATATAGAAAATGGTAATATTTTATTTTATTATAGGTATAGGACTAACTTACTACTAATAAAAATGAAAAGGGCAAACCTGTCGAAAGACGGGGACGCAAAGCCACGAGTCTAAAGCATTTTGTTGCTATGATAGTCGGGCTGCCAAATGATACAGGGTAAAGGATCAAGGAATAAGGTTTATGGAAAAGCAAGAAGATTGCTTATGCCTTGTGCCTTAAACCTTATTCATAGTATACTGAAAGTGGGCAGCTCACGCATTGCCCGCTTTTTTTATGAATATATGGGGGGGAGTTTCGTGAGGTTAGCAGTATTAAACGATAAAGTTATTGGTAAAAAGTTGGAAATGCCAATTTTTTCATCAGAAGGAACAACTATTTTAAGCAAAGGTTCCGTCTTAACTGAAAAAATTATCGCAAGGTTAAGGCAAATGGGCGTTGGAACTGTATATATAAATGATGAAAACTATGAAGAAGTGCTGATACAGGAAATTTTAGATACTTCGTTTCGGCTAAAAACAATTAAGATTTTAAAACAGTTATTTGAACAGGTTAAAAAGAAAAAAGACCTTGATCCATATGTTGTTAAGGAAATTGTAACAGGTATATTGGATAATATGGCTGTATCCGAAAACTCCATTATTTCTTTTAATAATATTGGAAGTAACGGGATGGATATTTGCAACCATTCGCTTAACGTCACGATACTCTCTACATTACTTGGTATTTCAAGGGGATATAATTACAGTCAGCTTTCAGATTTAGGTGTCGGTGCTTTACTGCATGACATTGGTAAACTAATTGCTGATGATAAGTTCCATCCGGAAGAAGGCTTCAAGTTTTTACGGGAGTATAGGGAACTGTCGGCTACCTCCAATATCTGTGCCTATTCCCATCACGAAAATGTTGATGGGACTGGATACCCCCGAAAAATAAAAGGGGATCAGATATACGACTATGCTAAAATTGTCAGCCTGTGTAATGAGTATGACCTGTTGCATTCCTCTGGCAGTTTGTTGCCGCACGAGGTTTTGGAAAGGATTAGTGCGGAAGTCGGAAAAAAGTTTGATGCTGATTTTTATAATGATTTCATAAAGGTAATCTACTGCTATCCAAACGGATTGCCTGTGAGGTTAAGTAGCGGACAGGAAGGCGTTGTAGTTATGCAGAATAAAAGTTTTCCTCAACGGCCTGTAGTAAAGGTCAAAGACGCAGGTATTACGAACTATATTAACCTGATGGAAAAACTTAATTTATTCATTGAGGCAGTGACCATTTAATTAGTGGTAAGGAATAAGGTTCAAGGAATAAGGTTCGTCTTCCCCCTCAAACCTTAAACTTTGAACCCTGTTCCTGTAGTACCAAACGGAGGGTGAATTACCTCTGGGTTCACGCCAGCGTAAAAAGTATGGTGTACACAACAGACTACTCTACTTGAGAAATGGTTTTTATCCTGGTGGGATGAACATTTTGTTACCCCCGCTCATGCTTCTGAAGGAAAGGGCTCCTATTCGCTGCTTCTGCTTCTTTGCGCTCTCCTGTTCATATACCTTTGATAACCTTGAGTGTGTGGCTGTTACTGTCTGGCTTGATTTTTGTATCCTTCCGCAGTATTCTCCTACCTTCAGTGGACCTACCTTCTTCTTGCGCTCTCCACTGTACCATATCTCTACAAGGCTCATATCAAAGGGGTCATACCTGACATCAACCTTTTTCCCGATGTATTCTATCCCAGCCTCATACTCATAACCATTAAGCTTTATGCAGCCTGTGTTATCTACCTTTCTTGTATCCTCCCAAAGGAAAACATCAGCACATTCTTCCGGGGTTGCAAACCTTACCTTTTTAGGGTCCTTTGAATATGCCTGTATTGGGCTCATTCCCTGTAAGCTGCTGTGAATTTTTAAGTTGTAGCCCTCATCCAGCTTGTTAATGCAGATATAAATGAGTATTTTTATACAATCATGGCAAGCATATAATTATGCTGATTTAAGTTAGCAGGGGGTAGTTGAAGTGTTTTATCTTAAAGGGAAACATTTTAAATGAGAAAGGCAACCGATTGAACCGTTTGTCTTTGGTGGTTCAATTAAATCCATTGTTGACACTGTTTTAGACTACCACTTCGGTTAAAATTGTAGGACTGTCTAAAGAAGACAGCAACATAACCTGACAAACTAATGGGTTTAAAGGGATTAAGGCAAAGATAAAGGAATTAGAACACTAAAACAGGTAATAATATATTTTAGCATTAGGCATTCGTATCATTTTTATAGAAGGGAGAGTTTTCTTGCATATACATGAAACAATATAGCAATTTTGTTTCATCATCCTATAAGTCATTATACAACATAATATTATATTTTTCTACAATATAAATAAAATTTCACCATTTTTTTACTATAAATTACCTTACACACAAATGTAAATGTTTAGAGTAAATTATTACAATAGAACTTATGGAATTAAAATAATAGCATAAGTTCTATTGTTTAAATATGATAGGTCCATTTAGAATTGAACAAGAGAATAAAGTTCATCCTTCTGGTCTTGGTTAACTCCAATATACCGAAGAGTAATACTTTGAGAACTGTGGTTAAAAGTATCCATTATCAGCCCTATGTTATATTTAGACATTTTGTATGTCCAGTATCCCCAGGTTTTACGCAAACTGTGAGTGCCAAAATTTTCTATACCACAGACATCTGCTGCTTCCTTTAATACTCTATAGGCTTGTATGCGTCTTATATGATCCCCTTTTGGGCTGGAAAACAGGTAGGATTCCGATGTGAGTTTTTGTACTTTTACAAACTCATTAATAGCCTTCCGAAGAGCGTTGTTTAGCTTTATTTTTTTCTCTTTTCCAGTTTTCCTTTCATTTAATATAAGGTAATCCCTATATTCACCAGAGTTATTAAAAATATCTTTTACCTTAATAGGTAAGAGATCACTGATCCTTAATCCAGTATTTAAACCAAACTTGAAAAGCAGACCGTATTTGGCATCTTTTCCGCTTAAATAGTAGTACATTTGTTTTATTTTAGTTTTATTTCTTATTGGTTCTACTGTCATAGTTTATCCCTCCAATTATGTAATCACAGCCTTACGGCTGCTCACTCTGCATTCAAGTAGAGTTACTTTGTGTGAAAGCATTCTGCAATTTCATCGAAGACTACCTGCTCTCTACCTGAATAATGTATCTATTTTCTTTTATAGTATATAAAAAGTTTCATGTTAATTCAAATACTTATTACAACTATTACAACAAATATGGAAGTAAATTCCTTGTAAATTACTGAATTGAAAGGATTTATCAATGAAACAAAATTGCTAAATTGTTTCATAATTAATATAAGATAACTATAATAAAGTCTAACTGGTACACAGCTTTTTTAGCATTAAACCGATTTAGGCATAAATAGCTCCCGAATAAAGAGAGTTAGGTGAAATGTATAATGATAATCAGTGCTAGTAGTGTAAAGGAAGCTATTTTAGAGGCTGAAAAAGTTTATAAATGTGATAAGAAACAATTGAAAGTATATACTATTAAACCGCCGAAGAGTAAATTCTGGGGTATGATTAAAATACCAGGGAAATATAAGATAGAACTTATAAATCATAGAAATGAAGATTTATCAGAACAGCAGAATAAAGATGGTTACATTGAAATTATTTCTGGCAAGGTAGAAGTTGCTGATCCTTTGCAAGAGGGTAGATATGCCTCCATATTAGTAGAAGATCCCCAAATAGATGTGTATATTAACGGCAAAAAGGTTTTTGGTGCTACTATTGTAACAAGCAGCGACAGGATTGAATTCAAAGCTACAGTTATTGAACCTGTTACTAAAATTGCAGCCCGATTATCCAAAGATAAAATGCAGGCAATACTGGAAATAAACAAGATTCCTGGTAAGAAATACTTTGTCAAAGATGCAAAACGCAGTAATGTTGTATTTATTCGTTCAGATTATCATGAAATTCAACCACCTGCCGCTTCTTTGGACCAATGTCTTGAGGAACTGAAAAAATTAAATGTTGACACTAAATTTACAAATATAGAAAAAATAAATGAATTGATAAGTAAAAATAACGGAGGAAGTGCTGTTGTAGCAGAAGGGAAGCGTCCAATTAACGGCTTAAATAGTAAAATAAAAATTTTTTTCAAAAATACAAGTTATCGGAATCCTGATTTCGATACTGAAAAAAAAGTGGACCTTATGTCCCATACGATTATTCCTACTGTAAATGTTGGAGATGTGCTTGCGTTAAAGGTTGCTCCTTCAGTTCCAGGGAGGGATGGATTTACTGTAACTGGCGAGGTGTTAAAAGCCAAGGAGGGAAAGGATATACCACTCAAAGCAGGAAAGGGAGCTGCCTTATTAGATAACGAAACAAAAGTGGTGGCCGTTTCTCCTGGAAGGCCAGAGTATAAAAAAGGTGTAATAAGTGTTATCCCTACTTTGGTTATATCCCATGACGTAGATGTTGGTACTGGCAATGTCCACTTTGATGGTGACATCGTAATCAAAGGGAATATAGCTGAAAATCTGAAGGTTTCGGCTGGAGGGGATATTACGGTCTTCGGCAGCATCTATCATGCAAATGTGCATGCAAAAGGCAATATCAGAGTACATGGGAATATTATAAACAGTAATGTATCGGCTGGCTTAAGTATGCTAAATTATTTAGGCGTTATGCCTAAATTGAAGCAAATCCTTGAGGTGGTAAAAGAGTGTGGAAGTGTAGCAAATTTATCAGAAATGTCAAAAAATAACGCAGATATTAGAAAGGAACTGCTTCAAGTTGTAATTAGTAAAAAGGACATATTAGACAACCTTATGAAATATATTCAAAATTTGATAAAATTATCCAATAATGAAGAGGCAAACGAACTCATTAGAATTTTAGAAGACGTAAAAAGGATACTAACTGGTATCAATGCAAAGTGCATAGAAGATTCAGGGCAAATAAAAACACTTTATACGGAAATAAATGATTATATAAATAAAATAGAAGAATTGTATGGAAAAGAGGCAGATATAATTTTTGAATATGGACAAAATTCATTTATCCAGGCTAACGGTAATATAGTAATTGCCAACAGAGGGTGTTACCAGACCAATTTAATGGCCAAGAATGCTATATTGTTTAAAAAGCCGTCCAGCATTGTGCGTGGCGGCCTATTAATTGCGGGAAAGTGTATAAAAATGGGAATAGTTGGGGCACCTTCCGGTATTTCAACATACTGTAAAGTTTTAGACAGGAATGGAAAAATAGATGCAGTTTGTTGCTACAGCAATACCGTTTTAAACATTAACGATAATATTAAAGTAATTGATTCCAATTTCTATGCTAATAGAGATAATAAATAATATTTCAGATTGTTATTGTAAAAATTTTCAGTGTAAGTGTAGAGGGAGTGAATGAAAAGTGAATTTCTTAAGGCAAATACAAACGATTGATGCATCAAATTTTGTACATTTGTATCAACCTATCTGTCAAATAGAAACGGGAGAGATACTTGGATATGAGGCTCTCGTACGCAACAAATCTCTAAATGAACTTTCTCCTCTGGATATATTTAAACAGGCAGAACAAGAGGGCAAGAGGGCATATCTTGATTCCCATTTGCTATTTCAGGCGGTAAATTCAGTGAGTTATGTCTGTAACCATACGCTATTCTTAAATGTATTTCCGTCAACACTACTTGAGAAATGGTTTTTATCATGGTGGGATGAACACTTTATTACCCCCGCTCCTTTGGTAATAGAAATATCAGAAAGTGAGCCTGTAAATGATTGGGAAACATTAAAATCAGTGATTAACAAACTGCGGAAGCGTGGTGTAAAAATTGCGGTAGATGATATGGGTTCAGGCTATTCCTTTTTTCAGCACTGGGTAGAGTTAAACCCTGATTATATTAAACTGGATCGCTACTATGCTGCGGGTTTAGCAGAGAACTCATTAAAACAGCGAATAATCAAACATTTAACAAAACTATTTGATGGTTATTCAATAATTATTTTAGAAGGAATAGAAACAGAGAAAGACTTAAATACCGCAAAACAATTGGGTATTTCTTATGCCCAGGGCTATCTGCTTGGGAGACCGTCCCCCTGGAAGTGTCTTTCTGTACAAAATTGGTAAAGATAAATAAAAAGAAAAAGTCTGCGACAATGAAGTGTGCAATAAATCAGAACTACCAATATACCAAAAAATAAAATAATAGGAAAATCGCTAAAGTAATAGAAGTAAATAAACGGTCCATTTGGCAGCTAATTTGTATATGGCAGGACTGTTTTAATAAGTTTTTTTAACAGTTCCAGTTCCTTTCTGGAGCATTTCGTTAGCAATGCTTCAATTTCAGTTGTATTATTGCTTTGATTAGAATCTTTTCTTTTCCTATATCTGAAAAATAAAGGCGGCAAAAAGAAAAAAGCAAACTTTTCGGACAAGTGTGAATAAATCGAACAGGAAAATGTTTCAAATTAAAATATAAAAATTATTCAAAATATGATAAAATACTCATTATAGCAAACGGAAGAAGGAGATGAAAGATTACACCACAGTGGATGCTTTTTGGGGAATGAGACGTGTACAGGACATTTAACTAAAGAATGTGCGGAAAGTTGCAAAGCATTAACACTAAATATGTTAAACAAGGTAAAGCATCATGAATTCTATGGAGATATACATATTGACATTTCAGCAGGAATTGCAGGAGGGAAAAGGCGTAATCCGAGGAAAGGGAATATGTACAAAACAATTATAAATCTGATAAACCTTGCAAGCCTAGCATCTACAAAGGCTAAAAAGGAAAAAGACAATTTAGTGCTGGGCTATAGCGGGATTATTGATGAAATTGCCATATACAGAATGTTGAAATATAGAAGCTCTGATGCCAGGGCTTTTATTTTTTTGCGTGCAGATTGTATTGCACATTGTATACTGCCTGAAAACATAATCCGTGTATGCAATAGTTAGATATTGGCTATACCATAAAACAGGCGATAAGGATATGTTCGGGAAAACAAGGAAGCGTAACAGGATGGCGGACCCAAATGCTGACATCGATAACATTCGTAATGATAAAAATGAACCAATACCACAAACAATTTATGCAGTAAAAGCCAGGCTCAACGAAGTTTTTTCCGAATGCAGCGATTTTATGCACCGGAAAATTGTATGCGGGAAAGGCGGTTCCATCAGGATGCTGATGGCGTATATCAACGGTTTCGTTGATAAAAGGGTGTTACAAATGCAAAACTGCCAAACACCACCCTCCTCCGCAAAAGGATCAAGAACCCGAAACTGAAGCTGAAAATGCTGCAGCTGGGGGAACAGACCAGAACCGATATTTGCATCTGCTATATCCAGGGGATTGCCAAAAAGATTCCCTGGTTGTGGTGCCTATCTGGGCGATGGTGACACGGCCGAGGATACTGCGGCAGGAGAATACCAAAGGTGCAGCAGGCATAAAACGCCAGGAGGTACGGTTAAAGCGGTGAAATGCAGGAAAGATAAATATGCTGTGAAAATTGCCATACTTGCCGTTTTATTCATGCTACCTTTGCTCCTGACTGGTTGCTGGAACAACAGGGATCTGACGGAAATCAACATAGTTTCGGCATTTGGAATAGATCGGATGGAAGACGGGAAGGTGTTTTTGACTGCCCAGGTGGTGGAACCTGCGGCAATCCAATCAACGTCTTCAGGAAAGGGGAAAGGCGGAGGTGCACAACCCAAACCTGTGTTTTTTTAGTCTTGTGAAAGTGAAGCGGTTTTCGAGGCTTTAAGGGGTATGCTGTCTAGAAACACGGGGACAGTTCTGCCATTCCTTGATTTCTGGAACGATATGCTCTGTGATCTTGCTGACCATTTCCGCAGAAACCTCTACGCCATACAGGCCTTTGACCTGGTCGTGGATATCGCGAGTAGACATACTTTAGAAAAGTAAGGACTTCTCCTGGATTTTGAAAGTTATTACCCTTGATTATTTCCTGGATTACTTCTTTGGGTATTGTGTTCATAAAAATACACCTTCCTGATTTATTCAAGTACAGGGTTTGTTTTCATTAATACTATGGCATCTTTTTCAAAACACCTTCAAGCGCTTCGCAATCCTTGCAACCGTTTTCCAGGCCGCCTTTTTTGCAGGTGTCCAGGCAGTGGTTTATGGATTTCTTCAACAGTTCAATTTCTTTTTCGTTAAGGGAAAGTGTAAACATGGCAGATCCACCTTTCTTATACAGTACTAATATTAATATAATATCTCCATAAGAAAGGGTGAATAAACAAATTTATTTACTATTTACAACGTACCGCTCTGCCATTATTCCGGCAACAGCTCCATCGGAGGCTGCTGTTACCACCTGACGTATGGGCTTTGTCCTTATGTCGCCTGCGGCAAAAACACCATCTACATTGGTTTTTGTATCTTCGGATGCGACGATATAACCCCATTTGTCAATTTCCACCTGATTCGTATACATTTTTGACATTGGCTCCGTGCCAATGTATACAAATGCACCTTCTGTAGGCACTTCCGAAAGCTCTTTTGTTTTGAGGTTTTCTATAACAACACTTGTGAGTGCGTGTCCCTGTCCATTGACCTTCCTGACCTCCGAATCCCAGATGATATCTATTTTAGGATTACTGAAGGCCTCTTCCTGTGCAGTTTTGGAAGCCTGGAAGTTGTCAAACTGATGGATGATGGTTACATGGGAAGCAAACTTAGTCAGGAAAACCGCTTCCTCAACCGCAGAATTTCCACCGCCGACAACGACGATCTTCCGGTCCTGGTACATGGAACCGTCACAGGTTGCACAGTAGTGCACGCCGCGGCCTTTGAATTCATCTGCACCATCGGCAGGGAGTGCTCTTGGCCGTGCCCCTGATGCAATAATAACAGCTTTGGCGAAATATTCGGTATCTTCAGTGCGCACATATTTGATTTTCTCAGAAAATCTTACTTCTGAAATTTCCTTTAAATCATCAATCCTTGCTCCGAAAGATTTTGCCTGCTCCCGCATGTTCTGTATAATTTCCTTGCCCCTTACAACGCCTGGAGTACCGGGATAGTTGGAAACATGGTAGGTGGATGCGGTTTGGCCGCCCGGTACGCTTTCATCAATGACTACGGTGTTCATCTTTGCCCTTGCAGCATAAATGGCGGCTGAAAGGCCTGCCGCACCTGCACCGAGGATGAGGACATCACAATCGACACGCTTCATATCTTCCTTTGGGATAACATCTCCCAGGATGTCTTCAATAGCCTTTCTTACTTGTGGTTTGTTCATAAAGCCGTTAAGCCTTGAGCCTACTTCCTTACCGTCTTTATAAAACAACACAGTGGGGCTGCTGGACACATTGATGCTTTTTGCGAACTCACGGTTTGCCTGCCTCATTATCTTTACAAACTTTATATGATCGCCATATTTTTCGGCCATTTTTTCATAAATAGGTGCCAGTACTTCGCAGGGAGCACAGTCCTCTGAATAGAAATCTACAATTACAGGAATGTCACTTTTTAAAACAACATTTTCAAATTCTTCGCTGTTAATGTGTAATATTTTTTCATTCATTTTAAATCCATCCTTTCAACGAATATTATTTACTTTTATGATTTGACAGGAAAATAGGGGCACTTTTTGCCAATACAGTCTTTATTCTTTCCAAATTGCGTACAGGTGTATTCCGCCTTTTGTATGCCATCAAAGTAGCTTGTGACCTGAAGGAAAGATTCTATCGAGGTGATGGCTTCACGTTTGCAGCATCTTGGCCCGCCATACTTGCTGATTTCCAGCAGTGCGTAACCTGTGGCTCTATTAGCAGCACTACGTTCATCATGCGACATGGGAGTTGCACCTTCGATCATGGATACTGCAATCCCGGAACCCACACATGCACCACAGTCTCCATAAAGACCACAGCTGCCGCCTTTTATATCCTTGCCACGCTTAATGGCCTCCTTTATTGTGGAAGACTCGCGATGAGCGGAGATATTCTGATAAGCTGTTACCAGTACCGCAGGAACAATGCTGTGGTATTCAGGCCCGTGCATGTTAAGTCCGGGTAAATCAAATACCTTTTGAGCAAGAATTACCGGGTTCTTCTCATCACTTGAGGTTAGAAGCTGCTCCACTTTTCCAAGAATATCGAGACTGTGGCAGGTGTCGCATATATAATGGCCTTTTGGGCATTTAGCATAGGTTTCAAACTGTTGACCACAAATATTGCAGGTCTCTTTTGCTGATGAATCCTTGGAATATAAAAGTTCATGGCCGCATATTAGGCAACCCTCGGTTTTCCTGCTATCAATTGTGGCGGACTTGACTTCTGCTTTTTCTTCTTCCGGGATGCATGGCGAGCAATGGAGCGGAGCGGAATGACCAGCTGTCCCGCAGCAGCATGTTGGCACAGTTTCCGGAATAGATGGACAGCAGCTTCCAGCGAGAGTATCATCTTCTTTCTCATCAATATCGCATCCGCAGCACAGCTTTTCTATGACAATATCTTCTTCCGATTCGTGTGAATTACAGCTGCAGCATTCATTTTTTACGGCAGCGTCTTCTTGCTGCGCGTCTTCACCGGACATAGCTCTAATATTATCAATGTAATGGTTGATGCCTATTTCCATCAGTTCCTGAACAGGTCTGCAGTCAGGAGAAAGAATATTTCCACCATTTTGGTTGGCAGCAACTACTCCGCAGCCTCCTCCACAAATCACATCATATTTGCAGTCTCTGCACTTTGGTATGCTTCTTACATCCCTTTCCCGCCATGTACTGATTGCTTCGGCATTCAGATTAACTTCAGGCCAGAAGGTTCCAAGCAGGTATTCTTCGCGTCCGCAGCTGGCAGTACAGCCGTAAATATTACCGTAAAGGTCGAAAACCCATTCGGTTTTGCAGGCCGGACAGGTATCAAAGCTTGCCATATACATTTCGCCTGTATCCACAAGATGCCGGATACCTTTAAAATCCGGTCTGTGGAATTTGGTGAGGACAGGGTAAGCCTTGCTTAAAGAGGCAAATTCACTCCATAGTTCAACCTGAGTCATGAGATGCTGTGGTTTGGTGTAGCAGTCAAACAACTCATAGTTTCTTCCAATCTGGGTTTTGAAAAGTTCTGGCGGTAAATCCAGCCATCCCTTTTTATCAAGAAACTCTGCCAGGTTCACAATATCTTCGATATTTTCAGTATCCACAACAGAGCGTAAATTAACCGGCATTTTATTATTTACTGCGGCTTCAATCCCGGCAACGATTCTGTCGAAGGTTCCTTTTTTATTGACAGTGGCCCGACGGTTATCATGTATATCCTTACTGCCGTCAAGGGTAAATTGAATTTCCTTAATCTTAACTTTTTTGAGGATGTCGATGTATTCTATAAAATCATATCCGTTTGTAACTGCGGATAGTTCATAATTTTCTGCAGCACATTTGTCAACAATATATTGAATGATGCTTTTCTGTGCAGGAGAATTCACAAGAGGCTCGCCGCCGAATAAAGTTATAAATGGCCTTTGTTTACCTTGCGAGAAATTCGTTCTGGCGTAATTAAAAAAGGCATCGACTATTTCTTTTGTGATCAAGGTCGGCCTACTGTCAAGGTGGAGAGACACATCTGGTAAAGATAGATATGTCCCTCTTTGAATACCATGCTGAAAACAGTAGGTGCAAGCGAGGTTACAGCCGTAAGTCGGAACAAGCATCAGCTGGACCTGGGATTCAGCAACCTCGTTTTTAAATTCCTGGTACGCTTTATTGATAGCAATATTCTGGTCCTCTGGATTTTCAAAAGCATATCCGCGCTCCAAAAGATAAGAGGCAAAACCATTATTTAGGACTTCCCCTTCATTAATTTTTTGGAGTAAATTGTATTCCTGTTCATTCATGAGATCAAAACTCCCTGAAATAGGGTTTAGGATCGCATATTCCGGCTGATTTGAATTTTGTATTTTAACAATGATATTATTTTTTGCTGGAATCATTTTAAGACCTCCGTCATGATAGTACTAGAGGCGGCTTTTGCTGCCGCCTCCATGCCGTATTAGTCGTGGCAGCCAGCCACAACCTTAGAGGATTTGGAGCAGCATTGTGCTGTTGTGAATTTTGTGCAGCAGCTTTTAGAAGCAGATTTTTTTGTTACTTTTTTCATCCTTTCACCTCCTACCTATTAGCGAAAATTTATATTAAACTTTGATATGTTAGAGCAAACATTCAAAGCATCCGTCATATTTCTGTTTGGTTGCCATAATAGTAATACTTATGAAATTGTAACCGTTTTTTACATATTCCCTGCGTTTAAGAATTTCAATATTCTTGAAACCTGAGGACGTAATACTATCCAGATATTCCTTTTCGGTTACAGCTCCACCAAAACATTGTGCCCAGGCTTCAGGATCATTTTTTACTTCAGGAGGTAGGGGGTTTTTCGTGACCGCATCGGAAATGACAAACCTTCCTCTATTTTTCAATACCCTGAATATTTCACTGTAAACCTTATTTTTGTTTTTAGCATGATTGATGACGCAGTTACTTATAACCGCATCAAATGTGCCATCATCAAATGGGAGACTTTCTATATCTCCTTTTATAAACCAGACGTTTGATATGCCAATTTCTTGTGCATTTAAACGAGCCACGTCAATCATCGCCTGGGTAATATCTATACCTACAGCTTTGCCTTCAGGTCCTGTGAGCATTGCAGCTTGAATTGTCTCATTACCTCTACCGCAGCCTAAATCTAAAACATTTTCACCAGGTGTTATTTTTAAAAAATCAAGATTGCTGCCACAGCTTAAATTACAACTGTTACCGCTTTCTTTTGTATACCTTGATTGAATATAATTTAACATTATAGATTTCCTCCTGTTTATTATATACCCCATATGGGTATATAATAACATTATAATATTCAAATATTAAGATATATACTCAGCAATTTTAAAAATGTATTATTATAAAGATGCTGAGTATGAAATTCGCTATGAGGTCACAACAAATCAAGGTAGAATTAGTGGCCTCGCTCATTATAAAAATGTAATTATTTATTATACAGTTACTACAATAATATATAGGGCAGCTATAAAATTATACTAAAAAGGGAAGACGCTTATTATATGACCCTTGAAGAATTATTAAGTCATGAAGCATCTTCGATAGAAGACATGGAAAAATACTTTAAAACAGTGGGCTTAAATCATGTAAAAAGATCTGATCTAGACAGAATCATGGACAAATTTGGTTTAGTAGTTTTCAAGTTGAACTGCTTTTCTGAGGTATATAAGTTAGTGCTTGAAAAAGAAACATCAAAACGGATGCATACGTGGACATACATTATCGGGATTATGACAATACTTTATACCATTATGACTTTTATAATGCTCTTTAAAAAATAGTAAGAAACTTTCATAAGGATTCGCTGAAATTATAGCATATTTTTATTGACTGTATTATAAAAGTATAATATAATAACATTAAAACATTAGAAAATACTTATATAATAAAATGCACAAGAAGGTGTTACTGATGTTTGTGACAGCGGGAAATCAATTGGTTACCAATATATTTAAAGCACTGGCGCATCCTACCAGGATACAGATAATGAAGCTGTTAAAGAACGGTCCGCTCTGTGTTTGCGATATTATAGACAATTTGCAATCCGAACAGTCGAATACATCCCAGCACCTGAATGTTTTGAAAAGTGCAGGGCTTGTAGAGAGCAGAAAGGAAGGCTTAAGCGTTATATACAATGTACGCAGCAAGGAAATATACGATGTTATTGACAAAGTTGAGAATATAATATTTGAGCAGGCCGAAAACACGAAACTATTACTGAAGAATGCTATTTAGTTACGATAGAAAGAATGAGGAATAATGGGAAAAATATTTCCGGTAATATACATGGAAAAATGTAATAACTGCTTTCTATGCATGGATTTGTGCAAGAATAATGTTTTTGCAGAAAGAAATGACCGCATTTATATTGCAAATCCAGCAGGCTGTTCATTGGACTGTTGCATGTGCCAGAAACAATGTCCGATGGGAGCAATAGAAATTATTATTGCAAATGACAAAGAAGAGTGACTTACGTACGTTGTTTTAGAGGAGGTGAATTTTATGTTTTCTGCAATAGACTGGGTGCTTAGAAATCTTGCGGACGTTTTCAGCTACGCGCTGACCGCCCTGATACGATGGATATTAATGCTTTTGAATATAAATACTTCCTTACTCGAAAGCGAACATTACAAGGGAGCGGCAAACTTCTTTTTCTATGATACTATGAAGATATTCCTGATGCTCATAGTCATAATATTCATTGTATCAATTATCAGGAGTTTCTTCCCGCCGGAAAGGACAAAAAAGCTGCTTGGAGAAGGAAAGGCACAAGGCTTTATCGGCAATATACTGGCAGCGCTGTTGGGGATTGTTACGCCATTCTGCTCTTGTTCTGCAGTACCTGTTTTTATTGGATTTGTAGAGTCAGGGATACCTCTTGGCATTACGTTTTCATTCCTTATATCGTCGCCTATGGTTAATGAGGTTGCACTGGTCATGTTGTGGGGATTGTTCGGATGGAAGATTGCGCTTTTATATATTGCAACAGGTGTAACGGTTGCCATCATTGCCGGAATTCTTATTGGAAAGCTCCATATGGAGAAGTATGTGGAGGATTACGTTTACAATATAAAAATGGGTGAAGCAGAAATTGAAAAGCTGACCTGGAAGCAGAGGGTTATTGACGCATGGCAGTATGTGCTGGAAATACTGAAAAAGATATGGCTGTATGTAATCATCGGTATTGCCATTGGTGGAATCATGCACGGCTGGGCACCTGCCGGAATGCTTGCAAAATACGCAGGGAAGAACAATCCATTTGCTGTGTTCATTGCGGTGCTTATCGGGGTTCCACTTTACTCCAATGCAGCAGGAACCATACCTATAGTAAGTGAGTTGACCCGTATGGGCATGCCGATGGGCACAGCCCTCGCATTTATGATGTCTGTAACTGCACTTAGCCTTCCTGAGATGATCCTTTTAAGAAGAGTCTTAAAACCGAAGCTTCTGGGTGTATTTATCGGAATTATGTCCATAACCATAATAATTATCGGATACCTGTTCAACATTGTACTTGCATAGAGAACAGGCCTGATCTTATAGACTGAGCAAAGAAAAAAATAAAAGCTGTAAAACTAAAAAAGCTTTTAATATAATAATAATTTAATAATAATTTTTACAAGAAGAAGGGATGATTTTTTATGGTAATTAAGATTTTAGGCTCGGGATGCCCGAATTGCAAGCGGCTGGAGCAGCTGGCACAGGAGGCGGCAAAGGAAATAGGTGTAAATGCTGCCTTTGAAAAGGTACAGGATATTCAAAAAATTATGAGTTACGGAGTTATGTCCACGCCTGCTCTGGTCATTGACGAAAAGGTAAAAGTCTATGGAAGGGTTCCGAGTAAGGATGTAATAAAAAAATACATTGAAGAAGAAATATAAATATTATTAAACGGGATAAGGGTGAAAAAAATGAACAGGAATAAACTCATTATGCTGCTTGGACTGGCAGGCTTTATCGTTATGGCGGACAACTGGGTCATATCTCCCATACTGCCGGCCATATCACAGAATTTGAACATTGATATAGCAAGGGCCGGGCTGCTCATCACGGCTTACATGATACCTTTCGGCATTTTCCAGATTATATTTGGCCCTTTGGCAGACAGGTACGGCAAAAAACAGGTGATTGCATTCTCAATTATCATGTTTACTATCGCTACAGGACTTTGTGCATTAGGGTCGAATCTTACCAATCTGTCTATATTCAGGGCGCTTACAGGTATTTTTGCAGCTTCCGTTATGCCTATTTCGCTTGCGTTAATCGGAGATGTTTTTCCCATCAAGGAAAGACAGGGCGCTATTGGAACCTTTATGGGGATATCCTTCCTGGGTCAGGGCTTAAGCATGGCGATCGGAGGCACCATTGCATTTTTCCTTAACTGGAGGGGCGTATTCGGAGCATATGCAGTATTTTCACTGATTCCTGTACTGCTGCTGGTTAGAAACTACAAGGTCCTGCCTTCGGAAAAGCATCCGGACAGTAAAATTCTTGCCCCTTACGGCAAGCTGCTTGGCACTTCCAAGAGCCTTTTTACCTATATTCTTGTTTTGCTTGAGGGAATATTTATTGTAGGAAGCTTTTCCTATGCAGGGGCATATATTTCCAAAACCTATGGGTTCAACTATTTCTACATCGGGTTAATCATGACCGCCTTTGGTATTATGACGGTCATCGGAGGTAGAGTCAGCGGCAAGGTTGCGGCCAAAATAGGTGCGAGGAATATATTGAGCTTGGGGCTTATATCTGCGGCATTGGCTGACATAATCATCTACCTGTACGGCAACATATTGGGGCTGTTGATTATCGCTCTTGTCATCACATTGCTTTTGAGTTTTATAATGATAAGGGATCATGTGAATTTCATAACAAAACCGCCTTTCTTAAAATATTTTTATAACGAGCAAGACCACTAATTCTACATTAATTTTATTGTGGTCTCACAGCGAGTTTCATACTCGGCATCATTGTTTAAATATATTTCATTACATTGCCGAGTATATAATTTTACCCAATTCATAACCTGAAACATAGCCGATTACACCTAAAAGCAAAGACCCTAAAACATAAGTAAATGCGTTCATCTTTTCGTTTTCCTGGAACAGGTTAAACCCTTCATACATAAACGTTGAAAATGTAGTATATGCTCCTAAAAATCCGTCGCCCAAAAGAAGATACATATTCTTGCTTACGTCCAGGCTGCTGACAATCCCTAAAAGTATCGCACCTGTGATGTTAATAATCAATGTACCTATTGGAAACGTGGTATTGGATTTTTCAGTAATAACCTTGCCTAATTTATACCGTGTCAGGCTTCCCAATGCCCCTCCTATGCCAACAAAAACTAAATCCATTTACTCCACCCCACCTTCGATTTCTTCTACCATATTTTCTTCCAAATCTTCTTTATCCTTTTTGACAAGCTTTGAAACGACTTCACGGGCAAGGACTATACCGAAATACGCTGCTGCAATACCTACTATAGTAGAATCAGTTATATAGGTTATAGCCGAAAAGTAATCTCCCTGATGAATAAGACCTACTGTCTCCTTACAAAGAGTTGAAAATGTTGTATATGCCCCTAAAAATCCTGTTGCTATACCTAACCTAATACTTGCGTCAAATTCCCAAACTTCAAAAGCAACTGTTAAAACCAAGGCAAGTATAAAACTTCCTGTAACGTTAATTATTAGCGTATTCAAAGGAACGTTTTCGTGGTAATGATATATGTGTAGACCTTTAATTAAATACCTAGATATAGCCCCCAAAATACCTCCAATACTAATAAAGACATATTTTCGCATTTTTATACTTCGTCTCCTTTATCTTATTTTATATTTTACATTCGTATGCCCGGCTCACCGACCCATTGCTTTACGGCCTTTATCCACGCAGTTTTTTCATCTTTGCTGCTTTCCTCGCTTGAAAACCTATAATCTGATTTTCGCTTAATCTCACTTAAATGGTGTGATAATTCTCTTATCTTATTTAACTGTACTTTCATTATTTTCCTTATGGTATATATATCACTGCAAATTTCGAGAAGCTTTATAATATGAGGTATGCACAAAAAGCCATTTTCTTTATATTGTGCCTTTTATTTTTCAATTCATGGTATATGAAATCCTTCGTCATGGTACTTTACCCCCAAATACAAAAACTCCTACAAATAACTAATCAAAGTTATTCGTAGGAGTCATTAGCAATTCTGCACTTAAGGTGAACTCCATCACCGTTACTGCTCTACATTATTATAGCACATAGTAAGCCAGTATGCCATAGATTTTGATAAAAATTTAAATTGCTTTGACTAACCCGGTTTTATCGTATCAATTTTCGCAATTTTGTCGTATTACTTAATTCCTGTAAGGCGGCTGTTCATCATGCTGATTTCGTTCTTAATAATTTTTTCTGTGATGTCAAGCAGATTTTTGACTTCATCGTCTTTGATGCTGTATAATATCCTTATGCCGTCTTTTTCAGATTTCAAAATACCTGCATCCTTTAATATTTTCAGATGCTGTGACAGGTTGGACTGGCTGAACTCAACATTTTCATTCAAGGTGCATACACATAACGGACCATCCCGCAGTGTTCTTACAATTTTAATCCTGATCGGGTGGGCTAATGCCTTGTATATCCTGACATACATATCTTCGAGTGTCATTTCATCCAACTCCTTTCAGCAATTAAGAGAAATCTTAAATTATTATATAATTATTTTAATTTTATAATATAATTATATAATGAAGTTGTCAACATAAGATATCTGTGTACTTGGCGGCGGGCCTGCCGGTTACGTAGCTGCCATCCGGGCTTCACAGGGTGCAAAAGCAGGACACTTGTGCCCATTGTGACAATCGGTACTCCGCTGCTACTTTTTGTGTGTCCATACAACCACTCCGTTCCTGGTTGAAAAAGTTTGCTTACTTTTTCAACTTTTTCAACTGTATTTATTGTGATTGTATCAACTTCACGACTGTTATACTATGTGATGATATATTTGACGCTTACGAAAAGATGAACGCCTTTGTTTATATGTTGGGTTCACTTATTATTGGTATTGTCGGAGTTGCAATTGGAGTTGAAATAGTGAAGTTTTTTAAAGTTATTTAGAAAGGCAGTTTATCTATGTTTATAAACAGAGCCGGCAGTGCACGCCGGTCTGTTTACTGAAGCGGAACCTGAAAATTCTGCGACTGTTGCTGCTGAACGGTCTGCTTTCCTTTTTCTGTGTACTCAGCATCTTTGGGGCTTAACATGTAAAGCAATTGCTGCAGTTCGCCAACATGCTTTCTTTCTTCATCTGCAATATGATACAGAATTTTCTTAGCTCTTTCATCGTTAGTAGCCTTGCATGGGCTTCATAGCCAATAATTGCTTCAAAATTTCAATAGCGAGCTATTGGTGCGGTGAAATCTAAAAGGTTAAAAGCATTACTTAATTCTGGCTAATTATTTACCTCAGGCTTTATATGTTTGTGCCGCCTAACAAAGAATAATGTTATGCAAGCTATGAAAAATAAGCCCGCTAACATCTGTGATACTCTAAATGTACCAATATATAAGCTGTCTGTCCGCATTCCTTCAATGAAAAAACGTGCGAAACCATATAAAGCAAGATAAAGAGTAAATACCTCGCCCTCATGTTTTTTCTTCTTCCTGAACCATAATAAAAAGAAAAACAATCCCAGATTCCATAAGGATTCATACAGGAAGGTTGGGTGTACTGCTACTCTCTGCATTTTTGAAGGATCAAATATTTCCATTCTCCAGGGTAGTGTAGTTTCAGCCCCGTGAGCCTCCTGATTTACAAAGTTGCCCCAGCGGCCTATGGATTGAGCCAAGGCCACATAGGGTATAAGGAAATCAAAGAACTTCCACACATTTATTTTTCTTTTCTTTGTAAAAATATAAGCTACTACTACAGCGGTAAGTATGCCGCCATATATGGCTAAACCGCCGTGGCGGATGTTGAAAACTTCAAGTAAATTGTTTTTATAATTAGACCACTCAAAAACCACATAATAGAGCCTTGCTCCAATAATGGCAAAAGGGGTTACAATGAGTAAGAGATCAATAATATCATTCTGATTAATTCCAAATGCTTTGGAATCTCTATTAGCAAGCAAAAAAGCAAGTATAAAGCCCGTTGCTATTATAATGCCGTACCAATGTATCCCCATGCCAAAAATGCTGAATGCAATTGGGTCAATTGTAAAGCTTAGTCCTAAACCTGGAAATGTTATTGGCTGTGTCATTTGATTTCTCCTTCTAAAATTATAAAATATTTTACCACAATTCATACATATAAAGTTACTAAAATGCCATAATGAATATCCGAATTCCTACAAGCCCAAGAGCAATAGCAAGGCTCCTTATTATCCAAACTCCATGAAACCGGTTTGAAAGCCTTGCACCAAGCTGTGCACCGAACAATACCCCTATTGATAAAGCTATAGTCTGTATTACTCCTTTTGAAAGAACTCCGGATGCAACATGGACTGCTGTCCCGGATAATGACATTACAGCAAGAACAAAGTGAGAAGTCGCAGTTGCGATATGAACGGGAAAGTTCAGTACATGTACCAGTACAGGAACATGAATGATACCACCTCCGATCCCGAGCAAGCTGGAAATGTATCCGACCAAGACGCTTATTACAACACCCAATACAGGATTGTATGAGAATATATAACTGACTCCATCAATATCAGTAATTGAGCGGATTATATAATTTTTTGGTTTTTCACCTTCTATAACTTTGGTGTTTTTAGGTTTCATCATTAAAAATACTGATGCAGCAATTAGCAGTATACCAAACACTCCATCAAAAATATTTCTGGGGATGAATGAGGTAGTGTAAGCACCAAGAATTGATCCTGGAATTGTAGCAACAGCAAAAATCAAGCCGGATTTGTAATCAATTCTTTTCATTCTGGCATAAGCATACGACCCTGATAGTGCATTGAAAAATACAACCGCCAAAGATATGCTTGTAATGGTTTCAGGACTTTTGTCAGGGTACAGTAGCAAAAGAACCGGTACCAATATAAAGCCGCCTCCTGCTCCGATAAGTGTACCGAATGTTCCAACAATAAATCCTAAAGGTAAAAGCCATAAAAATTGTTCCATAAATAACAAATTCAACTCCGTTTATAGACTCATATTTGTCCTGTTATAAACTGTACTCCTATACTGATTAAATGGAATATTTATAAGTTTCCCAAAGCCATAAGCAGAAATAAAAGCGCAGGATAATGTAAACAGCATAACAGATAGAGACTGAAGTCCCGTTTTCCATACCTGTGTGAGGCTAAGACTGCTGCCTAAGACTATAATTGCCCATTGCAGGATTTTTTTTGACGTAAATTTGATCCCGTCCGCACACCACTCCGGTTTCCCAATGGTATTATTTATAATAATTCCAGGGACAATGCCAAAAACTGGACCTCCAATTATCGGATATTTGTTTCCAAGCCATGCTGCCGCTAATGCAAGAATAAAGGATAGCAATATACCTAAAATGTTTTTTCTAAACCAGTTCATAATTTCCCCCAAAATCTATTCATACTAATTATTTTAGTATGAACAAAGCATAAAAACAAATTATGATTTATTATAAATACATAAAAAAAATTTATGGATGCCTTTCTGTACGATTCCAGTTGTTATACAATAGTAGTATAACCAAAGCAGTTTGAGGAGCTAAAGAATATGATGGATTCAAAACTTACTACTTTTATCAATGTAGCAAAATTAAAAAGCTATACCAGGGCGGCAGAAATGCTTAACCTCACACAGCCGGCAGTAACACAGCATATAAAACAACTGGAAGAATATTATGAAGTAAAATTGATAAAGAAAAAAGGAAGGCAAATTTCATTAACTGAGGAAGGAGAACTGCTCTTTAGGAATGCAAAGGAGTTTGAGGTAAATTCACTTCTTCTGGAAAGAAAGTTAAAAAACAAGTCGTCTGTAATAAAAAGGTATAATATCGGTGCGACTTTAACAATTGGGGAATTTGTACTTCCGAATTTGTTGGGTAAATATAAAAGTCTGCACAAAAATATTGATGTTATAATGCATGTGCATAATTTGGAAGAAGTTTTGAAAAGGATGTGTAATGGAGAATTTGATCTGGGTATTGTCGAAGGTCCTTTTGATAAAAGCAAATTCAATTATAAAAAGCTAAAAGATGATGAACTAGTTTTGGTAGTTTCACCACAAAATAGTTTGTCTATGAGAGAAAAAGTAGAAATAAGTGAAGTAATTAAAGAGGGTAAACTTATTTTAAGAGAGAAAGGTTCCGGAACCAGAATGATATTCGAAAATAAGATCCAAGAACTTGGGTATAGCCTTTCTGACTTAAAGATTTATATGGAAGTCGGAAGTATTGGGGCCATAAAATCCTTGGTGGAAGCAAACCTTGGCTATACGGTTATTTCAAGAGAAGCTGTTAAGCGCGAAGTGGAAGCAGGAACGTTGGCTATCATTCCAATTCAAGGCATCAGAATTATGAGAGAGTTTAACTTTGTCTTGTTAGACTATAGTCCTAAAGATTTTACCGAGGATTTTATAAGCTTTATAATTGAAAACCAGTTAACGGTAATAAATTTCAAATTTAGATATTAATGCTGTGGTTGGTTCAATAACCTGACAGCATATGATCTTACAGAGTTTTTATGCTTATGATTGAAAATAGATTGAGATGTCAAGAGTTGGAGATTAATAATTATAATAATTGGTACTATTTTTTCATATGGAGATGGAAAAAAGCCTGTCCCGCTTGGATTTTTTAACGAGAATACCTAATTTGAAGGCATTTCATGAGTTTGGCATAAAAGAAATTGAACGTTGCAGGCGGAACAATTGTAAAGTGGCGATTGCATATATGGACTGCGGCAACTTTAAACAGATCAATGATACCTTTGACCATCATGTAGGCAACAAGCTGATAAATACAATTGCCCAAACAATACAAAAAAGCATTCGAAATGTTGATGTTGCTGCCAGACTCAGTGGAGATGAATTTGCAATTATCCTTCCCAATACGGATACTGAGGCTTCAAATATATGAAAAGCAGCATGGAATTATCAGAACTTATCAGGACTGTATGGGCCGTCATGTTTTTAGGTCTGATTGCACTTTATACTTTTTTGTTAAGGACTGTTTACAAAGCATCGGGTACATTGATACGACAAAACACCGAGTTGACGGAAGGCAAAAAACATTTAGAGGAAGCAATTCGAAAACTGAACTATTCATACAGGGAGACAGTAGCTGCTGCATCTGCCGCCATAGATGCTAGAGATGCTTATACAGCGGGTCATTCCAGGAGGGTAGCGGATATTGCCTGCAAGGTAGGAAAAGAATTGGGACTGGAGGACAGTCAGCTTGAATGTCTTGAATTGGCGGCTCTGCTTCATGATATAGGTAAAATAGGAGTTCCCGATCACATCTTAAATAAGCCAGGAAAGTTGGATGAAGAAGAGTTCAAAAAGATACAGACACATCCGGTGTTGGGCTACAATATTCTTAAAAAAATTGAATTTCTTTCACCTATGCTTCCGGCAATACTATATCACCATGAAAGACCTGATGGAAAAGGGTATCCGAAAGGACTTAAGGGTGATGAAATTCCTATCGGTGCATCCATAATAGCAATTGCCGATACATATGATGCAATGACTTCAGACAGACCCTGCCGAAGTGCTTTATCTCATGAATTCGCGGCAGAGGAAGTGAAGAAACACAGGGGAACGCAGTTCAATAAAGAGGTTGTAGATGCTTTTCTGAAGATTCAAAATCTGAAAGTCAAGTGATTTGTAAGAACTTTATAAATTTTTCTTAAAATACCCTCCCAAAAATCAAATAGTGATTGTATAGATAAGTGAAAAGACAACCGACTATTTGTAAAGGAGATGTATCTTTATGAAAAAAAGTATTAAAATGCTTATCATTATCCTGGTAACAATTCTATGCTTTACTTCAACCTCAATTGTTTTCGCGGCAGGACCATCATCAACCGGATCTGGTGGAACAAGCCAGAACAGTTCCAATTCAACAACAAATATCTCAAATACACAGGACACTGAAAATATTAAAGAGGAAGTTAAAAATTCAGGTGGGTACGAAAACAAGAATCCGGATGTTGACGCGAAAACAAGCGGTAACGCTTTGAAGGAACAGGTCCGTGTACTTGAGCAAACTCAAAATACGCTGAGAGATCAAATGAAAAAATTGGAAAATGGGATGGCGGATTTGGAAAATAAATACAAAGAAGCTGTGAGGACAGAAAATCAAGGACAGGCCCAGGCATTGCAACTACAGATTCAACAAAAAGAACAGGATATTAATTCTTCCAAGGATCAGCTAAAACAGATTAGAGAACAAATCAGGGAGACAATACGGAATTCATATACTAATGAAGAGAGAAACAGATTAAAAACGCTGGAGGAGGAACTGCAAGAGAAGTATCAGGATATTAAGGTTTTACCTGTAGACAGCGTGGTAGCCAAAGGAACTATGATAAAATTCGATACACTGCCGGTTATTAAAGAGGGCCGCACATTAATACCGGTAAGAGCTTTAACGGAAGGGTTCGGAGCATCTGTTGCATGGGATCAGGCTAAACAAGAGGTCACAATACAGAGGGAAGAAGTCAAAATTGTTCTCCAAATTGGGAATAACCTGGCGTACGTGAACGGTGAAGAAGTAAAAATTGATGTTCCGCCTGAGACAATCAATAACAGGACGGTTGTACCGTTAAGGTTTATCGTTGAAAAACTGGGGTTAAAGGTTAATTGGGATGCGGAAAGTGAAACGGTTGAAATTGAGGACAGCCAGGCTACGAATGCAAATGAATAGCAGAAGCATTTGAAATTAACACATATAAATAGAGAGTGTTTTTTTAAGACCTTCCCTTGTCATTATGGCAAGGGAAGGTTAACATTTTTCATAAAATATGTTGTTCTATAAGCTCTTTGTAAAGAAACGCAAAATAGTGACGATAAAGATTAAAGATAAAGTATGGTTTTAACAAGGGTGGGTCTATGGAGAATTCACATATAGAGCAAAGCATACAAAGTGCTAAAAACGGAAATGAACTGGAAAGACAGCAGATTATTAACCGTAACAAGCCTTATATTATAAATGTTGTCAGTCATATCTGCAGAAAGTTTATATCGTGGAGCGATGAGGAAGCAAGCATTGGATTGCTGGCCTTCAACCACGCAATTGATACTTTTGAAGCTTCAAAAGGCAGGTCATTTCTTAGTTATTCATACTGCTTGATTAACAGGGCTTTGGTTAACTATTTCCGGAAAAATAAATATCACAATCAGAATCTGTCCTTGGACTATGTATTCAATGAAGAATCTTCTTTAACAGGTGAAGAAATAAACAAATCAATTCAAATTTACCGGGAAAAAGTTGAATCCAGCGAGCTTGTAGAAGAAATTTTAGAGTTGGACCGCATATTGAACGATTATGGAATAAAATTTGAGGAATTGGAAAGGGCATCACCTAAACACAAGGATACCAGAGAACTTATATACAGGATTGTTCATAAGTATATTAATGATACAGAGCTGGTCCAAGAGCTTATTGAAAAAAAGAGATTTCCGGCAACAGCCTTTGCAAGAAAGACGGGCTATCCTTTAAAAACAATTGAAAAACACCGGAAATATCTGATAACGATGATCATCATCAGTTTACATCCGGAATGGGTGCACTTATCATCATATGTGAAAATTAAATGAGGTGGGGAGACTTTTTTAATGGAAGAGAAATCAGGTATAGTAGTCAAAGTAACAGAAAATTATATAGTATTAATAATGCCGGATGGTTCATTCAAAAATGTAAAGCGTTCCAAAACCCAGGTTCCACTAATTGGAGAACGGTTTACGTATAAGGAAGAACGGCATTCTGTTTTCTATTCCCGGTGGACAGCGGTTGCTGCTGTTGCCTGTATGATCGTTTTAGCTGTTTTCACATACCGGCTGTTAATGACGAGCAATTCTCAGCCAGCTTATCTTGTCGCTTTGGACATAAACCCGAGTGTTGAAGTATATGTGGATAAGAATCTGGTAACAACAAATGTAACTGCTTTAAATGAAGATGGCAAGAAATTAACCGATATGGCCCAATATAAGGGTAAAAAACTGCTTGATACCATAGATTTGATTGTTGAGCAAAGTATCAGCAAGGGGTATTTGAAGCAAAACCAAAAAGGCCTTATTAAAATAACAGTCATTCCCATGCAAAAAAATAACAGTTTAAATGGAGATAACATAAAAACCTCCATACAAAAGCTTTTGTTAAAGGATAATATACAAGCAGAGATTGAAATTGGTTTTGATACTAGGGATATAATTGAGGAAGCTCATCAATCTGGGCTTTCAATTAATAGATATATTTTGTATAAGTCGCTGAGAGACAAAGGTATTTCAATAACCGTTGAAGAATCAAGGAATATGCCTTTAGAAAACCTTCAAAATTATGAAGCCACACGGAATAATGACAGTAACGGACGGATTACACCACAACCAAATACCAGTGGAGGTGAAAAATCCGGTAAGCCGGATAATAGTGGAGAGCAAGGATATAAAGACGGTAATGCACATAAAAAGAATCAAAACGGTGAGATGCCTGATAAAAGAAGCATTCCTGAAACGCTCAAAGGAAGCGATACTCAAAAAAGCAAAACAAATAACAACGGTGAGACAGGAATGGCCGATAAAATGGGTACGGAGAAATCGGAAATCAGCAGCAGTTCGCAGCCTGTTCAAACAAATAATAGTGCGGATGGCAGCGGTAAAACTGAAAACAGCAATAATTCCATATCTACTCCGGTTACTAAGGATATACAGTCAGACGGAAGCTCTGATTCCAAACCTAACCAGACAAATCAGAATGGCAGCAGTATCGAAAGTCCAAATAAAGACGGCAGTCAACCTTCTTCTTCAGGGAGTACGGGACCGCAGTCAGGACAGGGTTCTGGTTCATCAAATACGGGGAAGAAACGGTAAATTTGAAAAGTGTGAAATAAATCCTGTACCTGGTTATTCAAGTACAGGACTTATTTTTATTATTACTATGGCAACTTTTTCAAAACACCTTCAAGCGCTTCGCAATCCTTGCAGCCGTTTTCCGGGCCGCCTTTTTTGCAGGTGTCCAGGCAGTGGTTTATTGACTTTTTTAGAAGATCAATTTCTTTTTCGGTAAGGGAAAGCGTAAACATGGTAAATCCACATTTCTTAAACAGTACTAATATTAATATAATATTGTCATAAGAAAGGGTGAATAAACAAGATTTATCTGCTATTTAAAACATACCGTTCTGCCATTATCCCGGCAACAGTTCCGTCGAATCAGGAGTGAGGGTGTAATCTATGCCGCTTTATTTAAAACTTTTTGAGACAAAAATCAATAACTCAAAAATCCTGAAAAAGAAGTTTCCATATCGTTTTTCAATGAGATGCAATTCAATTCTTCTATACTTATGTCAACATATATTAATCTTCAAAACTTTATTTTTGTTATAAAAAATAAATCACAAAATACTTATAAAATAATTGACATATGCCCAAAATAATTATAAAATTTATTTTGGGCATAAGCTTATATCAAAATAAATACCGACTCATTACGAGGGAGAGGAAAATATATGAAGGTTTGTGTTTCATCAAGCGGAAATTCTGTTGAAAGTACAATGGACCCGAGATTCGGGAGAGCGGCATATTTTGTTATTGCAGATACCGATACAATGGAGTCTGAAATCATTGAAAACACTGCGGCAGCCTCCGGCGGCGGGGCTGGAATCACTTCAGGGCAGCTTATGGTTGATAAGGGCGTGGAAGCGATAATTACGGGTAATGTAGGACCCAATGCCATGAATGTTTTAAAGGCTGCAAATATTGAAATATACCGTGGAGAATCGGTATCCGTGAAAGAAAACATTGATAAATTCAAAAAAGGACTTCTTGAAAAAATAACTAATACAGTCCCTTCACATTTCGGCATTGGGGTACAGGGAGGACAGAAATGAGGATAGCAGTTTTAAGCGGCAAGGGAGGGACGGGTAAAACAACTGTTTCTGCAAGCCTTGCAGTGTCGGTGCCATTCTGCCAGTATATAGACTGTGATGTGGAAGAACCTAACGGAGCAATATTCTTAACGCCTGAAATACAGGAAAGTATTCCTGTAAAAGTGCCGGTGCCCGAAGCCGATATGGCAAAGTGTAGTGCATGTGGGTACTGCGCAAAGGCATGTCAGTTTCATGCAATTGCCGTAGTGAAGGGTAAGGTTCTTGTTTTTCCCGAAATCTGCCATCACTGTGGGGCATGTGTTATAGCCTGCCTAAATGATGCAATCCGCGAAGTGGAAAGGACTATCGGGGTTGTTGAAGTGAACGGGGATGGCACATTTCTCCAGGGAAAGCTTAATGTAGGCGAGCCTGTAAGCATACCTATCATACGTGAACTAAGAAAACGTATGAAAAAGGACGTGCCTGTGATACTTGATTGTTCACCGGGAGCTTCCTGTGCAGTAGTGCAGTCTATAGAAGGCTGTGATTACTGTGTGCTGGTAACGGAGCCTACTCCTTTCGGACTCCATGACCTCAAAATTGCAGTGCGGCTTGTCAGAAAGATGGGAATACCATTTGGAATTGTATTAAATAAAGCATCCGATAGCAGCAGGTTGATACACGATTTTTGCCGGGATGAAGGTATTGAGCTTCTGATGGAAATTCCTTTTTCTCAGGAAATAGCCGAAAGCTATTCAAAAGGTGTGCTTCCTGCTCAGAATGATGATTTTTGGAAAGAAAAGTTTGAAAAGCTCTATGAAAAGATTGAAAGGGGTGCCGGTAAATGAAACAGGTTGTCTTTATAAGCGGGAAAGGCGGTACAGGAAAAAGCACCCTGGTTTCATCACTGAGCATTCTGGTGCAGGACAAAATGCTTGCCGACTGCGACGTTGATGCCCCAAATCTGCACATCCTGCTGAAAGGCAAAGTTTTAAAAAAGGATGACTTTTTTGGTGCAAAAGAAGCTATAATTGATTCTTCAACATGCATTAGGTGTGGCTTATGTAGAAAAACATGCAGATTTGGCGCAATTAACGAAGAATTTGAAGTAAACCCGATGAAATGTGAAGGATGCGGTGCATGTACACTGGTATGTCCGCAGGAGGCAATAGTCTTGGAAGAAGTCAAGACGGGAGAAACATATGTATCTGACACCTCGAGAGGCACTTTTTCCCACGCACTGCTCGATATTGGCGCAGAAGGGTCCGGAAAGCTTGTAACAGAGGTAAGGAAAAATATTTATAACAATAAAAAGGATGAGAAATGGGTACTTATTGACGGCTCGCCGGGTATAGGCTGCGTGGTGATTGCATCCATTACAGGAGCAGATGCGGTGGTGGCGGTATCGGAGCCTACAAAATCGGGCTTAAGTGATCTTGAAAGGGTTCTGGGAGTAGCAAGGCACTTTGGAATTCCGGCATTCGTATGCATTAACAAGTATGACCTCAACCCTGAAGTAACTTCACAAATAGAAAGCTTCTGCGAAAGCAACGGTTTTCCGGTCATCGGCAGGATACCGTTTGATCCGTCCATAGTAGAGGCCTTGCAGGAATTCAAAACTCCAATTGAAGCCGGCAACAGCAATGTGACAAATGAAATTGCAGGTATATGGATGAGGCTTGTAGATGAGCTGGATAAGCTTAAAGCGAATTAATAATATATTTCAATGGAGGTTTTAATATGCGTATAGCAATTTCTACAGACGGGAGACAGGAAGGAAAGACTTGTCCCAATTCCCTGTGGCATTCCTTATACATTTGGAATCGTTGGATCTCCTATGAAAAACCTTATACCTGCCGATGACCTGCTCTCAAATAATAAAGTGGAATGTGCAATCGATGAAGTGACTGAAATTAACCGAAGTGAGCATATTATAGCAACAGGAAATGGAACTATGTTCAAATACGGCAAACTGATACTTGCAACTGGTTCCAACCCGGTTGTTCCGCCAATACCAGGTATTGAGAAGAAAAATATTTTTGCGATTAAAAAGGATGTGGCATATTTACAAGATTTGATTGGAAAACTGGATAAGGTAAATGATCTTTGTATTGTGGAATGTGGCTTTATTGGAGTGGAGATTGCCGAGGAATGCCGCAGAAGGCGTCCAGAATTGAATATAAGCATTGTTGAAATGCTAAGCCACTGTCTTCAGCTTGTTTATGATGAGGAATTCTGTATGAATGCTGAAAAGGTGCTGAAAGAGCAGAATATTAACTTACTGTTGGATGAAAAGGTTGATGCGTTTCTTGGAGGAGACACTGTTGAGAAAGTAAGATTAAGCAGTGGAAAAGAAATAAAAGCAGATATGCTGATAATTGGCATAGGCACAGCGGCAAATATCGGCCTGGCAGAAAAGGCAGATCTTGAAATTGGCCCTACAAAAGGTATTCAGGTCAACCGGTATATGCAGACGAGTGATAATGATATATTTGCATGTGGAGACTGCGCCGAAAAAGTTTCATTTTTTTATGGAAAGCCGTCTAATTTAAAAATGGCTTCAATATCAACAATGGAAGCAAGAATCGCAGGGGCAAACCTGTTTTCAATACGGCGTGTGAATATGGGAGTAATAGGTGTATATTCAACTGTCTTAGGCGGAAACGCTTTTGCAGCAGCAGGTTTGACAAGCTCGCAGGCAATAGCCAAAGGATACAGCGTAATCACAGGTGAATCAGAAGCTGTTAACCGCCATCCGGGCTGTATGCCGGGAGGCGCAAATCTTAAGGTAAGGCTGGTTTTTGAAGCTGGAACCGGTATTATACTTGGAGGCCAGATAACAGGTGCGACCAGCGCCGGAGAATTGATCAACGCAGTAAGCGCATGCATAAATAAAAGAATGACAGCTGATGATATTGCTACGTTCCAGACCGGTACGCATCCTGCCCTCACGGCGTCTCCCATCAGCTACCAGCTTGTAAATGCCGCGGAAAACGCCATTGGTAGTATATATATATATATATATATATATATAGGTGAAACTGAAAAATATTATATATAAACCGGTGTGCTCCTTCTTTGAAAATGCCGAATCATAGGAGGAGTTTTTTATTTGAATAAATTATTGACATATGCTCAAAATAATCATATAATTATAATGAGCATATGCCCAATAAATATTGCAAAGGAGTGAACTGTTATGCCAAGAGGAGATGGTACAGGTCCGATGGGAATGGGGCCTATGACAGGAAGAGGGGCAGGTTATTGTGCCGGTTATCCAGTTCCCGGTTTTGCCAACTGTGGTGGAGCCGGATTCTGGCGAGGAATGGGTGGAGGTAGAGGATTTAGAAGAATGTTCTGTCTCACAGGGCTTCCGGGCTGGGCAAGATACGGTTATGGTGCGGCTATGCCAAACGGACAGGTTTATGATCAAAAAGCAGCCTTGAAAAGCCAGGAAGAGTTCCTCGAAATGCAGCTTAAACAGGTAAAGGATCGTTTAAAGAGCTTTGATGAAGAAAAGTAGCATATCCCATTCTTTTCGGGCAGCAGGTTCCAAAAAAATGAGAACCTGCTTTCTATTTGTTCAATAATTATTGATTGTAAAAGGGTATAATATGGAAATACCTGAAGTATGGCAAATATGCATACCCTCTTTTTTAATACGGATAAAAATGATAGAATGATAACATAAACAAGGATATAGAAAGGGGAATACCGGTTTGGCAAGACCACCTAAATGGAGAAAAGTTGAATTTATTCCGAATATACAGCACTTTGTGCCTTTAGACATACAATCGAACAATCTGGAAGAAAACATTTTGAGAATCGAGGAAGTTGAGGCAATTCGTTTGAAAGATGTGGAGAAGCTGGAGCAGGAAGAATGCGCCGAAAAAATGGAAGTTTCAAGGCAAACCTTCCAGCGGATTCTTAATAATGCAAGGGAAAAAATTGCCGACAGCATCATAAACGGTAAAGCTATACGTATAGAGGGCGGCAATTTTACCCGCAATATTTGTCCGGTCCGATGCCTTGATTGTGGGAAAGAGTGGAAAGAAAGCTATGAAAACTTTGAAAAAATTATTAATGGCCAATATATATGCCCGGACTGCCAATCTAAGAAGATAGTATGTCTTAATACTAATGGCCAGAAGTTTTGTAAGCGTAATTGCTGGAGAAGGGGAAGAATGGATTGATAGCAAGTTACCATTTGAATAAATAGAATTATATGGGAAAAGAGTCTCGTAGGGGGGGCTCTTTTTTTAATGTTTGTGTGTATATTTTCTGTTTATCATTTATGGGCAATATAAAAATATTATTGACGTATGCTCTTATTATATACATATGCTTAAAATAAAAATATAGAAATAATATATTGATGTTTCTATAGGCATTAGTGAAACAAATAATTTTCTCAGTATTTCCTGAAACATAAAAATATAATACACTGTTCTAATACTTTTTGATTATTGACAGTCTGGTGAAAGAGTGCTATTATTTTGATAGATTAAATGGGCAAAAGCCCAAAATATTTATTTTGTTTACAAAACATTGGAGTGATATTACTTTGTTGAAAGTACATATTCTTACTGATGATAGAGTTAGAAAACGTGAAATACTTGCAGAACATGGATTATCTCTTTGGATAGAAAAGGATGATAAAAGAATCCTATTTGACACTGGGCAGTCTTCCGTATTCTGCCATAATGCAAATGTAATGGGTATTGACCTTGGGCAAACAGATTATATTATACTGAGCCATGGCCATTATGACCACTGCGGCGGATTGCAGTATTTTCCCTATAAGAATAAAGCTCCTGTAATTTATGCTCATCCAGACGCTTTTCTAAAAAAGTTTGCTTCCACCGATAAGGATGAACCGTCCCGGGAAGTAGGAATACCGTTTGAAATATCCGGGAAGGATTGGATGAAAGGCCGGATTGTTTATAGCAGACAGCCTTTGAAGATTGATAAAGGCATTATGGTATCCGGAGAAATACCTTGTTTCAGTCCTTTTGAAGAAGTGCCGAAAGACTTTTACGTTGAGAAGGACGGCAGGATAACGCATGATATGATGCTGGATGAACAGATGCTCATTATTGAGGATGATGGTGAAGTTGCCATATTTCTTGGATGCAGCCATCCGGGAGTTATCAACAGCCTTAAATTTACGCAGAAGCTTTTCCCTGATAAAAATATAAAACTTCTGGTGGCCGGAATGCATCTTGAAAATGTAAGTCCCATACGTCTGCAGATGACCATCCAGCACATACTGGATATGAATATACAAAAGGTTGTTCCTTTACATTGTACCGGGTTTGGAGCAATGTGTGAGATGAAACGCTTCCTGGGTGACCGCTGTCTTACCCTGTGTGCGGGAGATACAATAGAATTCTGATTTTTACATAGAAGGAATTGAGATGAATGGTTTATACATTTACAATGAATGACTATAATTTTGCGGTTGATGGGAACAGTTCAAAATATAAGAATTGAGTGTGCCATCATGATACAGGCTTTGAGGCATGCTGAAAGTGGTATTCAATTGAATTAATATTATTAAGGAAGTGGGCTTTATGTATGACGAGATGTATACCGATACGGTGATTGAGCATTTCATGTGCCCCAGAAATGTAGGAAGCATGAATGATGCAGATGGAGAAGGAACAATCGGTGATCCTGGTTGTGGAGATTCACTGACTATATACATTAAAGTAAGGAATGGAATTATTGAAGATATCAGTTTCCTTGTTTTCGGTTGTGCTGCTGCAATAGCGACAAGCAGCATGACAACTGAACTGGCTAAAGGCAGGACAATAGAGGAAGCGATGAAAATAACTGAAGATGATATAGTTGAGGCATTAGGCGGTCTGCCTGAGAACAAGAAACACTGTTCAAATCTTGGTGTAAAAGCTTTAAGAAGCGCTATTGAAAATTACTATAGCAGAAAAGTTAACAACAAATAATTTATCATTTATTAAATGAAGGAGTGGAGAAAATGAAGCAAGCTTCAGAAAAGAACAGGAATAATGGATGTCCGGGAGAAGAAAAGTGTAATCCTGAGGATTTCAGATGCAAAACGCATGAACTCAACGATATTAAGAGAACAGTGGCTGTTTTGAGCGGCAAGGGTGGAGTGGGCAAATCCCTTGTAACTTCCTTGCTGGGCGTTGTGATGAGGAGAAAAGGCTATGACATCGGCATACTGGATGCAGATATTACCGGTCCTTCTATCCCAAAGGTATTCGGCGCTGATGATTGCAGGGCTGATACCGGTGAATTCGGCATATATCCTGCCAGGACGCATAATGATATCAAGATCATGTCTATCAATCTTCTGCTGGAAAAGAACGATGCACCGGTCATATGGAGGGGACCGTTGATTGCAGGAGCGGTAAAACAGTTCTGGACCGATGTAATTTGGGGCAAGCTCGATTATTTACTGTTTGATATGCCTCCGGGAACAGGAGATGTTCCGCTGACGGTATTCCAATCCATATCCCTGGATGGGATTATCATTGTGACTTCGCCGCAGGATTTAGTTTCTCTTATAGTCAAGAAGGCTTATAATATGGCAAAGACCATGAATGTTCCTATTCTCGGAATCATTGAAAACATGAGCTATGCAGTTTGTCCTGAGTGTGGAAAGAGAATAAACATATTTGGAGAAAGCAAGGCAGAAAAGGTCGCACAGGAAATGAACATTCCGTTTCTGGGCAGGCTGCCTGTTGACCCCGGCCTGGCAGCTCTTTGTGATAAAGGGGAAATTGAAACATTCGATAAGAACTATGTGGATGGCTGCATAGAAATGCTTGAAAAAAGGTTGGGCGGTGATTGATTGTTTATTTCAGAGACAAAATTTACAGTAAGATATGCTGAAACGGATCAAATGGGAATCGTGCATCACTCTAATTATCCCGTTTGGTTTGAAGCTGCAAGAACCGGTTTTTTCAGGAAACTCGGATTTCCATATTCAAAAATTGAAGGTGAGGGTATTTTACTCCCTTTAACAGACATAAAGTGCTGCTTTAAAAACCCTGCCAGATATGAAGATGAAATTGAAATCAGGGTCAAGATGGTAGAGCTAACGTGTGTAAGGATAATATTTTCTTATGAGGTTTATAACAGTCTTGACAAAAGCCTGATAGCTACCGGCGAAACAGCTCATGCATGGACGGACAGAAATTTGAAGCCTCTTAATCTTGAGAAAAGACTACCAGAATTATATAAAGGATTAAAGAGGATATTAATCTGAATAAAGGTCAATGCTTCGGTATGATTAAATTTGGTTCAGGAACAGGGATGATTATGCCTGATGGTGCAGAAATAAATGTAAAACCCGGAGACAGGGTCAAAGCGGGTGAATCGGTTATTGGAACAGTAAAATGATATGAATATTTAAAAAGTGATTGATGGATACTGGTAAAAAAGAGAGGAGTTTGATAAGTATGAAAATTGCGGTTGCAAGTGAAGGAAGAATGGTGGCGCAGCATTTTGGCCACTGTGAGAGGTTTACAATTTATGAAGCCAAGGATGGGAAAATTGTAATGAGGCAGTTTATTGAAAACCCTGGACATAAGCCGGGATTTTTGCCTAACTTTCTCAACGGGCTTGGAGTTCAAGTGATTATTTCCGGTGGTATGGGCGAAGGAGCTGTTGAAATATTCAATGAAAAAGGCATTCAGGTTGTAACAGGGGCATCCGGTGATGCTGATGAAGCTGTTCAGAAATTTATTGAAGGCAGCTTGAAATCCACCGATAGTATATGTCATGAGCATCAGCACTCAGATAGCTGCGGTGGACACTAAGAATAGACAGCATAATCGCTATAAGCGAACCAGAACGGTTAAACTGAAAGGGGTATTATAATGGATAAAAAACAGGCAAATCGTTTTTACCGTAATAACTTTTTTTATAATATATGAAGCAAAATAAGAGAATGCAGAAAACAATACGATGGATGCTCCAGAAGCAATGTGAAAACTCCAGTTTACAGGGCCTTCTGCAAGCTTGGCGGACGTCCAAAACAGCTTGTCATTGACCAAGATGCCGTATTCGTTGCCAGCGAGGCCTATGGCGAGGTTATTGAGACAAGGACATTCGGTGACTTCTGTACGGAACAGGACCTGAAGCTCTGGGTCTGCAATAAAGCCGATCCGGAAAGCAAAGGCCCGATAGAGAATGTGGTCGGCTTCGTGAAGAAGAACTTCTTCAGTGCCAGGGACATCAAATGCATTGATGATGTATGGAAATCCCTTCCCGGCTGGGTGGAGCGCAAAAATAGGCGTATACATAAGGCAACCTTCCGGATACCGGTTGATGTTTTCAATACGATAGAGAAGGAGGCATTAAGACCCCTTGTACCGTCTTTCTATGAGAACTCGCCGTCCAGCTTCATACCGGTGGAATTGAATTCAGTGCCGTATGTGCAGTATAAATCATCCAAATATTCCGTACCACGCTCATGCTGTTTTACAACGGTGTATTACAAAGCGGTCGGCAGTAAACTTTTTATCTACAATGAAGACAGAAAACATATCTGTACCCACACAATAAGTGAGTGCCGTGGCAGTGTCAACCAATTGGAGGAACACCGTAAGGAGCCATCCGGTGATTGGGTGTCCGTGATGGAAAGCCTGAGGCGCAAATGGAACTGTTATTCCTTCCAGCACTTCATTAACGGTTTCAAAAAAGAGAACCCTCGACATCTCTATCAGCAACTGTCAGCGGTTGAGCGTTTCCTTGATGCTGAAAAGCCGGAACGTGAACTCGTCTCGCAGGTCATGGATGAATGCTGCAGGAATTACCGCTACCGGTTTTCACAGTTTAAAGTGGTTTATCAGCTTGAAAAGGCAGGACACATATCAACATCCGTCTTTGAATTCAATGAAGTCCAGCGTCAGGATATGGAAGTCTATAAAAAGGCTTTCCAGGAACGTTGCGGACAGCAGGGGGGGATTGCATGAACAAGAAGATTGCAAGAAACATTGATACTAATCATATCCCTGTACAGCGGTTATGTGCACTGCTGGAGACCTTTGCATTAAAACATTCCTCCAAACAGATTGCAGACCTGTTGGAAAAGGCTGAAAACGAAGACGCCTCCTACAGGCAGTTCCTCCTGTATGTCCTCGAGACCGAAGTCCGGGGACGTAACGAGCGCCGCAGGAAGCGTAACTATTCTGCGGCCCATTTCCCGCCAAATGTACACCCACTTGAGGAATTCAATCCGGCAGAGCTGGAATCCGGTATAACCGAGAGCCAGATAAAGCAACTGAAAGAACTCACATGGCTTGATACCTGTGGTAATATCGTCCTTGCCGGGCCTCCGGGCCTTGGCAAGACTATGATAGCGGTTGGCCTCGGACTAGAAGCAATCAACAGCGGATATACCGTATGCTTTGAGAAGATGGTAAACCTCATAAAGATACTGGATACTGCCGAAACCGAGCGCACTGCCGGATTCCGCCTTAAAAATATCAAAAAGGCTCAAATGATTATTATCGATGAGATTGGATATACCCCGATATCACGCAGCCAGGCTAATAGGTTTTTTACCTTTATTAGTGACACATATGAGACCTCATCCATCGTCTTTACTACCAACAAGGAAATCACAGACTGGGCTGAGATGATGGGAGATCCGGTCCTCACCACTGCGTTGCTTGACAGGATACTGCACCATGCTAAATGTTTTTCCCTCAAGGGTGAGTCCTACCGGTTGAAGCATCCTGAACTGTTTACGTGAAAAAACTCCTTACCGTACATTGAAAAAACTGCTTACCATACCTGTGAAAAAACTGCTTGACATTGAGAATAAAGGCAATTGAGTGGATTTCACAGCGCCAGACGGCAGGATTCTTAAAGTGGTGCACATTAACCGTCCCGTGAGCTAATGCATCTGGCGAAGTATATTCCAGCTCACAATGGCTGTGACCATCTTTGGAGGGGACGAAAATTATTGTTGTTGGAATCATGTATGATATATTTTGCATTTATTCTCATATTCAATAATTTTAAATGAAAAATGTAACTGAAGTATAATATTGCTGTTGGTCAAGTCAACATTCATGATTTCACTGATTTTTTCTATACGGTAAAGTATGGTATTACGATGAATATGAAGGTCATTAGCTGTCTCTGCGACATTTTTTGAGTTATAAACATACTTAGCTAGAGTTTGTACAAAAGAGGTATTATTTTGTTTGTCATACTCTATCAGTTTCAGCAGTGAAGGATGACAATATTTCTTCAGATCACCGGCAGCTGAACAGGCTTCAACGACATGGAATATCGCATAATCCTCATACAAAAAAACATTCCTTTCATCATGCAACAGCTTGCCGAGCTTTAAAGCGTAGACTGATTGAATATAATGCTCCCGCAAATCTTCAAGGCTGTAAAAACAACGGCTGACTCCTGATTTCATTCGTTTTTCTTCAAGCAGTTTTTTTAAAATCTTAAAGTCCTCATTGAAAAAATCATTTGCTTTATCATAGTTCACGAGTATGATGACGTAGCCGTCATATACGACTGTTTTGCTGTTTTTAACCAACGTTTCAATTATCCTGCTCCAGGAAAGGAGCGAGTCATGAGACTTATCAGAAAATTCATTAATATCTATTGCCATTACATAAAGATAAGTTTTAAGAGGTACTTTTAATACCTTCCTCTTTTCTTCAAATGCTTCCTTGCTTCTTATTTTTCCTGAGAGTAAATCTATAAGTATGCTTTTATACATTTTTCCATCTAAATAATGTATAATACTATTTTTTTGCAGCTCAATAGATACTGCATCACATAAGAGAGATACAAGTCTAAGATCATTATCACAAAATGCTTTCTCATATTCAATAACGGCCATTATGCCTACTTGTTTATTTTCAACAGTTATTTTGCCTATAATTCTTCGGTATTTTGCATAGGTATCCTGCCAATAATAAGAGGAATTTCTGTTTTTAGCAATGATAAATAGATTATTATTCGAATAAAATACATGTGAATCATAAGATAAATATCCTTTAGTTAAAAATTCATTCCATACAGTATCATCATTAATTTCTTTTTTACTTATAATAGCAACTGTATCACTGCTCAAATCGGCAATATAAATAGGATTTCCCAGCATTTCATAACCGGTTTTTATGATACCTTTTATTCCGTGTTCGGATGTTAACTGTTTGATTAATTCATAGGGCCATAGGTTGAATGGATTTTCTTTTAGCAATGCCTCCTGAATTTCATTAAAAACGCAAAAAATATCCACACCTCCGGAGATGACTATAAGATTTAATTTTGACATTTCTAAATATTCTATGGGGAAATTTCCTATGCAAATTATATTTAAAGTATTCTGTATTTGCAGAACCTGTATTGGCAGAACATTGTTAATTGTTGAACTGTATCCAATATAAAGGATTTCCGGCTCAAATACAGTTTGCGTTTCATTTATAAATTTTATTGCTCTTATGACTATGTTCTTATCATTAATCTGAATATGTTCAATTTGATAAGCATTTAAAACTTGAACGATGAAACCCATGTCAGTTTTCATAAGGACCTCCCTTTAAAGACAATAAATAATGAATGCATTTATTTGCTTGCTTGCTGCATTTTAAATGAAAGTCAAAGCAGCTGAATATAGATTTATTATAGCAGATATTAATTAAAACAAATTATTAAAAGTGTACTTGTATTGGAGCTGAAATTTTCACACAAAATATCTTTATTTTCAATTATTTCAATGATAATTATTAATAAAATACGAGGGCATAGAAGACGTAACATTTGCATTTAATTTCTCATATTCAATCATTTTGAATGAAAGATGGAGCTGCAGCAGGATATTGCTGTTGTCAAGATTTACATTCATTATTTCCTGTATTTTTTTAATACGGTAAAGTAAGGTATTGCGATGTATATTAAGAGCATTAGCTGTAACTGTAATGCTTTTTGAACAATCAATGTAAGTGTACAGCGTTTGAGTAAATTCGGTATTATTATGTTTGTCATACTCCATAAGCGTCAGCAGTGAAGGATGGCAATATTTCTTAAGATCTCCGTTCCCTGAACAAGCTTCTGCAATATGATATATGGCAAAATCCTCATATAAGTAAATTGATATTCCGTCGTTCATCAGCTTGCCCAGTTTCAACGCATTAATTGACTGCATATAATGTTCATGCATATCTTCCAATAAATAAAAACAACGGCTGACACCAGCGTATATCTGCTTGCCTTCAAAGAATCCCTTCAAGATTTTGAGCTCGTTTTCAAAACAGTAATTATTTTTCTTACTGTTTAACAGTAAGGTAATAAATCCATTATATACAATAGTTCTGCTGTTTTTAAACATATTTTCTATAATCCTGCTCATACTGTTCAAAGATAATTGAGATCCGTCAACTGCCTTGCTGACATCAATGGTGATTAAACACAGGATAGCATTTGATGCCAGTTTCAGCATTTTTCTTTTGTTTTCAATTATTTCTGCTTCATTTCTCATAACTTTTCCTGAGATAAATTCTTCGAGAATGCTCTCATCTATTGATCTGCTGGAATAATTAATAAACTTATTTTTCTGTAATTCAACAGTTACAACATCACACAAGAGCGATACCAGACTAAAATCATTCTCATTAAAGGGTCTCTTATATTCAACAACTGCTAAGGTCCCTGCTTGAATGTTCCCAATTTCAATTTTACTGAAGATTCTTCTATATTTAGTGTTTGAATCGGCCCATATAAAAGGAGCTTTACTGTTACCGATCATCGTGTGCAAATTGCTCTTTAAATCATTCATAAATGAATTATAAGATATATATCCAATTGTTGAAAGCTCATTCCATACACCATCATCGCTTATTTCTACATTTTTTGTAATGCCAATGCATTTGCCTCTCATATCAGTAATACTCACAGGGTTTCCAAGCATTTCACACCCTAAATCGATAATATCCTGAAAACTGTAATTGTTAGTAAGCAAGTAAATGAATTTTGTTGACCAGAAATCTAAATTCTGCTCCTTTAATAAGGCTTCCTGGATTTTGTTGAAAATATTGTAGATATCCACATCTTTTTTAAATACAATCATGTTTAGCCTTGTATTTTCAAAATGATGAGCCTGTACCGGGATGCTGTCCATACACAGAATATTCAAAACATTTTGCATGGGAAGATTATCAATCTGAATCAAGCCTCTATCAATATAAAGAATATCAGGCTCAAAGGCGGTTTGCGCCTTATTAATGAATTTTACTGCTTTAATTATTACATTCCCTTCATTTATCTGAATATATTCAGGTTGGAGTGGTTTTAATATTTGGACGAGGAAATTGAAGTCGGTTCTCATAAATATACCTCCTTAATAAATCTTGGGAAATCTTCTATTTTCTCGCTTGATCGTAGATTTTCCTCCAAATATTCATAGTTAAAGCATACAGCTCTGATAGTATTATAAAAAGTAAGAATATATAAGTTAACGTAATCATTATATCAGTTACAGATTCAAATACAACTTATGAATTGAACGTATATATACAACTGCATGATTATATCGCAAGACATTTTAACTATCAATCGTATAAAATGCGTCAATTTTCGTATGGATATTTTATATTTTATACGAAGGACAGGATAATTTGAGGATAGAATTACTGAACCGCAATCAAAAAAAATAAGAGGAGGATGTCTAAATGAGCAAAAAACTGGTTGATGCGATGGCCGATCTCAATGAAGAAGAAGTGATTGCCGAGGTTATATGACACAATTGTAGACAAGGGCTGGGCTTATGTCACCAATGACATATTATACAACAGGATCGGCTATACGCCGGAACAACTGGCGCCGAATATGGAAGAAATGACCTATGCCGCAAATAAGGCTAAAGAGATAGGCCTTGTAAACACCCAGGGTGGGGGCATGGTTATCCCACCATATGAGACTCTCACTGCAGCGCGTTCCATCAGTAAGTTCATGAGGGATCTGCACCGGATGCCGGATAAGGTCCTGGCTGCCATGGATGTCATGGAAAAAGAGTACGAGGAAAACTTAAGACAGGCAATGAAAGCTGTACCGGGCCTTACACATTTCCACGGAAACTCCCGATTAAAGAGGTCCTTGGCGATACCATGTGTATCACGGGAGACGTTCCGCCTGCAATGATCGCCCTGGGTACGCCGGATGATATTCACAAATATGTGCGGAGACTGTGCGAGGAAATCGGCCCTGCAGGCTTCATCATGGCTCAGGGATGCTCGATACCGCCGAATGCCAAACCGGAGAACATCAAGGCTATTGTTGACGCAACTATGGGAAGATAGAATTATTTTTCGATGTTTCAACAGGCTGCGATGACATTCATGGATCGCCAGGTGACCGGCCAGACTTCCCCAAGGTTCCCTATCCTGGTCTCAATGGTGTGCTTTTGTAATGTAATTATATAGCAAATCTCTAAACCTCTATGTACCTAGGGGGGCAATTCGTTTGTCCCCTCAGGCATGCAAAAATCTCCTGGAGTTTTCTATCGCCTAATTAAATTTATGGATAAGAAAATAAAGTTAATGTACTCATTATACCGGTTATAGGTTCAAATGCAATTTATGAATGAACTATATATGTATATAAAACTATATAATTATATCATAAGACATCTTAACTATCAATCGTATAAAATGCATCAATTTTCATATCGATATTTTATATTTTATACGAAGGACAGAATAATTTGAGGATAGAATTACTAAATCACAATCATAAAAATGAGAGGGAGATTCATAAAAATAAGAAGGAGATGTCTAAATGAGCAAGAAATTGGTTGATGTAATGGGCGACCTCAATGAAGATGAAGTGATTGCAGAGGTTAAGGCCTTAAAGGAGCAGAATGTGCCGGCGCTGGAAATCATCGCAGACCTTCAGGCAGGCATGGGGATTGTCGGTAAAAGATTTGAGGAAAGGGAATATTTCTTGTCCGAACTGATTATGTCCGCAGAAATATTCAACGAAGCTTCCAAATTGATCGGAGGAGATGCAGGTTCAGGAGCTGCTTCCAAGTACGGCACTTTTGTTATGGGAACGATCTATGACGACATCCATGATATCGGCAAGAACATCGTTACTACGGTAATGAGCAGCAACGGCTTCAACGTGATCGACCTGGGAGTTGACGTGCCCACAGCAAAGTACATTGAGGCTATAAAGCAGTATAAGCCCAAGGTTATAGGAATCTCCTGCCTTTTGACCACTGCCTTTGACAACATCAAGGAGTGTATTGCCACCTTGGAGAAGGAAGGCCTGCGCAGGGACATCAAAGTGCTCATAGGCGGAGGCCCTGTCGATGAGGCTACCTGCAAGTATGTGGGCGCTGACCACGTATGCAGGAATGCACAGGAAACTGTAGAATATTCAAAAAAGTATATGGGGGTGTAGTTGAATGAAAACAGTTCAGGAACTATACAATGAACGCTATGATAGAATCAAAAAAGCTATGAATATGGAGAAGCCGGACAGGATTCCCATTGTGTTATTGGGCCCGGGATTGATCAAGTATGGTGACCCCAATGCAGTCATGGCGGATTTTGTCCGCAGGCCGTTATGGGCAATAGACACGGTAGCAAAGGCATACCAGGAGCTTCCAGATATCGACGGTGGAAGTGTTCAAAATGGAGGTGCTTTCTTTGGAGCCTTCTGGCTTTGCAAGGTTAAGCAGCCCGGAATCGATCTTCCCGATGATGCCATCTGGCAGCTGGAGGAAGTGGGCTATATGACAGAAGAGGATTATGACACAATTGTAGATAAAGGTTGGGCTTATGTCACCAATGACATATTATACAACAGGATCGGCTATACGCCGGAACAACTGGCGCCGAATATGGAAGAAATGACCTATGCCGCAAATAAGGCTAAAGAGATAGGCCTTGTAAACACCCAGGGTGGGGGCATGGTTATCCCACCATATGAGACTCTCACTGCAGCGCGTTCCATCAGTAAGTTCATGAGGGATCTGCACCGGATGCCGGATAAGGTCCTGGCTGCGATGGATGTCATGGAGAAAGAAGCTGAGGACAGCCTGAGACAGGCAATGAAAGCTGTACCGGGCCTTACACATTTCCACGGCAACTCCCGTGCCGGCGGTGATTTCATATCGAAGAAGATGTTTGAAAAATTTGATTGGCCATACTTTAAGAGGCTTGCAGACATCATTATTGAAGAAGGCGAAGGGGCAAAGGTGTTCTTCCATGTTGATGCGAACTGGGATGAAAGGTTGACCTATTTCCTTGACTTCCCCAAAGCTACCACCATTTTTGACCCGGATAGTCTGACCAATATCTTCAAGATTAAGGAAATCCTCGGCGATAACATGTGCATCACCGGAGATGTCCCGCCAGCAATGATCTCTCTGGGCACGCCGGATGAGGTTTACAAATATGTGCGGAGACTGTGCGAGGAAATCGGCCCTACAGGCTTCATCATGTCTACGGGATGCTCAATACCGCCGAATCCCAGACCGGAAAACCTCAAAGTCATTGTTGACGCAACCATAGGAAGATAGCAGAGATTTTACGATGTTTCAACAGGCAGCATTTCTGATTTGCTAAGATGGACCGAGTAAGTATAAGACAATAAGCATAATACAATTGAATAAAGCAAAGTAACAGCGAATTATCCAACATAAATTCCAAGAGCAGATGTAATTATTACATCTGCTCTACCCAATGCCCAGTTGGAGAATATCAAAGCAGTTATTTTGGGAATAATTGAAAAATAGAAATTTAAAACACACCATGGAGAAACCCCAAGCGTATCACTGAATTCCAGCTGTTGGATGCTTTGGGATTCACCATTGAAGGTATGAAAACATCAAGATCCCTTTGTAAACTACTCTGAAACTCATGGGTTTAGTGGACACCATAAGCTCTCATCATTGTTATGATTTTGCCGATTCCCAGGCTTTATTGTTTTTCTGTGTAGATATATTGTGAAAAAGAATTTACATAGTAAAAACAGTTGAATCCTCTTTTTTGTCCAGATGAATAGGTACTTTTCGCAACATAGGAATCCCTGCTTATGATTTGCGATAGCTAGTGCTTTTTAACATAACAAAATTCCAGTGTATTCAAAATGTTGAAAAACACTGCAATAATTGTGGTACTCCGCTTCTAAAACCGAATTCTGTTACGGGGCACCCAAAAATAGATTGTAAAAGGTTTATCGCAAATCATATAAATCAAAAATTCAATATTTGAAAGGATGATGATAATGAAGAGTAACAAGACTACCACAGCAATTGCTATAATGACACTGTTCTTTATGTCAATGGGTATTGGTGCTGTCACTCCAGCCCTGGCAGATATCGCAAAGGCTTTCCCGAATATCCCTTTTACTACGATTGCACTGGTTACCACCCTTCCCTCTTTGTTTATAATTCCGGCTACTATCGTATCCGGAGCTCTTCTGGGGACAAAAGTTTCATACAGGATGATGACTCTTATGAGCATGGTGCTGTTTACCGTATTTGGAATAGCGCCTTATTTCTTCCGGGACTTTACAGCCATCCTTGTTGCCAGGGCCGGTTTTGGCATAGCCATGGGTTTAGCGTCTCCTATTGCTAATGCTTTGATCTTCAAGCTTATTGATGGACCGAAAGTTCCGGGCATGATGGGTTTAGGAACAGTTATAATGAATGTGGGCGGTATCGTGATGCAGATGGTGGCAGGTATTCTCTGCGCCATAAACTGGGCTCTCACTTTCTTTGTCTTCCTCTTTGGCGCACTCGCTTTCTTTATCGTACTTATTTGGCTCCCCGAGCCACCAAAAGAAGAACAGATGCAAGGCGGTGAAAAAGTCAAAATGCCCCTTGGAGTGTATGGCTTATCCGCAGTGTTTGGTTTGCTGATGATGCTTATGTACCCGTTGCTGCTTAACATGTCCACCATTATCGTCGACGGCAACCTTGGCAACGCGGCAGCTGCAGGAGCCGTGCTCTCCCTGTGGACCGTAGGAGGAATGGCCGCTGGGGCCGTCTTCGGTACAATCGTGAAGATTTTGAAAAAGCTCGTCATTCCAGTTTCATTGGTAGTAGCTGTACTGGGGTTGATTGTTGTAATCTATGCTAAAACCCTGCTGATTTTAACCGTAGGAGCAGTCATCATTGGAATTGCTTTCAGCCTTGTCATGCCCGCCTTTATGATGGATGTGGGTGCTATGGTTCCCCCTGCAGCCACGGCAAAAGCTATTTCAGCTGTGATGGTTGCCATCAATGTAGGTGGTTTCATATCCACATTCTATATAGGCGCTTTAATTCAGGTAACCGGCAATACTGACGTAAGGTTCCATATCACTATCTCCATGGTGTGCTATTTCGTTATAGCAGTACTATTGGGTGTATATAAACTTAAGGGGCCCGCAAAGACTGTACCCCCGCCGGCAGCTTAAAAGGAAGACTTATGCTTTTGAAATGGTGGTGCACGGGGACGGTCCTCGGGCACCATTACTTTGACATGGTTAGACCTTTCGATAATGTAATGAAAGGTGTGATAGAAAGAGGAGATTGCATTATTTTTGATGCTTCAACAGAGCCAATTGATATGCAAGAAATTAAAAATTACCGTTTTCCTAACCATACGGAGAAAGAATATAAAGTAAACCATGTTGAGGATGCAAGTATACCCGATAGAAAAAGATTAAAAGCCCACTTGTTTATTGGAGACATTTCAGAAAAAGAAAAGATATTGGAAATAATCCACAGAGGCGTAGACTGGTTAAAAACCGTACGAAACGTACCTTCGCCTACTCTACCACGCAAATATGGAACCATGGATGCAGATGCTCTTTATATAAACGTATATAGAAATGACGCAAGAGGTAATAAAGAACTATTTCCTAATAATGACAAATTTATTTGCTTTGTGGACTATAATATTGACGGCGAAACGACACTCGAACACGGAGACTTACCAATAAGTATTTGGAAGCAGTTACACCATGAAAAATTAGGAAGTGTCCAGATTGCATGGCGAGAAGGTAAGTTTGCAATAAGAAAAGAGATTAAAATGGGAAGGAATGGTCCTTGTCCCTGCGGAAGCGGTAAAAAGTACAAAAAATGTTGTGGTAGTTGAATTTCCCATTAGCCACAAAACCAATTAGGTGCATCTACGGCGACTCTTTTATATATTTTTTATGCTTTACAAAGTGGTATAATAAAAACAAAGATTTTGAATGGAGTTGTTTGTTATGAAATGGGAGGAGGAAGCGAGAAATCTTTACCCGAATCAGTTTGTAAAACTTGAAGTTCTCAAATCGCATATAGAAAATGATGCTGAATATGTTGATGATATTGCAATAATTGGTCCTGTAAGCGAGCAGGATGCAACCAGGGAACTGCTAAAATCAAAAGATAATCTGCTGGTTTTCCATACATCGAAAGAAAACATCATCCTTAAGATCCGAAACAGGATAGCATTAAGGAGAATAAACTGAATGGGCAAATAACATCCCAATTAGATTTCCAGATCTTCATAGCTGCCTGGTATTTCTTGTCCCACTTTTCAGAAACCTCAAGCATCTGGTCGTACCCTGCCGTTTCGTTAGGAAGAACACCTGCTTTAATGCATTTCTGTTTCTGCAATCAAATGGCTGCCTTTATCAACTGCGGTCTGTACATTGTAGCTGCAGTGATACCCTTCCTTACTCTGCATGACCCTTGCTTCAGGGTCGGTGGTCAGCTTCTGGGTTTCACCCGTTTCTTCAAGCTCTTCTAAAAAGTCGATGAAAGTGCTGGAAAGGTTAAATCCAGAAAAGTTCTTCATGGAAATCCCTATATTAAATCTTTCCTGTTGTCTAAGGCAAGCAGGTCTTATTTATTTTTTCTTTTTCTCAGCTTATTTTGTTTTCACACTAACCGTCCCCAATGACAATTATTAGTGCTACACCGAAGTTTATTATTTTCTTAAAGGGTTTGCCTGCCTTTTTTTCTACTTTTTATTTTTTTGTTTTTATATTATAATAGATAGAAAATAAAAAAAAGGACATAATAAAAGAAAAATGGGGGGATAAGTTAAATGAAAAAGAAGTCCTATCTCAAAATGATACTCTCGATATTACTTGGAGTATTGTTGATACCTGCAATGTTAATCGGGTGTACTCAAAAGGCACCTCCAAGCACCACTGCCAAGACTGAGAAACTGCAAGCAGATGTTGCGGTAGTCGGAGCAGGGGCTTCCGGCGTATCAGCAGCAGTTGCGGCTGCAGACAAGGGTGCAAAGGTAATCCTTATTGAAAAAACATCAACCATCGGCGGAGCAAGCAATATATCCTGGGCCGGTAAATTTATCAATTCCAGCGTAGCTGTTAAAAATGGTGTTACGGTTGACGAAGAGAAAATTATTTCCGACTGGATCGTTCTGAACCACTGGCGGGTGAATGCTGCAGATCTAAGACAATATATAACAAATTCAGGAGACACCTATGACTGGTTAACCAGCAAAGGGTATCCAACAACATTTCTTAACTTTGCAGGTGAACAGATGCATGTGCTTCCCGCCTATGGGGATCGCCAGGGCTACTTGAAAAAAATGCTGGCTGATTCGGTAGAAAAAACCGGCGGTCAAGTCCTCACCGAGACCACAGGCACGAAACTTCTGACAGATGCTAATGGTGCTGTTATCGGTGTCGAAGCGAAAAAGAAAGATGGCACTATCCTCGATATCACCGCAAAAAATGTCATTCTTGCTACAGGCGGTTATGCAGGAGATAAGGAAATGGTCAAAGAAGCTTCCGGGTTTGACCCGATACTCGGAGGTCTTCCCCAAAATGTCGGTGAAGGCTTGAAGATGGCTTGGGCTGTCGGCGCTGAAAAACCGATTAATTTTGGTATCCAAATGTTTCATCAGACTCTAGCCAAAGCGACGGATAAGCTAAAAGCCCAATATAGTGCGGACAAGGCCAGCTACCCCTTAATGCTGACTTATCTTCCTACCTTAATGAATGTAAGTCCTTCCGGAGCAAGGTTTAGAGATGAATCTGCGGTCATGGTGCCGGATGCATCTGCAAATACGAGTGTTTACCAAGGTCCATTTCACTTGGTAATTGTATCAAAATCTCAAATTGATGCCTTGATGAAGCAAGGTATGAGTGGAATCAAAGTTACCTCGCTGCCGGCAATGCCTCCTGAATTCTATCTTTCTTGGAAGGATAAATTCAAATTAGATCACCCCTGGACCGACGCAGATAAAGTGTTAGATTCCATGGTCACAAACGGAGATGGATATAAAGGAAACACACTTGCAGAATTAGCCAAAAATGCGGGAATGGATGAAGCCACCTTTACTCAAACATTCAATAATTATGAACAGGCCTGCAAGACCGGCAAAGATACGGATTTCGGCAAAGCATCCAAATACTTGGTTCCCTATGGTTCAGGTCCGTATTATGCTATTTACGCTCAAATCAACAATTTAGCATCTGTTGGCGGATTAAACGTCAATAAAAACTTCCAGGTTCTGAATTCCAAAAAACTTCCGATTAAAGGATTGTATGCAGTCGGAATAGATACCGAAGGTGTATTATTCAGTGATACCTACGTCGGTAACGGTGATGGCATCGGATATGCATTTACTTCAGGACGCCTTGGCGGAGCCTATGCAGCCGACGATGCCTTAGGAAAATAGTATCCAAAGTATAGCCGAAAAAATCTGAAAGAAGGGGTATCGAAAACTACTTGGTTTGCAGTTCTTCGATACTCCTTCTTTAATCTTATAATACAGAAATCTTATAATACAGAAGTTTTTTTGACAAAGTTCATTATTTTTCGACTTTTCGTCTATTTCCCCAGATGATTAGGGATTTCCCAGACATTACTGAATCTCTTTCAGCGCTATTGATAGGCTTCATTTTATCATGCATCTATATTGTTCACTAAAGACAACTAGGAACTAATTTAAGCCTTGGAACAGTTTATATAACTGAATTTCAAGGCTTTTTCTCTTTTCAGGGGTTCGGTGAGATTGAACCTCCACCAACAGAGATTGGGTTTTGACCTGATCAGTCGTCGAACCCCTATTTTACTCGCTAGTATACGACGCGGATTTTACCTCTTTTAGTAACTGCTTCTGGTTCTTTATATAAATCATGATGCCAATCAGAAAAGCATTATAGGTACTTGTGTGTGATCCATGAAGGCCGACCTTGAGCACATCTGCCTTCAGGTTGGCACCACCCGCTAGCATTTCCTGCTCGCTGGCAGCCTGGGCATCGCCGGTCAGCAGGAAAAGAGTGTCCTTGTACGTCAGCCTGATCACGGCGGAGTAGTTGCTCATATCCTCGTACGACGACGAATTCAGGGGATAGCCAAGGGGCAAAGACTCTAACTTATAACTTGGTACAACAAACGGGGGCAGGCCAATAATTCCACGCTTTCCAGAAAATACTTCTCATCCCGAAGTATTGGAACATATAAATGTCATTAAAAAATCAGGAACGGGGAAAGTGAAAATAGAAAGCAAAAGGATATCTCTGCCCCCATGGAAACGATTTCATCCCTGAAGAAACGTCTGTATAAATCTTTTAATAGAACCTTAAGCTTAATATACTCCATAGCTAAACCTCACAATTCATTTTAACATTAATATTTAGTGTTGCGCACTTAAAAGTAAAAATGGTATTGCATCGCAGCCATAATGTACACTGCCAATAAAATACTAGAACAAAAGAATAAGAGCCAGAGGCCTCTAATACCGGCCTTCCTGGCTCTTATTCTACTTATTTGGTCTATATGAAATCATGCTTTATAATTGATGTAGCAAAGTAAGTTCCTATGATGCAGAAACTGTGAAATTTATTGTGTACACCTTTTGGGTTGTTCTATCTTGTGCTGTTACGACTACTGTTGCAGTTCCAGGCAAACCTGTTGCCTGAATCACAGTAGCAGTTGCTTTACCGGTGTCATTTACTGCAGCCGCCACTGTAGGGACTGCAGTTGTCCCCATTGGCAACACTACATTGTAAGTAAGCGTATTTGCATTAAATCCGGCTATTATACTTCCGTTAACTGTCAAAGAGCTTAATGTCGCATCCGTATCTAATGCTGCAACTGTAAAGTTAATGGTATATATTTTTTTAGTCGTTCCGTCTTGTGCAGTAACTTGTATAATAGTTGTGCCAGGCAAGCTTGCTGCCGGAGTTATTACCGCGGTTGCCTTACCTGTGTCATTTACTGTTGCCACTACTGTAGGGACTACTGTTGTACCTGCTGGCAACACTACATTATAAGCCAATGTGGCTGGATTAAAACCGGCTACCGTAGTTCCATTGACTGTTAAATTGCTCAATGTCGCATCAGTGTCCAATACTGTTGAAACAGTGAAGTTTACAGTGTATATCTTTTGGGTTATTCCATCCTGCGCTGTTACTATTACTGTTGCAGTTCCAGGCAAACCGGCAGCTTGAACTATAGTAGCAGCTGCCTTATCCGTATCATTTACAGTAGCGGCAACTGTCGGAATTGCTGTTGTTCCTGCGGGCAATACAACATTATATGTAAATATGTTTGCAGCGAAACCGGAAACCGTCGTTCCGTTGACTGTCAAATTACTCAATGTGGCATCTGTATCCAGTGTACTGCCTGTATTTGAATTGCCAACGACTACTTTTTGGCTATCACTGTCATCGACAGTTACTTTTTCAGTTTTTTGCAATGCCCTCTCCAGTAGAGTAGCTGCTTGTGCCCTTGTTAAATTACCCTGTGGAGCAAACATTCCATTTGATCCTATCATTATGCCATCTTTATAAGCAGTATAGACATAATTCCTTAAATTGGGGGATATTGCATTATAATCTGTATATATTTGCTGCAGCTGACCATTATCGCTTTCTACGGTTAAATTGAGAGCTTTTACCAATGCAACCGCCATATCTTCACGAACTGCATTTCTACTTCCATAGAAATATAATGTACCATTGCTTGTCTGGTACCCTGTTAAATAGTTCTTTGCAGCTTCAACCGCATTATATTCCCAACTTGACGGTGGGACATCTGCGAATGTCTGTGTATTACCGGTTGATGTTAAATTTAACGTCTTTGTGAGCATTTTAGCAAACTCAGATCTTGTTACGTTGGCGTTCGGCTTAAACGTCTTATCGGAATATCCATTAAGTATTCCACGTTTTGTAAGGTCTAATATTGCCTGATACGCCCAAAAGTCCTTATCTACATCCTCAAATATATTTATATTGTCCGTTTCACCCTGCTGCCATTGTCCCTGTTGTCCATGTTGTCCCTGTTGTTGCTGCCATCTACTTGACTGTCTCTCATCATCAGACTCCCGAGGTTTTGCATAAACACTACACAAGCTTGTTGTTAGCAGTGTTAGGACAACCATTACAGTTAATAAAACTTTCATACTCTTTCTCATGAAAATCATCCTCCTTTAAATTATGAATTATGATTTTGTTATATAAACCATTTTGATGGTTCATATATAGTTAAAATTACCTACATGATAGTGACTACTTTTAACAAGCCAGAGTTTTCACTAATCTCAGATATAAATATTCGTTAAAGGCTATGTTGAATTTGGGGTAATTTTATTAATATTTGTTAAATTCGGAAAATTTCATATTTTTACACCTCCATTGATTTGATTATAAAATATTAAGGAGAACAGGACATGATCTGATAGTATTATTTATTGGTTCCCAAAGTCCCATTTTTATTGGTGTTATGAAGCTTACTTGGTTTAATAGTTAATAATTACTTACTTGTTAAGATCTATGTTAAATGTTAATACCTTATTTCCCATTGCTGTTCCCATTTATATCATTGCCCGAAAATTCTGATTGCATAACATTGATAAGGTGAGCAAATAATTTATACCATAGATTATTCTGCATAGGACGGTGAAGGGATGGCAGGATTACTAAAAATGATAGGAAGCATGCTTATATATAAAGAACCAAAAAATGAGGAAAATGGTTTTGAGCTTTTAGAAAATGAAAATGAAGGTGTTGAACGGAATACCACGCAGAATGCCCCGAATACAGGAAATAACCAGACACCGGATACACAGAAACAAAATAATACGCAAACTAGACTTGTGCAGTAAAATGTAAATATTTATGCAGCGATACCTAACTTTGAAAATGTGGTATCGATATCCATACCATTTTCAGCACAAGCAAATACAAATTTAACAATACTAACCAAGTATTGTTTGCGGAAATACCCTATGGTATCTCCAATAGTTTCGAGCTTTAAGGTTCTCTTGTTTGAAGCCCTGAAAAGCTTCAAGAAAGTATAGGTCATAAAGACCATGCTCCAGAAACGCTTTATAGAGGTTAAGGATTCAACCTGGTACTCATCAAAACCAAGTCCGGTCTTGTGATACCGGTAACTTACTTCAATATCCCAGCGTTTCAGGTAGTATTCGATAATTCTGGAGGTGGTAAGGCTTACATCAGTACTTATTATGAATACCGGGCCATCGGATAAGTCCTTTTTGCTCCAACTGAACAGGATTACGGTATTTTCAAGGTCATTGATTTTTCCTTCATACCTGTAAACATAGTAGGTTTGGTCCCCCACTGTAACCGGGCGGGTTTCCTCCTTACTAACTAGTTTGGAAAACTCTTTGACGTTTGTTTTGATACCTGCCGGATATATCACTCTATTGGGCTTAATTCTTCCAATCGTGTGATATCCCTTGGATAAAGCATGGAGCATCATCTTGCCGGATGTATACCAGGCATCTATGAGTAAGTACGTTACTTCTGTAACCGGTAAAAACTCATCAATGAGTTGCACTGCAAGCTGCTGCTTATTCTTAAAGAGTTTCTTAGCTTTCTTGCCGAAGAACTGTTCTCTAAGGTAAAGCTTAAAGTTAAGCGGCATTGAGTAGTCGGAGATTTTATAATGGGAAGTTACTACGCAGTGTGACCACATAGGCTTATTACCATCGCTGTAAGAATTGTGATATTCAAGGCCCTCGATATTCTTGGTAGACTTATCTTTTTTACTCAAAGAATCATCTATGATAAGAAAACCTACAGTGCCTTCCTTCACATTCTTACGAATCTCTTTGAGGGAGTGGGTTATCCTTTTGTGGTCAACATACTCGTTACTCCAATTATACTCTCCTAAAAACCTTGAACCGCTACTTCTATCCCGGTTGCATGTAAGCTTTTCATAAATTGCAGAGATAGTTTTGTTCCCTTCGGTTGTTACTATGCCTGAAATCATATTGACCATATGGTTTCGCAAAGCAGGAGAAATAGGTAAATTTAGCATATTTATATAGTTGATTATATCCTGGTTTTGCTCTATCATTATTATCTCAGGCATAAGTTTGATCCCCGTGGAATGTTTTATCTCTAGTAAATTTAAAACTACCACATTTGGTCTACTTATGCTTTTATTTTGCCAACTTATTGGCAATACAGTTATTGGCTGCACTACCAATACATTTTGTTACAAATTAGTGCACAAGTCTAGTTAATAATTTAAAAAGCAATCTCCATAATATCTCCACATTTTGCTGCTATGATATGCCCATAAAATAAAAGAGGGTTTATGGGAGGATACCATGGGACAGAAACTTGTGCGCAAAATTCTTGAGATTGAAGGAATGACTTGTACAAGCTGCGAAATGCGGATTGAAAACAAGCTCAAAGGGATGGAAGGTATTGTGGAGGTCAAAGCCATTTACAGCAGTTCAAATGTGTATGTGACCTATGATGCCAATACCATAGGGCTTGACGCAATTATAGAAGCCATTGAAAGGCTTGATTACAAGGTCGTAAATAAACCCGGAAATCAGGCTGTTGCAACTAAAGAAGGCAAGAAAAAGGCATCCGGTGACAAGATGCCGGTCAATCAATGGTTAGGTATAGGGATTATCCTGTTTGCGATTTATATTATCATTAAGAACACGATAGGCTTCAACTTTATTCCGCAAATCAACCAAAACATGGGATATGGAATACTGTTTGCGGTCGGTTTGATAACCTCTCTTCACTGTATTGCCATGTGCGGCGGAATAAACCTGTCGCAGTGTGTCTCATACAGGTATGGGGAAGAGGATACAACGAAGATGGCAAAGCTTAAACCGAGCCTGATGTATAATGCAGGAAGGGTCATCTCTTATACAATTATCGGGGGTATTGCAGGTGCTTTAGGTTCTGTAATCAGTTTTTCCGGGGCGGCAAAAGGAATCGTAGCTATTTTGTCCGGTGTTTTTATGGTTATCATGGGGCTGAATATGTTAAATATCTTCCCGTGGCTCAGAAAGCTTAATCCGCGGATGCCCAAGATATTCGGCAACAAGATTCATAACAGCAATGGAAAGCACGGCCCATTCTATGTCGGATTATTAAACGGATTGATGCCGTGCGGCCCGCTTCAGGCCATGCAGATCTATGCTTTAGGTACAGGCAGTTTCTTTGCCGGGGCATTGTCCATGCTCATGTTCAGCCTTGGCACCGTGCCTTTAATGTTTGGCTTTGGCGCAATCAGCTCCTTTTTAAGCGGTAAATTTACCCATAGGATGATGAAGGCCAGTGCTGTATTGGTCATGGTATTAGGCATCATCATGGTAAACCGGGGATTAAGCTTATCCGGGTTTAGCATGGCCTATGCATCATCAGGAGGAGCAGGAAACGTAGCGAAAATTGAGGACAATGTGCAGGTGGTCACAACAAATCTGGAATCAGGCAAATATGCACCTATTGTGGTCCAAAAAGGAATTCCTGTGAAATGGAATATGAAAGCGGATGCAAAAAATATAAACGGATGCAATGAAACTTTGGTAATTCCAAAATACAATATTCAAAAAAAGCTTGTAGCAGGAGATAATATGATTGAGTTTACTCCGGATGAAGACGGCAACATCCCTTATACTTGCTGGATGGGAATGATCCGCAGCAACATCAGAGTTGTACCGGATATAACGAATGTTTCAAGCAGTGATGTTGCTCAATCAGATAATTCAAGCAGTTCAGGGCTTCTGGGGGGCGGATGCTGCGGCCCGATACCGCCGCAGTTCGCAAATGGGAAGATACCTACGGATAATATCCAGGTTGCGCAGGTAAAAGACGGACAGCAGGAGGTAACCATAACTGTAAATAACCAGGGATATACGCCGGCAGTGGTGGTTTTGCAAAAAGGTGTAAAGGCTAAAATAAAGTTTAACGGTGAGCAGTTGAATTCATGTAATAGCATAGTGGTTTTCCCGGAATACCAGGGCCAGTTGGACCTGTCAAGCCAGAAGGAAACACCGTGGTTGACACCAACACAGGATTTTACTTTCCAATGCGGTATGAACATGCTTCATGGTTATGTTAAGGTGGTAGATGATGTTAATAAAGTGAATCTCAATGATATAAAAAAGGAGATCCAAAATTATACACCTCCCGCCGGAGCAGGCGGCGGAGGATGCTGCGGAAGCTAATAAACAGAAACGGCATTAGAAAGGAAGACCTTGTAATTTGTAAAAATTAACTTTTAAGGAGTAGAGATATGAACAGGAAGGAATCGTTTAAGATATCAGGTATGAGCTGTGCTGCATGTGCTGCAAGGATAGAGAAGGGATTAAGCAAACTGGATGGAGTCAGCTGGGCAAATGTGAACTTTGCAATGGAAAAAGCCACGGTCGAGTATGATGACAAGCTTGTGAGCATGCAGGACTTAGAGTCCAGTATAAAGAAACTTGGCTATGAAGTGATAGAAGAAAAGGCAGCCGGGGAAAGCAGGGTGGATTTAAGAATCAAGGGTATGACCTGTGCCGCATGTGCAGCAAAAATCGAGAAAAAACTCAGCAAGCTGGGCGGGGTTGTTAAAGCAACCGTAAATCTTGCGACGGAGAAAGCATCGGTGGAGTTTGACCCGGCGGAGATAAAAGTATCCGATATGATAAAAGCTGTACAGTCTTTGGGGTACGATGCTGAAAAGGCAGAGGATGTGACAAAGGACAGGGAAAGGGAACTCCGGAAAAAGGAGATACGTGGTCTTAAGATAACACTTATAATCTCTGCTCTGTTAAGCTCCCCTCTGCTGCTCGCAATGGTTTTGACCGTCGCCCGTCTGGAGGTGCCATGGCTGGCTGTACTGCACAACCCTTATTTTCAACTGGCCATTGCAACTCCCATTCAATTCATCATCGGGTTCCGGTTTTACAAGCATGCATTTTATGCTTTAAGAGCCGGAAGCGCCAACATGGATGTACTGATTTCGATGGGGACATCAGCCGCGTATTTCTACAGCCTATATAATGTTTTCTTCCTGACCGGAGGGGTAGGTATGATGAAAGACCTGTACTTTGAAGCTGCGGCAGTTATTATTACGCTGATCCTTTTAGGGAAGTACCTGGAGGCGGTTGCAAAAGGGAAAACCTCCGAGGCGATAAAAAAGCTTATGGGCCTGCAGGCAAAGACTGCCAGGGTAATACGTGACGGGGTGGAAGAGGATATTCCCATCGAAGAGGTTGAAATAGGGGATGTCGTTATTGTCAGACCCGGCGAGAAGGTTCCGGTGGATGGAATAATTATCGAAGGAAATTCTTCTATAGATGAAGCAATGCTTACCGGGGAGAGCCTGCCGGTGGAGAAGAAAACAGGAGATTCCGTTATCGGTGCTACCATTAACAAATACGGGACATTCAAATTTGAAGCGACAAAAGTAGGCAAAGATACAGTGCTTTCACAGATCATCAAAATGGTGGAGGATGCCCAGGGATCAAAGGCACCCATACAGAAAATCGCTGATAAGGTTTCAGGTGTGTTTGTACCCGTTGTTGTAGGAATCGCGGTGCTGACATTTGCCGTATGGTACTTCTACAGCGGAGATTTGACCAGGGCTATGGTCAGCGCGGTTGCGGTATTGGTCATCGCATGCCCTTGCGCATTGGGACTCGCCACACCCACGGCCATTATGGTGGGTACGGGCAAGGGCGCTGAAAACGGTATTCTCATAAAGGGCGGGGAACATCTGGAAACAGCCTACAAGCTGAATGCGGTTGTATTGGATAAGACAGGGACAATCACCAAGGGACAGCCGGAAGTCACGGATATAGTTTCTTTGGGTCGGTTCAATAAAACGGAGCTGTTGAAAATGGCGGCCGCCGCCGAGAAAAATTCTGAACACCCTCTTGGGGTGGCTATTTACGAAGAAGGCAAAAAGACACTTGGCAGTATTCCGGACCCTGAAAGGTTTGAAGCAATTCCAGGCAGGGGTGTTATGGCAGAGATTGACGGGAGCATCGTCTATATCGGCACAAGAAAGTTGATGAACGAAAAAGGTATTGATGTGGGAAACGTTGAGTCCACCATCGCAAGGCTTGAAGACGAAGGAAAAACTGCCATGCTCATGGCCGTCGACAATTCCATGCAAGCCGTTGTGGCAGTTGCCGATACCTTGAAGGACAGCTCCAAAGAGGCCATTGAGGATTTGCAGCGGATGGGCATTGAGGTTTACATGATTACAGGCGACAACCGCCGGACTGCCAATGCCATTGCCAGGCAGGTGGGGATTACCCATGTTTTGGCGGAAGTCCTGCCGGAAAACAAGGCGGAAGAGGTTGAAAAGCTGAAAGCCGAAGGAAAGGTGGTGGCCATGGTGGGGGACGGCATCAACGATGCGCCCGCCCTTGCCACCGCCCATATCGGAATGGCCATAGGAACAGGAACGGATGTGGCCATTGAAGCTGCGGACATTACCCTGATGCGGGGGGATTTAAGGACCATACCCACGGCGATCCGCCTTTCACGGAAGACGATGAATAAAATAAAACAAAACCTGTTCTGGGCGTTTTTCTACAATGTGATCGGCATACCCTTTGCGGCATTGGGATTCTTGAATCCGATGATTGCCGGGGGCGCAATGGCATTTAGTTCTGTATCGGTTGTGACAAATTCTTTGAGCTTAAAGCGGTTTAATTCCAACAAAAGGGCCAAAGACGCTAAAGAGGTCAGCGTAAAGAACAGATCAGCTGTACAAGCGCAAGCAGATACGAACATGCTGGAAATGAGGGTTAAAGAACAGGATGCTAAGCTTCTGGAACTTGAAAAGCAGAATAATGAGCTCAAAAACAGGGTGAATATTCTTAGCCGGAAATTAGAAGATACCAATGAGCTTAAATTAAAAATAGCGGATATTCTAATAAAAACCCAGCAACAGGCTGAAAATATTTTAGAAGAAGCTAAAAAAGATGCATTGCTGGAAAAAGAAAAAATAGAGCAGCAAGCGGTTATTCAGAAGGAAAAGTTGGAATATATCAGGCAGGATGCAATACAATTAAAAAAAGAAATTCAGAACAAATTGAGAAGCTATGAAGAACAGCTTGATGAAGTAATCGGCAGGGATGATGCAGCCGCTGAAAAAGACGGTATTACGCAGTAATACAGCTTTAAATATATATCATAATACAGGAGGTTTTAGGCCATGGCAAAAGAAATAAAAATATTGAATGTGGAAGGGATGTCTTGCAGCCACTGTGAAAATGCGGTAAAAAAGTCAGTAGGCGCTTTAAACGGAGTGGACAGCGTGACTGTGGATTTGAAAGGCAAAAAGGTTACGGTAGGATATGATTCCGAAAGAGTAAACCTTGAAACCATAAAGGAAACCATTGAAGATCAGGGCTATGAAGTTAAATGACGGAAATACGGAAAAAAGCTCCTTTTATGGGAACTTTTTTCAAAGCAATCACGGAGGCTGTTATGGGAGATGCGGTAAAAAGAATTCTGGTGGTGGACGATGAGGCTAAAATTGTGGAGGTAGTGAAGTCCTACCTTGAAGGCGGCGGATACCTGGTGAGCGAGGCCTATGACGGGAAGCAGGCTCTGGAGATGTTTGAAAGGGTCCGTCCGTCCCTTATTATCCTGGATTTGATGCTGCCTGACATTACCGGGGAAGAGATATGCAGGAGGATAAGAGAGAAATCCGCCGTTCCTATTATTATGTTAACTGCCAAGGTGGAAGAGAAAGACATTTTAAAGGGACTGGATATAGGCGCGGACGACTATGTTACAAAACCTTTCAGCCCAAGGCAGCTTGTTGCAAGAGTTGGAGCGCTGTTAAGAAGGGTTTCCGGTGATCATATGCCGCTTTCGGACACTGTTTCATTCAACAACGGTGATTTGGTTGTGGACTGTTCCAGCTATGAGGTTAAAAAGGCGGGCAAGGTATTGAATTTAACTCCCACCGAATTTAAAATACTGCTGGCGCTGGCCAAGCACCCCGCAAAAGTGTTCACCCGCGAGGAGCTGATCAATGTGATTGGAAGCGAAGATATTGATGTCTATGACAGGACCATTGATTCCCACATAAAAAACTTGAGGCAGAAAATAGAGACAGACAGCAAAAACCCGGTGTATATTCTGACAGTTCACGGCTTCGGCTACAGATTTGGTGGTGAGTGACATATGAAATACAGCTTGAGAGCAAAGTTGTCCATATCCTATATATTTATTGCACTGATGAGTGTTTTGTTTTTGAGTGTTCTTGCCAATATCTTTCTGGACAGGCAATTCAAGGAGTATGTTATAAACAAGCAGGAGCAAATAAGCAAGGATACCGTAAACCTTATAACTCAGCAGTATAAAGGAGACGGGAAATGGAACGGGGATACCATTGAGAAGGTGGGAATCAATGCCCTTGAACAGGGGCTTATCATAAAAGTCAAGGATGCTTCGGGTAAAACAGTCTGGGATGCGACTGTTCATAACAACGGGTTATGCACCCAAATGCTCTCTCATATGGCCCAAAACATGATGAGCCGCTACCCCAACTGGAGGGGTGGCTATGTGGAAGCCAGCTATCCGGTAAAATACAATTTTGAAGAGGTGGGGAGTGTTGAAATCGGTTATTTTGGGCCGTATTATTTCAATGACAGCGACCTCGCATTTATAAACACCTTGAATAAAATGCTGATAGGCGTCGGCGTATTTTCACTGTTTTTTGCTCTTATTTTAGGTACTGTAATGGCTAGACGCATCAGCCATCCTATTTCACGGGTGATAAAAGCTGCACAGATGATATCAAAAGGCTACTATGGCGAGAGGATTTCTGAAAAATCCAGTACCAAAGAAATCGGCCAATTAACGTCAACCATCAATGAGCTGGCGGACACCCTGGAAAAACAGGAGATTCTGAGAAAGCGCATGAGCGCTGATGTGGCACATGAACTAAGAACACCCCTTGCAACCCTCCAGAGCCATATGGAGGCGATGGTCGACGGGATATGGAAGCCGGATGCGCAGCGGCTTAAAAGCTGCCATGAAGAGATAATGCGTATCGGCAGGCTGGTAGGCGACCTGGAGAAATTGGCAAGGTATGAGGGGGAAAATCTGTATTTAAACAAAACACGGTTTGAACTGTCGGAGCTTATTCAAAGTATTATTCACAACTTTGAAAACGATTTCAGAAATAATGGCATTGAAATAAAATTAGAGGCAGAGGAACAGTTGATTTTTGCAGACAGGGACAAAATAAGCCAGGTGGTAATAAATCTTCTATCCAATTCATTAAAATATACTCCCGAAGGCGGCAGGGTGGAAGTCTATGTCAAAGGTACGGAAGAAATGGTTGAGATGGTTGTCAAAGATAACGGGCAGGGGATACCCGAGGAAGACCTGCCGTATATATTTGAAAGGTTTTACAGGGCGGATAAATCCCGTAACAGGCTCACGGGAGGTTCGGGTATAGGGCTGACGATTGCTAAGGCTTTAGTGGAGGCACACAAAGGGAAAATATGGGTGCGGAGCAAATTGAACGTGGGGACCGAGGTTATGGTGTCCCTGCCCAAACAGGTGAATTGAGCCTGCAATTATCCCGGATAAAAGCAAGTTCCCGGGAGCAAGGGTTGCTTTTGCCGGGACCCTGGTCACTGTCACCGGTTAATCTCCCTCATTTCGTTTTTAATATTTGGTTTATCGTATTGACAAAATATATTCCTACATTGTATTATATAAAACAAATAGGATTACTTGGTTATTGGGGGGGGAAAACCATAAAACTATGGGCAAAAGGAGTTGATGCTGCGAAGAAATTCATTGACAGCCTTGAAATATTCTCCCTTCTGGCAAATGTGGCCGATGCCAAATCTCTCGTAATTCATCCTGCAACCACAACCCACTCCCAGTTGTCTGAGGAAGAACAGAGGGCTGCGGGTGTTACGCCCGACCAGATAAGGCTCTCCATCGGAATTGAGGATGCGGAGGATCTTATCTATGACCTTGATCAGGCGCTGAAAAGGGCGGCGGAGGCATAAGGGCTCTATGCGCCGAGGCAGCCGGCTTCCAAAGGATGTATGGCCGGAGATGGAAGCTGTCCCACAGAGATAAAAAAGGAGTGATGATGCTTTATGGGAATGCGAAACAATTAAGTATTGAGACGAAAGCGGTGCATGGGTGTAAAGGCTGTGACCCGCAGACCGGTGCGGTGAGTTTTCCAATATACCAGAGTGCCACCTTCAGGCACCCGGGTCTCAACCAAACAACGGGGTATGACTATTCCAGGCTTCAAAATCCAACAAGGGAAGAGCTTGAGAATACTATTGCAAGCCTTGAAAACGGAAGGTATGGCTTTGCCTTTTCCAGCGGGATGGCCGCTGTTTCAACCGTGCTTTCTTTGATTATGCCCGGACAGCATGTTATAATTTCCGACGACCTTTATGGCGGTACATACCGGTTGTTTGAAGAAGTCTACAGGAGGTACGGGATTGAATTCACTTACACGGATACCAGCCGCATCGGGGAAGTGGAGCGGTCCTTAAAAGGCACTACCGCCGCAATCTTCATTGAAACGCCTTCCAATCCCATGATGAAGGTTACCGATATTGCGGCAACGGTCGCCCTTGCAAAGTCAAGGGGACTGTTGACCATTGTGGACAATACTTTTCTTACTCCCTACTTCCAGAGGCCTCTTGAGCTTGGGGCCGATATTGTGGTCCACAGCGGCACCAAGTACCTCGGGGGCCACAATGATACATTGGCGGGCTTTGTCCTTGTGAATGACGACAGCCTGGCCGAGAGGATCAAGCTAATACAGAAATCCGAAGGAGCGGTTCTGGCCCCCTTTGACAGCTGGCTGATTCTCCGGGGAATTAAAACGCTGGGAGTAAGGCTGGAAAAGCAGGAGAAAAATGCACTGGCTGTGGCCCAATGGCTGCGAAGGCATGAAAAGGTGGAACGGGTGTATTATGCAGGACTTCGGGACCATGAGGGCTATGAGATTTCCAAGAGGCAGGCATCCGGTTTTGGAGCGATGATCTCTTTTTCGGTAAGAGACACAGCGCTGGTGGAGCAGGTTCTTGAAAGGGTGCGGGTGATTATTTTTGCCGAGAGCCTGGGCGGTGTGGAAAGCCTTATAACCTACCCCATTGTGCAGACGCATTCGGCTATACCGGCGGATATGCGGGAACGGCTCGGGGTAAACCATAAACTGCTGCGGCTCTCGGTGGGAATAGAAAATGTCAATGACATTATAGACGATCTTGATCAGGCATTGAGGTGAGGGACAATGAATTTCGGTACAAAGCTTATTCACAACGGGAATGAGATGGATCCGCAGACAGGAGCGCTGAGCATTCCCATTTATCAGGTATCCACCTACCACCACGGGGATATGGAGAAGCCCCAGGAGTATGACTACTCCAGGTCGGGAAATCCAACCCGGAAAGCGCTGGAAGACACCATCGCAAAGCTTGAAAACGGAAGCCGGGGCTTTGCGTTTGCTTCAGGCATGGCGGCCACTTCTTCGGTGCTTTCCATCTTCTCCGCCGGTGAGCATTTGATTGTGTGTGAGGATGTGTATGGGGGCACCTACCGGATTGCCACAGGCTACTTCAGCCGGTTCGGCCTTGAGGTGGATTTTGTGGATGCCGGCGACCTGGAGGCAGTCAGGGGGAAAATCAAACCCAACACCCGGGCCCTTTTTCTTGAAACACCCTCCAATCCCCTGCTCAAAATTACCGATTTAAAAGGCGCCATACGGCTGGCAAAGGAACACGGCCTCCTGACCATCGTAGACAACACCTTCATGTCCCCTTACCTGCAGAGGCCTCTGGACCTGGGGGCGGATGTGGTCATCCACAGCGCCACCAAGTTTATCGGGGGACACAGCGATGTCATCGGCGGCCTGGCCGTTGTCAGGGGTGAAGAGCTGGCCCGGCGGATCTATGCGGTACAGAACGGCTTTGGAGCTGTTTTGGGCCCCCAGGATTCTTGGCTTCTGCTGCGGGGCTTGAAAACGCTGAAGGTGAGGATGGATTACCAGCAGCAGGGCGCGCAAAAACTTGCGGCATGGCTGGAGTCGTGCCCGAAGGTCAGAGAGGTATTCTACCCGGGACTGGAAGGGCATAGGGGCAGGGAGGTCCATTTTTCCCAGGCCGACGGGCCGGGGTGTGTACTTTCCTTTGCCACCGACAGCGTGGAAACGGCTAGAAGCTTTATGAAAAAAATCAAGCTGGCCGCAGTTGCGGTGAGCCTGGGCGGCGTGGAAACCATCGTATCCTATCCCGCCCAAATGTCCCATGCGGCCATGCCCAAGGCCGAAAGGGAGAGGCTGGGCATATCGGACAGCTTGTTGAGAGTTTCGGTGGGATTGGAAGACGTGGACGACCTGATTGACGATTTCCAGCAGGCATTGAAGTAGCATGTGCCAAAGAGCCATATTCCATGGGCAGGAGGCGAAAATCACAGGAGTGGCCGACAGCCTCTTGACCAGGGGATACAGCGGGGAATGGCGCAAATACAAAAATTTTTCCCCCAAAATTTTCATGCTATTGACAAAATATTCAAGCCCTCATGAATGGATGGAAAGTGAATGAGGGTTTTGTTAGAGCCAAATTCCTATTAAACATATAGGAAAATTAAAAATATTTTTAAAACTTATTGACATATTTCACTTTGGATATTAAAATGAAGATAATATATAAAACATATAAGAATACTCGGAATAAAAATGCGTTTTGGAGGCGATATTATGTCGAAAATTGCAAAGAATCTGACCGACCTCATCGGCAACACCCCGCTGCTGGAGCTGTCAAATTACAACAGGGCAAACAATCTGGAGGCCAAAGTTGTAGCAAAGCTGGAATATTTCAATCCGGCATCCAGTGTAAAGGACAGAATCGGGTATGCCATGATCAAGGATGCGGAGGAGAAAGGCCTGATAAAGGGGGATACCGTCATCATTGAACCCACCAGCGGCAATACGGGCATTGCGCTGGCCTTTGTTGCGGCCGCCAAGGGCTATAGGCTGGTATTGACCATGCCGGACACCATGAGCATTGAGAGAAGGAACCTTTTGAAGGCCCTGGGCGCCGAACTGGTCTTAACTCCGGGCGCCGAGGGAATGAAGGGAGCTATCAGGAAAGCGGAAGAATTGGCGGCACAAACGCCCAATTCATTTATTCCCCAGCAGTTTAAAAACCCTGCAAATCCTGAGATACACCGCAGGACTACGGCAGAGGAAATCTGGAGGGATACCGACGGTCAGGTGGACATATTTGTGGGAGGCGTGGGGACAGGCGGCACCATCACAGGCGTTGGAGAAGTCCTGAAAGCGAGAAAGCCGGATGTCAAGATTGTAGCGGTGGAGCCAAACGACTCTCCCGTATTGTCGGGTGGAAACCCGGGGCCCCATAAGATTCAAGGAATTGGGGCGGGGTTTGTGCCTGACGTCCTGAACACCTCCATTATTGATGAAATATACAAGGTGAAAAATGAGGAGGCCTTTGAGGTTTCAAGGAAGCTTGCCAGGACAGAGGGCCTGCTTGTCGGCATATCTTCGGGCGCTGCCGCTTTTGCCGCCACCCAGATTGCAAAAAGGCCTGAGAACAAGGGCAAAACCATCGTTGTCCTCCTTCCGGATACGGGAGAGAGGTACCTGTCCACTGTTCTCTTCCAGGAAGCTTAGAAAGCTTGACAGCCATTCATATATTCTGCGCAGGAATGTTCGAGATATTAACAGAGGGGATATTTTCCCCTTTGTTAATATCTTAAAACCTACTATAACTATATAAATACTATGATATGTGATATAAGAGGTGGTCAAATTTGTCTTCAGGGGTCGTAAACGCTGAAAGAAACAATTTAGGCGGGATGCCGGGAGAGAGGGCCGGCAGCCCCAGGCTGGGCGGCTTACGGAAAAGTTTGTTTTTTATCCTGCCGTTGGCTGTTCTGATAATAGATATATCCCTGCACCTGGCATTGCCGAATAAGCAGAGCTTTTCAAAAACCAACGCCTATCCCCTCTTGCTGGAAGCGTTGATTGTATTATACCTCGCCTTTCTGGTCCTTTCGGTGAAAGTTACTAAAATCAGAGAAAAAATGTGGCATTCGGTGCCGCTGCTGACAGCCGCCTTTATCCTCATAGAGGTCTGGGACATTGCTACATTGAAGCTGAAGCTGCTTCCGCTCCCTTATTTTCCCGGTCCTGGCAAGGTTTTGGGCTCTTTGGCCAACGACGGGCAGCTTCTTGCCGTAAGCACCCTGTATTCGCTGAGGCTTTTGTTCACCGGCTATTTCATTGGCATCACCCTTGGCTTTGTGACGGGAGCTTTGATCGGATGGAATAAAAAATGCAACTACTGGATTATGCCTGTTTTAAAAATCATAGGCCCCATACCGGCCACAGCCTGGATTCCCATTGCCCTGGCTGCTTTTCCCACAAGCTTCTGGGCCAGCGTATTCCTGATTGTGCTGGCGGTATGGTTTCCGGTGACGGTTATGACCAGCTCAGGCATAGCAAATGTGAGAAACGCGTTTTTTGAAGTCGCAAAGACACTGGGGGCCAGCCAGCGGTACCTTGTTTTCAGGGTTGCAATCCCCGCTGCCTTTCCAATGATATTCATCGGTTTATTCATGGGCCTGGGATCCTCTTTTTTGACGCTGATTGTTTCGGAAATGCTCGGGGTGAAAGCGGGCCTGGGCTGGTACATCAACTGGGCCCAGGGCTGGGCCGAATACAGCAAGGTCTATGCCAGCCTCATTGTAATCGCCGTAATTTTTTCAGGGCTGATATCCCTTCTTTTCAGGCTCAGGGACAGGGCGCTCATATGGCAGAGGGGGTTGATTAAATGGTAAATACCGACATGAATGCCTCCTCCCCGGAGAGCAAATACGGCGGAGCGATAACCGCCAGGGAGGTCAGGAGAGTTTTTCAGGACGTCCATGGCAATGGAATTGTGGCGCTTGAAAGCGTTGACTTACATATTTATTCCGGTGAGTTCGTCTCTCTGGCATGGCCCAGCGGGTGGCACTTGCAAGGGCCCTGGTAAATCATCCCAAGGTCCTGCTGCTGGATGAACCTCTTGGCGCGCTGGACGCTTTTACCCGGATGCAGATGCAGGACGAGATACTGAGGATCTGGGGGGAACGCGGAACCACAATGGTACTTGTCACCCACGATGTGGATGAAGCCGTATATTTGAGCGACAGGATTGCCATCATGACTCCCAGGCCGGGAAAGATACAGGAAATCATCGACGTTCCCATAGGGAGGCCGAGAAGCAGGAATCACCCCGACTTTTTCAGGCTTCGGTCCCGGATTCTCGAAAAGCTTCATTTTGCCAAAGAGAATGAACCTTTGAACTATTACCTATAGCAATGACTGGAGGGTCTTAATATGCCAAAAAGCAAAGAAGAATTGTATAAAGGCTTGTCCGATGCCGTATTAAACATGGAGGAGGAAGAAACCGTAATCCTCGCCAATGAAGTGATTGTTGAAAAATATGACGCCTATGAGGCCATAGACAGAGGGCTTGCCCACGGAATGGAGAGAGCGGGGGAGCTCTTTGAGAAAGAAGAGTATTTTGTCCCTGAACTTCTGATATGTTCGGATGCAATGTATGCAGGCCTTGACGTGCTGAAGCCCCACTTGAAGGCAGATGAGCAGGGAGAAAAACGCAAGGCATCTTTTTAAAGTTATGATTGGCGGCGGGCCCATTTCCCAGAGCTTTGCCGACAAAATCGGAGCGGATGGCTATTCCGTCAATGCAGCCGAGGCGGTGAGGCTGGCAAAGAAACTTGTTGGAGGTGCGGCCTGAGTATGGATACGTTGACGCCCATGGAAAGACTGGCTGCATATAATAAGGGGCAGGCTGTAGACCGCCTTCCCTGCGTACCCATCATAGGCAACACGGCTGCAAGGATTATAGGCGCCAGAGTATCCGAATTCCGCGGAAACGGGGCTTTGCTGGCAAAGGCCCATATTGCCTCATACCGGCTTTTTAAATATGACATCATACGGATTTTTACCGATTTATACACCCAGGCCGAGGCAATGGGGCAAAGGTCCATTATCCCGAGGATGAGACCGCTTTTCTTTCAAGTCCGGCAATCCGGGATGTTTCGGAAATTGACCGCCTTCCCACTGAAACACCTTTTGAAAACATCAGGGCAATGCTTGATACCGTCAGGGAAGTGGGGTACCCCCCCGACCAGGAGAAGCTGCACCGCTTTCTGTAAAAACCGGATTCATGGGGCAATTGAGCGCTTGTTGGCCGGAATCCGGCACTCCGGACAGGGTATCGGCACGGACCCGGAGGCTTATAAAAGGCGGAATTGATATCATATCCCCTGCCTGCGGTTTGAGCACCTCCTCTTGTCCGGAAAACATACAGGCAATGGCCAATACCGTAAAGGAGCAATAGTGATGGCAAAAGTGGAATTTTGCAATGAAAATATTACAGTTCAGGTTGATGAGGGAGCAACTATCCTGGAAGCAGCAAGGCAGGCCGGCGTAACCGTTGAGTCCCCCTGCAACGGTGCGGGCGTTTGCGGCAAATGCAGGGTAAGGGTTGACGGCAGGTCTGTTGAAAATATTTTGCATGGGAATAGCCACCGGCTTTCAAGGGAGGAGGAGCTTGAAGGGTATGTACTGGCCTGTGAAGCCAGAATAAAGGGAGATATTGCTGTTAAAACATCTGAAAGCCATAAGCACAGGTATTTGAAAATATTGGACCATGGAAAAAGCTTTGACATCCTCCTGGATGCCTTTATCCGCAAGCGGTATGATGCGGCTCAGGGCCTGACCCATGTGTATGCCGGGGAAGAACTTCTGGGAAGCGAAGATGGAGACACTGCATCTGAAAGCTTCGGAGCGGTGGTGGATATTGGGACAACTACACTGGTGGCTTCCCTTGTGGACCTCAACAGCGGAGAAGAGCTGGATTCCATATCCGCCTTAAATCCCCAGGCCCTTCACGCCCAGGATGTGCTGTCCAGGATAAAGCTGGCGTCTGAGGAGAGCGGGCTAAAGCTGATGTATTCGGGACTTATTGCAGAAATAAACCGGATGATGGCTGATTTGACGAAGAGGAACAATACCAGCCGTGAAAGGATTTATGAGGTTGTGTTCAGCGGAAATACCTGCATGCTTCACCTGGCTTCCAATACAAACCCTTATTCTCTGGGCAGGTTCCCATACCATTCCGAGATAACCGGAGATGTGCACCTTAAAGCGGGGGAACACAACCCGGGCATATCCAAATTCGGCATCATATACCTTCCCCCGGTAATTTCGGCCCTGCAGCTTCGGATAAATTTTTAAGAGGGACGGCCCGTGCGTTGTCCCTGGACCTGAATGGGGTGGAAAAAGTCATTGAGGACGAGAATAAAAAATATTACCACTATCTGGATCCTCTTATTGAATGCTACAATGACCTTGATTTGCAGCGCTATGCGGTTGTTATCGGCGATGCCAACTACGCAACAGCTTTGACAAGATTTTTATCCGACGATTTAGGGTGGCTGCCCCAGCTGGTTGTCTTTACCGACCAGCTGAGAGACGACCAGAAAAATAAACTGCTGAAGAAAGCCGAAAACCTGGAATCAGGGCTGAAACCAAGAGTGGTGTTTGAAACCGACACAAGCGAAGTTATCAGACATTTGAATGAGCTTTATCCTAAAACTGCCACAGGCAAGTATGTAAAAGGCTTCAGTCCGGGGTTTGTTGTAGGGAGCTCATTAGACCGTGAGCTTGCCCTGTCAATGGAGGCTCCACACCTCACCGTCAGCTTTCCGGTAGCTAACAGAGCTGTAATTGACCGTGGATATACAGGCTATCGCGGTGGATTGAGATTGGTAGAAGATTTACTAAGTGCTATAGTTGCAGGAAGATGAAAAAAGCTTGGCCGGAAATTGTCAATACGGTTTTCAGCTTCGTTCTGCCTGAGAAAAAAGAGGTGAGTTTTGACGGCGATGGCTTAAATGAAAGAGGAAACATTTGTGGAAAGACACGCGGATATTGACACTGCTTCAATTTAATTCAAATTATACAAACAGTAAAACCCCAATTTGTTTATTGCAGATTGTGGTTTTATTTTTGGCAGAAAGGGACCTTTTTGATTTTCAATATATCAAATTCTTCCTGCCTTGATCAATGAGCCACCGGGTTTAGGCCCATAGACATTTTTGGATTTAAATTTGCTCGTTTATAGGACTATCCATAAAATATTGATTAAACATTAACCTTTACGTAAAGGTTAATGTGGTGTATAATAGTATCACTGGTGGCACCACTATTTTACAATGCAAAAATAGTGGCCGTTGGAGATGCATAAATCCTGCATTTACTAAAAATTATTTTTTAGTACGGCAAACTTATGCGTTAGGAGGTGAAGCGGATGAGTGGTCCGTTCTACAAGATCGAGGAGGTATCCGTCAGGACGGGTCTCACCAAAAGGACCTTAAGGTTTTATGAGGACCTGGAGCTGGTGAGCCCTATCAGGACCGACGCGGGATACAGGCTCTATTCGGAGGACGATATTGAAACGATAAAAAAAATCGTTGAAATAAAAGAAGTCCGGGGGTTTTCTCTGAGTGAGGTCAAAGAAGTCATGGAACTGGATAAAAAACTGCAGAACATTTTATGCAAAAAAATAAACGACCCTGATTCGGTTAGAAGTGCTATTGAACAGACCAGAAAGCAAATTGAGATGATTGAAGAGAAAGAAAAAAAGATGGAAAGAGCAAAATCAAAGTATAAGGAAATATTGTCAAAGTTAACCGAAATAGCTGTGAAACATAAAGAGGGTGGTTAAGAATGAAGAACGTCAATTACAAATGGATAGCACTTTCCTGTACTTCGCTGGGAGCGCTTTTTTCGGTTTTAAGCGGGAGTACGCTGACCATTGCACTGCCTGTGATCATGAAGGACTTAAATGCGGATATGGGCATAATCATGTGGACCATCATGAGCTATATGCTTTCAATTACAGTTCTGGTCCCCACCATTGGAAGGATGGCCGATATGATCGGCAGAAAGAAGCTTTATGTGTGGGGATTTGTAATTTTTACCGCAGCGTCGCTGTTATGCGCTTTTTCCAATTCAGGGGTGGAACTGCTGCTTTTCAGGATTATACAGTCCGTCGGCGGAGCTTTGCTCATGGCAAACAGCGCACCCATTATAACGGATGCGTTCCCTAAAAACGAACTGGGAAAAGCCCTGGGCATAAACAGTATGATTATCAGCGTCGCATCCGTTATCGGTCCTATTTTGGGCGGATTTTTAATACACTACGGATGGAGGAGCATCTTTTTCATCAATGTGCCTATAGGGATTATCGGGACCATATGGGCCGGGCTGCAGTTGAGGGAGCTTGATATTCTCCCCGAGCATCAGGTGTTTGACTGGAAAGGCACAATTACTTTTGCCGTAGGCATGCTGGCTTTTCTGCTGGCTTTATCCCTGGGCGGGATGGCCGGCTGGATCAGCGTAACTACCATGGGCTTGCTCGGCCTGGCCGCCCTATTGGCTTTCCTGTTCATCCGCATCGAAAAAAGGACGGAACAGCCGATGCTGGATTTGCGCCTGTTTCAAACCAGAATACTTGCTTTCGCTTATATAAGCAACCTTTTAAACGGGATTGCAAGAGGAGCGGTGACCTTTCTGATGGTATTTTATTTTCAGGGAATCAAAGGCATTGACCCCATTATTGCCGGAATTCTTTTAGCTCCCTTTGCCGTACCCATGATGGTCGTATCCCCCATAAGCGGGATGCTTTCGGACAAATACGGCCCAAGGGGGCTGAGTTCTTTGGGGCTTTTGATATCTGCCGTCGGGCTGATCGGGTTTATGGTCATAAAACCGGATACGCCCATATCCCATCTGGTGGTGTGGATGTTTATAGCCGGCATGGGGTCGGGTATGTTTTTCTCTCCTAATACTTCTTCAATAATGAGTTTGGTTCCTGTTGAAAGAAGGGGAATAGCAGCCGGTGTCCGCACCATGATGAACAATGCCGGCAATGTTGTAAGCATAGGGATTGCCATGGCAACCATATCCTCCAGCATTACTCCCCAGGCCCTACATGGGCTGATGACAGGGACACAGGTCGGATCTCAAGGGATTGCTGTTGCAGAGTTTGTTTCCGGGCTGAGGCTGGCATTTACCATATCTTTCGGGGTCAGTTTGCTGGCGGCCTTCATATCGTACTTGAGAGGACAACAGCCTGTCTGGGGAGAAAGCAACAGCTTAAGCCCCGAAAACAATTAACAGCGGAAAAGTGAAAAGGGTGTATTATAAGGAGGAACCGGAAAAAAGAGCTCCTGAGGACTCCACGGCAGATAAAAAATGCCCCGGCCTTGGGCCGGGGTATTTAAAGGGGGTCAAAATGTATTTTGTGAGGTCATTTATAGTATGAACCTCAAATGTGAAATATATACTCTTATTTACAAATATTTTTAAAAGTTATATAACAACGGCATAACATAAAGGATTAGGCTCAGGGTTGAACCCATGAGCTTTTTTATGATGAGGCAAGTTGGTTTCCGCAGGCATCAAAAAAGTCTGCCAAAAGGCTTTTCGCCGTAGAGGAATACCCCGGTCTTAAATTGGCGGAGCCACATTTTTTATTTTTGTGGCACTTTTCGACAGCTAAAATGGGCATTCCGATAGTTCAAACGGTAAGTAAAAAATAAAAAAGGTATAATAGGGTAAAACATAGCAGGCCATATACAATACATTTGACCTTTTTTATTAGGCTTAAAAAACTATTTTGAAAAAATGTGTCGTATTTTCATTGATTTAGCATAAAAGCCATATTATAATATATGGTAATGTTGTAAATTTAAGATGTGTTATTTCGTGCGATTCTTTCAAAATGCGACAAGATGGAAAAGACAGCGACAATAATACACAATTAAGAAATGGTGGGAGATGTGTTGCATTATGTTGTTTGAGTTTTCGGATATTCATAATTATATGACCTGGTTTGAAAAGAATATGATTCCAGGCTGCTTAATACTGGTGTGCCTTGTGACAATGTTTATTTTACTGTTAAAGCTTTCGGATAGTCAACGCAAGGAGAGGCTTATCCAGGAATACAGGCGTCAGTTTGCAGAGAGGAACAATAAAAGGGGACCGGTATAGTTCCGAAGGTACCCTAAGGGAACCCAGGAACATATTATTGGCCTGCCTTTTTTTATTCACACTTATTTTACAATTTATTTATTGACACATTAATATTATTTATATTAATATTAAATATATTAAAAGTGAATATGTGAAGTTATACACATTGGCTATAACAGATGAAAAATCAGGAAAACTTAAGGATATTGGCCACTATGGAAATCATATGAAAATCACAGAGGGAGTAACGGTCTGTAAATGTCGCTTTACAGAGGACAAACCGTCAGTACGGCTTTCAGCCCGGTTTTGTCATGACAATTCGTGAGACTCTGCACCTTGCCTAAAGGGAACAGGTGCGGAGTTTTATATTTTACTGCCCTGAAAGGAGCGTTGTACATGGATGCAGCTTTACAAAAGACAGCCATGCAGACTGTAAAAACAGGCATTCCAAAAATGGAAAGAGGTTTTAGGCTTGCAGTTGATGAGATTTACCTGGACGGAAAGCTTAAGAAAGCCCAGCTTATTGATGAGGATGAGAAAAGCTACGGAATTTTTATGCATTCCCTCATTTTAAGCAACTGTGCCGAGGTTATGAAAGTTAACGGCAATCAGCTCCATATCATCGGAGATGACTATGAGAAGGCCATCTTCAACTACACCCTTTCAAAGGGTTTTGACAAAAGACTGATTGAAAGTGTGGCCCCAAGAGTACCGGAGCTGACCTTTGAATATGACGACAGCCTCAAGGTTTCAACCCATCTGATCAACGGAAAGATGAGAATTGTGTCAAAGGGAGCTCCGGACCAGCTGCTAAAGAGATGCTCGTTTATACTTTTGGATTCAAAGTTCGTAAAAATCACAAGGAGAATTTTGGGGGAAGTCAGCAGCGTGTTGAATGACATGATACAAAGGTGTGTCCACGTATATGCCATAGCCATTAAGGATGTTTCCAAAAGCCGCATACCCAGCCCGGAAGCCTTTGTGAGCGATATGGCCCTGGTGGCGCTTGTCGGCATGGGAATTGCCTGATTTACCCCGGAAACAAATTATACTCTTATAAACTATATATTTGAAAATTTAAAAGAAATCTGTTAAATTTAAAATAATACTATTGTAAACTATATAGCTTTATAGCAGGGAGATTTTGCTTTTGGCTTCCACAATATATGAACAAATAGTGCAGGATATCCGTTTTAAAATCAACAGGGGGGCCCTCAAGCCCGGCGGGATGATCCCATCCGAGAGCAGCCTGTGCAGGGAGTACAACACCACCAGGATGACGGTGCGGAAGGCGCTGGCGCTGCTGACCGAAGGAGGGTATATCTATTCTGTTTCCGGGAAGGGGAGCTTTGTTTGCGAGCCCGACCACAACAGGCATATTCTTCATTTCAACGAAAAACAAAAAACCGTTGTAATACGCAGATTGTCCTATTCACAGAGAGAACCTTTTGCTTACGACATCAAGTATTTGCCTTACGATAAAGGGAAGCCCATTGTGGAGGAAGTAATCCAGTACGCCACGTTTCCCGAAATCGTGGCAGCCAGGATGTCCCTGTTCTCGGTAAAAAATGAACTTACCATATGGGTCAAGAAGGCCCAGGGGGAAGAAATAAAATTTTTAAAGACAGAAGAGGGGCACCCTTTGATGGTCATAGAGCAAAAGCTTTTTGACGATGGGAATAAGCCCGTAGGCTGGGGAAAGATATACTTTAGAGGAGAGTATTGCCATCTTCATGCGGTTTCTTCCTTTAGCGACAGGACTAAAAGGGCGCTTTAGCATCGGCCCGGCGATGCATGAACCACCCGTTCCATTCTTCAACTCTTTGTACAAATCATTGCCGTGAAAATCATTGGGCATCATTTATTATAATGTCAATAAAATATATTCGGCATACGCTTGACATTTGAACCGCTACTCGCTATAATCATGTATATACAGATAAGTATAAGTAAATATAAGCACAGAGGAGATGGACTCATATCTGCAAATGTACATAAAATAGCAAGCGGCCTTGTTGAAGGTATTGCAGGGCAGGTTTGCCGTTAGCACCGGGGATAAGGTTCTATTCCCGGATAGCATATGACTCATGCGCCTTTTATTCCTTTGAACGTGTGGCCGTTAAAAACAGCACACTTTAAGCCTTGAAACAGCCAGCCCGAAAACGCCGGTCTTAGAGGCGTTGAGACGGCTGGAAACCCCAACTCTGAAATGCGGCATTTACAGGAACCGGTTGCCGCAGGTGCCATAAAAGCAATGGCGGCTTTTTCCCACGTTTTTCTACAATTTTTACTTTATGGCAGTTATATTACACTTCTAAAAATATATACAGGTATATATTAATTGTATACCTAAAAGAGGAGGAGAATTGACATGAGCAAAAAACTGGTGGAAGCAATGGCGGACCTGGATGAAGATGCAGTATTGGCTGAGGTAAAGTCGCTGAAAGCCCAGAACGTGCCTGCCCTGGACATCATCGCATCCCTGCAGGAGGGGATGGGCATCGTGGGAAAGAGGTTCGAGGAAAAGGAATACTTCCTGTCCGAGCTCATCATGTCGGCGGAAATATTCAACGAAGCCTCCCAGTTGCTTGGAGGCATGGGGGGTGCCGGGACCGCATCCAAGTACGGCACCTTTGTCATGGGCACCATCTATGACGACATCCACGACATCGGCAAGAACATCGTCACCACCGTCATGAGCAGCAACGGCTTCAACGTAGTGGACCTGGGGGTGGACGTACCTACGGCGAAATACGTAGAGGCCATCAAGCAGTACAAGCCGAAGGTCATCGGCATTTCCTGCCTTTTAACCACCGCCTTCGACAACATCAAGGAGTGCATCCAGACACTGGAGAAGGAAGGTTTGCGTAAGGACATTAAGGTTCTCATCGGAGGAGGCCCTGTGGATGAGGCTACCTGCAAATATGTGGGCGCCGATCATGTATGCAAGAACGCACAGGAAACGGTTGAATATTCAAAGAAATATATGGGGGTGTAAATGGTATGACACCGCAAGAGATGACTGAAATACGCAATAAAAGAATGCTGGCCGCATTGAACCTGGAAAAGCCGGACAGGATTCCCATCATGTTTTCCGGGCAGATGTACTTCAAGTTCATAGATCCTACCATGGTTGTGGCGGACTATTTCCGGAGGCCCAAGCTGGTGGATGAAAATCTCATCAAGGCGGCCCAGCTGCCGGTGCTGGATGAAATGGATTCGGCCCCTTCGGCCACCGGAATGCCGCAAGACAGCTACCTGGCGGGGTTTGCAGCCATGTGGTTTGCAAAGATAAAGCTGCCGGGACGTGAGCTGGCGGAAGACGCCCTGTGGCAGATCGATGAGCAGGGACCTATGACCGAAGAGGATTATGACACCATTATAAACAAGGGATGGAGTGTGCTGAAGCAGGAGCTTCTCGGAAGGATCGGCTATGATCCCGAAAGCTTGCCCAAGCCGGATATGGAATATGTGGCCCAGCTCCAGAAAAGGGTTGCCGAGCTTGGGAAAGCAAACGTGGCAAGGGCCGGCGGGCTGCTGCCTTTCCCCACCTTTGAGACCTTAAGCGGCGCCCGCAAATTGCCCCAGTTCTTCAGGGACCTGCGCCGCATGCCCGACAAGGTAAGAGCCGCATTGGATGTCATGGACCAGGAAGAAGTGGAAGCCACGGTTAAGACAATCAAAGCGGTGCCGGGTGTGTACGGATTCATCGGCGGTACCCGTGCAGGCTGTGACTTTATATCCGCAAAGGTCTTTGAAAAATTCTATTTCCCATATTATCAAAAGGTAGTTCCGGCTATGCAGGAAAACAACGTAAAGACATGGTTCCACAATGACGGCGCATGGGAGGCATTTCTGCCCTATTTCACCGAATTCCCGAAGGGACAGTGCATCTGGGATCCCGACCACCTAACCGACATTTTCAAGATCAAAGAGATCCTTGGCGAAAAGATGTGCATTACGGGCAACGTTCCGCCGGCACTCACCTCCGTCGGCACGCCTGAAGAATGCTACAACTACGCCAGGAAGCTGTGTGAGGAAATGGGTCCCACCGGCTTCATCATGAACTCGGGCTGCAGCGTACCGCCCAATGCCAAGCTTAAAAACGTAGAAGCGGTTATTTTGGCAACCATAGGCAAGTAAGGCGAAAAGGGGATGAAGGCGTGAAAGCCTGGGTATGCGGGCACTGCTGTGCCGCGGTGCCCGCATTTCAGCGGAATTCCCTTGCCGGCGGACACGCTGTGACAGGATATATCCGGAGGCCTAGCTGGTGTTAAATATAAAATTCTTACTGAAAATGGAGGTTCGTTTATGGCAGAGAGACTGAAAAAATCAATTCTCTACACCTTTGGAGTTGCCGACTTGGGTTTTAGCCTGATGGTGAGCATGGAGACCTATTTTTTTGCGGCATTCCTCACCGACTACGCAAAATACCCTCTTGGAGTTGCAGGGCAAATCCTGACGGCAACAAGCTTTATTGACATTGCATGTGCCATTCTAGCCGGTATTATACTTCAAAAGGTAACTTTGAGGTTCGGTGGAAAATATCGTTCCTGGCTCCTGGTGGGCCCGCCTGTGGTAGCAGTTTTATTCATTTTGCAGTTTACAAAAATAGGCAGCGACACTATGGGGGCATTTATTGTCATGTTTGCCTTCGTAGCCAGCCATTTGTTGTGGAACACGGTTTATACCGCCAATGTTTCCATGGTGGGCAGGTTGAGCCAGCTGCCCGATGAGAGGACCATCCTTTCTGCCAGCAGGGGACAGTATACGGCTGCGGCGGGACTGATCTTCTCCTATATTGCAATGCCTATCATTACGTTTATCGGCGCCCGCACAAATCCTGTAGCCGGTTATACTTATACAGTGGCCATTTTTGGTGTGGTTATGATTCTCGCCCATTGGTACAATTATAGGATAACCGCCGGCAAGGACCCGTATGACGAAGCCGTAGTGGTTGGAAATAAGGAAGCCAAGCAGTCCATAGGAGAGATATTGGCACAGGTGTTTAAAAACCCTCCCCTTTTATTCCTGATTCTTGCGGATATTTTCAGAAACACCTATAGTTTTATTATCATGGGCTTTGCCTTCTATTATTTCAAATATGTCCTCAACAATTTAGCATTCCTGCCCATATTCTTACTGTCCATCAACATCGCCGCATTTTTAGGCTCCCTTATCGGCGGAAAGGTGGGGGTATCCCTGGGCAAACGCAATTCCTATATTCTGTCCATGTTAATACCGGCCGGTATTTTAGTCCTGGCAAAATTCATAGGTTCGTCGACGATTGTGTTTACGGTCTTGATATGTCTGGTACAATTTACGGCCAGAATAGCCTATTGTGTGATTACGGCCCTATTCTCGGACACGGTTGTTTACGGTGAATGGAAAACAGGGAAAAATACCAGAGGCTTTATCATGAGCTTGCTCACTTTCCCCATCAAGGCCGGGGTATTCATCAGAAGCTTTATTATGTCAGTGGGTCTGGTAGCCATCGGCTATGTGGCTAATGCGGCTCCGACACCCGGTGTGGTCAGCGGCATCAGCACCATAATGACTGTCCTGCCGGCCATCGCCTGCTTTTTGGCAGCGGGGATATTCTCCCTGGGATATAAAATAGATGATAAAAGAGTTGTGGAAATGCAGGAGGAAATTGCCGCACGGAAAGCCAAAGAAGTGGCAGGAGTATGAGTGGAATTACTGCGCCTCGGCTTTAGCGGAGGCGCGGACATGATTTGGAGCTCAAAGATTGCCCGCACAAAATAAAAGGCGTTCATGCAAATAAACCGGACCTTGGAGGCCGGTTTATTTGCATGCTGCCGTTAAAAGGATTCAAATCCCGGGCATCTGCTCCAGGCAGCGGCACATTCTTTTAAAAGGCTGATTTGGGCGTTTACCGTAATTTCTGGAATAGGCAAAAGAATGAAGCTAAATTTATTGACAATTTGTTTGAAAAACGATGAGAAATTTGTTAAACTTTAAGTTAAGGTGGTATATTAATATCATTTAAGGAGATTTCGTTTTTGGCTTCAACAATATATGAGCAGGTAGTGGAAGATATTCGTTCAAAAATCAATAAGGGTATCCTTAAACCTGGGGAAATGATTCCCTCTGAGAGCAGCCTGTGCAAGGAATATAACACTACCAGGATGACGGTGCGAAAGGGACTGGCGCTGCTGACCGAAGGAGGGTATATCTATTCTGTTCCCGGGAAGGGGAGCTTTGTATGCGAGCCGGACCATAACAGGCACATTCTTCATTTCAACGAGATGGACATTATCAAGGAACATGCAGACAGGACGCAGCTTCTTGAAGTCAATATTATATCGCCCACAGAAGAACTAATAAAGCAGTTGCAGCTGAAGAGAAAACAAAAAACCGTTGTAATACGCAGATTGTCCTATTCACAGAGAGAACCTTTTGCTTACGACATCAAGTATTTGCCTTACGATAAAGGGAAGCCCATTGTGGAGGAAGTAATCCAGTACGCCACGTTTCCCGAAATCGTGGCAGCCAGGATGTCCCTGTTCTCGGTAAAAAATGAACTTACCATATGGGTCAAGAAGGCCCAGGGGGAAGAAATAAAATTTTTAAAGACAGAAGAGGGGCACCCTTTGATGGTCATAGAGCAAAAGCTTTTTGACGATGGGAATAAGCCCGTAGGCTGGGGAAAGATATACTTTAGAGGAGAGTATTGCCATCTTCATGCGGTTTCTTCTTTTAACGACAGGATAAAAAGAACGTTTTAGCCTTATAAATTAGGAGGAAAATAATGGAAGATTCGTTGGTCTCTGCTGTTGTTGAACTGAATGAAGAAAAAGTGATAAAGCTGGTAAAGAGAGAGCTTAAAAATAAAAAAGACCCCCTGTCTATTGTGGAACGGGTCCGCACCGGTGTGGAAAGGGTGGGGGAGCTGTATGAGGAAGGCAGGTATTTTATTGCGGACCTCATCATGTCGGGCTTGATTTTCAATGAAGTCTTGAAGCATGTTAATTTCCCCGAGGACAGTACGTCTGTTTTTGCGGGAATCAAGGTGGTATTTGCCACTGTTGAGGAAGATATTCACGATGTGGGTAAAAATGTTACCATCAGCTTTTTCAGGTCGAGAGGCATTCATGTTATCGATCTTGGCGTGGATGTGCCGGTTACTAAAATAGTGGAGGAGATTGAAAAAACAAAGGCTTCCATACTATGCCTTTCGGGTCTTATCTCGTCATCTTACAAATCCATGAAAAAAACAGTGGACCTTTTGAGGGAAAAACAGCTCCATAAGCAGGTAAAAGTAATCATTGGCGGGAATGTGAATGAAGAAATAAAAGAATATGTAGGTGCAGACTACTGGACTCCCAATTGTGCCCGTGGACTGGAAATCTGCGAAAAAATTGCCAGGGAGATTAACGGAAACTAATCCAAAGCACGGTATATTACTCTATTTATAGATTTATTTCTAATGAGGAAGTGATTACTCATGGAAAATAAAAAATTTACGCCTGAAGAACGGCTGAATGCCGTCATGAGGCTTGAACGTGCGGACCGTATTCCGTGTGCCCCTTTAATTCAAAACTATGCCGCAAGATATGCAGGCATTTCAAATTATGAGTATTATTTTGATTACACAAAAGCTTTCAACGCCCTTGAGATGCTAAAGAATGCCTATCCTGTGTGGGATGTGAGACGGTCGCTATACGATTCATACTATGGCCCCCTTCAAAAAAAAGCGGGGTTATTAAAAAATAAAATCCCCGGCGTAGACCTTCCCGAAAATTATGAATACCAGTTTGTTGAGTCTGAAGTTATGAAGCGGCGGGATTACTCCCTTTTAATTAAAAAAGGGTTTGAAGCCTACGGGGCAGAATTTTTTAAAAGAGTCCACGGAGCAACAAAAAAGGAGATTAAACAGGCAAAAGAAGAGAGACTCCAAATCCGGTTAATAGAGATAGAAGATGCCAAAAGATGCGGACAGGTAGCTTTATACGGGGGAGGCTTTACCTTTGCTACAGACAGAATTTCTCTCATGCGGTCTTATTGCGAGTTTATCAGGGATGTGAGGCAAATTCCCGACGTGCTGGAAGAGGCTGTTTCCATCATCACGGATTTTAATATCCGCGAAGTTAAGGAAACCATCAAACAGACCGGCATTCCCCGTGTCATGGTGGGCATCGCACGGATGTGCGGACAGTATTTTTCTCTGGCCTTTTTCGAAAGATTTGTCTGGCCCTTTCTAAAACGGTATATTAACGCTTTTTTAGATGAAGGCATAACACCTTTTCTACATCTGGACGGCGACTGGTCTTTAAATATGCCCTATTTCTCGGAATTGCCCAAGGAGAAAATAGTGTTGGAACTGGACGGCTGCACCGATATTTTTATGGTAAAAAGAGAGTTCGGAGACCGCTTCTGCCTGCTGGGAGATGTGCCGGCCACTCTTTTTACCGTGGGGACAAGTGAAAAGGTGGCGCAATACTGCGCCAGGCTGGTGGAAGAAGTAGGGAGAGAGGGCGGCTTTATCCTGGGCTCAGGTTGTGCTCTCCCATACCAGGCGGAACACAGCAATGTGGAAGCGTTTTTCAACAGCTTATCGGGGCGGGGCTGTGAATGACCGGTTGTTATAAGGCTTAAAAAGTAAGCTGTCTCTGATCCTAATGTAATTAAAGTCCTGTCCGGGTTACGGCCTTGTGGGATTCCTCCATGCCCCCGCAGGATTTTTTTATTTTCCCCAAAACATTTCCTTTGAAACAGGGAACTTATAACTAAAAAATATGTCTAATAAATATAAATATTGGCAGTATTTCACGCAACGAATGTTTTATCCATGTAAGCGAGGTCACACAAATGAGAAAACTTAAAGTATTGCTGTTCCTGATGGTTGTTTTTGTTTCATCCAATGCCGCTGTGCATCGGGCGGAGGCCGAGAAATATTTCTATGACGGAAAATGGCGTGATTACAATGCTCCCCCTGTTTCACTCCAGGTGGGAGGAGAGAACATACCCTGCGAAATGCCCCCGATTATTTTGAATAATTCTACTCTGGTGCCTGCAAGGACAGTGTTTGAGAAGCTTGGTGCCAGGGTTGCCTGGGACGGTAAGAAATCACAGGTTGCCGTTACGATGGGGACTACAAATCTCCTGCTTACCATAAACAGCAACGACGCCTTGATTAACGGTAAAAAATATCAAATGCCCGTTCCACCCAAGATTATAAATGATAAAACAATGATTCCTGTGCGCTTTGTGGCTGAAGCCCTGGGCATGAAGGTGGAGTGGGTGGCGGCCGACAGGGTGGTCAAAATAGACGCTCCGGCTGCGAACAATAATAGCGGGGACAATACGAATGGCATGAATTGTATAAAGAGCATTCAGAGCAGCCTGGATGGTTCCACCCTGAGAATTACAGTCAGCGCCGATTCGAAGATAGGAGAGTACAATGTGTTTGAGCTGGACAGCCCTGCGAGGGTTGTGGTGGACATAAAAAATTCGGTTCTGGAGCAGAAGAGCAGCGAGCAGGAGGTAAAAGACGGCTGTGTGTATAGAATCCGCGCCGCTTCCAACAGCGTGGAGGCCGGTACAACCCGCATAGTGGCGGATTTGAAGGAAAAGGTGGGCTACAGGGTCACCCTGTCGGCTGACGGGAAAGAGCTGTATATGGATTTTGACAACAAGCCTCTGCCCATCGGGACCATAGAATTTACAAAATCCAATGGAGAGGACAGCATCACCGTGGCTATGCCCTATAAAAGGGAGCCGGTGCTGGCTTCCACCGGTGAAAAAGGGAAAATCGCCGTGGATATTCCCATGGCTTCGGTTGGCGAAGCAGGAAAGAGCACGGCCTTTGACGGCGATTTTGTGAAGTCGGTGGAGTGCACGCAGTACGATCCCACCACCGTCCGGCTGGTCATAAGCACCTCCGGGGTGGGTATCGTCCAGATGGCTTCGGACGAAAAGGGGATAAAGCTCACCTTTTCACCCCTGGGGTATAAAAACCTGTCTTACAGTAGCGAGGGTAATCCCAGGCTTACCCTGAAAAATGAAAGAATTGGTTTAAATTATTTCAATTATAAGTACAGCGATGAAGAAGACAGATTTGTTTTGTCCATACCGCAGAGCATGCTGAATTTATCGGGAAGGATATTCATCTACGACAGCTTCATCGACTATATAGACATCAATAAAAACATGGCCACATTAAAAACGGATATCATTTTCACTAAAAAAAGCTCTTTTAAGTACGTGGCCAGTTCTGTGGCGGACAACAACGCCATAGCCGTCAACGTGCTTCCCGACCGCGGCACAACCACTGCAAGCCGGGGGGAAGCGGATAGAAACCAGAGCATAAAGGATAAAATCGTGGTGATTGACCCCGGGCACGGGGGAACGGAGCCGGGAGCCGTATATCCGGCTTCGGGCCCGGTACAGGTAGCGGAAAAGGACTTGAACCTGGACATCTCCTTGAGGCTCTATGAACTGCTGAAAAAGGCAGGCATCAACGCATACCTGACCCGCCAGGACGACAGCACCGTGGGCCTGTATGACAGGGCGGACCTGGCCAACAGGCTGGATGCGTCTCTGTTTGTGAGCGTGCACAACAACTGGGGAGGCGGAAACGAACACGGAAGCATGACGCTGTTCTATCCTGCGGACCAGGAGGCAAAATACGGCATTTCCGGGGAAAGGCTGGCCCAGATTGCGCTGGAGGAGCTGCAGAAGAACCTGGGAACAGCCAACCTGGGCCTGTGGAAAAGACCAAAGCTGGCTGTGCTCAACAACACGAAAATGCCCGCCATCATTGCCGAAATCGCTTATATATCGGATAAGACGGACAGGGAAAACCTTTTGAACGATTCCTTCCGCCAGAAGGCGGCGGAAGCCCTCTATAGCGCAATCCTCAGGGCTTTAAAGGAAGAGGCCGCAGCACAAAAGGACACGGCTGCGCCGGATACCGCCGCTCCGCCGGTGCAGGAGACTTCCAAAGCCAATCCCACTTCCCAGAATGGGGAGAAAAGGAATATCAACGGGTTTGAAATCCCCGCGGAAAATGTGAGCAAGTGCGAATATGAAGGCGGAAACCCTTACAAGCCTTCCATATTTGACCTCACAATTAAACTGGATTATTCAAAGGAGGTTGCAAAAACGGCAACCCTCGCCGAACAGAGGGAAGAGGCCAGACAGGTGCTGCTGAGCCGGCTGGACGAGGGAACGGTGAATAGCATTATGGATGTTTTATCCCAGCAAAAAGATATGGATTCCTTTTTCTGGGAAGACGAGATCAAAAACGACAATTATGACATCTGGGTGCGCTGTCTGCGCTATACGGGTGTGGCTACAGTAAGCCTGATGAAAAAATAGCCGGAAGCGTTTATACTTCATCCATGCCCTCGATTAAACGGATAAACACTTGCGCAATTTCAGGGTCAAATTGCGTCCCTGAGCACTTTTTTATTTCGTCCACCGCTTCCTTGCGGTTCATGATACCCTTATAAGGCCTCGCATGGGTCATTACATCGTAGGCGTCCACAATAGCAATGATCCGCGCCAATCTGGGGATAGCATTTCCTCTTAAACCGCGGGGATAGCCGGTTCCGTCCCAATGCTCGTGATGATACAGGATATATTCCGAAATATAAGACAGTTCGTGGGACGACTGGGCAATGCGGTATCCTATTTCCGGATGCTTTTTCATTTCAGCCCATTCTTCATGGGTCAGCTTGCCGGGTTTGATTAAAATGCTGTCGGGTATGGCTATTTTGCCTATGTCATGAAGAATGGAAAGCAGGCTCAATTCGTCCATTTCCGTATTGGACAGCCCGAGAGCCTTACCCAGCTTCATGGAAATCAGCTGCATTCTCTTAGCATGCTCTTCGGTTTCATAGCTTCTCTCAAACAGGGTCTTTTGCAGGGAGGAAATTACGGAACTGCGCACGCTCCTGTTATCCAGAAGCTTATGGCGGTACATCCAGTTTTCGGCCTCCTTTATGACCTGGTCTATATCCTGGGATGCGGTTTCCTTGGTCGCATATCCAAGGGCTATGCTGGGCTGGATAGGGTACTTCTCCGCTTCACTGCAAAAGCGGGTTATCCTGTCGCATATGTCCATAGCCGTTTTATTTGAGGTTGACGGCAAAATAATGGCAAACTCGTCCCCACCCCAGCGGGCTATAATGTCCTTGGTGCGGCATGACCGCTTCAGGATGGCGGCTACCTTCACAAGAAGCCTGTCTCCTTCGCTGTGGCCGAATACATCGTTTGTGAGCTTTAAACCGTTTAAGTCCCCTATGATCAATGAAACGGGAAGCTGCCTCTGCGAGTCAAGGCGGGCCAGCTCTTCTTCAAAAAAGGCCCGGTTGTATAGGCCCGTGAGTTTGTCGTGATAACTCAGGTACTTGATTTCGGATTCCGCTTTTTTGCGCTCCGATATGTCATTCAATATGGTAACGATGCAGTCTATTTCACCCGAAGGCTTGCAAACGAGGCCGGAGGATGCGTCCACTATAAGCTCCCGCTTTTTCCGGGTGCGGATGGCATATTCCACATGCTTTACAATTCCGCTGGCCAGCAGTTTTTTCATGCTTTCCGATGCTTTTGAACGGTCCGGATAGAGGACGAAGTCAAAAAAATTCTTGCCTATCAAGTCCTCCTTGCTTGCAAAATCTAACAAGTTCAATGTCTGCTGGTTGCAATCCATGATAACCCCATCCATATCACACACGGTAATGGAGTCGGGCGAAGAGCTTATAATACTTCTAAGCTTTGCTTCCGAAGCTTCTAAGGCCTCCTTCATTTTGATGTGGACGGTGATGTCCTTGGCAATTCCTATGTAGCCCACAGAGTTGTCCCGATGGTCACGGAACAGGTTGACCGACATTTCCCCGGTGAATTCACGGCCGTTTGCTCCCAGGAACTTGTATATCCTATTGCCGGATGATCCCGTAGAAAGGATTTTTGCCATATCGTCCCGTACCTGGTCCCTGCAGGTGGAGACAAATAAATCAAGGGCATCTGTGCCCATCAGGTCCTCTTTTTTTCCTGCCCCGAAAACCTCAAGCGCTTTGTTGTTGCAGTCGGTAATGGAGCCTTGAAGATCGGTTACTACAATCAGGTCCGGGGACGTATCCAATATTTTTCTCAGGTTTTCATATTTCAAGCGCAGGTTGGTGATATCGTACAGGATTGCACTGAAAAATTCCTTCTGGACGCCGCTTAAAGACATGGAAAACCATTTGTTTGAGGAGTCCATATAGAACTCCCATTCCGAGCTTTCTCCGGTGAGGGCGGCCTTGGCGGCAAGATTGAGCAAATCGTTTTTTCTTTCGAAAAAACCCGGGATAACTTCTGTTATTCTTTTGCCCAAAACTGTTTTTTTTATTAATCCCATATGTTTTTCAAATGCCGGATTCATATCAAGGAATATGATATCAACGGGGCGGCCCTCCGCATCCGTTACAATTTTACAGTATGCGAACCCGTTGGCCATGCTTTCTATGACCGCCCTGTAACCAACGTCCGCACACTGCTTATTCTCAAGTAACACCACCATGACCCTCCTGCAAAAATAGAATGCTTTCTTTTAAGGTTTAAAGTGTGGCATTAACATATAATAAATTCGACTAAAAATGACAAAATCCTTCAATTCAAAAAATTGCTTTTAAATTTATTTAACAACATTGTTTAAGGACATGACACATTTACATAATGTGTGCATATCATAAAGTAGGAAGAAAACAAGGCAAAAAATTATTTTTAGGAGGTTCTTTATGGGAATTTTATCCAATGATTTTTTCGAAGATAATGCAACAATATTGTTTTTTATCCTTGTGTTCCTGATTCTCTTCTGGGGATGCAGGAGACCCGGCTGCTTCGGCGGGTTTGATCCCAAATAACACGAAAGGGATGAGCGTGGACATAAGAAAAACCTGCAATCGTATGCTGGTTCATCAATGAACAATGATCATTCCTATGGCCCATGATCGCTCCAAGCAGGGTTTATACGTGAGGCAAATGGGACGAATCTGCATTTAAGTGGGTGCAGCGACAGACAGTTAGCTTCTTCATGAGATTACTTCCCCAAAAATAGCAAAAACAATGAGAATGCCCTGACATTTTTGGTCAGGGTATTTTCATCGTTTTTGCTTCTTCATCGATATAGGATGAAGTAAATTTCCCATACAAAATTTGCATTCCAAAAGCCGGATGAAAAAGGTATCAAACTTAATGGGGAATGGATTTTTATTTGCTCAAATCCATTGGAAATATGGGAAATTAACTTGAATCCATGAAACTTTTTTATGGTTTTTATCGTATTTAAAGGAGGATGTGAAGGAAGGGGTGTTATGGCACATGAGGAAAGCTGTTTCGCTTTTAATAATTTTTACACTGCTTGCTGCGCCTCTATCGGTTTTGGCGTCGGAAGCGCAGCAGGAAGAGGAGATAAAGCGGATTGTGAAGGCATATTTTGACTTGCGCTACCGGTCGCTTTCCACACTGACTTATGACGACGGCATAAAAAAATTTTTTGTACCCTATATTTTAAACTCCAAAGAGGCGGTGGGAGAGTGGGATGTGCTGGATACCATCATCAGGTACAGGAAATCCCAGGTCAACGACCTCGGCTTCAGCAGGTACAAATATGATCTGACCTATTCCGGTGTTGAAGTGTCCGGCGATAAGGCCTGGGCAGTCCTGGATGAAAGCTGCGAATTCTATTTTAACTGTGCGCCCACTGTGAAAAACCAGTGGAATACGGTTCACAGCATCATGCTTGAAAAGAATGAGGACCGTTGGCTGATTCTAAAAGACGACTACAGCGACCCCGACGGCATCAAGAAAACACTGGGCAGGTATTTCCTTGAAAACCAGATTTCCATGGAAGAGGCCAAAAACAAATTTCTGACCGAAAGTGAAAATCAGTTGAACAAAAGAATAGCCAAACTGGGAAACATGATCAAAGATATGAATATGGGCAATGCCCTGGTATTTTTTGTAGGCAAGCCTGTGGCCTATGCCGGAGGGGAAGTAGTAAAAATTGACTCCAACAGCGCAGTTACCCCCAGGGCTGCCGGCAGTACGGTGTTGGTGCCCCTGCGGTTTATTGCGGAGAGGCTCGGAGCCAGGACGGACTGGGATGAAAGGACATCAACGGTGGAGATTCGAGAGGGTGTGCATGCCGTGGAAATGAAAATAGGCAGTGAATATATGTGGATAGACGGAAAGAAGACTCCGCTGGAGGTGCCTGCACAACTGGTCTGCAACAGGATCCTGCTGCCTGTGGGGGAGCTGTCCCAGGCTTTCGGGAAGAAAGCCTTTTGGGATGAAAGGGGTTTGGTCATTCTGGGCGAGGAGGAATTTGACGGGGATAGGGATAAGGTGCTTACGGACAGGCTGGTCCAGTACTTTAACGCACTTTTTGCAAAATCGGATTTTCCCCGCATTGACGGTTCAACAGCTACATATCCCCTGTCCATTGAAATAGGTAAAGAGCTTCTGGGGCTGGACGAAACAGGAGCCAAGGGGTTTATAACCCACCATACCACCCATAGCGCCTATGTCAATTTGGTGAACGGCAGTGCGGATATCATTTTTGTCACACAGCCTTCTCCCGAGGAATATGAACTGGCAAGGGAGAAGGGAATAGAGCTTGAAGTGGTCCCCATATGCAAGGAGGGCTTCGTTTTTTTGGTAAACAGAAAGAATACCGTAACAGGACTGACAACAGAGGAGGTACAGGACATCTACCAGGGAAAAATTAAGAATTGGAAGGAATTAGGCGGAGAGGACAGCCCCATTATTGCCTACCAGAGGGAAGAAAATTCGGGAAGTCAGACCATTATGGAAAATACGGTAATGAAAGGCCTCAAGCTCATGCAGCCGCCTAAAGAGGAAATCATCGTGGGGATGGGGGAATTGATCGACCGGGTGGCAGACTACTCCAACGCTAAAAATGCATTGGGGTATTCGGTATATTATTATGCTACCCAGATGTATGGAAACAGGGATGTAAAGTTCCTGGAAATCAACGGTGTACAGCCGGATAAGCAGACCATAAAGGACGGGACCTATCCTTATACCGTGAGCTATTATGCCGTGGTCAGGCAGGATGAACCCCGGGACAGTAATGCCCGTAAACTGCTGGAATGGCTGCTGGGAGAAGAAGGCCAGGCGGTTGTGGACAGAGCGGGCCTGGTGTCTGTAAAATAGAGGTATTTTATCCGGAATAAAAAATGGGATGACTGGAGGTTTTTCGGCATGAAACGGAAACTGGCGGTATTCATGACCGTGATCTGGGTTGTGGGCGTATTCGGCACCGGGGTGTTTGCACAGACCGGCGGTACACCTGCATCGGCAGGGAATATAAAAGCGGAGGAATCCTCTAAAAACGGCCAGGAACTGGAGAGGATTATAGAGCTGGTAAAGCTGAAGGTGGATGTCCCGGCGGAATACGAAGAATTTACCAGCAGCGTGAACGGGGAGGGCAAGGATACCCTGTACAGGCTGCAGTGGTCCAGCAGTACCCTGTATGCCGGAAAGAGCGGAGGACGGCTGGAAGTTGCTGTGGACGGCTATGGAAATATTATTGAATATAACAACTACAGATACGGCGGGGAATACAGCTATCAAAGGAGGCTGCCTAAGATAACAAAAGGGAAAGCCCTGGATGTTTCCAGGAAATTTATATACCAGATGTGCCCGGATATAGTGGAGCAGGTGGCTATAGACGCGGGAGGAGGAAACTATTCCATTGACTACGACGGCAGTTACAGGTTTTATTTTTACAGGCAGTACCGGGGCGTCCCTTTTTATGAAAACGGGGTGTCGGTGCTGGTCAATGGGAATACGGGAGAGATTGTCTACTTTAACCGCTCCTGGACCAAGGGCCTGATATTTCCCGATCCCGCCGGAGCCATAGGAATGGAGGCGGCCAAAACCGCCTATAAAGAGAAAATAGGGCTGTCGCTGAATTACGGAAGGACTTATGGAAGGGACAGGGACCGGACCTATCTCCAGTATTCGCCGGGAATACTCCAGACGAACATGTGCATTGACGCACTTACCGGCGAGAAAGTTTTCAATAACGGCGGATATAGTCCCTATCTGGATATGGGCTATGGAAGCGATTCCTATAGGGGAGATCTGGTGCGGACAAAGAGGGAGACCCCTGTGCCCGAGCAGCAGCTAAACCGCATCCTGCAGTCGGAGGGCCTGGTATCTGTTGAACGTGCCGAAAAGCTCGCCCGGAGCATTCCTGAGTTTGGCATCGACGATACCTGCCTATTGGGCAGTTACGGCTACAGCCGCTATGAAGACAGCGGAGCATACGCCCTGAGACTGGATTTCATAAGACCCCCGTCAAAGGACGACTGGGGCGGCGATATCCCGGAGGAAAAGCTTAGGGCGATGATGGATAAAGAAACCCAGACCTTCAGTGTGACCTTGAATGCCAAAACCCTGGAGCTGATTTCTTTCAATACCTATAAATATGACACCGGCGGGGAAAAGTCCGGGCCTGACAAAGCGGATGTAAAAAAGCTCACCGAGGAATTTCTGGGGAAATACAAGGCAGAGAAATTTTCTCAAGTCAGGTTGTTAGACGGCGGGAATCAGACAACCAAATATATGGAAAAGTATGGTGTGTGGACTTCCAGGCCCTCCGACAGCTTTATTTATCTGAGGCAAATCAACGGAATCCCTTTTGAGGACAACAGGCTGATAGTCAATTTTGACTCCGGAACGGGAAAACTGCTGCATTACAGCGAGAACTGGGATGATATGGATTTTATCCCCGCGGATCACGTCCTGGGACAGGAAAGGGCATATGAAATATTGTTCAGGGACATCGGACTGGAGCTGAAGTTTATATCGTCGGGGACAACGGCTGAAAAGGCTCCGGATTCCGCAGCGGGAAAGATAAGACTGGTTTATGATACCGTCGTCAAAAAACCTGCGTGTATCGATGCGCAGAAGGGTACTGTCATCGACTATTCAGGAGAGCCTTTCACCGGGGGCCGGGAGCTGCGGTATAAGGACATAGAGAGCCACAGCGCGAGAGAACAGATAACCGCTCTTGCGGAAATAGGCGTGGCATTTAACGGCGACAGCTTTAGACCGGAGGAGGTCATTGTGCAAAAGGACCTTCTGTACTTGCTGGGAAAAATGAAAGGAAACCTGGCGGTGTACGGTACAAGTCCGGAATTGAGCCGGAAGGAGCTGGACGGGATGTACAGGACAATGATCAATGACGACGTGATGGATGAAGAGGAGAAAAATCCCGATGGAGAGGTCACCCGGGAGGAGGGGGTCAAATACCTGCTCAGGGCCGCAGGCTACAAAAAGTTTGCGGAGCTTGAAGGATTGTTCAACTGCGATTTTGCGGATCGAAGCGAAATAAATCCCAAACTTGTGGGATATGCAGCCATTGCCAAAGCATTGAAGATTGTAGAAGGGGACAGCTTTATGCCCAAGGCCGGGCTTACACGTGCAGAAGCTGCAAAGATGATATATAATTATTTAAAAAGATGATATTACTTAATAACAGGGAAGAGGTTACAGAGGACCTGTTTGGGCATCACATCAAGCCAAGGGGGACTACAAATTGAAGAAAATCTATTTAATATTGACGGATACGGGGTCACTGGTTTCAAAAGTTCTTAAAGTATTTACCGGGACAACCTATAATCACATTTCCATTTGCCTCGACTATAATATGGATGAATTTTACAGCTTTGGGAGAAAGGTAATATGGTTCCCCTTGATAGGAGGTTTTGTCATTGAAAAAATAAATGAAGGAATGTACAAAATTTTTAAAAACACCACCTGCAGAATCTATGAAATGGAAATACGGAATGAGCAGTATCGGAAATTGAGGAAATCCATTAAAAAGTACAAAACCAATGCCGATACATACAAGTATAACCTGCCCGGCCTTTTAGGACTTATGTTGAACAGGCCCTTTAAAAGGGAGAATTATTACTTCTGCTCACAGTTTGTTGCCACCATACTCCTTGAGAGCGGTATTTTTGAATTCGAAAAGGACCCTGCGCTGGTGACCCCCAACGATTTTTGCTTCATCCCGCACATTGTTCCCATTTATGAAGGGAAGCTGTGTGAGTACAGCTTCAATCGGGCAAAGGTTTCAGCAGCAGGGATAAGCGGGACAATTTAGCTTGCCCCGCATTTTAAGCGGAATGTCCCTTCTACATTTCTGTATAGGGGGCTGTGAAAAAAGAGGTTCTATAGGTTTTGCTACGCTGCGTGTAGTGTGACTACAAGCAGCCTGCAAAAAAAACCTCTATGTTTTTCACATCTCCTTATAGAACCTGAGGTTTTCCTCCATGTCGGGATCCAGGGAAATACCTGCTTTCGTCAGTTTATAGTAGTGGTTTTCTATTTGCCTTGCCTGCTTTGCCATAATATTGTTGAAATGTACCGCTATGTCGCTGAACAGGGGCTGCTTTTCCAAAAGCTCCCTTTTGGCCTTCGGGAAGGGGCAGTAACGGTATAAAATCCTTCTTGCCACTTTGTTAAGCCGGATGATCCCTTTGGACTCATGGTTGATCCATGTCTCATAGTCGGATGTGAATATGTCGCGCATCCTGTAGTTGTATTTTTGTATTTGCATCTTGATTTTTTCCTTTGCTTCCTCGGACAAATCCTTGTTTTTCTTATAGAACTGGATATAGTCGGTATATTCCGATGTCAGGGACTTCTGGGATATGTCGTTCCAGTATGTCCCCATCATGGTCCTGCACAATTCCCACCGGAAATTGCCGATAAGACGGATAATGACGTCGTCCAGGTTTTCAGCCGTAAAAACGGGCAGTATCAAGCGCCCGGGAGTGCTTCTGTTCCTGCCGGTGAGCTCCTGCCACATCAAAGAGCGGGAACCGAAGGTAGGGATTAAAATAAAATCAGGCGGGAACGCTTTCATGATAAACTCCTTTTCAATCCCTTTCTCCGGATTGCGGTAGAATACCTCCCTGTGAAAGGCGGAAAAATCAGCATCTAAAACCTTTTTGACGCTTTCATTTACCAATTGGGGCGTTACCATGGCCCTGGAAAGGTCCTTTGACACCATACCGTTGTGGAGAATGGGGAAATAGGTGCTCATTTGACCATAGCAGAGCTTCTGGCCCACTTTCAGCATGTTGCTGATTTCGTAGTGAAGCCTTGCTTCCAGGTTGTTGTCATAATTGACCTTGTCCTTGTCCGTAACCTCTCCACGTCTTTTCATTTCTCTGAAGGTATCGAAGTAATCCTGTCCGAACTCATTGACCGACGGATCTTTTTCTTTGTTGTATATTTTGAGAAGCCATTCTCTCATATTGTGGACGGGGGCAAGAGTGCCGGTTTCGGATTTATCCGCATTCCTGTAGAGTGTATGTATATGCCTGGCGCTTAGAAGCTCTTCATCCATGTAGCCGTATATAAGAAACATATGATAGAGCCGTGATTTGTTTCCTTCCGCCGTAGCCCTCTTAAATACGGCCTCATATATTTCAAAGAAAGTGGTGGCCACCTGGTTTTTTATGGCTGTGAACTCTTTATCGAAGGATGCTTCGTCTTTCCGGTCTTTAAAAGCCTGCAGGCCGGACCGGAAAAAATCCGCGCGATCTTTGGAAATGCCTGAGTAGTTCAGTATCTTTTCCACACTGTTCCTCAACTCCTCGGGGATATAATCCGACCCTTCTCCAACCTCAATACCGGACGCCCAGGCTTCCCCTTCATTGCGGGAGGATGCCGGCGTGGATTCCACCTGTTTACAGGCATCTATAAGCGGAGCTATATCTATTTCGACCTTGCGGCCGTATTCATTTTCATACAGGGCATGCAGTTCCTTTAGCTTATGAACCATATAGTCCAGCAGTTGAGAAATCACCGAAGTATCCTGGCCGTTTTCCTTCATTTCAACAGCCGCTCTGTAAAACTCGGAAAAGATGCTTTCCCCGCTTTCGCTGTACAGCCTGTTTAAGCCTTCATCCATTTTTTTAAAGGCCTCTTTTAAAGCGGAATGGAGGTCGCATAAACATTTGGAAGCCTCCTGGCAGTGGTAGTGGGTTATAAACGCATCCGCACCGAAAAAATTCTTGCGCAGATCCATGGACAGGTCTAAGATGTGCTTGTAGTAATCTATTTTTACCGGGTCTATTTCACAGGATGGGTTCCATGCCTGCTCCTCCACATCCGGAGAGGGGTTCTCAAAAAAATCCGGGTTAAAGCCGTCCGGCAAAAGGATATGGTTTTCTTTTAATTTCTGGTAAGATTTCAGGCTTTTTTTAAAGAATTCCCCGGAAGGGGAGACGGAAAAACCATATTTTTCCTTAAGCGCCCAGAAGAACAAACCCAGCCTGCCGGTCGATGCACATAATGACCTGGAATGGCGCTGGATTTCGGCTAAAGCCGAATAAGAACTGTTTATTTCACTGGAAATTGAAGAGACTATATAGGCGCCGTAGTCCTTTTGGGATTCAAACAGGGCTTTTGCCTGGTCGAGGGTATGGACCGGGAAGGCATACACATTGCAGTGCTCCGCCGCTACATAGCTCACCGAATGTTTCTTTGCCAGGAAGAAATCGCTGGCCCCCCAGAAGGTATTTTGGTCCAGGGTATAAATTTTACAGCTCTTTTTTAGGATATCCTCTTCACTTATTCCGTCGCAGCTGTCAAGAACCGACAAATAGACGTCGATTTGACCCTGCAAAAGAATATTGAAGGACTGTACGCTTTGACCTTCCACAAAGATTGAACTGCCGTTATTGACCGAAAAATTGCCGTTTTGGTATAAATTTGTATTCATATTAATCTCCTGTAGATAAAAATTTTTTCAACTGCCGTATTGAAAGGTTGACAATGTCAGCGCGGACAATACGGTAAAAGCAATTAAAAAGCATTAAATAAAGAGATTAACATTAGCAGATGAAATAATTGCATTTTAGGAACGTTATTATCAAATCCGGTTTTTGGGGCGCCTCACCCGGTATTTGGGAAGTGTCGTCCGTATTTTTTAATGAACACTACCAACTATATATTACTAAATTTTATATAATTTTTCTACAAAAAATTGCTTTTTTTTGTGCGCATATAATTTATACCCTATAAACAATCCGCTTTGCTATTGAACCTTGCAGCGCACAAAATGCGCGGAGGCATCAGGCTTCCGCCCGGCATGGGAAATATAGCCGGAAAATGCATTATGGCCCGGTGTTTAATTCAAATTTGTTAAATTTATTTTGCCCGGCACTATGGGTATCATCTTTTCACAGCCCCTTTTCGCATGAATTTTGTTGGTTCATATTAAAAATAATTATTGTTAATGAAAACCTCGTATAGTATAATCAGTAGTGTACTCTGAAAGAAGTAATTTGTAAATCTGCAAATTACAGATCAAATAAGAAACAAGGGGGAAAAATGATGAAAAAGATTGCAATTTTACTAGTGGCAATAATGTTGTTGACATCTTTTGCATTTACAGGATGTTCTTCAAAACCGGCAGCAAGCGATAACAGTGCCGGCACCACCCAAAGCGGAAGTGATGTGATTAAGATCGGCGTGTTTGAGCCCATGACCGGTGCCAATGCGGCGGGGGGACAATTGGAGGTGGACGGAATAAAGCTTGCCAACAAGCTGTATCCTGAGGTGTTAGGCAAAAAGGTTGAACTGGTCATGGCCGACAACAAGTCGGACAAGGTTGAAGCGGCCACAGCGGCGGCAAGGCTTGTGGAAAAAGACAAGGTTACGGCCATTATCGGAAGCTGGGGAAGCTCCCTTTCCATGGCAGCGGGGGACATAGTAAAACAGGCGAAGGTTCCGGCTGTGGGCGCATCGTGTACCAATCCTCTCGTAACACAGGGAAATGAATACTATTTCAGAGTCTGCTTCATAGATCCGTTCCAGGGAACGGTTATGGCGAATTACGCCTTTGACAAGTTGAAAGCCAAGAAGGCGGCTATTATTCAGGAAGTTTCAAACGACTACGCCGTAGGTCTTGCAAACTACTTTACCGAAAACTTTAAAAAACTGACCGGAGACCAGAATGCCATAGTGGCAGTTTCAAACTACAATACCGGTGACCAGGACTTCTCGGCGCAATTGACCAATATCAAATCCAAGAATCCGGATGTTATTTTTGCTCCCGGCAACTTCACAGAATCCGCACTGGTTATAAGCCAGGCCAGGAAGCTGGGAATCACCTGCCCCATTATCGGCGGCGACACCTGGGAGGTTCAGCAATTCCTGGATATCGGCAAGGACGCTGTAGAGGGGGCGGCATTCTCCACCTTCTTCGCTACCGAGAAACCTATAACCAAGGAATCGGAGAAGTTCTTAAAGGCTTACAGGGATGAAAACGGGGGAAAAGACCCTGCCGCTGTGACGGCACTTGGATATGACGCATACATCCTCATACTGGATGCGATAAAGAGGGCCGGAACAACCGATACCGTAAAGGTAAGGGATGAGTTGGCTAAAACAAAGGACTTTGAAGGCGCTGCCGGAGTCATTACACTGGATGAGAACAGGAATGCGGTAAAGTCCGCAGTCATTAAACAGGTAAAGGGCGGCAAGTTTGTGTACCTTGATACCATTCAACCCAAATAAAAACAAAATCCGCAATGAATACGCTTCCTTTTTGCGAAAAGAAGGGAGCGTATTTTTGGTAATTCAAAAATGTTATAATTTTTCCTGATATAGAATTTTATTGATTAGGCTTTTATGCTGCACAAAAGAATTTACACGGGATTATTGTGCGGCACATGAATCAAGGAATAGGATTCTGCAATATGCGGATAAATGGCGCCCATGGTTCATTGTAGCCTTGCTGCCATAGGGCATGATAGCTTTGTTTTAATAAAATATTGGTGGTGTATTTATGACTCTCGATTGGTTATTACAACATCTTTTCAACGGCATGACTCTCAATATGTTTTTACAGCATCTTTTGAACGGGATCTCCCTGGGAAGCCTGTATGCCCTGATAGCCATAGGCTATACCATGGTCTACGGCATACTGCGGCTGATTAACTTTGCCCATGGAGACATATTCATGACAGCTACCTATTTTGCATTCTTCGGTGTCGTTACCTTCGGTATGCCGTGGTATGTGGCATTTCCCATTGTACTGGTAATGACGGGTTTGCTGGGTATGCTGGTGGAGGCTGCCGCCTACAGGCCTCTCAGGGATGCGCCTAAAATATCTATTCTAATCTCCTCCATAGGCGCTTCCTTTTTACTGGAAAATCTTGCAACTGTGATATTCGGGGGAGTGCCGAGACCCTTTCCCACCCCGGAAATTTTTACGGGCGTCGTCACACTGGGAAACGGATTAATGGTTCAAAAGCTGATATTTTATATTCCTGCCGTTACCCTGGTTTTCCTGGTTGCACTTTTATACCTGATCAACAAGACAAAAACCGGCATGGCCATGAGAGCTGTTTCAAAGGATCATGAGACGGCAAAGGTTATGGGCATCAACGTCAACAGGACCATTTCCCTGACATTCGGGATCGGATCAATGCTGGCCGCTGTCGGCGGGATCATGTGGGGGATGAAGTATCCCCAGATTGCGCCTCTCATGGGAGTCATACCCGGACTGAAATGCTTTATTGCAGCGGTCATAGGCGGCATAGGAGACATAAAAGGTGCGGTGCTGGGAGGGTTTATCCTGGGGATCGGTGAAATAATGCTGGTCGCGTTCCTCCCCAATTTAACCGGCTATAGAGATGCCTTCGCCTTTGTTTTGCTTATAGTAATACTGTTATGCAAACCAACGGGAATCGTCGGCGAAAAAATAGCGGAGAAGGTGTGACCTATGAATAAAAAAAGAAACGCGATTCTTACAATAATTTCTATACTATTGCTGGCTTTATTTCTGGTATACGCAAATAATTTCCTTGACATATATGTAGTTAGAATATTGAATGTTTGCGCCATCTATACCATACTGGGCCTGAGCCTGAACCTGGTCAACGGCTTTACGGGCTTGTTTTCCCTGGGCCATGCGGGATTTATGGCGGTTGGGGCATATACCACGGCACTCTTGACCATGTCTCCGGCTGTGAAAAAGCAAATATTCTATATGGCTCCGCTCATTAAGCCTCTGGATGCAATCACTCTGCCCTTCCCTGCGGCTTTAATAGCAGGCGGTGTTTTGGCGGCATTGGCGGCCTACATCATAGGTGCCCCCACATTGAGGCTTAAGGGGGATTACCTGGCTATTGCAACCCTGGGCTTTGGAGAGATTATAAGGGTTATTTTTACCAATACCCAGAATATAACCAACGGGGCTCTTGGATTAAAGGGAATACCTGCCACCACAAACCTCTGGTGGAGCTTCGGGACAGCGGCTTTCACGCTGGTTGTGCTGATGTCGCTGATAAACAGCAGCTACGGAAGGGCTTTGAAAGCCATCCGGGAGGATGAAATAGCGGCGGAGAGCATGGGGGTGAGCCTGTTCTTCCATAAGAACCTGTCCTTTATTATAGGAGCCTTCTTTGCCGGCATTGGCGGCGGACTGCTGGGAAACCTGCTGGGCACCATTGACCCCAAACAGTTCAATTTCCTCTTTACTTTCAATATCCTGCTCATCGTAGTGCTGGGCGGTATGGGAAGCTTCACCGGAACCATCATATCCGCCTTTATCATCACCATCGCCAATGAGGTTTTGAGGTTCCTGGACGAGTCCATCGACCTGGGCTTTATTGTGTTTAACGGAAAGCTGGGCCTGAGGGCGGTGGTCTTTTCAGCGCTGCTGATGGTTGTGGTGCTGTTCTATAGCCAAGGGCTTATGGGTACCAGTGAATTCAGTTGGGACAGGCTGTTTGACAAATCGAGATGGGGGAGAATATTTCAAAGGAAGCCTCTGGAGAAAGGAGGTACCGACCAATGAGCCTGCTGGATGTGGAAAATGTCACCATGCAGTTTGGCGGCTTGACCGCCGTCAAGGATTTTAACCTCAGGCTGGAAAAGGGGGAAATCGTAGCTCTCATAGGCCCCAACGGGGCAGGGAAGACCACGGCCTTCAACACCATCACCGGGGTTTATAAGCCCACAAAGGGCCGGATAACTTTTAAAGGTAAGAACATCACCGGATTGAGGCCGGACCAGATCACCAGGCTGGGTATTGCAAGGACATTTCAGAATATAAGGCTGTTTAAGGATTTAAGCGTGTTGGACAATGTTCTGATTGCAAACCATGTTCACATTAAGTCCAATTTCATGGAAGCGGTCTTAAAGCTTCCGGGGTACCGGAAAGAAGAAAGGGCTATGCGCCAGAAGTCGTTGATGCTCCTGGAAAAGGTGGGACTGGCGGATTTGAAGGACGAAAAATCCAATTCCCTGCCCTATGGAAAGCAGAGGAGGCTTGAAATCGCCAGAGCGCTTGCCACCGACCCTACGGTGCTCCTTCTGGACGAGCCCGCGGCGGGAATGAACCCGAAAGAGGCGGAAGACCTGACTCATTTTATCCGGCAGATCCGGGATGAGTATAACCTGACCATATTTATGATTGAGCACCATATGGATGTAGTAATGGAAATATCGCAAAGAATCTATGTGCTTGATTACGGTGTTACCATAGCCCATGGAAGCCCTGTGGAAATACAGAACAACCAGCGTGTAATCGAGGCATACCTGGGGGTGGAAGAAAATGCTTAAAATCGATAATCTGGTAGTGTCCTACGGGGGCATTGAGGCTTTAAAAGGCATAAGCATGGAAGTGGAAGACGGCAAAATTGTCACCCTGATAGGGGCCAACGGTGCGGGCAAAAGCACCACCTTAAGGACCATCATGGGGCTGGTCAAACCTGTAAGCGGCACCATTGTTTATAATGACAGGGACCTCTTAAGTGAGAAAACCCAGAACATGGTATGCAGGGGGATTGCGCTGGTACCGGAGGGAAGAAGAGTTTTTGCGAACCTTACGGTGCTGGAGAACATTAAAATCGGCGCCTTTATCAGAAAAGACGAAAAGGGAATCAAACAGGATATTGAATGGGTGTATTCCCTGTTTCCCATCCTGGAAAAACGGTCTTGGCAGCTTGCGGGAACACTGTCGGGAGGCGAGCAGCAGATGCTGGCCGTGGGAAGGGCGCTGATGTCCAGGCCTAAGCTGCTCATGATGGATGAACCTTCCCTGGGCCTTGCCCCGCTGGTTGTAAAGGATATATTCAGGATCATCCAGGAGATTCACAAGCAGGGGGTTACCATCCTATTGATAGAGCAGAATGCCAATGCGGCACTGCATATTGCCGATGTGGGATATGTCATGGAGACGGGGAAAATAACGCTGAAGGGGCCGGGGAAAGAGCTGCTGAGCAATGAGGACATTAAAAGGGCTTACCTGGGCCAGAGTAAAAAATAAAAACAGTATATGAAAGTTTTTGCAACATAAAAGGAGATTAGACATGCCATAGTATAACTAGTCTCTTTTTTTAAAACAGATAAATTTGCTGTAAAAAGTGATATAATTTGTTTTGTGGAACAACAGCAGGAAAAGGTTTCTGGAAATTATTAGTAAAGGAGCTAATGGAAAGAATGGATAATGTGGCCTTAAAGCAAATATTCAGGGAGCCCGGGAAATATTTGAACCAGACCGTAAAGGTGGCAGGCTGGGTAAGGACGGCACGCGAATCGAAGACTTTTGGATTTATTGAAATCAACGACGGTTCTTTCTTTAAAAACCTTCAGGTTGTCTACGAGGAAGGGAAGATAGACAACTTTAAAGAGGTGAGCAGGCTTACGGCAGGCTCATCCATTCTGGTGGAGGGGCAGCTGGTGGAGACGCCGGGGGCAAAACAGCCCTTTGAAGTAAAAGCGGCTAGAATTGTGATAGAAGGGTTGTGCGCTTTGGACTATCCGCTCCAGAAAAAGAGGCACTCCTTTGAATTTTTGAGGACCATAGCCCATTTAAGGCCGCGGACAAACACCTTTTCAGCGGTTTTCAGGGTCAGGTCCCTGGCCGCCCATGCCATCCACACGTTTTTCCAGGAGAGGGGCTTCGTGTACGTCCACACCCCCATCATCACCGGAAGCGACTGTGAAGGAGCCGGCGAGATGTTTAAGGTTACCACCCTGGACCTGCATGAGCTGCCTCGGAATGAGCAGGGGGCAGTTGACTTTTCAAGAGATTTCTTCGGAAAGGAAACAAACCTGACGGTCAGCGGACAGTTGAATGTAGAAACTTACTGCATGGCCTTCGGCAAGGTGTATACCTTCGGCCCCACCTTCCGGGCGGAAAACTCCAATACGGCCAGGCATGCGGCCGAATTCTGGATGATAGAGCCGGAAATCGCCTTTGCGGATTTAAAGGACAACATGGAACTGGCGGAGGACATGCTCAAGTATATCATAAACTATGTTATGGAAAAAGCCCCTGAAGAAATGGAGTTCTTTAACAGCTTTGTAGACAACACCCTTCTGGACAGGTTGAACAACGTATTAAATTCCGATTTCGGCCATATTACCTATACCGAGGCCATTGAACTGCTTAAGAAGGAAAAGGACCAGTTCCAGTACCCGGTAGAATGGGGCTGCGACCTGCAGACCGAGCATGAGAGGTATTTGACCGAGAAAATCTTTAAAAAGCCTGTATTCGTGACCGATTACCCCAAGGGCATAAAGGCGTTCTATATGAGGCTGAATGACGACGGCAGGACGGTGGCCGCCATGGACCTCCTGGTGCCCGGGGTAGGAGAAATCATCGGGGGGAGCCAGAGGGAGGAAAGGCTGAACGTCCTTGAGAAGAGGATGGATGAGCTGGGGCTTTGCAAGGAGGATTACTGGTGGTACCTTGACCTTAGAAAATACGGCGGAACCAGGCATGCCGGCTTCGGCCTGGGCTTTGAGAGGGTCATCATGTACATCACCGGGATGTCCAATATCCGGGATGTGATCTCCTTCCCCAGGACCGTTAAATCTGCGGATTTCTAAAAGTATGTCACAGACATCGTATGCCGGGGAGGAAAACCAGAGGGGATAATCAGGCTGAGAGCTGAGAAGCTGAGGGAAAGAAGGATTGCGGCGTCAGCCCTTCTCAGCCTCTCAGCGTGCGCCTTGAGGCACACTTTACTTTGCCTGCAAATACCCTTCTTCCTTGAGCAGCTCGGCAATGAGCACCGCGCCTCCTGCAGCGCCCCTCAGGGTGTTGTGGGAGAGGCACACGAACTTGTAGTCAAACAGCCCATCCTCCCTCAGCCTTCCCACCGTGATGCCCATGCCATTTTCCGCATCCCTGTCCAGCCTGGTCTGAGGCCTGTTGTCTTCCGCAAAATATTTGATGAACTGCTTTGGCGCACTGGGAAGGTTTAAAATCTGGGGCCTCCCTTTGTAGCTGTTCCACCGTTCCAGGATCTCCTCCTTTGAGGGCTTTGTCCTGAAAGAGACGAAGGTTGCGGCCAGATGGCCGTCGGTTACGGGGACACGGATGCACTGGGAGGTGATGAGGGGCTCTTTTGCCCTGACGATTTCGTCCCCTTGGATGGCACCCCAGATTTTAAGAGGCTCGTTTTCACTCTTTTCCTCTTCCCCCCCGATAAAGGGGATGACGTTGTCCACCATTTCCGGCCAGTCGGCAAAGCTCTTTCCGGCTCCGGATATGGCCTGATAGGTGCAGACCGCAACTTTTGCGGGGCCGAATTCCATGAGCGGGTGAAGGGCGGGCACGTAGCTCTGAATGGAGCAGTTGGGCTTAACGGCTATGAAGCCTTTTTTTGTACCCAGGCGCTTTCTCTGCCTAGGAATGATTTCTATATGCTCCCCATTGATTTCCGGGATGACCATGGGGACATCCGGAGTCCACCTGTGGGCCGAATTGTTGGAAACTACCGGGGTTTCGGCTCTGGCATACCGTTCCTCCAGGGCTTTTATTTCGTCCTTTTTCATGTCCACGGCACAAAATACGAAATCTGCTTCATCCGCGATCTCGTCAACCTGATTGGCATTTTTTACAATAATATTTTTAACCTTTTCGGGTATGGGAGTGCTCATCTTCCATCTTCCGTCCACAGCCTCGGCGTAGCTTTTCCCGGCGGAATTTTCACTGGCGGCGATGCACGTCACTTCAAACCAGGGATGGTTTTCCAGGAGTGAGATAAAACGCTGCCCGACCATCCCGGTTCCCCCAATAATACCTGCTTTCAATTTACTGCCCATGTTATCACCTCTAGAGAATATTTAAATTTGTTGGTCTCATAGCACAAAAGTCGGTATCTATGTGCGTGTATTGGATACAATTGTCTCTGTATTGTGTAATTCTAACACAAAACGCTTTACAAGGCAAGATGTTTTTGTTCCAATGTATGCGGCTCATATGCATGCCGTCACACTTTAGGCAAAAACAACACGGCACATCCCAAAGCCCTCAGGCTTTATTATATGTAGTATAGCATGCCGGGGGATGCTGTCAAGTGAGGGCCGCATATCCGTGGACCCACAGGGATTACAGGGCCGGAGTGTTAAATTTATCGGATAGGTCTTTAAAATTTTAAGTGGTCCATTAGATTCCATTAATATTCTGAGGGTCAGGTTTGGCAATGGACGGGAATACCAAAAATGAAAAGAGACCGAGGCAGGTGCTTGGTATTGAAGGTATACCTCCATAATAGTATAATTTAAATGGTGAAAAACGTTGGTAGGGGGAAAATAGCGATGACCGATGATAGCGTGATTAGAGTGATGGTTGTGGATGACCATGCGGTGGTGCGGGGTGGTTTATCCGCTTTCCTGATGGCCTGTGACGGGCTGGAACTGGTGGGCGAGGCATCCGGGGGAGCCGAAGCGGTTGAACTGTGCGCCACCGTTCAGCCCGACGTGGTGCTGATGGACCTTGTCATGCCGGAAATGGACGGCGCGGTGGCCACCCGTGAGATCCGTACAAGGTATCCCCATATTCAGGTGATTGTGCTGACCAGCTTTAAAGAACAAAATCTCATAGAAGATGCGCTCCAGGCAGGAGCCATCGGGTATTTGCTGAAAAATGTAACCGTCGATGAGCTGGCCTCCGCCATACGTTCGGCCAAATTAGGCAGACCCACCTTGGCCCCCGAGGCTACCCAGGTGCTCATCAGTGCGGCAAAAAACCCGGGGGAACAGGATTATGACCTGACCCCGCGGGAAAAGGAGGTTTTAAGCCTGATGGCGGCAGGGTTCAGCAATCCCGTTATTGCCGCGAAGATGGTGGTCAGCCGGTCTACCGTCAAATTTCATGTCAGCAGCATACTCTCCAAGCTTGGGGTTTCAAGCCGGACAGAGGCCGTGGCCCTGGCCTTGCAGCATAAACTGATAGAGTGAGTATAATGCGCAGCAAGCTGCGCATTTAAGGCTGAAGAAGGTCAGCCTTCAGCAAGGCGACAGCCTTACTCAGCTTCTCAGCGCGCCTACCGCGCATCTCCGCGCTCCCTGGCCATCTGGCCAGGTAAAAGACTCCCCTTGTGGCCAATAAAAATCTCTCCGGATGGCTGATTTATCCGGGGAGTTTTTTGTTTAAAATGGTATTGTGAAAGGATGAGGAAAGGAAATGCAAGGTTTTGACGACTGAATTCAGAGGTGAGTGGGAATGCGGATTTTACTGGCAGATGATCAAATAGAAGTCCGGTCGGGATTGAGAATTTTACTGGAGCAGGAGCCCCACGTGAAGGTTGTGGGAGAGGCCGGAGGGATTAGAGAACTGCTGGCGCAGGTATTGGAGACCGGACCGGATATGGTCCTTCTGGATTGGGAATTGTCCAATCTGAATATGGCGGATTTTGTCCCCGTTCTACGTGCACTGCATACAGGCCTGAGCATTGTGGCTTTGAGTGGAAGGCCTGAGTCACGCAGTTCTGCCGCCGCAGCCGGTGTGGATGTTTTTGTAAGCAAGGGAGACCAGCCGGAGAAGCTGTTGGAAGCCATAAACGGCATTTGTAATGAAAAAAACTGCCCAGGGGCCTAAGAACCATGGGTTGAAGATAGATAAGGTCTAAAGCGGTTAATAAGTACGTGTCTGAAAGTTAACAGGAGGGTATACCGATGTTGGAAGTAACCGATTATGAACTGGTGCAAAAATGCCTGCAGGGAGATCAGGATTCCTTTGCCGAACTAGTTTCGAGATATAAGAAACTGATTTACAGTGTTGTCTATAAATTTATCAATGACCGGGAAGAGGTTGACGACATATCCCAGGAGGTGTTCATAAGAATCTATAAATCCCTTGTCGGCTACAATCCGCAGTACAAGTTTTCAACCTGGTCGGTAAAGATTGCCACAAACTTGTGCCTGGACATAATCCGTAAGAAAAAGGTAAATTCAGTGCCTATGGAGGAAATCGAAAGAGTTTCAACCGAAGAGGACACACCGGAGAGAAAGTACTTGAGCAAGGAAAGGGCTTTGGAGATACGGCAGGCCATTATGGAACTTCCGGAAAAGTACAGGACCCCGATCCTCCTGTATCATCAGAAAGGGGCCAGCTATAAAGAAATGTCCCGCATGCTCAACCAACCCATGTCCATAATCAAGAACAGACTGTTCAGGGCAAGGCTCATGCTGAGGAATAGTGTTTCCAACGGATAAGAAATTGAGAATTGCTCATTCTCTGAGCAATGGTGTCTAAAAATAGCCAGGTTCCCGGCTTTTTTCATGGAAACGGATTTTGAAATTGGCTGGTATAAAAAATAGGCCAATTGGATGTTTTCACCGGGATAAAAACTGATATAATTAGAAATTAAGGTATTTTTTATTCTTCTATGAAATGAGGTTGTATATGACAAAACGGAATGAATTGTTAAAGGGGTTTACCGATACCATCCCTCTGGGAATCAGCGTTTCCATCTACGGAATTGTCTACGGTGTGCTTGCGGGAAAGGCCGGACTTTCCATTTTTGCAGTCATAGCCATGTCTTCCTTTGTATTTGCCGGCGCCTCCCAGATGGCCGCAGTCCAGATGCTGGCCCTGGGAAGCGGCCCCATATCGGTGGTCCTGACCATATTTATCATCAACCTGAGGCACTACCTGCTGGCGGCCTCCATTGCGCCGTACCTTAAGGATTTTTCCACCAGGATCAAGATGGTTTGCGCATACTTTATGACCGACGAGAGCTATGCCGTGACCTATAACCACTTCCAAAAAAATGAGCCCTCCCCTTTTTATTTCCTGGGGAGCGGCCTGAACATATACCTGTTTTGGGGAGCTTCAGGAGTGCTGGGATACCTTTCGGGCAGCATTATTCCGCCCCAGGTGAATTACGTTTTTGATTTTGCTTTTGCAGCGGCCTTTATCGGAATCCTGGTGCCCATGATAAAGGATATGCCGGTACTCGTTACCGTCATTGCTTCCGCAGCCATATCCATTGCAGGCTGCCTGTATATTCCGGGCAAATGGTATATCCTGATTGCAGGAATCGGGGCAAGCCTTGTGGGCTATGCCGCAAGCAGCGTCAAAGGCCCGGCGGGGCAAGCGGCATTGGAGAAAGGAGAGGTGCTGGACAATGAATAACGGAATGCTTATAGCCATTTTAGGCGCAGCGGTGGCTACCTATTTTACCAGGTTTCCCCTGATGATCCTTTCAGGCAGGAAGGAAATACCCCCGCGGCTTGTAAAATACATGAGCTTCATCGCCCCTGCGGTTTTGACCGCTTTGATCGTCCCCGCTGTTTTTGCAAAGCAGGGCAGGCTGGATATCTCCCTGTCAAACCACTATATCATAGCGGCTGCTGCAACCATACTGGTGAGCTATTTCAGCAAGAACATGCTCGCATCCATAATTACGGGAATATGCACCGTTGGGCTATTGACGTGGATTTTCTGATGATTCACGGGAGGCCATAATTAACACAGCAGGAAATTTTTAAGAGACCAGACACATCAAATGATGAGGTTAATTTATGTTTATGTACATATTTTCTATTGTACTGATAGTAGCGTCCAATATCATGTATAATCTATGCCAGAAATGGACGCCGCAGAGAGCGAACCCTTTTTCGGCATTACTGGTCACCTATTTGACCGCAGCAGTTCTGTCTGTCATTGCATTCCCGTTTTACAAGACGGATAAAGGACTTTTTCAATCATTCAAAGAATTAAATTGGACCAGCATAGCCCTCGGCGTTTCCATTGTGGGCCTTGAATTCGGCTATTTAATGGCTTATAGAGCGGGGTGGAATATCAGCATCGGGTCTTTGGTGGCAAATATTATTCTTGCGGTTTTACTGATTCCTATCGGAATACTGCTTTTCAAAGAAGGGTTTGGGTTCAATAAAATACTGGGCGCAGCATTTTGTATTGCAGGCTTGATACTCATAAACAAGAAATAAACAATCATACGGGTTCCGGGAAATATAATGAGTGGAGGATGGATATCATGGAAGACAGGATTAAGGAGATATTTATGGAGCTGGGGGCGGATATCTGCGGAATTGCGAATATTGAGAGGTTCACCGACGCACCGTCCGGTTTTCATCCCGCGGATATATATGAAGAATGTAAATCGGTGGTCGTATTTGCCAAGTGCATGCCCAAAGGACTGGCCTGGGTCAGCCCGAGAAATGTGTATATTAAAGCAACGGACACAAATCTGAATGAGTTGGACCGCATAAGCTACTTAGGCAGTATAGAAATCGAAAAACTGGGAGGTATCGCTGTTCCCATGCCGTCAGACTCCCCATATGAATACTGGGACAGCGATAATCTGGAGGGCAGAGGCCTGCTGTCCATGAAACATGCGGCGCTGTTGGCCGGAATAGGGAGCATGGGCAAGAACACTCTTATAATAAATAAGAAATACGGCAACATGCTGAATATGGGTGCGGTGCTGACAAATTTAGACTTGAAATCAGATCCCTTTTCAGAGAAAATGTGCATCGACGGTTGCCGGCTTTGCCTGGACAGCTGCCCGCAAAAGGCACTTGACGGCCAAACGGCAAATCAAAAGCTGTGCAGAGAATATACATACGGCAATAATAAAAGGGGTTTCCCGGTGTGCAACTGCAACAAGTGCAGGGTTGTTTGCCCCAGGTCCCTGGGAGAGAGATAGTAACTATTCGTAAATATTTGCTGCATTGATGGGATTATGGTTAAATATTGACAAAGTTGGATGATTCATAATATAATAAAAGTAAGTCGGCCGGCCGGTCGAAATGTTGGGAGACTTATAATGGAAAACAAGAGAGAACATATAATTCAGTGCGCAATATCTCAATTTAATAAATACGGTATACAGGCGGCTGCAATTTCATCGATCGCCGAAGCTGCAGGAATATCAAAAGGAACACTGTACTACTATTTCAAAAGTAAAGAGGAACTGGTTGATTCTGCATTTGAATATGTAAAATCCAATGCTCTGAGCTTCTTATTGCCTAGAGTTGATTATGAAGCCGAACCAGAAACTGTAATCAAGCAGCTTGTAAGAAGTTCCTTTGCCTGGCCTTTGGAAAGGCCCGGGGAGATGGAATTTCTCGACAAATATATCAATCTCCATTTTTACGATAAGAACACCTTTGGGTTATTTTCCTTTAAACTATTTGAGGACAAGGAAAGTGGAAGGAGAATGCGCCAGGCTGTAAAAGAGGACTGTCCTCTAGATTTGTTGAATTATCTTATTGGACATATCATCACAATATTTAATAAGTATGTAATAATCTATCCGGATTATTATAAAAATGAACGTTTTCTCGACTGTATTGCCCAGATGATATGGGATTTCGTAGCAAGATAGGGACATAAAGCTGACAAACATATACCCGGCAAACCTTTGCCGGGTATATGCAGCAGCAATATCGACCGGACGGCCGGTTGTCTAGTCTTGATTTATCGTTTTATCAAATACGATAAATAATAAATTATATGTGTTAGGAGGGCTATCAATGAAAAGCTTTGTGAGAGGAATTGGAAGTCTTTTAATTGCTGTGGCCATGATGCTGAGCAGTGCCGGCTGCCAATCTCAGCCTGCAGGCACGGGTGGTGCTGGTGCTCCGACTCAGACTCAGTTGCCCCAGAGTGTCAAGTTTACTCCAGGGACCTATAAGGGGACTGGGATAGGCAGGCTGGGACCGATAACGGCTGAAGTAACTTTTGACAATACCAGCGTCAAAACAATAAAAGTAGTATCAAGCAATGAAACAAAGGAGCTTTCAAGTGTTGCATTCCAGCGTATCCCTGAAGCGGTAATCAAGAATCAATCTCTGGCAGTTGATGCTGTTTCAGGTGCGACATTCTCCAGTAGAGGTTTGCTCGATGCGATAGGAGATGCAGTAAAACAGGCTGGAGCTGACCCGGAAAAGTTTAAGAATCCTGTTCCAAAGAGTCCAGGGCCAACGGAGGAATACACAGCAGATGTCTGTGTTGTCGGAGCAGGTGGATCAGGAACGGCAGCTGCCGTACAGGCCGCAAGGGATGGAGCAAAGGTGGTTCTCCTGGAAAAGAGCTGTATTCCAGGTGGTCTGGGTGCACAAGGTGCAGGTCTTGCTGCTGTCGAAAGCGAATATCAGAAGGCAGCCGGTATTAAATTTACAAAAGATGATGTATACAAACACATGGTATCCTACACCAACGCAACAGTCAATTTGCCTCTGTTAAGAAAAATTTTGAACAACTCAGCTGAAACCATCTCATGGTTAAAAAATGATTTCAAATGGAACTTTCAATTCATAACTCCAAACATCTGGGGAAAAGAAGCTTTTGATACATATCACCTCAATACCACATTTGGACAGGAGCGTATGAAACCGTTCTACGATGATTTTGCAAAGAATGGCGGCAAGCTGATGCTTGAAACAACCGGGCAGAAGCTAATCATGAAAGACGGCAAGGTTGCCGGCGTCCAGGCGAAAAAGGCTGACGGAACTTTAGTAAATGTCCGCTCTAAGGCTGTAATATTAGCTACAGGCGGAGCAATTTCAAATGACGAAATGTTGAAACAATACACCGGATCCGCTGAATACGAGCAAATGGGTTATAATGTATGCACAGGCGACGGAATCAAAATGGCTACCGAAATTGGTGCGGCTACAACAGGCGAGATGTTTGTCGAAGTCGCAGAAATAGGAATGCAGTCTGCCGTTGCCCCTGATACAAAATTTAACATTAATTTAGTTGCATCTGCCGCACTGATGCACGTTAACACTCAAGGAAATCGGTATTTCGACGAGTCGCTTTTCCGCGAACAACCCCTTAATCAGGGTGGTGCTGCTGTTGCCGCAAACGGACCCTATTATGTCATTCTGGACCAAGCTACCATTGACAAGCTTACTCAGAAAGGCCTTGAAGGTCTGCTGACACCTGAAGAAGCAGAGAAACAAAGACCCCAATTCCAAAGATTAAGCCACTTTGGAGTTGTTGGAGGAGTACCTCCCATGTTTGCAGGGGCAGCATACCCTTTGTCCAACCTTCCGGCTGAACTTGACTTTGCATTAAAATCAGGATGGGCTTACAAGGCCGACTCTATTAACGAGCTGGCAGAGGCGGCAAAGCTTCCAAACCTGGTTGACTCTGTAAACCGCTATAAGGGCTTTGTAGCAAAGGGAAGAGACGATGATTTCCTTAAGAAACCTTTATATCTTACACCTATAGAAAAAGGTCCGTATTATGCAATCAAATTCTTACCAGGAGTCTTCAACACTCTGGGAGGAATTGTTATAAATGAAAACTTCCAGGCCCTGGATTCTAAAAAGAATCCGATTCCCGGACTTTATGTCGCCGGAGTGGATGGGGGCAGCATGTTCCATAAACCTTACTATGACATTTGTGGAACAACCATGATGTATGCTTATACCTCCGGTCGCCTTTCGGGGGAATATGCGGCCAAATATGCAAGGGAAAATTAACCTCTTCCAATAGTATAGCGGAAAATGCTATCGGCAACGGAATAAGCGGTTTGATGAGCGGTTTCATGGGTGGATGTGCAGGCTGGCGGATGTATTTCCGGAAATAAGATAAGTCAAAGGTTGCAAACATCAGCGACTGAATTTGTTCTTAAAGGATAATGCACAAACAGGACAGGGTATGGCTATGTAGTGAGTTTCTTAATTAGGATACTTATAGTGTGTTAAGGATATTGTTTGTGTCTTTCTCATAGCCATACAACTAATAGCAAAGCTGACACGGATGATAAATCAATGTCAGCTTCGTATTATATTGCTATTCATGGGGAGATCTTTACATGTTGGTAAAATAGCATTCTCTAAATGATGATTGCAAGGGTATTAATATTACTTATATTTCGTATATCCGTATATAAAAAATTTTTTATTTCCCTGTTGCAGCAGCGATCATAGCTTTTACATTCTCCACCTTTGCATTGGGCGGTATGCAGCAGCCCTGTGAAAGTATATATCCTGATGGGCCGAAATCACTGATGAGCTTTCTGCTGTAGTTATATACGCCATCTACAGTACCTAGTGCAAGCATGGCAGGGGGTACATCGCCCATGAAACAGGCGTGCCCGTCCAGGATTTCCTTTGCCTTGTACATATCAGTAGCTCCGTCAGGAGAAAAAATAAATTTTCCCTTGGGGAGTTCAAGCAAGTAATTGAGATCGCGCTCCCAATCCGCATCAAGGTGCAGAGTGGGTATTACGCCTTCATCTATAAACGCCTCGGTCAACATTTTAAAATAAGGCCATACAAAACGCTCCCACAGCTTGCGTGACAGGAACTGGCTTGCCGTACGCCATCCTCCGACCCATACCGACAACGGCTTGGCCATGGCGACCATTCCTTTAGCATCTCCGATGATATCCGGCATTGATGCATCCATGGCTTCCTGCACCTTGTCGGGAATTTTAAATAGGTCCTGCATGAATTTAGCCATAGTGCGGCCGCCGCAGAAGGTTTCATAGGGTATAGTGGATACACCACCTACAAATGGAACTATTCCTGCCTCAATAGCATTTTGGGCCGCTGCAGGTGCGGCGGATAGCATAGGCTCCATTTCCGCTCCTGTTCCGCCCAACCTTTGTATCACTATGTCATTGCAGAACCGGTTATAGCCTTTTTTTATTACGTCATCATAATCTTCAGGATGCATGACCTCAAGCTCGTTAACCTGCCATAGCTCGTCATCTCCAAGCTCCCTTCCGGGAAGCTTGTACCTCGACAGCCAGGAATTGTTTATTTCCATTGCCGCAGGAACAAGACACTGCACTCCGTCTACTCCGCCGAGGTCCAGAAAGGACTTCAGCATTATTTCAGCTCCAAAATTGTAGTCTTTTATAAAGTCGGCCAGTTTTACTCCCATGTGCTTTGCGCAAAAAGCATCTGCGGTAAGAACAACTGGAATCTGATCCGGTTTTCCCAGAGTTGCCGCAGTCATTATCCTGTTAACACGTGTATTAAATAGTTCCTGATTTGGCATATTTATTACACCCCCATATATTTTTTTGAATATTCAACTGTTTCCTGGGCGTTCTTACAGACATGGTCAGCGCCTACATACCTGCAAGTAGCTTCGTCAACAGGGCCTCCGCCGATAAGAATTTTTAGGTCCTTACGCAGACCTTCTTTCTCTATGGTCTGTATACATTCCTTAATGTTATCGAAAGCGGTAGTGAGCAGGCAGGAAATGCCTATCACCTTGGGTTTGTACTCCTTTATTGCGTCGATATACTTTTCTGTAGGAACATCAACACCCAAATCGATTACATTAAAGCCGTTGCTGCCCATGACTGTAGTAACAATGTTTTTTCCAATATCATGGATATCGTCATAAATGGTTCCCATGACAAAAGTTCCATACCTGGAAGCGGCTTCGCCATCTGCAGCTCCGCCTATAAGCTTAGAAGCCTCATTGAATATTTCTGCGGACATTATAAGCTCCGAAAGGAAATATTCCTTTTCCTCGAATCTTTTGCCTACAATGCTCATACCTTCCTGCAGGGAAGCTATGATGTCCAAAGCAGGCACATTCTGGGCCTTCAATGCTTTTACTTCTTCAAGCACCACATCTTCGTTGAGGTCAGCCATTGCATTAATAAGATTTTTACTCATTTTGATACCCCCTCCATTTAGCAAAAAGTAATTATTCCTGTGCTTTTAGACTATCACACAGACATGCCGATTTCATTGTGCAGAGGGCAAGAAATTTATATATAAGAATTTGTGCTTAATGCTGCATGAATGTATACCCATATTGAGGATGAATAATTCCTCAAAATATAATATAATCTATACAGGTGATTTTATGGAAATTAAGCTTTATATGCTTTTGGAAAGACTAAAGCATTACAGCCTCGAATCTTATCTGTACGATGAAAATGCTCAAATTAAAACCGTGAAGCTGCTGGCTAAAAACGCTTTGACTCTTGATCCTGAGGTTTTATACCTGACAGATGGGTTTTTAATTGTTGATAGCATACTGGATGGCATGCCGGCAAACATTTTATTTCTCAATACTAAGCCCATGCAGAAAAGCTTTCAATCTTCGAATCTAATCCTGTTGCAATGTGACAAGGATATCATCGAGATATTTAATGAAATCCAGGAAATCCTTGAAATGTTTCGTCAGTGGTCGTTGAAGCTTGTCAATTGCCTTGTGCTTGGAAAAGGGTTGGAACAAATCATTGATGTGGGGTATGAACTTTTGAACAATCCAATTACTGTAATTGATGCCAGCTTTAATATACTTGCTTATTCTAAAGGCATTACTTGGGAAAATTCTTTGTATCAGGAAAGCGTGGCTTTAGGACATGTGCCGGATGAATATGTTCTAAAAGTAAAATCAGGGAAAAACGTTGAGAGAGTATATAAGAGCCGTACTCCAATCATTGAATGTCTCCAGTCAGAAGATAATAGAAAGATAATTTCCAATATTGTCATTGGAAGTAAAATAGTTGGACATCTTGTTGTCCATGAATATAATAATCCTTTTAAAAAAGCTGATTTAGAAATTGCTGCATTTCTCAGCAATGTGATTTCTGCCGAAATGCAGAAAAGCAAGTTCTTCCGGAATACAATGGGAGTTATGTACGAATACTTTATCATTGATTTGCTGGAAGGAAAACTCAGAGACGATGAGTCTGTTGAAAAAAAATTAAAATATCTGGATTTGCACCTAAAAGAAAATCTTTATGTACTCACCATTGAAACAAGCAGGTTTATTGAAAAAAATACGCCGAATTTCCAGATAAAGGATTATATTGAAAGCATGATTTACGGGAGCAAGGCTATTTTTTATAATGACAACATTGTAATGATTATCAGCCGAAGCAGGGAGAATATGATCAATGAAGCCGAACTTTCGGATTTGGAAGAGTTCCTTCAAAGAAATCATATATTCGGTGGAATCAGCCGCTGCTTTACTAATATTATAAATCTGCAGAAATTCTATATGCAATCATTAAAAGCTATAGAAATCGGGACGAGGATATTCACGGGGAAAGCCCTTTTTAATTACGAAAGCTGTGCGGTTTACAATATCATGGATGCCTACTCAAAGGAGGAACTTCTTGATTTTTGTCACCCTTCGCTGCTTTCTCTAATTGAATACGATAAAATAAACAATACGACCTATGTTCAAAGCCTCCATACTTATATAACAAATGATAAAAGAAAAGTGGAATCGGCGGATTATCTCCATATTCACCGCAACACTATGAACTACCGCATTTCTAAAATTAAAAATATTATGAAAGTTGATTTGGATGACAGGGATCTTCTGTTTCATCTCAACATTTCATTTAAAATTCTTGAGTATGTGAACAAGATGAAATATTGCTGATTCAGATAGGGGGACGGTTCTATCTTGTCGCATTTTTGTTTTCATGGTATGATAAGGAAAAACACTTCAGGTGATGAGGATGCCAAGATGCCCGAGAAAGTTAAGCTCAAGCAGGATTTATCACGTAATGCTGCGAGGCAACGAGAGAAAAGAAATATTTCTGGACGACGACAGGAAACGGTTCTTGGACACCATGGAAAGGATGAAAGAGGATGAAAAGCGAGAGCGAGCAGTTGAAAAATTAAAGGAATTTACGAAGGTGCCGGCGGAAGATGGCTTTATTGATTGTGAAGAAACCACCGGTCAAGCAAAACCGGCGGTAAAAGCGGAAAACGCAATCGATCTGGAAAGCAGAGTGAATCAGGTATTGGATAAATACGGACAAAGTCTGGAAAGTCAAAAGGTATTGAGGATAAAGGGTTAAGGGATCAGATTTTGAGAGAGATAAAGGAGTCTGTGAAGGCTTCAGTCCGCCAGTTGTCAAGGGCCATAGGAATTAGTAAAGATATCATATTTAGGGCGTAATGCGACAATGAGAACCGTCCCCCGTCGAGGAGGAGGTGATTAAAACTTGCGGGAAGGTGGATTACCTCATTAACAACGCCTGTTTGAGCCGCAAAGGGCGGTATTTCCGCTTTAACCCACGGGCTGGCGGTAAGTCTTGGGGGAAAGATCAGGGTCAATAGTGTAAGCCCCGGCTGGATTGACGTGAGTGCCAATTTTAACGAAAATTACGAGGAAAACCACAGTCCGGCGGATAAAAAACAGCACCCCGTCAAACGGGTGGGCAAGCCCCTTGACATAGCGCGGACAGTGCTGTTCCTGTGCGACGGGGAGAACGGATTTATCACAGGCCAGAATATCACCGTTGACGGCGGCATGAGCAGGCTGATGATCTACAGTGGAGACGACGGATAGAAGTATGAGGGAGAATAAAAAGGGGATGCATGGAACTGTCTGCGTGCTGCGGGACGATTCCATTATTGGAGTTTTGTCATCCGTCTCTTCTGACCCTGATGGAATATGACCGGAATAATAATGCCAATTACACCCGGACCCTTTATGTCTTCATTCTAAATAAAGGGAATCAGAATGAATCGGCAAAAATCCTGCACATCCACCGGACAACAATGATTTACCGCATGGAAAAGATTGAAGCCATTATGGACATCAAGCTGGATAATATTCATCTCATGTATAACCTGTATCTTTCCTTCATGATTCTTAAATATGCCGATAAGGGAGATTTTATGCTTTCCCCGGATATCTGAGCAAGCTCCGTCAGGCCGGGGAAGGCTATAATAGTTTCTGATTTGGGCAAAATAGAATTGCAGAGACCCGCCTCATCAAATAGAGGGGCGGGATAAAGGAGGAGAGCATGAATAATCATACACAAAAATCTCAGGGCAATTCCATCTTACCGGAGAATCCCAACACAGGAGTCGCATATGATAAGGGCAAGCTTCGTGATATATGGCTGGCAGGAGGGTGCTTTTGGGGCGTACAGGCCTATTTCTCCCGGATCTATGGCGTTGCGGAGACAACGGTGGGCTATGCCAACGGAAAAACCGGGAACCCATCCTACCATGAGCTGAACATCACAGGCCACGCCGAAACGGTGCACATCCGCTACGACCCTGGCAGAGTCAGCCTGAAGACCTTGCTGCATCACTACTTTATGATCATCGACCCCACCAGCATCAATCGGCAGGGAGGTGACTCCGGGGTGCAGTACCGTACGGGGATTTACTACCGCGATGAGGCCGACAAGCCGGTCATCTCCTCGGTCGTGGCGGAGGAGCAAAAAAAGTATAAAGACCTCATAACCGTGGAGGTAAAAAAGCTGGAGCACTACTATCTGGCGGAGGACTATCACCAGCATTACCTGGAAAAGAATCCGGGCGGATACTGCCATGTCAATTTCGACACCCTTGAGAATACGAAGCCCAAAGTGGACGCTGCCCACTACCGCAAACTGGAGCAGGACGAGATCAGGAAAGTGTTGTCCCCCGGACAATACCTGGTCACCCAGGAAAACCACACGGAGCCGCCCTTTGAAAATGCATACTGGAATCACTACCAACGGGGCATCTATGTGGACGTGGTCACCGGGGAGCCCCTCTTTGTTTCATCGGACAAATTTGATTCCGGCTGTGGGTGGCCTAGTTTTTCAAAGCCCATCGACGACGATGTGATTGTGGAAAGAAGCGATGAAAGCTACGGAATGCGGCGCACCGAAGTGCGCAGCCGGGTGGGGGATTCCCATCTGGGGCATGTGTTTAACGATGGCCCCAAGGAGCGTGGGGGGCTGCGGTACTGCATCAACAGTGCCGCACTGCGGTTCATTCCCCTGGAGGAGATGGAAGAAGCGGGCTATGGTCGGTTTATTCCCCTAGTAAAATAAATGGATTAACGGGTTGAACCCGGCATCCCGGGTAACGGGCCTTATGGCCCTTTCACCTCCATGCCTCGGTTTATCAACGGTTTTTTTGTCTGTGAATCATCTATTTAACCTTGATCACAGTAAGTCCTGTCTGGGTCACAAAATTTTTGATATCCCCTTCACTGTATCGACCCTCATCGTAATCAACAGTAACCGTATTCCCTTGCATATCTACCCTTACGGCATTTATACCGCTGCGGGAGAGTATGCTTTGCTCAATATTCGGGATTTTGCCGGGATCGTTCAGACCGGAAATTATAAATTTGTTTGCTTTCATATAGAATCCTCCGCATATTTTTTATTAAGTATTTGTAAAATGCCCTTTAAGTATACGGACATCAGGTTTAAAATTCTGTTGACACAGGAGTGGGCCGGGCATTGTTCCGCCTTCATAAGGAAGATTCCTTGAGATGAAAAGGGCGGCTAAATAGACAGGGCAAGAGGGCATAAATAAAAGAGGGGGCCCGGTTTATTGCCCCGGGGATGGTGCGTCCGGGAGAGGATGCGATGCCGGCAATGGTCGGAGGGACTTGCCGGGTGCCTGCGGGAGACGGAAAGGCGCTGGTCGGTGAAGCCGGCCTCCCATAAAAAACCCGGATTCCATTGACATGGAAAGCCCGGGTTTGGGGGAAGTCTGATTTGTAAAAAGGGACACTAATAGTACACAAAACTGTTGATATCCCGCAAATCCACTCCGAAGTAAACCCAGTTGAACCCGGTCCACCTCCACCCGGCGGCGGAACGGGGACCTACAAATACCAGAAATATTTATTGCATTGAGGGGAGATGTTAACATATAATTGTGGTATTGGGGGAGGCAGTGGGCATGAAAATATCGACAAAAGGAAAATATGGGCTGGAAGCTTTGACGGATATGGCGATCTATTCTTCCGACGGCCATGTAAGCCTTAAGAGCATATCCAAAAGGCAGGGGATATCCGAGAATTACTTGGAACAGATTTTTTCGGTTCTCAGGAAGAAAGGCATCCTTGAAAGCATAAGGGGAGCCCAGGGAGGCTACCGGTTTTCAAGGGATCTCAATGAAATTACCGTAAAGCAGGTTTTAAATGTGCTGGAGGGACCTCTGGCCCCCGTCGATTGCGCCGTCAGGGATGAGAAACCTGCTTGTGACCACTATGAAACCTGTGCAACCCGGGTTTTATGGGAGAAAATAGCGGACGAGCTTGAAGCGGTCGCCGCTTCAGTCACCATCGCCGATTTGGTCGAAAAGTACAAGGACTCCTATGGTTCCACCGGCTTGATTGAATATTTTATTTAAATTTAAATAATGATATGATGGATTCAACTATTGACAAAAAAAGATTTTATAGTAATATTATAATTAATCATATAGGATTACTTGGAATGGATAGGGTGATACTTGTGAAATTATCTACTAAGGGAAGATACGGGCTTAGAGCGATGGTTGACCTGGCCGTACATTCGGGCGGTGGCCATGTGGCCCTTTACAGCATCGCTGAAAGGGAAAACATCTCTGAAAATTATCTGGAGCAGGTGTTTTCCACCTTGAGAAAGGCCGGACTGGTAAAAAGCGTAAAAGGAGCTCAGGGCGGTTATACTCTTGCCGATAAACCCTCCAATATCACCGTAGGCGCGATTCTCAGAGTGCTGGAGGGGAATTTGTCCGTTGTGGATGAGGATTCCGAAGCCAGCGGCATTGGGGAAAACAGTATTCAGCACTGTATCAAAGTAGCTGTCTGGGACAGAATGACCGAAAGCCTCAATAAGCTTGTGGATTCCATGACCCTGGAAGATCTGGCCAATGAATATAGGAGAATGAACGGCAAGGCAAACCTGATGTATTATATATAATTTTTTGCATTAAAATCTTGAGTAAATTTATATATTTTATTCAATATGGCCTAGAACTTAAAAAAAGACGAAAGGAAGTTGTGATGATGAGCGAAAGAAAACTAAAATTCGATACCCTGCAGGTCCATGCGGGGCAAAAGCCGGACCCTGCCACCGGAGCGAGGGCTGTGCCCATTTACCAGACTACCTCCTATGTGTTCGACAATACCGAGCATGCCGCAAATCTTTTTGCGCTGAAGGAGTCCGGCTACATCTATACGAGGATCATGAATCCCACCAACGATGTTTTTGAGCAGAGAATAGCGGCCCTTGAAGGCGGAGTAGGGGCTCTTGCCGTTTCCTCCGGGTCTGCCGCCGTAACCTATGCCATATTGAACATCGCCGGAGCCGGAGATGAGATTGTTTCCGCCAGCACACTCTATGGGGGTACGTACAACCTGTTTTCCGCGACACTTCCCAGACTGGGTATCAAAACGGTTTTCGTAGACCCCGATGACCCGGAAAACTTCAGAAAAGCCGTCAATTCAAGGACAAAAGCGTTTTACATCGAAACTATAGGAAATCCCGGCATTAATATACCCGATATTGAGGCCATAGCGGGCATCGCCCATGAAAACGGGCTGCCTCTGATCATTGACAATACTTTCGGAACTCCCTACCTCATTAGGCCTATAGAATTCGGAGCGGATATTGTGGTGCATTCCGCGACGAAATTTATCGGCGGCCACGGCACCTCCATCGGCGGTGTCATCGTCGATTCGGGGAAATTCGACTGGACCGGAAGCGGAAGGTTTCCGGGACTGACCGAGCCGGACACCAGCTATCACGGCATCCGGTACGCCCAGGATGTGGGGGCCGCTGCCTTTATCACCAAGGCCAGGGTACAGCTTCTAAGAGATACGGGAGCCGCTTTAAGTCCGTTTAACTCCTTCCTGCTCCTGCAAGGACTTGAAACCCTTTCGCTGAGGGTTGAAAGGCATGTGTCCAATACCAAAAAGGTGGCCGAGTTCCTGCAAAACCATCCCCTTGTTTCCTGGGTCAACTACCCAAGCCTGCAAGGCAACAAATATTACAACCTTGCACAGAAATACCTTCCTAAGGGGGCAGGCTCCATATTCACCTTTGGCATCAAAGGAGGAGTGGAAGCGGGCAGGAGGTTTATAGAGAACCTTGAAATATTCTCATTGCTGGCAAACGTGGCGGATGCTAAATCCCTGGTGATCCATCCGGCCAGCACCACCCATTCTCAGCTGTCGGAGGAGGAGCAAAAGGCGGCGGGAGTTACACCGGACATGGTGAGGCTTTCCATTGGAATTGAAGACGTGGATGACATTATTTATGACCTGGACCAGGCCCTCAAAAAAGCCACTGGCTAAATGCGATAAGGGGACGGTTCTATCTTGTCGCATTTTTGTTTTCATGGTATAATAAGGAAAAACACTTCAGGTGATGAAGATGCCAAGATGCCCGAGAAAGTTAAGCTCAAGCAGGATTTATCACGTGATGCTGCGAGGCAATGAGAGAAAAGAAATATTTCTGGACGACGACAGGAAACGGTTCTTGGACACCATGGAAAGGATGAAGGAGGACGGAAATTTTGACATATTGGCATACTGCCTGATGAGTAATCATGTACATATATTGATCCGTGAAGGAAAAGACAGCATACAGCGGTCCATGAAAAGAATCGGCATTAGCTATGTATACTATTTCAATAAAAAATACCACAGGATTGGCCACTTATTCCAGGACAGGTACTGCAGTGAGGTATTGGAGGAAGACGCATATATACTTGCAGCAGCAAGGTATATTCACAATAATCCTGTAAAAGCGGCTATGGTGCCAAGAGCAGAGGCATATGAATGGAGCAGTTACAAATACGAGCGAGCAGTTGAAAAATTAAAGGAATTTACGAAGGTGCCGGTGGAAGATGGATTTATTGATTGTGAAGAAACCACCGGTCAAGCAAAACCGGCGGTAAAAGCGGAACACTCAATCGATCTGGAAAGCAGAGTGAATCAAGTATTGGATAAATACGGACAAAGTCTGGAAAGTCTAAAAGGTATTGAGGATAAAGGGTTAAGGGATCAGATATTGAGAGAGATAAAGAAGTCTGTGAAGGCTTCAGTCCGCCAGTTGTCAAAGGCCATAGGAATTAGTAAAGATATCATATTTAGGGCATAGTGCGACAATGAGAACCGTCCCCTGACAGGAGGTCTTAAAATGCCAAAAGGAAAGGAAGAACTGTATAAAAAGCTTTCAGATGCCGTGGTCCAGATGGAGGAAGAGGAGACCGTCAGGGTCGCGGAAGAGGTGGTAGCCGAGGGGCATGATGCCTATGAGGCTATAGATAGGGGCCTTGCAGATGGAATGGACAGGGCGGGAAAGCTTTTTGAGGAAGAGGAATATTTCATCCCTGAGCTTTTAATGTGTTCGGATGCCATGTATGCGGGGCTTGACGTATTAAAGCCCCACATCCGGAGAGAAGAGCAGGGAGAGAAGCACAGGGTTGTCCTGGGAGTTGTGGAAGGAGACACCCATGATATAGGCAAAAACCTGGTAAAGATCATGCTGGAGGCTTCGGGCTTCGAGGTGGTTGACCTGGGAAGGGATGTCCCGCCGGGGGATTTCGTGGAGAAGGCCAAAGCCGTGCGGGCACATATCATCGCCCTTTCAACCCTTATGACCACGACAATGGGTGAAATGGCCCAGGTGATCGGCCTGCTGGAAAGGGAAGGCATCCGGGGACAGTTCAAGGTTATGGTGGGGGGAGGCCCCATATCCCAGAGCTTTGCGGATAAAATCGGCGCGGACGGCTATTCGGTCAACGCTGCCGAGGCTGTGAGGCTTGCCAGGAGGCTGGTGGGAAGCAGGCCCTGATGCCGGGGACAGGGGGACGGCGCCCGAGGGGGTGTGGAGGGAGCTGCAGGCCTTCCACCGGAAAATTCTGAGGGCGTACGGAAACGGACGGAATCTGCTTTTGAAAAATAACAAGGCAATGCCTGACACTGCCTAAGGGTCAGGCTGCCCTGAAAGGCGGAAAAAGGAGGTGCTGCTGTGAGCGAATTGAGCGAGAAAGAAAGGCTGCTCCGGGTTTTAAACAGGGAAAAGGTGGACCGGCCGCCTGTCATCTGTCCTGGCGGCATGATGAACGCTGCGGTGGTGGATGTTATGAACCGAACCGGACACACCCTTCCTGAGGCCCATCACGATGAAGAGCTCATGGCTGAGCTGTCCGGCGATGTACATGAGTATACGGGATTTGAAAATTTCGGAATACCTTTTTGCATGACAGTGGAAGCAGAGGTGCTGGGGAGTGAAATAAATTTCGGGACGCTGTCCTGTGAACCTAAAATTCAAAAAGAGGTATTTCCTAGCGTTGCCCAGGTTGATTATAAAGAAATTGCAAGTATTTTAAAAACGGGACGGATTGAAACGGTTATACAGGCGGGCTATCGGCTGTCAAAGCGGTTCCCCGACGTACCCCTTATAGGGAGCCTGACGGGGCCTATAAGCACTGCCGCCTCCATCGTCGACCCCATGCGTTTCCTGAAGGAGCTCAGAAAGGATGGGAGGAATGCACACCGGGTGGTGGATTATGTGACGGATCTTCTTATCGAGTACGCCAAGCTTATGCTGGATAACGGCGCAGATGTGATATCCATAGGAGACCCGACAGCTACAGGCGAGATCCTGGGACCCAAAATGTTCGAAGAATATGCCGTAAGGTATTTAAACAAACTTGTTGACGGTATCCATTCCTTAAATTCCCCTGTTATAGTCCACATATGCGGGAATATGAATGCGGTGAAGCACCTGATCCCCAAAATCAAATCGGATGCCATAAGCACCGATGCACCGGTAAACCTGCGTTTGCTAAAGGAGGAGTTCCCCTTTCTCACCACCATGGGCAATTTGAGTACTTTCCTTCTGGAATTTGGAGATCCCCAAAAGGTGTCGGCCCAGACCGAGAGGCTTTTACGGGATGGAATCGATATCATTGCTCCCGCCTGCGGGCTCAGCACCACATCCTCCCTGGAAAATATCAAGGCGATGACCGATACCGTCAAGAAACAGCCGTGAGGCATATTTAAGCAATCAAAGGAAGTAGAAATGAAAGATACTAAAATTTAGTTGGAGGGATTTCTTTGGCAAAGATTGCTGAAAATTTAACGGACCTGATAGGCAATACGCCTCTGCTAAAGTTGAACAACTTCAGCAAATACAACAACGTAGAAGCAAAAATTCTTGCAAAACTGGAATACTTTAACCCTGCGGGAAGTGTGAAGGACCGCATTGGCTATGCTATGATCAGGGATGCGGAAGAGAAAGGCCTGCTGAAAAAAGGCTCGGTTATTATTGAACCCACCAGCGGCAATACCGGTATAGCCCTTGCTTTTGTGGCTGCGGCAAAGGGGTATAGGCTGATCATAACACTGCCTGAGACCTTCAGCATTGAGCGGAGAAAGCTCCTCAAAGCCCTTGGAGCGGAGCTGGTTTTAACTCCGGGGCCCGAAGGAATGCCGGGGGCTATCAAAAAAGCGGAAGAGCTTGCCGCTCAAATACCCAACTCGTTTATCCCGCAGCAATTCAACAACCCTGCCAACCCTGAAATCCACCGCCGCACCACGGCTGAAGAAATTTGGCGGGATACCGACGGCGAAGTGGATATATTTGTGGCAGGTGCAGGTACGGGGGGGACCGTTACGGGAGTGGGAGAAGAATTAAAGCGGAAAAAGCCCTCTGTGACAGTCATTGCCGTTGAGCCTTACGATTCGCCGGTCTTTTCGGGAGGAAAGCCTGGACCCCATAAGATACAAGGGCTTGCGCCCAGCTTTGTACCTGAAGTCTTTAATAGATCGGTTGTTGACGAGTTTTTCCAGGTAAAGACGGGAGAAGCCTTTGAGACTGCTCGTGAACTGGCAAGGAGCGAAGGGCTTTTAGTGGGCATATCCTCGGGCGCTGCCGCATACGCGGCGGTTCAAGTGGCCAAAAGACCTGAAAATGCCGGAAAAACCATGGTGGTGATCCTGCCCGATACCGGGGAACGGTATCTCTCTACTCCCCTGTTCGAAGAGGCATAGATGAAGAAGTGCTTGTGGGATTGAAAAACAGCATGGTTACGGCTATGAAATTTTACTTTTATAAAAGCAAATTGCGGAGACCCCCGCAATTTGCTTTTATAAGGGTATTTTTTGATGCCTGTGAAACAGGCATGGATAATATCTCTGATATTCACGCCGGGACCTGCATACATTATTAAAAGACAGAATTCTTGGAGGATTTCTATGAAAAAGCAACTGATTTCAGCCATGATCATAACCCTGGGGGTTATGGCCCTGTTTATCGCAGGAGTGATTATAACAGAAAAAGTGAATCTGGAAACCATCCGTTCAGAATATTCCCAGCTTCCAAACAGTGGAAACGCCGGCCTGGTTGACATCCCCGCCCCCACCCAGAAAGCGGTTCAATTCGAGAAAAACAAGGTTGCGGTCTGGATTGTCCGGTTTTTATTAAGCCTCGCCATTCCTGCCTTTCTCCTGTTCAGCGGCTGGTCGGCGGGAGTGAGGAATTGGGCCCGGAGTCAAAGTAAAAATTTTATCGTTATCCTCGCCTTATACTTTATAATCTATTCCTGCATCGATTACCTGCTGAGCTTTCCCCTGGACTTTTACAGCGGCTTTGTACGGCTGCACTCCTATGGCCTTTCAAATCAGCCCTTTACAAAATGGCTGGGCGATTCGCTGAAGAGCTTTGCCATTAATACTTTTTCCGGTGCGGCTTTCGTGTGGCTGCCCTACCTTGCCATAAAAAAATCACCGGGGCGCTGGTGGCTGTACATGGCACTGCTGTCCATCCCCGTATTAATTTTTATAAGCTATATCAGCCCTGTTTTCATCGATCCCCTTTTTAATAAATACCAGCCCATCCAGGATAAGGCGCTGGAGGAAAAACTCCGTTCGCAGATAAGCCGCACGGTCATCCGGGACTGCCAGCTGTACCAGGTGGACAAAAGCGTGGACACCAACCAGATGAATGCCTATATGACGGGAATGTTCAATACCAAACGGATTGTGTTGTGGGATACCACCATACGCAACCTGAGCCAGAGGGAAGTCCTGGGGGTCACGGCCCATGAAATGGGGCACTATGCACTGGGACATGTGTGGAAGTCCATAGGGCTGGGAGCGCTGCTGTGCGCCGCCGTACTTTACCTGGTCCATAAGAGTGCCCTCTGGATTTTGGACAGGTCAGGAGGAGCCTTCGGCTTTACCAGGCTCTATGACATCGCCTCCCTGCCCCTGCTCATCCTTTTAATCAATTTATTCATGTTTGCGGCGGCTCCCGTTGAAAATGCCTATTCCAGGCATATGGAGACCGAAGCGGACCGGTTTGAGCTGGAATTGACCCGCGATAACCAGGCCGCCGCCTCCGCCATGGTGAAGCTGCACCAGGGCAGCCTTACCCTCCCTCAGCCGGGAATCATCTATAAGCTCTGGAGCTATGACCATCCCACCTTTAAGGAGCGGGTGGACTTTGCAAACAGCTATAGGCCCTGGGAGGAAAACAGGCCCCTCCGGTATCAGAAATACTTTGTAAATTTTTGAAAGATTTTGTCCATTTTAAAAGGAATAGTTGGAAATGTACCGAATAGTATTTATTAAAGGAGGAAAGTGCTTATGCCGGAAGCTTTAAAAGGTTTGAATTTTACCGGGCCGGAATTCATAATACCCGCTTTAATCGTCCTTGTTCTGCTGTTTGTCATTATTAAGATATCCAAGAAGCTGATAAAGCTGGCCGTATTCGTTGCAATCATCGCGCTGGCGGTAACGGTCTATGTGAATTTGCCCACCTTCCAGGTCAGCGGGTCGGTGGCCACATTAAAGTTCAAGGGGCATGAATACAAGGTGGATGCCAACAATGTACAGATACGGAAAGAGGAGCAGGACGGAAAGGAAAAGGTTTTCCTGGTATCCGGCGACCTCAGGATAGAACTGCCTTTCAGTCAGGAATATGCGGAAAAGCTGATCCTTGATAAGCTGAAAACAGCCCAACAATGACGTAAGGTTGAATTTTACCCGCCGGATTTGCTATAATTAATTTATTGTCGGCACCCCGTAATCTGCTGTACAGGCACGACACAAGGGGACAGGCTGTCCCCCGGGGAAGGAAAAAAATCGGCGGGGAATTTAACCGCAGGGGACAAGCGGTAAGAGCCTTGCAATAGGAGGAATAGAGTTGGCGAGATATTTTGACGGAAAGGAAGTTGAACTTCTGGCGCCTGCGGGCACCTTTGAAATTTTTAAAAGGGTTGTGGAAACCGGTGCGGATGCCATTTACTGCGGCGGGAAAAAATTGAACATGCGCATCCACAGGAAGGACTACAACCTCACCGACGACGAACTGCGGCAGGCTGTGGAAATGAGCCATTCCATGGGCAAGAAAATATATATCACTTTAAACAACCTGTATGAGTGCAAGGAGTTAAAGGAGGTGGAAGCGTTTCTGGAATTCCTGGGCGAAATACGGCCCGACGCCGTGCTTGTCCAGGACTTCAGCGTCATCGAAATGGTGCGGAGAAAGAAGCTGGGCTTAAACCTCCACGCCTCGGTCATGATGAACGCGCATAACCTGGAAACGCTGAAAGAGCTGCAGAGGCTGGGCATAACCCGTGTTGTGGCCTCCAGGGAAATGGGGCTCGCCCAGGTGAAGGCCCTGCACCTCCAGACCGGCATGGAATTTGAGTATTTCACCCATGGGGACATGTGCATAGCCCATGGCTCCCAGTGCCTCTACAGCGGCATCCTGTTTGGGAAAAGCAGCAACAGGGGCATGTGCATGAAGCCCTGCCGGTGGGGGTTTTCGGTTAAAAAGGACGGCAGTGTGTACCCAACGGGATACCCCATGGCGGTGAAGGATATGTACATGTATGAAAATATACCCGAGATGATCCAGGCGGGGATCACTTCCTTCAAAATAGAGGGCAGGATGAGGGACGCGGACTATATCGTGCACCTGGTCAACTGCTACAGCGACGCCATTGACCGCTATATCGACGACCCTCTTGCCTATGACCGCAGGAGGCATGCGGAGGTGCTCTACCAGCACCGCAAACGGGACTTTTCCATCGGCTATGCCTTCGGAAAGCCCGGGCTTTCCAATATCAATAAAAGGCTGGAAGGCACGGGAGCTTTTTACAGCACGGGACAGGTTTTCAGCAAGCCGGTGGAGGAGCATGAGATTACCCCGGAGCGCATTCAAAGGGTCAGGGAAATGCTGGGAACCGGATTGAAGAATGCCCAAAAACCGGTGCTTGGCGTCAGGGTGAATTCCTTTGAGCAGGCGACGGCCTCCCTGGAGGAGGGCGCAGATTGTATTTACCTTGCAGGCGACGTGTTTGAGCCCGATATTCCCCTGGGTAAAAAGGAGATTCTCCGCCTCACCTCCATGAAAGGGAAATCCAAAGTGTTTTTGGCACTCCCCAGGATGACGTTTGAAGAGGATATTTCACGCTACAGGCATTTGCTTTCGGAGAATTTGAACGTAGACGGCTTGCTTGTAACCAATCTGGGAGCCATTCACGCTCTTAAAAAGTTTGAGCTGGAAATGGGCGGGGATTTCAGCCTGAATATTTACAATCCTATGGCGGCCGCTTTTTATGCCGCCCAGGGCCTGACCTGGATAACCGCATCCCTTGAATCGCCGGTAAGAAACACAAGGGAGCTGGTCCAGGGCTCTCCCATTCCTGTGGAAATGGTGGTGCATGGACTGCCTGTTGTAATGTATATGGAGCATGACCTTTATGAGAATACCCGGGCCTATCCCCCGGCGGGACAGGAGGCAAACCGGCATGTGGATGACCGGATACTGGTGTTGAAGGATGATGCCGGCTATGAGCACCCCGTGTTCCGGGACCAGGCAGGCAGGAATCACATGACTCTTTACAAGGAGCTGTGCCTGCTGCCTGTTTTGAAGGAGCTGTGCTCCGCCGGCGTGAGCCGCTTCCGTATTGAGGCCCGCGGCTATTCCACGCCTTCCCTTCGAAGAATCCTGCGGGTGTATAAAAAAGCAATGGCCGATTTGGACAGCAGCCCGGAGCTGTTCATGTCCATGAAAAGCGAGGGCCCAGGCTACACCCTTGGCGCGTTTTATTTTGATTGAGGAGGAATGATTGCATGTATATAGGTCCCGAGGCAATTATTGAAAAGAAAAAACAGTATCTCATACCCTGCACAAGCCACTTTTACAAAAATCCCCCCCAGATGGTCCGGGGTTCAATGCAGTACCTTTTTGACCATCAGGGGAAGCGGTATCTGGATTGCTTTGCAGGCGTATCTGTTGTGAGCTGCGGCCACTGCAATCCAGAGATCGTCCAGAAAACCGTAGAACAGATGCAGACCCTGCAGCACACCACATCCATATACTTGAACCAGCCTGTGGTGGAGCTGGCGGAGAAGCTGGCGGAAGTCCTGCCCGGGGATATAGACCACAGCTTTTTCTGCACCTCGGGTTCCGAAGCCAATGAAGGCGCGCTTCTTCTGGCCAAGCTCTATACGGGGCGGGACGAGTTTATCGCCCTGAAAAACGGTTTGCACGGCAGGACCCATCTGACCATGGGGCTGACGGGACTGGACATGTGGCGGGCGTCCCCCGTGCCTGCGGCGGGCACCCATATAGCCCAAAACCCCTATCCCGACTTCAGCAAAGGGGAAGAGGACATAGAAGAAAGCGGCCGCAAATCGCTGGAGGACATAGGGAGAATTCTCCAGGAGCGGAAGGGAAAAATAGCGGCGCTTATTGCGGAACCCATCCAGGGAAACGGAGGCATTCTGACCCCTCCCAGAGGCTATTTCCGCGCTCTGAAAAAACTGCTGGAGGACCACGGCGCCCTGCTGATCATCGATGAAATACAGACCGGCTTCGGGCGTACGGGAAAGATGTTTGCCATAGAACACTTTGGGGTGGTTCCGGATATTATTACCGTGGCCAAAGCCCTTGGAAACGGGATCCCCATTTCCGCTTTCGCGGCGGGAGCGGAGATTGCCGCTGCCTTTACCAGGCCTTCCTCCTCTACTTTTGGAGGAAATCCGGTGGCCTCCGCCACGGCCATGGCTGTTTTGGAGTACATACAGAGCAGAGGGCTTGCGGCCAGGGCAGAGGAACTGGGGAGGCAATTGTCCCGGGGACTTGCCGAATTAAAACAAAAATACCCCATCATCCGGGATGTGCGGGGTATGGGGCTGATGCAGGGGGCGGAGCTGCTGAGGGAAAATGGGGAGCCTGCCGCAGAGGAAACAGACATTGTGCTTGAAAAAATGAAGGATGCGGGCGTCCTGGTGGGTAAAAACGGAAGATACCGCAATGTGCTGGCGTTTCAACCTCCCCTTGTGATCACCGGCGAGGATATACGGGATATGCTGCTGAAGCTGGATGAGGTGCTGGGCAGCCTGTAAGGCTCCGGCGAAATATGAGTTAAAGAAATTCCACTGTATGATGTTGATGGTAAAACAATTATAGGGAAATTTGAAATTCGTCCTGGAAATGCTACTCTTTTGCCAGAAAAGGCAGATTAGATAAAAAACTCCTGTGAGGATAAAGAAAAAATTGACCGTTTTCACGCGCAGCAGAGCGAAACAGCGGGATATAACATGCCGGGAGCAGTCAGGGCTTCCAGGGGCACAAAAGCCTTTCCAGCAGGTCCACCAGGAAGAAAAGGAGGAACCCGGCCACACTCAGCACCAGGATACCGGAAAACATGTCGATGTAGTTTACCCGCATCCACGAATCCATGATGAAATATCCCATGCCGTACTGGGTGCCGAAGGTCTCGGTAAAGAAAAGCACCGACAGGGAGGTGCCCAGGCTTATGCGGATGGAGGTGAGCAGGCCGGGCAGGGAGGCGGGCAGGATAACCCTCCTGAAAATATCAAGGGAACCGGCCCCCAGGGAATACAGGGAATAAAAGGTTTCCTTGGGAATGGCTCTTCCCGAATCCCTGGCCGACACGATAATCTGGAAGACCACGATGAGAAAGATCATGGCGATTTTAGACAGTTCCCCAAGCCCGAAAATAAGCATAATCAGGGGTATAAGCGCGATTTTGGGGATGGGGTAGGTGAAGTAGACTACCGGGGAAAGAAGCTTGTCCCAGGTCTTGTAATAGCCCATGCACAGCCCGAGGGGGATGCCGACAAGGACCGATGCGGTGATGCCGGCGGCAATCCTCCACAGGCTGTAGACCAGATGGACCAGGATATCCGAGATAAATATTTTCTTGATGTTTACAAAAACCACCGCAGGAGAGGGTAAAAAGGGTATTTGTGCGAGAAAAGACAGCCCGTACCATGCGGCGAATAAAAAAATCAATGCGGCCAAATAGCCTGTAATTTTGTTTTTTCTGCTCAATTGGACCATTCCTCTTTTGCCATTTTTCTCAGCTCCATGACGAAGCGGTAGTACTCATCCCTCAGCCTCAAATTTCCGGCGCCGAAAAGAGGGTTTTCAAGAACCTTTACAATCCGTCCGGGGGAAGGAGACATGACGGCAATTTTTCTGCCTATATAGACGGCTTCTTCCATGCTGTGGGTCACAAAAACCGTGGAGACCTTATTTTCCTTCCACACTTCAAGGAACAAATCCTGGATTTCTTCACGGGTGATGGCATCCAAAGCCGAAAACGGCTCATCCATAAGCAGCAGGTGGGGCTTCAGTATGAATGACCGGGCAATGGCGATCCTCTGCTTCTGTCCGCCGCTCAACTGGCTGGGGTACTTGGACCTTATATCCCACAACCCCAACTGCTTCAGGATGTATTCAATATACGGCCCCTGCCCCAGCCGGCTCTCATGTTTGATGTCAAGCCCCAGCAGCGCATTGTCGTAGGCGTTTGCCCACTCCAGAAGGCCGTAATTCTGGGGTACGAACCCGATGCGCTTCTGCTTGGGATCAACAGGTCCTCCGTCTATTGTCACCAAGCCCGAATAGTCGGAAAGGATGCCCGAGAGTACATGGAGAAGAGTGCTCTTGCCACAGCCGGAAGGCCCGATGACTGCGCAGATATCGCCTTCTTCCAGCTTCATGTCCAGATGGTGCAGGGCAAGGCACTCCTTTCCCTCAACTTTGTATTTAACGGTCAGGCCTTTGATTTCAAGCATTCAACCCTACCTCACAAACCTTTGGTCCACTAAGTCATCGAATTTATAGGCATTCTTTATGAGTGCCTTGTCCTTCAGCCATTGAATCACACTGTCAAAGTCGCTTACGGACGGCAGAGCCGCTTTAGCATAGGAGGGAAGCACAATGGTCCCTCTCACCGATTCCGGGAAACCGGATTCTTTAATGAGTATATCGATATAACTTGAAACGTTTTCCTTTTGCAAATACTCGACAGCCTGGTTATAGGCATTGTAAAAGGATTTTATTTCTTCGGCCTTGGAATCGGCGGATTTTTTGGTAAAAACAATGACCCCCGGATTAATGCCCAGCTTATCCGAACTGCTCAAAAGCTTTGCTCCGTTTCCAATGGCCACCGAAGCCATGGGCTCGGGAAGCGTTGCCGCGTCCACCTTGCCGTTCTGGAGCATTTCAAGCCTTACCTGGATTTGGGGTATGACCACCTTGTTTACTTCCTCCGGTTTGATATTTACCTTAGAAAGCGCACTGTCGGTAACGTATTCGATAATGGTATTCTTTGAAATCGCAACATTTTTCCCTTTGAGCCCGGCGATGTCCTTTATGTCCGATTTGTTGCTTGCCAGCAGCTTATAGCTTCCGCTGGTCATGGAGGTGATTTTTACATCGAAGCCGCCCTCCTTTGCGAGAGCCGCAGCCATAACATCGGATATGGCGCCGTCGATCTTTCCGCTTTGAAAGGCGCTGTCCCTTTCCGCCGCACTTTTAAAGTGCTGGATATCCACTTTTACCCCCGCTTTCTCAAAGTATCCGTTGTGGTCGGCCAGGATGAGAGGGATGGAGTCTACATCGGGCAGTACGCCGATGCTTAAAGGCTCCGAAGCTTTTTTTGCCCCGCCTGTACACGAAACCAAAGCAGCAGCCAAAGAAGCAATAAAGATCAAAGAAATTATTTTTTTCATCATGAATACCTCCGTTCAACCTTTGTTTATGTTTTATCCTATCCTTTCAACTCTCCGCTCTCCGCTTTCCAATCTCAACCCTCCGCTCTCAACTCCCTCCGTCCCATTCCTTATAGAGCTCATTTTTTACTCCAAGGCTGTCCAGCACTCTTCCGACGATAAAGTCCACCATCTCCCCAACACTGGAAGGCCTGTGGTAGAAAGCGGGCATCGCCGGAAAAATAAGGACTCCCGCCTCACTTAAGGTCAGCATGTTTCTGAGGTGTAGGCTGCTTAAGGGGGTTTCCCTGGGAACCAGCACAAGCTTTCTTTTTTCTTTGATACACACATCGGCAGCCCTGCCCAGCAGATTCTTGGAAGAACCTGAGGCTATTTCCCCCAGGGTGGCCATGGAGCAAGGGATCACAACCATTCCGTCCGTTTTGAATGAACCGCTTGCGATAGGAGCGAACAGGTCGCTGTTGTCATAAATGCCGGACCTGCGGCTGATGCCGCCTGTCTTTTGCAGTATTTGCCCGCCGTCCAACCCTGTCTCATAAGCCATCACTTTACGTCCATTGTCGGTTATGACGAGATGCACCTCATGACCGTATTTCAAAAGCTCTTCCACCAGCCTGACGGCGTAGATGCTGCCGCTGGCGCCTGTAATGCCCACGATATACCTGGACACGTTATCACCTCAGAATAAATATATCTGCCGTAGTAAATACCAGCAGTACCGTACTTACAACCTGGTTTACGCTGTAGGATGCGATGGTTACGTTTTTTAAGTTGGTGGGTGAGACGATCCGGTGCTCGTAGAACAGAAGACAAGTGCCTATGGCCACGCCTGCAGCGTAAATCCAGCCCAAACGGGCTAAAAAGCCCACGTAAATAAGAAGCAGGACACAGAGGAAGTGAAACACCGCCGATACAATTAAAGCCTTCTTTACTCCGAATACCGAGGGTATGGAATAAAGGCCTTCTTCCCTGTCAAAATCCACATCCTGCGCGCCATATATAATGTCAAAGCCGGCCACCCAGAACATGACTATCGTCCCCAGGATTAGTGAAACCCAAGTGATATTCCCCGTTACGGCGATCCACGCGCCCACAGGAGCTCCTCCGCAGGCCATGCCCAGAATGATGTGGCATGCCCAGGTGAACCTTTTAGTAAAGGAATAGACGAAAAAAATGAAGAGGGGCACAGGAAGCAGTACCACACACACGGGGTTCAGCATGAAGGCGGAAAGCACCAAGAGTCCCAGGCATACCAGTATGAAGAGGAGCACCTCGGAGGTCTTAACCAGGCCTTTTGGAAAATGTCTTCCCGCGGTCCTGGGGTTCAAGGCGTCAATATCCTTGTCCACCACCCGGTTTAAAGCGTTTGCGGCTGTCCTGGCACTGACCAGCGCAATCAAGGTCCACAGGGTTATCCATGGGGACGGAAGCCCGTCTGCAGCCAGGAACATGGCTATCAGTCCAAAAGGAATGGAAAAAAGAGTATGTGAAAACATGACAAGCTCCCCGTAGGTCCTGAGCTTACTCAATACCATACTCTTTCCACCTCCGGATAACCAGTTCTTTGGTTTCACTGTCCATTTCTATATCGTTGGGCCATTCCCTGAAATGGCCTTCGGAGGGGCCTTTCTTTGTGGCGTCTATGCCCAGCTTGTGTCCATAGTGGGGAAGGGGGGATGCATGGTCCAGCGCGTCAAGAGGCCCCTCCACGATAACCAGGTCCCTGGCGGCGTCTATGTTGTTAAAAACCTTCCAGGCAACGGTGGAAAGGTCGTGGGGGTTTATATTTTCGTCCACCACCACAATCATTTTGGTGTACATCATCTGTCCCATCCCCCACAGTGCGTGCATCACTTTTTTTGCCTGCCCGGGATAGCGCTTTTTGATGGAAACGATGACGCAGTTGTGGAACACGCCTTCCAGGGGGAAATTCATGTCCACAATTTCCGGGCATTGAATCCTAAGCAGAGGCAGGAATATCCTCTCGGTGGCCTTGCCCAGGTAACAGTCCTCCATGGGGGGCTTGCCTACAACGGTGGCCGGGTATACCGGGTTTTTCCGCCGGGTGAGGCAGGTGACGTGGAATACGGGGTACATGTCCTTCAGGGAATAATAACCGGTATGGTCTCCGAAGGGTCCCTCCTCCCGGAGCTCGTCCACATCCACATAGCCTTCCAGTATAAACTCGGCGTTGGCAGGGACGTAAATATCGTTTGTCTTGCACTTTACAATGGGCAGGGGCATTTTTCTCAAAAATCCCGCAAACAGCATTTCGTCAATTTCTTTGGGCAGCGGGGCAGTAGCCGAGTAAATGGTGGCGGGGTCGCAGCCCAGAGCAACGGATACGGGCATTTTGCCGCCCAGCTTCCTGTACTTTTCATAGATGGCTCTTCCATCCTTATGGAGATGCCAGTGCATACCCGTCGTGTTCCTGTCGTACACCTGGAGCCTGTACATTCCCATGTTCTGCATCCCTGTTTCAGGGTCTTTGGTAACGACCAGAGGGAGGGTCATAAATCTTCCGCCGTCTTCAGGCCAGCACTTCAGGACCGGCAGCTTGGAAAGGTCGGGCTCTTCCACCACCTCCTGGCAGGCTGCCGTAGGGACCTTCCAGGGGAATACCTTTGCAAGCCGTGCAAGCTTGGGGACCGACTTCATCTTGTTTACAAGGCCCAGGTAGCTCGACATGTCCATGAAGTCACTGATCAGTTTGGATATGTCGTTGATGTCGTCTACCTCCAGGGCCAGGTTAAGCCGTTCATAGCTTCCAAAGGCATTGATGAGCACAGGGTAGGGCGAACCCTTCACCTTCTCAAACAGCAGGGCGGGGCCGCCGGCTTTAACCACCCTGTCGGTGATTTCGGTTATTTCAAGATGGCTGTCTACTTCCACACTGATCCTCTTTAAAAGATGTTTTTGTTCCAGTACATTTATAAAGTCCTGCAGGTCTTTATACGCCATAAAACACCATCCGTTCCATCCGTATTTGACTGTAGTTTGCCTTCCATGTCCATGAGGATTTCTTCGACAAAAAGCAAAATCCTTTTCTATTATAGCATAGAGTTGTACAAACATTATAGTGTTCACCAGAACAATTGTATTGTTATAAAATGTTCATTTTTGTATAATTATATTATCGCATTAAATTTGGCCTTGGGGAGAGGTGGAACATGGGAGCTGCGTGGAGAGAGATCAGGGAAAAGCAGGAAGAAATGTTGAGCCCTTACGCTGCAAAAAGCAGCAGGTCCAAGGGCAGGATCATCCATGAGGCAAAGTGTCCTGTCAGGACGGAGTATGAGAGAGATGCCAACAGGATACTCTACTCCATGGAATTCAGGAGGTTAAGACATAAGACCCAGGTGTTCTTCAATGCGAAAAACGACCACATTTGCACCCGGATGGAGCATGTGCTCTATGTGGGCTCCATTGCCGTTACCATTGCCAGGACCCTGAACCTGAACCAGGACCTCACTTATGCCATTGCCCTGGGCCATGACCTGGGGCATGCGCCTTTCGGCCACACAGGCGAAAAGGTGCTGGACAGGTGCCTGAAAAAAATTAACAGCAGCTACTCCTTCCAGCACGAGCTGCACAGCCTCAGGGTTGTAGACAGGCTGGCGACCCGGGTTTCAAGGGAAAAGATAAATGAGAAGTGCGGGCTCAACCTCACTTTTGAAGTGAGAGACGGGATTGCGTGCCACTGCGGGGAGAAGTACGGCGAATACCGCCTGGAAAGGGACGGAAGCAAGGATTTTTCCAGTTTGAAGGAGCTGGGCCGGCAGCCTCAAATGCCCTATACGCTGGAAGGGTGTGTGGTAAGGCTGGTGGACAGAATTGCCTATGTGGGAAGGGATATTGAGGACGCCATAAGAGTACACCTGATAGATATCAATGATATTTCCAGAGAAATCCGAAAGGAGCTGGGCTTTACAAACGGGGAAATCATAAATACCCTGGTCTGTGATATTATAGAAAACAGCTATAACAAAGACTGCATCCAGTTAAGCCCGGATAAAGGGAAGGCCCTGGAGGCCCTCATCAATGAAAATGTGCGGTTGATCTACCAGGCGGACAAGATCAAAAGGTATGAAAAAACGGCGGAAAACACCCTGGAAGGCCTGTTTTTCAATCTCCTGGAGAATACAGAAGACCTGGAAAAAATGAAAAACAGCGAGATGAAGATTTACCAGAAGTTTTACAACTTTATTCAGGATATTGGCTATACCGAAGAGGACACCAATGAACAAAAAGTGATTGATTTTATTGCAGGGATGACCGATAATTTTGCCCTGAGCTGCTTTGACGAAATCTATTGGGTATGAGCAGGCCGGAGTCCACGCAGCAGGGCATAGGGATCAAAAGTTTTGCTTTGTTAAAAGGGAGGCTGTGTTGTGTCCAAACCGAAATTTCATTTTTTTGCATACCTTTCACGGATGAAATACATAACCCGCTGGGGCCTTATGAGGAATACCCAGCCGGAAAACATCCAGGAGCACAGCCTGCAGGTGGCCATCATCGCCCATGCCCTGGCTGTGATAAAAAACAGGTTTTTTTCAGGAAATGTGAATGCGGACAGAATTGCGGTCCTGGGACTGTTCCATGACAGCAATGAGATCATTACCGGAGACATGCCTACGCCCATCAAGTACTTCAACCCTGAAATCAACCGGGCTTACAAGGATATTGAAGAGGTGTCGAAAAAGAAACTGCTGTCCATGCTGCCCCGGGAGCTGGAGGAAGAGTATTCCGGGCTGCTGTTCCAGGAACAAAGCGATTATGAAAGCTATAAGATCGTCAAGGCCGCTGACAGGATTGCCGCCTATATCAAATGCCTTGAAGAGGTGAAGGCGGGGAACATGGAGTTTAAGAAGGCCAGTGAGTCCATCCACAAGTCCATTGTGGAAATCAACGCCCCCGAAGTGGAGTATTTTATGAAAAACTTTATACCAAGCTTTTCCCTGACCCTGGATGAACTGGAATAGGGAGCGGGGTAAGGTACAGCCAGGGGGACAGGTACGGCGGCATTTTGGGCCACGGTACCTGTCCCTTTGACATTCTCCGGTCCCATGGATAATTTGTCCCATATCGGGGCAAATTTATAGTAATACTTAAATATTTGAGGTGTTGCTGTATGGAAGCATGGGACGGTTTTGTGAAGGGCAACTGGTGTTCGGAGATTGACGTGAGGAACTTCATTCAACTGAATTACACGCCCTATGAAGGAGATGAAGGCTTTTTAAGCGGAGCTTCGGAAACCACGCGCAAGCTGTGGGACAAAGTGACCTGGCTGCTGGGAAAGGAGAGGGAAAACGGCGGGGTACTGGATATCGACACCCATACCATTTCCACTATCGTTTCCCATAAGCCGGGCTATATTGACAAAAACTTGGAAAAGGTGGTGGGGCTTCAGACGGATGAACCCCTGAAGCGGGCCATCATGCCTTTCGGCGGGATAAGAATGGTGGTAAAAGGGTGTGAGTCCTATGGAAAGCAAGTGGACCCGGATGTGGTTGAAATATTTACACAGTTCAGAAAAACACACAACCAGGGGGTTTATGACGTCTATACCGAAGAAATGCGGAGGGCTAAAAAAGCGGGTATCATTACAGGGCTCCCCGACGCATACGGCAGGGGCAGGATCATAGGGGACTACAGGAGAGTGCCCCTCTATGGGGTTGACCGGCTGATTGCCGAAAAGCAGTATGAGATGGTAAACCTGGAATTTGACTACATGGACGCGGAAACCATCCGCAACAGGGAAGAAATCCGTGAACAGATAAACGCCCTGGAGCTGCTGAAAAAAATGGCGGAAAGCTACGGCTTTGATATATCAAAGCCTGCAAGGGATTCCAGGGAAGCCGTGCAGTGGCTGTACTTTGCATACCTCGGCGCCATAAAAGAGCAAAACGGGGCGGCCATGAGCCTGGGAAGAACCTCCACTTTCCTGGACATATACTTTGAGAGGGATTTAAAGGAAGGAAAAATCACCGAGGAAGAGGTGCAGGAATTAATCGACCAGTTTGTCATCAAGCTGAGAATGGTCCGGTTTTTAAGAACGCCCGAATATGAGAAGCTCTTCAGCGGGGACCCTACATGGGTGACCGAGAGCATCGGGGGAATGAGCCTGGACGGAAGGACCCTGGTGACCAAATCTTCTTTCAGGATACTTAATACGCTGTTCAACCTGGGACCTTCGCCTGAACCCAATTTGACCGTTTTGTGGTCTGTCCGCCTTCCCTCCGCCTTTAAAAGGTTTTGCGCCAGGGTGTCCATTCACACAAGTTCCATACAGTACGAGAACGACGACATCATGAGATACCACTGGGGCGACGACTATGGAATTGCCTGCTGCGTATCCGCCATGAGACTTGGAAAACAGATGCAGTTTTTCGGCGCCAGGTGCAACCTTGCCAAAGCGCTGCTTTATGCCATCAACGGCGGCAGGGATGAGATGACGGGTATCCAGGTGGCACCGCGGTTTTCCGCTGTAGAAACCGAATACCTGGATTACGACGATGTGATGGAAAGGTTTGATATGGTGCTGGACTGGGTGGCCAGGCTTTACATGAACACCCTGAACATCATACACTCCATGCATGACAAATATGACTATGAAAGACTGCAAATGGCACTCCACGACAGGGAGGTGTTCAGGACCATGGCCTGCGGCATCGCGGGACTGTCGGTGGTAGCGGACTCATTGAGCGCTATAAGGTATGCCCGGGTCAAACCCATAAGAAATGAAAACAACATTGTGGTAGACTACGAGGTGGAAGGAGACTATCCCAAGTTCGGAAATAACGACGACCGCGTGGATTCCATTGCAACCGGGGTTATAAAGCTGTTCATGGACAAGTTGCGAAAACAGCGCACTTACAGGAACTCCATGCCCACCCTTTCGGTGTTGACTATCACCTCCAACGTGGTATACGGTGAGAAGACGGGGAATACGCCGGACGGGAGGAAAACGGGAGAACCCCTGGCTCCGGGGGCAAACCCCATGCACGGAAGAGATATCAAGGGTGCCCTGGCCGTTTTGAGTTCTGTGGCCAAGCTTCCCTATGAATATGCACAGGACGGTATTTCCTACACCTTTTCAATTATTCCCAGGGCTCTGGGGCGGGACGGCGAAACAAGAATCAGCAACCTTGTGGCTCTTCTCGACGGTTACTTCAAGCAGGGCGGACACCATATCAATGTGAATGTCTTCGAGAGAGAGACCCTTTTGGACGCCATGGAGCATCCTGAGAAGTACCCCCAGCTCACCATAAGGGTATCCGGCTATGCCGTCAATTTTACCAGGCTTACGAAAAAACAGCAGCTGGATGTGATCAACAGGACCATCCACGAACACATATAAGCTGTACAAAATGAGGTGTTGGCATGAGTGTAACCGGCAGGGTCCATTCCTTTGAATCCTTTGGCACCGTGGACGGACCCGGTATAAGGTTTGTGGTCTTTATGCAGGGCTGCCCCTTAAGGTGCCTGTACTGCCATAACAGGGATACCTGGGATGCCCGGGGAGGCAGGGAATATACCGTAGAGGATATTTTAAACGAAATGGGAAAATACCTGGATTTTATCCGGCTGTCGGGCGGAGGCATCACGGTGAGCGGCGGGGAACCTACCCTTCAGGCGGAGTTTGTCACCGAGGTGTTCAAAAAGTGCAGAGAGATGGGCGTACATACGGCCCTTGACACTTCAGGTTTTGTGGAGATCGGAAGGGTGGAGGAACTGCTGGGGTTTACGGACCTGGTTTTGCTGGATATCAAGCACGGAGATGCGGAAAAGCACAGGGTGATCACAGGCGTGGACAACCATAAGATTAAGAAATTCGCCCTTTATGTATCCGAAAGAAATATTCCGGTGTGGATCCGCTATGTCCTTGTGCCCGGATATACCGACGGTGAACGGGACCTGGCCCAGGCGGCGGAGTTCATCGGGCAGCTGAAAAGCGTGGAGAAGGTGGAGGTGCTTCCATACCACAGCATGGGGAAATATAAGTGGGATAAGCTGGGCGTAGAGTACCCCTTGGAAGGGGTTGAATCCCCAAGTCCGGAGCAGGTGGAGAGGGCATCCAGGATTCTCAACGTGGGCTTGTCTCCTCTAAATACCTGAAATAAGGGCCCCTTTCCCCGATGCTCCGGGGTGAGGGGATGAGGGTCAAGCGCAGTAATTTGCCAGAACAGTAAAAGTGAAAAGACGCGCCGGTTAAAATTTTATTCTTGAAAAAAGCTGTGTTTGTGGTAAAATAATATCATCGACAATTGAATACTACGGTTATAGGTGTTAACCGAAAGGTTAAAGAATAGGGAAACAGGTGCAAATCCTGTGCGGTCCCGCCGCTGTAAGAGAAGAGTTCTCCCTGGATGCCACTGGGAATACTGGGAAGGTTGGGAGAATGATAACGCTTGAGCCAGAAGACCTGCCTGTAGCTTTCAAAATAACTCTACGAGTGATAGGGGATATTGGAAGTATCCACAGAGGCAGGTGTGTTTGTTGACCCCTTAACTTTAGAGTTAAGGGGTTTATTATTTTATAAAAAGGTGGTTTTGCGTATGGAAACTCTAAAAAGGCTGGTCAGCAAAGATGGTTCCGTCAAGTACCTATTCAAGCTTGAGGACAATCACACGGTGGAAACCCTGTACATGCACGACGATGGTTTCAAACTGACTTTTAACAGTACGGTTTGCATATCTTCCCAGGTGGGCTGCAGGGTGGGCTGTAGGTTTTGTGCTACCGGACGGCAGGGGTTTATCAGGAACCTTGCCGCAGATGAGATTTTCCAGCAGGTAGAGGCCTGCAGTGCCGATTGCAGGCAGTCGGGATTTAGACCCTTGGAAGCTGTGGTGTTTGCGGGTATGGGCGAACCCATGCTGAATTATGAAAATGTAAAACAGGCAATAGATAAAACTTACCGGGATCTGGGCATAAAGGATTTTGAGATCGTGACGGTGGGCATAGTCCCGCAAATACGCCGGTTGATTGAGGATTTTAAAAATGGGGAGAGCCACATCCGGTTGAACATATCCCTGCATGCTTCCAACGATGCGACAAGGAAAACGCTCATCCCCTATACCTCTATCTACAACATATCCGATATAATCGAAGCGGCTGTGGAATATTCCCGGGCTTTTAACGAAAGGGTCAGAATGCGGTATGCCCTATTTAAAGGCATTAATGACCGGGATGAGGATATAGACAGCCTGAGCAGGTTGCTGGCAGACAAGCCGGTGAAGCTCATCCTTTCCCAGTACAACGACAACCACATACCCGGGCTGCAGGCCGTTCCGGAAGAACATTTTATGAGGTTTTACCACCGGCTGGCCAAGAGGATAGACTGCGGCAGGTTCTTTAATTTCGGCAGTGACATAAAAGGCGGGTGCGGGCAGCTCAGCCAGGTTAAAGCCGTATAGAAAAGACAAGGGGACGGTTCTTCTGTCTGGCTTCGCCAGACAGAAGAACCGTCCCCTTGTCTTTATGCCTAAAATTTCCCAATGGGTGGGAATAATACGAAAAAACCGTTTATTCTACGAATGGACGGTTATTTGAGGCAGGTCCGTTTTTGACATTCCGGGTGCGGTATATTAAAATATATGATAAAATAGAAGTATTTGTTATACTGATTATTGCTTTAGACCGCTGGAAATAGAACCTTGCGTTTTACAAAAAACCTTTACATTTTTATTCGGATTTTGTAAAATCATATTCCCGGGTTGAGATTGAATACGCATATCCTCCTGCAATTTTCCGGACGTATTCAATAGGGCAAGAACCTGCTCAGGAAGGTATGTTAAGCAGCTATGAAAACAAAAGGTCCGCAGTCACGGAAAACTTATGTAAACAAAGTTGGTAAAAAACAGAAAAACTCCCGCAGGCAGAGTATAGCCGTTTTATCTGCTATGGTTTTTGTGTCCGGGTTATTGATTTTTGGAAGGTCGGTAAAAGGCTTTTTTATAACTTTGGCAATAGAAGTGGGGTGTATGCTGGGAGTTTTTCTATTGTTTACGGCAAACAGGCCTAAGACAAAGCTTCAAAGAGGATCGGGAGCCAAAGGGAAGCCCTCATTAACGCCGGCGGGTTCATTGGGGCAGAAAAGAAGGATGAATTCAGGCGGTGGGAGCGGCACACCCGAAAGATATACAAGATTAGCCCCTAAAAATTTTAACTGGGTCATTAATACCCGGGAGAAAAAAACCGAATTGGATAAAGAGGGATTCAAAACGGGACTTGAAGAGAAAAAGGAGAGTTTTTTCCCATACCGGTCTCCTTTTGATCCCATCAACCCGGCAAGCGGTTTAACAGGAGAGGGACAGCCTGCCGATGAAGCAGGAGAAGCACCGGAAAGCATGGGTGAGACGGAGGAGCCAAACAGCGTCCTTGAGGGCTGCGGGGAACCGGAGCCGGGCAGCCCTGAAGACGCGGCGGAGAGGTGCCTGCGCTTTGTGGATATTTATGAAAAACCGGAGGAAGATTTTGAAGAGCCTGTTGAAGCTGTAGAGGAACCCTGCAAATCCGGAACGGAATTGAAAGAAGAGACCCCATCCGGGGAAGAAAACGAAGCCGGGATGCTCCCCCTTGTTTCCTTGGAGGATACAAGCGGTACCGCCGGAGAAAATGCGGACAGCCGGGAGGATCTTGCAGAAGGAGCTTTGCCCCATGGGGAGAGTGGGGACCCGGCAGATAAGGAAGCCCATAATGGAAGTGTGCCCAAGGAAAGGGAAAAATGGGAATATCTCATGCCGCCGGTAGAGCTGCTGAAAAAACCTTCCCATGGCAATATTGAAAAACTTGCCCTGGAGGACCCGCACAGCAGCGCAAAGAAGTTGATTGACACGCTGGCCAGTTTCGGAGTGGGGGCCAGGGTTTCCAACATCAGCCGGGGCCCTTCGGTGACACGCTATGAAATCCAGCCCAATGTGGGAGTAAAGGTGAGCAAGATTGTGGGCCTGGCTGACGATATTGCGCTGAATCTTGCGGCCACCGGTGTGAGAATTGAAGCCCCCATACCCGGAAAAGCGGCCATAGGCATAGAGGTTCCCAACAGGGAAATTACTTCCGTCTCTTTAAGGGAAGTCATTGAATCGGAACAGTTTGCCGGGCATCCTTCCAAGCTCGCTTTTGCCGTGGGCAAGGATATAGCGGGAAATACCATTGTGGCGGATATAGCAAAAATGCCCCACCTTTTGATTGCAGGGGCCACAGGTTCCGGCAAAAGCGTGTGCATCAGCACCCTGATCGTCAGTATCCTCTATAAGGCCGCCCCTTCAGAGGTCAAGCTTTTAATGGTGGATCCCAAGGTGGTGGAGCTTGGAATCTACAACGGCATACCCCATTTGCTGGTCCCGGTGGTCACAGACCCCAAAAAGGCGGCGGGAGCCTTAAGCTGGGCAGTGCAGGAAATGACGCTGCGCTATAAACTTTTTGCGGAGAATAATGTGCGCGACCTGGCGGGATATAACAGTCTGCTCAGAGAAGCAGGAGATGAAAACACCATTCCCGAAATTGTGATCATTATTGACGAATTGGCTGATTTGATGATGGTTGCGCCGGGCGATGTAGAGGACTGCATTTGCAGGCTGGCCCAGATGGCCAGGGCAGCCGGGATGCATCTGGTAATAGCCACCCAGAGACCGTCGGTGGATGTAATCACAGGTGTTATTAAAGCCAATATACCGTCGAGGATATCCTTTGCCGTGTCTTCCCAGATTGATTCCCGCACCATCCTGGACATGTCCGGCGCGGAAAAGCTGGTGGGGCGGGGAGACATGCTGTTCAGCCCTATTGGCGAACCGAAGCCCATCCGGGTGCAGGGGGCTTTTATATCCGATAAAGAGGTGGAGGCCGTCGTATCCTTTATCAAATCCAGCATACCGGCGGAGTATGACGAGGAAATCATGGAGAAAATCGATAAGAAAACCGGACAGGCTCCAGTAGAGCCCAAAGGGGATGATGAACTGCTGACACAGGCGGTGGACCTGGTAATAGAGTTAGGACAGGCCTCTACCTCCCTGGTACAGCGGAAATTGAAAGTGGGATATTCCAGGGCGGCAAGAATACTGGACCAGATGGAGGCATGGGGGATCATCGGGCCTCCTGAGGGCAGCAAACCAAGGCAGGTGTTGATCACCAAACAGGAGTGGGAGGAGTTGAAGGCATAAAAGAATACTATATTTTATGGACACAGATATGCGACAATTCCGGTGCGGGATGGTTGAATCAATGATTTTTACTACAGGGTGGAAATCGGGTGAAATTACTGCTATTATATAATGTATTACGAATTTAACACGGCAAATTTTACAGGAGTTATTTAAGCATGGATAACAGGAATACATATGAAAAACGACAAAACAATAAACTGACCGGTGTAATATACGGTGTGTCGGCCTATACCTTATGGGGGCTTTTACCGCTCTACTGGAAGCTTTTAACCCCCGTACCCGCAGACCAAATTTTAGCCCACAGGATTGTCTGGTCCTTTGTTTTCGTTGCGGCATTATTACTTTTTTCAGGCGGCCTGAGCCATTTGCTGGGGATAGTAAAGGACAAAAAGAAGCTTTTATTCATTTCCTTTTGCTCTGTTTTGATCACCGTAAACTGGTTTACGTACATATGGGCCGTCAATTCAAGCCATATTGTGGAAACAAGCCTGGGCTATTATATTAATCCCCTGATGGCTGTGTTTTTAGGCATGACCGTTCTAAAAGAGCGGCTGGGAATTTTCCAGTATATCGCTTTTGCCCTTGCGGCGGCGGGTGTAATCATACTGGCGGTACAATATGGGAAAATTCCGTGGATATCCCTTGTCCTGGCGACTACCTTCGCGCTTTACGGCCTGTTTAAAAAGCTGGTTGCGGCGGAATCGGCGGCAGGGCTGGCACTTGAAACCGCTGTTGTTACCCCTTTGGCCGTGGCCTATCTGGCCTTCAAACAGGTGACGGGTACGGCGGCGCTTGGCTCTGTTCCACCGGTAACTGCGGTTTTGCTGCTGTGCACGGGGGTTGCCACGGCTGTTCCGTTGCTGTGGTTTGCCAAAGGCACAAAGAGGACCGAACTGTCCACCATGGGTTTTTTGCAGTATATCTCCCCCACCATCAGCTTGATCATCGGGGTGCTTATTTATAAAGAGCAGTTTACAAGAACACACTTAATAAGCTTCGGATTTATCTGGGCTGCGCTGGTTGTTTTTTCCTTTTCCCAGGTGAGCGCGGCGAGAAACATTCAGCCTGTGTCTTTAAAAAACAATTGATATATAAATACTTACAATGCAAGGAGAAAAGATCATGGAAAAAATTAAAATGAAAGTGCCCCTGGTGGAAATGGACGGGGATGAAATGACGCGAGTCATATGGAAAATGATAAAGGATGAGCTTTTAGAGCCTTATATAGACCTCAAAACCGAGTATTACGACCTGGGTCTCAAGCACAGGGATGAAACCGACGACCAGGTTACCGTGGACGCGGCTTTGGCTACCAAAAAGTACGGCGTTGCTGTGAAGTGCGCCACCATAACTCCCAATGCCGAAAGGGTGAGGGAATACAACCTGAAGCAGATGTGGAAGAGCCCCAACGGCACCATCAGGGCTATTTTGGACGGAACGGTGTTCCGGGCTCCCATCCTTGTGGACTGTGTCAAACCTTTTGTAAAGACATGGAAGAAGCCAATTACCGTTGCACGACATGCCTACGGAGATGTTTACAGGGATGTGGAATACCGGGTGGAAGGCCCCGGCAGGGCAGAGCTTGTTTTTACCGCTGAAAACGGTGAGGTTTCAAGGCAGACCATTCATGACTTCAAGGGTGCAGGGGTCTTGCTTGGAATGCACAACCTGGACCAATCCGTCTCAAGCTTTGCAAGAGCCTGCTTTAACTATGCCCTGGATGTGAAGCAGGACCTCTGGTTTGCCACCAAGGATACCATTTCCAAGAAATATGACCATACCTTTAAGGACATTTTCCAGGAAATATATAAAAAGGAATACGAGGCAAGGTTTAAAGCGGCCGGCATAGAGTACTTTTACACCCTGATTGACGATGCGGTTGCCCGCATCATCCGGTCGGAAGGCGGCATGGTATGGGCCTGCAAAAACTATGACGGAGATGTAATGTCGGATATGGTGGCCACCGCTTTCGGAAGCCTGGCCATGATGACGTCGGTGCTTGTGTCCCCGGAAGGGTTTTATGAATTCGAGGCGGCCCATGGGACGGTCCAAAGGCATTACTACCAGCACTTGAAAGGCGAGGAAACCTCCACAAATTCCATGGCCACCCTGTTTGCCTGGACCGGTGCCCTTAGAAAACGGGGGGAAATAGACGGAATAAATGAACTTGTAGATTTCGCCGGCAACCTGGAAGCCGCTTCTTTAAAGACCATTGAGGAAGGCGTTATGACCAAAGACCTGGCACAGCTGGCCCAGCTGCCGGATATCAAGGTTGTGAACACAGCCGATTTCCTGAAGGAAATCAGGGCAAGGCTGGACAGCATGCTCTAATGCCCCGGGACCTGTTTAATAAAACCCTTTATGCGGGGATGGACAAAGCGGAGGATTAAGGATAGAGCCACAAGCAGCAGGCCGCCTGAAGCCACACCCAGGGCCAGACCGTTCAACGTCCTGTGCAGGGAGACCGAGACAGGAGTAAATACGTGGCAGAAGCTGTTGAGGATGGATATGCTCCCTATTACCCAGCCCATGCCCGGCAGCAGCAGGATGCTTTTTTCCCCTTTTCTATGGTAAAGATAAATAAAGGCGAAAAGGCATGGATAGCCTATGAGAAATTCTTTGAACCTCGGCCTTGCCACAAGGGTCTTTTCCAGAGCTTTCCGTATCACCTGTTCAGGCAGAGATACGGGGACACCATAGTTGTTGCCGCTGCGTCCGATGTAAAGGTATAAGACCGCTGCCCCCAGCACAAGCAGAAATATGGTGCCCGGGGTTTTGGCGGTAGTTAAAAATCCGTGCCAAATGTTTTTAATATTCCTGCAGCCTTTGAATATAAAGTAATAATTTATTGTAAAGAGTGCTAACGGAAGCAGGAGGGCCGTGACAACCCCGTCGAAGGATTCCAGGCCCATTAAAAACCGCAGGTGGGAAAAAGCCGCGCAGACGGTGTATGCTCCCAGCAGGTCCACGCCCAGCATGATTCCCAGGGACAGGGTTACCTTTTTAAACAGGCCGTGTTCCCTTCCGCCTTTTAAATACTTGAGGACCAGCAGGCTTGAAAGGGAGGGATAGAGCAGCGCGGCAAAAAGACCAAGGAATTTTGGCAAAACCATAGGGGCTTTTCCGTCCAGGAGGGTTAAAAGTATGCTTAAAAGGATACATGCAGCCGCCGGTTTTATTACCCATTCTTTTTTTAAGTCCAGCAAATAAGTCAAATACAGGAAAAGAGCGGCCCACAGGCTGAGCAGGAGGAACAGGCTGCCGGAAACACCCGGGGATGCCGACGAAAGCTTTGTTAAAGGAGCGTTGATTTCATACCCTTTGCCCGATATAAAGCCGGTAAAAGCTTTTGACGCTTCCAGGGTATCGCTCATATTTTTGAAATCCGTCTGCTGTTTGTTTTTCAGGGGCCTGATGTAGATAAACCTTATCCCCCGGTCCACTACGGCCCTGGCCCAGCGGAAGAACATGTCCTCTTTGTCCAGGGACAATAAATCCCAGTCGGGTATTATATAAGCCCTGTTTATGGCATAATCCGTGCTTAGAATCAGCTTGTCCAGGCCTTTTTGCGGGACATATCCCACCTGGGACGGAGACTCAATGATTCCCAAAATCATATGGTGTTTTTTTATGAGGTCTGCCATGCGGCTCAAATTCCCATTTTCTCCGGGTGCATCAGGCCCGTCGAAAATCAGGTACCTGATTTTGAACTCGTCTATCAGACGGTCATATCCGGCGAAACCATCCGCATCGGCGCAGGGTGTGCCCCCTGGCCTGAGCAGTATGCCAAAGCCCATGGATTTCAGCTTGCGCAGCACTTTTTCATCAAACCCTGCTCCGGGTGCTGCCTCCCTTACTGCCATTGTGAGGACGCCGCTGCTTTTAAGCTGCTCCAGCACATTTTCCATATCAGCACCCGATGTGCCGACTGCCGCCGCAAACTCGCCATAGTCGGCAACAGGAATAACGGACCTGTTGAGGTATTCATTGATTAACCGGATCTTGGGCCCCGTGGCCACAAGCAGGAGGGAAATGGCCAGGCTGAGCCAGAGCACTTGTTTTAAGCCGTTTTGCATCCTGTAAAAAAACCTCCTGAAGTACTTTTATTATTATATAATTATATTATAATTGTTACGATTATTGTTTGGGAGTTGTGTGTATGGAGCTAATATTGTCCGCCTTAAACAGTGCAAAATTCATGGAAAGCTTGTGGAATGGTCCCATAGGCATAAAAATTATAATCCTTATGGGGCTGTTTTTCCTTTTAAACAGCCTGAAGATTACAATTTTTAACATGCATATAACGGGTTCCCGCGGCAGAGGGGCGGCTGTACATAAGTTCACTTTTACACTGGCTTTTATAGTCCTTGCATATACCCTGCCGGGTTTTAACAGCCCGGTACCATTTATTGTCTTTTACATCGCCCAGTGTGCCTATCTTTATGTGAACCTTTCCTATTACAACTTTTATCACTATTTTCTCCACCTGGCCCAATCATGGGCCCTTCTCTTTGAAAGCCTGGATGTTGTGCTGCACTTTGCAGTGCCCAAAAACCCCAACCTGCTTCTGATATTTATTGATCTTCCCATATTTATTTATATTGCGGGAGGTTTTATTCAAAACACGGCTTATCTCTCACAGCTCCATGCCTTTAAAGGCATGGGGATAGCGGCGTGTCTACTGATCATTTTAGCGGTTGAAACGATTAAATTCCTGAGAGGCTCCTCCATTGTGCAGCTCATAAAGCGCTACCCTGACAGTGAAGAGCAGGTTGTGGAGAAATACGGCACACTGGTCAACATACTTGTGGATATGGCTGTTTTCAAGACCGAAAAGGACAGGATAGGCCGGTTCACTTATGGAAAGAAGGTGCTTGCAAATAAGGAAAGCAGGGGAAAGTTGAATATTGTGGCCATACAGGTGGAGTCCATGGACGCAAACGCCGTGAATGCCCGGCACAACGGGAGCTATGTCATGCCTTTCCTCCATTCGCTAATTGGCAAAAGCGTATATTATCCCTATGTATTAGGCTACCACAAAGCCGGAGGGACATCGGATGCGGAATTCTCCATTATTAACAGCCTGGAGCCTTTGAGCAATTTTCCTTCAATAAAGCTTGCAAGCTATGACTTCCACAACTCGGTGGCTAAAACGTTTACCGAAAACTCTTACCATACCGCCGTTTTCCACGGGAATTGGGCAAGCTACTACAACAGGGATACGGCATTTGCCCGAATGGGCTTTGAGGATTTCTTCGATATGGAAAGGATGGGAATGAAGGATGTGGGCTGGGGAGCCCCCGACCACCAGGTGTTTGAATACGCGGCCGCTAAAATGAAAGAGGAGAGGACGCCCTTTTTTTATTATATTATTACCATGAGCAGCCACTGCCTTTTTACAAATGTCTTAAATTATTATAGGAACCATCAGTATAACGACATTAAGGACAGGACCGTTAGAGACTATTACAACTCTCTGTCCTACGTAGACCAATCCATCCGGGATTTTGTGGAGAAAATCAGGTCTGTGGACGGGGAGACCTGCATTGCCATTTGGGGCGACCATGCCCCCGGCATAAAAAGCAGGCTGTATAACCAGGCTTCATTAGACATGGAGAAAAGGCATCTTGAATTCGTGCCCTTTTTTATGATCACTCCGGATCACAGGGTGCACCGTGAAAGGGAAAAAGCCGCTTCCTTTCTCGATATTGCTCCCACCCTGCTTGAAGCGGCAGGGATTCCATATGAATACAGGACGGACGGAGAAAGCCTGCTTTCGCCCTCAGGGCTCAAAGAGCCCATACCTTACAGGGGAGACTGTTACGACAGGAAAGGTTTGTACGCAAAAGCTGCTGAGCTGTTTCCACCATTTCAGGAATGATGTGGCAGTTATTATGAATCCCTCAAAATCAGGGAATGATATTGCTGATTGCATTAATTTAAATAACATGGAATGGTGATAGACTTCAATGAGTTTGATGATAATTGTTGCTACTTATGCAGTTTTAGGCGGATTGGTCATACTTTTGCTGGTTTTAATGACATTCAACAGGAAAAAGGAATTTATTGAAATAAAGGACACAATGCTTTCACCGGACGAACTGGAAAAACATGCCGTGGATATTGCAAGAAGCCACGTGGTGGAGAAAAAGAGGAAAAGCTCTCAACAGCTGCTCCCCAGGATGAATGAAAATTTTTCATTTATTTCGGAGGTATACAAGGCCCTAAACCGTGACATAAAGGATACATTTGCTACGGCACCTGCGGCGGAGTGGCTGCTGGACAATTTTTACATCATTGAAGAACAGGTGAAGGACATTAGAAAAAACCTTTCAAACAGACATAGTACCGAACTTCCGGTGTTAAAAAGCGGGCATTTGGCCGGATATCCAAGGGTGTATGCCATAGCCCTTGAACTGGTGGCCCATACCGACGGCAGGATTGATGAAAGGACATTGACTGCTTTCATAGAGGCTTACCAGTCCCAAGCGCTGCTGTCTGTGGGTGAATTATGGGCACTGGCCGTTATGCTGAGAATTGCATTGATTGAGAATATCAGGAATATTTGTGAAAAGGTGCTGGAATCACAACAGCAATGGCATAAAGCGGATAAAACGGCAGATGAAATCAGCGCCGCTTCCGGCGGCACCGAAGATGGGCTGCTTGGCGTGATAAAAAGGAGCCTGGACGCCGGAGGCGAAATAAGCCCCTCCTTTGTGGAGTACCTGCTGAGGAGGTTGAGAAAACAGGGAAATAAGTTTTCCACTGTGATACATTTTCTTGATATGAAGCTGTCGGAGCAAAACTCATCCATCGATAGGATGACGTCGCTGGAACACCAGCTGCAGGCTTCCAGGCAGGTTTCTCTCGGGAATACCATCACAAGCCTGAGACTGGTTTCAAACACCGACTGGGCCGAAATATTCGACTCCTTAAGCCAGGTGGAGTGTATCCTGGAACAGGACCCGGCGGGTGTCTATTCCTGCATGGACTTTGAGTCAAGGGACCACTACAGGCATGAAATAGAAAAACTGGCCCAAAAATTTGACACTTCGGAGATCAATGTGGCCAGGAAAGCGGTGGAGTGTGCTGCCGAAAAGGAAACGGACGACCCCGCGGCGGTGGAGAGGCATATAGGATATTATTTAATAGGTAAAGGGAAAAAATGCCTTGAAAATAAAATAGGATACAAGCCCGAAGGCTTAAGGATTCTGGTGCGCGCTTTAAAACGGCATCCTGCGGAGGTCTACATTGGATCTATCGCTGCCGCCACAGTGTTGATAACGCTGGGCTTTGTGTGCTATGCCTGGCGGCAGTCCGCATCTTTGACGGCAGTCAGGACAGTTGCGGCAGGGCTGGCCGTACTGGTGCCGGCAAGTGATCTGGCCGTGGCACTGGTCAACTGCATAGCCAGTCATATCTACCGCCCGTATAAATTCCCCAAGCTGGAGTTAAAAGAGGGGATACCGGAGGAACTGAGCACCATGGTGATTATTCCTACGCTGCTTCCCAGTGAAAAACGGGTTAAGGAGCTTTTGGAGCAAATGGAAGTTTTTTTTCTTGCCAATCAGGAGCGTAACCTGTATTTTGCCCTGGTGGGAGACTATAAGGATTCAGACAGGAAGAGCACGCCTGAGGATGAAAAAATTACCGCCGCGGCACTGGAAGGGATAAGGGATCTAAACAGCCGCTACAAAACGGGAGACAGGGATATATTTTACTTTTTCCACAGGCACAGGCAGTATAACCCGAAACAGGGAAAGTGGATCGGATGGGAGCGCAAAAGAGGCGCTATCTATGAACTGAACAACCTGCTTAGGGGCGCCCGGGATACCAGTTATTCCATTTCCAGTGTTGATCCGTCAGAGGTGCCTTTTATCAGGTATGTCATAACCCTGGATGCGGATACCAGCCTCCCCATGGGAGCGGCAAAGAGGCTGATCGGCACCCTGGCCCACCCCATGAACAGGGCTGTGGTGGACAGAAAAAAGGGAACGGTGGTGGAGGGATACGGGCTCCTTCAGCCGCGGGTGGGCGTGAGCATCAACAGCGCCAACAGCACGTTTTTTACACGCATTTTTGCGGGACAGGGAGGTATAGACCCATATACCACTGCGGTTTCGGATGTGTACCAGGATATATTCGGTGAGGGGATTTTTACGGGAAAAGGGATCTATGAAGTGGATATATTCAGGGATATCCTGCAAAGCTCCATCCCCCAGAACACCGTATTGAGCCATGATCTGCTGGAAGGCTGCTATGTGAGGGCGGGACTGGTAACCGATATTGAGCTTGTGGACGGCTATCCCGCAAGGTACAACGCTTATATTATGAGGCTGCACCGATGGGTCAGGGGGGACTGGCAACTGCTGCCCTGGCTTGGAGCAAGAGTGAGGGATGAATCGGGAAAAGTTGTTCCAAACCCCCTCTCAGCCATTTCCAAGTGGAAAATCGTTGATAATATGCGCAGGAGCCTTAACAGCCTCTCCCTGATCCTTTTAATCACACTGGGCTTCGGGATTCTGCCGGGCAGTGTGCTGGTCTGGTTTGGATTTGCCCTGCTGACCGCTGCAACCCCTATCATCTCCTACGGGGTTAATACGCTGTTTTCAGGAAAAACCCGGATTTGCAGGCAAAAAATGAGCTGCACTATTTTATACGGCATGAAAGCCCTTTTCTATCAAACAGCCATCCTGTTTGCTTTTCTACCTTACCAGGCCTACATGATGTCCGATGCCATTTTGAGAACCCTGGGCAGGGTGCTTTTTACCAGGAAGAACCTGCTGGAGTGGGTAACGGCCGCCGATATGGAGTCCAGCCTGAAAAACGACCTGAAAAGCTTCTGGAAAAGAATGTGGGTTTCGGCCTTATGGGGAGCGGCCGTTGTGGCCCTTGCCGCACTGCTGTTACCCGGAGCCCTGCCTCTGGCTGTGCTGCTGTTTGTAATCTGGAGCTCATCCCCATTCATCGCCTATGCTATCAGTAAACCGTATTCAAAAGAAAAGCAGGCGGTGCCCCAGGAGGATATCCGGGAGCTGAGAAGGCTTGCAAGAAAGACATGGGATTACTTTGATACCTTCGCAGGCAGCGGAGAAAACTTTCTCCCCCCGGACAACTACCAGGAAGACCCTCCCAGGGGCATCACCCACAGGACATCGCCTACAAACATAGGACTGCTTCTCATATCCATCATGGCTGCCCGCGACCTCGGGTATATAGGCACGGTGGAAATGGGTGAGAGGATCCGCAATACTATTTTGACCATTGAAAAAATGGACAAATGGAACGGACATCTTTATAACTGGTATGACACGGTGACCCTGAACACTTTACGCCCCCTGTATGTCTCCACCGTTGACAGCGGGAACTTCATCGGCTATCTGATGGTCCTTGAACAGGGGCTGAAGGAGTATATCAAAAGGCCTCTGGTGGATATCCATATGGCCCTTGGGATAGGGGATACTCTGGGCCTTTTAAATGAAGAGAGGGGGGAACCGGGGGAGAAAGTGGACACGTCGGTTCTTCTTGAGGCCTTTTCAAGCGGGATGGTGGACCTCAAGGCATGGGCCGCAGCTATAGACCGTATTTCCTGCAGCATTTACAGGAAGCATGAAGAGAGCAAGACCGCCTGCCTGCTGTGGGAAAACAAGGCCTTATCCATGATGAATTCATTTAAGACGGAGATAAGCCAATTGATTCCGCCGGCCCTTCTGTCCCGAAACCTGGCAGAGGCGTCCGCGGAGGAGGGAGAACTCTGCGGGGAGGTTACGGTGGCTCCCGGCTCAAACGGAAAGGCCGCAGGCCAGCTGCTTGACGCAGTATTGGCCCGAATCGGCGCAGATCCGTCCCTGCAGGGGCTATTTGAGGCGTACACCCGGGTTTTAACGGACATAGACAAAGTTATCGCCGAAAAAGGGTATGGCGGCAGGGAAGAAATTATGGAAAACCTGCCGGCGGAGGAAAGGGTGGAGGCCTATTCCCTCATCAAACTGAAGGGAATCATATCAGAAGCCTTAAACAGGGTCACCGACGCAAAATCTTTATTTGAGGACCTGATAATGAGAATACAATCCCTGGTAGGCAGCATGGAGTTTAGACCTCTTTTCGACCCCAAGCGCCAGCTTTTTTCCATCGGCTACAACGTGGAAGAGGGACATTTGAGCAAATCCTATTATGACCTGCTTGCTTCCGAAGCAAGACAGACAAGCTTTATCGCCGTGGCCAGGAGGGAAATCGACCAGAGGCACTGGTTCAGGCTGGGAAGGATGCTCACCATGATTGACGGCTTCAAGGGGCTGGTATCCTGGACCGGCACCATGTTTGAGTACCTCATGCCCCTGCTCATCATGAAAAACTACGAAAACACCCTGCTGGACGAGACATATTCTTTTGTAGTGAAAAATCAAAAGGAGTACTGCCGGCTGAGGAATGTGCCCTGGGGCATTTCCGAGTCGGGCTTCAGCGCTTTTGATTTAAACCTGAACTACCAGTACAAGGCCTTCGGGGTCCCTGAGCTGGGGCTCAAGAGAGGCCTGGGGAATGACCTGGTGGTGGCGCCCTATGCCACCGTACTGGCACTGGCCGTTGACCCGCCGGGGGCGGTGGAAAATATGAAAAAGCTGAAGGCCCGGGGGCTGGAAGGGGCATTCGGGTTTTATGAGGCCATAGACTATACCAGCCGGAGGTTTTTAAAGGACAGCAGAGGCAATATTGTGAAAAGTTTTATGGCGCATCATCAGGGGATGAGCATGATTGCACTGAACAATTTTATTAACGGCAACATCATGCAAAACCGGTTTCACGCCAATCCCATCATAAAGTCGGCGGAGCTCCTGCTCCAGGAAAGGGTCCCCCTGGGCGTGGTCTTCAACAAAGAGCACAGTGCGGAGCCTGTCTCCGCGAAAAAAGTGGAGCAGGAGGAGGGGGAGGTTGTCAGGACATACGGCATACCGGACTCACCGCTGCCCCATGTGCACATTCTTTCCAACGGGAGCTATTCCGTCATGGTTACCGACAGGGGTTCAGGCTACAGCCGGAATAGCGGTGCGGCCGTGTCCAGGTGGAGGGGAAGCCTCAGGGACTTTAACGGAGGCTTTATCCTGTATGTCCAGAATATTAATTCCAACGAAATGTGGTCGGCTACATTTGAACCCTGCAACACGGTCCCCGAGAGATACAGCGTCGTTTTTTCGCCGGACAAGGCCGAATTTATGCGGAAGGACGGCAATATTGAGACCCATACCGAAATTGTGGTGTCCCCCGAAGACAATGCGGAGATAAGAAGGGTGTCCCTGACCAACAGGAGCCAGCACCCCAGGGTGATGGAGGTCACCAGTTACCTGGAGGTAGTGCTTGCCCACCCCGATGCGGACGCTGCCCACCCCGCCTTCAGCAACCTTTTTGTCCGCACCGAGTTTTTACCCTGCTCCAACTGCCTGATAGCCTGGAGAAAGCCGAGAAGTGCATCGGAAAAACCCCTGTGGGCCATACATACTTTGTCGGTGGAAGGGGAGACGGTGGGAAACATACAGTATGAAACCGACCGGTCTAAATTCATAGGAAGGAACCGGGACCTCTCCAACCCCCTGGCTATGGATGCGGACCAGCCCCTCACCAATACGGTGGGTGCCGTGCTTGACCCCATTATGAGCATAAGGGGAAGGGTAAAGATAGAGCCGGGGCAGACCGTGAGGATCTCCTATGTAGTGGCGGTTTCGGAAACGCGTAAAAATGCTCTTGAACTGGCGGAGAAATACGGCGATCTGAAAGCCGCTGAACGGGCCTTTGAACTCTCCTGGACCCGCAGCCAGGTGGAGTCCAGGTATCTGGGGTTTAGAGCGGAGGATGTGGAGCAGTATTTAAACATGATTCCCCTATTGCTGTTTCCCAGCCCGCTCAGGAGGCGGTGGGAAGGGATCATTGAAAGGAATGTCAAAGGACAGCCGGACCTGTGGCCTTTTGGAATTTCCGGGGACCTGCCCCTGGTGCTGGTACGCATTAAAAGCAGGGATGAGATAGACCTGGTGGACTGGATGCTTAAAGCCCATGAGTACTGGAGGATGAAGGGCCTAAACGTGGATCTGGTAGTGCTGCTTGAGGATGAGGACGGCTATATGCAGCCCCTCATGGAGGTGGTGAGGGATGCCGTAGCCGCAAGTCATGCCAGGGATTTGCAGGACAGGAGGGGCGGCGTATTTATACGCAGCTCAAAGCAAATGTCGGAAGAGGACATCACTCTGCTGTGTACCGCAGCCCGCATCATGCTCAGGGGTGACGGAGGACCTGTGGAAGAACAGATGAAAATGGAAAGCAGCGAGGGAAAGGTATCCTTCCCCGCAGCACCTTCGGCTTCTGCGGCAGTCGGCACAATTCCCGGAGAAGAGAGAAGCTCCGGTGGGCTTCATGGGGCTGAATCTCACAGGCTGCAGTACTTTAACGGAATTGGTGGATTCAGTTCCGACGGCAAGGAATATGTAATCCGGCTGAGAGAAGGCCAGCATACGCCTGCACCCTGGATCAACGTGATTTCCAACAGCCGCTTCGGATTCCAGGTATCTGAGTCCGGTTCGGGCTATGTCTGGGCTGAAAACAGCCGTGAAAACAAGCTTACTCCCTGGTCCAACGACCCCGTTTCCGACTTGCCGGGGGAAGTGCTGTATATCCGGGACGAAAACACAGGAGATTTTTGGAGCATCACCCCTATGCCCGTAAGGGAACGGGGAACCTATACCGTCAGGCATGGCTTCGGATATACGGCCTTTGAGCATCACAGCCACCATATAGAGCAGCAGCTTACTGTTTTTGTGCCGGTGGAAGACCCGGTAAAGATCAGTATTATAAAATTGAAAAACACCTCCTCATCCCTTAAAAAATTATCCATAACGTATTATATCAGGCCCGTCATGGGGGTCACGGATGAGTCCACGGCACAGTACATTGTGACCCGGTTCCACAAAGGAACGGGGCTGCTGTTTATAAAAAACGTGTTTAACAGCGATTTTCGGGACAGGACCGCAGTCATCGGCTCCTCGTTAAAGGAGTGCGGCTGTACCGGAGACAGGTTTGAATTTATAGGGCCGAACGGAAGTGTGAAAGAACCCGCAGGCCTGAAAAAAGCAGGGCTTTCAGGCAGGACAGGGGCCGGTTTCGACCCCTGTGCGGTGCTGCAGGCAAAGCTTCAGCTTGAGGGAGGCGAGGAGAAGGAAGTGGTATTCCTTCTGGGACAGGGTAAGAATGAAGAGGAAGCCCTTCGAATTGCGCAAAAATACAGGGATGCTGCCCAAGCAAAGAAGGCGTGCCTTGAGGCGGCCGGGTTCTGGAAGGATAAGCTTGAAACAATCCAGGTGACAACCCCCGACCCATCCATGGATATCCTGTTGAACGGATGGCTTTTATACCAGGTCACTGCGTGCCGCATGTGGTCCAGATCCGCTTTTTACCAGTGCGGCGGTGCTTACGGCTACAGGGATCAGCTGCAGGATTCCATGGCGCTGGTGTACGCCTGGCCTGAGCTTACCCGCCGGCAGATCCTTCTTCACGCCTCCAGGCAGTTTGTGGAAGGGGATGTGCAGCACTGGTGGCATCCGGACACCGGAAAGGGAATACGCACCCGATATTCTGACGACCTTCTGTGGCTTGCTTATGTAACCGCCGATTATATACGGTGTACAGGAGACTGGGGCATCCTGGAGGAAAAGACACCCTTCCTGGAGGGTGACCCCCTTAAAGAGGGCGAAAATGAAAAATATGATGCGCCCCGCGTGTCTGCGGAAGGGGCTACGCTGTACGAGCACTGCATAAGGGCGGTTGAAAAGGCCCTGAGGTTTGGAGATCACGGACTGCCCCTGATGGGGTCCGGGGACTGGAACGACGGTATGAATATGGTGGGAAACAGGGGCAGGGGGGAGAGTGTATGGCTGGGATGGTTCCTGTATGTTATTTTGAACAGGTTTGTTCCTATATGCCTTGTGAAAAAGGACGATGAGAGGGCCAGACGGTATGAGGCCGCAGCCGCGGAAATTTTAAATGCCATTGAAGCGAACGCCTGGGACGGAAGCTGGTACCGCAGGGCGTATTTTGATGACGGAACTCCCCTGGGCTCGGTACAGAATGAGGAATGCATGATAGACTCCATTTCCCAGTCCTGGTCGGCCATCTCGGGCGCAGCCAGACCCCGGCGTGCGGAAGAGGCCATGAACGCCGTAGAGAAATACCTGGTAGACACCGGGGAAGGGATCATTAAGCTTCTGGAGCCCCCTTTCGACGAAGGGAGGCTGAATCCGGGGTACATCAAGGGCTATGTGCCGGGAGTGAGGGAGAACGGAGGACAGTACACCCATGCGGCAGCCTGGGTAATACTTGCCTTTGCCGCACTGGGCAAAGGCGATAAGGCGTGGGAGCTGTACCATTTGATCAATCCCATAAACCATGCCCGGACTCCCATCGAGGTGTCCAGGTACAAGGTAGAACCCTATGTTATGGCGGCGGACGTACTGGCGGTCCAGCCTCACACCGGAAGGGGCGGATGGACCTGGTATACGGGGGCCGCGGGTTGGATGTACAGGGTAGGGGTAGAGTATATCCTGGGCATCAAGAGGTCGGAAGGCGGAATAAAGATTGACCCCTGCATACCCGCAGGCTGGAAGGAATACAGGGTGAAATACCAAATGAACGGTACCACTTATGAAATAAACTTCAGCAACCCGGAAGGAGTGAACAGGGGGGTAAGAAGCATCACTGTGGATGGAAGGGCCGTTGGGAGAAATGACCCCATAAGTCTTGCCAGGGATGGCGTAAAGCATGTTATCCAGGTGGTCATGGGGAAAGAGGAATAAAGCGGTTTAAAGGGCAGCGCGGTTTTACCGCAAAACATATAATTTGAAACAGGTTTGATTGTTTTCATATTGGATAGGGATGCGGCGTATTATTAAATAACACCGTATTAATTTTGGGAGGGGTTGTTGAATTCTATGCAAGGCAAATATGTTTGGATATGCGAGATAAAATACAGCGAAAACGGGGATATAAGCAAGCTAGCACACAAAGCGAAGGAATTAGGTCTGGCAGGCTATATTATAAAAACCCATGATGGCACAAGTGTATGGCAGCAGGCACAAATGATCAAAAATATCAAGACTTACGGCTTGAAATGCGGAGCGTGGGGATACTGTTACGGAAAAAATATAAACGGGGAGATTGCAGCTATAAGGGAGTCCATTTCCAACGGGGCGGATTTCTATGTGGCTGATGTGGAGGTGGAATTTGAGAACAGGAACATGAGGGATGCAGCAGAAAAATTGATGCTTGGGATCAAGGACAGCAGCGTACCCATCGGCTATACGTCCTTTGCCATACCCAATTACCATCCTCTGCCCTACGATATTTTCTCAAAATACAGCAAATTTGCAATGCCCCAGATTTACTGGTCTTATATGCGCTGGCCCCTGGAGAAGGCCTTCAATACGTCCATACAGCAGTACAGCCAGTATAAAATTCCCATTTACCCTATCGGGCAAATATCAGGAGACGCCACACCCCAAGAGATACAGGATTTTAACGCCATGTGCCGGGCCGCAAGAACCCCTGTTTTCAGCTATTGGAGCTACCAGGGGTCAAACAGCGTGCAGCTGGCTGCCATACGGGAAAATTACTATAAAAATCTGGAAGATGCCGTAAAGCTGCTGCATGAAAAAGGGATCATCGAGAGCCCCGAATACTGGCTTCAAAATGCAGGGCCTTCAGGCACGGTAAAGGGGGAATTTGCCGCCAGCCTCATCATAAAGATGGCCTCAAAATTGTAAATTCAGGGACGGTTGGAAGATTTGAAAGCATTGGTCCGAACCAGCCTACCGTATTTACCGAGGCCTATGGAAAAACCTATTTCAACCTGATCGGGGGTCCCGGGAAAAAATTGAGCCGCGGTGAATGCATCCAATGGAAAGGGTGCTATGAATTTAGATAGGGATAAACAAAGGCGGGGATGGCTCTTTATTATGCAAAGTGAAGAACCGTCCCTGCTTTTGCATTTACCTGTCGCATATTATTTTTTTCCCAAGAACCGAACATATGAGGGATACGGCCAGTTCACCCGTCTGGTTTACATGGTCCATGATGGGATTTACTTCCACAAATTCCATGGAGCAAAGCTTCCGGCTGTCTGAGATCATTTCAGCGGCAAGATGAGCTTCCCTGTATGTTAAGCCCCCTTTTACCGGGGTTCCCACACCGGGGGCTTCATTGGGGCTCACCACGTCCATGTCGTAACTGAGATGAAATCCTTCGGTACCGTTTTCTACAATATCCAGAGCCCTTTTCATTATTTCTTTCATTCCGTACATATCGATGTCGGCCATGGTAAACACGGTTACGCCGGACTTTTTGACCAGTACCGCCTCTTCGTCGTCAAGGCTTCTTACCCCGATTAAAACAACCTTTTCCGGATTAATATAATTGGTATCCTCAGGTTTAAAGCTGGCCATTGCCAGAGCCCCACATCCGGTAGACGCCGCCAGGGACATGCCGTGCAGGTTGCCTGTGAGAGTGGTGTGCTCGGTGTTGAAATCCCCATGGGCATCCATCCATATAACTCCAATGTTCTTTAATATGTGCTGGGTACCCAGGATGGTTCCTACGGCAATACTGTGATCGCCCCCAAGCACCACAGGCATGCTGCCGCCCATCAGGCTCTGGCTGACCTTCCCTGCCAGGATCCTGTTAACCTCGGTTATTTCCTCTATATATTTCATCTTTATGTCCGCATTTTCATCGGAGTTTTCGGGCACGGGAACATTGATGTTGCCCAGGTCCCTGCAGTTTATATTGAGCCTGGTTACGGCCTTTTTAAGACCCGCGTACCTTATGGCGCTGGGGCCCATGTCAACACCCCTGCGGTTCGCGCCAAGGTCTATGGGAACGCCGATGATGTCTATATTGGCTGCCATACGCATTTCCCCCTAAAACCAGCGGATTACCGGTGCTTTTTAATACAGCGCACGCTAAAAGTATATTACATTGTTTTCAATACGGCAACAACTTCAAACTAGAATTTTATCACATTTATGAATTATAAACCTGCGGTGTTCAACGGTAAAGATCTATTTTGCCTTTTTCACTTCAATGTGGGTATTTTGCTCTGCTTGCGGAAGTCCAATGCATTTTTGGGCGGATAAAGCGGGCATGCCAAAAAAAATAGAGGTTTTTTATGTAAATTTGTGCAAAAATGCACAGAACTGTGTTATAATATGGGTGATTCTATATAAAGGAGCAAAAGATCGTATGAGTTTGTTTAAGGAATGGAAAGAACTGGCTGAGAAACACAGAACCCAGGAGGAATATAACAAATTCTGGGATGACTATCTGGAAAAGGAAAAGAAAAATTATGAGAGTATTCTCGAAAAAAAAGAAAATACCGTTTGCGGAAAGCTGAATCAAATTGCGGAAGGCTTTGGAATGGATCCCATATTTTTCGCAGGTTTCCTTGACGGCATAAACACAAGCCTTATACACCCCATTGACCTTGATGCCCTGCACGAAGATTCCGAAATCAATCTTGAAATTGATTTTGAAAAGCTGTATTTCAATATGCTGAAGGCTAAAGCGGAATGGCTTTATAACCTGCCCCAGTGGGATTCGGTATTGCCACAGGAAAAGAGGACGGAAATCACCAAGGGGTACAACAAGTCCAGGATTGCCGTAAGCACCAAGGTAGGCCGGAATGACCCCTGTCCCTGCGGAAGCGGCAAAAAGTACAAAAAATGCTGCGGAAGCAATTGATATCTAAGTATATTGGGCACCTTTCTTACTTAAAAATAAAATACAAATAAGTGATATACACTCGAATATAATAAAAAAATCAGGCCGCTAAAATAATTTATTATAAAGTAAGTGGTAAAATATTGATTGTCCTTAAAAAGTTTGTGCAAAAGCAAACTTTACCGACAACAATCGTTTTATGCTTAGCTCCTGACTGATTACCCATAGATTCCTTTATGGCTGAAATAAAAATCTTTATAGATTAAATTGAGTGGAGGAGTTGTTATGAAAAAATCTATAATAGCGGGGCTCACTGTTTTTATTTATTTAGAAAGTATGTGCTTGCTATTCGCATTTTATTTTTTCTCATCAACGGTGAAATGGAATACGGCATTAGCTCTTGTGCTTTTTTCGGCTTTATTCCTGGTGATGATAGGTGTTTCAATTTTTATGGTCTTCAGGAGCTATATAAAGTTGATTGAAGAAATAAAGAGGAACCTGTGGGAATTTAGCAGGGGAAATTTTATTGCAGAGTTCAACCCCACGGTAAAAAACGGGTATGTGAAAGAGATAAAGGAATATTTCGAGGCACTCCGGAATATGATTAATGACTGGATTTATGAACTGCTGCGGTCGTCGGTTTCCATTAAAACCTCTTCGAGGCGCATCAGCAAATCCTCCAAGAAAGCAGAGGACGGAATGGTGGAATTGACGGGGAATTTGGGCAATATCAAGCAGTTTATAGAAGAGACAACCGCAAAGTTTATGGAGGTTGCCGATGAAACGAAGCAGCTTACCCAGGACAGCCGGTCCATTGCCGACAGCAGCTCAAAAGCCTCCCAAAAGGTGAATGAAACCAGCAGTATGATACAGGAGGGAGGGGATGCGGTAAACCGGGTCACTGAATCCATGAGACAGATTGAGAACGATGTTGCGGAATCGTCAAAAGTGATGGAAAAGCTTGAGACGGTATCCAATGAGATAGGCTATATTGCCAGTACCATCTCGGCCATATCGGAGCAAACCAACCTGCTGGCGCTGAATGCGGCCATAGAATCTGCACGGGCAGGCGAGCACGGAAGAGGTTTTGCGGTGGTGGCGGATCAGGTCAGAAAACTTGCGGATGAGACCAATCAAGCGGCCGGAAAGATCAAAGAACTCATCCAATCGGTGCAGGATGAGACGCAGAGTGCGGTTATTGTAATGAGAAAGGTAAATAACGAGGTGGGCGTGGGCGCAGAAGTGGCGGCCAAGGCGGGAGAATGCCTGGGAAAGATCATTCCCATGGTCCAATCTGTGGTTGATATTATGGCGGGCATTTCGGAAGATGTCAACAGACAGTCGAAGATCACAGGGATCATTTCCAATAACACTTCAGAGGTGGCCGGCAAAGGACAGGCCAGCAGCTCCGCTCTGCAGGAGGTGGCGGCCGTGATGGAGCAGCAGCTGGAAAGTATCAGGAAAAATACCGAATTTTCCAATAACCTGCTTACCCTTTCCCAGAATCTTGAAAACGTGATGGAGAAATTTGACGGAATCATCGGAGAACAGATGCTTGGTGTTGCGGATGCTGTTGCAGTCATGCTCCGGGATAAGCAGCTTACCAATGAGGATTTGCGTAAAATAGCGGAAGACACGGGCCTGAGCGAGATCCATGTGACAGATGAAAATGGAAGAATACAGCTCAGCACCGACGAAAAACTTTTAGGATATGAGTTCAGGCTTGAAAAAGCAACCCATGTAAAAGATTTTCTTCCCATTCTGGAGGATCCGTCCGTCAGGGTTAACCAAAAAGCGAAATTCAGGGGACTGGACGGTTCATTATACAAATTTGTTGGTATATCGAAACTGGGGAGTCCAGGGATCATCGAATGTGGACTGGACGCGTCGAAAATGGTATACTTCAAAGGTATAGAGGCTATGAAACAAATTTAGGAAAGGCTTTGAAGCAATAAAAAGTATTTTTGGAGATGATTTCATGAGTTTTGAAAAATTAAAGGAAATGGTGGCCTCTTCCGACAATATCGTATTTTTCGGAGGAGCAGGTGTGTCTACCGAAAGCGGGATACCGGATTTCAGAACCGAAAACGGGATATACCGTACAAAAAACAACTATTCCTACCCGCCGGAGGTGATGCTGAGCCACAGCTTTTTTATGCAGCACACCGAGGATTTCTATGATTTTTACAAAGCCAAGATGATATACACTGCTGCAAAACCCAATGCCGCTCATTTAGCTCTTGCAGAGCTTGAGAAAAGAGGAAAGCTGAAAGCGGTTATCACGCAGAATATCGACTCCCTGCATCAACAGGCCGGGTCAAAAAACGTTATAGAGCTTCACGGCTCGGTACAAAGAAACTACTGCATGAAGTGCAAAAAAAGCTTTGACCTGGATTATGTCATGAACAGCAACCAAACAGTGCCGGTGTGCGACAGCTGCGGAGGCATCGTAAAGCCGGATGTGGTTTTGTATGAGGAAGAACTTGATTCCAAAGCTATCAGCAGTGCTGTAAAATATATTTCCAATGCAGATGTTTTGATCATCGGAGGTACCTCCCTGGTAGTCTACCCGGCGGCCGGACTGGTGCAGTACTACCGGGGGAACAAGCTGGTACTCATAAACAAATCCCCCACATCTTACGACAGTAAAGCGAACCTTGTTATAAACGACAGCATCGGAAAGGTGCTGGGGGGGATTTTGGATCAAATGCCTCTATAAGCTATACCGTTTTGCCGTCAGTGCTGAAACTCAATATTTACGGCATTTCATTTATTGTAAATATTACGAGTTTCGGCACTAGTGCTTATTATCAGAGCATTCTTTGCATATACCGTAAAATTTCACCCTGTGGTTGTTCACGTAAAAACCGTATTTCTTTTGTATTTGCTGTTCCAGGGGGTCAAGGAGGTCTTCCTCCACACCGGTAACAGAGCCGCACTTGGTACATATCAAGTGGTGGTGCCTGTGATCCTCCGAATCTTTATTCAATTCATACCGGTTGAATTCTTCGTCCAGGTCCAGCTTGCTTACGATACCCAACTCATCCAGGATCAGAAGAGTCCTATAGATGGTTGCCAGGCCTATTTCGGGGTGCCTTTCCTTTACATAGCCATAGATCTCTTCGGTACTTAAATGCTCATTTTCATGGTCCATGATCACATCGAGCACCACCTTCCTCTGGGAGGTGAGCTTATAGCCCTTTTCTTTGAGCTGGTCTTTCAGTTTTATTGTGCTATCCTTCATACCTATACCTCTACTACTAAAATGGACTTTTTTAATTCCGCATAATTATTATAACCCGTGTAACGGCAAAATTCCACTTAGTTTTTTGGATACAGGCATATTTATTTTATTACTTTAATTATAAAGAAAAATTTACAGGTTTTATTTAAATATTACGTTAATAGTCTTCCGCACCAGGCGCTTTACTCGCTTTCACCAGCATAGCCTCTATTCTTCACTTCCTGAAGCCTGTCCTGGGCCTGCTGGTTTAACAGCTGGCTGCCTGAATTTCTCTTTATAGCAGAGTAAAAATGCTTTTGAGCTTCCTTTTCATCTCCTTTAAGCAGGAACAATTCACCCAGGATCAGGTAGTACTGCTGCTCCTGCTCAGCACTAATATTCAGCTTGGATTTATAAAAGGCATTGTAATAGTTTTCCAGCGCCAGGGAAGATGTTTTTTTAAACATCTCCTCGTCATTTACATCCTTGTAAAGCCAGGACAGCTGTATCCACAGTTTGCCCATCTTCTGGGGGGCGGCATTGTAAATGTTCGCACAGAATATGGATAGATAATAGGCGGTGAATACCTGGTCAATGTTCCGGGGCTCGGTAAATTCCACAGATATTTTGTCTTTCAGTTCCCCGGTTTTTTCACGCAACGGCTTGATGGATTTAAAGGGGATTTTTTCATAGTCCGCAATAAAGTTGCTGTAATAGCATTCGGGACACACCCATATGGAATACCACAGGGGTTCAAAATCCACATACCTCTTGCGGAAATCGTAGTCTACCCTGTCCAGTTTCAGCTTTGAGTTCTTGGGCATTTTTACATTGAAATTTTTGTTGCATACGGGGCATCTGACCTGCTTGCTGAAAATATAGGTGCCGTAAGATTCAGGCGCAACAAGGCCGTATGCCTTATGTCCCGGCAGAAATAAAATATCTTTGAGCGCATCCACATTGGGGGCAGCCGTATTGGCGGGAGAAACCTCGGCCGTATCCTTTTTTCCCTCATCCTTTGGGGCGGAGGGAACATCCGCAGGTTCTGGTCCGCCCTTTTCGGGATTGAGCCTCAAAAGTTCTTCATTAAGATTCCTGATCCGGCTGCTTAGGCTTTTCATGATCTTATAGGCCATGGAAGGCTGCTGTGCAATAAATTCCAGGAAGTTGTCCCTTTCTATGGAAAGCACCACGGCTTCCTGCAGGGTCACTGCCGTGGCGCTGCGCGGCTGGTTTTCAAATACGGACATTTCGCCGAAAAATTCACCGGGCCCCATTTCGGATACCTTTAAGGGAGAATCGCCGGGGGAATTGCTATAAACCCCGACTCTGCCGGACAATATGATAAACATTTCACTGCCCGAATCGCCCTGTTTGAAAATCAACTCATTTTCCGAGTACTTCCTCATCCTGCCTATCTTTCTCAATTTTTCAATGTCAGACATCTAAACATCACCTGTACTATTATGAATTCTTGCTGCTGATGGGAACTGCGTGGGTAATTCAAACCTTTCCTTAATTATATATTCTTGTACAAAAGATTACAAATTTTTATATGTAAATTTTTAAACCGGCAGGTATCAAGTTTTCCTGTCCCGTACCCTTTTGCCGCCCATTCATTTTGTGCTCCGCATATTTTTTCCCACTCTATTTCAATCGAATATTTTTACAAAAATCTTGAGACATAATTTAAAAGAATTCGTATGATTTAATGAAAGAAAAAATAAGCTGGTTTTATAGAGCTTGATAGGGAAAGAAGCTGCAGCTTTTTCATACCGGGTTTGAAACCCAATATTTTTTAAAGAGGAGAATCAAGACATGGAAAAAAAGTTATACCGTTCCAGGGCAAATAAAGTGATCGCTGGTGTATGCGGGGGGATGGGGGAGTATTTCAGTATAGACCCCATAATTATAAGGATTGCATGGGTTATCATCAGCCTGGCCATGGCAGGCACAGGAATTATTATCTATATAGCCGCTGCCATAATAATGCCTGAGAGGCAGGGGGGTTTTAACCCGGACTTCAAGCAGGACTTCAAGCAGGACAGGGAGGACAACCCGGAGGACGATTTCGGAAGCGTTGTAAACGATTTCAAAGAGCCGGCTGCCGGCATTGACCCTGAAAAAAGCAAGGTTGTCATTGGAGTGGCCCTCATTATTTTCGGAGTGATGTTTTTTGCCAAGCAGTTTTTTCACTGGATTGACATGAAGTATTTTTTGCCTGTTGTTTTGATAGCCATCGGTCTGGTTATTATTTTTAAGGGCGGGAGGAACAGGATATGAAAGACAGGCATATAGGGTTCGGCATCTTTTTATTGACAATAGGCCTGCTGTGGATTTTGATGAATTTCGGCATCCTGACCTGGCCCATTTTTGATGCCGCCTTTAAACTGTGGCCTTTAATTTTTGTTGTCATTGGCATAAATATTATTTTCAAAAACAATGCCGTCATTAAAACAGTGGTGTGGCTGGCTTTTCTTGCCGCCATAATCCTATACGGCTATTTCGCGGGCGGCAGCACCGGGCATATGAGCCCCCCCGACCGGGGAGGAAACATTTCGATTGAGAAACCGGCTGAAACAAGGAGTGCAAAGTTAAATCTGGAGTTGGGGGGCGCTACCGTTGAGATGGGCTCCACAGGTGAAAAACTTGTGGATGCCGCTATTTCGGATCCTGACATCAAGCATTCGGTGACCTATGAAAACGGCAAGGAAACCGCCGTAGTCAATATTGATAAGACCAGGGTTTCGGTGGTCAGCCACGAAAGTGTAAACAGCAGCTGCCGGCTGGACTTAAACGACGGCATCCCCTGGGACATGGTGGTAAAAACCGGTGCGGTGAAGGGCGGTCTGGATTTGTCCAGATTGAAGGTTCGAAGCCTGAACCTTAATGTGGGGGCGGCGAAACTGGACTTGACATTGGGCGGCAATTACGAGTCCACCATGGTTAAAATCGGTGCGGGGGCTTCCTCTATTGATGTGAATGTTCCGGAAGACGCAGGGGTGAAAATTAAAATAGGCGGGGCTCTGAACAGTACAAACTTAAAGGAGCTTGGCTGGGTCAAGGAGGGAGATTATTATGTCTCTCCCAATTACAACGGTGCGGCCGGTAAAATCCAGATGGATGTGGATATGGGCGTTGGAAGCTTCAAGGTCAATGTAACGGGGAAATAATGAAAAAACAGAAAATAAGAAGGCATAAGGGATGGCTTTCCGGCCTTTTCGAAAAAACCACCCCTTATGTCTTCTTCCACTCTCTTTACTTTTACCGCTCTTTATTATACAATATAACCCAGAACATATGTTCAAGCAGGCCCATGGGAAAGATGGGACATCGAAATGCTTGGCGAGGAGAATTAAAAGATGAATCTTGAACAAATCCTGGACTATTATAAAGCCTCAGACCGGATCATGGCAAATATCACCAGCTGGGTGGAGATACCCCCTAGAGAAGCGCGGTACGAGGATTTTCCCCGCTGTGTGGATCCCAGGATCAAGGAAGCCTTAAAACGCAGGGGCATCCACAGGCTGTATTCCCACCAGGCTTCGGCCATAAAAGCGGTGGATGAAGGAAAGGACGTGGTGGTGGTAACCCCCACTGCCTCGGGAAAGACCCTGTGCTATAATATTCCTGTGCTGAATGCGATTTTGAAGGACCAAGAGTCCAGGGCCATTTTCCTTTTCCCCACCAAGGCGCTGTCACAGGACCAGACGGCTGAGCTGCATGAAATCATCACGGATGCGGGTATTGACATAAAGACCTATACCTATGACGGGGATACTCCCCAATCGGCAAGAAGGGCCATAAGGCAGGCGGGACACATCGTCGTCACCAATCCCGACATGCTGCACAGCGGTATCCTGCCCCACCATACCAAGTGGACGAAGCTTTTTGAAAACCTGAAATACATTGTGATTGATGAAATTCACCACTACAGGGGTGTTTTCGGAAGCCACCTGGCCAATGTGCTGAGAAGGCTTAAACGCATCTGCGACTTCTACGGCTCCCATCCCCAGTTCATATGCTGCTCCGCTACCATCGCAAATCCTGCGGAGCTGGCCTCCAGAATAACCGCCAGGGAGGTGGAGCTCATCGACAATGACGGATCTCCGTCCGGGAGAAAGCATTTGATATTCTATAACCCTCCCCTGGTCAACAAGGAACTGGGAATAAGAAGAAGCAGTATGCTGGAAGCGAAAGCCCTGGCCGAATCCCTCATAAAAAACGGCGTCCAGACCATTGTATTTACCAGGAGCCGGCTGAACGTGGAGGTGCTGGTTACTTACCTGAAGGATGTGTTCCGCGGCAGCACGGACGGAGGGGACATGGTGAGGGGCTACAGGGGAGGCTATCTGCCCGGGTTAAGGCGTGAAATTGAAAGAGGTCTGAGAAACGGCACAGTGACAGGGGTAGTCAGCACCAATGCACTGGAGCTGGGGGTCGATATTGGAAACCTGGAAGCCTGCATTATCTGCGGATACCCGGGAACTATAGCCAGTACATGGCAGCAGGCGGGAAGAGCGGGAAGAAGAAACGGTGTATCTGCCACTTTCCTGATCGCCAACAGCAGCCCCCTTGACCAGTACATCATCAACAACCCCTCGTATTTTCTGGGCAACAGTCCTGAAAACGGGCTCATAAACCCCGATAACCTTGTGATCCTTTACAGCCATATGAAATGCGCCGCTTTTGAACTGCCTTTTGAGGACGGCGAAAAATTCGGGGTGGAAACCACCCAGGAGATGCTCGCCTATATGGAGGAGGCAAGGATTGTAAGGCACGTGGGGAACCGCTGGCACTGGTCCTCGGAGGCGTTTCCTTCGGACGCAATCAGCTTGAGAAGCGCATCAAACGAGAATTTTATCATTATAGACATATCCTTGCCCCAACACAGGGTGATCGGCGAAATGGACAGCTTCAGCGCTCCTATGCTGCTGCACGAGGAAGCCATCTACATGCAGGAGGGACAGCAGTACCAGGTTGAAAAACTGGATTTTGACGATAAAAAGGCCTATGTAAGGAAGGTGGACGTGGATTACTACACTGATGCAAACCTGGCTGTGGAGCTGAAGGTAATGGATGTTTTCAGGGAAAAATGCGGAGAGAAAATACAGAAGGCCAGCGGGGAGGTCATGGTTAGTGCCCTGGTTACCATGTTTAAAAAGATAAAACTGTACACCCATGAGAATATAGGATCAGGCCCCGTGCACCTGCCTGAAACCGAAATGCACACAACTTCCTATTGGGTGAGCTTTCCCGCGGACTTCCCGGGAAACGTTCCCCAGACTGAACTTCAGAACGGTCTTCTGGGACTTTCCAACATTGTTTCCAACGCGGCGCCCATCTATCTGATGTGCAGTCCCAGGGACATAAGGGTTGTTTACCAGGTGAAGTCCCCCTTTACCCAAAGGCCTACTCTTTACATTTACGACAATTTTCCGGGCGGGGTGGGCTTCAGCGACAAGCTGTTCGAACTGCATAGGGAGCTTTTTAAAACCTCCAGGGAAATGATCCTGCACTGTACTTGCGAGGAGGGCTGCCCTTCCTGTGTAGGTCCGCTGAATGAGTTCTCGGAAAAGGCGAATCCCAAGGAAGCCACCTTGAGGTTGATAGACATGGTCCTTGCGGAAAATGACTTATAAGGTTGAAGCAAAATTATAGGGCGGCTCAAGGCTGAGATTGAAGAAATGCTTTTGGGCGGCTCGAGGTTAAGTCTTTGATCCCTCTTTTGACCTTATTCTTCCTATGGACTTCGCTCTAACCTTTAACTTGTCAATACTGCGAATAGCGCGGCTGTTCAAAGATGGAGGCAGTATGGATTACGATTTGAGAAGCAAGCTGAATATGTATAAACGAGAGGGGAAGGAAAAAAGGACTGAAAGGGCAGGGTCCGGCCTTGACATACACCAGGTTTTGGAAGGGGTTGTTTGCAGCAACGATCAGGGTTCCTGCTTTTTAATTGAAAAGAGGTATCCCCTCTCCTATATCCGCGGCGGCTGCTCAATAAGAAGTGCCCTGGAAGTGGATGGGGCTTTTTTAAGGAAGCTTTGCAGGGAATCCGGTCCGGATTTGACCATATCCGATTTTTTGTTCCTTGACACAGAGACCACCGGCCTGTCCGGAGGAGCCGGTACCGTCGCTTTTCTGGTGGGAACAGGATGCTTCTGCGGAGATGAGTTTGTGCTGCGGCAGTACTTCATGAGGGACTATGACGAGGAGCCCGCCCTTTTAAGTGAATTAAACGGGCTTTTAGGTGGCTGCAAAGGGCTGGTGACCTTTAACGGGAAAGCCTTCGACTGGAATCTCCTTCAGTCCAGGTTCACTTTTAACCGCATGAGGCTGTCCCTTAGAAATCCCGTGCATCTGGACCTCCTTTTCCCTTCGAGACGGATATGGAAGCTGTCACTGGAGAGCTGCAGGCTTGGATCGCTGGAGGAGAACATACTGGGGGAATACAGGGGGGACGACATACCGGGAGCCCTTATACCGCAAGTATATTTTAAGTATCTGGAAGACAGGAATGCAGCACCGGTGGTAAAGGTTCTGGAGCACAATGAAAAGGATATACTGTCCATGGTCAGCCTGCTGGTAAAAATAGTCTCCATGCTCCAAAACCCCGTTTCAGAAACCGATGGGAAATACGAGCTGCTGGGGGTGGGAAGAATTTTTGAGAACAGCGGGGAAAACGGTATGATGATCGAATGCTATGAAAACTGTCTGCAGTCCGGAGACTACGCTGTCAGGCAAACCGCTTCCCAGAGGCTTGTGAGTGCATATAAAAAAAGGAGGGACTACGGGAAGATGGTGGAGCACTGTGAACAGATGCTTTCGGCTTCGGACACCAATGCCGTACCCCTTATGATTGAACTGGCAAAGTACTATGAGCATAGGGCCAAGGACATAAAAAGGGCAGTGAAGGTGGTGGAATATGCCCTTCAAAAAAGCATGCACCTGGGACTGGGGAACAGTATTTACCGCGAGGAACTGAAAAAGAGGCTTGACAGGCTGAAAAGGAAAGCGGCGGCTCAAAGGAGGTAAAAGTGCACTTCATTCTATGTACTTTGCGAATCCGGAAAAGAACGGGGTCAAAAAGAAAAAAGGCTTAAAAACCATTTAAGCCTTTTCAAACCTTTGGCATTGCATAAACTGTTTCAGGCCGCTTCAATTTTCTGCAGGAAGCTGGACCCGGTCAGGGCAATGCATTTCCATAAAGCATAGTTTACAGCGACTTCAACAGGAATCATGGCCAGTTTGGTGACCCGTGTGAAAAGGAGGGCCTTATACGCAGTACTTGTCGTCATAGAGACCCATACGGTGGTAAGGCCGATATCGATGAACAGGACAACGACAGCCACGGCCAGAAAAATCCTTAGAATGGACTTGGGCTTCTTATAAAGCACCAGCCCGTACGTGGCTCCCGTTAAAAAGGCGCTCAACGTAAAGCCGGGGAAATATGCGCCTTTAGGGAAAACGATCATCCCTATGATGTCACCCAATGCAGCCGTCACACCGCCTATGGCCGGTCCAAACATCATACCTGCCAGTGCAACCGGGATAAAACCGAAACCGATTCTTATGATGGGAGTCTGGATGGATAAAAAACGAGTGAGAATAACATCCATGGCGATGAACAGCGCCATAAATACTAAAACACGTGTATTTTTCATGTTAACACCTCCTCTCTTTAATGGCAAATAGGCCACTTAAAGAGAAAAGATACCCTTTAGTGGCAGCGGAATGCAGCAATTGCACCGCAAATCTGAAAAGATTTTTCGTACAGCGGCAACTTCCCGTCCGTCTATCACTTAACGCACAATTACCTACTCTGCCATTTGCACTTGTTTTAGTACAGTCATTTTATATCATTGCTTGTCCGGGGTCTATTAAAAACTTTATAAAAATTGTAATAAATTGTCCGTATTGAATGCTGGTTCATATTTTTTTCTTAATATGCATTTCTATTAAAACATGATCCATTAGAAAACAAGAAAATTAACATATATTTTACCTGCCTGTAAAAATCAAGGAGTTTTTTTGTTGAATAGGGGTGATAAAAATGTTATAATCGTAACAAAATATGTATACGTAACCGTATTTGCGCAGGCAAAGGGGCGTGGAGCATATGGATGCTTTGCGCCTTTTGGTTGTATTTGATGACTTGTGGAGGCATAGATAATGAGAAAAACAAAAATCGTCTGCACACTGGGCCCGGCAGTGGATGATGAAAATATATTGGCAAAGCTGTTCCAAAAAGGAATGGACGTAGCACGCATCAACTTTTCCCACGGAAGCCATGAAGAACATAAACGGAGGGTTGACGCCTTTAAAAAAGTAAGAGACAGGGTAGGGCGCCCCGTCCCTCTCCTTCTTGACACCAGAGGCCCGGAGATCCGCACAGGGAAATTCGAAACCCACCAGGTGGAGCTTAGGCAGGGTGAAAGCTTTACTCTGAGCTGCAGGGACTTGCTGGGCAATGACAAAATCGTGTCGGTGACGTACAAGAATTTATACAAGGATGTGAGGGTGGGAAGCAGGATTCTGATTAATGACGGGCTGGTGGAGCTTGTTGTAAATGAAATAAAGGATAGGGATATAGACTGTACCGTTTTGAACGGGGGAGTCATAGGAGACAACAAGGGCATTAATGTGCCGGGAGCGGAAATACACCTGCCTTCGCTGACCGAAAAGGATATTGAGGATATTCAATTCGGCATAGAAAACGAGTTTGACCTGATTGCCGCTTCCTTTGTGAGAAAGGCCGCCGATGTGATGGAGATCAAAAAGATACTTGAAAATTACGGCGGTCAGGGAATCAAGGTGATTGCGAAAATCGAAAACAGGGAAGGAATTCAAAACTTTGATGAAATCATCAAGGTGGCGGATGGAATCATGGTGGCGCGGGGAGATCTGGGGGTGGAGATCCCGGTAGAAGAAGTTCCCGTTGTGCAGAAAAACATTATACAAAAGTGCTTCAGGGGAGGCAAACCCGTGATAACAGCCACTCAGATGCTGGATTCCATGATCAGGAACCCCAGGCCAACCAGGGCTGAGGCCAGTGATGTCGCCAATGCAATCTATGACGGCACCAGCGCAATTATGCTGTCCGGTGAGACGGCTGCGGGCAAATATCCTGTGGAAAGCCTGGAGACTATGGCCAAGATCGCGGAGAAGGCGGAGAATTCCATTGATTACTGGAAAGAGTTTTCCAGCATGAAGTTCGATATGATACCCAGCGTTACCAATGCCATCAGCCATGCCACCTGCACCACAGCCCTTGACCTGAACGCTTCCGCCATAATAACCGTAACCCAGTCCGGGCATACGGCACGGATGATTTCCAGGTTCAGGCCCGCCTGCCCCATCATTGCGACAACCGTCGATCCCAGGGTTCAACGTCAATTATTTCTGTCCTGGGGAGTGCTGCCCTTTCTTGTTAAGGAAGTGTCCACTACTGATGAAATGTTTGACATGGGTGTGGAAAAGGCGCTTGAAACGGGACTTGTCAAAAACGGGGATCTGGTGGTTATCACGGCAGGGGTGCCCATAGGCATCAGCGGCACCACAAATATCTTGAAGGTTCATGTGGTGGGAAAAGTGCTTGTGCGCGGGACAGGTATCGGCACCGGTTCGGTAACGGGAGAGCTGTGTGTTGTAAGTTCACCGGAGGAAGCCAAATTGAAATTTGAGGAAAATAACATCCTGGTGGCACCCCATACCGACAACGACATGCTTCCTTATATAAAACGGGCGTCCGCCCTGATTGTAGAAGAAGGGGGCATAGGGAACCATGCCGCCATCGTAGGCCTGGCACTAGAAATCCCTGTAATCGTCGGTGCGGAAAACGCCATGCAGATTTTAAAAAGCGGCACGGTGGTCACCATTGACGCCGACAGGGGGATTGTGTATTACGGGGCTACAAGGGTATAGACTATAGAAAAGTGATTTGGGGGGCGGTTTCCATGACTTCCAGGAAAGTCAAGGAAACCGCCTCTTGAGTTTTCCTTTGGATTTTATTTTCCTGGCCACTCATTTATTGTTTCAAAATTCATACATAATCAGCCTCAAATATATTTAATTTTTATTCCGGTTTAAGGACATGCAACTCAAAATAATGCTTTTTATGCGGTCAATTTTTCATTGCGGCATATGACTGAATGTGTTAGAATAAATACATAGAATTTCATTTTTAGACAAAATATTCATTTCATTCCGGCGCTGGGGTTGAAGCGGCCGGATGATCTATTGCTTTTTGAAGGAAGGGGGACGATTGACATGGATTCGGTTGTATTTACTAAAAAAGAGATTTGTGTAGGCTGCAACAAGTGCATATATGACTGTCCTATCGTGGATGCGAATGTATCCTATGTTGAGAACGGCAGAAGTAAAACGCAGGTGGATCCGAAAAAATGTATTATGTGCGGCAGATGCTTGGAGGTGTGCGACCACGGCGCCCGTGACTTTATGGATGATACCGGAAGGTTTTTTCAGGATATAAAAAATGGCGTGAAAATATCTATTATTGCGGGCCCTGCTTTTAAAACCAACTTTCCAAATTATAAGAAAATATTGGGACTGTTAAAACACATGGGGGTCACTGAAATCTATGATGTTTCATACGGGGCGGATATAACTACCTGGGCCTATTTAAAGGCAATCAGGGAATACGGCCTGGATTCGGTGATTGCGCAGCCCTGCCCGGCCATAGTAAATTATGTGCAAAAATACCGGCACGAGATCTTGCCCAATCTGTCACCTGTCCACAGCCCTATGATGTGTATGGCAATATATATTAAAAAGTATTTGAACAATACGGATGAAATTTGCTTTCTTTCCCCCTGTATTGCCAAAATATCCGAAATAAACGACACGAATACTTCGGGATTGGTAAGCTACAATGTGACTTTCAAGAAACTGATGGAGTATATTGATGCCGGTGGAATAGACCTTGACTCATACGGCGAAGCCGACTTTAAGGTGATATCCTGCGGGTTGGGCGACATATACAGCCTGCCCGGCGGACTTAAGGAAAATGTATATCATTATCACAAGTCCGCTTGGGTAAAGCAGACTGAAGGGACCAAACTGGCCTATGAATATCTTAATGAGTACAGCAGGCGAAAGGAAGAAGGCAAACCCCTGCCTTTGCTGGTGGATATTTTAAGCTGTGAACACGGGTGCAATTACGGCTCGGCCACGTGCAAGAATGCGGACATTACCGATATTGAGTACCAGACATACAGCTTTCGAAACAGGCAGACCGGCAAGCTTAAATCGAAACCCGAAAAGCTGCTGAAATTCTTTGACAAGACCCTTTCCCTGAAGGATTTTTTAAGGGAGTATACGGCAGAGAAGGTTGAGGAGTTTAAAGAGCCGTCCCAGGAGGAATTAGACCGCATTTTCATCCGCATGCACAAGGACACCGAAGAATCCAGGAAGAGGAACTGCCATGCCTGCGGATACACCACATGCAGGCTTATGGCCAAATCCATATTTAATGGGATAAACCACATTGAAAACTGCATTGATTATAATTCGAAGCTTTCGGCAGAAAGAGACATTCTTGAGGTAAAAAACAGCGAAGTGTCAAAGCTGCTGGAAGAAGTGGAAAAAATGAGCAACGACAAGGAAAAGAAGCTGGAGCTTTTGAAAAAGAGGATATCCGAAATAACCGGGGCCATCGAGGAGGTTGCGGCGGGGATAGCCCAAAACGCCAACAATGCCGTCAGCGTAAGCCGGGCTGCGGACGTACTGGCTAAAATATCTTCCAGCTTGAAGGAGAGAATCGATGCCATCCAGCAGAGCGTTAAAAACTATAACAGGGTGACCGGCGAAATCGTGAGCATCTCCGACCAGACCAACCTTTTGTCGCTGAACGCAGCCATAGAGGCGGCACGTGCCGGTGAGAGCGGACGGGGCTTCTCGGTGGTGGCGGACGAGGTGAAGAAACTGGCCGAACAGTCCAAGGTGACGGCCCAGTCCACAAAAAAGGATGAACTGGAACTGCTGAACAATATTGAAGAAGTGATAAAAATAGCCGGTGAATTGGAGGCCAGGGCAGGCCTTCTGAATCATGACATTGAAAACATATCTGCCGTTAATGAGAAAATAACAGGGAAAAGCCAGGAAATGGTATCCACCGCCTATTTAATGCTCAAGGAGCAAAATTAATCGAAGGATGGCGCAATTGAGACAGAATGCTTTAAGTGACCATTTCCATAACCCGGAGGGTAAGAATATAAAGTTGCATTTTAACCTCATGAACGCAAAATCTCATATATTTTGACCATTTTATCGATCAGGATGTTATGGTTGTTGCCCAGCGCAGGCTTTAACATTTCCAGTGCTTTTAGAACGGTGGGGACATCCATTTTTTTCCCTCTTGCCTCTCGAAGATGCTGCTTTAAATTCCTGTATGTATTGCTGTACATCATACTTTTTTCGATGGCTGCGCTTAAATTGTCCTTATGCCTGTCGGGGGAGTATTCGGCCAATATTTGCATTATCTCGCCCATTTTATGCAGGTTGCTGGGCTGAACGGATCGGTTTTCATCGCTGCGCAGGCTTTTCTGCGATGCCTGCCGGATTCTGTGGGCTGCGGTAAACCCTTTGGCCAAATAATCCAAAGTACGGTTTTTCTCCATAAATATGCACACTCCCAAAGGTGTTTTCTAATGTTATATTATGTAAAACTTTTTTTTACGTGACATTATTTTTAACGGCTTGATGCCGCAGGCTTTTATCCGGAAGTTTTTTTGCTTGTAACAGCCTGCCCGGTGTATTATAATGTTAAAAAACGCTGGTAATTATAGATTTATACAGGAGTGAGAATGAATGAACAAGGTCATTTGTGTATACAGCGCATCCAGCACAAACATTGACACCATTTATTTTGATGTAGCGGCAGAATTGGGAAAACAAATTGCTTTAAGAAAAGACATTTTACTTTACGGTGGAGGCTTATTGGGCCTTATGGGCGCTACAGCCAGAGCTGTGCACTCCTGCGGCGGAAAAGTGATCGGAGTAATACCCAAAGCTCTTAACATTGAGGGCGTGGTTTATAATACATGCGATGAATTGATTGTTACCGAAGGCATGCGTGAAAGAAAATCGGTTATGGATTCCAGGTCCCATGCGTTTATAGCCCTGCCGGGAGGATATGGGACCCTGGAGGAATTACTGGAAATTATCACCCTGAAACAGTTGAAGTACCATAACAAGCCTATTGTTATACTGAATATCAACCACTTTTACGATAAGCTCCTGGAGCAGTTTCAGGAAATAATGGACCGGCAGTTCGCCAAGCCCGAATGTAAAAAGCTTTACCATGTGACCTCCGGAATATCCGCTGCCTTGGAGTACATTGATTCCTATGAACCTGTGGAACTCAGCGAAAAATGGCTTACCTATACCGAAAAAAATGAAAAATCCGGGTTCTGATATTTCTGTATTTGTAGAAAACGGAATTTAATTAATATATAATATTAAAGGTTAAGGTTCTGCGGACTGCGGTCGGGGCTTCGCCGCATTAAGCTTAAGCTCAAATGAGAAACATATCTTAAGAATAAAATAGGCTAAAGAGGGTTCAAAATGTGTAATATACGTGATAATCTGCGCAATGCCAAAAGGATAGTAATAAAAGTGGGAACCTCCACATTGACATATGATACGGGCAAGATTAACTTTACAAGGATAGATAAACTTGCAAGAGTCATGTCCGACCTCGCAAACCAGGGGAAGGATGTTGTGCTGGTTTCGTCCGGAGCTATCGGAGTGGGGGTGGGAAAGCTGAAGCTGAAGGGGAAGCCAAAAACAGTGCGTGAAAAGCAGGCCATTGCGGCAGTAGGACAGTGTGAGCTCATGCATATGTACAGTAAGTTTTTCTCAGATTATGGGCGCATTGTAGGCCAGATTCTTTTAACCCGGGATGTGGTTGAAGACGATATAAGAAGGAAAAACGTCATTAACACCTTCGAGAACCTGCTGGAGCGGGGTATAATACCGATAGTCAACGAGAATGACTCGGTGGCGGTTGAAGAGATTGAGTTTGGCGATAATGATACCCTGTCGGCTATAGTAGCCCAGCTGGTTGGTGCGGATTTGCTGATTATACTCTCCGATATTGACGGTTTTTATAACGGTGATCCTAAAAAAAATACGGGCTTAAAGCTTATATCGGTAATAGAGCAGATAACGCCCGCCCTTGAGAAATATGCAGGAGGACCGGGGACCAAGAGAGGCACGGGTGGGATGGCTACCAAGCTTTTAGCGGCTAAAATCGCCACGGCGGCGGGTGTGGATATGGTGATTTCAAATGGAATCAATCCTGAAGTAATCATGGATATTATGGAAGGCAAGGATGTGGGGACGCTTTTCGTATCAAATAAAAGGAGTGGGAGCAGTGGACAGTGAGTTGCTGATAAAGGCTGAAAAAGCGAAAAAGGCTTCGTATAAACTTTCTGGGTTTTCGGCCGCCGTTAAAAACGAGGGGCTGAAAAAAATAGCGGAGGAGCTGGTCCGGAATGAAAGCAGCATCTTAGATGCAAATTCCACAGATGTGGAAAATGCCCGGAATAAGGGTGCCGGCAGTGCCCTGATCGACCGTCTGGCTTTGAACAGCAAAAGGATAGCCTCTATGGCCGAAGGCTTGCTGCAGGTTATGTCTCTTCCCGACCCTGTGGGCGAGGTAATATCCATGTGGAAAAGGCCCAACGGCTTGATGATCGGCCAGCAGAGGGTTCCTATAGGCGTCATCGGCATGATATATGAAGCGCGGCCCAATGTAACGGTGGATGCGGCCGGCCTGTGCCTCAAATCCGGCAATGCGGTTATACTGAGGGGTGGGAGCGAGGCGATCAATTCCAATAAAGCGATTGCCGCCGCCATAAAAGCAGGGCTCCGTGAGGCCGGAATTCCTGAGGATGCCGTACAGCTTATTGAGGATACGGGCCGGGAAACAGCCGTAGAGATGATGAAGCTGAACCGGTATATCGATGTGCTTATCCCCAGGGGAGGGGCGGGATTAATTCAAACTGTTGTGAAGAATTCCACCGTTCCCGTAATCGAAACCGGTACGGGCAACTGCCATGTGTATATCGACGGCGATGCAGACCTGGAAATGGGCGAAAGCATCATTATCAATGCCAAGACCAGCAGGCCGGCGGTCTGCAATGCGGCAGAAACCCTGCTGGTGGATGAGGCTGTGGCGGAAAAATTCCTGCCTAAGGCGTTAAAGGCTTTAGAGGACTTGAATGTAGAGATCCGAGGCTGCGAGAGAACCAGGGAGATCTTTAAAAATGCCCGACCGGCCACCGAAGAGGACTGGTATACCGAATACCTTGATTATATTCTGGCCGTTAAGGTAGTCAGGGGCATCGATGAGGCGATAGAACATATCAATCGATATGGGACGAGGCATTCGGAGGCCATTGTGACTACAAATTACACCAAGGCCCAGAGGTTTTTGCAGGAGATAGACGCCGCCGCCGTCTATGTAAACGCGTCCACCCGGTTTACCGACGGCGGTGAGTTCGGCTTCGGCGCGGAGATCGGTATAAGCAATCAGAAGCTGCATGCAAGAGGTCCTGTAGGGTTGAAGGAATTGACTACAATAAAATATATCATTTACGGGAACGGACAGATCCGGTAAATTCCTCCGGTGGTATTAACCATTCCGGCTTGGCTTGAATACTATATTACTGTAACCGATACTTTATGGGATGGTTGAAATGAGTTGGATTTCCAGAAATCCTGTCGTTGTGATAACCCGGAAAATGGTCATACCCAACCAAGAGGCGGACATAAGCTATCCGGTGGTTGTGGGTATGGCCAATTTTATTGTCCAACAAAAGATCAACACGCAGATAGTCACCCTGGTCAACAGGGTGATGGCTGAACAGGTGGACAGACTGATCCAGCAGGGATACAAGGAGCTGCATTTATCCGTCAGCGGCTTTTATGAGCTTAAGACAAACGAAAGAGACGTTTTGAGCTTGACCATAGGAAATTATACTTTTGCTTACCCTGCAGCCCACGGGTTAACCATGATCCGGTCCCTGACATTCGACACGAATACGGGAAAGTCCTACCTGTTAAGCGAACAGTTCAAGCAGGGCAGCGACTATATCAAAGTACTTTCGGACCAAATTAAGGAACAGATTAGAGAGCGCAAGATTGTGCTGTTAAACGATTTGAACGGTATTGAGCCGGAACAGGATTACTATATTGCGGACAAATGCCTGGTGGTATATTTTCAGCTGTACCAGCTGACGGCTTATGTTTTCGGCTTTCCCATGTTTCCTATTTCCGTCTACGATATTGAGGACATAATCAGGGAAGACAGTCCTTTGGGAAGAATGAGTACCAATGATTGAAAAGTTCAAGACTTGTCCAGCGCTTCCTTGTGTGCCTTATAGGCTCTTATAATATTTAAGTCGTTTATTTCGGGGATCGAAACCTCTTTTTTGCATTTCACGCAGTAAGGGACCAATGCTTCATAGGAGAACTTTACACCTTCCAGTTCAAGGTTTATTATCTCTTTTTCAATTATGTACTCGGTGTCCTCGTCACAATTATAGCAGTACTCTTTTTTTTCCATAGCCACATAACCCCTGCTTTTAGAGAATACATTCATGTCCGGCAACCATGTTCCTAGTTGCCGGGCTTCCTCTCTCATTATACAGTGAAATGAAAATTTACGCCATAGATAAAATTACTATTTATCCTTCAGCTCTTTCTCGGTCAGAAGATCCACATAGCAGTCCCGCAATTCCTCCTCCGCCGAACAGCTCTGCTGGTAATACCAGAACCTGACCTTTTGCTCTATTTCGGTATCCTTTCCCGACACAGGATAGGGATAGGCGGCCACCAGTTTGCCTGTAGACTTTTCTCTCAGGCCTACGCTTGCGGTACCGTGAAACTTTTTCATGCCGGCTTCCTCCATAAAAATAGGGGTGTGGGGAATTTGCCCGCAGGGCCTTTAGGTGGCATTTGTGATTGTCACCACCATGCTGACCTCTCCGCCCTTGTTCTCCGCTTCCGAAAACATGGTTTCCAGGCTGGTGAAGACTTCGGCTTTTGTTCCTTTGATGCGGGTATTCATGGAGTTAACGTCAAAATTGGCGTTACTTTGCTGCAGGACATCAATGGAACTGTTAATGACCGATGCGGCGTCATTGGTTTTCAGAGGATAGATGGCAACTTCCGCCGTAATCATTGAGTCCGCCTCCTTCCGGTTGCTACAAAGTTTAAAGTGCGTTCTTTTTAATAGTATGTTAATATAAATATAATTCTATACCCCGGCAAGAAATTCCGCCTTAGGGGCGTTGAACACCAGATAACGGAAAAAATTGAAGGAGATGCGGCATGAAAAGCGTGGAAAACATGACCAGAGAAGAACTTATGGAGGTGATCAGGATAAAGGATTCGCTGATTAGGGAATTGAGAGAAGAAATAGAGGCGTACAGGCAGCTGGTCAGGGAATTAATGGAAAATTACGGCAAAAAAATATAGCCCCGCCGTTGCCGGGGCTTGTCCTCTTTTTTATAGAGAAGCGGGTGCGGATTCTATATATATTCCCTTTCTACGGAGCCTTCCACCAAAACAGGGTTTACTTCTAGAATAACTTCGTCCCCTATATCCGCACCGGTACCTGTCAAATCCAGTACGATATTAAACATGCTTACTCTTCCCAGAATCCTCACTTTGGATTGGTCTCCCAGCCTTGCAAACAGGTGCTTGTTAAGAAGCTTGATATCATGGTATATATATCTTAAAATATCGATAAACCTGAAGGTGTCCTTCGATTTTTCAATACCGAAGCCATCTTTATAGCCTATGGGAACAATACCGATGCGGGTCTCCTTTTTGGTCCGGTAGGTGTTTGCATACCCTATGGAATAACCTTTGGGAAGAGTTTTGACATCAATGATGCGCGATTTTAAAAAGCCTATTTTTTCAAGACCGTAGGGATTTTCTATGGGAATCCTCCCAAGAAAAGCGGAGCCTATCCTCACGGCATCCAGGTGCATGGCCGGAAATCTCAAAAATGCGCAGGAATTGGCGATGTGCAGCATCCCCGTGGGAATACCGGCGGCCTTGAGACTCTCCACACTTTTCAGGAACCGCTCGAACTGCAGGTGTATACTCCGGGCTTTTTTTTCAAAGGAATAGGATAGGTGGGTATAGGTCCCCACGATATTTAGACAGCTCAAGGATTTCAGGCCTGTGGAATATCTGTCCGTCTCATTCCACAAAAATCCAAATCTGCCGAAACCGGTATCAATTTTCAGGTGGAGGTCTACGGATTTTCCCGCCTTTAAGCCTGCCTCTTCCATTAGGGATGCCGAGTGGATTGACCCGATGGTAGGCATAATGTTATAATTTACAATAATTTCCGCCTCCTCGGGGCTGCCGGGAGGAGCCAGCAGGAGTATCCTGCCGTCCATGCCGTTCTGCCTTAAAGTCAAAGCCTCCTCCAGGGTGGAGACGGCGAAATAATCGATGGAGTTTTCCTGAAGCAGACGCGCAAATTCAACCAGGCCCAAACCATAGCCGTTTCCTTTCAAAACGGCGATGATGGTGGAGCTTGTCATTTTTTTTATGATATCAATGTTGTTTTGAAGCTTGGCTTTTTCAATCACCAGTTTTCTCATAGGGAACCTCGTCATCCATCCCCCGGGATCGGTTTTAAAACGGGCTAAGCCCTACGCCTCTTGCCCGGAGGGATTGTTTCTCTTTAATGTGAAAAGTTTTCTCCTGGCCTCTCTGAATATTTTTTCACCTTTCTCCACCGCAAAGTGGATGAATGGGTTAAATATGTAATCCATTTCTCCTATAAACTCGGTAAACTTTCCGTTGAATCCCTTCTTGAACTTATACAGCCCGTAAAGGGGATTTTTTTCATCCAGGTCTCCCGATACGCCGCGAAAATCATACAGGTCACAATGCTTTTCCAGGGCCCACCGGATCATTTCCCACTGCAGCAGGTAATTGGGCATCACGTTTCTGTACTTGTTGCTGCTGGCCCCGTAGAGATACCAGCATTTATTTCCGTACAGGACGGCGATGGTCCCCGCAATAATTTTGTCTTCATAATAGGCAAGGTACAGCCTTAAGTGCTCGGGACCGAGACAGTCGTACATCTTTTCGAAATACTGGGCGCTTCTGACCACGAATTTATCTCTTAAGCCGGTTTCCACCATGACCCTGTGGAAATCCGGGATATCCTTTCTTGATCCTATTTTTACCGTTACGCCCTTTTTTATGGCAAGCCTTATATTGTAGCGCACCTTCTGATGAAATATCTGCAGGAGCTCTTCTTCGGATTTATCCTTTATATTAAGCCTGAACACAAACCTGGGCTGTATGCCCTCAAAATTTTTGGAAGCGTTTGCTATTTTAAATCCCAGCTTGCTCATAATCTGCCCGAATTCCCTGTCTTCTATTTCTACATCCGGGTCTATTTTCAGCACATAGCTCCTGTATTTTTTGGCGAGCAGCTTTGTCTTGTCCAAAAGCCTTTGAAGGGTATCTTCATCGTGGACGTCACATACAGGACCACGAGGCGAATACATCATTGTATAGTTTAGCAGGGGCAATTTTCTTATAAGCACACTCATAGAACCCTTGATATTTCCATTTTCATCCTCCACCGTAATGATTTCATTTTTCCAGTTTGATTTGACTTTTGCCCATTCGGGAGACTGCATGAAGTGTCCCTTTGGATGTGTCATTACAAATTCGGTATACTTGTCCACATTTTGATCAGGAATAGAACTCAAAAAATTTCCTCCTCATTTTGATTTTCCGTTTAAGATAGGACGGCTTATGGTATGCTATCTTTAATTCATTAATTTGATAAAATCGTCATAATACAGTATTTTATATTTTTTTGACTCATAGATCTTTCCTAGATTTTTAAAAAACCTGTCTCCCAGTTTTTTATTCAACGAATAAAAGTACAGGGTTGAGCTGTTATAGGCCAGCTCATAATATTCTTCACGGGTGGAATAATCCTTTAAGTGCAAATTAAATAAATTTCCGTTGTAGTTTTCACTGAAGCTGTCGTTACAGAGCCGCATGGCAAGGTAGTTGACTATGCCCTCATCCAAAAATGGCTCATTGATCTGGTCAGTACCAATGATCCCATAAAACCACTGGTGGAGGACCTCATGGTATGACACTCTTTTGAGCGTTTCACTATTGCTGAAGCTTTTGTCGGAGAGGAATATCATATTGGAAAACTCCATTCCCTCGTTTAAAATTGGTGCTTTCACAATAAAGAGCTCTTTATAGGGATAAGGCCCTATTATTTTTTGAGCGTAGCTGAAAGCATAATTCACATGCTCCATTGAAGCACTCGAATTAACGTAATAAAGCGTGGTGCCGCCGGTTTTCTGGGTTCGAACCTCGGCGCTCTCAAATAAAACGGCGGGGAAATCCCGCAGGTTGTCCGCTTCAAATGCCGCAATCCTGGTTCCTCCGCGGACAATGTCCTGTTTTTGCCCGGGAGCGAAGATGCTGTAGCTTTTGTCTATTTTAAACGTAATGCTGTAATTGTGCATGCCATATATGTAAGGATCTCCAAAATACCATTTATAGGTCATTATGGGTGCATTGTTCCGGTAAACGGCCGGTGTAATCAGGAAATTGGTCAACAGTATGCAGCTGCCGGAATAGGACAGTGTGGTTTGCCTGCTGTCCAAAACCATCTCGTACTGCACCCCTATTTTATCCTGGGGCCTTTCACATTTAACGACCAAATTGGTCCCGTCCACAATTTCCTTTTCAAAATCGCCGTTTACAGAAATCTGCTTTATCGTTGTCTTTGACAAATTGGCGGAAGGAATATATGCAAATATTTCCTTTTGCGCATTCGCAAATGTTATTTCTTCCTTCACACTGACAACATTGCCTGAAACCTGGATGTCCGCATTTATACCGGGGTCGGACAGCTGGACGGCTTCAGTGCCTTTCCCCGGGGAGTTTTGTCCTGCGCCGGAAACATAGCCGGTATCCGGCAGGAAGCATACGATATAAATAAGAATACATAAAACAGCGGCTAATTCACCTGCTATGATGAAACCCAATAAAAAGTAATTTTTTTTTTCATCAGGAAAGTTACCCCCGCTACTGCTGTAATTATACCATATAGTTTTTAGCAGTGTCAAAAGTGAACAAATTTTATATTTTTATGCGGCTTATTCCCAAGAAAAAGTGTGCATATTACATTGAAATGTCAATTTACATGGTTTATACTTGTTTTAAGACAGCACAAATGCTGACTTTTAGCGAATACTCGTAAACCTGTAAGGTGGATTGCTGATGAAGGAAAGATTAAAGGACCGGTTTTTCATGTTTGGGGCTTTTCTGGTGCTGATGGGAGTGGTCATCACCGGGCAGCTGGTTAATTTGCAGATTGTCAAAGGTGAATACTATGACACCCAATCCCAGCGCAGACTTTTAAATAATGTCCAGATTGTTGCACCCAGGGGGAATATTGTAGACAGAAATGGGATACCTATTGCAGTCAACCGTTTGGGTTTTGTCGTCCAGATGATTAAGACCAAAACGGATACGGCTTCACTCAATGAAATGCTTTTAAGGCTGGTCAACATATTTGAGAAAAATAACGACACCTATTATAAGAGCCTGAGCAAGTACCTGACCATAAATCCCTTTGCTTTCGGATCGGCTGTAAACCAGTCCGAGAGCAAGCTGGACAAGTGGAAAAAAGAGATGGCCGTCAAGGCGAAAGATGTTGAACTGATGAATACCCCAGAAGAGGTTTTCAGGTATTTGAGAACGGTGAAATTTAAAATCGACAACAAGTATACCGACGAAGAAGCGTATAAAATTATGACCATGAGGTATGAAACCCTGATAAGGGGTTACAGTTCCACCAGCCCCATCGTACTTGCCAGCGATGTAAGCGAAGAGACTGTGGCCGAAGTGGAGGAACGCCACAACGAGTTCCCCGGAGTGACGACGGATGTGGAGCCCAAAAGAAAATATATCGATGCGGAAACCACCGCCCATGTGGTAGGTTATGTCAGAGGGCTGGACCAGAGTGAGTATGAGCGCCTGAAAGACAGCGGATATGAGATGAATGACATTATAGGGAAGTCGGGTATCGAGCTGCAAGCAGAGCAGGACCTTAAGGGAAAGGACGGGCAGAAGAGGATTGAAGTGGACACCGGGGGAAGACTGACGGAGGAGATAGACCAAAAGCCTGCCCAGCCCGGCAATGATGTTGTTCTCACCCTGGATTTGAAGCTGCAGAAAGTGGCCATGGATTCCCTTAAAAAAAATATTGAAATGATAAGAAACAAGCAGGGGGCGGCCAACGTTAAAAACAACATGGGGGATGCCGTGGCAGGATCAGTTGTGGCCATGGATGTAAACAACGGCGAGGTTTTAGTCCTGGGCAACTATCCCAGCTACGACCCCTCGGTTTTCCTGGAGGGTGCGGATAACAAGGAAGCCCAGAAAATCATAACAGAGCTTTTTGATCCTAATAATGAAGGCAAGCCGGCTTTTAACAGGGCCATATCCGGCAGGTATGCTCCCGGCTCCACCTTTAAACCCCTTGTGGGTATTGCGGGACTTGAAGAGGGCTATATCACCCCGGACACCATTATCAACGACCCCGGTGTATATGATGTAGACGGCATGAGGTTTACCTGCATGGAATACAGGAACGGCCAGCCTGCACATGGCGACCTGAAACTGGACAGGGCGCTGGCCACCTCCTGCAACATATATTTCCACAAGCTGGGTGTCATGATGGGGATTGACAATATAGACAAATGGGCAAGATATTTCGGATTGGGTGATGTGACCGGTATAGACATCCCCAATGAAGCCAAGGGCATTCTGGCGGGTAAGGAATATAAAAAGAAGGTGTACAACGATGAGTGGAGAAGGGCGGATACGGCCCAGGCGGCCATAGGTCAGCTGTATAACGCTTTTACCCCCATTGAGATGGCGAATTATGTAAGTACCCTTGCCAACGGCGGCAAGCGCTTCAAGCCTCATTTAATAAAAAGGGTTATAAGCAGCTCGGACGGCTCTGTAGTGAGGGAAGAAAAACCCCAATATGAACAGGTGCCTATTAAAAAGGAGACCATAGATGCCGTAAAGAAAGGAATGGTCGCGGTTACGAATGCGGAAGACGGTACGGCGGTCAGCGTCTTCCACGATTTTCCGTTCCAGGTGGCCGGTAAAACCGGTACTGCGGAAACGGGAGATATCCATCACTCCAATAATGGGGTTTTTATCTGCTACGCCCCGGCCAATGACCCTAAGATCGCCATAGCGGTTGTAATTGAAAGAGGTGTTTTCGGCTATCTGGCCGCACCGGTTGCAAAGGACATTATGGCGGAGTACTTCGGGTTGAATGGCACCGGCGGCACCGAGGACACCGTAAAACCGGATGAGGCGGTATTCACGCGGTGATTGAACAGTGGGAAGAAAACATAGGCAAACATAGAAATCTGCCCTTAAGTAAAAAGCACCTGATTTTTCAGGTGCTTTACTATCTGTGTCAATTCCCATTGGGCTGGGATGCTTCCGGAGTTGTGGCGCCGTTCGGATTTTCAGTGCCTCCATCCGGCGGTTTTGTTTCGCCTGTTGTATCGGTACTATTTGTGCCGTCCAGGGTCTGTGTCGTTTCAAAAGGTGTGGGGGTATTGGCGGGGCCTCCGGTATCCGCAGCACCTGAAGCGCCCGTGGCCGGGACTCCGTGAACATTGCAGTATTCCCCTCCCGGAAGCTCGTATATCCAGTCAAGGGGGTATGGGTCTCCGGGTCTTTGCGGTTTGTATTCCTCTCGGCGCTGTATGAATACACGTTCTTCTATCAGGGAAAGCGGACAATAGGGACCGGCAAGGAGATTCCTGCCGTAGGCATCCTTGCTGGAAATGTCTACTTTGGCTGCAACGTGGACATCGCATGTTTCGGTATCCTTCGGTTCGGTGCCCTTGATAAACACCTCATTATACCTTATACTGCTCCTGCTTGCATTTCTCGGGTCCTGGCTGCACAGGTCCGTAGGAATCTTACCTGAGTATATGCAGACGGATTTTCTCACAATATCCGACGGTTGCTGGAAATCAACAGGAGGCAGGTCCTTATGTATTTTTTGCATGACCTCGTGCCACAGCTTCAGCGACGGATTGCTTGTCAGCCCATCCAGGGGGACGGGGGTGTCATAACCGTACCACACGGCTGAGACATAATAGGGCGAATAGCCCACAAACCATCTGTCCTTATCTGAGCTTGTGGTGCCGGTTTTCCCCGCGGTGGGAATGACTTCGCCCTTTGAATTTTTTATTATGCCGTTGGGGTAGGCGGTCCCGTAGGTGCAAACGCTTTTGAGCATATCGGTCATTACGTACGCCGCGGCCTCACTGTATACGATGGTGGGGCTCACCTTCTTTTCCAATATGACATTGTTGTCTTTATCCACCACTTTTGTATAAGTGTAAGGTTCGGTAAACATGCCCCTATTGGCGAAGGGGACATAGGCGGCAGTCATTCTGTAGGGACTCAGGCCCACCTGGAGTCCTCCCAGTGCAAAGGAAACGCTGCGCTCATTTTCCCTGTCAATCCCCACCTTACTGAGATAAGAATAGGGCAGGTCGGGATTCATCAGGTAAACCTTTGCCGCCACAACATTTACAGAATTGGCAATGGCGTCGCGGATGTCGGTAAGGCCGTTATATGTTCTTGTAAAGTTTTGGGGATACAGTAAATCCGGGTGCTGGGCATCCAGGTGCACGGGTGCGTCATCCACAATGGTTGCAGGGGTTATAAGCCTCTGGTCTATTGCAGGGCCATATACGGCCAGGGGTTTCATGCTGGAGCCCACCTGCCTGCTGATCTGGGTTGCCCTGTTCAATCCGCTCCCCTTTTTCTCTCCGAATCCGCCGTACAGGGCCTTGACCTGTCCTGTTTTCGGATCGATAATTACCATGGCGGCCTGGGGGTGTTCGGAATTTATAACTTTTTTAAACCCTTCGATTTCGCTTTGCTTGTATGCGCCTTTATTGCCTGCGATGATTGCATTGATATTCGCCTTGGGAAAAAGCTTTTCATCCTTGAAGGTGTCGTCCATGGCTTTTTGAACATCGCTGTCCATGGTGGTGTAAATCTTATAGCCGTTGTTGTATATGGATTTTAATGCAATCTGGTCCGTCATGTTGTATTTTTCTTTCAGGTCTTTCTTCACTTCAAGTACCACCTGATCGACGAAATAGGACTGGCTGCTTGCCTTATTCAGTTCTGAAATGTTGCCCTGCTTAAATTTCAACTCTTCATTTATCGCCTGGTCGTATTCCTCCTGGGTGATGTAATGCTGCTCCAGCATCAGCTTAAGGCAAGCCGCCTGACGTTTCTTATTGTTCTCCCTTCCCTTCTCTGTGAACGGGTCATAAAGAGCGGGACCATTGGTTATACCTGCAAGACTGGCGCATTCCGCAAGATCCAGGTCTTTCACGTCTTTGTCGAAGTAGAGCTTGGAAGCAGTCTGGACCCCATAGCAATTATACCCCATGTAGATGAGGTTCATGTACAGCTCAAGGATCTGCCATTTTTCCAGCTTGTTTTCAAGCTGCAAGGCCCTCCACTGCTCCTGCACCTTTCGCTGCAGCGTTATCTGTTTTTCATTTGTCAGATTTTTTACAACCTGCTGAGTTATGGTGCTTGCTCCGCCCTGGACCTTGCCGTGTCTTATAAGGCTTAAGGTAACACTGATGATTCTCTTCGGGTCGATTCCATTATGTTCATAAAAACGTTCATCTTCAAGGGCTACAAAAGCATCCTTGAGGTTCTGGGGGATATCCTTGTCATAGACCCATACCCTGTTTTCGCTTCCGTCCAGTTGTGTAATCTCATTCCCTTTGGAGTCGTATACAACGGTGGTAAAGTTCTTTATCTGGAGCTGCTCATCGGTTAAAGGAGGAGTTGTCTTTATGTACCCGTATATTGCCCCTCCTAGAATACCCGCAGCAGCACAAGTGATCACTATGAAGAAAACGGCAAGGATTTTCAACACTGTAATGATGAATTCCGCCCTAGGGGAGCGCTGCTTTTTTTTCTTGGGGCTGCTTCCCCCTGAAGCTTTTGCTTTAGGATTCATGTTTTCCTCCTTGTTACGATTATTAGGCTTATTATAACACGCAGGAAAATAGCGTTTTCCTTAATTCCACATTTTCCGTAAAGCGTGTTTCAATAAACCTGCATTTTTGTTTGTAAATATGGTTCGTAGGTTTATTATAACATAAAGTGGTCCCAGTGTTTAGCAAAAAATCCATGGATCCTCCCTCATCCCCAGGAAATCCGGCTGTTTCTATACCGTATACTGACGTTCCTTCACAGGATAAGTTCCCTTGATGTTTTCTGCATACCGGCAGGGAGTTTGATGCTGGACGGAATATGCTGTTGAGACCGAAGAGCACCAATGCCAACCTGAATTTGAAAATTCCACACGGCTTAAACTTGTTCTTGCCAAGGAGAGAAATCATAAGGCCTTAGAGGATGCATGCACCTATTTGGAAACCGTCTTATGAGGGTATAGGATTTTGAAATAATTTCAAAACATATAGTCAAAACATGCACCATAAATTCCACTGTTCCATACAATGAGAGAGGGGGTTTTATGATTAGGAATACTCTTTTGTATCATCGCCTTTGGTATGTAAAAAAGAGAAACATTAAGAGGCTGAAAGTTTACTCATGCCTCTTTGCCGTTCTGATTATACTCACTGCGCTGCTTTATTATGCCCAAGTATTTTTTATACCTCGCCTTTTGGAGAATGTGGAATCCAGGACAGGCGCTTTCGCTGAGGATGTGTCCCGGAAAACGGTGTATGAAGAATTTAAAGGCCAAAACGTGTATGAAGACTTTTCTTTTTTGAAAAAGGACGAAAAAGGTGAAATAACTTCCATTCAAACGAATATGGTTGCACTGGACGGACTTTCCTCCACAATCGCCGATAAAATCCGAAACCGTTTTTTAGACCTGGGGAATGAAACCATTGAGGTTCCATTGGGCATACTGCTTGAAAGACCGGCATTAAAAGGCTCTTTGCCCATAAAAGTGTCGCTTTGCGGGGGAGTGGAAGCCCGGTTCAAATCTCAGCTTTCGGGTACAGGTACCGGCCGGATAAAGCATACAATATATTTGCAGGTAAAAACCACATTTAAGATTTTAATTCCTTTAAATGAAAGGAAAATAGAAGTTATATCCGATATCCCCTTTGCCGAAACGGTTTTTGTGGGTAATGCCCCCACGGATGTCCAGGATAAAGGTGTATAAGGAATTTAAAAATGGCGGAACGGGATCTCCGTCATGGATCATTTTCATTTAAGCTTCTGAAGCTTCTTCCTTTTCATCATCTACCTGTTCCAGAACCGAACTCTTTTTATAATCCCTACCATTATAGTTTTTTGGGGGTACCGCTTTTTTGACGGAGGGTTCCGGGACAGGAGCGTCTATCATGCTGCATTTTCCATGGAATATGCCCCCTTCATCCGCTACAAAGCTGTGTATCTGGATGTCTCCGTAAAGCTTTCCCGTTGCTGACAGTTTCAAAAGGCCTTCCGAGTAGATATTCCCTTCTAAGATTCCGGAAAGGTGGACATTTTTGGCAAAAATGTTCCCTTTAATTTCTGCGTTGTTCCCGATATATACATCTCCTTTAACCCTTAAGTCTCCGTTTACTTTTCCATCGACCCGAATGGTACCGTCTGATTCAATGTTGCCGTCAAAGACCGTATTCACTCCCACCAGCGTATCAAAAACCTCCGGACCCATTATATCCTTCTTTTTAAACATAGGATGCCCCCTTTTCAAATTTGTATTTGCATCAATATCAATATTTGGTTACAGTTATCCTTAACAAGGGATTCAAGCACTCTATAGACGGTTAAAAGCCGTATGGAAAGCTTTAAGTCCTTGTTTTTACCTGTGCATGCGGTATATGAAAGCTTATTTGTTGCTCACATATTTGAGCGGGTCTGTGGGTGTGCCGTTTATACGGACTTCGAAATGTAAGTGCGACCCGGTGCTGCGCCCGCTGCTGCCCACCTTGGCGATAACGTCACTCTTGTTCACTTTCTGCCCCTTTTTGACCAATAACCTGGAAGCATGACCGTACATGGTTGTTATACCGTGACCGTGGTCAATGATCACCGTATTACCGTATACACTGGTACGGGAAGCCAGAGTCACTGTGCCTTTCGCCGATGCCCTTATTTCCTGGCCTTGGGGAGCGGCAATATCGATTCCGGTATGGAACCTGGAGTTGAATCGGAAGGGATCCGTCCTCTCTCCGAAACCCGAGCTGATTTTTCCCGGAGTGGGAAAAAGGGTAGGTACCGTATCCATGAATTCTTTCAGTGTATTTTCCGTTTCGGTCATATCGCCCGAAACACTGCTGCCAGAGCCGTTTAACTCGTCCAGCTCATTTAGCAGGGCCTTCAGTTCGTTAATATCCCTCACAAATGTACGGTCGTTTCGTTCTCCCGCTCTACTGGTTTTTACACCGTCGCTCTTGTTATTGATGTATTTTTCGGCAAGTTCTCTGTACATATCGGTAAAATCATTGATTTTGCTGCTCAGGTTTGTCTGCTTTTCCTTTAATTGGCCGATTTCCTCGGACTTTTGATTCAGCAGCCTGTTTTGCTCGCTGCTGGTGCTTGTGAGTACCATGTTGTCGGACTTGAGTCTGCTGTTTTCCAAGAGCGTATGTACGGTTAACACGGTAAGGCTTATTAAAACGGCGGCACATACCGCACAAAAAAACAGGCACTTGCTGTACAAACCCGAAATTTTATAAACCTTGCCCGACGAGTGAGGAACCAGTACAATGGAAAAATATTTTTTTTCCTTTTTCCTTTTCCCTTTTTCAGTTTTACTGTTATTTGTATGCAATTTATAGGCTGCTAGTTTCATATTAAAAATCCCATTTTAATGTTGGCTTTGGATGCATAATACAACATATGTAAACATTTAATGATAATATTAATTCTACACAATTTTCAAAAATCCTTTTTGGTAAATAAAATTAACTTTTTACACCTTATCTCTTTATAAAAATTGGTGCCTTAGAATAGAAGGATTAAGGAGGAATTTGAGGAAAGAAAGAGAATAAAATAACTTTAGGGATAAAGAACAGCCGGGGAACAGCTTGAATGTATAATTAAGGAAAAATGATTAAATAATTCCAGTAATGGCATACTGATTCACTCTATATGTTTTTTGTCCCAAAGGGGACTTCTTTTTTTGTATGAAGAATTCGGGAAGAAATATGGACATAAACTGCATGGAGGGAAGTAGAACCGCATCGATGGAGATAAAAAAGAATGAAATCTATACTTTGGAAATTACAGGGATGACCCATGAAGGCCAGGGAGTGGGCCGTATAGGCAGCTTTGCCGTTTTTGTGGATGGAACAATTCCCGGAGAGACTGTCGAAATAAAAATTATTAAAAAGGCCAAAAGCTATGCCGTAGGAAAGCTTATAAGCATTACAAAACAGTCACCCCACCGGGTTCCGCCGTTTTGCGGCAGTTTTCCAAGGTGTGGGGGCTGCCACCTTCAGCATATGAGCTATAAAGCACAGCTGAGCTTCAAGACCGATTTGGTAAGAGAGAGCATAAAAAGAATTGGAAAATTGAAGGATGTTCAAATTCATGAGACCCTTGGGATGGAAAATGCTTTTTACTACAGGAACAAAGCCCAGTTTCCCGCAGGGCTGTACCAAGGCCAGCCCACATTGGGTTTCTATGCAAGCAGGTCCCATGACATTGTTCCCAGTCCGGCATGTGCAATACAGCATCAGGTTAGCGACAGGGTGAGAAATATCGTCAGGGAATATATTGTGGAAAACGGAGTAAGCGTATATGACGAGACCAGCAGGGAAGGCCTTGTAAGGCATGTAATGACAAGGGTGGGCTATAAAACGGGGGAAGTGATGGTTGTAATCGTTATTAACGGGAAAGACCTTCCTCAAAAGGAAAAATTGGTGAATATGCTGATATCCCGGGTTCCTTCCGTTAAAAGTATTATTTTAAATGTCAATACAAAGAATACCAACATCATCCTCGGGGAAACCAATATAAAAATATTCGGAAGCGATACCATTACCGATTTTATAGGCAGGTTCAAGTTTACCATATCCCCGCTGTCGTTCTTTCAGGTTAACCCTGTTCAAACCGAGATATTATATGAAAAGGCTTTGGAGTATGCGGATTTAAAAGGTAATGAAACCGTATTCGACCTCTACTGCGGCATAGGCACCATATCCCTGTTTCTATCCGACAGGGCAAAAAAAGTGTATGGGGTGGAGTCTGTAGAAGACGCTGTTGAGGATGCGGTAAAAAATAAGAAGCTCAATCAAGTGGAGAATGTTGAATTTATTGTGGGAGAAGCTGAGAAGGTTATACCGGAGATGCACTCCAGAGGCGTCCGCGCCGATGTGGTAGTGGTAGACCCGCCGAGAAAGGGCTGCGACGAAGGACTTTTAAAAACCCTGGTAAGCATGGCGCCTGAGAGGATTGTGTACATCTCGTGCAATCCATCCACCCTTGCCCGGGACCTGGGCTACCTTGTGGAGAACGGCTTCAGGGCTGTGGAAGTACAGCCCGTGGATATGTTTCCCCATACGTATCACGTTGAGTGCGTGGTTTCCATCAAAAGAAAACACAGTGATTGAGGCCGCTTGTGGCAAGGGATGGAGGGTCTTTGGCGGGATATGGGTATGTTCCCGCGGACGAGGGGAGAAAACACCTTATTGTAATGAGATGGCTACTAATGTAGAATATATCTATCAATATAGAAAAAGGTTATAAAACCTCAACGAGAATGCAGATAAATTTTTGAAGGGGAGAGAACTTTGAAATGAAGTTCTTTGTGGGGGTTACTGATAACAAGATGTTGGAGAAGGTAGCAGGGGTATTTAAGGTCTTTAGCATAGTGAAACTGAATAACATTGCATTGTTAAAAATGGTAAGACTGACTCTTTATTTCGGTGCTTGAGAACAGTCCGGCACAATGGGTATATTCTATAAATTCTTATCGGAAAGATGGTTGGGAAAATATTTATTATATTGGTCCTGCAGCAACTTGACATGATCCCATTGAGTAAACTCACCCATTGAGTAAAAAAGAACCTAGTGCAACGTATTAATCTATGATAAAATTATTTAAAGAGCATGATTGGCGTTCCACCTCCAGGATAAGCAGGACGAAGGAATTAGGCACAATGATGCCGGATGACATGGGAGGTTTGCTGTTTGGAGTTGATGTGGAATCCTGATGGCCAAAATATTAAAAACACATGCGGTTTTATTTTATCTGCCTGGAACTACACAGCGATCAGCTTTTATGCAATATCCGAAGAGATGGCTCAACCTGAGCAAAACGAAAAACTATGAAAAATGAAGATATTTAAAAAAATGAGAGTTTATTAAGGGAGTTGATGAAGTTGTGGCAAGAGATAAAAAGATAACACACAAAATCATGTCCGCAATAAAATCAAAGAACACTTCGCCTGAACGGCTTTTGGGAAAAGAACTATGGCATAATGGTTTGAGGTATAGGAAACACTATAATATACTTGGTAAGCCTGATTTTGTTTTTGTTAAGTTAAAAATAGCCATTTTTTGCGATGGAGATTTTTGGCATGGGAATAATTGGAAGATAAGAGGTCTTGGTAGCTTGGAAGAAGAATTATCAAGATACTCAATGTTTTGGAAAGATAAGATTTTAAAGAATATTCAAAGAGATAAAAAAGTAAATAAAATACTTGAAGATGAGGGCTGGACAGTTATAAGAATATGGGAAAGTGATTTAAAGACTTCACTTCAAGACTGTGTAGAGAGAATAAAGCGTGTTTATTACCAAAAAAAGTTACAACAGAGTAAAAGAAGTAGCATAATCCGTAGAAACTCCTGAGTAGGACATAAGTTCTTTTTTATAATAATGGTTAATGCTTTACAAATAGGCTTTTGTAGTTTAAAATGGTTTCAGATTGCAAAGGCAAAGGATGATGAAATGTGCGCTTATGTGAGGTAGAAAAACAAGTTTCATTGGATGAGTTTATTAGTGGTGATTATAAAGCTTATGTTCAACATGAGCTGGTTGTTAAATTTATAGATGTCGAAAAACCGATTACCTCAAAGAAAAAATTTACAGTTGTTTCGCTTTTTAGTGGGTGTGGTGGAAAAGATCTTGGTGTAATTGGCGGCTTTAAATTTAAAGATAGATATTATGAGAAGAACAATTTTGAAATTGTTTGGGCCAACGATATCGATAAGTACGCCTGTGAAACATATAGGAGTTATTTCAAACATGATATAGTATGTGACGATATAAAAAACGTTGATTTAAATTCTATACCCAAAGCAGACATAGTCATAGGTGGATTTCCATGTCAAGATTTTAGTGTTGCTGGTAAACGAAGGGGCTTAAGTTCTGAGAGAGGGCAACTATATTTACAGATGAAGCTAGTAATAGAGCATTGCGAACCTTTAGCTTTCATTGCTGAAAATGTCGAAGGTTTAACTAATTTAGAGGGCAATAAAACCGTTGAGAAAATAAAAGAAGATTTTAAAAGTTGTGGTTATAACGTTACTTATCATTTGTTCAACGCTGCCGATTACGGAGTTCCGCAGATTAGAAAAAGGGTTTTTATTGTGGGTATACGAAAAGACATTAAGGCGAATATTTATTTTCCAAAGCCTGTTAGAGACCAATTTTCCCAAACAAATCCGTGGATGACTGCAAAAGATGCAATAGATGATTTATGGGATAAGGTTGATGAACCTGGTATATATAACCATACAAATAAAGATATCTCTAAGGCGAAATTCTATAAGGGTAAACGGCTACAGGGAAATTGCCTGATTGCTGGTGATAAGCCTTCTGTTACTATAAGAGCTGAACACCATGGCAATATAGAGGGACATTACAGGACAGCCAACCCCGATAATCCGAACGATGTCAGTGGATGGAGAAGGCTATCCGTTAGGGAGTGCGCAAGACTTCAAACATTCCCAGATGATTTTGTTTTCAAGGGAGCTGCTACTTATGCTTATAAGCAAGTTGGGAATGCAGTACCGCCAGTGTTGGCGTGGTATATTGCGAGAGCTGTTTACATAGCGCTTATTGAAAGTGAAAACACGATAGCCGAGTAATTGGTTAAGTGTTTTATCTCATTTTTCGTATATCGGGGTATATATAACAGATAAGTCATTCCCATGTTCATAGTACATTTTTGCTTCAGGAGTTCCGTTAAATTGTCCGTGGCTAAATCTACACTCATTCCTAATAGTTAAGTAACGTCCTGTCTGCTTATTCCTTATTGTTGTTAAGATATTTAACTGTGACGAAGGAACACTATACTCAACATTCGCTACCTCAATTTCATTTGAGAAATCATCCCTGCGGGGTACTTTAAGTATTTTAAGTTCATTTGATGTCGATTTTGCATAGTAATACTCTATTTCATAAATTTGAAGCAATCTTGCCAGATTCATAGGGTTAAGATTATCAATAACATATCTGCAAAGATTCTCTCCAGCAACGATCGAACACTGATTTTTCACACTCAGATAAGCGGTGTCAGTTCTTAATGTTTCATTAATCCATTTTGAGAACACTTTTTCTCTCACAACAGAATTAGTACTCTGCTGAAAGTCGGCGATAGTTATAGGGCTTGTGGGTAAAATCTTAATATCGGTGTTATTATAATTGAGTGTTACTTTATTGTCAGTGACATGAATAGATGAATGATATCTGCCATTATTTGTCTCCCAATAGCCACCTGGAATATTCAATAATCGGTTCCAGGTATATTGAAACCAATTATTATATTCTTGAGGTGAAAAATACTCAAAAACATGAAGCCCCCTTGAAAAAGAACTGCCAGTCATTAAGTTAAGATATTTATAAAGGCCCATATTTTCCAATATGTAACTCTCTTCTTTAAGGGAAAAACCTATATTGCCTACAATAAGGTCAATAGGATCATTTTTTTGTGTATCTGAGCCTAGCCAAATAATTCTGTCTGATGGGCCTACATTAAAAATTTTTACAATTATATCAGCTAGTTTTAAACCGTTCTTAATTATCTGATGGTGTTCTGGGGTAAAAACTGGAATTTCTAATATATTGCGTGCAGATGAAATATCATTATTTACAATAAGATAAGCTAAATTAAAAAAATCTTTAGGTTTTGTTAAGGCCAAGTTATTCGGAAGATCTCGATTTTTTTTAATGCCGATGCCTACCGCAACACTTAATTCTCTCAAATGTGTTTTTATATCTGCCATAATACCACCTTTACTAATAAAAGATAAAAGATAAAAACACAGTATTGAAAAAGCTGTGTTTTTATTATACCATTGAATGTGTTTTTACGGAATATAGGAATTCATCAATTAAATGTTGTGAGGCGATTAAAAATGAACGATAATTTAACCACTATAGCTCACATAAAGAAAAAAGTAAAGGAGTTTGTTGATGTTCGTAAATGGACGAAAGATCATAACCCGAAAAATCTTTCTATGTGTATATCAATTGAAGCTGCTGAACTTATGGAAATATTTCAGTGGGTTTCAATGGAAGAAGCATGGAATGTTAATAAAATAGAAGAATTTACACACTTGAAAGAAGAATTGGCTGATGTATTAATATATTGCTTTTCCCTTGCTAACCAACTCGGTATTGATATTTCGGAGGCCATTGAGGATAAAATGCAAAAGAATGAAAAAAGGTTTCCGGTAAAGTAGATTAATCACCTGTATCTTTTAGAATGGGGGACTAGAAATAAATGGAATTGGTGAGAAACTTAACATGAACCGTGTATGTTGTTTGCAATCACAAAGTATTATTACATATGCATAAAAATTATAAATCGCTATTTCCAATAGGTAGGTATATGCTTCCGGGCGAATTACCACTTCACTGGTTTTCAGAAGAGGAAATAAAAACAAATCCTGATATTAAGGAGCATATAAGAATTATGGCTTTAGAGGTATTAAAAGTAGTTAAGAGTGAATTCGGAAACTGGTTTTCAGCAGCTAGAGTAAATGAGATTCTGGAATATATTGTTTGCAAGTAACACGAAACATGTCATTAAGCGCATTGATGCAGATAGATGAGCAGTACTGAACCTAGAAAAGTGAATAGCAAAGCTGGCCTTATGTGGGTAAGGTCTAAAAGCAGATGAATTGTTAGCTACCAGAGGCTACAGAAAAATAGATTACGCTGCAGTTGCCAACAAGCCTTCAAGAAATTTGATGAAGCTGAAACCGGATGCTTTAAGCCTTGCATCAAGGTGTATGTTCAATGAATGAGCAATGCTCCACCAGAAAATGCGCTTCTTTCCCCTGGTTCTGGACGATTCAAGCCCATAATCATTCAAGAGACGCTTGTTGACACGTTCAGAGGATGTCCTGGAGTTCATCTCCTGATTCCATTCATCGGAACCACGAGGGACTTTGGTAAATAGACGCAGATCCCAGGATGGCTTGACGTAAAAGCATCTGCCATATTTGGAGTTGGAACACCGTTCCTTCATGGGACAAGAAGAAATTTTCCCAGTAGCAAGGGGACAACGGTATTTGAGTCTGCAGCGGTCCTTGTTAAAGCCCCAGAATACAGCCTTATGTCCGGCCATGCAGATAGGCACTCCGTTTTCATCAACCCGGATGTGTGGAGGGTGCTTGAAGTTGCCTTTGTTGGTTTGGTTTAATGGGATAAACACTTTGATGCTGCACTCGTCAAGAAATTGGTACATGGCATAATTGTCATGGGCACCATCACCGTGAAAGCTGTCAAAGAGATATTCATCGTAAAGCAGCTGTGCTTCGGTAAGTGCTACAACAGCAGATACGCCATCGAAGCGGGGAGCTTGAACCAGACGAGTTCACACTTCAAGTCCTTGTTATAGGCAGAGAGAATATACTCTGTATAGCCATAGAACCAGCATTCATGGTAGCTGTCCCAACCCCAGCGGGCGCCGGGGTCGGAGAACCTGCGCTTGCAGTCACAATTGTAAATGCCTTTTTGGTTGCAATTGCAGACTTTTATACCGTAACTGGAGCCACCGGAATTGATGCAGGTACCATCTCCTGAAATGGATAGTTTTTTTACATTACCCAATATGCCGGCTTTTGCAGAAGGTTCAACACCAATCTTGGCAAAAATTTGTTGCATGAGCAATTCAGGTCTGGAGTCGAAGCTTGCGCCTTGAAGAGCCAGGTCAACAAGTTTTTGTATGATACCTGGGTGCTGGGGAGGCTGTTTCTGGTTTTTCTTTAGCTTTTTGTGGGGCTTGCGAGAAAAACTGTGGAGTGAATGTAGTGATTCATATTCCACATCCGGATTTTCAAGCCATAACCGGTTCACCAGGTCATAATGAGATCCAACGCCGGGTACTTGTGAAGGTTCAAGGCCGATCATGTAAGAGAGGATACGATTATTTCTTAGCATCTGAACCCACTTGGGGATGCTATGAATTTTGAGTTCTGACATAAGGATAAAGGAGCGGAAGAGCTCGGGCTGATTGATAGCAGGGGCACCGGTATGGGAGTAGCGCCCTGCAATGATAGGTTTTAGGGGATCCAGGTCAAGAGAATAGAGTTTTGATAGAGCTTTTTCGTATTGTTCAACAAAAGGTCTGTCGGATAAAAAGATGGGAGTGAGTTTTTCGACCAGAAAAGATTGATAATCAATATGTGGACGCCAATAACCAAGCATTTGCAACACCTCGCAAACAAGTAGTATGGCAAAAAAATACCATCCACTTCGATTTTGGGGGTGTTGTGGAAAAGTCAAGGCAGATGCGTTCCATATATGGTACCATGTGGAAAACTGCTGGAAAAAATATTTGTTATGAATCTTACAATTCCGGGGGTGAAAGAAAAAGTGTTCTCTCGGGAATGTATTGATTTAATAGGGTTTTGAGTTTCCGAAATAACTAGTTAAGTAGAAGGAGGGATTCCGCTTTGAAAAAGGGAACCCAAATTGCAGCATGGATTTTTTCAGTTTTATTTCTATTAACCGGCTTTATTGGGCTATTCAATGATCCAGCAGCGGGACTAGTTATAATATTAATGGGCGTAGTTTTATTACCTCCACTTACGGGAGTTGTCGGCCAGCGCTTTGGTTTTAATCCGAAGTGGTGGATGAAAGGACTTGTAATGCTTGCCTTGTTTATTGTTTTTGGTATGGTTGCAAAACCTGTGGAGAAGCCTGCTGAAAAAAGTAATACAATAGCTCAAACAAAGCATACTCAAGCAACTACTGTACCGACAAATATTGCTAATAAAGTAACTAATAAAAATTCTGATAGCCAATTAAATAACAAGGAAACAAGCGTAGAATTTAAAGCTGGAAATAAAATAGAAGAGATTTCAGATCAGCAAAATCAAGAGCAGCCAACAGAAACAAAGGATGTTTCAGGTTTATTAACAGTTCATTTTATTGATGTTGGGCAGGCCGACAGTATTTTAATCAATACCGGTTCAGTTGCAATGTTAATTGACGCCGGGAATAATGCAGACGCAGGCAGCGTTGTCAATTACATAAAGGAGCAGGGAATAAAAACGCTTGATTATATTATCGGTACCCATCCCCATGAAGACCACATAGGAGGCATGGACGTAGTAGTTAATTCCTTTGGTATAGGAAAGGTTATTTTACCAAAAGTACAAAGCAATACAAAAACCTTTGAAGACTTGCTTAAGGCTATTTCGAACAAAGGGCTGAAGATAACTTCACCAGTACCGGGAACGAAGTATTCACTCGGAGAAGCTGAGTTTACAATACTTGCCCCTAATGGTTCCGGCTATGAGGATGTCAATGATTATTCTGTAGTTGTCAAACTACAATTTGAGAATACCTCATTTTTGTTGACGGGAGATGCCGGTGTTCAATCTGAAGGAGAAATGATATCAAAGGGTTTTGATTTGAAAGCAGACCTATTAAAAGTTGGTCACCATGGCAGCCGTTATTCAACCTCAACAGATTTTTTGAAAGCTGTCAGCCCCCAATTTGCTGTAATATCAGTTGGAAAGGATAACTCTTATGGACATCCGGCCGAGGAAACAATAAAGAAGATATTAGACGCAGGAATTCGACTTTACAGGACGGATGAGCCAGGAACCATCATTGCCACAAGTGATGGAGATACGATAAAAATAGATAAAAAAGCCTCTCCGGTTAAAGCGCAAGCACCGCCGCAAACAGTAACGGTGGATAAAGGAGAATCAAAGCAGGAAGCGAAATCACCTGAGTATAGTTATATTGGAAACAAGAACTCGAAGAAGTTTCATTTGCCTACTTGCGGTTCATTGCCGGCAGAACAAAACAGGGTATATTTTAAAACGAGAGAAGAGGCTGTTAGTGGAGGTTATGTAACTTGTAAAATATGCAAGCCATAGGAGGGTTCGGAATGCGGGTAATAATTGATAGATTTGAAGGGGCTTTTGCGGTTTGTGAAGATGAAAACAGAAAAATGATTAACATTGAAAAGGCAAAGCTGCCAAAGCAAACCAAAGAGGGATCTGTACTAATAATTCAGGGTGATAAAATTGAAATAGACCATAATGAAACAGAGAAGCGAAAAGACAGAATAAAAAAAATGATGGACTCATTGTGGGAGTGAGCTTTTAGTTAGAATAAAACTCTAATTTATGTTATCAATTCAATATACGGACATTAAATTTTAATTGCATAAAATGTTAAAATATTGTAAAATTAGTTTGCAAATTTAACCGACTTATCAAGAGTCAGGGTAGAGAGTTGGCTCGATGACCCTACACCAACCTGTGGTGAAACTGCAAGGTGGTAAAGCCAGCACCGATGAGGAGGTGGTCATAATGGTTGAATTATAGCCTTCTTGTCAGATTACGGCAGGAAGGCTTTTTTGATGGTTTTATATCAAAAACTGAATGATTGGAGGTAGATTGCGTGGAAATTAAACCTATAGGACACAGATATACAATCGTTCCGCTGGATAATGGAAGATACCGGGCGGTTATGATCCTTTCAGAACATGATAACTTCGATGATGCTATTGGCGCGATGCTTGAAGCAATGGACAAAGAAACCGATGTAATAATGAAGAGGGAAATTGAAGAACTTCGAAAACAGGGCATAAAGGCGGTATTATTTAAGGAAGCCATAAAGGATATGACACCCGAGCAGCGGGAAAGATTCCTTGAGGAGAGAAACAGGAAATTTATAAATCCTCTTCTTGATATGAATATTGAAATGCTCGAACATAAAAGAAGGCGGCTTAAGATTAAACGTGTGAAATAGAGGCTATCGTGGACATTAAAAATGGAGCACCTTACTGATAAAGTCGGGTGTTCCATTTTTATTCAGCATTATACAACCCTTTCCTCTCGGCTTTTGAAAGAGATTTATAAACCAGTTCATATGAATGGTCTATCATCCAAATAAGCTCATCATTGGGAACTGAACCGTCAACGATAACTGTATTCCAATGCTCTTTATTAAGATGATACCCCGGGGTAATTGCCTGGTACTGCTGACGCAGCGATTGTGCTATGAAGGGGTCACATTTTAATGATATACATGCTTTTCCATTCTTCATAGAGATTAATGCAAACATCTTGGAGCCCACCTTTATAACAGCGGGCTCCGGACCGAAAGGATAAACAATAAAAGCGCAAGGTTTTGACAAACAGTATGCCGTAAGTTTTTCTATGTCCATACATATCCTCCTTAAAAAGGTAGGTCATCTTCTTCAGTTGCTGCTATTTCGGCAGGTGCTTCTTGAAGAGATTCCTCTCCATCTCAAATGTTTTAACCTAATTAAGCCAATCTAATTTTCAATATATTCCTCACTACTTTCAGCCACATAACAAAAATCATCCGCCTCCTGCCAGGGCTTCAGCAGCCCTTTTTCGAAGAAATAAGTCGGCCGGCCGCACATTTCGCAGAAACGGCAGTTGCTGGGGTTGGCATATGAGCATTCATCAGCGTTTCCACCAAAGAAGCTGCTGCAGAAATTGAAAATATGAGTGCCGCATATGCTGCATTTATCATAGACATTTCTCCGCAAATCATTATTGCATCTGGGGCAGGATGTTACCCGTTTGCACTGGTCCATTGGATATACTTCCGGATAATATACCCTGCGAATGCCGCTTAATCTATTGCTGATGGGTTGTCCACAAATACCGCAAAATCTGGCAAATATTGAAAAACGTGTATTTCCGCACCGGCTACAAGCTTGTATCTTCCGTGAATTCAGTAGATCTAAGCGTTTCATGTTATTTAGCCGCTTCCAAAGGGCGGACCTGGAAACAATAAAATATTGTGCCACCGTATCTATGGAATAGTAATTGCAACTGCACAACATTTTTTCCGGCATGAGCAATCTTCCGGCAAACTCATTTGCCTCATGTTCTTCGATGGAAAGCTCAATACCGCTCTTTAGGCTTCTTGGTATAAGAAGGTGTTCCAACACGATGTGCCCGATTTCATGGGCTACCGTAAAATTAAGCCTGCGGTCCTTCGAATGCTCAAAGGGATATTTGGCTTTATTAATATTGATTTGCATTATGTACACGTCTTGAGAATGTACATACTCGGTTAAAGCGTCATATTTATTTGGCAGTTGGACGCAGCCGTAAGTAAAAGGAATCTTCTGCGTTTTCTTCATTCTCTTCAGCAGACTTACACAATCAAGGGGCCAGTCGCCGTTTTTCAATTCATAGGTTTTAACAAACCATTGAAGCCGTATATCTATATACTGTTTTCTATATTCAGGGATATAGTCAAGCGTGTAATACTTGGGCATGTAGCTTTCCCGCATTTTCAAACCTCCTTGCCGGACAAAAAGAACAAATGTTCGGCAAGTAAATTATAAATGCTCCTGGAAAAGAATACAAGCCTTGACTTTTTATTTTTTCTTATTTTTTAGAAACTGCTCAAGAAGGGACTTGGTTTGCGCCTTTATGAGCTCCATTTCAGCTTCGGTCAGATCCGAAGCGGATACCCTGTAGGCGAGGTTAGCCCAGTCGCTGTCCTTCTCATACATATCCTTGGCCCTTCTGTAAATATCGACAACCTGGCCATTGTCGCCCCTGTATACAGTCTCAGTATAGCCGGAATGATCTATGACCTCTTCAATATACCCCGCCTTTTTCATCAATTCCTCATAGGAAACCCCAAGATGCGGAGCCAGGGACTTAAGAACAGGGGGGGAAGGGTTCTTCCTTTCACCCGATTCCAACCTCCAGACCTCGGTATGGCTTATGCCCGCTTTTTCAGCAAGCTGCCTCTGCGATAAATTTTTGCTGTTTCTCAAATTTTCTATAAATCTGCCTAATTCAGTTGACATACGGCTCACCCCTGATTTGATTATACAATAAGTATCACCTATTGGCAACACTTTTATAAAATATATTGACGATAAGTGCCATATTTGATAGCATAATATTGTAACTTAAAAGTGACACAACACAAAGGAGGGTGACGGCATGACACCTAACAAGGAATATATCTTTTCCCTTGTATGCAAGTATGACTGGTCATGGGCTGAATTGGCCCGCAGAATGGGAATTTCAAAAACGGAGGTAAGCCGCTGGATCAGCGGGAAACGCAAAGGGGGCAGGAAGCTTTTCAGTGGTTTGATTAAGGCATTCCCTGATGAGCCTATTGACAAGCTATTTTTTTTGCCCTGACTGGCACTCATGAGTTACATAAGCTTGTTTAATTAATGGAAATGAGGTGCTGCATTTTGAATACCCAGGGGATAAAAGAAAACACCGTGTATCGACTAAACAGAGGATACATAATCGAGCTTGCGGCAAACAGCGGCTGGTCACAGAATGAGCTGGCAAGGCGCATGAAACTTCCGAAGGGCACATTGAGCAATGCGCTTTCCGGAAGACGCGGCGCGGGCAGGAAGGTCATCGCGGGATTACTCCGGGTGTTTCCGCAGGAAAGCTTCACAGACATGGTTCTTTCAGTAAGGCAGGTGGAGCGGCATGCATGCAATTTATGAAAACGGCAGGATAGTAATTTACGATGCCTACCTTTACCGGGAGGTCATCAAGGAAATACAGGGACGATATTGGGACCCGGAGCGCAAGGCCTGGACTGTGCCTTTTAATACGGAAAATCTTTCGACCCTTAAAGTTATCGGCTGCGAGTTCAAGGGTGTGTTGATAGATATAGTTTCCAGTCTTACAAGGAACAGGGACAAGCCGAAAATTCCTGTTGAAGCCGTGGAGCCGATGCCCGTAAGAGTTAAGCCCTATCAGCATCAGGTGCAGGCATACAACTTTGTAGGCGGCCTTCTTGGCCTGTTTGCCGGAGGTGGTGCTGATTGAAGGTGATTTGTAGTTACTGCGGAGTTGAGTTTGATAAAAAAGCACCGCTCTTTGAAAACAATTTTTGCTCAAAAGAGCATTTTTACCGCTGGAATTCAAAGCGAATCAGTGCTTACAACAGAGAGCAGAACCCCATGAACAAACCCGGAGGGGTAATTGAAGCGAGACTGCGCAGAAGCTTGATGCTAAGGGATAAAGGAAAAGGAGTAACTTACAGAAAGCTTCTCGGGAGGCATGAACACAGAATAATGGCGGAAGAATTCTTTGGGATAGAGCTAACTTCGAATGATATTGTCCATCACATAAATGGAAATAAAAGAGACAATTCGCCACTAAATCTTCAAATATTAAGCCGCAGTGAACATGCAAAGCTGCATTTCAAAAAGGGGGTGGTGCCAATGCCAAGCTCTAATAGCAGGGGAGCCGCCTTGCTAATGGAGATGGGTTAGCCAGGTACCGGCAAAACCCTTACCACAATCGCTTTGATTGGCAAGGCATTTTTAAATAGTCTTATTCGCCGAGTGCTTATTGTAGCACCGCTGTCGGTGGCAAATGTCTGGGCAGAGGAATTCGAGAAGTTCGCGGCCTTCGACTATGTATTGGCAGTACTGGAGGGAGACAGCGGTAAAAAGGCCGATACTCTAAGGCACATGACGGGAACAGGTCTACAGGTGGTGGTGCTGAATTACGAAAGCGCCTGGCGGCTGGAGGAGGAATTGCGGAAATGGAAGCCGGATGTGATAGTCTGCGATGAATCCAGTCGAATCAAAAACCCAAACGCCAAGCAGTCGAAGGCCCTGCACCGGTTGGCAAAGTTAGCAAAATACAGGCTGATTCTTACGGGAACGCCAATCCAGAACAACCCGCTTGACTTCTTCAGCCAGTACAAGGTGCTGGACGAGAGCATCTTCGGCTCAAGCTATTACGCTTTCCGTTCCAGGTATGCCACTATGGGCGGCTATGGCAACCATCAGATTGTCGGGTATAAAAACCTGCCGGAGCTGGTGCGGAAGGCGCACTCGGTGGCTTACCGGATAACCAAGGAGGAAGCGCTGGATTTGCCGGAGATGGTGGATGAAACGAGGTATGTGACTCTTGACCCGCAGGGAATGAAGATTTACGAAAGTCTGGAAGCGGCCTCCTATGCGGAACTGCTCAAGGGCGAGGTGGTTGTGAGGAACATCCTCACGCAGCTGCTCCGCTTGCAGCAGGTGACGGGCGGCTTTATCCGGGATGACGAAGGCGGACCTGTGCAGCAGGTGTCGAAGGCAAAGCTTGTGGCTCTCGAGGAAATCATCGAGGATGTGCTGGGAGAGGGCAATAAGCTGGTCATTTTTGCAAGGTTCGTCCCTGAGATTGAGGCTATATGTAAACTACTTGAGAGAAAGGGCATCAAGCATTCGGTGATATCCGGCGAGGTCAAGAACCGGTCAGAGCAGGTGCGGGAGTTTCAGGAAAACCCTGAAGTCAGGGTGTTTGTGGGACAGATACAGACGACCGGGCTTGGCTTGACACTCACAGCTGCCAGTACAGCGGTGTTTTACAGCCTGGATTTCAACTATGCAAATTACTCACAGGCCCGGGCGCGCATCCACAGAATCGGCCAGCGAAATACCTGCACATACATTCATCTGGTTGCCAAGGGCACGATTGATGAAAAGGTTTTAAAAGCCCTGCAGCGCAAGGAGGATGTTGCAAAGCTGCTGGTTGATAACTGGCGTACTTTTTTCAGGAGGTAAGGGCTATGCAAAATGAGATGTTTGAACTGGCGGACAGGTTAAAGAGCCTTAAAGAGAGCAAGAAGGAAACCGAGGAGGCGCTCAAGGCCATCAATGCGGAGCTTGAGCAGGTGGAGCTAAAGCTTGCGGAGCTGATGGTCAATGAGGAAACGCAATCCTTCAACCGGTCGGGTACCCTGTTTTACCTGACCACCAAAACCTACGCATCGGCAGTAGGGGACAGCAGGGAACAACTGCATGAGGCATTGAGGCAGAACGGATATGGTTCATTGATTTATGAGACGGTCAATGCAAACAGCCTGTCTGCCTTTACAAAGGAGCAGATAGAAGCCAACGACGGCGAGTTGCCGGAATGGCTCAAAGGCTTGGTAAATGTGTTTGAAAAAACGACAGTCGCCTTGAGGAAGGCGAAATAAAGGAAAGGAGCTTGATTAATTATGAAAAGCAACAAAAAAGAAAAGGCAATAACAGTAGCAAACGGAGGCTTTGTGCTTCCCAACCTTGACGGGGAAATCGCGGAGGCGATGGAAAACGAAATGGATGGCCTTCCAATTACCTTTGACAGGGCGAAGATTCCTGCAGGCGGGGGGCTTGCCTTCGAGGTGCCGGGTGAGGACCCGGACTCGCCGGATATGCTCAAGGAGATTATCGGCGTTATTGCAGATCATCATGCGTTGAATGCTTACTGGCAGGAGAAGTTCAACGGACAGAATACCCCTCCGGATTGTTCCTCCATGGACGGAAAAAACGGAGAGGGAAACCCGGGCGGCAAGTGTTCCTCCTGTCCATATAACCAGTTTGGTAGCGGGGGTGACGGTTCAGGCAAGGCCTGCAAAAATATGCACCGCGTATATCTCTTAAGAAGCGGTGAACTGATTCCAATTCTTCTGACGCTGCCTCCCACCAGCATCAAGGCCTTTGCGGATTATCTCGGCAAGCGCGTGGTTTCAAAGGGCAAACGCTCCTATGGCGTGCTGACCAAGGTCACGCTTAAAAAGGCGGTAAGCAGTACAGGCATCCAGTACAGCCAGGCGCAGTTTGCAGTTGTGGCAGACCTTGATCCTGCGGCAGTTAAGGCCATGAGGGAATTCTCTGAAAGAATAAAGCCGGTTACAAGAAGGCTTGCCATTACTGAAGTGGATACGGTGGAAGAGGTCAAAGAAGCTGAGGAAGAGGCGCTTCCTCTTTAAGTAAAAGGGTTGCCGGGGGCGGGTTGCCTGCCCCCGGATGCTTCCGGCAAAGGAGGTCAGTAAATGGCGTATGAGCTTGCAACAACGTTGACTGACTTAAAAGAATACCTGAAGCCTCTGCTGGAGGGAGAAACCAAGGTGGTTGCATTCGACTTTGAGACTTCGCCCATAGAGGAATGGCGTGGAGTAAAGGACGCTGCCCTTGACCCGCACAAGGCGGATATTACAGGTATTTCTTTGAGTATATCGCCTGAAACAGGCATATATGTTCCGTTGCTTCATCAGATAAGCAAAAACGCAGAGGATATCGGCGGCATCATGCTTTTCCTTTCAAAGGAAATCTTTCAAAACAGGCAGATGATCAAGGTGGCGCACAACCTGAGCTTCGAGGCGATGTTTCTGTATAAGTACGGAGTTATGATATTGCCGCCGGTCTATGATACCATTGCGGCCGCGCAGCTTACTCTAAAGGAAGAAATGGGCTTCAGGGAGCTTAAGGACTGCGGCTTGAAGACACTGGTGCCAGCGCTTTTCAATGTGGAGCTTCCTACATTCAGCGAAGTTACGGAAGGAAAGCACTTTGATGAGCTGAATCCGGAGGATTATGAAACAGTACGTTATGCCTGTGCGGACTCAGATTTTGCTCTTAGGCTGTATTACAGGTTTAACGAGTGGTTTGACCGGTTTCTTCCAAAGCATCGCTTCATATGTGAAGAAATCGAAAGCCCCACCGCAGTTTATACTGGAATCATGAAATATAACGGGGTTGCTGTTGACCGAAATCTGATGGAGCAGAAAAAGCGGGAAGCTGAACAGAAGCTTTCAGAGCTTAGAAGACAAATTTGTGATGTGGCGGGAAGAGAGCTTGATATTGGCGCCAATGCGGCAACAGATGAGTTCAAGCGGTTTATTTACGAGGAGATGAAGCTGCCGGTGGTAAAAACCACTGCCAAGTTTGCAGAGGCGGCAGATGATGAAGCCATGGTGCTTTTGAAGGAATGGTGCGCCGGACATAATCCAGAACTGGTGCAATTCTTTGAACTGATTCAGGAATACCGTAAATGGGGCAAAATCAAGAGCACATATGTTGATGGTTACCTGCAGCATATCAACGAGGCGACGGGACGGATTCATCCCGATTTATTCCCGCTGGGGACGGACACAGGACGTTTTGCCTCAAGGAAGCCAAACCTGCAGAACGCACCCAGAAAGGACAACGACCCTATTGGCGTCAGGAACTTCTTTATAGCACGACCGAGATATAAGTTCCTGGATTTCGACTTTTCTCAGATTGAGCTTCGCGTGGGAGCATACTTTTGCAGGGACAAAAGGATGCTGGAGGCTTATCAAACGGGCGGGGACATCCATTCACAGACTACCTCGGTTATCTACAAAATACCCTTTGAGCAGGCGGTGGATAAGGCAGCCACACAGTACAAGGAGCGGCGGACCATTGCAAAGAACTGCAACTTCGGCGTATTCTTCGGGCTTTTCCCCAGGGGGCTGCAGCGGACCTTGAAGTTTAAGGCCGGCCTGGAGGCTTCCCTTGAGGAATGTGAACAGATAATCAGAAATTTGAAAAACGGCTACCCGGGCCTTATGCGCTGGCAGGCGGAAACCAAACGCAGAGCGGCGCTCAGGAAATATGCGGAAACAGCTCTGGGAAGGCGGAGGTACCTGAAAGGCATCAACTGTGAAGATTGGGGTGTAAAAAGCTATTGGGAAAGATGCGCGCTTAACACTCCGATTCAGGGGACAGCTGCCGATATTCTGAAGCTGGCGCTTCAGAGGATACTTGAGGGTTTGCCTGAGAGGCCGTACATCAAACCCTTGCTGCAGATACACGATGAGCTTTTGTTTGAGGTGGAGGAGGATAAGGTATCAGAGGCGGCTGAGTTCATTAAGGCCTGTATGGAGGCAGTTCCCTTTCCAGAGTTTGATGTGCCGATAAAGGCAGAGGGAGCAGTGGGAACAAGGTTTGGAGAATTGGAAGAAATGGAGGTATTTTCATGAAACCATTGAAAGTAGATGTAACTCTTGGCGTTACGGAGTTAAATGGCATACCGGTAGTCAGCAGCCGAAAGGTGGCTGAGGTTTTTAACAAGCGTCATGACAATATCTTAAGGAATATTGAGAACATCAAAGGTGATCTCCTCAAAATTGAGGAGATTAAATGGGAACAGAATTTTATTCAAAGCTCCTACATGGATAGCAGGAACAGATGCTATCCGGAGTATCTGATGACAAAAGACGGTTTTACTCTTTTGGCTATGGGCTTTACAGGTGCCGAAGCTATGAAGTTCAAAATAGCATATATTAAAAGGTTTAATGAAATGGAACAGTATATCAAATCTCTGGCGGCAGCCAGAATGGAGTTCCCGGAGTTTACCCAGGCTATCAAGCAGGTGCATGAGGAACCCAAGCATTATCACTTTTCTAATGAATGTAACCTTATCAACCGGGTCGTGCTTGGCATGGATGCTAAAAAATTCAGGGAAACCAACGGGCTGGGAAAGGTATCCTCCATCAGGCCGTACCTTACTGCAGAACAGATATCGGCCATCGAGCAGCTGCAAAGGGCGGATATCGGGCTATTGCTGGCTGAGCCGGACTACGGCAAGCGAAAAATGCTGCTGGAATGGTATTACAGCAAAATCTCAGTCAAACAAATTGGCGCCTGAAGGGAGGGTCCGGTATGCACAAAAGACCGTTCATATATGTCTGCTCTCCGCTTAAGGGCGATATCGAGAGGAACATTAGGAAGGCCACCGGCTACAGCCGCTTTGTATTTACACAGGGTGGAATTCCTCTTGCGCCTCATGCCATATTTACGCAGTTTCTGGATGACAATGTCTTGGAGGAGCGAAATGCAGGCATTGAAATGGGAATACAACTGCTTGCAAAGTGCGATGAACTTTGGGTTTTTGGCGAAATGATATCAGAAGGCATGGAGGTTGAGATTGCCGCAGCAAAAACCATGGGTATCACAGTACGCCGTTTCAATGGCCACTGCGAGCCCCTGGGGGTGGATGCATGAAGCTGGAACTTGAGCGGCTTCCGCAGGAGCTTAAAGAGCAGAAGTGCTGGATTTGTTGGAGGCTGGAGCCAAAGGGTGAAGGGGAAAAGCCTGACAAGATTCCATACAATCCGGTAAACGGCAGGAAGGCCATGTCCAACAATCCGGCCACCTGGGGCAGCTTCCAGCAGGCGGTCAAAGCTATGGAGAAGTTCGGATTTTCCGGTCTCGGTTTTGTGTTCAGCAAGGTGAATAGCTATGTGGGAGTGGACATCGACAACTGCCGCAATCCAGAGACAGGAGAACTGACAGCTGAAGCGCAGGACATTGTTGATAAGCTTTCTTCCTATACGGAAATCAGCCCCTCGGGAAAAGGCATCCATATCATAGTAAAAGGCGAACTTCCCAAGTCGGGCCGAAAAAACAGCAGGACCAGCGTTGAAATGTATGAAAGCGGAAGATATTTCACCATGACAGGCAACCAGCTTCCCGGTACACCCTCTGAGGTGGCTGAACGGACAGAGGCTCTGCAGGAGGTGCACAGCAAGTACATCCTTGGCCAGCGTAAGAAGAGCTTAAAAGTAAGGGATAAAAAGGGTGTCTCAGCGCCACTGTCCGATGAGGTGGTGCTGCAGAAGGCGAAGGCGGCACAGAATGGCGATGAATTTGCCTTGCTCTGGGAGGGGAACTGGCAGGAGAGGTATGCCTCCCAGTCAGAGGCCGATTTGGCCTTGTGCATGCATCTGGCCTTCTGGACGGGACGGAACAGGGAGCAGATGGACAGGCTTTTCAGGCAGTCAAAGCTTTACCGGGAGAAATGGGACAAGGCACACTATGCCGATGGCAGGACTTACGGAGAAGAGGTGCTGGCCAAGGCAGCGGAAAACACCGCCGACTGTTACTCTCCCGTTGAGGATAAAGGCAGCATTATCGAAAAGGATGGCAGGTACCTGAAGCTGAAGGGCGACGGCAGCGTGCTTGCCATTTCGAATTTTGTCATCAGGCCCATTGAAATCATTGAGGCTGAAGAGGAAGCGCAAGTATCTGCCGAGGTTGTCAACGATAGAGGTGAAAGCTTTAAGAGGATTTTCCTCACTACTGAATTTGGCAACCTGCAGAAGTTCAAAAATGTGTTGAACCAGAACACCCTGTCTCTTTGCTATACCGGCACCGAAAGTGATCTGGAGCTCTTGAAAAATCATATTTCAAAACAGGAATGCCAGCGGAAGAAGGGAGTCAGGGGAATAGGCTGCTTTGAGTTTGAGGGCAGGTGGGTGTTTGTCGGAGAGGACCGGAGCGTTGATGCTGCTGGAAATGAGGTTCAAGGCATCGTATCTTTAAAGAAAACGAGGGAAATTAAAACGCAGCTTTTGGAATTTCCGACTGCAGACAAGAGTGACTTACAGAAAATTGGCACAGCGTTGTTTGAATATAACGAACCGGCAAAGACGGTTTCAATTATCGGCTTTTGCGCAGGGTGTTTTCTTAAAGAAAAACTCAGGGCACTGCATATCAAATTCCCTCATCTTGTGCTTACCGGTGAACAGGGCAGCGGTAAAAGCAATACGCTGGAGAGGGTTATCATCCCCATATTCTCTACAGGCATTGCTTCGGGGGCTTCCAAGGTGACGCCATTTACCGTCATGAAGGCTTCGGCCAGCAGCAACCTGGTCCCGCAGCTTTTTGACGAATTCAAGCCTTCCACCATGGACAAATACAGGCTGGAGACACTGTATAACCACCTGCGTGACGCTTATGACGGACATGATGGCCAGCGTGGCCGGCCGGACTTGTCGGTTATGCAGTATAAATTATCTGCGCCCATTGTATTGGTGGGAGAAGGAGCGCCGACGGAGCCTGCCATCAGGGAAAGGTGCATTGAGCTTTTGTTTAACAAAAAGGATTTGAAGGACGCCGCAAGGCGCAAGGCGTTTTCACTCATAGCCCGGAGCGGCAGCGTGCTTGGCCGCCTTGGGAGGAGCTTATTAAACCAGGCGCTTAAATTTGATATGGCGAAAATCAAAGCGGTGCATGAGGAAGCAAGCCGGAGGCTTGAGGAGGATTACCCATCAAGAGTGGCAAACAATCTCGCCTGCTGTGTTGTTGGTTTAAGGCTGTTTGAGGAGGTTTGCCGGGAGATGGGGCTGACCTTTGAGGAGGTCTCGGGCATGACCATGTCGCAGGCCGAACAGGCCCTTGAGTGTGGAGCAAAGGAGTATCTCTTGGATGGCGGTACCTACAACAAAAGCGTGGTTGATTTGACTTTTGAGATTTTTGACAGGATGGGGCTTGACGGGGAAAGCGATTACAGGTTTATAAGCGGCGGGGCTGAAATTGCAATAGATGTAAAAGGCTTTTATGACCGGTACACGAAGTACCGCAGAGAGCATGCACTGACAAATGAGTGCCTTGATTACAGGCAGTTTGTCCGGCAGCTCAAGCATACCGAGTATTACAGAGATTATAAAAACGTCCGCTTTGAAGATGGCGTAAAAAAGGTCTATATCTTGGACTTTGAGGCATTGGCAAAAAACTGTGATGTGGGGAATATTGAATCGGTGCGGGATAAGCTGTTTTTTAAAGGCGGACATGTTCCCGCGGATTAGCTGTTACCTTTGTTACTTTTCTGTTACTAAAATAGGGTAACAGATAAAACACGGCAATATCAAGGAATTGAGGTATTTAAAATGTGTTTGTTACCTTGTTACTATAAAATTAGATAGGTACGCGAGAGAGCATCGCACGCGTGTGTATACGCGTATATGTTTATATATCTTGGGGGTATGTCTAAAAAACAGGTAACAATGGTAACAAGCATTGAAGGCCAGTAAAGACAAGGGTTTACGGGTTTAAAACAAAGGTAACGAAACACTTCAAAAAAGGTAACAAACGAAAACGGAGATGTGATTGGGATGCCTGAAAGCAAAATTGTGAAAGAAATACTGGCATATTTGAAAAACCTTGACGGGTGCTTTGCCTGGAAGGAGCATGGCGGGATGTATGGCACTGCCGGATTGCCGGACATTATCGTATGCTTACAAGGCAGGTTTATTGGAATCGAGGTAAAAAAGCCCGGAGGCAAATTGACGAAGCTTCAGGAGATAACGATTCGGGATATAGAGAGGGCTGGCGGAATTATGGTTGTGGCTCATAGCTTGTGTGAAGTACAGGAAAGGCTCAAAACACTGGCTTGAAGGGTGGTGGTTTAGTAGTGGAGACCCAGGAATATGTAGAGTATCTTTTGAAAAATTACCATGAACTGCGCAAAGATGTCGAACAGTTAAAGTTTGAATTAAACTGTCTTCAGGAACTTGAACCCGAAGAAGTCATAGATGCTTTAAATTATACATCCCCTCAAGGCGAAAAGGTGGATCCGGGACGGGTTTCGGATAAAACCTGCAATATTGCCCTGGTATACCGGGAAGTGACGGAACGTATAAACCGGACTTCGAAGCGTGAGCTTGAAAAGATGATTACCGCCAACGAGTATGAGCTTATGAAGCTGGAATACTGCATACACCGGCTCGGAGGGAAATTATCAGAAGTTATAAAGGACATATATTTGCAGGGAATGAGCTGGGCGGATGTTTGCAAAAAGCATTACATCAGCGAAAAGACGCTGAATAAGTACCGAAGACAAGCTGTAAGCAAGCTGGTTGAAATGTTTGAACTTACAAAGTCTGTAATATAGAAAGCCGGCTTTATTTTACTATACAAAGGTTTACTTTTATGGTATATAATAATTGTGAAGTGTTTCTCAAATTATGGAATTAATATCTATAATTAGAAGCTAAGCTTCACTTTAAACTTAGTTGTTAATAATACAATTCAATTGGGGGTTTCATTATGAGAAATTTAAGTAATAATCAAGTGCTACTCGAAGAGTATATAGATCAAGAGTTTAAAGAGAATGAATCATATAATAATATTGACCAGTTTTTTGAGTTCTTTGTAGCAGGACAAGTTTTAAAAAATTATGACTTAAGTGATGAAGAAATCGAATCTGGTATCATAGGGGCTAGTCTTGATGGAGGTTGTGACGGTATATATATTTTTGTAAATGGGATATTAATCAATAAAGATGATTATGAGAGTTCTACATTACCAAAGGATATAAAGATCGATATGTTCATTTTACAGGCTAAAAACTCAACATCTTTTAATGAAGATGTTATTATGAAATGGAAAACGACATCAGATAATTTGCTTCAAATGAGTAATAGTATTTCAGATTTTATAGGAAGGTATAACGAAGATGTGTTAACATCATTTCAGCTTTTTAGAGATTTATACATTAAAGCGATTAGAAAAGATTTAAAGCTTAGTATTAATTATCTTTATATTTCAAAAGGAATAGATATTCATCAAAATGTATCGTTGCAGGCAAAAGAATTGGAGAAGAATGTTAAAAAATTGTTCCCAAATCCGAATAGTAATGTTATTGTAAAGTTTATTGGTGCAGATATGCTTATGGAATTAATTAGTACGCCTAAAAAACGAAAATATAATCTGCCTCTAATAGAAAACCCAATTACTGTTGGCTCAGGAAAAGATTATATAGCATTAGTAAACTTAGTAGAATACTATAAATTTATTATTGATGAAAATGGTTTTATAGTTAAAAATATATTTGAATCTAATGTTAGAGATTATCAAGGAAATACCAATGTTAATAATGAAATTCATGAAACATTGGTAAATGAAACGCTAGAGGATTTTTGGTGGTTAAATAACGGAATTACTATTTTAGCATCTGAAGTAATTCCAATAACAGCGAAAATGCTTGTTATTACTGATCCTGAAATTGTTAATGGATTGCAAACTTCTACAGAAATATATAATTATTTTTCATGCAATCCAAACAGAATTAACTCCGAAAAAAGAAACGTATTGGTTAGGATTATAGTTCCCGAAACCGAGGAATCTCGTGATAAAATAATATTAGCTACAAATAGTCAAACTACTATACCTAAATCTTCGCTACGCGCTACTGATACCATACATAGGCAAATTGAAATGTTTTTTAAAAGTCGAGGGCTTTATTATGATAGGCGTAAAAATTATTATAAAAATCAAGGGAAAAAATCATCAGATATTATAAGTATATCATTTCTAGCTCAATGTTTAATAGCTATTTTGCTTCAAATGCCTGATTATGCTCGTGCAAGGCCGTCAACTTTACTTACAGATGATGAGTATTATAAAAAGTTATATATTGATAATAACAACTTAACAGTTTTCTATAATATAGCTGTCATTGGTAAACAAGTTGAAAAATGTTTAAAATTATTAACAGAATATTCAAAAGTTGAAAGAGGCGATATATTATTTTATGTTATGTATAAGGTTGTTTCTGATGTGATAGGCAAAAAAATTATTTCTGCTAACGATATAAAGGACTTAGATACTAGTTTAATAGACTATGAATTGATAAAACAGACCGCTTCGGATATCTATAAAATATATAAAGAATTAGGTGGGAATAGTAGAGTAGCTAAAGGTGTAGACTTAATTAATCATTTGAAACAACCAACAGATAAATAATAAGATAATTATATTTAAATTATACAAAATCAGTAAAATGTACAACCATAGCAAACCCGTATTACCGAATCATCTTGGTGGTCAGGTAACGGTCAGTTTAAGGTAAGTCAGGGGTAAGTAAGTGGTAAGGAAACGGTAAGTAAGTGTTCAGAAAATGGACAGTAAGTGTTCCAGTGACAAGAGCGGAAATGTGTGTTAAAATTTAAACTGTAGAAAAATATGTACGGACTCTCGGTTTTTCAGCCGGGAGTTTTTTATTGCCAAAAAACAGGAGATACATATATGTGCAAGTGCAAAGGCTGCATTTGGGGGACATGGCTTACGCACCGTAAAGTGTTGTGCATGTTCCCTGTTTGTTTTAAAAATAAGAATAAGCTGGTGAAGCCTGATGCCAAGGAAGCCTGATAGACCATGCAGCTATCCCAGATGCCCGGAACTGACAGACGGACAGTATTGCAGCTGGCACCGCAGGGAGGAATATAAAAAATATAACCGCTTCAAAAGGGACGAGTTCAGCAAACGGTTCTATAGTTCACCCGAATGGCAGCGGCTTAGAAAGAAGAAGCTCAGCCAAAATCCCTTATGCGAACATTGTGAAAGGGAAGGCAGGGTAACGCCTGCGACGGTTGTAGACCATATTGTGCCTATCAAGGAAGGCGGCGCTGCCCTGGATATAAACAACCTGCAGAGCTTGTGCAGGTATCATGATGATGTCAAGGGTCTGAAGGATAGAGGCATGGTATAGACGGCAAGGGGGGCTGAAATCCTCCCAAGGCGAGCACCGAGAGCGGGCGCGCGGTCACGCGCGAAAAGTCGCGATTTCAAAAGGGGGATATAGGCAGCAAGGAAGTGAGGTGACAAACATGGCGAGAGGAGGAAAGAGAACAGGTGCAGGCAGGCCAAAAAAACCGTTGGTAGACAAAATTTTGGAAGGGAATCCTGGTAAAAGACCTTTAACGGTGCTTGAATTTAAGGATTTTGACAAGGAAGAAACGCTCCCTGTCCCGCCGGAGTATTTATCCGAGCATGGCAAGGAGATTTTTAATATTACGGCAGCCTGGCTTCAAAAGACAGGCTGCTTAAAGCTGATACTGCCAGCCCACATTGAGGAATATGCCATGTGCAAGGCACGCTGGCTGGAGTGTGAAGCCATGAACGCCAAGCATGGCCTTCTGGCCAAGCATCCGACCACAGGACAGCCGATGCAGTCGCCTTATGTGCAGATGGCCATTACCTATCTCAAGCAGGCAGACGCTGCATGGGGCAAGATTTATGAGGTGGTCAAAGAAAACTGCACGCAGGAATTCAGAAACAACATGCCGCATGAGGATGCGATGGAGTGGCTGTTATCCATGAAGCGAGGTAGATAAAAGTGGACATACAGAAAATAAAGGTGGAGTTTTTAAACCCGGCAGAATATAACCCGCGCAAGGACTTGAAGCCGGGTGACAAGGAATATGAGAAATTGAAACGTTCCATTACCGAATTTGGATATGTTGAACCGGTTATCTGGAACAAACGGACAGGCAATGTGGTGGGAGGCCATCAACGCCTCAAGGTGCTGCTTGATTTGGGCTTTTCAGAAATTGACTGTGTTGTAGTGGATTTGGATGAACTGCGGGAAAAGGCGCTGAATGTGGCTCTTAATAAAATTCAGGGCGAATGGGACTCCGATAAACTCGCTGCTTTGATGGCTGACCTTGACAGCAGCGCCTTTGATGTATCGCTCACTGGTTTTGACGCCGCGGAAATTGACGAGCTTATGAACCAGTGGTATTCCAAAGAGGCGGTGCAGGATGGCTTTGATGCCGACAAGGCTAAAGAGCAGATTGAAAAGGACGGGGCCATTACACAAAAGGGCGACATCTGGCTTTTGGGAAACCACAGGCTAATGTGCGGCGATTCCACTTCGGTAGAAGACTTCGGAAAGCTGATGGCCGGCAAGCATGCGCAGGTTTGTGTCACTTCCCCGCCTTATGGCGTAGGCAAGGATTATGAACAAAAGGGCATTGAGCCATGGTTTGCCACCATGAAGCCGGCAATCAAAAACATATGCAGGCATGCGGATATCGTCTGCTGGAACCTGGGTGATCTGTATGCCACAGGCTCGCAGTTTATCGAGCCGACCAGCGTATACAGTGTGAACATGTTTGCAGACAACGGCTTCAGGCCGATTTGGATCCGCATCTGGAAGAAACAGGGCATGAATTTCGGCGTCGGGCCTTATCACCTGGTTTCCAACAAGCCGGTGCGGCAGTATGAATATATCTCAGCTTTCAGTGGAAACGGTGAAGCTTTAGAATATAACGACCAGGAATATGTTTGGCTTTCTGCCTTTGCCGCTCACAGCTACAAATTTGTAAAGCGGCTTACCAAAGAGGAACGAAAGAAATGGGGCTATGCAGGCATATGGGAAATGACAACGGTACGCGCCAACAAGGAGCATCCTGCCATGTTCCCGGTGGAGCTGCCCTGGCGGTGCATTAAAATGCACAGTGATAGAGGCGGTATTGTGCTGGAGCCCTTTTCGGGGAGCGGCACGACAATTATCGCGGCAGAGCAGACAGAGAGATGCTGTTATGCGATGGAATTAACGCCGGTATATTGTGACCTGGCGGTTAAACGCTGGGAGGAGTTTACGGGAAAGAGAGCTGTCAAGCTGGAGGTGTAAGCATTGGAAATACAGAAAATACCCGCTGAAAAACTGAAGGCGGCAAAATATAACCCGCGCAAGGACCTTAAACCGGGTGCTCATGAATATGAAAAGCTAAAAAGGAGTATTGAGGAATTCGGTTATGTTGAGCCGGTTATATGGAACAAGCGAACTGGCAACATTGTCGGCGGCCATCAGCGGTATAAAGTGCTCACAGCCCTGGGGATTAAGGAAATTGACTGTGTGGTTGTCGACATGGATGAAGAGAGGGAAAAAGCGCTGAACGTGGCGCTCAACAAAATAAGCGGCGATTGGGATGTTCCGATGTTGACAGATCTGTTGAAGGACTTGGAAAGCAGCGGCTTTGATGTCTCCCTGACAGGCTTTGACGCGGCGGAGCTTGATGAACTGTTCGGGGATCCGGCATCGGACAAGGTGAAGGAAGATGACTTTGATGTCGGCAAGGCTGCCGCGGAAATAATAGAGCCGGTCTCCAGGCGGGGGGATATTTGGCTT